>NZ_CP058398.1:0-1648524 GCF_049262705.1 Gardnerella washingtoni | reverse complement strand
TACAAAAACAAAAACTACAGAAGATATATAACCAATTAATAAGAAACTAAAAATGAAACGTCAAATAAACCTACGCAATAAACCGAAACAATAAACCGAAAACAATAAGCTTACGCAACCAAATTAAGTTCGCGCACTTACTCACGCATCAATGCGCATATTAAAGCACTTCGCCAAAGCCTCAACATCTGGCTTTCCATATTTAGCGACTAGTTGCATCCAGCGACGTGCATTCTCTTTACCAAATCGCGCGGCTTTACGTCGATATGCCTCTACGCTCAAAAATCGAGGAGGAATGGACTTACTGTTGTATTTATCAGCGACCATCACGATTTCTTGCTCAATAGTTTGTGGCACATAATCAGATGCCGGCAAAGGAAGTTTCTGCGTAAGCACCTGTTCGCGCGTCAACCCGACGCCAGTATGATTACGTGCAAATTGTGCAGCGTCTTCACTAAAGCCACAATCAATCAAGTAATTGTAACCACGCAATCCGTGCAAAATATATCGCGGACCATCAAAGCGCAGCAAGCCCCCAGCACGCTCACTACCGTCGCTTTCTAACACAAAATATGTACCAATATCGTGCAATAAACCACCAACGAGCGCAGCATACTCGTCAATATACTGCGCTGGTACACTACCGCCTTGTACTGGTGGCAAGTCGTCACAATTATTACCAATAAGTTCACGCATACATGCTTGTGCTTGTTTGGCATGCTCTTGTAAAACTTGGCTCATTGGTGAAGCTGCAGACGAAGCAGCGCACTGAGCTTTCAGCAGCATATTACAATGATGCGCAAGCTGCCACGAAATCGTAGCGATTACCACGCAATGACCGTGAATGAGATTATAAGCGGGTATAGATGGCGCAGTAGTACGATGCAAGTGCTCTACTTGCTCAAAATCTGGCAGATTGGCAAGCTGCCTCACATTGCATTGACTTAATTGTTCTGTACTATTCAGCATATTCGCAACAATTCTTCGTATACAAGAGCTCAGGTGGCTTGATTATAGTTACGCAAAACCACTCAAATATAGTTATGCGTAACTATTTTGATTTTTTATTTTTCTTGCCACTTTTTGCCGAAATTTGTTCCATTCTGCCGGCACTTTTACTAGCACTTTTACTAGCAGATTCGTCAGCACGTTCGTCAGCACGTTCAGCATCTTCCACAGCCTGAACTACTGCGTGAGTCACATTCGCGGCGTCAAGTTTTGTTTCATCATTGTTGATTTTCGTATCGTTTACTTTTGACGATACTTTTAATGGCACAGGGCTAATTTTGCCCGTGTTAACAAACTTTTCATCCGCAAGTAGCACATTAGCAGCAGCAATATCACGCGCATTCATAACTGCAGTCTGTTCAGCATCGGTTGGTCGCGTATCGCTTACTATAGCTGCAGCAGTTTCTACAGCCGAAGCTCCCTGCAAAGATTGCACTGCACGCTGTGAACAATCTTCACGCTGCAAACGAGGAGGTCTGCGAGTGGAAACAAATAACGGCTGCACTTCAACAACAGGATTGTAAGGTGCCAAACCAAACCATTTCACAGGAGTACCAGCAATATGTCGAATTGCGTATTTCATTTTTAGAGACAATGCGCCACGCACAGAAATATTCGACTCCGGCATCAACGCTTTGTGCAGCAGTACGTAACGAATTGGTCCAATGTCTGGATCTGCATCCACCTTAGGGTATACAGATTTTTGTTGAGGCAATTCACCAGTATGCGATAAATCGTGCATAATTTGATGCAAATATGCTGGAATTGATGGAGAAACTTTAAAACCGAGCTTAATTTTTACTCGGAATAGGTAATCAGTACCGAAATTTTCCACGCAATATTCGCGAGTAAATGGCGCATCGTCAGTTTCTACCGATACAGCCCACCATGCGCGAGCACGCTTAGGATGATCCGCAAAAATAGAGAAGAAAATACCAGTATCGAGACGTTTCATTTCACGATCGGACGTTAAGTACACGATATTATCCGCAAAATAAGGGATTCTAAAGTCGCCATGCAATTTATCGAGCACAGGCAGAAAGTCTTTCGGCTTCATGTGTAAACGTTGCGAACGTTCAATCTTGGTACCATCTTTCCACGTAACCATAATTGTTAGAATGGAAAAACCAAGCAACATAGTAAACCAGCCGCCATGCATGAATTTTGCCATTGATGCTATGAAGAACATCAATTCAATCATGAGGAAAATGATGGCAAATACTAGCGCCCCAAAACGTTTCTTTTGATACCACATGTGTACTGTCAAAAGAATGGTTGTTGCCAACATAGTTAATGTTAACGCCAAGCCGTAAGCGCCTGAGATATGTTCAGAATCGCGGAATACTGCAAGCACTGTAATTGTTGCAACGCATAACACCACGTTTACTACAGGAATGTACAGCTGTCCTCGAGTGCGCGCAGGGTATCGCACCTGTAAATGAGGCATCCAGTTAAGACTTGTAGCTTCAGAAACCATGGTGTAAGCGCCTGTAATCAGAGCTTGTGAAGCAATAATACCTGCAGTAACCGAAAGAATAACTGCTACGTAGCGCACGTTTGGCTCAAGCATTTGGAAGAATGGGTTTAATCCCTCTACTGACCATAGCGATTTATCACCTTGATTTTGAAGCATCCAAGCGCCTTGACCGAAGTAGTTCAAGAGCAAAGCAAGTTTAATGAATGGCCATGTGGCGTACACATTACCTCGCCCGACGTGACCCATATCGGAATATAATGCTTCAGCGCCTGTAGTAGAAAGAAAAATTACGCCCATTACTGCTAATCCCTGCACATTATGCGTACTGAACAGGAATTGCACGCCGTAAATTGGGTTTAGTGCTTCAAATATCGTCCAATTTTGACCAATATTGATAACGCCTACTAGTGCGAGGAAAGCAAACCAAAGCATAACTACTATGCCGAATACTTTACCAATACGCTCAGTTCCGCGTTGTTGCACAGAAAACAGTACGACGATGATAACAACAGTAATCATCATTGACAAATTTTCGTTTTCTAAGAATACTGGCTTAAATACTGCAATGGTTCGCAAACCTTCAACTGCTGAAGAAATGGAAACTGCAGGAGTTAGTACAGAATCTGCTAAGAATGCTGCACCTCCAATCATTGCAGGTATTGCAAGCCACGCGCCTTTTTTGCGCAGAAGCGAGTAGAGTGCAAAAATTCCACCTTCACCTTTGTTGTCAGTTCGCATTGCAACAAACACGTATTTCACTGTGGTAATAAGCGTAATTGACCAGAATAATAGCGAAAGCATGCCGTACACAGTTTCGCGATTAATATTTTGCAATCCGCCTTGACCTGCTAAGAATGTTTGAGCGGTATACAACGGTGAAGTTCCAATGTCACCGTAGACAACACCAAGGGCCACAATTGCCATGCCTAAGGTGAAACGGTCTGAACTGGTTTGTAATTTTGCCCACCAGCGACCTAATGGCCCGCGTACAGCACTTGCAACAAGCTTTTCGGCTTCTTTTACCTCTTGAGCTTGCTGCTGAGCAATTACTTTACGCTCTTCTCGAGTTGTTGTTTTTTGCGAGACTTTTGGCGCTTTGGTAAAAGACGCAGCTCGCAGCATAGCAGCTTTAGAGCTTTTCTCGGAATCTTTCGCTCCGTTGCGAGGATCCTTCGCTCCATCAGTTGATGGTACAGATGTGCGTGACTTCGTCATGCTTTATTGTTCCTCCATAGGTAAGGTTTCTTCTTGATGCCAGCAAGAAGTCGCATAAACCTCACACCTTCACAGTTTTATTTCCGTACTTGGATATTGTATACAATAATAGCTATATCATGCAAAAAGCGTAAGAAGATGCTGCGAAATAACGGTTATAAAGTCACTAGAAATTGTAAAGTATTCTCGTATTTTCACGAGTGACTTTCGCCGCGTGTTCTAACGATATATTGAGTACTTCTGCAAGCGTCTCCAAGGTGTATGGCACCATGTAGGGCGCGTTTGGTCGCCCACGATACGGCATTGGTGTTAAGTATGGTGCATCTGTTTCGACAGTTATGTGGCCTTCTCCAATAATTTGCGCAGATTTGCGTAATGCTTCATTCCCTTTGTAACTTATAGTTCCAGAAAAACTAGCGTACCAGCCGTGTTCTTTTACTATTTCTGCTAAATCTGTGCCGCCCGCGTAGCTGTGGAATATTGTTCGCTCCGGAGCACCGTCTTGTAATAAAACTTTTACTACGTCTTCATGAGCGTCACGGTCATGAATTTGTAAAGGCAAGTTTAGCTCTTTTGCGAGCGCAATATGATCACGAAAAGCACTGCGTTGAGCGAGTCTGGCAGGCTCTCCTGTGCGGAAGTAGTCTAATCCTGTTTCGCCAATAGCGACTACTTCTTGGGGATGTGCCACCACCAGTGAATGTAGGTGTTGCATTGCTTCATCGAATGGTATGTCATGATACGGCTTGTATATAACTGGAAGCCCATCGGGTCCTGTCGCTCCCCTGTGTCCGTGTAAGACTGCTTCGTTTGGGTGTATTGCAATTGCTGCACGAACTGAATCCTCGTGCGATGCAGCAAACGAAATTGTCGGCTCCCAATCTGGGTATTCGCATCCAACTTCTAGCATGTTGGAAACTCCAGCAGATTTTGCCTGCTCAACCAAATCATCTGGAGTTGGTTCTGCTATTACATCGCGACCTTTTTCTATTAATTCTTGGTTGAGACTATGCGCAAAATCAACGACGCTGAGCATGTGCGTGTGATCGTCTGCAATTGTTATGCCGTTTTTTATGAGATTTTCCCATACTGCAGATTGTTTGGTTAAATCTGGTGCCCAATTATGTTCGCGATGATGTTTACTCATACGTACTAGTGTAGCCACGTGTGTGTTGTTATGTTATTGATGCGCTGATTTTGTGGACTCACACAATTGTTTGCCTAATTGCTGCGTATTGTGATTCTACAAGACGATAATATGCACCTTTTGCTGCCATAAGTTTTGCGTGTGTACCGCACTCAACGATTTGCCCATGGTCTATGACGCAGATTATATCTGCTCGTTCAATAGTTGAAAGTCTATGCGCGATAACAAAAGATGTGCGATTTTTGAGCAATTGAGCTAATCCTGCTTGTAATGCTTCCTCTGTGCGCGTGTCAATATTACTGGTTGCTTCGTCGAGAATGAGAATGCGCGGATTTGCTAAAAGCACGCGCGCAAAAGAAATAAGTTGCCTTTGTCCTGCAGAAAGCGTGGCTCCCCTTTCCTCAATTTCGGTATCATATCCGTTTTGTAATCCTTCAATAAACTCATGTGCGTGCACTACACGAGCTGCAGCTTCAATTTCTTCGTCTGTAGCATTGAGTTTTCCGTAACGAATGTTTTCTCGCACAGTACCACTGAAGATAAAGGTATCTTGTAGCATTACACCCATTTGTTTGCGCAGTGATGATAGGGTTACTGAGCGCACGTCGTTATCGTCAATAGTGATAGAACCTTCTGAAACGTCGTAGAATCTGGAGAGCAGGTTGACAAGTGTTGTTTTGCCAGCTCCAGTTGGTCCTACTAATGCTACTGTTTGCCCTGGTTTAACATGTAAATCAACTAAGTTGAGTATTGGTCGTCCGCTTTCTTCGTAACGAAATACTACGTCGTTGATATCAACTTTGCCTTGGATTGGTGGTAGTTCTGAAGCATTTGGTTTATCAGTAATATTTGGTTTGATTTTTAGCGTTTCAAAAATCCGTTCAAGATATACTGAGCAAGTTACTAATTGCGTATAGAAGTTACCTATATTTACTACTGGCTCCCAAAACGTGCTTGAATACCATACGAAAGCTATAAGCGTACCGGTAGTTACATTTATATTGCCTATGTTCATAACTCCCACGTAGTACAGCAACGCGATTGCGGCGCTTTCAATAATGAATGCTCCTGGCCATAACAGCAATTGTACACTTACATTTCGCATCCAAGCGCTACGAACGTCTGCCTGCTGTTCTTGGAATGTAGCGTATTGTTCTGCTTCACGTGCGAAAGTTTGCGTGGTTTTTACACCTGCGATTGATTCATGTAAGTATGCGTTTAGGTTGCTTTGCTTATTTGATAGTTTGCGCGACGCTTTTCGTTGCAGTATTTGCAACGTGCGCGTCCAAATCAGGAATACTGGGAACAGCACTAGACTCCATAACGCCATACGCCAGTCAATAATGAACATAGCAATCATGGTGATAATAAGTACGAAAAGATCTGAAAATACGTTAATTAAACCCGATGAAAGCGTATCCGATAGTGTATTGATGTAATTTACTATGCGAATGAGGATTTTACCGTGTGGACGTGAATCAAAGTAGTCAAATGATAATGATTGCACATGCGTAAAAACGTCTCGACGCATGTCTTTAATCATAAGCTGACCAAGTCGCGTAATTGCTAATGTTCTGTAGGCTAATCCGAGTTCATAGAACACAATGAGTACAGCAAATACAGCAATGATTACGTATAAATATGCGACGTTTTTATGCGGCAAGACTTCATCTATAAGCATTTTGGTAATCATTGGCATAGCGGTCATAATTAAACTTGCACCAATAACTACCAAAACTATACGCACTAGTTGCCAAAAGTATGGTTTCATATATTTGCGCACGCGTAGCAGTTCGCGCACGTTGATGCGTTCTTCTTGACTTTCGTCTTCACGAAAAGTGTTACGTTGCGCCATCTGCTACTCCCCCTTAGTTTCTAGTAAATTTTCTACCTGCGAATTTTCAAATCCTGCAGCATCACCAGTTTGCAATCCCAGCTGTTTTCTATAGATTTCCCAGTATCTTCCGTGTGTTGCAACAAGCTCAGTATGTGTGCCACGCTCTATGATTTTCCCGTGATCTAATACCACGATCATGTCCGCATCTTTTACGGATGATATTCTGTGCGCAATGGTGATTATTGTTCGCGTACCGTCGAGTTTTTTAAGCTCTTGCTGAATATGTGCTTCTGTTTCCATGTCTACTGCGGAAGTAGTGTCGTCCATAATGAGGATTGAAGGGTTGTTTGCTAAAGCGCGAGCAAGACTAAGTCTTTGTTTTTGACCGCCAGAAAGACCTACTCCACGTTCACCCACTACTGTTTCGTAGCCTTCTGGCATGCTCATAATGAACTCATCCGCAGATGCAATACGCGCTACTCGACGAATATTTTTATTGAACGTTTGATCACTTTCATTATCAGAAGGCATTCCGAAACCAATATTTCCTGCAATAGTATCAGAAAACAGGAAAGTTTCCTGAGCTACGATGCTCACTTGGCTACGAACAGTATCGAGCTGCCATTCGCGTACATCTTTTCCATCAATAAGCACACTACCCTGCGTCGGATCGTAAAATCGCGCTATAAGACTTACTAAAGTTGATTTTCCAGCTCCAGTTTCTCCTAAAATGCCAAGTTTGCTACCCGCAGGAACATCAAGATTAATATCATGCAAAATAGGTGTTTCAACGTCGTCAGGGAACGCAAAATCTACATGATCAAAGCGTATTGATCCGCGCATGTGCTTCTGCTTATTAACAGGTTTTGGCAAACATAAATGCGATTCTTCTGTGAGTAGTTTTCTAATATTCACGCATCCTGCATTAAAACGTTGCCAATCATTTATAAGCCACCCCGACATTCTTACCGGCATATTAAGCATCCATAGAAAACTGTTAAACGTCACAAAAGCGCCTAGAGTCATACTGCCAGTGAGTACTAACCAGCCACCTAAACCTACTGTAATAAGCTCAAGTATGAACCCCATGCCATCAATCCATGGCATATATTTGCACGTATTTTTCGCCAAAATAATATTGCGCTTATAGTAATCTTCATTGCATTCGTTGAATTTTTGCGTTTCAAAAGGTTCTCGCACGAAAGCTTTTACTACGCGATTCCCTTCAATATTTTCTTCTACCATTGAGTTCATGCGTGCAAATGATTCACGAATTGCAAGGAATTTTGGTCTAGCGCTTTTTCCAAGCGCGCGAGTTAACGCAAATAGTATTGGCGTTGTGATCGCGAGAGCTAATGCAAGTTTCCACTCGATTGATGTCATAATGCTTAGCGCACACACAAACATGACTACACAATCCAACGCCTGATATGATACCCAACTTAGTACGTGACGTATGGCATCAGTATCAGACGTCATACGGCTCATAATATCGCCAGTACGCGTGTGATTGAAGTATGTAAAATCAAGCGAATGTAATTTTTCATATTCATCACTTACAAGCCGATACACGGCATTTTGACCGAATTTTTCCATAAGTAATTGGTATGCATAACGCGTACCAACTCTTACCATAGTCAACACAATCATAAGCGCACATACTTGTAGAAGTAGATTATGCTGTTTGCCAATAATAATTTTGTCTACAATAAAACCAGCAAGAAGTGGCATA
This sequence comes from Gardnerella washingtoni, assembly GCF_049262705.1. Lineage (NCBI taxonomy): Bacteria > Bacillati > Actinomycetota > Actinomycetes > Bifidobacteriales > Bifidobacteriaceae > Gardnerella > Gardnerella washingtoni. Next base: position 1,640,108 of record NZ_CP058398.1, on the reverse strand, counting down.
ATCATTGCCATTGTGTCATTAATGATAAAAAGTATAAGCGATACGCCTACTTTCCACATATCCGGCTTGCAGTATTGCAATATCCAGCGCATATTACTCGCATCTTTGCGTTGATTTGGATTGACGTACATGCGCCAGCCGCTCCTTTGTTGCTGAGTTTCTCAATTTTATTGTTCATTCTACACTGTTCTTTGCAACTCCTGACATTCTTTTATGCAGCAATTGCTCGCGCATCATAGAGTTCACTTACGTTTGCATAATTACACCACACTTCGCAAACTAACACGAATACATGCGACCATAGCAGAAACATAAAAATGGCGTGCAGCCCAAAGGCCACACGCCACTCGTTATAAACTAAACAGTTAGCTTAGTAAAGCTTTGCATATAAGCGTTTACAAGCTTACTTCTTCTGCCAGCCCATATCCTCTGGGTAGGTGGTTGCGTAACCAGCAGGGCCGTTGTTAGCAAAGCCCTTCTTGAACACCTGGTAAATAGGAGGAGCGGAAACTGGAAGAGTGCCGTAGAGTGCAAGAGCTGCAGACTCTGCCTTGTTTGCATACTCAGTCTGTTCCTTGTAGTCGTAGGTCTTGCCGACCTTATCGAGCATGGCATCAATCTTCTTGTTGCCAACGAGACCGAGGTTGGAATCACTGTCAGACTTGTAAACCTGGCTTGCTGAAGACAAGAAGCTCAATGGAGATGTGGACTGCCATGCCAATGGAAGCACCTGGTACTTGTGAGAAGCAACAACCTCGGAGAACTTAGCAACAGCCTGGTTCACAGTCTTGCACTTAATTCCAGCCTTCTTCATCATGGCCTGGAATGCGTTAGCAAGAGCTGCCTGAGTAGAATCGTCGCCGAAGAAGGTGAAGGAAATCTCAAGAGTCTTGCCATTCTTGGCGTAGTAGCCATCCTTGCCCATCTTGTAGCCAGCAGCTTCAAGGGTCTTCTTAGCGTTTTCGGTGTTGTACTTTCCGTCAGCAGGAAGATTGTTCTTGTAGCCAGCCTGGAACATGGAGAGAAGCTCAGAACCTGGCTGCTCGCTCTTCCAGTTCATGCCCTGGAACTGAACCTTGTTGTAGGTAGCAACATCGAATGCCTGAACAACAGCCTTACGAACTGCAAGTTCGTTAAGTGGTTTGGACTTAGCGTTGAAGTTAAGCACGCGAACCTTGGTGCTGTAGCCATAACGGAGCTGAGCGCCCTTAACGCTACGAGCAGACTTGATTGCGTCCTTAGAAGAAATGCTATCGGTTACAGCATCGATTTCGCCATTCTGGAAGGCGTTCAAAGCTGCAGTATCTTCCATACGCTTTACAACGACCTTATCGAGCTTTGCCTTCTTGCCCCACCACTTTGGATTGCGAGTGAAGACAACCTGATTTTCGTTTGCGGATTCAATCTGGAATGGACCTGCACCCCACTCGTTGTGAGGATTGTTTACCCAACCCTGGTTGAAGGTCTTAACGTCACCGGCCTTTGGATGAACCAGTGGAGCGAAAAGCATTTCCCATGTTGCGCATGGCTTATCGTACTTAACGATTACTTGCTTCGGGCTGGAGCCTTGCTCAACAGACTGAATGCAGTCGTAACCTTCGGTGCTAGGCACGGAGTAATCCTTGTTCTTGCCGTTCAAAGCCTGCCAAGTAGCCTTAAATGCGGTGTAGTCGATTTCTGTACCGTCGTTCCACTTGGCCTTTGGGTTCAGGTTGTACTGAACAACGAGTGGCTTATCGCTAACCTTCTTAACGGAAGTGATGTAGTCAGGGTTGTACTTAAGCTTCTCACCCTTGACGGTGTCGTAAGCCATAAGATTTGGCTGGTAGAAGCCCCACAAAGTAGCCATGTAACCAGAGTTACCATCGTTAGAAGCGTAATTCCAGTTTGGACCGAGAACAGGAAGAGCAACGGTGTAAGTGCCGCCGTCCTTAACGTTGTCACGTGATTGTGGATTATCGTAACGCTTGTTGACATCTGGCATTGGAAGTTCACCAGTGTAAGAAGTGTCAACACCAGCAGCTGGTTCAGCAGTCATACCTGCTTTACCAGCATTGTTAGTAGCACCACCGCAAGCGCCAAGCAGCATTGCAACAGAAAGTGCAGCTGCGGCAAATACAGTCAGCTTACCTGCATTTGTATTTTTCATGATTCCTCTCATTCCCCGGATGATGTCCGTCTTCCGGTATGTTGTTAGAGTATATCCAACTCTATGACATTCGACAAATCGTTTTTTGAAAAAATTAATTTTTTTCTTTTTAACTTTATGATAATTGCAGAAAAAAGAATAATTTATTCTTCATAAGAAGCGAAACAGAAAATTTTTTAGTTAATTTTTATAAAAAAACAAAATATCTTACGTTTTTTAATTTTATGTTACGTAATAAAAATCGCGCATGTTGTAATAAACATGCGCGATCATGCAAACTTATGCAACGAACTTACTGCTTCATAAAAAGCAGAAAGCAAAGCGACATCATTTCACATCGTCAAACGTATCTTCCTCATTAAGGATAATACGCTTACGGTGCTTTTCAATTGTAGGATCCGGAATTGGCACAGCACTAATCAAAGCCTTCGTGTACGGATGCTGCGGATTATCAAATACCTCATCCGTTTCGCCAGATTCCACAATTCGACCATGATACATAACAGCAATTCGGCTCGAAATATGACGAACCACAGCCATATTATGAGCAACAAACAAGTAGGCAACACCCAACTTGTCTTGCAAATCCTCAAGCAAGTTAATAATGCCAGCCTGAATAGAAACATCCAAAGCAGACACAGGCTCATCAAGAAGCAAAAGCTTAGGATTCACAGCCAAAGCGCGAGCAATAGCAATACGCTGACGCTGGCCACCAGAGAACTGAGTTGGGAATCGATCAACCTGATCAGGATTTAACTCAACCAACTGCATAAGCTCGGCAATACGTTGGCGAATTTCTTCTTTAGACTTTCGCTGCACAAGCAAAGGCTCTGCCAAAATATCATAAACCAACATACGCGGGTCAAGCGAGCTCATTGGATCCTGGAATACGTACTGAATCTTAGAGCGAAGCTCACGACGCTGTTCGCGAGTCAACTTATCATTCAACTCAGTACCAAACACGGTAATGGAACCAGACTCAGGCTTCTTCAAGCCCATAATTTCCATCAAAGTTGTGGACTTGCCAGAACCAGACTCACCGACCAAAGCCACAGTTTCGCCCTCGCGAACCTCAATACTCACGCCGTCAACTGCACGAACTTCGCCAATCTTACGACGCAAGAAACCGCCGCCAGTAATTGGGAAGGTTTTCACCAAATCCTTAACATCCAAAACAACCTTGCGTTGCTCACGAGGGATGCCTTCAAACATCGGCTTAATTGGCTTTTCGGTTTCCGCATGAAGAAGAGAACGAACAGTTTCACTTTCCGCTTCAAGACCCATCATGGTGCTGTCGTCGCCACTCTTTTCTTCAGCCATAAGCATATCCATAGTTGGCTTTGAAATCGGAGTCAAACGACGAGTGCGCTTTTGATCAACGCGAGGAACAGCACCCAACAAACCAATAGTATATGGCTGAGTTGGGTGAGCAAAAATCTCTTCCACGCTATTATGCTCAACCAAGTGACCGGCATACATAACAATAACTTCGTCTGCAACGCCAGCAATCACGCCTAAATCGTGAGTAATGAAGATCATTGCTGCGCCAGTTTCGCGCTGAGCTTTCTTCAAAACTTCCAAAACCTGAGCCTGAATAGTAACATCCAAAGCGGTAGTAGGCTCGTCGGCAATAATAATATCTGGATTATTAGCAATTGCCATAGCAATCATTACGCGCTGGCGCATACCGCCGGAAAACTCGTGCGGAAAAGCCTTCAAACGTTCAGCCGGCTTAGTAATACCAACCAAATCAAGCAATTCAATAGAACGCTCGCGAATCTGATCTTCACTCATGCCAGGGTTATGAATAACCAAAGCTTCTTTAAGCTGATCGCCAATAGAGAACACTGGGGTAAGTGCAGAAAGAGGATCCTGGAAAACCATGGCAATATTCTTGCCACGAATCTTACTCATTTCTGCATCAGACTTAGTTAAAAGCTCTTCGCCTTTATACTTTACAGAGCCCTTAACGCTAGCGTTTTTATCCAACAAGCCCATAACAGCCAAAGATGTAACCGACTTACCAGAACCAGATTCGCCAACGATACCAATGGTCTTTCCGCGGTACAAATCAAAATTCATTCCACGCACAGCATGCACGGTACCAGCTTCAGAAGCGAAGCTCACCTGTAAGTCGCGCACTGAAAGCAGCGGTTCGTTGTTTTGATCTTCCATCGTGGTTTCTTCCTTAATAGCGTTATTTGCAATATCAGTCATGTTTATCACTCCAAACGCTCGTTAGTCGGCCTTGCCAACAGACTTAGAATATGGATCGATAGCATCTCGCAAACCATCCCCAATAAGCTGCACAGAGAAGGTTAGCAAAACCAAAACTGCAGACGGCACCAAAAGTACCCACGGAGAAGTCTGAACTACGCTTTGACCAGCATTGAGCAAAGTACCCAGAGAAGTATCTGGAGCTTTAATACCAAGACCCAAGAAGCTTAAAGCGGTTTCGCCGTTAATTGCACCAATAACACCAAGAACTGTGTTAATAATCAACACAGAACCCAAGTTTGGAACCAAGTGGCGAACAATAATTCGGAAGGAAGAAACACCCTCGAACTTAGCAGCACGCACATATTCACGCTCACGCAAGCTCAATGTCAACGTACGAAGAGTACGAGCATAGCCAATCCACCCGAAAGCAGTTAAGCCAAACGCCAGCCACAGCCAATCGCTGCCGCCGCTAGAAGCGCTAATGATTAAAGCAATCAGCAGGAAGGAAGGAACAATCAGCAGCATGTCCAAAAGCCACATGCCAACCTGCTCAAACCATCCTTCAAAGTAGGAAATAGCAGTACCAACCAATGCAGCAATAATCGTAATGGTAATAGAGCTTACGATACCAATAGAAAGCGAACGACCTAAACCACGCACAACCATCGCATACATGTCGGAACCACCAGGAGTAGTTCCAAGCCAATGTTCCGCAGAAGGAGGCGTAGCAAGAGAAGAAAAGTCCGGCTCATCGTAGCTCCACTTGGAAATTTTTGATCCAAACAATGCGATGATAATTAAAATCACCAGCATAACTAAGCCAACAACAGCAGATGGGCGGCGGAAGAAACGACGAGTGTAAAGCGTCATCTTTCCAGTGCGCTTAAAATTGCCCCATGCGTTGGAAGTACTCTTTTTACTTACAGCAGACTCAAGAGGTTCTGAAGATACATCTTTTTTATTCATGTCAATGTCACCTACACTGTTGGGCAATTAGTTCAAACGAATACGTGGATCAAGCCAAGCAGAGAAGATATCTGCAAGCAAGGCACCAACTAAGGTACATACGGCACCAAATGCAGCAATAGCAACAGAACCGTTGATATCGTTCTGCATGATGGTCTGAACGAAGTAGCTACCTAAACCGTTAATAGCAAACACGGTTTCGGTAATAACTGCACCAGTAAACACGCCTGCAATAGAGAATGCAACATCAACAGCGGTTGGAATCAAAGAAGTACGCAAAGCGTGACGACGAATAGCCAAATTCAAAGGTAAGCCCTTTGCGCGAGCAGTACGCACATAATCAGCATTCATAGTATCAAGAAGATACGTGCGCTGCGTCAAATGATACCCAACCATGCCAGGAATCGTCATAACGATAGTAGGTAAAACCAAATGCTGCAAGAAATCGAGAATAAACATAAACGGGTCAGAACCCTGATAAGAGTGCAAACCAGTAACGTAGAAAAGGCGCACGCCAGACACGTGGTTAATGCTAATAGCGGCGAGAACAACCATCAAGCCCAACACAGCCGCAGGAACAACCAGCAGGAAGGTTGCGGTAGAATTCAACACACGATCTTGCCACTTGTACTGACGAATAGCAGTGTAAACGCCAACACTAACACCGAAAACAATGCCAAGAATGGTAGCGCCAGTAACCAACTGCACAGAAGCACCGATACGAGTTGCGATTGCAGGACCAACTGGAGCCTGATCTGGGCTCAATCCCCAATTCCAATGAGTAAAAATATTGGCAAGCCAACGGCAATAACGCGTAAACACTGGAGTCTGATCGTTAATATTTGCCAAATCCAAGGAGCGGTTGATTGATGCAATAGGTGGATGTGGATGTCGAGACATGTAATTCGAGCGTGGTCTCATAAAAGCACTCGCCAAGAAATACGTCATGGATACGGCGACAAACAACATCACCACATAATTTAGGCATCGCTTAACGATGTATCGTATCATTGTGACTCTTTTCTACGCCTAACCATTATTTACCTCCATTCGGCGCTGCGAATCCGGCGACTTACAGCAACACCGCACTAGTCCAGCATTCCCCTAAAAAGGGCACACTAAAAGTAACCCTCGTCAATCGGGAACACATAATTAGTATATTTTTAGCCAAGCTATGTACAAAAGACTAAACAGAAAATATTATTGCAACATAATTTTCGGTAAAATTCACACTATATGACGCACATCTATCGATAACCTTCATATCGCTAAATGCTCATAAAAGCGCGGAATATTAAGAATATCACGCTTACCAAGTTGCAAATAATTGAGCCATTGAGTAACGTAAAATTATTTTTTCTCTATAAAAATAAGCATTATTCTAAAATAGAATAAATTCAAAATTTAATACCAAAAACAGAATATTTATCAAAAAAATTATTTTTTTACAAAAATAAATAATGTTATTCTTATAAAAGCCGGAAATACGCATAAACAAGAAACACTCATGAGACATTGCGCCAGCTACAATAACTGTTATTCATATTGTTCACTCGAAAAGGAGACCAAGGAAACTCATGGCTGAAAACGTAAAAGCCGTAACATCGGAACATGTAAAAACTTATTCCAAACATTTCAATGAGCAACGCGCAAATCTGCTAGCTGCAAACGCAGCAGTAGCAAACGGCGTGCTTAAAGCTGCAACAAGCTACCAAGGAAAGCGCGCACTACCACGCGAATTTTCTGTGGAGTTAAAGCAAGGAAGCATTACTAACCAGAAGCATTCTGGTCGCTGCTGGATGTTTGCATCTCTTAACACTTTGCGCTATGAGTTAATGCATAAGTGGAATTTAGACGACTTTGAGTTTTCAGAAAGTTACCTGTTCTTCTGGGACAAGATTGAAAAAGCAAACGCTTATTTAGAAAATGTGTTAGCAACTTTAGATGAGAAAGTTGATAGTCGAGTTTTTGAAAGCATTAACTACGGTCCAATTGACGACGGCGGCTGGTGGCAGATGTTCGTCAACTTGGTAAATAAGTACGGGCTTGTGCCAAAGAGCGCCTACCCTGATTCCCAAAATGCAACTGACTCTGACTCATTCGTGCAGTACATCAATACCAAGTTGCGCGAATTCGCATGCGAACTGCGCGAAGCTCATAAGAACGGCGTCGCTTTGGAAGAGTTGCGCGAAATGAAAGTTCGCGATTTGGAAACCGTTTACCGCATGACCACTATTGCGCTCGGTGAACCACCAGCAAAGTTTGACTTCTTCGCTCGTACAAAAGACGACGACGATAAGAAAGACGAGAAGAAGAACGAAAATAAGGACAGCGAAAAAGCCGGCGAAGAAAAGAAGGACGACAAGGACGACAAGCCAAAGACCGGCAAAGATGAGCGTCCAATGATTCGCGAATACGGCATCACCCCGCTTGAATTCGCTAAGAAATACGTTCCTGTTGATGTAAACGACTTTGTAACATTATGCAACTCGCCTATGGAACGAACTCCTTTCAACAAGCGTTACCAACTCAAGTACAGCACGAATGTTGCTGAAACAGAGGAATTAGAGTTTGTGAATGTGCCTCTTGAAGTATTCAAAAAGGCAGCTGTAGCGCAGCTCAGCGACGGTCACCCAATTTGGTTCGCTTGCGATTGCACACAGTTCTCCTTGCGAGATAGCGGATTCTTTGATCCTGCAGTCGTGCGTGTAGACCAACTCTTCGACGTTGAATTTACATTTGATAAGGCGAAGGGTTTGGAATATATGGATATTCCAGGAAATCATGCTATGACTTTTACAGGCGTGAATTTAGACGAAAACAGCAACCCGGATCGCTGGAAGATTGAGAACAGCTGGGGCAAAGATGCAGGCGAAGACGGATACTACGTTGGTTCTGCCGACTGGTTCGACCGCTATGTTACTGAAATAATCATCAACAAGAAGTATCTTGACGAAGCAACTCTTGCCATCTTAAAGCAAGAGTCAGTAATGCTTGAGCCTTGGGAGCCACTTTCAAAGCGCTGCCGCTAAATGTAAGTATTGCGTAATTATGTAAGCGCAGACTGCTTTTTGCAGTTTGCGCTTTTGTTTTAACGCGACAACCTGCTTGAGCGCTTATAGCGTAAGCGTCAGGCATTTTATGGAACATTCTCCGTAAGTTTTCTTCGGAGTTTGTAGCTACCTCTGTGAGAGTCACCGTTACTTTCTCAGTTCGTGGGTTATAGGCCAAAAAGTGTGTAAGAAATCATGTCTCACGCATTGTAATACAAGTGTTTTGCGGTAATCGAATCTGTTTGCTGCACATTCGCCACCCGGACAAAAAGTGTGTAAAAAATAAGCTCATAACCCTTATAGCAGTAAGGCTCAATGTATATCGAATGTGGGTTATTTCTTATGCTAAGCGGCGTTCAAAGTAGGTATTAGCTGAATATTTAACAATAAATCGTCAAACTTTGTTACCAATGCAGATTACGTACTGCGCGAATAACGCTAAATCGCAATTATTCGTTACTAATGCAGATTACGTACTGCGCGAATAACGCTAAATCGCAATTATTCGTTACTAATGCAGATTACGTACTGCGCGAATAACGCTAAATCGCAATTATTCGTTACTAATGCAGATTACGTACTGCACCAGTAACATATGACTGTTCTTTCTCAGTTTGTTAGCTAAGTTTTTAATGCTGTTTAGATTATGGATTATAGACACATAATATTCATCATCATAGTTTTACACACTTTTTGACCTATAACCCCAGTTCGTTTGCTGAGTTAGTACCAGTGCTGAGGCTTTGCGAATACTTGCGAAGGATAAAAAGATAAAAAGAAGCCCGGCGGGAAAGAGAAACCCGCCGGGGCAGAGAGAAAGAGAGAAGAAGGTTTCAATTATGGGGTTCAAAAATGAACCTCGCTAATGGCGAACCATTAACATCTGTTAGTATAGCTAAACATTCGTTCAAAGAAAAGTGGTTTTTCCTTAAAATTTCCTTAAAATATTTTTCAAGAACGAAACAACCACTATTTCTTGTAATTTTATGATACCTTCACGGAAAATTCCAACTTAATTCCCACTATTTGCCAAAGATTTTTTTGCCGCAGCAAGTCTTTCAGCTTCAACACGCTGACGCTCAGCTAATGCAGTAGCAAAACGCTCAAGTTCTTCATCAACTGCTTCCTTCGGAATCTTGGCAAAAATAGGCGTTGGCTTCGGAACAGGTGTGCCCGCCACCAACTCCTCGCTCTCCCACGGATGTACAGTTTCACCCAAACGATAATCACCCGTAATAATCGGATACTTAAAGTCTGGATTATCCAAATCCTCAACCTCTTCAATGCGAGGTAACGGCGAGAATACTCCTGTGCCACCAAGAGCTTCCCAAACCTTCTGCGCTGAATGAGGTAAGAACGGCGCAAGAAGATGATTTGCATCCGAAACAGCCTGAGCCGCAACATGCAACACAGTGCCAAGGCGAGCCTCATCATCCTTAATTTTCCAAGGCTCAGTTGCGGAAATATATTTATTAATATCTGCAACTATGCGCATAGCTTCCGTAAGAGCATTCTTTTGACGATGTCGCTCAATCAAGCTACCCACTAAAGCAAATGCGTCAGAAGTTTGATCGAGAAGCGCACGATCCATTGCAGTCATAGAATCCTCATCGAGTGGAGGAATCGCGCCAAAGTTCTTATTAATAAGATTTGCTACACGATTTACTAGGTTACCCCAGCTTGCTGCAAGTTCTTCGTTATTATGACGAGCAAACTCAGCCCAAGTAAAATCAGCGTCAGAATTTTCAGGACCTGCAATAGAAATGTAGTAACGAACTGCATCCACAGGATAACGCGCCAAAATATCCTTCACATAAATCACAATGCCACGCGAAGAACTAAACTTCTTGCCTTCCATAGTCATAAACTCAGAAGCCACAACCTGCTCAGGCATATTAAGTGGGCCGTAAACACCAGCCTCACCACCCTTAGAACCAGCTCCGTTATACGCAAGCATTTCTGAAGGCCAAATCTGAGAATGGAACGTAATATTATCTTTACCCATAAAGTAATAACCAGGAGACTTTGGATCACACCACCAGTCACGCCACGCATCCGGCTTGCCTTGACGACGCGCCCATTCAATAGATGCAGACAGATAGCCAATAACCGCATCAAACCATACATACAAACGCTTATTAGGGTTATCTACCCAACCTTCAACAGGAACAGGAATACCCCAATCAATATCGCGCGTAATAGCTCGAGGCTTTACTTCCTTAAACAAACCAAGCGAGAAGTTAATGACGTTAGTACGCCAACCATCACGAGAATGAAGCCAATTAACGTTCGCTTCAGCTAAAGCAGGCAAATCAAGGAAATAATGCTCAGTTTCTTCGAAACGTGGAGTTTCACCATTAATTTTTGAAACAGGATTAATCAACTCATCTGGATCAAGCTCATTGCCACAAGCATCACATTGATCTCCGCGAGCGCCGTCTGCACCACACAATGGACATGTGCCCTCAATATAGCGGTCAGGTAAGGTACGACCAGTAGAAGGAGAAATAGCAACCTTCTGCGTGCCTTTATAAATATAACCGTTCTTTAAACACTGGCGGAACATCTCCTGAACCACATGCTCATGGTTTGCGGTTGTTGTGCGCGTAAACAAATCGTAACTCAAGCCCAAATCGCACAAATCCTTGGTAATGACGCGATTGTAGCGGTTTGCAAGCTCTTGCGCAGAAACACCTTCTTTATCTGCCTCAACCAAAATTGGGGTACCGTGCTCATCAGTACCAGATACCATCAATACGTCATTGCCCTTCATACGCTCGTAGCGCGCGTACACGTCCGAGGGTACCCCGAATCCTGCAACATGACCAATATGACGAGGGCCGTTAGCATACGGCCAAGCAACATTCACCAAAATATGACTCATAGCCCAATATTATCTTGTTCAGCGCGGACAGTGCCAGCAAATGTACACAGTAAAATTCAAGAAATACATCCAGACTAAAAAAATTACGCATAATCTGCCCAATAAGAAAAAATATTTCAGCTCAGGCAAAGATAGTGCGGCAATATAAAAATCGTCGTAATATATACCTAATTTACGTTCAAAACGCTTTACACAAATAAGCCAATGAGTGCAACATTGCATTTTAAAAATGTGAATATGTGCACAATAACATCGCACACGCTACTAACTTAGTCCACAATAACAGTGTATAAAAATCATTTTTCTCTCTACCTATTCACATATCCACAATTTACACAAATTTTCTGCCAAGCACAGACAGCACAACATAATCTCACTATATGTAACAAAAACGCCTAGCAACAAAAACACGAAAACAGCATAAAGAAAAACAAGTGGGCATAAAAACGATTCGCATGCAAAGAAATAAGAAGAAATACAAAGAAATAAGAAGGAGTAGAACATGGCACAACAACGAAGACATACATTGCAACAAACTAATGAAATTCCGCAAGAAGAATTCCCACCATTGCTTGATAACAACCATCTACCAGGACCTATGTGTATGAAAAAACTTTCAAAAATCGGCGTATTAAATCAACTCACGCTCAATACTGGCTATTCACATAAAACCGCTACATCTACGCAAGGCAGAAGTAGTATAGTCAGCAATTTCATAACTACAGAAAGCATAGCTTGTTTATTTACAGCAGCATGGGTTTGGGTAGGAGGTAATTTCCCTGAAAATATAGATGTTATTGATTATGGGCATCTACGTAGAAAACCACATGGGCGCACAATCCGCTCATTTCGTAGACATTTAAGCAATGAAGAATTCGTAGTATTGGGAAAAATACGCATTACAACACCAGAACGCACTATTTGCGATTTAGCATATACTCCGAGCAATAGCGAAAAGTATGAACTATACAGAAAAGATATTGCTCAATTACTGATATCACGCTATTGCATCGACCTACATAAATGCAAACAAATTATCGATAACAATCCGTACTTTCCTGGATCTATTCACGCTCGAAACTGGTTACACGATATTACAACGAAATGAGCAAACTATGCCAATACAATCTAACACTACTCAAAAAGCAAGCATGCCCCCTCAACCACCAATAATATTGACACCACTTGTTGCAGTCGATCCTACTACGCAACCTAAAATATTATGGTATATAGCCAAACACATACCAGAATTGCGCAAATGGGTTATAGCCAACCCAACTGCTGACGCACAACTTTTAGAATACATTTCACAGCAGGGCGGACCTGATGTCCGCTACAGTTTTGAAGTACTTTTTTCCGCATATGACAAGAGTTAAGAATAAATTACGCTTAATACACTCGCTTTACGCTGCTTCACTTTTTTGTTCAAGACAGGCCGAGTAAACCTGTTTGCGATTAGCGTATGATCCGTCAGCAAAAGGATGCTCTTTCACTATTTTTGTGATTGCATCTTTAATGCGCAACCCTTCTGTTTCAGCACAATCAATCGCTAATTTTGCAAGTGAATCTATGCTTAATTCAGAACTTTCTGCCTGCACTTCTTCATCACTAGCACCGGCAATAACCAACACTATTTCCCCACGAGGAGGATCAGAAAGCACTCCATCATGAATACTCTGCACCGTTCCTCGACGAATCTCTTCAAAATCTTTTGTTAACTCTCTACATAAAGCCATTGAACGATGAGAGCCAAGCACAGACAGCACATCTTCCATAGCTTCTGCGATGCGGTGTGGAGTCTCATAGAATACTATTGTTCTGTGCTCCGTTCTCAACGAACGCAAGTGCTGTTGACGCTCGCCTGATTTACGAGGCAAGAAGCCCTCATAACAAAAACGATCAGTCGGAAGTCCAGATAATGCCAGCGCATCCAAAACTGCACTCGGACCAGGTGCACATGTAACAGGCAAACCACGTTCAATAGCCCGACGAACAATTGCTAAACCTGGGTCGTTAATAGTTGGCATTCCAGCATCCGATACCACAAGAACTTGCGCACCCTGTGCAACTTCATCTAGCAGACCATCCGCCTTGTTTCGTTCATTGTGATCGTGATACGCAATCACGCGACCGCCAACATGCACACCAAGACGGTTCGCTAAATCATACAACCTACGCGTATCTTCTGCAGCAACAATATCTGCAGTCTCGAGCAGATTAATAAGTCGCGCAGAAGCATCACCCATATTGCCAATAGGCGTTGCTGCGAGAACGACTGTACCGCATACATCGCGGTTCTCTGAAGTATTCGTTTTCGTTTCTTCAGATTCAATCTCGCTCATTTTTGCTCCTAGCCAACTATTTAAATGCACGCAACTTTTACAGCCGAATATACTACTACATTCGCAAAATATCTGCTCACAAAACTCAACAGTTAGGCAGATTGTAATTCTCGATGGCGCCTCATTAACAGTGAACGTAGATACTCGCTAATTGTAGATTCGCCTTCTTTTTTTGCATCTTCTGCAATTTTGTCTTTCCAAGATTTAGGTATGCGAAATTGAATAATTGTAGATGCTTCGAGATTGCTCATAATAGGCGGTCGCCCAACAAGCGCAACATGAGCATCTTCCATATTGTCAGTATCTGTAAGATTCATTATTAAATTATTCATATGCTCACGCGCTTCATCGCCTTCGCGCTGAACAATAGTAGTTCCATTATGCTCAATTACTTTGGCCATGCTTTTACCTTCTAATTCCTACAAATAATCTGTTGTAAACAAACTATAATCTATTTTATCTTGTATTTCTTCACCCAATCATCAAAAGGTAAATCCCAAAATGATTGTTCACCACTCCCCGCATGATAAATACGCAAAGTATTATTTTCAATTTTCATAACGATACCAATTGATGGCATTAATACATCATCATGCTTACCAGTTAAACGTATATATAAAACACCTTTATACTCCATTTCTTCAGTTTTTATTGGATTTTCTACAGCATAAGCAATATCTTCTGAAGTTAAGCCATGCTTATTACTATGATTTTCGAATATAATTCTTACTCTCCTCATAGCAATGTTGTACTACAATATTGTAGTACAATAAATAGATAGTCAAATAATAAATTTCTAAAGTTTAGACATAACAAAATGCCCAAGAAGGACACAAATCCCTCAAGGGCATTTTTATCTTTACACACATCTTTTTAAATTGAGTTACGCGTATTTATTCTCTATGCTTACCTCTACGAAGATGCAACTTCAGTTTATTCATCAAACCTAATGCAAACATAACAACAGCTGCAACAACAAGAACGATTGCACTTACACCTGTCTTTGCTAGCTCATTCTTCATATGGTCATACGAAGTTGTGTTGTCATTATGGCGAGGATTATGATCAACAGAAGTCTTATCTTCAGATGGCTTCTCAGTTACCGGCGGAATTTTCGGAATAGCTAGTCGAAGATATGGTCTAAAAACATCACCATCTTCAGGAACAATAAATTTGGCTGTAGCCCGAAGCGTAAGCTTGCTACCCGGGCGCAGAATTTTATGAGTTTTATTCGTATCCGCATGATTGTCAGTAGAATCTCCATCAACATAGCTGATTGAAGTTCTTACTTCTGGGAGTTTTCCATCTGGCTTGCCAAAATGCTGCGTAGGAGCAGGAATCAAATCGTTCACCATGCCAGCAACGTTTTTCGCTGCAACATCAGTTTGTTTAACTTGCTTTGGTGCATTACTTACATATTTTGGTCGATTACTATGTAAATTACTGGCTTGCGCAAGCGTAGGCGTCGATATTCCAGCAAATAATAACGCAGCAGAAATTATTCCTGCTGTAAATTTTTTGTTTCCACGAGCGCGCATATCCTCCCCTCGGGATAACAAATATAAATAAAACAAATTCCGAGTAAATCATCACATTCACAATTTTGCAAATCGAAAATTACCGTAATTTTTACAACAACAAAAATCTGCCACATTGCAACAAAAACACTCATATAAAATATTTTCCATCAGCATTTTGAAATAAAATTTATTGCCTTTAATGGCAGTTATAGGAAAATATGTACCGCAAATGGTAGATAAGAACTGCAAACAACAATAATTACAGTTGTTATAACAATAAGACAAATAAATAGTACATGTGACATTTTTCACATATCATAACACACTGCATGCGGAGTACTCGCACATCATTGTAGCGAGCACATTCCTCGCATAGCAAAAACAATGCTTACAAACAAAAACGTCGCTTATGCTTCACATAGGAAAACACTCGCGACGTTTTGTTATACAAAGAAGAAAAAATCACACGATTTTTGGCATAGGTGTAGTAAGCGAAGCAGTAAGATTGACTTGCACAACACCAGCGCCGGCGTGAACTTCCACCTTCTTTAAAGTAACAGTACGCTCTTCAGCTGGCTTGTGATCATCATCAGTCATAGTTGCAGGAGACTTGACTGCCACTAACGCAAGATCATCAAATTCAACACCTGCATTTGCGCACAAATCCTCAGCTGCAGATAACGAATCCTCAAAACCAGCTTTTTCAATTACGCGCTCAGTTGGAACACCGTAAGCTTCTTCACACAGCAACTTAACGCGATCCAAAAGCGCTTGACCCCTGCGACTTTCTGGCACTTGCGTTTCAGCATCAGCACTAATTACCGACACAAAATCGTCAAGCTGATCTGCCAAACCATCGCCGCCATCGCGGAACAAATTGCCAACAATTGGCTTACGGAAGCCCAAAGACTGAGTCTGCTCCAACAATTCAGGCACTTGATCATCCTCGCCTTCCCACAAATTAATAAGCGGGAAAGTAGGAATATTAAGCGATTCCAGTCGCGCAACATGGAATGGGTAACGCCAAGCCAACGTTTCATCATCACGCCAAGTTGTTGCGCGAGTCACAACCACAGCAGCAGCAGGCCACTGAGCACCAAACTCGCGAGCAGCAATATCCAGCCACTTTTGTGCACCAGCATCCGTACCATAGCCAGCTTCCACAACCACTACATCATGCTCAGCGCAAGCCATTTCAACGCTTACCAAACTTGGAATACCAAGTGAAACGTTTGCAAACGGGCCGCAATGCACATAAATCGGCGAGCCGTTAATAGTTTCCGTTTTTGCAGGCTTTACAGCGTCGGCAAGAATATTGGTAATTCGCCACAAATCCACAAACTCACCAAATTTAACAGGCTTACCTTCTTTTGTGCCAGCAATCATAGCAGCAACGCGCTCAGAAATTTCATCCATGCTGCGAGAAAGAACCACGATTTGCATCAGCTCGCAAGTAGGAGTTAGCACCACACGCTCAGGAATAGTGCCCTTACCAAAATCAACAGCAATACTGCGAAGTGAACGCGAAGGAACTTCACTTACACGAGGAACCAAAATAGTATCCAGTTTACCTTCGTCAATTGCTTTTTCTGCAAACGAAACCAGCAAATTCTGCGCGCAAGCAACAGCAGCCATTTCGCCGCACAAACCCCAGTCAATCAACTCAGGATGAGAAAGCGAAGACTTGCCGCCACCACTTGCGCCACCTTTAGAACCAGCAGCCGTAATACCCATACTCGGCTGACGCAAAACAGCCGCCGCATCCACACCACGCTCACGCAAAGCATCAACCAACGCAATAGTTGTAGTTGTTTTACCTTCACCACGAGAAGCTTTCAACGGAGTATCAGCAGTAACAAGAAGCACTTTACCATGCTTACGAGGCTCCTCAGGATGCTGCTTAAGATAGTCCAAGTATCCAAAAGCATCAATTTTTTTTACTAAACCGAATGTTGTAGTGTATGAATCAAGAATGCTCATGTACCCCTCTTTCATAGGCATATTGCACAACAATGCATGCGGAAATTAAGTTACATGATTCATACTATACGATTGCTTGCGCTCAGCATAGACAGCACGCCCAACAACTATGCACGTTATTAGTAACATCTATAACAAAGTAACAAAACATAACAAAAATGCCTTCCTCATGAAATAAAAAGTTCATTTCTTCAGAAGGCACTTAAGTTATTACATTATTTTCATAAGTTTTTCTGTATCTATTTATAAGAAAACTTATGTAATTACATTTCAGTGATCGGAACGATTAAAACCATTCTTCATACGCATGCTAGTGATGTACAGCACTGTGTCAAGCAAAGAATCGGTTTCTTTCTTCAACTTTGCTGCCATATCGTCGTTTGCTACAGCCAAAGCCTCGCGCACTTTGTCGTTACGAAGCTCAGCAATAATAGTCTCAGGATCGCGAACTAAATTATCGTAATCTTCGCCTTCCTCAACTTCATGCTCTGGCTCGTAATCCCTCAAAGAAACGCCAAGCAAATCAGCAATTTCGCCATCTGTATTCTTAACCATTGCATGACCAAGAGAACCAACAGTTTCCTGGTAGCGCTCGATCGCATTGGCAGTATCGTTAAAAGCAGCATCCGCAAGAGCTGCAATAATACGATTCTCCCAATAGAAGTTTTCGCTTGTTACGCGAGTAGTCGTATCTTCCAAATATTTCGGAGTGCGATTTACGTTCGGATAGAACGGAATCAAAGAGTTGAAAGGATTAGAGCCGTAAGTAATCCACTGAATTGCGCGGAAAGCTTCTGGCACGTAAGGGCGGATTTGCATCACTGCAAGCTCGCTTTGGCGGTTGACACCAATTGGGCGCAACATGTGACGAGTGTGCTCATCGCCAAGTTTGCCGTAAGGATCATACTCAGTGCCCTGATAGTGCGAGCTTAAAACGTACTTAATATCTTCAACTGTGACTTTGCGTTCAGGCTGGCGAGCCCAAGGAATGTCGTTGCTATCCGGACGGTGATCTGCATCTTTTCCATCCCACACTTCGTCATAAGGATTCAAAAAACGCTCCATAAACCATGCGCGAGGAGTGTTGTACACGTGGTCGGCATCCGAATGAGAGCCGAAAGCGTCACGAGGATTAAACGGAGAAGTGCTTTCCACCGACAAATCCAAATGATTTTCGTCAATAAACTCAAGCAAATCAGCCGAGCACATGTGTTCCTCTTGGGCATCAAAAGCATCATCCAAATCAAACTCGTCAATTCCAAGCTGGTTTGGCATCACAACATAAGCTTCATCCGGCACACGCTTAGCAATCCAATGATGGCCGCCAACAGTTTCAAGCCACCAAATCTCGTTCACATCAGAAAATGCAACGCCGTTCATTTCATAAGTGCCGTACTTTTCAAGCAATGCGCCCAAACGCTCAACGCCTTCGCGAGCGCTACGAATATAAGGCAAAACAAGCGTTAGGAAGTCTTCCTCGCCAATTCCGCCTGGAACTTCCGGCTTGTAGTCAGCATCGCCAACTTTGCCTTGTGCTTTCTGCAATTCGACCATCGGATCAGCGCCAAGCACACGCTCGTTGGAAGTAAGCGTTTCAGTTGCGCTCATTGCAACGTTTGCTTCGTTGACACCAGCTTCTCCCCAAATTCCTTCGCGCAAGTCTGCGTTTGGTACGCTTGTGTATTGCATTGGATTATCCGGCAACTCAACTGTTACGTGGCTAAGAACTGACTTATAGACGCGCGGCTGATCTTCCGGCTTTACTACCACTAAACGTTTTGGATTAAATTCGCCATTGGCTGAGTCTTCATTGCGCGCGATAAGCGTGGATCCATCGTAACTTGCTTTTCGACCAACAAGAATTGTTGTGCATGCCATATTTGCATCCCCTGTTTTTAGGTTTTATATTTTTAGATTTATTACTTTTTGATTCTAACGCTTAGGCGTTAATTGCAATCATAATTGGTTGCTCTCATACTTGCGTTTAGGCTTTACCAGTAAGGAACATGCCACCAGCATCTACACCTGATGTTACGTTTCTCACTTCGCGCAATAATTCATTCATGTAGAATCCTTGTTGAAGATTTGGCAAAGGCTTTTCTGTGCCAAAAACTTCAAACATGTATTCGTGATCTTTATCAGGAGGCTGCGGACCATTGTAGTGCATAGTAATTGCTGGGTCAGTGCAGCCAACAAACCTGCTTGCTTGCGAATTACGTCCTTGCACGGCTTCAGGAATCATCGACTGCATAGTACGAGAAAAATCTTGCGGTATTTGCAAAGCGTGAGAATCGTTAAAATCAAACATTAACGCTTCAACAGGCACGTTTGCAGCAGTCCAGTGAATCCACTCAAAACCGCATACAGGTATTGCATCGTCGTCAACAAAACGCCAATGCAAATAATGCACAAAAGATGGCATATCATCAACGTAAAACGGGAAGGAAACTACCGGTACTCCGTTAATTTTGTTCTGCGTCGGCGCAGCCTTAGAATAATCATCCGGAATAGTAGTGAAATCTGTTGAAATATTCATACTTCAAGTATCCACTACCTCAATGACGAACATATTCATCAAGTTTGAAGTTATGCGGTCACTCAATTTTAGTGAATTTACCCAAGCAGTGAACAAAAGAGCGCTTCAAAAACAAGCGTTGTGTTGCCATTGCCTGCAAGTCGCCGACGAGCTGCAGCAATGCTATCAACATCATTCAGAACCTGAGTAGCTGTAAGTCTTTGTGATAACGCTACAATATTTGCTTGATATTCCTGATTTATGAGCGGTGAAGAATTTTGTGCACCATGAATCACGACTAAAACATCACGATATACACTTGCAATCGCATCAAGTGAACGCATTAATACATCTCGACTTACACGCGTGATTTTACGTTTTACTTCATCTTTTTACCGATTGCATTGTAAGCTGCGCGTAACTTAGGAGGAACACGATCTTCGTCACGCAAACCGTTAATTCTGCGAAATTCTTTCTGCTGAGCATCAACGTTTCGCTGAATTTCATTTTCCGCTTGGCTTTTTGCATCCTCAATAAGCATGGAAGTAAGTAGAATTGCATCACTAGCATCGTGCAAACGCAGCAAACCTGCAATCAGCTCATCTCGTCTACTTACAGCATGCTCATCACTTGCGTATAGCAATGCAGTAGCTATATTCCCTTGAGATAGCCTAGCTGCACGATGTGCTAGTTTGCTATCCGCACTGGTTTTTTTCATAAGATACTCAACTACGGATTGCTCGTCCGGCATAGCTAATTGCACAACTTGCGTACGAGAACGAATAGTTGGCAATACATCTTGAGTACTAGCAGCACAGAGTAACCAAATCGTATGTTCACTTGGTTCTTCAATTTCTTTCAGAAGCACATTGGTACTGCGCTCTAACATGCGTCCGACATCTTCAATAATAATAATTCTCCATGGAGCTGTACTCGGCATTTGTTCAGAAATGCCAATAACTTCGCGCACAGCATCCACACTCAAGGTCACGCCTTCAGTAGTGAGCATATGCACATCCGGATGCGAACCACTCAGAACTTCCTTAGCAGTTTTACTCAGCTCTCCATTTTCACACTCGCCATGATCTGGGCTTTCAAGAGCTGCAGCAAAAGCGCGCGCAACTTGCACGCTGCCAAAACCGGCAGCACCACAAATAAGCCAAGATTGCGCTATTTTACTTGCATCTGCGCAAGCAACTTTTTGCAAACGCTGAACTACCTGTCCTTGACCAACAACACTATCCCACACACTCATTGCTTCACCCCCTCATATTTTTTACTATGTAGCTGCGCTTCGTTATGTTGCTGCGCTTCACGATTTACATTTATTGAGCGTTAAGTTCTTCAATCGCATTATTTACATCTTGCGCAATCAATTTAGATAACGATTGTGCTGAACACGTAGCGTCTAATACGCGATACCTATCTGCAGATTCCTGTGCTAAATCCAAAAAAGCTTCACGCGTGCGTCTTGCAAAATCAATTCCAGCGGACTCCATGCGATCCTGCTGCCTGTGCAAACGCGCAAAAGCTGCTTCCGGCTGCATATCTAGCAAATACGTACGATCCGGCCACAGAGAGTCTGTAGCCCATTCACTAAGGTTTCGTATATCGTCCATTGTTAGTTCACGTCCACCTGCTTGATACGCAAGCGAAGAATCAATATAACGATCTGTAATTACTATTGCTCCACGAATTAACGCAGGGCGAATTACCTGAGCCACATGTTGAGCGCGATCGGCAGCAAAAAGAAGCGCTTCAGTTCTCGAAGACACAAAAGATCCATGCAACAACAGTTCTCGTAAAGATTTTCCGAGAGCAGTACCACCTGGCTCGCAGGTAACAACTACTTCGCGCCCTGTTGATTGCAAATGTTCTTTTAGTGCTTCAACTTGCGTTGTTTTTCCGACGCCATCAATACCCTCAAACGAAATAAATAAGCCTTTACGCACAGCGGGCTCCGCTCCTCCGCAACCACAGTTTCCTCCGCAAGCACAACCGACTGAAAAATCACCATTTTGAGATGCCATATTTTGTGACTCCATATTTTGTGACTCCATACGCAAGGTCTACTTAAGATTTAGATTTTATTCCGATGCTTTTTTAGTACTAGACTTCTTTGCAGTAGATCTCTTTGCAGTAGACTTCTTTGCAGTAGACTTTGTAGTACTTTTAGTAGCACGCTTCTTACGTTTTACAGGACCTGCAGCACGCTTTTGAGCCAACAATGCAAACGCATCCTGTGGATCAATCGACTCAGGCGTATATTGCTTTGGCAATGTGCGATTCGTTTCACCATCAGTAATATAAGCCCCATAGAAACCATCTTTAATAACTACTGGTTTTCCAGTTTCAGGATCATCTCCAAGCTCACGTAACGGCGGCTTAGCAGCACCACGCGTGCGCTTTCCATATTTTGGTTGTGCGAATAAAGCTTGAGCTTCTTCTAAGGTCGTACTAAAAATAGCGTCTTCACTAGTCAACGAGCGCGTTTCCGGCTTGGCTTCTACTGTTTCTCCAGCAGAAGTATCAACTGCTGAATAAGTTTTAGTCAAGTACGGACCATAACGACCGTTATTTGCCTCAATTCGCGCAAGTTTGACTACGCCTTCCGCATCAACATCTTCATACTCGCCCACCAAACGCGGCAAGTGTAAAAGCTGCAAAGCATCTTGCAAACTTAAGGTCGCAGGATCCATAGTTTTAAATAATGAAGCCATTTTCGGACGA
This sequence comes from Gardnerella washingtoni, assembly GCF_049262705.1. NCBI lineage: Bacteria > Bacillati > Actinomycetota > Actinomycetes > Bifidobacteriales > Bifidobacteriaceae > Gardnerella > Gardnerella washingtoni. Next base: position 1,617,749 of record NZ_CP058398.1, on the reverse strand, counting down.
GCTTTAGCAGATTTAGCACTAGACTTAGCATCAGACTTAGCATCTTCACTATCATGTTGTGCATCAACCAAAGCTACATATGGACCAAAACGGCCATTTCGCACTTCAACAGTGCCACCCGTTTCAGGATCAACACCAAGCACTCGAGGGCCTTCAGCATTATTTTCCAATAGCTCACGAGCTACATCAACAGTTAATTCATCTGGAGCTAATGTTTCAGGCAAAGAAGCATGGCGAGGGTTCCCCTCAGTATCGAGATTTTTAGTGTCTTCCAAATACGGGCCATAACGACCAACGCGCACATGTAAACCATCGCTAATATCAATTGTGTTAATTTCACGCGCATCAATTTCACCAAGTTCAGCAACTTGTTGTTGCAAACCCACATGCACTTCATCTGCAGACTTAGCAGAATTATCATCCGAACCGAAATAGAATCTAGTTAACCAATCGCAACCAGTTTCCTCACCATGCGCAATTCGATCCAAACCATTTTCCATGTCTGCAGTAAAGGCGTAATCAACATACTTCGGGAAGTTAGCTTCCAAAAGCTTAATCACCGCGAAAGCAAGCCACGAAGGAATTAAAGCTCGACCACGCTCATACACGTAGCCACGATCGATAATCGTAGAAATAATACTTGCGTAAGTAGAAGGACGACCAATTTCCTTCGCCTCTAAAGTTTTTACCAGCGAAGCTTCCGTATAACGAGCAGGTGGCTGTGTTTCATGAGCACCTACAGTAACATCCCGTGCAGCAAGTACATCACCAGCTTGCATAGGAGGCAACGCCTTATCACTATCAGAAGCAGAAGCATTACCGAAAACCTTCATAAAACCAGCAAAAGTAATAACCGTGCCAGAGGCTTGGAACAAAGCATTGCCATGTTCTTTAGTATCCGCATTCAACTTAACTGTTGCAGTAAAACCAGTAGCATCAGCCATCTGTGAAGCAAGCGTACGTTGCCAAATAAGCGTGTACAGTTTGAGCTGATCTGCAGGTAATTTATCTGCTAAATCATCTGGATTATAAAAATGTGCTCCAGCTGGTCGAATACATTCATGCGCCTCCTGAGCGCCAGCTGACGTAGTTGCATACTGTTTAGGAGATTCCGCTACATACTGTGCACCAAACACTTCACTAGCTGCAGCACGAGCAGCAGCAATAGCTTCTTGAGAGAGCGTTACGGAATCCGTACGCATATAAGTAATATAACCATTCTCATACAAAGCTTGAGCTGCTCGCATAGTTTGACGAGAACTCATCGACAAACGGTTACCAGCAGCCTGTTGCAACGTTGACGTAGTAAATGGAGGCAAAGGACGACGACGATATGGCTTCGTTTCCATAGAATCCACTACGAAATCAGCACTCTTTAAAGACTCAGCTAGATGCGCAGCAAATACCGCATCCATATGCAATGCTGGATGAGAATCATCCTTCACAGCAATAAGCTCACCATTGGCATTGAAATCTTTAGAACCAGCCAAACGACGTCCATCAAGCTCAGTCAAACGAGCTTCAAAATCAACATCATTACCATCGGTATCAGCTGCACACAAAAGTGCACTAACATCACAGTAAGATGCCTTAGTAAATGCCATACGTTCACGTTCACGCTCAACAATAAGACGAGTAGCTACAGATTGCACACGACCCGCAGAAAGACCAGGCCCAACTTTTCGCCACAGCACTGGTGAAAGCTCATAACCATACAAACGGTCAAGTACACGACGAGTTTCCTGCGCATCAACCATATTATTGTCAACATTACGTGTATTCTTCAACGAAGATTGAATCGCATCTTTGGTAATTTCATGAAAAACCATACGCTTAACTGGAACTTTTGGCTTCAGCGCTTCAACCAAATGCCAAGCAATAGCTTCACCTTCACGATCCTCATCAGTTGCCAGATATAACTCGTCAGCTTTGGCGAGCGCAGACTTCAAATCTGCCACTGTTTTCTTTTTATCGGCACCAACAACGTAGTAAGGAGCAAAACCATGATCGATATCTACACCAAATTTACCGAATGCGGCCTTACGCGACGCAGGCACCTGACTCGGTTGAGCGAGGTCGCGAATATGCCCCACTGACGCCATCACGGTGTATCCATTACCTAAATACCCGCCAATTTTTCGCGCCTTCGTGGGAGACTCCACAATGACTAGCTTATGTTCCGCTGCCATATTCGCTCCTTTCTTCACAAAAACATCAAGCATAGAGGCATACGCCTACAAGTTTCGCACTAACTGTATCGCATCTTATGCTGTACGTCTATCCCATTCCACATCGGTGGATAAAAGCAGTCAAAATAGACGTATTACTTATGCAGCTGACGGCGGCGTTGGTGGAGCACCCACCAAACCAAGCCGACTTAGTGGAGCAGCTGTAGCATGGCGCATTACCATAATCACTCCATAAACCAGCAAAGATACACCAATAATCAGCCAATAAGTCGCAATATAAGATACGCCTGAAGCCCATTGCGCAAAAATATCAACGCCCGGCAAAATCTGCCAGATTAAATACACAGCGTACAAACAGGCTAACGCTCCCAACGTAATCATAGAGCTTCCCACAATCTGCACACTAATCGATGAGCGTCGATATGCTGGCATATCCATTCCACTACTGCGAGTACCAGCAAGCACAGCAAGTGTTACTGCACCTACAATAAGTAATGATATCAGTACATCTGAAGACCTGTGCCAATGCCCTGCAATCAAAGAAAGCTGTACTAAAATACTTATAACCGCAGATCCGAGCGCAGTCCACGCTCTCCACGCGCGAGATACAGCACAAATAAGCAACGCACACGCTGCCGCAATCACCAATGCGTGACCAGATGGCGCTGAATTTGTCGATAAATATTCAATATTAATAAGCATTGGTCGAGGCAACATCTTTTTTAACGGCTCAGCAGCAACTGCCAAAATAATTATGCAAGCACATTGACCAAGCATCCACCAACGTTTGCGAATACAAACAATGCTCAATGCTGCTACAGCAATAATTGCACCAAGAATAATAACAACAAATGAAATACATAGCGGACGCAGGCAGAACGATAACCAAGGTGGCACTCCGTGAGAACCAAACCCACTAATTACCATCTCTTCATAACTTTGCCCAAGCACAGTTTGTACACTAAGCAACCACAAACCTACTGCTGAAATTAAAAAGACTACTGCTAACATCATGCACCATAAAATGGTGGATACGCGCGGTCGCTTCATTAATGGATCAAGTTGATCTACGTCATCAGATGGTGAGGAGGTATTAAGCAAAGAATTTTTTGTATTATTGTGTTCTCTTGGTAAGGTCGCAATTTTAGACGTACCAGTATCAGGAACTGCAGCAAAAGCTTGTACTGCTGACTGTTCTGGCAAATCTTCTAAATCTTGCAAACTGTTACCAGAATTCGATAATCCATCAGACTGCTTCACAGATTGTTTCACAGTTTGCTTCACAGCTTCCGACGTACCATCCTCCGGAATTAACGGCATTACTGTTTCCGCCGATTTATGATCCACAACTGGCGAAAACGGCGCGATTGGCTGGGACAACGCTGAGCGCTGGGATGCACTACGATTCTCATCATTCTGCACCTCAGAAGCTTCACGCAAAGTTGTATCCAACGATGCAGCATCTGACATTTCAACAGCGTCAAACTGCTCGTCAATATTATCGGACTGCATTCCTGTTAATTCTCCGCTCATACTTTAGACTTTACGACAGTCTCCATAATAGTGCGAGTTGTGCAACACTTATTCGACGATTATTGGGTAATTTTTTCACAATTTTATTTACCAGTGCTGGCGATGAAAACCACCGAACCTTATCATCGGCTCACATTACCAAGTCAACACGGATTATAAGCATTCCCAATAAGTCAATTACCATGCAGCTTACACTCAACACTATGTATCAATTACTGACCACCATGAGCAGCATCTGAACCTGTCTGATTCTCTCTGCTACTTCCATAAGTACTGTTGTTATAGCTGCTAGAACTGTCTGGCAATGTGCTATCACTACCGCTTATATGCTCATCACTATCCTCACTATTTTCTTTATTCTTGTTCTTATCTTTTTCCTTATTTTCTTTATTGTCATTTTGAGTTTTTTCACGCACATACACATGACGTTCACCCAAACCCCACGTGCCATCTGGACCTCCGACTTTACCCATATCTTTTGCTTCAGGGAACTTAACATTCGGCATGCCAACTAACGCTTGTTTCATATATCTTGTAAAGAGATGAACAGGATAATCGCTACCGCCAAGATACCCGTGGAATGGCTTAATTACTTGCGGACTACCATTTGCGTCCGGATTCCATATTGCAAACGCAGTCACAATATTTGGCGTAAAACCTACAAAACTACCAGCAGTTTCATCATTGGCTGTACCAGACTTACCTGCAACAGCTCTACCAAGCGCACGAGCTTCAATTGCAGTACCATGTTGCACTACACCAACCATCGCCTTCGTAGCTAATGCAGCATCTGCAGGAGAAAATACTTGTTTACCAGTGGTAGGAGCACGATAAAACTCTTTGCCATCAGGATTCTTCACACTAGCAACAATATGTAAATCTGGACGCCTGCCCTGATTAGCAAACGTAGCGTATGCACGCGCAATTTCATTCACATGCACTAAATCATTGCCGAGCACCGTAAACGGATTTTTACCATCTACTCGCCGAGGATTCAAACCAGCCGTAACAGCAGTATGCGCAACTTTGCTGGCACCTAGCTTATGTTGCAAATCCATATACACAGTGTTCACAGAATTTGCTGTAGCACTATATAAATTAATCATGCCATAGCTCATATTAGCAAAATTGCCAACAGGTTTATCAATGCCTTCAAACTTGCGCGGAGAGTTGCCATTGAACATAGTATCTAAACTTGTACCAGCTTGAATTGCACCCAATAACGCAAACGGTTTCATTGTGGAACCAGGTTCATACAAAGCTTGTGTTGCATTATTCAACTGTTTAGCTAAATAATCGTCACCAGCATACACTGAAATAATTGAACCATCTTTCGCATTTACTGATATACCGCCAACCTGCAAACCTTGTGGCACAATTCCACGCCCTTCTTGGGTAGGACTTGCAACCTTAAACATTAAGTCTTGCTTAGCTTTATCAATCGTAGTAATAATGCGATATCCGCCACTATCAAGATCCTCTTGTGTAAATGCCCCATTGTGCGTTAACTCATCACGAACCATACGCAGCAAGTATCCTCGTGGTCCCGCATACATGTTCTGAGTAGTTTGCGTAATCGTCTTTGGTATTGTTGCTTGCTTTGCGTCAGACGCCGTAATATAACCATCTTCTTTCATAATGCGCAACACACGCTTAAAACGAATACCCGCTTCTTTTGGACCAATAGCAGGATCCCAACTACTTGGCGCTGGGATAATGCCCGCAAGCAATGCCGCCTGCGGCAAAGTTAAATCTTTTGCCTCAATACCAAAATACGCTTTAGCAGCAGCTTGAATACCGTATGCGCCACGACCCAAATAAATGGTATTCATATAATTGCAAAGTACAGTATTCTTGTCTTGCGTTTGTGCAATTTTCAACGCCAGAATAGCTTCGTGAAGTTTACCTAGATAAGTTTTCGTTTCACCAAGATAATAACGTTCAGCATATTGCTGAGTAATAGTAGAACCGCCCCAACGACCGTGTTTAGTAACATTATGAATGAGTGCGCGACCAATACCTTTAAAATCGATACCGCCATCATGATAGAACGAACGATTTTCTGAAGCAACAATTGCTTGACCAACATATTTAGGAAGCACAGAACAGTTAATAATTTCGCGATTTTGTTCAGCAAAAGAACCTAATTCTGTTTTGCCATCTGCGTAATATACCTTAGTTTTATCTGCCATAGCAACTTTGTCAGGAGCAGGTATGTCAGTAGTTGCGTACATGTAAGCAAAGATTGCTGCACCAAATAAAATAGGCACGAAAATAATAATTAACATCCAGAAAATAATAGGATGCCTTCCATGCCAAGTTTTTCGGCGCTGTTGACGAGTGTAAGCGCGTGAACGTTCTCGCCTTGAACCATGGTTGCCACTAGAGGTATAAGAAGCACGCGTACGAGAAGTATACGAGCCACGTTCATTTGGAGGAACTGTAGCAGGCATATCCGTATTTTTTTGCGATTGTGACGATATGCTCCTCGCTGATTTTTCACGAGAAGAAGCCGACCGACGCCCAGTTTTATGTACAACCATATATTCAACCGTAGCGCCCGGTGCTGAATTTTATTCATTCTACCGTTTTTATCGTTAAAAATAACTAAAAATGCAGCACATATTGGCATATATTGGTGAAGGCAATAGTATGATGAAGTATGTATAAATGCGGCATAATGCAATGCCGCTTATTGTCCCAGACAAGGAGTCTATATGAGCATCCGCGTTGCCATTGCCGGAGTAGGCAATTGCGCTTCGTCGCTGGTTCAGGGCGTTGAATATTACAAAAACGCTGATGACGGTGAGAAAATTCCAGGGTTGATGCACGCTGTTTTTGGCAAGTATCGTGTGCGCGATATTGAGTTTGTTGCAGCGTTTGATGTTGATGCATTAAAGGTCGGTCATGATTTGAGTGAAGCAATCGGCGCTTCGCAAAATAACACCATTCGTTTTGCTGACGTGCCGAATTTGGGCGTGGAAGTTATGCGCGGGCCTACTTATGACGGTTTAGGCGATTATTATCGTGAAATGATTGACGAATCAGAAGCTGAGCCAGTTGATGTAACTCAAGTATTGAAAGATAAACACGTTGACGTGCTAGTTTCTTATTTACCAGTAGGCTCTGAACATGCAGATAAAGCTTATGCAACAGCTGCTATGGAGGCTGGCTGCGCGTTTGTGAACTGTTTGCCAGTATTCATTGCTTCCGACCCTGACTGGGCACAAAAGTTCCGCAACGCAGGAGTACCTATTATTGGTGACGATATTAAAAGCCAAGTTGGAGCTACTATTACGCATCGTGTGATGGCTCGTCTTTTTGAAGATCGTGGCGTACGCTTAGATCGCACATACCAGTTAAATGTTGGCGGCAACATGGACTTTATGAACATGCTTCAGCGTTCTAGGCTTGAGTCTAAAAAGATTTCTAAAACTCGTGCAGTAACTTCAATCGTTCCTCACGAAATGGATGAGCACAATGTTCATATTGGGCCATCCGATTACGTTGCTTGGTTAGATGACCGCAAGTTTGCTTTCGTGCGTTTGGAAGGCACCACTTTTGGTGACGTCCCATTAAATTTGGAATACAAGCTTGAAGTGTGGGATTCGCCAAACTCTGCTGGCATTGTTATTGATGCCGTACGCGCTGCAAAGATTGCATTGGATCGCCATTTATCTGGTCCAATTTTGGCTCCAAGTTCCTACTTTATGAAGTCGCCTGCTGTACAACATGAAGATAGTGAAGCTCGAGAGCTAGTTGAACGTTACATTGCTGGTGAAGTTGAGGCAAATGAGTCGCAACTTACTGCTGACGTTGAGACAGCTAAAGAACATGGTAAAAGCGTGTGGCGCGCCTAACACAACAAGCTCTCGACATGTAGCAAAAATCGTGTAAGATAGAAAAAGCCTCCGCGTGGCACTACGTCACCCAATCCCCCCAGGGCAGAAATGCAGCAAGGGTAAGTGGCCTCTAGTGGGTGCGCGGAGGTTTTTTCTATACGTATAAGCACTTGAATTTAGGGTTATAGGCCCAAAAGTGTGCAAAGCTCAGCTGGTGGATGTTCTGGGGGTATAAGCTACAGCCGCAACACTCTGTTACTAACTCAGTTAACTAACTGAGTTAGTAACGCTGATCGGCAAAACACTGTTAAAAACTCAGTCAGTCGACTGAGAAAACAACACTCACAACCCAAATATCGTTACTAGCTCAGTCAGCCGACTGAACTAGTAACACTCAAGCCGAAGTGCTATTAAATATTCAGACAGTTCTTGCTTCAAACACTCCTAGCTTAAGGAATAGCCCACACTCAACACACTGTGAGCCCCACTGCCGTAAGGGTTATGAGCTTACTTTTTACGCAGCTTTGTTCGGGTGTTGAAAATACTAAATCAACACTTTCTGAGCACGCTGAGCAGCTTTTTTGTTGTTTATTTTTGCAGCTTATTCTGGATTGTCATTTGATTTTATTCATTACATTGTTTTGTAACTAAATCTTTAAACGTTTGCGCAGTTACGCCCGCATAACCGTTGAGTTCTGCGTGATGCTTACTTTCGGATATGTTTGCGCGCGAGAAACCTGTTTGTGCAATTACAGTTGCTCCCGAATTCATTGCGGCAGTAAGACCTGATAACGAATCTTCTATGGCAATGCAATGAGCCATTTGCTTTGCAACTTCCTCATCTGTGCCCTCAATACCAACCATTTTCCCCGCAGCAAGATACGGTTCGGCGCTAGGCTTCGGCTTAAAACCATCGTCTCCACACACATACCCAGCGAAAGCACCTTCTGGAGCGTGGTTCACAATATTTTCCACTAAGCGTCGCGGCGAATTACTCACCAAAATAGAAGGAATACCAGCTTGAATAAGACTTCTGAGCACTTCGAGCACACCTGGAATCCACGGCACAGCCTCTGCTTCACGAGCAGCAACGTAATCAACCATGCCTTTGCCAATTTCTTCAACCGTTAACTTAGTGCCAGACGGAATCATTTTATTGGCAACAGTTTCAAGAGACCCGCCAGAACACTCCCAAGCTAAATCTTCATCCCAGTATCCACCGAATTTTTTTACCAAATAAAACTCAGACTCATGCCAGTACGGTTCGGAATCAATAAGAGTGCCATCCATATCCCAAAATACTGCGCGCAACGCATGTTTTTCTTCACTTGAGTTAAGAGTATTTGCCAACACATTCGTCGTCTGTTCAGCCATTCACAATCCTTTATACTGCTGTACTGCACATATATTTGTTGCAGCTTCTGTAGCACATTATGTTTCGCAATAATCCTGTATTACTTTTCGTACTATTCATTCTTCTCACTAATTTCTCACTACAGCACAATACGTAACCTTGTCTACGTTACTATAGGCTCCACGCTCGCCACAATACTACTGATTTATCATCCAAAACTGATTGGCCTTCTTTTTCGTGAATGCTTGCTGAAGACGTATATGATGATGGCAAAGCTTTTCGCTCTGTACGTATGTCCCGCCTCCAATGTCGTGCATTACGCGAACGATGCATTTCAACAATGTCACCATCTGCATTTGCCGCAAAAATATTACGATCAGAAGATTCTACTATTTCCGTTAAATGCCTTACGCGCCTCTTAAGCTGACGGTTTTCCTCTTGCAATGCCAAAATTTGCATAATTCCTGCAAGATTAATACCTTCATCTTGGCTTAAATGCTGAGTTTGTACAATTCTGTCAATATCTCGCAAAGAATAACGGCGAGCGCCTCCTTCTGTTCGCTGAGGCATAATCAAACGGAGTCGATCATATTGACGCAAGGTTTGCGGATGTGTATTAGTAAGGCGTGCTACATGACTGACAGTGAATACTGGTAAATCAAGGATAAAACCTACCTCGTCTGCGCCATCAAGCGTTGCATTACCTCGCACTAAAGCCACTGCACACATCTCATACAGCGCTTTAGTTTCACGCGTTATTGGCTTCATAGCACGCCTTTCTTACTACGTTATTGAATTGTTGCTATTCAACGTTGCTAAGTAATACTACTTAGTATTACTTAGTTTTGCCTGAGTTTTTTAACTTCTGCAACGTAGGCATCACCGGCAGTTTTATCAAATTCTTTTGCTGCATGTTTCAGTAGCATAGTTGCACGCTTCGGTATATGAATTTGTACAATACCAATAAAATCACCATGAGCACCTGGGACTCCAGCACCTTCAACATGAATTTCATCGCCGCTAGAAGACCCAGCAGGTACTTTAAAAGTCACAGGGTTACCATCTACGTCGTTCAGTATAACTTTTGCACCGTGTACTGCTTCACTCAACGTCAAAGGCAATGCTGCAACCAAATTATTACCACGTAAAGTGAATGTATTTGATTCATCTACGTGAACTTGTAAATATAAATCTCCCGCAGCACCACCAAATTTACCGGGCTTACCTTTTCCTTTCAAACGAATTTTTTGACCGGCTTTTACACCAGCTGGAATATGCGTTTTGAAAGTTGTACCAGCTGCACGCAACGACACCGTAGCACCTTTAAAAGCCTGCTTAAAAGTGAGCGTAATATTCGTTGTTATATCTTCACCAACTTCAGGCATATTTTCCGGCTGTGATTGTGCGTACTGTGCATTACCAAAATTATTCGCGCTTTGGAACCCAGATGCGCTTGGATTCTGCTGGCTTCCGCTAAACATGGAGAAAATATCCCCCATATTCGGGCCTGCACCACTAGTTGTGAAACGAATGCGTGAACCGTTGCCGCCCATACCGGTTCCTCCATTAAACATGGAGAAAATATCCGAGAAGCTTGACGCGTCAAAGCCGCCCGCTCCACCAGCGCCACCGGCGAAACGAGCACCTCCTGTACCAAACTGACGAATAGCATCGTAGCGCTGACGCGTTTGGCTATCTTTTAAAACATCATAAGCTTCAGAAACGTCCTTAAACTTTTCCTCTGCTTCTTTTGTTTTATTTAAATCCGGATGATACTTACGTGCAAGTTTACGATACGCTTTAGTAATCGTTGCTTCATCAGCATCTTTGGAGACACCGAGAACCTTATAAAAATCCTTAGCTAACCATTCATTTTCAGCCATGTGTGCCTCCTTCCCTTATCAGCACATTGGCACACTACACGCTTTTATACTTGTATACTTACTTTTATGCTTTGCATCTCATGCATATAGTTACGCAATAAACGCAACGCACTATATGCATACTCGTGCTAACCCGACGACGAGTTAACACGAGTAAACCACAATTCACATACCCCAGCGGAGTATCAAAACCGCGTTATAGCAAATAAGCAATCACTCATTATGAGGAGATGCGACTACGACGCGAGCAGCACGGATAACACGATTCCCTATACGGTATCCTGCTTCAACAACAGCATCGACTGTTTCTTTCGTTGCATCTGGATCTGGTCTGTGCAAAATTGCATCATGCTTAGTCGGATCGAAGTCCTCGCCCTTTTCACCAAACTTTTCCACACCAAACTTTGCGAAAGCTTTATCGATCTTCGTTGCAACAGCTTTGAACGAATCATCCATCTCGCTATGCTCACGAATACGATCAATATCATCCAATGCTGGAAGCAATGCATTCAGCACGTCAGTAATGCCGTGTTCACGGAAAAGATCTTGCTCTTTCTTAGCGCGATTACGGAAATTAATGAATTCTGCGCGCTCACGCTGCAACGCTTCCAAGTATTCTGCAGCTTCTTTTTTAGCTTTACCCAGAGGTGTCAAACTATCTGAATTAGCATCTGCATCTTGATCAGTTTCAGAAGATTCTGCCGATTGTGTTGCAGTAGCATGTAGCTCAGATTTTTCAGCAGTTGCTTGGCTGGAAGAATCAGCAGAAACGTTGGTGTCAATATGTGCATCAGCTTGCGTTTCTGCTTGATTCTTACTATCTTCACTAGCATGTGCAGCATTGTCTGCGCTATGAGGCACTTGCTCACAATCTCGTGAAGTTTCACCAGCAACATTTGCGTCGAGCGAATCAGCATCGTTCATGTCTTGCAAATATTCATTGGCGTTAAACTCGGACATTACTTGTTGTCCTTATCGTCCTTGTCGTCATCCACCACTTCGGCGTCAACTACGTCATCATCCTTAGCAGCAGATTCTGCACTTTGTGCACCAGCAGCACCAGCGCCAGCACCAGGAGCAGCTTGGGCACCATTTTGTGCATAAAGCTGCTGGCCAATCTTTTGAGCAGAAGTCATCAACTCACTCTGAGCAGACTTAATCTTCTCAACGTCATCGCCCTTCAAAGCTTCCTTCAAAGCGTTCACCTTGTCGGTAACTTCCTTAGAAATTTCGTCGGAAAGCTTATCCTTGTTGTCGTTCACAAGCTTTTCAGTCTGATAAGCAAAGGCTTCTGCTTGGTTGCGAACTTCAGCTTCTTCCTTACGCTTCTTATCTTCAGCTTCGTGAGCTTCAGCTTCCTTCACCATGCGGTCGATTTCGTCCTTTGGAAGACCAGAACCACCGGTAATAGTCATGGACTGTTCCTTGCCAGTGCCCTTATCCTTAGCGGAAACGTGCACAATGCCATTAGCATCAATATCGAAAGTGACTTCAATCTGAGGAACGCCACGAGGAGCTGGAGCAATACCAGTCAACTCAAAAGTGCCAAGAGGCTTGTTATCGCGAGCAAACTCACGTTCACCCTGATAAACCTGAATCAACACGGACGGCTGATTGTCTTCAGCAGTAGAGAATACTTCCGAGCGCTTCGTAGGAATTGCAGTATTGCGATCGATAAGCTTTGTCATAATGCCACCCTTGGTTTCAATACCCAAGGAAAGTGGCGTCACATCAATAAGCAGAACGTCTTTGCGATCTCCCTTAATAACGCCCGACTGCACGGCTGCACCAACAGCCACGACTTCATCTGGGTTCACGGACTGGTTAGCTTCCTTACCACCGGTAAGTTCCTTCACCAAATCCTTCACAGCTGGCATACGAGTTGAACCACCAACAAGAACCACGTGGTCAATCTGGCTTACGGAAATTCCAGCGTCAGAAAGCACGTTGTTAAATGGTGTACGGCAGCGACCGAGCAAATCGGAAGTCATTTCCTCAAAGTGAGCACGAGTCAAAGTCTCATCCAAATGCACTGGAGTGCCGTCAGGAGTCATTGCCAAGTACTGCATAGAAATTGAGGTGGAAGTAGAAGAGCTAAGCTCCTTCTTTGCCTGCTCAGCAGCTTCCTTCAAACGCTGCAAAGCAATCTTATCCTTGCTCAAATCAACGCCGTACTTGTTCTTAACTTCGCCAACAAGCCAATCAATAATCTTCTGATCCCAATCGTCGCCACCCAAGTGGTTATCGCCATTAGTAGCCTGAACCTGAATTGTGGAGAATCCGTCGTCATCCTTACCAATTTCAAGCAAGGACACATCGAAAGTACCACCGCCCAAGTCGAATACCAAAATGCGCTCGTCTTCCTTGCCCTTTTCGAGACCGTAAGCCAAAGCTGCAGCAGTTGGCTCGTTAATAATACGAAGCACATTCAAGCCTGCAATCTTACCTGCGTCCTTAGTTGCCTGACGCTGAGCATCGTTGAAGTATGCTGGGCATGTAATAACAGCGTCGGTTACTGGCTCGCCCAAGTAGGCTTCAGCATCGCGCTTCAACTTCATCAAAACCTGTGCGGAAATCTCCTGTGGAGTCCACTTCTTGCCATCAATTTCAACAGTCCAATCAGTGCCCATGTGGCGCTTTACGGAGCTAATTGTGCGATCAACGTTTGTTACAGCCTGACGCTTAGCAACTTCACCGACCAAAATTTCGCCGGACTTGCTAAATGCCACAACAGATGGTGTGGTGCGAGCGCCTTCAGCGTTCACAATAACGGTTGGGCTGCCGCCTTCAAGAGTAGCAATGCAAGAATTTGTTGTACCTAAATCAATACCTACTGCACGTCCCATAATTTCTCCTTAACTCAGGATTGCACGTTTTGTGCAATTACGTTTTCCTTTAAGTTCTGTAGTTCGTAAGCTGAGTTTTATTTAGATTCCGTATTGGGAACTATATAAAATCTCAGCTTTTTTGCTTTCCAAAACTTGAGCCTACTACACTCAACTTGTAAAAGTCAACTTTTATTCCCAAAAATTACAAAAAACTTTATACAACTAGACTCAAGTTTTGCAGTTGCGCTCTGCAGACACTGAGTATTTATTGCTTAGAGAACTTTAACATTCATGCTCTGCAGACACTGAGTATTTATTGCTTAGAGAACACTAGCATCATTGCTGCTGCACACACCACACCAGACTCTCCTACCACGCACCCATCCGAAGCTCGGTTTTTCGACTCTAGTTGCACTAAGCAAACCACGCACTTTCACAACGAACTGCACGAGTCTATAAGTTTTGTGTTAAAGATTAACAAAGTAGAGGTCAAGAAAATTTCGGGCAGAGTGCTAAAAGAGGAGCGCAGCGACTGGCGCGACGACCTGCCGAAGCGCTTAAAGCGTAGCGCGCGAAGGCAATTCGGAGCGTGAGCTTGCTAAAGGTTGAAAGCACAGTGTGCTTTCAACGCAAGCTCAGCAGCGAGTACACGCAAAGTGTACGAGCGTTGTGCACGATGCTGAAATTTCCTTGACCTCACAACACTAAACACCAAACACATTAGCCAAAACTCATAGACGATACTCAAGAATAACGCAAAATAAAATCGCCACTCAAGAAAAACACCAGCCAAACACCACCTAAAACTCGCACCACAGCAAACAAAAGCAGTAAATCAAGTCATAATTACGCAAGTTTCACGCACTGAACTTAAAGTGGCGCAAAGAGTTATCTAATGCGTTATAACGCGCCAAAACACCAATAAGCGGTGTGCCAATGCCGGTTATAAGTTTGATTGCTTCAGTTGCCATCATTGCGCCAATAATAGCTGCGGTTGCGCCCAATACAGCCGATTTTGGCACTGTTTCTTCCGGAGGTGGGCAAGGATACAAGTCGCGCAAGCCAGGTCCTTTCCCCGGCACAAAAACGCTCACCTGACCTTCGTAATAAAGCACCGAGCCATAAACTTCCGGTATTCCTGCACTCCACGCAGCATCCGCAATCAAAAAGCGCGTAGCAAAATTATCGCAACCATCAATTATCAAGTCGTGATTTTCTACAAGCTGCTTCGCATTATCTTCATTAAACCTATTCACAAGGTTGATTTTTAAGCCCGGAGATAGCGCCTGCAAGCGTTTAGCTGCAAGTTGGGCTTTAGATTGGCCACACTGATCAACAGTGTACAAAGTCTGCCTTTGCAAGTTAGAAAGCTCAGCAACGTCGTCATCACAAATTGTGATTTCTCCAACTCCTGCAGCAGCAAGCGAAAGTAAGCACGGAGAACCAAGTCCGCCCGCACCAACCATGCAGATTTTTGCATTGCGCAACATTTGTTGATGCTCAAGAGTAAAGCCCGGCAGGAGCAAGTGGCGAGAAGTACGCTCCGCCTCAAGCTCCTGCAGGTTGTCGTAAATTTTATTAATCGTCATGCTTAAATACTTATGCCGAAATTCATAGTATGAAATTTACAGTACAGAATCAGCCCAAGCGCGACCTTCAACAGGCGAGGAAGCGAGAGCATGATTTCGCATTGGAATACGCCCAGCATCGTGAGCAAGCTTGCCAGCAGTTACAGCAGCAGCCATTGCGCAACCCATCTTCACTGGATCTGGGCAGCGAGTTACAGCGCTTGCAAGAAGCACGCCAGAGCAGCCGATTTCAAAAGCTTTAACAACGTCGGAAGCAGTGCCAACGCCAGCATCCAAAATCACAGGAACGCCAGCTTCCTTGCATTCACGCACAATCAGCTCAATATTTCGAGGATTCAAAATACCAAGACCAGTGCCGATTGGAGCGCCACCAGGCATAACAGCCTTCACACCAAGCGAAACCAAGCGACGAGCCACAATCGGATCGTCATTCGTGTAGCACAGCACGCTAAATCCTTCTTCAACGAGCTTTTCTGCAGCGAGCAACACTTCGCGAGTATCTGGGAGCAAAGTATCGTCATCAGCAATCACTTCGAGCTTAATCCAATCAGTTCCAAGAGATTCGCGAGCCATTTTTGCAGTAAGCACAGCGTCATGAGCTGTTTTGCATCCTGCAGTATTTGGCAAAACGTTAATGTTATGGCGTTGCAGCATTCCATAAATATCCACGCCTGTTTTTGCATGGCGGCGCAAAGCAACAGTAGCTACTTCCGCACCCGAAGCCACAAGCGACTTTTCCATAATATCAATGCTCGTCATGCCGCCCGTGCCAAGCAAAAGCCTTGAATGTAAAGTTTTGCCGCAAAGTTGCCAAGTATCAACACTTTCTTCTGCATTATTTTCAGAATTATTTTCTGCCATTTTAAGCCTTTTATTTAAGATTTAATATTTTATATCGTATCTAAGATTAAATATTTAAACGCACTTATCTAAACGCATTTATTTAAACGTGACCAACAAGATGCAATTTAATTTTGCATCAGCCGCCCTGCACTGCGCTAAGAATTTCAATCTGATTACCTTCGCAGATGGCGGTCGCTGCCCATTGCGCACGCTTAAGCACATCGTCGCCAATCGCAACAGCTATGCCAGGACCAGCGTCAGAACCGTAGCGTTGAGCAATAAGCTCAGCAACAGTTAACCCATCTTGAACTTCAATAGTTTCACCATTGACGACGATTTGCATAATTCAACCTTTATTAACGTCTATTAAAATTGCGCTACTAGAAACTTGTGTCACTAGAACGTTTACTAAAAACTCGCGTAACTAGAAACTTACGCTATTAAAAACGTGCAGGATCACAGCTTTCCAAGAAGCCCTTTTCCTTCTCAGTCAACTCTTGCTCAAGCACAAGCTTGGTAGTCAACGAAGAACCCAAAGCGGTGAGCAAAATGCCGTGACGGAAGTAGCCAGTAGAAATCGTGGTATGCGTCTTAGGATCAATACCAATGAATGGCAAATCGTCCGGAGTTCCAGGACGGCCACCAGCGGTAACCTCAGTAATTGAGCATTCCTGAATGCCTGGGAGCACGCTTGCAGCATCACGAAGCAAGTCGAGCACGCCGCCAACTTTTGGAATATCACGATCGTCTTCGCGAGAAGTAGCACCGAGCACAAGCTCACCTGTTTCCTTAGCGCGAGGCACCAAATACACTGGGCGATCGTGCACAAAACCGCGAACCACGGAGCTTAAAATTGGACGCAATGGCTCTGGAATAGTCATACGAATCATATCACCCCACACAGCGCGAAGCTTAAGCTGCGGAAGCATATCCTTGGCACCCAAACCTGATGCCAAAACTGTGTCAGGACCTAAATCATCTGGAGTGCTCGCGCGACGCTCAATAACAACACCGCGCTTTTCGAGTGCATCAATCATAGCTGCAGTGAAAAGACGAGGGTTGATTTGATGATCGTCCGGCACACTTACAGCGCCAGCAATAGTTGGCGAAAGAGCAGGCTCAATTTCACGAAGCTTACTCACAGAAATATGCTCAGCTCTACGGCCGTAACGGTGCTGCAAGTTTAGCAACTCGTTGACGTGCTCGTTATCTGCAGCGTCGCCGCCGATTACATAAGAGCCGCACTCTAAGTAGCCGGTTGGCTTGTCGGTGTACTTTGCAACCGAATCAACCAATTCCTTATACATGGTTGCGGACTCAAACATAAGCGGATACAACGCTTCTTGCTGATATTGCATTTCTGCGGTAGGAGCTAACATGCCGGCAGCATGATGAGAAGCACCAGAGACTGGATCTGGATCAATTATGCTAACTTTTACGCCGGCTTCCGTAAGTCTCCACGCTGTTGCTAAACCAATAATACCTGCACCAATAATACGAATATTTCGCATACATACTCCTTCCCTACGGCGGCATTACCCGCATCAGGTTTACGGTCGGCTTTCGCCCTCTCAGCCTGTATAGAACAAGCTCCCGCGTTTCGTAGCTTTGACTTTCAAAACTGCGATTGTAAAACGCTGTAATATTGCCAACTTTAGCGATATTACAAACGCTACAGATAGACGTAACGAAATTATGTGATTTTCGTCACACTACCGTGCAGTATTCTAGCACTTTTGACAAAAACTAGTTAATTAAGTCGGCATGTCAAATCGCAAAACTAAGCAATTTTGTTACTAACGCGCACACATTAATAAACTCACGATTTAGGCAAACGCTACAAACGCAGATGAAATCACTCAACTGAGCGCAGCAAAATCTCCTCAAGTGCTCGCTTTACAGCAACCGGCAACGTACAACGCCACTGCGCCCACTTCACTACTGAAGGTTGATTGGTTGCGTAAGCATTAAGCATATCAACTCTCTCACGCTGACTCACAGCTTCATTGTCACTGTCGTATTCAAGTGCTGAAAGTGCAGTAATAGCACTGGCACTTCCACCAGTCTCTCGAATTGCATCAAAAGCCATTTCTTTGCCACGATACGGTACCTGGGTTTGCAACAAGAATCGATAAGCGTCACCAACTTTAGGATCAGCAGCAATTTGCAATCCTCCGTCAACAATTACGCGAACTTCCGAACGAGCTGGCACGTCTTTTACAGAAACCGACAAGCTTAAGGTCGACTCTTCACCTTCGTAAGAAATTGCAAACTCGCTTGTGTTAAGCTCTCGACTTCCTACAAATACACGCACGTGAGCAAAATCTGCGCAAGCAACTCCTCTAAATACCACATTCCAGTTGCGATTTTGTGGCACAGATTCCACAGCAGCTTCCGCACCTTCTACACCGGAAATAATAAATTGCGAAGAACCATTGCCATCTCGCCACACAAAATTCATTCTCGTATCAGCAGTGCTACCAGCAGATGCAACAGCAAAGTCACCATTATCTTCTCGCATCACAAATTCGCCGTCAGCTCCAGGGAACGCAAGAACGCGCAAATCGTGAGGATTTTCAATACTATTAACCGATTCAGCGACCTCAGCGCTACGCGCGCAATCTGCAATCTCCGGCAAAACTTGCATTGGAATGATTGCACCAGCACGAGCGAAAGCCGGCACTCGGTCAAGTGCACGCCACGCTTCAAATCTGCGACCATTCCAACCGCGAGACACATACCTACGCCCGTCGAACAAATCATACCAATCACCTTCAGGCAACCAAACTCCAGCGCACCCACGCAAAGTAGTCGCATCGTTAGGCGAAGTAATCGGCGCTACTATAAGCTCACTTCCAAAACGGTATTCGTTAGGGATTTCGTAAGCCATACCAACTTCCGGAGACTGCCAGTACATTGGCTCAACAATCGGTCTGCCCTCAAAAGCTGCGCGATAATTCATCGTATAAACATATGGCAAAAGTTCCGCGCGCAAACGAAGCATTTTCACCATTGCTTCGCGAGTTTCCTGAGGGAAATTCCACGGCTCTTTTCCAGCGAATGGCGAGCAAGTCGAGTGAAGACGATTAATAGGACTCAATGCGCCGAAAGCGTACCATCGCGCTTCTAACTCGTTATTTCTAACGCCAAGCATGTGCCCACCAATATCGTGACTCCACCACCCGTAGCCAATATTGGAAGCTGTAGCAGTGAAGTAAGTTTGGAAAGCAAGCGAATCCCAAGTAGTAACAGTATCTCCCGAGAATCCAACCGGGTAGCGATGCGAGCCAGGGCCAGCATAACGAGAGAACGTAAGAGGCCAGCGGCCTTCGCGCGCAGCATCTCCATAATGCACATGATTCAACATCCAAAGCGGATCCAATCCAGGCTCGCGCGTCACTCCTCCCTGCTGCCAATCAATCCACCAGAATCGCACACCTTCATCTTCCATACGATGATGCATATTGAAGTAAGCTTCAACAAACTGCGGATTTGTTAAATCAAATTCCACAGCTTTACCGCTTGCAGGATCAATTCCCATATCTCGCGCAACTTGCGGATAGTCTTTTTCAAATGCGCGCATACCGTCACGCGGATGCAAGTTCAAAGTTGGAGACAATCCAGCAACGTTAAGTTTACGCAAAAAAGCACGATGATCCGGGAAAAGCTCCTCATTCCACGTGTAGCCCGTCCAACCGGAACCATACTTCGGATCAACATCCGTCACATGCCAATCCATGTCAATAACAGCCGTACTAAAAGGTATGCCTTCGCGCTTAAAGCGATTATGCAATTGCAAATATTCGTCTTGACGATAACGATAGTAGCGACTCCACCAATTACTTAACGCAAAACGCGGCAGCAACGGCTGAGCGCCTGTAAGCTTATAAAAGTCTTGAATTGCTTGAATATAGCGGTGTCCGTAGCCGAAGAAATACAAATCTTTATATCTTCCAGCTTGTTCGCTAACTTTTTGCGCGCGCGACTTAACCCAAGCTCCATACGGGTTCGGTTTGCCATTTATTTCCTCAGCTGGCACAATTTCGCAAGTTGCAGAATCATCTAAAACAGACCATCCGTCACGCGAAAGTATGCCTTTACCAAGTTTTACCGGACCATTCGCTTGATCCAAAGTTCTAAAAGTACCAAGAAGATTCCCCGGGCAGTCGTCGCCGTAATGCCACGTATTAAATTGAGTACACGGTACTCCGCGCACAACAATACTTAAGCCTTCTTTACTAAAAGCTTCGCAATTATAGACAAGGTGCAACTTTTCAGTTTCGACTTCCAGCCATCCGTTTTCGTTTTTACGCGCGCTAAATTGCGGCTGAGTGTCCGCGCTTTTGTAAGCAAAATTTCGGCAAATTACGGTTTGCGTAGGATTGTCAACAAACTTTCCGTCATCACTCCATTCAAGACGAATAAGCGAATCTGTAATAACCGTAATGCGCCACTTTTCGCCTTTAATTACCTGAGTATCCTGCGCCTTTGCGTTTGAGTCTGATGCGTACTTATAAAAAATTCTCGACTTGGAAGAGTCCATTTTTGCACCTTTGCCTTTTATTAATTAGCACACGATTTTATCTGACGAATACTGCAAACAATGCAGCAATCGCAAGCACAATCGGGTACCAAGCATACATAACCCAACGAAATACTCGCGAATTCTTATGACCATCACCATATGCGCTACGGTAATGCAACACCGCCACTCCCACACCTGGAGCAAGCAGTGACATAGCACCAAACATGCCTGCTATAAGTTCCATGCGAATTTCATGTTTTTGCAATAGCTCAAAAATCAGCACAAAGCCAAGTAACAATGCTCCACCCCAAAAAATATGCTGACGCACACCAACTTTGCCGATAATATTCCACAATAACCCGGCAATTACAATACCCACTCCTGCCATCACGCGCGAAACACCACTGAGTCGAGTACGAATCATATCGATTCCAGAAAGCACAAATAACGCAATAACAAGCCCGAATACAGGATTTTGTGAACGCATATCAACAGCGCAACCAGATGTGGTAATGTCATAAGGAACTTCACAAATCAATGCTAAAATCAACAAGCGCAACGTATAAAAATTCACATTATGCGTATTGTGGTATCCTCGCACAAGTATCCATGCATACCACGGGAGCGCCGTCCAACTAACCACTTCGCACACCACAGCAGCCGTAAGCGCCCACATATTATTATCACTAAGGCCGCCAAATAAGTGAGGTATAACGGGGGCGCTAAAAGCACTAAGCGTCATCATAACAGCACCAAGCAGCTTGAACTTACGCAAAGTGATACCAAGTTTTATATTTTTATCTGCTCGAATTTTTGGCGTCACCGCATCCATTGTTTTCTACTCCTATGACGTTATTTGCGTAGTTTGGTTACTTCTGCAGCCTCGTCGCTTTATACATGTTTTTTCTACATGTTTATTGTATCGCAATATTGCGCACTAATATGACAAATCAAATACTGCAAAACTTTGTGCGCCGAGCGTAAGAGTATTGCCATTACTTGATATCTCACCAATTTTCAGTAATGGATTATTCACAGATTCTTGTGTAAGATTCGCTAGCGCTTCCAACGGAACTATTTCATCATGCACGCTAGGATTCATCATTACAATACTTCGCTGGGTCTCACCATGATCCATAGTTCTTGCACAACGTTCATATGCAAAACCACGACCATCAACAGGAGCATACAGCACACGCCAAGACGCGTCAGCTTGCAAAGAAGCGCGACTATGACGAAGTGCAATAAGCGAGCGCACCCAAGACAGGAAAGAATCTTTGCAATTAATTTGAGAAGAAACTGCTGGAATTTCGCCATTTGCGACGGCTTGTTTTCGCGAATTTGCGCAAGTGCGCCCATCCGATTGCGCTTCAACCGGCAAATAGAGCTTCGATTTTGCAGCCGTTGAGAAGCCAAGGTTTTTTGTGTCATCCCACTGCATTGGCGTGCGCGTTCCAGTACGAGCATAACCGCCTTCTTTTGTTGGAATATCGCGGTATTTCATGCCTATCTCGTCACCGTAATACACAAATGGAACACCCGGCATTGTTAACAACATGCCAAAAGCTACGCGACGCTCGCGATCGCTAAGACGTGGAGCCAAACGAGGCGTGTCATGATTACAAGTAATAAAACTAAAGTAACCTTGATGACACGTTGACTCATATTGCGGGCAGTAATCGTCCAAGAACGGGCAAATACTTCCTCCACCTTGCGCCGAGAAGTAACTGTGATCATGCTGCGGATTATGATCTAAAGCGTTGTCAACGTCACGAAGCAAACGCGCGTAACCATTAGGATTTCCATCCCATCGCCAGCTTAAATAAAAGTCCATATCAAAACCGGCAGCAAGCGCCTGACGAGGTCTACCCCATTCAGAAACGAAAGCAGCTTCAGGATATTCTTCTTTGACAGCCCCAAGCATTTCTTGCCAAGCGCGAATTGTATTGTCTTTACCAAGACTTCCTTCACCATTATTATCATCATTTTTTACGAGCGAATCCGCCATATCGACGCGAAAACCATCAGCACCCAACGCAAGCCAGAATCGCATTACATCAACCATTGCAGCGCGAGTTGCAGCCGCTTCTGAGGAGTCAGGGGAAGACTGCCAAGCACGATCTCGATGCGCAAAACCGTAATTTAACGCAGGCTGACACTTAAAGAAATTGAGGATATATGTTGCATCACGTTCAGTTTCACCGCCGATGAACGGCATTGAATACCCAGAAAATGCACTGTCTGTCCAAATATAACGCTTACTAAATTCGTTTTCTTGAGCACAAGAACTTTTACGGAACCACTCATGCTCTTCGCTTGTGTGTCCCGGCACTAAATCAAGCAGAATATGCATTCCCCGTTTGTGAGCCTCACTGAAAAGTTGTTGCAAATCTTCATTGGTACCATAGCGCGCAGCAACTTTTTTATAATCACGCACATCATAACCAGCATCTTTAAACGGTGAATCATAACAAGGATTAAGCCAAATCGCGTTGCAGCCAATCGAGTTTACATAATCTAATTTTTTTATAATTCCTAAAATGTCACCAATGCCATCACCATTAGCATCATAAAAACTCTGCGGGTAAATTTCATAAAAAATAGCATCGTTCAACCAATCAGCATGATTATATAGTCCCATTGTTCCACCTTCCCAATTCAATTCAATATACGAAGTTTACCTAAAATACTTGAAGATTTTTCACTGCCCAGATATACACAAGCTAACCCGCCACCCATTTGCAAACGACATAATATCCGTGTATACTACACAGTGCTTACGAACGGATTTGTGAGACTTGTGACGCTGCTCTACGCAGCAATAGCGATGTTGCGCCACAATTAATCCGTTACTACGCCACCAAATGATATGCCAGTTTCTGGCATGATATAGGAGGTCAAGGATGACGAATATTAAGAAGATGCTGGGTGCAGGTCTTGCAGTCGCTACATTGTTTGGATTTGCAGCTTGCGGCTCTAGCACTACTTCCACAGCTAGCAGCGATACAAAGACTGCTAAGCTTACTGTTTGGGCAGCTTCTGAAGATCAAGCCAAGGGTGATTCTTGGTTGCCAACTATGGAGAAGGCTTTCCAGAAGGCTCATCCAGAATACAAGATTACTTTTAAGAATGCTGTCGTTGCACCACCAGATGCTTCTAAGACAGTAAAGCAGGACGCTAAGGCTGCTGCTGATGTTTATTTGTTCGCTAACGATCAGTTGGGTGATTTGGTGCAGGCTGGTGCCATTGGCGAATTAAGCGATGATGCTGTCGCTCAGGTAAAGCAGCAGGATGCTGAACCACTCATCCAGTCCGTAACTGCACAAGACGGCAAGATGTATGGCGTACCATTCACTGGCAACACTTGGTTCATGTACTACGATAAGTCCAAGTTCACGGACGAAGACGTTAAGTCCCTCGATAAGATGCTTGAGAAGGGCAAGGTTGCTTTCAACATCGCTAACGCTTGGTATCTCCCAGGCTTCTACCTTGATGGCAACATGACCCTCTTTGGTCCAAAGAGCAATGACGGCAAGGCTGGCATTAAGCTTAGCGATAAGGCCGCAGCAGTCACCAAGTATGTTGCAAAGCTTATCCAGAACAAGAACTTCGTCATGGATAATGATGAAGGCGCCGGCTTGGCTGCAATTCAGAACCACACTGCAGATGCATTCTTCTCTGGTTCTTGGCAGGCAAACGATGTAAAGAAGGCTTTGGGCGATAACTACGCTGCTGCTCAGCTTCCAAAGTTCAAGACTGAGGCCGGCGAATTCCAGATGAAGTCCTTCGCAGGTTCTAAGGCTGTTGCATACAACCCTAACTCCAAGGCTCCAGAGATTGCTGCTAAGTTTGCTGCATTCCTTGGCTCCAAGGAATCCCAGAAGAAGTACTACGAGTTGCAGAACACGATTCCTTCCGACAAGTCTCTTGCTGACATTGTTAAGGGCGATCCAGCTGCAGTTGCTCAGATGAACACCATCGCTAATACTTCTGTACTGCAGCCAACCGTTCCTGAAATGGGTGGCTTCTGGGATCCAACCAAGACCTTCGGCACTTCCCTTGCTCACAAGGAAATCAACGACGGTAATGCTGCTGCTAAGACTGCAGATTGGGCCAAGGGCTTTGCTGAAGCTCTTAAGAAGTAATAAAAGTTAATTACATAATTAACTTAGCTGTAAAAATTAATTTTAAGCATGCTAACAAGGCGCGAATGCCTTGAAGCATACGGCAAGGACGCCCCGCTCCCCACCTCATGTGCACGGGGCGGGGCGTCCTTTCTGCGTAAGTAGAGCACCACCATTTATGAAAGGTATGTCATGACTGGCACGACATCCACAAAGCGAGGAAAGCGCCAGAAAGCGCCGGCTTCTGAACGCTTTGCCCCTTCGCCGTATTCTTTGCAGGAGGCTGCGAAGAATGCAGATATTCTTGCTTGGGTCTCGGTAGTTATTTTTGGTTTTGGCAATTTCGTCCGTCGCCAATACGTGAAGGGTCTCGTATTCCTTGCATCTGAAGCTGCTATTTTTGGATTCTTATTCACT
Source organism: Gardnerella washingtoni (assembly GCF_049262705.1). Taxonomy (NCBI): domain Bacteria; kingdom Bacillati; phylum Actinomycetota; class Actinomycetes; order Bifidobacteriales; family Bifidobacteriaceae; genus Gardnerella; species Gardnerella washingtoni. The sequence continues at coordinate 1,592,622 of NZ_CP058398.1, read as the reverse complement.
ACCGGCGCTGAGTATCTTCCAAAGTTTGGTACGCTTGGTACCAAAAAGCAGGGTAAAGTAAAAATCAACGGCTTCTGGCATTATCAGGCCGGCGATAGTTCTGTAGAAATTTTGCTGTATGGCGTTATGTCTATTGCAGCAATTATTTTGCTTGTTTATTTGGCAACGTTGGCACTACGCAGTGCGTATAAGGCACAAAAGTGCGTAGTGGACGGCAAGAAGCCAATTGATTTTATTCAAGATGTTAAATCACTCTTTGATCGCAATGCACACGTCGGTTTAATGACATTGCCAACTGCGGGCATTATAGTATTCAGTGTTTTGCCATTAGCATTCATGATTTCTATGGCATTCACTAATTATGACCGCGATCACACACCACTTTTCCAGTGGGTTGGTCTAAAGAACTTCTTCAAGATTCTTGGCTCCACTAGCGGCACCATCAACGCAGGCATGTTTATCGACGTGCTGATTTGGACTTTGGTGTGGGCATTCTTTGCTACCTTCTTGAACTTCTTCTTTGGTATGTTCATGGCAATGATTATTAACAGGCGAACCACTAGACTTAAGGGATTCTGGCGTACCTGCTTCTCACTGACTATTGCAGTACCTCAGTTCGTTTCTTTGCTTGTTATGCACAATATGTTGCAGCACGATGGTGCCATTAACAGATTGTTCATGGAATACGGTTGGATTCATTCTCCACTGCCATTCTTTGAAGATGCAACTTGGGCTCGCGTCACCGTAATTCTTATCAATCTTTGGGTTGGTATTCCGTACACTATCATGCAAATTACTGGTATTTTGCAAAATGTTCCTGCCGAACTGTACGAAGCCGCAGAGCTTGATGGTGCTAGCTGGTGGCAGCGTTTCATGAACGTTACGATGCCTTACATCTTCTTCGTGATGACGCCTTACTTAATCACCACTTTCACCGGTAACGTGAACAACTTCAATGTTATTTACCTCTTGTCAAGCGGCGAGCCAACGCCGGTCGGATCTTCCGCAGGTAAGACCGATTTGCTCATCACGTGGCTTTATAAGCTGACTGTTGATAAGGATAACTACAGCATGGGTGCAGTAATCGGCATCATGACCTTCATCGTGCTGGCGGTAGTCGCATTGATAACCTACCGCAACTCTGGCTCTTATAAGAACGAGGAGGGATTCCGGTGAGTAATAAGAAAGTTTCCAATGGAATGGTACGCAGTCAACGTAGTGTTCCTCTGTTCCGCGACCAGCGAGTACGCCGAATCATAGGTGATATTGTCACACATCTTTTCCTGATTGTTATGGCAATCGTGTGGCTAGCACCTATTGCATGGGTATTGTTGGAAAGCTTCAACAAGCATGAGGCTCCTTATCAGAAGACCTTCTTCCCAACCGAGTATTCGTTTGACAATTACGTTAAGCTCTTTACTGAGCGCAACGTGCTTGATTTCCCACGAATGTTTATGAACACTTTCATTGTGTCTGTGTTTGTGTGCATTATCTCACTGTTCTTCGTGCTTGCTGTGGCATTCTGCATGTCTCGCTTGCGCTTCCGTGGACGTCGCACCTTCATGAACATTGCTTTGATTCTCGGTATGTTCCCATCCATTATGGCTGTTATTGCAATCTACTTCATTCTTAAGGCTTTTGGTCTGACGAATGGCTCAGTAGTGCTCATCTCTTTGATTATTGTATACTCTGCAGGTAGTGGCGCCGGCTTCTACGTTATGAAGGGTTACATGGATACTATTCCAAAGTCATTGGATGAAGCTGCTTATTTAGATGGCTGCACAACATGGCAAGTATTCTATAAGATTATTCTCCCAATCTGCAAGCCAATGATTGTATTCCAGGCTATTGTTGGCTTCTTGGGACCATGGCTTGACTTCGTTCTCGCAAAGGCAATCGCTCGTACTCAAGACAACTTTACAGTTGCATTGGGCTTGTGGCAGATGCTACAGAAGGAGTACATCAATCAGTGGTTCGCACGCTTCTCCGCTGGCGCTGTGTGCGTTTCCATTCCAATTGCAATTCTGTTTATTGTGATGCAACGCTTCTACGAAGAATCCATGTCAGGTTCTGTTAAGGGATGATGTAATCTTCAGATTGCAAATCCTAGAAGGCCGAGGCGCTTTCCGAGCGTTTCGGCCTTTTTGTTCTCAGTGTTCAATATTTGTCATATCTCGCAAATACAAGCAATTTCGATGAATTTTATTGGATTACATATTGATACAAACATAATTTCAAAGTTTTACCACTCTTCGACTCAAGATGATATTAGTTGCGTCAACCCTACCGTATTGAGCCAAATAGTGTTCCACAATAAAATATTTTCAATAATAGAATAATAACTTAAAGATAAAATTTAGAATTAGTATAATTTTTACTATAATTAGCACAGTACAACAATATTTATAACATAATGAAAGAAGAAGGATAATCTCCATGACAATTCCATCCTCAGCAACATGGCCTGTATATGAAGGATCTCTCGGTTTTACTTTAAATGCTAAATCTACAACGTTTATTGTCTGGGCGCCAACAGCACAAACCGTAACTTTACGACTTTTTGAAACCGGCAATAACAGCGAGCCGACACAAATACACGAAATGAAGCCTTTGCACGATGGTGCTTGGAAAGCTAATTTCCGTAGACGCTTGGATGGCATGTATTACGATTATCTCGTCAAATTTCCTGATGGCACAGTAAATCGTACGAGTGATCCATGGGGCATTGCTAGCGGCGTTAACGGCGAACGCAGCCTTGTTATTGATGAGGATCGCGTTGCTCCAACTAATTGGCATAAAGATAAATCACCTAAATTTGTCCGTCATGCAACAGTTGTATGGGAAACACATGTTGCCGACTTTAGCAATGACCCTCGTGGCGGTTTTAAACCTGAACATCGTGGCCAGTATCTTGCTTTTACTGATGAACACACTACTGTTTCAAACACAGATTCAGTTAATAATACTCTTCCTACAGGTTTAGATTATTTAAAGCAACTTGGCGTCACTCATGTACAGCTAGGACCTATTTACGATTTTGCTACTGTCGATGAAATAGCGCTTGACCAAGCTCGTAAGAATGGAGCTTCAGCAGAAGAACTAGACTCTTTGTACAACTGGGGCTATGACCCTTACGCATATAATGTGCCAGAAGGTGCATATTCCAGTAATCCATATGATGGCACGACACGTATTCGTGAGTGTAAGGCAATGGTTGCTGCATTACATGCTAATGGTCAACGAGTAATTATGGATGTGGTATACAACCACATGTATAAGGCAGCAGAAAATGCTTTTGAGTGCATGGCTCCAGGCTATTTCTGCAGACGTGAAGAGAATGGCTCCTTTGCAAACGGCTCAGGCTGCGGTACTGAGATGGCTTCTGAGCATCCAATGTTCCGTAGGTTTATTATTGAATCTTTACTGCATTGGGTTCGCTCTTACCATATTGACGGTTTCCGTTTTGATCTTATGGGCTTAACTGATGTTGAAACTTTGAACCAGGCACGAGCTGCATTAGATAAACTTCCTGGCGGAAAAGATATTCTTATGTATGGTGAGCCTTGGGGCGCTTCGGATCCTGCTGTTGACGAAAAGTTGCCACTGGCAGATAAAGATGGTCGCGACTTATTGCACGAACGCATTGGCTGGTTTAGCGATGAATCACGCGATTCCCTTAAAGGTAATGTGATGAATCATCGTGACCGCGGTTATGTTAACGGTAATGAGTTCTGGTGCTCTGATGCTGCTCGTCAAGCGTTAGATGCTTGGCGCGACACCCCTTCTGCCGGTAAAGAAGTTGGTCAAATTGTGCAGTACATATCCGCTCATGATGATTTGACCCTATGGGATAAGCTTTGCATCTCTATGCGAGATAACGCTGGTGAAGCTGAATTTAACGCTCAGGATGCAGAAGCCGTTGCAGATATTATGAACGCTAATATGTTTGCTGCAGGCATGGTTCTATGCTCCGCCGGAATGCCATTTATGCTCAGTGGTGAAGAATTTGGTCGCACTAAACATGGCTGCGATAATTCCTATAATCGCGGAATGCTGTTGAATCAGCTCGATTGGGCTCGTACTCAGCAATTCCAGCCACTCATTCAGTGGTATCGAGCACTTATTGCACTACGCGCAGAATATAGTTCATTATATAATGGTAAACGCAAGCAATTAACAACTTCTAACCACACTGTTTTAGCAACACGTGTTGGTAATAATCTCATTGTTTGTGCCAATCCTATGTATCATGAAGATGCAAAGATTGAGCTGCCAGTAATTCATAGCGCAAAATCTCATGGGTGGCACTGCGTGCTTAATTCAAACGATTATTATGCCAAGTGGACTGGCGAAAAACTAGCTACTGAAGCATCTATTGTTACAGAAGGCAGCACTACTACTTTACATTTGCCAATACGCACTTTCGTTGTGCTGAGCAATAAGTAATTGTTTGAATAAGTATCAATAAACTACAGCTGATTGCAACTAAGCGCAATATAATCGCAACAATTGCGTTTAGTTGCAATTTTGCAGTAAAACTAGCCTGTTATATCGCAACGCTAATTTGCAAACGATATCAGGTGTTTATATAATTAACAGACAGAGCGTATTTCAATCCAGAGATGTATTGGGTTGCACTCTCTCGCCATAGTTGCACGTTTGGCACACTTACGACGATGTTAGGGATGTGCCAATCACAAGATAGAAGGAGCACCATGACTACAACAGCTACTAGCAAAGCTGACGCTGATAAGCCTATGGAAGAAAGCGCAGAGCGCCTTGAGCGGCCGCTGATTAAACTTGCTAAAGCTTGCGGCGTTGCCACTTTTTATATTGATCAGCAAGGAAGCTACACTGAAATTACTGATGAAGCATTGGTTGGAGTACTCAATGCATTAGGCATGCCAGCAGATACTCCAGATAATATTGCAGCTTCATACGAACAAGTACAACGCAAACGTGCCAGTGAAGTACTTCCGCCGACTGTAGTTTCGTTTAATGGTACGAAAGCTTGTGTGCCACTTCATGTAGGTGATGCAGACTTAGATCATATCCGCATTACGCTTACCCTTGAAGACGGAACAACTTACGAAAAACCGTTAGATGATATTAAAGCAGAGGATGACGGCGATTTATACATTGTGCTTCCTGATGATTTGCCAATGGGCTATCACACTTTGCATGCACAAATTGTTGATAATCGCGGAGAAATTCTAACACACGCTGATGCGACATTGATTGCTGCACCAGCTCGTATCCCGCTACCAAAAAGCGTACAAGAACGTCACCGTTGGGGCTTTATGACGCAAATGTATTCCGTACGTTCCAAGGATTCTTGGGGTATTGGCGATTACGGCGATTTGCGTCGTTTGTTGAAGGATGCAGGCGAAATTGGTAAAGCCGATTTTATGCTGATTAATCCAATTCATGCATGCGCCCCAGTGACACCTCTTGAACCTTCTCCGTACTTGCCTGAGTCTCGTAGATTCTTAAATGTTACTTATATTCGTCCTCAAGATATTCCAGAATATGCTGAATTAAGTAGCGAAGATCTTGCTAAAGTAGAGCAATTGCATGAGTCTATCGCTCATCAAAACAATAATCCAAACCCTATTGATATCAATGCAGCTTGGGACGCCAAACTTCCAGCTTTGCGTATTATTTTCAAGCAGCCTCGTTCTGCAGAGCGTGAACGTGAGTTCACTGAATTTAAACATCGTTCGGGTGAAGATCTTGATGCTTTTGCAACTTGGTGCGTTGCATTTGAGGTTTGGGGTGCTCCTTGGAGTGAAAATTTGTGGTTCGACACTACTGGTAAAGGAACCCCTCAAATTGAACGTCTCAAGCGAGAACATGCTGACTTGTTTGAGTTCCATCGTTGGTTGCAGTGGATTGCAGACGAGCAGGTTGCTGCTGCACATGCTGAAGCTAAAGCTGCTGGTATGGCAATTGGTCTTATGCAAGACATGGCTGTGGGTGTGCACGGCTATGGCGCTGATGTTTGGTGGAGCCCAGAACGATTTGCTAACGGCGTAAGTGTTGGCGCTCCTCCTGATTTCTACAATCAGCAGGGTCAGGATTGGGGTCAGCCTCCATTTGATCCAAATTATCTTGATGAAACTGGTTATATTGCTTACCGAGATATGGTTCATAACGTATTCTTGCACGCTGGAGCTGCACGCATTGACCACGTGCTTGGCCTCTTCCGTTTGTGGTGGATTCCACAAGGTCAGGGCGCAAGAAACGGCGCATACGTGTATTACAACGTAGACGCGATGATTGCAGTACTAACCATTGAGGCAACTCGCGCAGGCGGTGTCGTTATTGGCGAAGATTTAGGTACAGTACCAAAGTATGTTTCTAAGGTGCTTGCTTCTCACGGCGTGCTTGGCACTGTTGTTGAGTGGTTTATTCACGACGACGAAGCTGAGGCTGCAACAAAGAAAGCTGGAAAGAAGCAGATTATATTTGCTAATCCTTCTAAGTACCGCGAGTATGCACTCGCTTCTGTTACAACGCACGATATGCCGCCTACAGCGGGTTATCTTGCGTTTGAGCACGTAAAACTTCGCGAACAGCTTCACCTTCTTACAGACTCCGTAGAAAGCTTCCAAGAGACAGCTCAAGCTGAGCGTGATGCAATGATGAAGATGCTTCTTGACGGCGGCTGGATTAGCAGAGAGGCTGCTGAAGACGTAGAAGGCCATGTGCAAGAGATTGTGGAAGCTCTGCATGCAATTATGCGCACTTCCCCATCGTTGTTGTTGCAGGTTGCTTTGGTTGATGCTGTTGGCGAGCACCGCTCTCAAAACCAGCCTGGCACTAGTACGGAGTATCCAAATTGGCGTATTCCACTTGCTGATGCAGAAGGTCGCGTAGTCCACACTGATGAAGTATTTAAGTCGCCACGAGTGCTTTCTATGACAGCAGTTATGCGCGGCGAAAATACACAGAAGTGAGTATAATTAAAGTGTTGGTTTACTGTGAACCGACTCAATCCCCCGCAAGAAATACGGTTTGCATAGTAGCAAATCAAAAGTATTGATTGCAATGATGTCCTATGTGAGGCGAGCGTCTACGATGATGCTCGCCTCATTAATTATTTGCATAAATCACTTCTTAATATACTTTGCAAAAACACGCTCCAACAAAGGCGTGTGAAGCATAATAGTCGATCCCCAACCAATGAATAATAGCAAAGGTAAACCTTGCGGAAAGTAAATAACTGATGCAGCCACAAGGCCTATAAAAATAGCGTCAACAATAATCATTCCAAGCGTTGCTTGCCAGTATGCAACGCTGAAAATAAAAGCATTCAGAATAGTCTTGCCAATAGAATTTTCAAAACGCGCTTGTAATGCAAAAACCCATTCTGCTATAAGAATCCAGATTATGCTTATTGCAAATTGCGGTATTAAAAGCGGTGGTATTCTAACTGCAATCCAAGCCCATAATATAAGAGCCAAAAATGGAGCCATCACAATCCAAATTACAGTTGATTTCAAAAAGTTACTGGCAAAAGCGCGGAAGTATGCAGAAGTCATGTGTCCTTCAGCATTTTCTACACGTCTTGCAGCATCGTGCGCTGCGCTAACAGCTGCACCAATGGTGATTAAAGGTATGCTAGTAACAATCATAAGTATGGTAAGCCACACTGTATTAGCAAATGTTTCCATACCTTGCGCAAACTTTGAATCCGGGCTTCCAAATGAGAACATTTATATATCTCCTTTACGCTTTGTTTGCGCTATTTATAGCTGACTTACTAGCAATACTTACTAACAATACCCCTACCAACAATACAATGGTGGTGACTTACAAATCTTACGACCGTAGTCACCACCATTATTTTAGCCACTTGAGATTTTGGAGGAGAAGAAATCTCAGCCTTTTACCGCACCTGACATAACGCCTTTGATAATATACTTCTGGCAGATGAGGTAGAAGATAATAATTGGAAGAATGGCAAGAACCAAGCAGCCCATCATGGCACCCATTTCAACGGAACCATAACCACCCTTCAAATACTGAACTGAAATCGAAACCGTCTTGTACTTGTTCAAGTCCAAGGTAAGGTACGGAAGCAGGAAGTCGTTCCAAATCCACATAGTTTGCAGAATAGACACAGACACAATCGCTGGTCGCATAATTGGAATAATAATCTGGAAGAATATGCGCGGCACAGAAGCGCCATCAATCATTGCAGACTCTTCAAGCTCTTGCGGAATGCCCTTAATCACGCCAGTGAAAATAAACACTGCAAGACCGGCGCCGAAGCCTAAGTAGATAATCCACAATCCCCATGGAGTGTTCAATCCGAGCTTGTTAGTGATGTCGGAAAGGGTGAACATAACCATTTGGAATGGCACAATCATGTTAAATAGGAACAGCACGTAAAGCATTACAGCGAACCAATTGTTGACTCTAACAATCCACCATGCGCACATTGATGTACAAAGCAGAATTAAAATCACAGCTCCAACGGTAATCACTATAGTCCACCAGAAGCTCATTATAAGATTCGTTCGCTCAATGCCTAGGTAGTAGTTACCAAATCCAATAAAAGACTTAGGGGTAAGGCTAAAAGGCTCGCTAGCAATATAAATCTTCGACTTGAAGGAATTTATAAAAACTATAGCGATTGGGAAAATCCAAAGTAAGCTTACGACAGTAAAGAAGATTGTCCAAAGTACCGGATGCTTCATTTTCTCGTTCATGCCACTACCTCCTTAGACCTAGTAAGCATATTCTGAATCAAAGCAATAACAGCTACAATCACGAAGAACACAACTGCTTTCGCCTGACCGACGCCTTCACCATTTGTGCGCCCGTAGAACGTGTTGAAAATGTTTAATGCCAACATTTCAGACTTATGAGAAGGCATACCGTTCGTCAAAGCCAAGTTCTGATCGAATAGCTTGAAGCCGTTGGTGACTGTTAAAAATGTGCAAACAGTAATAGAAGGCATCATAAGAGGAATTGTAATCTTAAACAGCGTTTGCATCGGGGTTGCACCATCAACTGCTGCAGCCTCAATAACATCTCCTGGAAGAGCTTGCAAACCAGCAATATAAATAATCATCATATAGCCGATTTGCTGCCAGCAAATAAGCAGCACCAATCCCCAGAAACCATATACGGCAGAATATGTAATAGAACGACCGAAGTATGCCAAAATACCATTAAGTACAAGTTGCCAAACATAGCCCAACACAATGCCGCCAATAAGATTTGGCATAAAGAACACAGTGCGGAAAACGTTTGATCCACTGAACTTCTTAGTAAGCATATAAGCAATTGCAAAAGCAATCACGTTAATAAGAATAGTTGTTACAACAGTAAACGCTATAGTGAACATTAACGAATGAAGGAAATGTGGATCCTTAAACGCCTTAACGTAATTACGAACGCCAATGAATTTACTATCCGTAACAGCGTGGAATTTGGTAAAACTTAAATACACGCCCATAATAAACGGCACAACAAAACCAATAATAAAAGCCGCAAACGTTGGCAAAGCGAACAACGCCCACCATTTACGTATTGCTTTTCCACTCATACTAATCATGACTCGTCACTTTCTCCTCCTTGAGTGCGACGCCACCATAGACGTCGATGTCGAACCAATATCTTCATTCTACTACATGAATGAGCAATGTCAAACGTTGTCATTTTTTGCATTTCATAAAAAGCAATCGTTCATTTCTCTTTCAAAAAATTGCTTGTTATCGTTGGCATATTAATAAAATCTGCTAGAATGGAAACGGTTGCAAACTTTTGACTATATTGGCACCAATATTCATAGTGATAGCGCCGAGCACAACGTTGTGACGAGAAGTTGGTTGTATGCGGATGAAGGAGTTCACATGCCAGCAAATATCCAAGATGTGGCAGATAAGGCACACGTATCAGTTTCCACAGTATCTCGTTCCTTCACGCGGCCAAATTTAGTTTCTGCATCAACCCGCAACAAAGTGCTAGCCATCGCTGAACGGTTAAATTTTTCCATCTCTAAATCCGCTGCAGCATTAAAATCCGGAAGAACACTGCGAATTGCATTACTCATAAGCGACCAAATTCGCTTATGGTTTGGCGCATCAGTTATACAGGGGCTTAATCAGATATTTCACACTGCAGGGTACGATTTGTCTATTTTTCAAATTTCTAGCAGTGAAGAACGTCGGGAATTTTTTACTATGCTTCCAACAAGACGCAATGCTGATGCTGTTATTGTTTGTTCTTTTGATGTAAATACAAACGAAATTGCGCAATTAAAAACAACAGGTGTGCCTATTGTTGGCATTAACTGTTTGCATCCGCAAAATTGTGATTTTGACGCAACCATTAACATTGATGACGATCAAGGCGCGCGACTTATGGCACGTCACTTAATTGGTTTAGGACATCACAATATTGCATACGTGCGTACAACACGTGATGTTTCGTTACATTTCAGCGTATTGCAACGCTACCATTCATTTATCGATGAATGCAACAACAACGGTATTACACCTGCGGAGATCGTTGCCACTACAGGTTTAGATCGCATCAGCGCTATAGTTTCTACATTACTTGGCGACACAAATATGCCCACAGCTATAGCATGCCAAGAAGATGGAATTGCTATCCCACTTATGTTCCAACTTGCACGAAGTGGCTATTCTACACCAAACGATATTTCAATTATTGGTTTCGACGATAGTTTTTATGCTCATGAAACTGGATTGACCACCATTAGGCAAAATCCTGTCGATATTGCTACTACCGCAGCAAAAATGACGCTTGCGCTTATCAACGGTCAGGAAGTTGAAAATCCGTATAGAATTGTGCCAGCACAACTTATTGTGCGCTCTAGTACAGCAGCTTTATTAAACGAGTAACATTTATTTTGCATCGCTTATTCAGTTCAATCGCCGATAAATCACCATTTGCCAAGTATCTACTATGAGCTATTCAGCGCGAAACTAACTGAACAACACGAAACCACTACTTACTGTTGTTTTACTGACGCTCAATTAAGAGAACAATACTCAACATACTTTTCTTACCACCGCATATTGAGTGCTAGCTCCACATAAAAATCCGCTAGGACTTAACACTAATGTGTGTCAGTATCCTAGCGGATTCGCTTACGTCACCTTTGCTTGCTTACGTCAGCAGGAGTAACGCCTATTTTTTAATTTATTTATAAACTAAATTAGTCCTCATCTTCGTGAGCCTGAGAATATTCCTTAGCCCAGCCGTCGACGAATGCAGTCTTGACCTTATCCCACTTGCCAGTGCCCTGAGCGTACTCAAGCAAAGCAGAACCAAGATCATTCTTCCAGTTATCAGATGGCATGACAGTGAAGTTCCAGCTTACTGGAGTCTTACCGGACTTTGCATCCTCAACAGCAGCCTGGGTCAATGGATTGTCGGACTTAATGTCTGCGAAGCTCTTGAATGGAGTTGTGAAGCCCATCTTCTTAGACAAAGCATCTTTACCGGCTTCAGAGGTAAGCAGCCACTTCAAGAAGTCCTTCGTAGCCTTCTTATTGGCGTCAGATGCCTTTTCATTGATGCACCAGTAATTCTCAGAACCAGTGGCCAAGCCCTGCTTCTCTTCACCCTTAGCACCAATGTAGATTGGGAGCATTCCAAGATCTTCAGCCTTCATGCCAGCCTTGGAGAGGTCAGCCCAAGCCCAAGTACCATTCTGGTAGAACACAGCCTTGTTCTGGGAGAATTCAGAGTTTGCATCTTCACCAGTCTTGGAGCTGAGCTGAGTTGCAGGAGTGGTGGAATCAGTGATGTAAAGATCGAAGATCTTCTTGTAACCATCAAGGAACGTACCCTTAACCTTTGCAGGCTGCTTGGTAACGTGATCTTCCTTGAACTCGTAGTACAGAGGAAGATTTGCAAGGTGGGTCTTAAAGCGCCAGTCAGAGCTGGAATCGAAACCTGCAGAAGTGAAGGCGCCATCAACACCAAGATCAGCCTTATGCTTCTGAATGTCGTCAGCAACAGCCTTCAACTTATCGAAGGAATTAATTTCTTCAGCAGACTTTACTTTAGCATCCTTAAGCTCGGTATACTTCTTCAGCAAAGCCTTGTTGTAAATCAAGCCATAGGTTTCCATTGCGTATGGAATACCAACAACCTTATCTCCATCCTTCAAAGCAATATCCTTGTTCTGAAGTTGGCTATAAAGTTCTGTATCTTTCAAATCAGCCGTGTAATCTTTCCAGCTTGCATAACCAACTGGACCGTTAATCTGGAAGAGTGTAGGAGCTTCATCACCCTTGCTGATTTCACTCTTCAAAGACTGCTCATATGTACCAGAAGCAGCGGTCTGAACCTTTACCTGAACGCCAGTCTTCTTGGTATATTCCTTAGCAACTTCCTTCCACTGGTTAGCAGCTTCTGGCTTGAAGTTCAGGAAGTAAACCTTACCCTTCTCAGCAGCTTTATCGCTGGAAGAGGAACCGCAAGCTGCGAGCGCACCAAACGCCATCGCTGAGCAAGCTACCAATGCAATTGTTGACTTAATCGTACGATTCATCATCGAACCTTTCTCCTATGCTAGCAATCTCACCATCGGACTGCTACACCGCTAGGTGTCCTTATCGACAATACTTATTATGCCTCAACTTGCGGAAGATTGCAAACGATGGCATAACTCAATTAAAGCGTGTCGCAGTAATAAATGATATGCAGTTATAATTCCGTTGCAAATCTTCATAATATTTTATTTTTGATGTCATGTGTTCATATTCACGCAACAAACGATTGCTGTATTCACTACTGCGCAGAATCTAGCAATTCCAATGCACAATTACATTGTCACCTTTATATTCACCTAACACAGCATAATGTGCAGTATCTAGACGAAGCAATCGTGCGAAATCTGGATTTACGCCAAGCCAACGCGCAGTAAGTATACGCAATACATGCGCATGTGCAACAACTAGTACATTTCTACCTTGTGCTAATTGCGGCATAGCAGCATCAATAATTTTTTGTGTACGATCTGAAACCTCTTGTAGGCTTTCTCCGGAAGTTCGGTGTATATCCACAGCTTCGCCATTAGGAAGAACCTCTTGGCCGTCACTAATCATATGAGACGGAAGAACTTGAGGACCATGTTTCCATACATCCCATGCGTCAACACCGCTTAATGCCGCAATATCACCCCGCGTGCGACCTTCAGCACCACCATAATCCCACTCTAATGCGCTCCTACAAATCTCATACGTAACATAACCTGCAAGTTGTGCAGTTTGCTGAGCACGGCGAAGCGGACTCACCAATACGCAATCTGGGTCAAAGCCCTGAGGGAACGCCTCACGCAAACGTTCTCCCGCATCACATGCTTGCTGCATACCAACGTCAGTAAGCGGTAAATCTGTACGCCCAGTATGCTGGCCAGAAACACTCCAAGCAGTTTGGCCATGTCTAAGCAGCACTAAATTTCCCCGTTTTGCCAACTCTAGGTTTACACACTTTTTATGAGATGATTCCTGAGTACCGTTATTCTGCATAGTTTTCACGTTCCTCACAAGCGCCATGTACCCTGTTATCGCGCTGGACGCTACACAACGCGAATAATCTTCGCATAAGCATCTCCTAACATGCAGCCGCTTTGCCACAAATCAAGATTACTGTTCTATGGTACCGCCAAAATTGGTATTTCGTTACCACTACCATAGAGAAATATGACGCAATTACCATCGGCAAATAATAAATCCGCAAGAAGCCATCGCGCGGCTCAAATTACCGTTCAACGACTTAATGCAGCCAATCATAAGATTGACGCACTTCGCGAGCGCCGATTAAAAAACCCAAATACTTTAGGAGATTCGTTACTTAAAGCTGCGCTTCCTTCTTTCGCAACGTTTATTGCTGGACAGATTGCGCACGTAATATGGAAAAAACATGTTGATACGAGAAAAATCAATGTAAACTCTAATAATCGTCCTAACAATCTTTCTAAAGAAAAAATTGTGCAAAAGCAGCGTGTTAAGGAAGAAGAGCCGTTGCTAATGTCTATTGGTTTTGCAGTATTTTCTGCAATCCTTACTACGATTGTTGGTCGCTTAGTAAGCCACGGAACCTTGTCTTATATTGTACGAAGGCAAAGAAAACGTCAGTTTAGAAAAAATAAATTCTAATTTTGAATACATGAACTGAACATGCATAAATAATCGAAATAATAATCGAAAAATAGTCGAAATAATAAGAAATAGTAGGGGATAAGAATAACGTGCCAAACTTACGTCACAACGAAACTATTGATACTTTACTGAACCGCCGATCTATTCGCGCTTTCTGCAACGAAGCAATTGACGAAAATACAGTCGCAACTCTTGAAACCGTGGCTCAGCGCGCTGCTTGCAGCCAATTTTTGAACGACTGGTCAGCGATTAAAATTACGGATAGCTCAATTAAGCAGAAGCTCTCCGAAATCGGCAATCAAATGTATATTGCTACAGCTCCATTACTGTACGTTTTTATTATTGATCAGCACAGAAATGCTGCAATTGCGCGAAAAAATGGCGTAGATGCCGATACTGACGAATTTATGCTTAAAACTCGTTACCGCTTTACTCAAGCTCAAAATGACGTTATTTTGGCGCTTCACGCAATGGAAACTGCTGCGGAATCTTTGGGGCTTGGCTGTGTAATTCTTGGTTCAATTTTGAACAGTAGAACTCAGCTTATTGATATTTTGAATTTGCCTGAATACACGTACCCTGTACTCGGCTTAGCAATTGGTAAGCCTGCGCAAAATCCGGAATTAAAGCCGCGAATGAGTACAAAAATGCAGATTTTTGAGAACCGCTACCCTGCTGATGATGCTGAATTACTAGAAAATATTGCAGATTTTGACGCTCGCGTGCATCAATATTACGATTTGCGAAATGCTAGCAGACCAGTTGATGCTTTTAGTGCGCAAATTGTTGCGTTGGCAACGGATAATAGTGCGAAAAAACATGAGGCAGAGGATGTTGAGCAAGTTGCAAGGCAGGGATTTAACGTTGCGTAATTAGCGCAGCATTAGCTTAACGACGTCTTGGATTAGCGCCGTCTTGGCTTATACCCGCGCTTTCTAGATTTAGGCTTTGTGCTTGCAGCCGGCGAGCGCATATCCGAATACATGCGATCCACCGGGTTTTTATGCGTCAAATGCCAGCAGCCGCAATATTCACAGGCGTACACCCATAACTGCGCGCCGCGCTCTCGCAAACTTTGCTCCGCTGCCATAAGAGCCTGCCCTTTATTCTTATACATGATTTTTTGGGTAGATTCGCAGCGCTTCGGAGTAAAGAAATACATGGTTTTTATGGTAGCAAACCGCCTAACAGAGCTTCTACATACTACGTACAATAGCGCAGAATCACGCAGCATTCATAAGCTTAAGCCGCCAAACACATTCACAAAAGTTCAAAATAAATTCAATTTCTTATACTTTAGTTCAATTTTCCTACTGTTTTTTTATTATTTTTTACTATTTTTCGTCATTTTTTGAAAAAATACTATACAAAAATAATTTTTTCGACTAGCATTAGGCAAATAATTCAATTTAATACTTATATTTTGAACTTTATTGTGAATTTTGTCATGAGTTTGTTGTCGGTTTGTTCAATTTATAAATGTTGATTTTACGAGAAAGAAAGATTATGGCACAGAATTTTGCTGATGAGCTTAAGAAAGCTATGAAAACACAAAACTATAAGCAGATTGACGTAATCGCGCTTGCTGCAAAAAACGGCCATAAGCTTGGCAAAAGCCAGTTAAGCCAGTATTTAAGCGGCAAAACTGAGCCTCGCAAAGACGTACGTAACATGCTAGCTGAAATTCTTGGAATCAGCGGCGATGGAATCAGAGGCGGTCATTCTTGCGCAAAAATCGAGCAAAACTGCCAGTCTGCAGAAGAATCACAATTAAATCAGCCACAGCTTACAGAAGCTGAACTTTCCCAAACACTCAAACATAGAACCTTCAACAAATCCACCAAACTTGAGCACGTGCTTTACGATGTTCGCGGCCCTGTTGTTGAAGAAGCAAACCGCATGGAAGCAAACGGAACGCATATTTTAAAGCTCAACATTGGAAATCCTGCGCCTTTTGGTTTCCGCGCTCCAGACGAAGTGATTTACGACATGCAGCAGCAGCTTATTGACTGCGAAGGCTACTCGGATAGCCGCGGACTTTTCTCTGCGCGCAAAGCGATTATGCAATACGATCAGCTTAAGGGCATTCCAGGCGTGCAAATGGAAGATATTTACACTGGCAACGGTGTTTCCGAGCTGATTAACCTTTCTATGCAAGCGCTGCTTGATTGCGGCGACGAGATTCTTATTCCAAGCCCAGACTATCCGTTGTGGACTGCGTGCGCTAGCTTGGCAGGAGGCACTCCTGTGCACTACATGTGTGACGAAAAGTCGCATTGGTACCCAGATATTGCCGATATTCGCTCTAAAATCACGCCTCGTACTAAAGCAATCGTGATTATTAACCCAAATAATCCTACGGGCGTGCTGTATAGTCGCGAAGTTTTGGAAGAGATTGTTAAGATTGCGCGCGAGTTTAATCTAATTATTTTTGCGGACGAGATTTACGACCGTCTTGTTATGGACGGCAAGAAGCATATTTCGATTGCTTCTCTCGCTCCAGACGTGTTCTGCGTAACCTTTAGCGGACTCTCTAAGTCGCATATGATTGCTGGCTTCCGCATCGGTTGGATGAGCCTTTCTGGAGATAAATCCAAGGCTCGCGACTACATTATGGGTCTTAACATGCTGTCTAATATGCGTTTGTGCTCGAACGTTCCTGCACAGTCGATTATTCAAACTGCTTTAGGCGGATACCAAAGCGTTGAGAAATATTTGGAGCCGGGAGGTCGCGTGTATGAGCAGCGCGAGTATTGCTATAACGCACTTCAGGAGATGGATGGCGTAAGCGTTGAACGTCCAGACGCTGCTTTCTACATGTTTGTAAAGCTCGATCCTGCTCGCTACAACATTCACGACGACGAACAGTTTGCGCTTGATTTGCTACGCAATCAGAAGTTGCTGATTGTGCATGGAAAAGGCTTTAATTGGGAGACTCCAGGCTACTTCCGCGTAGTTTACCTGCCGCGCTTGCAAACGCTTCGCGACGCAATGGGCAAACTCTCCAACTTCCTCTCCTACTATCGCCAGTAGCTGCAACTCCTGCTATAAACTGCAACAGAATACTCATTACACTCGCAGTCCAGAAAAAGGTGTACATATCAATAGGCATATATCATTCAGAATATGAAAGAAAGAAAGAAAAGTAAGAAGAGTAAGTAATGAACGCTGCAGCACGAGTACGATCGGGTTTGATTATATCCGTTTTATCGCTTAATGCCTTTCTTATAACAAGCTGTAGATTTGGCGTAAACCTATACCTTTTAATACATGTCGACTTATCTCACGCGGCGCTTAACGCAGTGTCCGTAGCACTTATGACCTGCATAGCAGCACCGCTTGGCGGCATTATCGCAGATAAATATCCACCAACTAGATTGTTTATAGCGCTAACGTTCTGCTTTGCCTTGTTGTGCACTGGATACGGTTTCGCTTTAGTAGCACAGCATAATCTTATTGCTATTACGGTTACACTACTCGGCATAATATTTGGGTTCTTTACTGCATTTTCTTCGCCTAATCAAAAAGTATTGATGGCGTATAGCGCACCGACTGGCGAAAAAACCAAATTTTTAGCAAGCATGCGCATGTGGATTAATCTCAGCAGGCTTGCTGCACCTGCGATTACTGGCATATTTGTTGATATATGTAATCCGCTCATTTTCTTTACGAGCATTGCTATTGTGATGATACTAGCGGCGCTACCTCTACTGTTAGTTAATCTAAACCAGCAAACACAAAATAGCGCAAACAATAAAACAGGAAGCAATAAAACTGCTGGTTTTGCAGCTTCTCTACACTATATGAAATCTACACCATGGTTAATAGTCTTAGGAGTAGTATCAGCATTACAATCAGGCTCATGGCTTGCTGCATTCAGACTAATGGGAGCACACCATTGTCTCACACTTTTTCATTCGGCATCCACATGGGGATCAATAGTCAGCATATTTAACATTGGTATGATTGTAGGTTCGCTATTATGCAAATATATTGTGCTACATTATGAGATTTTATACTCTATTTTATTACCTGGATTCCTTTCTATTCCTTTACTTATTTTCGCACTTAATAACTGGATTGCTCTTTTTCTTTGCTCTGCTTTCATTGCGGGTATTATTTTTGACACAACCATCGTCTATGGGCAAACAGCTCTTCTCGACGGCATACCAACACACATTCTCGGCGCAACTACTACTTTTACTTCTATTATGGAGCAATGCGGCATTATCGTAGGGTATGCAAGCGTACTAGCATGGGGAAATCTAAATTCATCATTATTCATAATGATTGCTTCTGGCGTAATACTTGTTTCAACAGGTATAGCCTTATGGATTATTCAAACTCGTAAACAAACATACCCATCAATGCTTACCAAAGATTATTGGACACCATCAACATGGGTAAAAAGAAGCATATAACAAGCTATTTAGTGCGAAAGCACAATGAAGCTATAAAGCACACACGGCATTCTTCACTCAACTATCGTCAAGCCTCAACCATATTGCATTAAGTTACTAAGCTTTAAGAGAACTTATTCTCTGCGGAGTAACTCCCGTAAGCTCTGCAACATCACGAACAGTCAATCCCTGATTTCTTAGTATGCGAACTGTTTCACGCATAAGCATAGACGCTTCTTCTTGAGTTTTTATAGCTGCAGATTTTGCATCTAGCATATGTTGAAGCATAAGCTCATCTTGCTCACTAAGCTTCGGAGTTACTTTCACGCCATTGACTTTAACATTTAACGTTGCAGCAGCGTCTTTTACCATTGCTGCAACCTGATCAAGCCTACGTACTTGAGTAAATAATCCTGGTATTTCTGGCACTTCTATAGCCCACCAGCCATCGCATCTGCGAGCTATAGCGGTCACTATTGGCAAACAAGTCATTGCATTATCATGCTCAGTAATACCAATTGTTTCTATCATGCTTGCAGATTCCTTTCAAAATATCTAATAATGCTTCTAGCAGTAAGTTCATTGATTTCATTATGCCTCGGAATAGTAGTAGCAAATTCACCAATGCAAACTTTGCTATGATTACCGTCCTCAGTCCAAGTTATTTGTTTATTAATACTTCTTGCAAGCTGATTAAGTCTTTTCTCCAACTCTCTTCGCTTCACACATATAAGTATATGCCTATTTATCAATTCAGTAAATAGGCATTGCATACAAAATCAGCACAATGAAACTATACAAATGCAATTACATCACAGGACAATTAGTTTGCACATCCTGTTGGAATCCTGACGGATCTCCTAGTTTTGCTTTACGCATGTGCTCTTTGAAAAAGTTTCGCGTTGCATCATCACAACGATCTGGACCCATAAACGGCATGCTAGGCACTTTTTCAAGCTCATGCAAAGCTTTACTTGCCGCTTGTTCATCACTAGCATACGTGTCTAGCCATTGCCGTTCCCAAGCACACTGATAATAATTAGATGCTTGCGTATCACCATATCCACTCTGGAACTGGCTGTCTTTTTCTTCTCCAACCAAGTTTGCAGGAGCTTTATATTTTTCAGGCCAACTAAGCTTTGCAACGGACTCCTGATATTCCTTCTCTATATGAGCAAAATCAACAGTCTCTCTAGGTGAGCTATTTTGCGAGCGCGCATCACCAGCACCACTCGCATTATTGTTGCCTATTCCTCCACACGCATTAAACATAAGAAGCGCACTAAGCACACCAATAATAAGAGTTGCTTTACCAACAGTATGATTATTCATTATTCCTTCTTTCTTATTTTTTGAAAATTAACGCAATGCTAATGCTGGCTGTAAACGCGATGCTTTTATTGCCGGCACCACACTTCCAGCAAGCGCTGTAATAAAAGCCGCAATAACAGCTCCAATAGCAGCTTCATATGGGTAAACTGGCGGACTAACTGGGCTTGCTGCATCCCAAAAACTTGATGCTATAGACACAAGACCAAAAGAAACAGCGACAGCAGCAATCGAAACTATCAGCGCTAAAATAATCGCACTGCCTAACACGAGTGAAGCAATCGACCATTTAGTAGCACCCAAAGCTCTGCGTATAAGCAGTTCATGTGTGCGCTGCTCCAACGATGCTAAACCAATATTGATTAAACCTAACGCAGAAACAAAAAGCAATAATGCTGCTACGATAGCAAAACTTAATTGCAATACTGTTATCACATTCTCGTAATCATCACTATTATCATGTCTTCTAATTTCGTTTACTTGTCCACCACAACAGTCATAAAGAGCATCTGAAACATAAGATTTAATTGATTTTTGAGAACGATTTTCTTTATTCAACCAGTAGATTGAGCCTTGAGCTTCTTTTCCAGAATATTCCCAAAGAGTCGGAGCGTAACGTAATAATCCTAGAATATTCACATATACTTTTGCTGAGTCTACGCCATCGTTCACAACTCCAACAATCCTTATAGGACTTATTTGTGTTGTTTTGCGAGAAGTAATAAATGCTACTTCACCAATCTTGTATCTTTTGCTAGCAGATTGGTTTACTACCATTTCTAATGCGTTGCTTTTAGCGCTATTACTAAACCATCTTCCACTTACAATAGGTAAGTTATAAACTTTGTTGTATCCTGCAGTAGTGTAAACAGCGTCAACATATTGAAGATTGCTGGTCTTATATTCTTTGCTTATTTTTACACTCTCCGAGGCTGGCATAGGAGCGCTAAACAGTAGTCCAGCGTTTGGTTGTAACATAACGTTAGCGTTACGATTTGCGGATTCAATGCGATTTAAGAATTTGTTAAATACTGAATATTCGTCAAAATTTTGTGCTGAAAAAGTAATCTCGTATGTTGGTCTACGACCGTTTAGCTGTTCGTTAGTTGCAATAAGATAGTCCTTACCAACCGTGCCAATAAGCACTGACGCAATAACAGCAATGATGCCTATAAACATTGAAAAACCTGTGAGGAAGGATCTCATAGGAGACAGGCGCAAATCTTTAAGCAGCATAATCATAAAGAACACCGCCTTCCATAGTAAAAATATGAGAGCAAGAACGAGCCACTTTCATATCATGAGTGACTAATAGTAATGTTGTTCCAGATTCTTGAACACGATCATGCAACACTTGAAGCACTTTTTCTCCCGTACTACTATCGAGCGCACCAGTTGGCTCATCGCAAATAAGTAATTCGGGATTAGTAACGAGAGCACGCGCTATCGCAACTCTCTGCTGTTCACCGCCTGATAGACTTCCAGGGTATTCGTTTAGTTTATCTTGCAATCCAACAGCACATAATGCTTCTTCTATCGTTTTTCTTCTTGTCTGCTTGCTTTGTTGTAGCCCTGCGTACAAAAGCGGCAACTCAACATTTTCTCTAATGCTTAAATGCTTAATAAGCGAATAGTTTTGGAAAACAAAACCAATATTTCTAGCGCGCATATGCGATACTGTAGTATCACTACACTTTTGGATTGACTTGCCAGAATAATAGTATTTTCCAGTAAAATTTTTATTCAAAAATCCAATAATAGAAATAAGACTTGTTTTGCCGGAACCAGACCTACCAACTACCGCGTATGTTTCACCTTGATTAAGTAACATAGAAGCAGAGTTAACAGTGGTAAGCCATTCGCCATTGCCTAGTTTTACACGCGCTGACACGTCTTGTAGTTCAACCAGTGGAACAGGATTGTTTCCCATAATCATTGCACTCCTGGAATGAGATCAGGAGAAACACCTGCTACAACATCACCCTCATGCAAGCCAGACGTAATTTCAATATTAGCGCCGTCACTGATTCCAAGACCAACTTCTTTACGCTCCCAATTATCGCCTTTCTTGTATGAGACTAAGCCTTTTTGGACTCTTCCAGCAATCGCACTAACAGGCAGTGTTAGAACCGATTGTTTATGCTTGCCATTAAAAACAAGCGTCGCATTTTGGCCTGATTCTACTTCTGTGCTTTTATCTATTAAACACGTTAAAACTTTTGACGATACACTAGGTGTACTTTGCGCGCTCGACTCATCTGTTTGAGTCGAATCAGCATTATCATTCTTGCTACTACCCGAGGCTGCAACATCGGTAGAAGTTCCACCGCTTTGTACTATTTGCAAACAATTGGTTGGTCCAACACCATCTTCAACTTGGAAGCGACCTTTAACGTCTGTAATATCCGCAGAACGAAGTAAAGCTTTTGCGTTAAGGCTTATTGAAAAACCTTCATATTTAAGAGTGAATAGTGGGAAAGATTTAGGCACGTCCGCAGATGATTCAGCTACTGACACAACTTTAGCGTCTACGGGAGCAATAATTTTGTTACCAGCATTGTAGCCTAGAACACTTCCAGCTTTTACAGCACTTCCTGCTTTTACCGATGGAGAAAAATTCCCTCTACTTACAGCAGTGATAACAAAGGTAGACGATTGTTCTATTGCTGCTTTACCCGACACAACTTGTGTTAAAGGCTGTTTTTTGACTGAAACAAGTGGAACTGAATCATGTGATGCCTGCTGTTGACTATTATCAACTGCTCTACCAGCGCATGCAGTAAGCAAACACGCTGGCAGAGCAGCTAACAAGAGTGCTTTCGTAAACTTACGCATAACACAAAGCTCCTTACTCACCAAACTCGTAAACGCATAGAATGCGTTGCAACGAGCCTCTCAAACTGATCCAAAATAAATAAAGGGCTCGGTAATGCTGCAATTAACGCTTTTATGATTACCACTTCATTTAGAATTTCAGCTTTTGGTTAATAGCTTATAATCGCCGTAAAGAGTTTGCATCACACTAAATGATGATTTTATTTATGATTATTGGAGCTTGCGTAATACCAGAGAATGATTTATTTTGCATAGAGTTTATACACTACCGAGCGACTTACTTGCGCATAGCCTCAACCACATTGTGATTAAATCACTAAGCTTTAAGCGAACTTATTCGCTGCGAAGTAACCCCCGTAAGCTCCAAGCAACTACCTTTATACAATCTGCTTTGTAAAGGTTTTCCTAGACAAGATATTCATCATACAAATTCAAGTACTATTATTACTTAAATAATGCTTTTCTAAAGGAGCAATATGATAGCAAAGCATATTACTGTTGGCATTGTTGATGATGATTGTTTTTGTCTACACGGCCTAAAAACATATATTGAACAGGTTGTTCCGTCCTGCAACATTTGCTGGTTGTCCACGTGCGCCGATCAAGCAATTCAGTTTTGTCAAAATCAATGCCCAGACGTGCTGCTAATTGACATGTATATGTCTGGAGTTTCGGGAATTAAAATATTATACGAATTGCGAAGAAGATACTCACTCCCAATAATAATTGCTATAACTTCATTCCCTATCAACGATTATGCTTTAAAAGCATCAACAGCAGGCGCGCAAGGCATTGTTGGAAAGAACCACCCAGAAACTATTTGCGCCATGCTTAGCAGTATTGCCCATAGCACGTTCAAGCCACAAATAATAGGAGATTTTCATTTTGACGACACGACGACAGCATTTCAGCGTTTGCAAAATAAGCCAAAAAATGGACGCCTTGCTTTAACGAATCATGAGACTGAAATTATAAAGTTGTGCAGTAAAGGCATGACTAATGCGCAAATCGCCAAACGTTTATTTGTTGAAACTTGTACTGTGGAAACTATCCTTCGTCGCGTGTTCAAAAAATTGAATGTGACAAATCGTTCACAACTTATTACCACATGGCTGCATGATGAATATTTAGGAAATGATACACAATGATTATTTTCTTAATGCGTCGTTTGCGAGAAAAGATTATTGACAATAAAACATTTTTACTATTGGGATGTTTGTCGAGCACAATGGATGCATATATTTACTCAAATAGCGACAATAGCACAATACAACTTGTCATAGTTTACATGATTCTTGCTGCTATAAATTTGTTTCTTTGCTTGCTCCCGCATTTTATGAGCATGTGCTATATTTTTGTACACCTCAGCATTCTTGTTATTCCTAGTCTGAATCTTCCACCAGTAACTTTCGGGCTCATCATATCATTTGTTTTTATTTCGTATTTATATCCGATTCAATTTACACTACCTTTATTCTTAGTAATAGATGCATTACACTACGTTGCATACCGATACTTATCAACTTTGTCTTTCAAGTATCTTATTGCTTACCTTTTAATAAATATATTTTGCGTTTGCACTGGTATTATTTTGCGCATTTCTCACCAAAAAATGGTTCTTTATGAAAAAGATAAGCAAACAATTAATAATCTTCATCTGGCTGTGCGAATGCACGATAGATTAACTAATAAGATTGCAGATATTGCACTACAAAGTAAAATAGCATTACTTGACAAGTCTATTTCTAAAAAACAGCGAAGTGCTATTGAGGCAATAAATGATTTGGCAGATCAGGCTTTTGAAGAAGGTCATAATATTATCGACATTCTACGTGGAAATACTGCTAAGCAAGATGCTCGAAGCGAGTTCATTCAACACATTGAAGATACACTACAAATGAACGACTCAATCAATACATCTTGTGGATTAAAAGGAAGATCCATATGCAATATATCTGGTAACGATATTCCTGAAAATATTAACGATGAAATCATCTGTGAAGTTATTGAATTAATCGAAGAACTATATTTGAACATGCGAAAATATGCTTCTTTAGTTTATTACATCAGAATTTCGATACGTAAAAAACAAATTGTTATAAAACAGTTCAATGTTCGATTTTTGGACAGGAAAAGTAAAGATGCAATTCGTTCAGTATCTCAAAAAGGACTTCTGCTTCATCGCGATACCATAAAGCATTTAGGCGGTTCACTCTATTTTCGAGCCTTTGGTAAGTATTGGGAATGTAATGCAGTTATACCTTTAAAAAATAAACATAACTATATAGATAGTATGCCTTACTGATTCAGTTTAAAAGATTAATGAATCTTAAGCAGTTTTAGATAGTAATTATTTGTAAAGGTTTTCATATACAAGATATTGTTTACCTTTTAGCACGCCATTAATTTATAAATTGTCAAGGTTTGATATACACAATTATTTTCTTGTATTAGAAGGAGAAGAATATGAGTAATTTAGAAGATACAAAAGCACAAATTCCATCCGTATTTTGGACAATAGCCAATGGTGTATTTCTTGCTAGCGGAATTGCGCTGATTGTAATGCGTAATGATTATCTATGGGGAGTGCCTCAAATTATCGCTGGATTATTTGGTCTTGCAACCATGTTTCTCATTAAAAAACCGTGGTGCGCGCAACTATATTTTATAGTATCTTCACTAGCCGTAATAGCAAATGGGCTTATGGAAATATTTGGCATAATCCACGGATCTGGATACGGTTATGTTCCGCTGATTATTGGCATAATCGTGCTTTTATTTATAGGCCTTGATAAGGATGAAAGTTCAAAAGCTCTTGGAATTGCCAAGAATAAATAAAAGCATTAGACTGCGATTTTAACTTAAAACATATCGCAATTTTCAAAGGCCAAGCTGTAAACATGCATCCTACGACTTGGCCTTTGATTATTTATCTGTTAATGATTTGTTTTGCATAAAGTTTATACACTACTGAGCGACTGATTTGCTCAGAGACTAAAGCATATTGCATTAAATCACTAAGCTTTAATCGAACTTATTCGCTGCGGAGTAACCCCCGTAAGCTCTGCAACATCACGAACCGTCAAGCCCTGATTCCTTAGTATGCGAACCGTTTCACGCATAAGCCTAGATGCCTCTTGCTGAGTTTTTATAGCTGCCGATTTTGCATCTAATTTATCAATTAAGTAAATAGGCATTGCATATAAAAATCGTATAAATCCATAACCGCAATGTGCGCACTTCTATCTGATATTTTCCAAAGTACTTTGGGTTTTGCAAGATAGATTGGTTTATGCAAAGTCACTTTTCTTGCGCAAGCTCGATTGGCGGATGCTCCGCGCGGAAAGCATTTACGTGCGCTTCAGACGCATATCCCAGCGCAAAACCAGTAATCAGCGCATACTCCGGCGGAATGTCGAATACTTCGTCAAGCGGTGAACGCCACGTGGCAAGAACGCCAAGCGGGCATGAATCTACGCCTTGCTCTTTAGCAGCCAACAGTAACGTTTGCAGCATAATTCCAGCATCCAGCGCAGCAAACGGCAGAAAATCGCGACGAACAAGCACAAATCCCATAACTGGCGCACCGAACGCCTGGAAGTTGCGCAAAGTGTGAGCATTTCGAGCAGGAAAATCTTTACGATCAATATTTAGATGTTTATACAACGCCAACCCTAAACGAGCGCTGCGCTCTTTAAGTGATTGCGGATACGGAGCCATTACAGGAAAATCTCCATCCGGCTGGCTCATTTTCTGGGCTATAAGGCGCTCTTCTTCGCTAAGGGTAGCGTCTTTAGTACGAAACATTGCTTTGCATTTTTGCACATATGAGTCGATTAGCTGCTGCTTTAGTTCTCCTTGAGCAATAGCAAGCATGTAGCCACGAGTGTTAGACCAACTCGGCGATTGTGCAGCTGTTTGCAAAATAGTTTCAAGTATTTTAGAATCGACTGGTTTATTTAGAAAATCACGTGCAGAAAATCGCGACTTTGCGAGTGCTTCAAAAGTTTGTGTAGTCATGTCTTTTAGTATATCGCACCAAATACGCACGCAGTACTTTTCAGAGTTTGTAGTCGTTTCGGCAGATTTTGACCACATTTGCCGTAAGTTTTTCCTCGTGTTTGGAGGGTTAACCCTCGCTCTACGCTCCATTTGCGCTGACGACGTGCTTGAGCGCTTATTCCTCACGGCATAGCCGTTCGGCTGATTTGCGAATCGATGACTTCGAGCTGCATAATGCGCGAGAAGTCACTTCGATTCGCTGAGCTTGCTCAGGGTTGAAAGCACGGTGTGCTTTCAACGCAAGCGAGGTCTGCTTTCGTCTCGATTGACGAAGGCAGGGCAGGCTCGCGTGGTAGTTCATTGGTAATTCGGTTGTGTTCTGTGTGCGCTGACGACCTGCTTTCGCGTTGCGATTTAAAGCGCGAGTGGTACTGCTTATTTGTTACTGGCGCAGATTACATACTGCGCGAGTAACGCTAAATAGCAATTATTCGTTATTAACGCAGAATACGTACTACACCAGTAACATATAACCCCACTTATTCGTTATTAACGCAGATAGCGTACTGCGCGAGTAACGCTAAATAGCAATTATTCGTTATTAACGCAGATTACGTACTGCACCAGTAACATATGACCGTTACTTTCTTAAAATACTTGACTGAGTTTTAACAATATTTGAGTGATTACCATTACTAACTCAGTGCATTGACTGAGTTTTTAACAGTACTGGGGCTAGTTTATGCCACAGAATATTCATCAGCATAGTTTTACACACTTTTCAGCCTATAACCCCGAAAAACGGTATGCGGATAATAAAAAAGCGGGGAACAATCAAGTTCCCCGCTAGAAGAATAATGCGGCAGCGTGCTAGTCTCCCACACCCTATCGAGTGCAGTACCCTCGCCGTGTCAGGCCTTAGCTTCCGGGTTCGGAATGGGACCGGGCGTCTCACCTGAGCCATGACCACCGCAAAACTAAATTATACACTCACAAACCGTGAGTGGCAACACGTGGCGGTTAGGGAACCGGACATGAACGCGAATAAAAACTCTTTTACCAACCGATCGTTAAGCAAAACATTCAGTACTCATTAACGCTAGAAGAAAAATACTCACAGAAACTCACCCTCCCCACCAATAAAAGTGAGGAAGAATGTCACCATCGCCCGTTAGTACTAGTCAGCTCCACCCCTTACAGGGCTTCCACGTCTAGCCTATCAACCACGTGTTCTACATGGGGGCTCACACACTCAAGTGCAAGGAATGCTTATCTTGGAGCAGGCTTCCCGCTTAGATGCTTTCAGCGGTTATCCCTTCCGAACGTAGCTAACCGGCAGCGCCACTGGCGTGACGACCGGCATACCAGAGGTTCGTCCACCCAGGTC
This sequence comes from Gardnerella washingtoni, assembly GCF_049262705.1. Lineage (NCBI taxonomy): Bacteria > Bacillati > Actinomycetota > Actinomycetes > Bifidobacteriales > Bifidobacteriaceae > Gardnerella > Gardnerella washingtoni. The sequence goes on along the minus strand of NZ_CP058398.1, from coordinate 1,564,516 downwards.
CTCTCGTACTATGGGCAGGTCTCCTCAACATTCCAACGAGCGCAGAGGATAGAGACCAAACTGTCTCACGACGTTCTGAACCCAGCTCGCGTGCCGCTTTAATCGGCGAACAGCCGAACCCTTGGGACCTGCTCCAGCCCCAGGATGCGACGAGCCGACATCGAGGTGCCAAACCATCCCGTCGATATGGACTCTTGGGAATGATCAGCCTGTTATCCCCGGGGTACCTTTTATCCGTTGAGCGATGCCACGTCCGTACGCCGGCACCGGATCACTATCTCCGACTTTCGTCCCTGCTCGACCCGTCAGTCTCACAGTCAAGCCCGCTTGTGCGATTACACTCAACACCCGATTGCCAACCGGGCTGAGCGGACCATTGAGCGCCTCCGTTACTCTTTAGGAGGCAACCGCCCCAGTTAAACTACCCGCCAGGCACTGTCCCTAACACGGATAACGTGTCGAGGTTAGACGCCAGATATGGAAAGAGCGGTATTTCACCTGTCGACTCCACGCAAGCTAGCGCCCACGCTTCACAGCCTCCCGCCTATGCTACACGATCCACACCTAACGACAATACCAAGGTATAGTAAAGGTCCCGGGGTCTTTTCGTCCTTCTGCGCTTAACGAGCATCTTTACTCGTACTGCAATTTCGCCGGGCTCCTGGCCGAGACAGTGGGGAAGTCGTTACGCCATTCGTGCAGGTCGGAACTTACCCGACAAGGAATTTCGCTACCTTAGGATGGTTATAGTTACCACCGCCGTTTACCGGGGCTTAAATTCACCGCTTCACCGAAGCTAACGGATCCTCTTAACCTTCCGGCACCGGGCAGGCGTCAGAGCGTATACAGCGGCTTACGCCTTCGCACGCTCCTGTGTTTTTGGTAAACAGTCGCTACCCCCTAGCTTGTGCCACCCCCAACAGCTCAACAGCGTAAAACCATATCACCATCAAGGGTCTCCCTTATGCCGAAGGCACGGGAGTAATTTGCCGAGTTCCTTGGCCAGGATTCGCCCGATCGCTTCGGTATACTCTACCAGACCACCAGTGTCGGTTTAGGGTACGAGCGGAATCACACCTCACGTTGAAGCTTTTCTCGGCAAGCAGGATCACCGGAATCAGCCTTACAGCCTACCCATCACGCCTCAGCTTAAACATCCCCCGGATTTACCTAGGAGACAGCCCACACGCTTAGCCACGGAAAACCACCTCCGCAGCCGGCTACCTACCCGCGTCACTCCCACGCTAACCTACTACCGATACAGTCCCAACACAAACCAGCCAACAACCCCGAAAGGAAATCAACCAGCAAATGAAGGTTAGTACTCTCAGATTCAGTTCGAACGGTGTAACACCGGTACGGGAATATCAACCCGTTCATCCATTCGACTACGCCTGTCGGCCTCGCCTTAGGACTCGACTCACCCGGGGACGACGAACGTGGCCCCGGAACCCTTAGTCATTCAGCGGACAGGATTCACACCTGTCTCTCGCTACTCATGTCTGCATTCTCACTCCTGTAAAGTCCACGACAAGTTCACACTGCCGCTTCACCCCATACAGGACGCTCTCCTACCCCACATGAACAAAATTCATGCAGCCGCGTCTTCGGTGGCGTGCTTAAGCCCCGCTACATTGTCGGCGCGGAACCACTAGACCAGTGAGCTGTTACGCACTCTTTCAAGGATGGCTGCTTCTGAGCCAACCTCCTGGCTGTCTATGCGACTCCACATCCTTTCCCACTTAGCACGCGCTTCGGGACCTTAGACGACGATCAGGGCTGTTTCCCTTTTGACGACGGAGCTTATCCCCCGCCGACTCACTGCCGTGATAAACCTAACAGGTATTCGGAGTTTGGCTGCTATTGGTACCCGGTATGGGCCCGCAAGCATCCAGTAGCTCTACCCCCTGTAAGCAATAACACGACGCTGCACCTAAATGCATTTCGGAGAGAACCAGCTATCACGGAATTTGATTGGCCTTTCACCCCTAACCCCAAGTCATCCCCCCAGTTTTCAACCTAGGTGGGTTCGGTCCTCCACACGGTCTTACCCGCGCTTCAACCTGCTCAGGGCTAGATCATCCCGCTTCGGGTCCAGGACATGCGACTCAAACGCCTTTTAAAACTCGCTTTCGCTACGGCTCCCCCACCCGGGTTAGCCTCGCCACATACCACTGACTCGCAGACTCATTTTTCGATAGGCACGCCGTCACCCCACAAAGAAGGCTCCGACGGATTGTAAGCGCACGGTTTCAGGAACTATTTCACTCCCCTCCCGGGGTGCTTTTCACCTTTCCCTCACGGTACTAGTACACTATCGGTCAGACAGGAATACTTAGGCTTACCCAACGGTCTGGGCAGATTCACGCGGGATTCCACGAGTCCCGCGCTACTTGGGAATAAACATAAAGAGACATCGCACGACAAGCTACGGGGCCATCACCCTCTACGGCTGGGAATTCAATCCCATTCACCTAGCACGACATTTTATCACTCTCCTCAACCCCGTCAGAGGCTGAACAGTCCATCCCACGACCCCGAATGCGCAACACCTGACGGCTATCACACGCACCCGGTTTAGCCTGATCCGCTTTCGCTCGCCACTACTCACGGAGTATCCTTTCCTGCAGGTACTGAGATGTTTCACTTCCCTGCGTACCCCCCACAAAACTGTGGTGACCACTCATAACAGTGGCCGGGTCTCCCCATTCGGAAATCCTCGGATCAAAGCCCACTCGGCAGCTCCCCGAGGCATATCGCAGCCCGTCACGTCCTTCATCGGTCCTGTCTACCAAGGCATCCACCATACGCCCTTACCAGTGACAAACACTAAAGCAAGAACCCATCAGCAAAATTCTCTAGACAAAAAATCATCACACTAAACGATCACAAAACGATCAAGCGACTCCAACAAAAGGAGCCGGTTGAAATTGATAAAAGCAAAAAAATCGAAACCAAAAAAAAGTCTCGCATTTTACTCGCGTCCACTATCCAGTTCTCAAACCACCACAACACCACAAAACCAGCATCAACACTCAAAAGCATCAACACTAAATCCCATGAGTCAAGGACCGCAACCCCCAAAAAACAGGAGGGGTGGCAATCCGGGAACCCAAAAGCATGCCCAACAAACTCATCTAAAACGTTAACCACTGTTTTCCACACCAGTAACCACACTCAACCGAGCGCGCACAAAAACTCCGTAGAAAGGAGGTGATCCAGCCGCACCTTCCGGTACGGCTACCTTGTTACGACTTAGTCCCAATCACGAGCCTCACCTTAGACGGCTCCATCCCAAAAGGGTTAGGCCACCGGCTTCGGGTGCTGCCCACTTTCATGACTTGACGGGCGGTGTGTACAAGGCCCGGGAACGCATTCACCGCGACGTTGCTGATTCGCGATTACTAGCGACTCCGCCTTCACGTAGTCGAGTTGCAGACTACGATCCGAACTGAGACCGGTTTTAAGGGATCCGCTCCATGTCACCATGTCGCATCCCGTTGTACCGGCCATTGTAGCATGCGTGAAGCCCTGGACGTAAGGGGCATGATGATCTGACGTCATCCCCACCTTCCTCCGAGTTAACCCCGGCGGTCCCCCGTGAGTTCCCGGCATAACCCGCTGGCAACACAGGGCGAGGGTTGCGCTCGTTGCGGGACTTAACCCAACATCTCACGACACGAGCTGACGACGACCATGCACCACCTGTGAACCTGCCCCGAAGGGAAACCACATCTCTGCAGTCGACAGGCACATGTCAAGCCCAGGTAAGGTTCTTCGCGTTGCATCGAATTAATCCGCATGCTCCGCCGCTTGTGCGGGCCCCCGTCAATTTCTTTGAGTTTTAGCCTTGCGGCCGTACTCCCCAGGCGGGACGCTTAACGCGTTAGCTCCGACACGGAACCCGTGGAATGGGCCCCACATCCAGCGTCCACCGTTTACGGCGTGGACTACCAGGGTATCTAATCCTGTTCGCTCCCCACGCTTTCGCTTCTCAGCGTCAGTAACAGCCCAGAGACCTGCCTTCGCCATTGGTGTTCTTCCCGATATCTACACATTCCACCGTTACACCGGGAATTCCAGTCTCCCCTACTGCACTCTAGCCCGCCCGTACCCGGCGCAAACCCACCGTTAAGCGATGGGCTTTCACACCAGACGCGACGAACCGCCTACAAGCTCTTTACGCCCAATAATTCCGGATAACGCTTGCGCCCTACGTATTACCGCGGCTGCTGGCACGTAGTTAGCCGGCGCTTATTCGAAAGGTACACTCACCCGAAAGCTTGCTCCCAATCAAAAGCGGTTTACAACCCGAAGGCCTTCATCCCGCACGCGGCGTCGCTGCGTCAGGGTTCCCCCCATTGCGCAATATTCCCCACTGCTGCCTCCCGTAGGAGTCTGGGCCGTATCTCAGTCCCAATGTGGCCGTCCGCCCTCTCAGGCCGGCTACCCGTCGAAGCCTAGGTGGGCCATTACCCCGCCTACAAGCTGATAGGACGCGACCCCATCCCATGCCACTAAACACTTTCCCAACAAGACATGCGTCAAGTTGGAGCATCCAGCATTACCACCCGTTTCCAAGAGCTATTCTGGAGCATGGGGCAGGTTGGTCACGCATTACTCACCCGTTCGCCACTCTCACCAGTCAGCAAGCTGACCAGATCCCGTTCGACTTGCATGTGTTAAGCACGCCGCCAGCGTTCATCCTGAGCCAGAATCGAACCCTCCACGAAAAACTTCAATGAAGAGCCAACAAAAGGCTCCAATATAAAAAGAAAAAGACGAGACATTCTTTAAGGAAAGAACATCCCAACAAAAACCTCACCACCATTTAACCATCTCTCAGGCACCCTGCAACATGCAAGGCAGGCAATGAACTGGCAATAATTAACTAATAAGTAGTACAGACACGCTCTTGAGTTCTCAAACCACCACCACACCAGCCGGCTCATCAACCTCAACCGAGGAGAACCAGCCGCGCTGAGCAGCAAGAGATAAACTTACACCAACCCACGCTAAAACGCAAACCCAACAAAAACAAACACACCAAAACCCTTGAAAACACTAGCATCCACCGGCGTGTCGAAAACAACGAAAAAACACTCAAAAACCAACCCAAAACCAAAAACCATAACCAAAAACAACAAAAAATAACCAAAAAACAACCCCAAAACCACCAAACCCGGGCGTGTCGCATCGACTTGCTTTTCGCTTAAAGCGTAGCGCGAAAAGCAACCCGATGCGGTAGCGCTTGCTTATACAGAAAGCACAGTGTGCTTTCCGCGCAAGCGCGCAAACAATTACGCTTTCTTTAAACTAATGAAGAAAGCGTAATCTGACGACCAAAGAAGATTAACTTAAAGTGAGCTTAATGCGGTAGCGCTTGCTTTACAACGCTCGCGCAAACTCAGCAGCAGTACAAGCAAAGTGTATGAGCGTAATACACGATGCTAAAAACTTACGAAACTCATCAAAGTAACTTCATTAAACATCAATCAAAACGAATAAACGATACTCGAGTAACAAAGTAATTAACAACGAGCAAGTCAACGCAAAATCAACGCGAAAAAGACACAATAAAAGCAGAAAAAGATGAAATATACGATTAGATACACACAAAATGTATGAGCGCGATATGGAATAAGAAATACATGTATAAATAGATACTTATTAAATAAACTCTTATAAAGAATATAAAGCACATAAAAACACAAAAGCATAAAACGCATAAAGAAAAAAGAAAAATAAGATATTAACAGACATTAATAAAACGAAGGAGCAGAGGAATGGGCAACAAGCAATCGAACAGCAAAGCACACCACATTGTTGTGCTCACAGGCGCAGGAATCTCCACAAGCGCAGGCATTCCTGATTTTCGCGGACCGGACGGCGTTTGGACTAAACACCCGGAGCAAATGAGCGTTTACGATATAGACGCATTCCTAAGCAGCAAAGAGGAACGCATATATTCTTGGCGATGGCAAAAAGAGTCGCCCGTTTGGAATGCGCAGCCGGGAACAGCTCACAAGGCACTTGTAAAACTCGAACAGGCAGGCATGCTCGACCTTATAGCCACACAAAATTTTGATGCGCTTCATGAAAAAGCTGGCAATAATCCAGACATTATAGTGAATTTGCACGGGAGCATTGGAACATCACACTGCATGAGCTGCCACGCGAGCTATAAAACTGCCGATATTATGCGCGACTTAGACGAGCATCCAGATCCGCATTGTAGACGCGCTCTACCGTACCGCAGCAATATGCCTTGCAACGGTCTTATAAAAACAGACGTTGTATATTTTGGAGAAGCGCTTCCGGAAGGCACTATGGAACGCAGTGCGCAAGCAATTGTTAAAGCGGACGAGCTATGGGTTATTGGTTCCACGCTAGAAGTATTTCCAGCTGCCAGCCTCGTGCCGTTAGCTGCGCGCGCTGGAGTGCCGATTACGATAATGAACTTGGGTGCTACGCAATACGACTATTTGGCAGAGCGTATTATTCGCGAAGATATTGCGAAAGCTCTGCCAAAATTAGTAGACGAAACTATTGCAAAGTGATTATTGCGAAACAATTATCACAAATTAATTATTGCAAAGTAACAGCGATACCCTCCCAAGGCGCAAGCGTACCGTTTTTAAGCGATGTAAGCGCGTGATTTACGTCGTAGGTTGTAACTATTACGTCACGCCCTGCAAAAGCGTTAGAGGTGCGATCTTGCAGCATTTTCGCACTCTCTGTAGGAATAGGGACGGTCGAGTCGGTCATATTAACCATTACGAGCATGCGTTCTGTAGATTCTGCGGAATTTTCAGCAGATTCCGCAGCAGATTTAGCAGCAGATTCCGCAGCAGTCTCTGCAGAGCCATCCTGCTTTTCACAATCAGATGTAAGCTCGCGCACAAACGCATACACGCACTCATCATCCGCATCAACCAAATCCCAAGAACCAGCAGAAACAATCGGCTCCGAATGGCGTAAAGCAATCAAATACTTGTAAAAAGCGTAAACAGAATCCGAATCTTCCATCTGCTCAGCCGCATTAATATCCACATAATTAGGATTCACACTAATCCACGGTTCTGCGTTATTTTTCGATGCGACATTAAAAGGCATAAATCCCGCATATTTAGAAGCATTCCACTGCATTGGAGTTCGAGAATTGTCGCGGCCGCGCTTTGCGAGCGCATCCATCATCGACTCAGCCGACTGAATATGCGCTTCTTCTACGCGCTGCTTAAACATATTCAATGCTTCCAAGTCACGATACTGCTCAAGACGCGTAAAGTGCGCGTTAGTCATGCCTATTTCCTCGCCTTGGTACACGTAAGGCGTGCCGCGATGCATGTGAAGAAGCATGGCAATCGCTTTAGCGGAACGAACTCGCATCTCGTCGCTAGACTCACTTCCCCAGCGAGAAAGCGCGCGCGGCTGATCGTGATTATTAAAGAACAAGCTCGCCCAACCAGCATCCGCTACTGCTTGCTGTTGCTCGGCCATCACGCGCTTTAGTGCCGTCAACTTAAGCGGCACAGGATTCCACTTAGTACCGTTTTCGCAATCAATATCCACGTGATTAAACAGGAAGAGCATGTCAAGTTCGCTATGTGCAGGATCAGTTATATAACTGTTGCGATGCGCTGAAATTCCCGGAGCCTCGCCAACAGTAAGATAGCCTTCGCGCCCTTCAAAAACTTTTGCACGCATCTCACGCAAGAACTCGTCTAAGCGAGGACCGTCAGAGCAGAACGGAAATGGCGAAGAATAACCGTCGGCTCCGGCTGGCAAATCCTCAATTTGGCAGCCATCTTCACCAGGCAAGCGGCCTTCAGAATCAACATGCTTAGAAATTTGCGTAATAACGTCCATGCGGAAGCCGTCAATTCCGCGATCCATCCACCAATTCATCATCTTGTACACGGCAGCGCGAACCGCAGGATTTTCCCAATTCAAATCTGGCTGCTTTGGAGAATACTGGTGAAGATAGTATTCGCCGCGCTTTGGATCGTACGTCCACGCAGAACCGCCGAAATATGAACCCCACTTATTCGGCTCCGCGCCCGGCTCTCCAGGAACGCACCCTTCGCGCGCAGGCCTCCACCAATACCAATCCGCGTAATCGCTTGAAGCATCACGGGAAGCCTGGAACCAAGCATGCTCATCGGAAGTGTGATTTACTACTAAATCCATCACGACTTTAAGCCCACGCTTGTGCGCACCAGCCAAAAGTTCGTCCATATCTTCCAAAGTGCCAAAAAGCGGATCAATATCTTGATAATCAGAAATATCGTAGCCGTTGTCGTCTTGCGGAGACTTATAAACAGGGCTGAGCCAAATCACGTCAACGCCTAAATCAGCCAAATAGTCGAGGCGCGAAGTAATTCCCTTCAAATCGCCGATTCCGTCGCCGTTCGTGTCCTGAAAGCTTCGCGGATAAATCTGATATACAACTGCATTCGTCCACCAAGGGTTTGGCGTAGCGCCGTTTGTGCGCACGGATTCTGGCAAGTTCGTTCTGTTAAAAGTAGTCATTTAATCCCCATTAATTATTTTTATAATCTATTTTTTATTATCTATAATTTATTATTCCATATTTCAGCTATCTTTGGATTATTAGACGTCTCTTTTCACAGACCATTGAGGTAATCCATCATATCGGAAGCAGTATGTGATTCATGAGTAAATTCGTGATTTTGAACCTGTTTACGAGCTTCCTCGTTTTTATTTTCAATGGCTTCTTTAATATACTTTTGAAGTTGTTCCTCAAGTGATTGGTAATGCTCAAAATCTTCGCGATTGATAATGAAGTACATTGGTTGATTGTTTTTTAAAACCGTCACTGGCATTCCAGCACTCACTTTTGCAAAAGCCTACGCAGATTTACCATTATTAAAAGCGCTAATAGGAACCATAGTACTTATTGGAGCGACTGTAACCATGAGAATTACCTTAACTTTTCTACAGACAATCCATGCGCATATTTAATACATGTATATTTACTATGCTTTTTACAAGCATATATAAAAGTTATTATACTGGTAAATATTATAGTTAAAGGCTACAAAAAAGTGGCTCGAAGTAAAAAACCGCGAGCCACTACTCCATCTCATTCATTGCACATTTTGCAAATCATTAAATCCTCTCATACAAAAGCACTTTCACAGAAAGCTTATTGTTACGATAATAAACAATCTGCGAAAGTGCTTGTATGAAGGCTTGCTACCGTTGTATGTTTAAGTTTTTATGCTTAAAACTTGAGAGGCAACTACCTTCGTGATACTACTTAGCTGCGCTACACAATGGTATTATTCGCGCTTTTTTACGTAAGAACGCAGCAAAGTTGCAGCCAGTAATAGAAGCACAGCAGCAGAAGCAATCAAACTTACAGAAGATCCTGTGTTTGTGAGTTCTTTTGCACGCTTCACTTTTTCATGCTTTACTTTAGCTTCATTTTTATTTTCAGCAGTATCGGCAGCACTGTTGTCAGCATTCTTTTCATCCTGAGATTGCTGCGTAGAGTTCTGCTGATCGTGTTGCGTAAAGCTTGAACTACCGGTGTTAATATCATGATGATGCTTGTCTGGCTCTGGTTGTGCGCCCTGCTCGCCAGCTACAACTGTAATAGTTGCAGAAACTGAAATCTTGCCAGATGTTGCAGTTACTTTATGCTTACCTGGGACAAGCGTGCTAGGAATAGCTAAATCACCTACAACAATCATTCCTTCAGGCACCTTGTAATCCTGAATCTTTTTGTCGTCAATAGATAATTGCACTTGATCACCTTTTGCAAAAAGACCCGTAGCGAATTTGACTTTTTCACCTGGCTTTACTGTGTCTTTAGCGAGTTTAATATCCTGCTGACCAGCTGCTGGTTTGCCGTCAACCATATTTATGCCAAATAGCTTTTCAAAGCCTGGTGTTGGGTCACATTCATCGCCAATACCATCACCATCAGTATCTGTTTGCGTTGGGTTAGCAACCGTCGGGCAGTTGTCGTGAGCATCATCAACAGTGTCACCATCTTTCGTGATATCAACATGCGTTGAACCGAGAGCGCTTACCCCCTTGCTATCAGTAACACGGACTACCACATTACCGCTGTAAACATCGTTAAACAGATGTTCTATTGTAGGTACGGTAGTTGTGGCATCATACTTACCATCATCGTTGAAATCCCAATCATACTTGGCAATTTTTCCTTGCATAGCGTAGGAACCAGAAGCGTTTAACTTCAAAGTAGTGCCAGTCTTAGCAACGTACGGACCGTACAGCCAACCAAATGGTTTCTTAGCAGACGTATGCAAAGCTCCTGAAATAGCCTTCACAATCTCTGCTTCATCCTTTGCTTTGTAGATTGCACCACCAGTATCTTTGGAAATCTTTTCAAAAATTCCGCCGTCATCAGTAAGCTCATCTGAATCTATGCCATAAATTTCAACAGGATCAATATCTTTGGACATTTTAATAATTTGCTGCGCTGTTAAGCCACTTTTTGGTTCAGGATCCTCTGCCGGCTCATCACCGAATACAAGAGCAATCTTTTTAACACCATCTCGCCACTTCAAATCCAAAGCCGTTTTAATACCACTGTATACGGATTCATTCTTGGGACCTGTACCTTCATCAGCATTCACACCAGCCAATTTAAGAGCTATATCAGCTGCGTTGGTAGTGAAATCTTGATTAACATTCGCAGTAAAACTACTACCGTGATCCCTGTAGGTTATTAGTGCAAAACGTACATCAGAAGAATATGCCTTTATGTCATTAAGAAGTTTATTAATATTCCGCTTCACTACAGCAATATCGTCCCACATCGATCCAGTAGCATCTACTACGAATGCAATGTCAATCGGATTTCCTGTTGAACCAGTTGAATCAACAGTTTTAGCAATCTTTGATAAATCAAGACTGTTCACAAGATTCTCTGCCATTTTTTGGTGACCTGTAATATTAGGATGATACCATTCCATCATAGTTTTCGATTTATATGACACTACGTCAGAATCACCCTTTTGAACGCCCCCTGTTTCCAGGAACCAATTAATCCAACGCTTTGGATTATTTACAATGTACCAAGGTTGAATTTTCAAAGGATTTTCACAAAATGCCACAACTTTAAAGCTTTTAAGTAAGTTAGCTTTTATTTCGTCAGCATTTTTAAGTGCATTATCCCAATCTCCGCATAGTTTACTAAGTCCAAGATCTTTCAATCCAAAAATACCAGATTGCGAAATGCTATAAGGCTTTGGCTCATGCTGAGTATCACCTTCATCAAACGAAGCTATATTATTCACGAATGATACTTTAAGAGAAGATCCTTCTGCATTCCATTCCTTGACTAGTTCTTCCTGTAAATCAGCAGCCTTGATGCCTAAAAGACGTATTTCCTTGGCAACTTTATCAGTAGCATATAATCTGGCATAATGATAGTTGAATTTATTACTCAACAAAGGATAGCCCATAAGAACAGCATGTGCTGTGCGGCCATTAGCAATGCGCTTTTGTATAGTGCTTAATAAATCCCGTGTATTGTTAATTACGTCTTTAAGCTTAGACTTTGCGGCGTCAAGTTTACACCCAGGGGCAGTAAAAGGATTCGCAATACACTCCCTAATAATGTTATTAAAATCTACATCATTACCACCAGCGGTAAAAGCAACCAAATCAGTATCTTCAGGAAGTGACTGAACTTGTCTCTTTATATCATTAATAACAGCGCCACTTACAGCAAAATTCTTATAAATTACATGAAAACCCTTTTCATTCATAAGATTAGCTGCAACTTGCCCATAATTATATGGGCTTCTTAACGAATCGCCGTCATAATTTCCTGGATATCCCGGATTCCCAATCGTGCCATTACCAGCAGTATAAGAATCGCCAATTACGTAAAATTTCAAAACCTTTTTTTGAATACCAGGAATCTCATCATGTCTTCTACTAACCTCAGAAACATGAACTTCAGCGTGTGCCGCTGGAATAGATACTGCAAGCCCCATAGCTGCGCTTACAACGCAAACTAGAAGAGCATACAGTACTCTCGTAATTTTCTTCATTTTTACTCTTTCTCTCACTTTGAGGCATTAACCACAATGTTGAAAATAGCTACTTTGAATCAAAATATTCAAAGAATAAACAGCACTGATTTTCCTTATACAAAACCAATACTGACTTAAATTTATCACCTCTTACTCAATAAAATCAATATAGAAGTACCATGCAATATGCTTTCCTATCTTTGTATCTTTTGATTCATAACTACTTGTCAGCATCACCGTTTCATTGCGCACTAACCAATAATCCACATCAGCTACCAGCACCACTGTTTATCAATGTGAAAAATAGTGCAAATAACATAATAAAAAAGCGACTCGCTGCAACTATGCAACGAGCCGCCACCTTCTTCTTTACTCTGGCAAAGAGTGTAATAATATACCCGATTCAGCTACCTCAATCAGCTCCTGACTTCAACCAACCAAATCAGCTCTTTACATCAATGCTCTCAATCACTGCTGATGATGCAGCTTGAACGCAAGCTCAGCTAAGTGCACGCCGTGAGTCAAGAACTCATGAGTGCGGCACACGTAATCGTTTTCGCGACCAAGCTTTGCAATATAACCATTGATATAATCAACTTCAGTCTTTCGTCCACGACTCATATCTTGGTACATAGAAGGATAGTGCAAAGGATTTGCCACACGACTTACGTAATCGATAGCTTCCAGCTCCTGCTGACGCGTATTAACCATACGAATTCCGGCGCGATCGCACACGTCGTATGCTTCGTTAATAAGCTGTCGAGCCATGTCCATTGCACCAGGGTACGAAATAAACTGACCCATCTGAATCTGGTACATGGTGCACAACGTGTTAACTACAGAGTTGAAAACAACTTTAGCCATGCAAGTACCCTTAAAATCTTCCGTAACAGTAGGGTTCAAGCCGGCAGCTTTAAAATCATCTCGCATAGCAAGCTCAACATCAGTTACCTGCTCGTTCAACGCGCACATGTTCATGGTGCCAACGCCAACTTTACCAATAAAATCAACGTCGCCCGGACCGTTCAAAACAGTTGCAATCATGGCAGTTCCGCCATAAATGTGGTCATCAGGGAAATATTGCTGCAACTTTTCAAAATGACCCCAACCATTCATAGCAGCAAATACAACCTGATGATCCTTAAACAAATGCTTGCAACGCTCCAACATCTCCGCAAGTTGCATTTGCTTCATAAACACGATCCACACGTCTGGATCGCCGTCATAATCTTCAGGCGTATACATATTAATCGGCACTAAATGGCGGTTTTCATGGTCTCGACTCACCATCACACCGCCTTGTTCGCGAACCTTGTTCACATTCTCATCCCAGGCGTCAATGAAATCAACATGAATGCCAGCCGTTTCCTGCAACAAAACGCCATAGCGATATCCCATAGCTCCCGAACCGATCATTGCATATTTCATGCCACTCATAGTGACACCTCCTTTTAGGTAAAAATGTGCTTAGGCGAAATTCGTGCATACATGGAAATTCGTCGAAGCGACTGCAAATATAGTAAAAAGCAGTAAGGCTGATTGTAGTGACTAAAATCAGCCAACTGCTTTTTGGTTTTTACAGCATATTACACAGTTTTTAGAGAATGTCAAAATTTTTCATATTGGCAAGGTGCAATCATCAACTGACTATGCGCACCATTCACACATACATCACATCACCTATGCATGAAAAAATTGACGAATCTGCGCAACAGTACCGTAAGAAGCTTGCGCTCCAAATCCAGTAGCAGCATATGCAGATACATAAGAAGCCAACGAAGCTGCATCAACCAGTCGCATATCTGCAGACAAACATGCGAGCACAGTACCCATAAAAGCATCGCCACAACCAGTGGTATCAACAGCATCAACACGCTGAGGCATAATTCGATGCACCGAATTATCACCATAATCCAACACTACAGACCCCTTTGAGCCAAGTGTGACTATCGCTTCATTAAAGCCAAACTCATGCATTGCATGAAGTGCATGCCGCCAATCAAACGAATCCCAATCACCATTATCAGGTTCTGAAATATGCAACAACTGCGCCATTTCATGTTCATTAACCAGTAATATATCCGCAGCGCATATAAGCTCTTGCGGTAATGTATCCGAAAAAGGAGAATCGTTAAGCAAAACTTTTACGCCATGCTCATGCGCTAAGCGAGCGCACATCGTAACCGATTCCAATGGACTTTCTAAACAAAGTCCTAATACTTTTGCATGAGTAATGGCAGCTTGCACGGATGGCGACTGAATATAATCAACATCAACTTGCGAGTTAGATCCAGGCGCGTAAACAATAGTATTTTCGCCACTTTGCGCATCTACTGTAATAACGGTTGCACCACTATTGCAATTTGCTACATGACGCACATACGTCGTATCAACACCAGATTCATGTAAAGCGTTAATAAGAAAATCAGCGTTAGCGTCATCGCCTACAGCACCAAACATACATACATGCGCACCAAGTTTGGCAGCAGATACTGCTTGATTGCCTGATTTACCTCCAGGTAATATGCGTATTTCGTTACCGTTAATAGTTTCACCAGGAAGAGGAAGACGATGAGCAACAATCGTATAATCCGCATTCATGGAACCAACTATTGCGATAGTAGGCTGATTGATATTCTGCTGTGCAAGCAATGTTTCATGTAGCACACCAGCCTCAGTAGACCGAACGGACCTAATTTTTTCTAAACTCTCCAACGAGTCGAGCATATGATAACGACACATAATTCTCCTAAATATTGTGCAAAACAACGCTTAGAATGGAACACCACAACGCAACAACACGTTAGAATATGGCGTAGTTTCACCTGTGCGAATCACGAATTTAGCTTGTGAAACAAGAGCTTTAAAACCTTGTTCGCCATCGTGTGGCACATAAGTCAGCGGCACTCCGAGTAGATCTTTAACCCACGTTTCTGGAGTATCACCGCAAGCTTCTTTCGCCATAATGCCAGACTCAAGAACAAGATCATTGTTGATTGCTGCAAGCACATCAGGAAATCGCGGTATTCCAAAAACTAAAGCTAAATCAATGACTTCTACGCCAGATGGAACAGGCAAACCACAGTCAGAAATAACAAATTGATCCTTATGCCTTAATCTTGCAATAGCAGCTGCTAATTGTGCGTTCAAAATACCATGAGTTAACATAATTCACCTCATATCGTGGCTCATAAAAGTGAAATCAACGATGATTATCACCCTTCATAACAAGTGCGACGCCACGAACATATATGATAAAAAATCTTATAAGAAAGCAATGGCGTTGAGAACGCTAAAATCACGTAACTTTCGTAGCTTTTACTGTTGCGAGTCTTTCACAACTGTTATGAGATTCTTTCATAAAATCATCATGAACGATCTCAACGCCATATAATATATAATTTTGTATGAATTGTATTAATTGATACCATTCATTGATATAAACTTTGCTGTTTATATACACCTTACATAGTTACACAAATATGTACTACTCGAAATCGCCTACATTCTTTGCTGTTACTGTTTTCACAGTAATTGGCTCAGTCTTTGGAACACTTTGCCCCTTAATAGCTTTTACAGCAGCAGCAACAGCAGAACGACCAAGTTCTTTTGGCTGCTGAGCAATAGTGCCAGCCATTGCGCCAGATTTAATAGCTTTCATGCCGTCAGCAGTGCCATCAAAACCAACTACCTTAACTTCTTTACCAGCTTTAGCACCTAACGCTTGAATTGCACCTAATGCCATCTCATCATTTTCAGCATAAATGCCGGTTGCATTCGGGTGCGATTGCAACAAATTAGTAGCTACATTTAATGCTTCAGCACGGTCAAAGTTAGCAGTCTGTTCTGCTACAACCTTGATATTTGAATATTTCTTAATACGATCTTTGAATCCTTTGCCACGATCGCGAGTAGAAGCTGCGCCAGGAATACCTTGCAAAATCAAAACTTCGCCCTTCTCTCCCATGCTTTTAGCAAGCGCATCAGCAGCCTGAGCACCACCAGCAACATTATCGGAAGCAATATGCGAAGTAACTTTTTCACCAGTTACAGAACGATCAACAGAAATCACAGGCATATTTGCGCTTAACAGTGGAGCAACTGCAGGACCTGCAGCATCGGAATCTACAGGGTTAATAATAACAGCCTTTGCACCTTGAGACTGAGCATTCTGCGCTTGATCCTGCTGCTTTGCGGAATCATTCTGAGCATCGGAAACTTGCAAATCAACACCAAGTTTCTTTGCTTCTGCCTGGGCACCATCACGTAAATCTACAAAGAACGGGTTGTTCAGCGTAGAAACAAGCAATGCGACTTTATCACTGGCATTAGCACTACCACATGCACTCATGCTGACAATAAGTGCAGACGCTGCAGCAACTGCGCAGGCAAGCTTCATGCCACGACGCATAATTGGATAATTCATCATATCTCCTTTGATTCTTGCCCTATGTCGCCGCAGGTTTGAGCTCAATATATGCGCACTATTGCAGTGGCATAAGGCTGATGTTTCACCATCTCTTTACCTTATTGTTAAGTCGTTTTGAATTATAAAGTTCAGTTATAAAGTTCAGTTATATATTCAAATTTGCTTCAATTTTTGCTGAGGATATTGATTACTCACCACTTACGAATCAATATCGGCAAAATCCACCTCCTTCCCGTAAGAAGGTCAAGTTTATAGAAGTACTAACTTGCTGTCAGTGCGTATCTTCCTTACGACGCAAAGTATCAAGGCTTACAGCGAATGCAATAACCAAACCGATAACTACTTGCTGCCAGAAGGAGGAAACATTCAAAATATTCAAGCCGTTACGAATTACAGCCAACAAAATTGCTCCTACGAAAGTGCCGGAAATCTTACCCTTGCCGCCAGAAAGTGAAGCACCACCGATAACAACGGAAGCAATCGCATCCATTTCGTAACCAGTAGCTGCCTGAGGCTGAGCGGAATGTAAACGACCAGCAATAACTAAACCGGCGACAGCAGCAAAAATACCTGAAAGAACAAACACCATAATTTGTGTTTTATGAATATTGATACCAGAAAGGCGCGAAGCTTCCATATTGCCGCCAACAGCGTACATAGAACGACCAGTAGTAGTGAAGTTCAATATTACTGCAGAAATAACGCCCATAATAATCATCATCACAATTGGCATTGGAATACCCAAAATGTTGGCACCAAAGAAATTCACCATGCCGGATGTAGAAATAGGACGACCATCTGAAACGACGAGGGTAAGACCGCGCGCCACAGACATCATTGCTAATGTGGCAATAAACGATGGCAACTTAAGGAAAGCGTTAGCTACACCAGAAATAAGCCCAAAAAGCGCACCGGTTGCTATACCGACCACAACAGTCAACACCGGCGGCAAACCCATGGAAACACCTGTATACGCAACCAGCATGCTAGAAATTGCAGCCACAGCGCCTACAGACAAATCAATACCAGCCGACACAATAACAAAGGTTTGACCGAATGCCAAAATAGCAACAGTCGCAGCCTGAATACCCACATTGAGAATATTTACACTTGTCAAAAATGCCGGCGTAGCGCATGAAAGCGCAGCGCATAAAATAACCAAGCCGATAAGAGCACCATTGCGAGATGCAAACTTTTTCGCTGCAGGCAAAAATCCTTTATCAACCGCGCCGTAGCCTAAATGCTCAGATTTTGCACCACTCGTAGCAGCCATAACTCATACTCCTTTAACAAATTTTGCTACAATCCATTGCACTGCTGTGTGCAATAAATTGTTGTACGCAAGTTTCACGTTTAATTGGTAACTTTAATTTTTTAGCCTTTCAATATGTCTCATATTGTTCGTTTCATATTGAAAGCAGTAGGGTTTTACAGTTTTTTCTATGCTCAACTACCCGATGTATTAAGATGCGTCACTGCAAGTTCCATCACACTTTCCTGAGTAGCCTCACTTGCCGCTAATTCACCGCTGATTCTGCCGTTTGACATCACCAATACGCGATCTGACATGCCAAGTACTTCAGGCAAATCCGAAGATGCCATCAATACTGCACCACCATTTTCTACGATATTGTTAATCAGCTCGTAAATCTCTACACGTGCACCAACATCAACGCCACGAGTAGGTTCATCTAGCAATAGCACTTTCACTTTTGCCATAGACCACTTGCCAAACACGATCTTTTGCTGATTACCACCAGAAAGAGAACCAGCTAGTTGATCAATATTTGCCATACGAATACGCAATTTCTTTGCAGTTTCTTCTTCTCGAGTACGTTGCCCCTTCAAATCTGCAAAGCCGGCGTGTGCTGTAGGAACTAATGTAGAAATTCCCAAATTTTCTGCAACGGATGCCTCAAGAATCAATCCTTGTACTCGACGATCTTCTGGGACTAAGCCAAGACCAGCTGCAATGCTTCCTGCAATATTCGCTTTTGCAATCGGCTTACCATCAACAGTTATTGTGCCTGAATCATAGCTATCTGCACCAAATATTGCACGAAGAACTTCAGTACGACCAGCACCTACCAAACCTGCAAGCCCCACAACTTCGCCAGCATGAACACTAAAGGACACATTCTCTATGGCACCTTTTCGCGTTAAACCTTCTACTTTCAGCAACTCTTTGCCTTGGCTACGATGTCCGTGAGGGAATTGATTTGTAATATCACGACCTACCATGAGCTTTACAAGTTCCTTCTCAGGAACTTTCGCATCAACAGTATCGACATATTTACCATCTCGAAGCACAGTTACAACATCACCAACGCGCGCAATCTCATCCAAATGGTGAGAAATAAACACCATGCCAACATTCTTGGATTTTAAATCTTCCATAATGCTGAATAATTGTTCACATTCGCGCTTTGTTAAAGCTGCTGTTGGTTCGTCAAGAATAAGAATAGAGGCATGCTGCATAAGCGCTTTAGCAATTTCTACCATTTGTTGACGAGCTACGCCAAGTTCTCCCATTGGCTTATTAACGTCTTCATCTAAACCGATAACTTGCAACGCAGCTTTCGCACGAGTACGCATCGTCGCACGATCAATAAAACCAACCTTAGTAGGGAGCATACCAAGGAACAAATTTTCCATAATAGAAAGTTCTGGCACCAAATTTAACTCTTGGTGAATCACAGCAATACCCAATTTGCGAGCAGCATCCACATTAGGAATTCGCACTGTTTCACCATTGATTTCAATATGGCCTTTATCTGGTTGATAAATACCGCTCATCATCTTAATAACTGTTGACTTGCCCGCACCATTTTCACCGAGGAGAACATGAACTTCACCTGGTTTTACTGTTACAGACACATTGTCAACTACCGTAGAATTACCGAATATTTTCGATACTCCTACTAGCGATAGTTCCGTCATGTCTTACCTCTTTCTTCGCTACAGCACCACTGCTTTGCGAAAATGCCATCAATTACGCTACATTACGTTTGTGCTTTGGTGAGACACGTGCAGCAACGTACACGCGAAAACGCAACAACAACGGTGCGCTCAAGCAATTGCCGCACATACTACAAAGTCACAGCACAAGAATCAATTGAAAATAGTGTCAAGCTACAAAATAACAGCTTTACAAGCTACGCATTCCCTAGCGATTCACGCGGAATATACACAGTTTCTACTCGCTGCGATTGAACATCAGCATTATGTTCTAGCATATCCAAAAACAGTGCCGCACTGGTACGACCAATACGCTGGACTTGTTGCGAAATAGTAGAAATACGCGGCGTTGCTAAGCGGAATATTTCAACATCATCAAATGAGATAAGTGAAATATCACTGCCTATCACTAATCCTTCGCAAGCCATTACGTCCATCACTCGCAGCGCATCCGGCGAATAACCAACAATAAGCGCTTTTACGCCAACGTTCATCATGCGATGCAACACACTGGCACATGAGGATTGCTCAAATCCTGTAGATTCTACAAACACATGTTCTTCGCCAAATATTTCCGACGCCACCGTGCGGAATACTTGTTCGCGCTCTTGCAATGACGGCGAAGCAATAATTGGACCCGACACATAGCCAACTGAGCAAAAACCATGCTGCTTAACATCTAATAATGCGTCACGAATACCTTGCTCTGGATCCGAATCCACAACTGGCACATGCGCCAAACCATCAGTTTGAGGCTCCACGTGGCGATCCATAAACATAAGTGGAAGATGCTGCTCAAGCAACATTCCCATAGCATCAGTCTCCTCACCTTGAGGCACAATAATCGCACCATCAATGCGTTGAGAAAGAATACTCGTAATGAATGCATCTTGACGAGCTGCACTTTCAGAAGATGTTCCGATAAACGCACAATAACCAGCATCAAACAAGGAGTCTTGCACAGTATACGCTAGTTCAGCAAAATATGCATTGCGAATATCTGGCACAAGCAACCCAACTGTTTTAGTACGAGACGACCGCATCGCTTGGGCGCGAGAATCTGGTATATAACCTAATTCTGCAACCGCACGCTCAACTTTTGCCTTGGTGTTTGCCGATATACGACCCGTATTATTCAATGCGCGCGAAACAGTTGACACTGATATACCAGCACGTTGTGCAACATCGCGAATCGTAATGTACGACATGACACCTCCAGCTCATCTCTTAGGCTCAATTAGTATAGTTTTACACTGTTATTGGTATGTTTTGATTCTAGCTTGTATTCCATGTTTTGTACTACGTTTTTCCATATACTCCTCTCGTTGGAGAAAAGCACCTATGCAACTGTGCATAAGAGCCGCTATATAGTCTTATTCTCAATGAGCAGTTTCATCAGCGCCGACTAGAAGCTACAAACTGAGATAACGTTCCCACAATTGCCAGATTCCTCAACCAGCCCCGTGCGGTAACGTTACCGCAACTATAACATTTTGACACCCTGAACACAAGGGAAACACGCTAAAATTTACATTTTCCACACGATGTATGTATTCCACTATGAAATTACTTGCAAAGTTACCAACAATGCCACACTTTTCTAACGTTGACATACAAAAAAGTCACGCAGCACTTGCGCACACTCCTCTTCACACAGCGAACCAATAACCTCCGGGTGAGCGCCAACATGCGGATCTCGCAAAATATCCCACACAGATCCGCAAGCACCCAACTTGGCATCCCAAGCACCAAAAATGACGCGACGAAGTCTGGTTTGCAAAATCGCACCAGCACACATAGGGCAAGGCTCAAGCGTAACCACTAAAGTACAATCAGATAAATTCCAAGATTTACGCACCGATGCAGCATCTTTCATAGCAAGCACTTCAGCATGTGCCAAGGGGTCGGCGTCACGCTCGCGCAAGTTTGCGCCACGACCAATAATATTGCCACCGTTGTCGAGTACAACAGCACCAACTGGAACCTCTCCAACCTCAGCAGCTTCGCGCGCCAATAGCAGCGCTTCCCTCATTGCGCGAGTAATAACATCATCGTACTTGTTCATGAAATCAGTTCACCAAATCAGTTTTGGAATCAAGTTCACCAAATCATTCCACAAACTTCAGCTACTAAAGAAGACCAGACGCAATATCGTGGGTCACAAACCATTTACGAATATCGCCAAGTTCCTCCATATGCACGGCATGATCAAGACCGCGATACCGCTTCTCCTCAAGCCACGTGTGTTCCTCAAGCCACGCAGACGCAGCAGAAAACTCATAAGGAGGAATTACATCGTCCGCTAAGCCGTAGCCAAAAAATACGGGAGTATTACGTTCTGCTAAATCATCATCGTGCAGCATAATTTCCGCAGCAGAAGCAGGAACGTTAGGAGCTAAGAACCCGGAAAGCGCAACGGATGCGCGATAACGGGCAGGATGTAGACGCAAAACATGGACCGCTAAAGCAGCACCTTGCGAAAATCCAAATGGCACAATATCGCGATTCGCTGGAATGTTTTCACGCACCCACTCGTCTATTGCTGCTGCAGCAGCATACATATCATAATCCAAATCTTCACGCTGTGGCACAGCGTCATGGAACCAACTGTATGCACCTTCAGCAAGTTTAAGCGGAGCACGTAATGAAATAGCATCGTTATATGGCGCCACGATTCGCAATAAATCTAGTAAATCTTCTTCATTAGAACCCCAGCCATGCAACAACAGTAGCAACGGATGCGTTGGATGTGCAGCAGCATTCCCTTGTGAATATTGTGCCTGCGTTACTTTAAGTGGTTCACCAAAACGACCTGACACAACGTGAGATTCGCGACCGATATGCGGTTCGTAAGAATTACCGTCTACATTATTGCGATTTAGTTCATCGTTAGTGTTCATTGCATCACCGCCGCTTGTAACACATAAAATTTTGCAAATACTTAAGCATTTGCAAAAATACTCACACAAAACTTACTTATATTTACATTATATTTGCACAAAAGGCCAGAATCGTAAGAAGCAAAACCCTTGCAATTCCAGCCTTTTTGACAAGTGCGAACGGCGGGACTTGAACCCGCACGAGCATACGCTCACTGCCACCTGAAGACAGCGCGTCTACCATTCCGCCACGTTCGCATACAAAGTGCAAGGCTATCATATTTACTATAAATTCGCAATATTCAGCCTAACGTTTTTCGTTTTTTCAACAACTAACACTTTGTAGATTATGGTACTGTTGCGCTCTGCTATAAAAGCTCAGCCTTTGGAACCGTTTTCGTAATAATGCGCAAGAGTTTCATCACGAAACTCCTCAAAATACCCGCCGTCAAGAGAAGCTCGAATATCATCAAGTAATTTCACAAAGAAACGTTCATTATGAATCGTCGCAAGCGTAAAACCGTTCATTTCGCTAGCGCGCAATAAATGATCTACGTACATTCGAGAATAGTGTGTGCAAGTATAGCAATCGCATCCTTCTTCAAGAGGACGCTGGTCGTGCTTAAATTCAGCGCGCTTTACATTGTAACGACCATGACGAGTAAAAATTGCGCCATTTCGACCGCAACGAGCTGGAGCCACACAATCGAAAGTATCTCCACCGTTTTCTACGCACGCAAAAATATCGTCAACTGCAGCAATACCCAGCACGTGACGAGGTCGATTTTCCGGCATAGCGTCGCAAATCCATGCACACGTATCTCCAATAATTCGCTTTTCAATAGCGCCACCAATGCCAACGCCATCAAAATCTAAAGAGGCGATCTGTTCGGCTGCATGTCTACGCAGATCCTCATAATTCGCGCCCTGCACAACGCCATACAAAGCTTGATACGGCTTGCCGACGCGCTCCTCAGTCAACCGCTGGTGCTCAACAACGCACCGCTTAGCCCACCGGAAAGTACGTTCCACAGATTCTTCTTGGTAACGACGAGTATTCATCAAAGTCGTAAGCTCATCGAAAGCAAACATAATATCCGCACCAAGTTTGTGCTGAATTCCCATAGAAATTTCTGCACTAAAGCGGTGCTTGGCTCCGTTAAGAGGGGACTTAAAAGTTACGCCGTCCTCGTCAACAAAAGCCATACGCTCCTTACCGGCTGCAATAACATCATCAGATTTCATGCCAGTAATATCCATTGCAAGCGTTTTCTTAAAACCAGCACCCAAAGAAAGCACCTGGAAACCGCCCGAATCAGTAAAGGTTGGCCTATCCCAATTCATAAACTTTCCCAAACCGCCAGCTTCGTTAAGCACATCTGCACCCGGTCGCTCATACAAGTGGAACGCGTTTGAAAGCATGCATTGTGCACCTAAATCCTTCATAGTTTCAGGCAATACGGCCTTCATTGCAGCCTGAGTGGCAACTGGCACAAAAGCTGGAGTTTGAATATCGCCGTGAGGAGTGTGGATTACGCCCGTACGACCATAGCGAGCACCGTCACGCCCCTTGCCTTCAGCAGTGCTAGAAAGTCGCGTTTTAGTTGTAAACGAAAATTCTTTGCGGTCGCCCGGCTTTCCCGATTCGGCTCCGCGTGGATGTTCAAGAAGATTTGTCATAATCTTTACTTTATTAGGAGGTATGACGAGTAAAACAAAACTTACCTCTAATAAACTTACCTCTAATATTGAAATCTACTAAGACATATCCTCATAACCCACATTGCTGCACGTTTTCTCTACAAACAACTAGCTAATTCACAGTATTTATACAGCTCAGTATTCAGAAAATCGTAAGAGCAAACAGCTTAACTCTTACATAGATAACAGCATGGTTTATGATGGTGTGTTAAGAATCTTTTGTAAGGAGGATGAATGGCTGACGATATGTATGGTGCAAATCAGCAAGAATCCAATAAAATCACTGATAATACATACAACGCGCAAGAACAAGCACAGGCAGTTCAATCGGAACAGCCTACACAAGAAGTGCAAGCGTATAGCCCTGCTCCTGAATTTGGAGCATATGGTCCTATTAGCAATGAAAGCAGCGAAAATAATAACAATACGACTGGCTCGTTGAACGCAGCAAATAGTGCGCCGATAAATCAGAATAATCTCGGCAATATAAGCGATAACACTGCACCTACAACACATATTGAATTGCAGAATCCTTATGAGAACAATACTGATTCTCCTCAAGGCTTCGGCAATCCATACCAAACTAACGCGAATGCCAATTCTTACATCGGCGGCGGAATAAGCAATAGCACTAGTGGCAATAACTTTGAGAAAAATCACAGTACAAACCATGCAGTATCTCCTATTTTTGTTGCTATTGCCTCTGCCGCAGTTTCTGCAGTAGTATGCGTTGTTCTTATAGCGTTTGCAATTTCGCAAGGTCTTATTGCTCTACCACAAAGCGGATCCTTAGCAAGTGTTGGAACAAACACATCCGGTCCAGGTACTGCAACAGTAAAAGGCGGCCAAGCTCCAGATTGGCGTGGTGTCGCTCGCCAAGTTTCTGGTGCTGTCGTATCTATTCAAACTCGCACAGACAAAGGTATGGCAAAAGGTTCAGGCGCAATAATTGATGCTAAAGGTTATGTTGTAACAAATAACCATGTAATTTCAGGAGCTAAGCAAATTCAAGTCACGCTTTCTAATGGTCAAATGTATTCAGCTACACTAGTCGGTGCCGATAAAACAACCGACTTGGCTGTACTCAAGCTTGACAATGCTCCAAACAATTTGAAAACCGCAGGATTTGCCAACTCGGACGCATTAGCTGTGGGCGAACCAGTTATGGCTATTGGAAATCCTCTTGGATATGACGATACTGCTACTACAGGCATTGTTTCCGCATTAAACCGACCAGTATCAGTAATGGATGATCAAAGTCGTTCAGAAATTGTAACCAATGCTGTACAAATTGACGCTGCTATTAATCCAGGCAATTCTGGCGGACCAACATTTAATGCAGCAGGTCAAATTATTGGCATTAATTCTTCTATTGCTGCAACATCTGCTCAAGGCGGTACCGCTGGATCAATTGGTATCGGCTTCGCTATACCGGCAAATCTCGTGAAACGCGTAGTTTCTGAAATTATTAAAAATGGTTCCGTAAAACACGTAGCATTAGGAATCATGATCAAGAACGTAGCTGTTGAATCGAATGGCATCACTCGCGGAGGAGCTCAAATTGTTTCAGTCAATCAGGGTACACCTGGCGCTAAAGCTGGGTTAAAAGCCGGCGATACTATTGTGGCTTTTAACGACAAACCTGTGACTAACAACTATGCGCTGCTTGGCTATGTTCGAGCAACAGCATTCAAAAATAAGGCTACGCTCACAGTAGTGCGCGGTAACAGTACACTAAAATTGCCGGTAGTTTTTGATCAAGAAGAAGCTGCAGTCAATGGCATGAATCGTCAAGAAAAGCAGTCAAGAAAAGGGCAAAAACAGCGCCTGCGCAAACGTGGAAATGATTCAGATGACGATGATGATGATATGCAACAGCACGACGACGGCGATGGTGACGATGGCGGCATTTTTGATCCATTCGGCTTCTGGTAAATCGAAAATCAAAAAATAGCGCAGTTTGTAACTCAACAACTATAAACCGCTAAAACATAAACGCCCCGAAAGTAAGCTAGTGAAAACTTACAATCGGGGCGTTTGCTAATAAATACGTTTGCTAATAAATCATATTAACTATTTTTGCAATACGCTGAAACTATGACGTATACAGACTTTGCAAAACTCGTATTGACTCAATATTCTGCACGTAATGCAATACACGCCGTAATTTTGAAGCCTGCAGAGCACCTGCAAATGACTTTTGTGCGAATCATCCGAAAATTGAATTACTGTAACTATTGAACATTACTTTTACGTTCATAAACAGTAACTGTGCTTCCAAAAGTTTGAGCTTTCCAAGATGCTTGAGTATGGGCAATAACATGCTGCGTATAATGATCGATATTGTAATCCAATGCAACAAAGTAGTACCACGGCTCATTCGATTCAGTAACGAAAAACTGTGGCTCCTTTTTTGCTTTACAAGTAGATAATTCGGCATAAATTTGATTATCTGTTGATTGCTCATTAGTAATAAACGAACTGTTTTTATAACTGCAATCAATAAGATTCTTTGCAAAATAAGGGTTCGCAGTGATAAGCTGCCAAGAATACTGGTGCACATCCTCAAATTCTGGAGAAATAACTTTACCAGATTTGTCAGTTTTTTCATCTTGATGCAGCCAAGAAGTTACGAAACGCTTATTTTCTGCGTGATTTTGTCGAATAAATTGCGCAAGCGCACGCGATCCCGAATAATCAAATTTAATATCGTGCACGCAGGCAAACAGATTCCAAATCAAACTTGGTGCTAGCAAAATAATAATAAGGGCATAAATTAGGGTTCGCTTATTGACAAACTTATTGGTAAACTTAATTTTCTTTGAAAAATATTGGAGCAATCTACGAATAATTGTTGGAATATCTTCAAAATTAAGTTGACGCTGATCGATGCACATCCACAGTTGAGAAATAAAGAATGCGAATACGATTCCTGCATGATGCAAAGTAAAATATTGCGTTGCAATAATAGCAAAAGTCAAATAAGGAAGAATAAGAGATACCAACATTTTCCTACGTTTTGCAATACAAATAGCGAAAGCCCAAATCAGTATTGAAATAAGAACGCAAATAATAATTGGCACTATTCCCAAAGACATTCTTCGCAAGGAAACGTCTCCAGCGAATGCTGTAAACATGCTCTCCGATGGCATTATAAAAATAAAGGACAAAAATTGCAGCAACGGTGAATTGCCATCGAAAGTTTTGCGAGAACCAAATGCGTTAGCAGCAGGCCAAATACAAGCAATACTTGCAAAACCAACGAAAGCTAGCAAAATCCAGCCCAGCAAACGATTTATGTTAGAAAATACTGCACTAACAGCATGCCTCATTCCAGCTAGCTGTACTGTTCGCAGCACCCAAGCCAAAGCAAAACCTGCAGCAATCGCAATTCCGTAGGCACTTATAGCGCACATAAGTACAAGACTTAGCACGAGTTTCCAAGTGTTAGAAGGCTTAGAATCCGCTTCTTTCCAGTAGTATGCAGTCATGAACAAAGCAGCACACAGCAGCGCATATGGGCGCGAAGTAACACCATATTGGAAGCAAAGGAAATAAGTGAATGGAAGTAGCACAATTACAAGACGATTGAAAGGAGAGCGAAATATCAACCATCCGCCTAGAAGAGCAGCGCACAAAAACTGCACACCTTTAAGACCAATTTCGTACGGAACCCCGGTTTTTGCAGGAATGGAAAGAAGAAGCGTCCACAACGGCGGATGCCCTTCGTAATGCGGACGAAGAGTTAACAAATCAGCAAACGAAGAATCACGCGCAATAAGCCAACTTTGTGCTTCGTCAAACCAAGGCTCATGGAATAACATGACAACAATAATCACAACAAGATATGCAATAAAAGTAAGTATGCGAGCATACTTTCGCAACCATATATTTTGCGAGGGTTGATCTGTAACAGTATTCTCATTCATAATTACCTTTATCTCATTCATTGTGTGCGGTTTCTGTTATTAATCATACAAAGAAAATCACGCCCGCACTTTAGCGAGCGTGATCTTAGCAAATTTAAAAAATTTATCCTACTGCAATGCAGCCAAACGACGAGCGTTAGCAACAGCATATAAACTGATTCCAGCTGCAACCGAAGCATTAAGTGACTCAACTGCGTTAGAGATTGGGATTCCAGCAATAGCATCACAAGCTTCACGAGTTAGTCGGCTCATGCCCTTACCTTCAGAGCCAAGAACCACAACCAGCGGATCAGTTTCAAAACCAGTTTCACCAACGAGCTTATCGCCGCCACCGTCAAGACCAATCGCATACCAACCGCGCTCACGCAAACCCTGAATCGCCTTATTCAAATTCACAACTCGAGCCACTGGCAAATGCGCTGCAGCCCCAGCTGAAACCTTCCACGCTGCTGCGGTTACGGAAGCACTTCTACGCTCCGGCAAAATCACACCGTTAGCTCCAAATGCTGCTGCAGAACGAATAACAGCACCCAAATTTTGCGGATCCGTCACACCATCCAAAGCAATAAACAACGGTCGGGCATTAATACGAGCTGCCAAAGAATCAGCGGCTTCCATTGCACGAGACTTCTTTTCTGCACGCTCAACCAATTCCTGCAAAGAGTAATACTGGTAAGGCTGCACTTTCAAAATAATGCCTTGATGGTTGCTAGAATGCGCGATACGATCCATTTCTAAGCGATCCGCTTCCAGCAAACGTAAACCTTGCATGCCAGCGAGTTTTACAATTTCACGCGTACGATCGTCGTGCTCAATACGATTAGCAACATATAATTGAGTGCTTGGTACACCAACTCGCAACGCCTCTAAAGCAGCATTGCGACCAATAACCAACTCATCGGAATCTACACCTAACTTGTCAACTCTACGTCTTGCAGCCAATCGCGGATCTGCAAAAGTACGTTTTATAGCTGCTTTTTTAGCGAAATATGCCTTGTGATATACGCGATCTTCAGCCTTTGGCGTAGGGCCTTTGCCGCGCAATGCATTGCGATGCTTTCCACCCGACCCCTTGGTCGGTCCTTTTTTCGTAGTCATACTTCTATTCTCACATGCCCCCGAGGCATTGAGTTTGCGCCAAGTTTCATCACTGTAAAGGCTACTTTTGCAATCAAAATACTTAAGCAAATATTCCGGCACGTTATGTGACATAATAGAACAGTACTCAACTGTTGCAAAACTATTGCAATAATCCACAACCGCGCAATAGTTACGATAATAAGCAGCTCATAATGGCGCTGTTACCGCAATTATTGACTACTCCGCGGCGCTCCCAAGGGGGAAAATATGGTTGATCACACTATTGATCAATCCGAAACTAAAGTAATTGACTCTCCAAGTCAAGATCCATCACTACAAGGCATTCAGCAAGTTGCCGAAGCTCTACACGTAGATGTAACTCGTGGCTTAAGCTCCGAAGAAGCATCTCACAGACTTACACAATTTGGCCCGAACGCACTTGCGGCAGCTGAAAAAACGCCAGCATGGAAGCGATTCCTTGAGCAGTTCAAAGATCCGCTCGTTTACTTGCTGATTGCCGCTACTATTATCTCTGCAATAGCATGGTTCGTAGAGCGAGCACAACACAAAGGAAACAGCGGAGGCGAAATACTACCGTTTGATTCTATAGTTATTATCATAATTTTAATTGCTAATGCTGTACTCGGCTACATTCAAGAGTCACGTGCAGAGGAGGCAGTTGAAGCTTTGGCTAGAATGAGCGCGCCGCAAACTTCAGTTTTACGAGATGGTCATGTAATACGCATTGATACTACTGAAGTGGTTCCGGGCGATATTCTTGTTCTTGGTGAAGGTGATGCAGTTTCTGCAGATGGTCGTTTAATTGCCGCAGCATCGTTGCGCATTGCGGAAGCAAGCCTTACGGGCGAATCCGTTGCTGTAAGCAAGCGTCCAGATACATTGCAATCCGCAAAAGCTTTAGGCGATCGCACCAATATGGTATTTAATGGCACTGCTGTAACACAAGGCACTGGTCGCGCTATTGTAACTTCAACAGGCATGCGCACGCAAGTTGGCAAAATTGCAGATATGCTTTCCAAGTCAGACGAAGAATCTACTCCGCTTGAGCGCGAAATGGTGCGTGTTTCCAAGGTTCTTGGCATTGCAGTGTGTATTATTGCAGCTGTTGTTCTCGCTTCCATGTGGCTAATTGAAGGCTTCCACAGTATTCAAGATATTATTGATTCACTGCTACTTTCTGTTTCCCTCGCCGTTGCCGCGGTTCCAGAAGGCTTGGCTGCTATTTTGACGGTAGTTCTTGCGCTTGGCGTACAACGAATGGTGAAGCACCATGCGGTTGTAAAAAAACTTTCTTCCGTAGAAACACTTGGTTCTGCTTCCGTTATCTGTTCTGATAAAACAGGCACGCTTACTCGCAATGAAATGACCGTCGAACGCGTAATTACTCCTAGCGGCGAAGTGCAGCTTACTGGTAGCGGCTATAAGCCAGAAGGTCGCATGGTGTTACTCGATTCTGCGGATGCGGATCTTGCAGTTCCACAAAATCTTGCCACAGAAGTATTAGGCGCGTTAGGTTCTGGCTGTTTAGCAAATGACGGCGATCTGCACTATGACGAAACTACTAAAAGTTGGCAACCTGTGGGAGATCCTACAGAAGTCTCGCTAGTAGTAGCAGCACGTAAAACAAAGGCAGATAAGCGTTACGCTCACTTAACTCGCGTTGCTGAAGTACCTTTTACTTCCGAACGCAAACGCATGTCTGTGGTTATAAAAGATGGTTCAGATTCTGGAAATCTAATTGTTTGCGCTAAAGGCGCTCCAGACGTACTTCTTTCTTACTGCACTCGAATTGCAGTAGCTGGCGCTGTACGTCCACTTACTGATGGCGATCGTGAAGATATTTTGGCTACTGTTGAGCGCCTTTCTGGGGAAGCTTACCGCACTCTTGGTATGGCGTACCGTCCGCTTGGCGTTGATAGTTTGACGAAAGTTGACGGCATGGTTTCTAATGCTGCCGGTCAGATCGCTGACGTCGCTGAGCAGAGCGACGTTTTGGAATCTGATTTGATTTGGAACGGCATGGTTGGAATTATTGACCCGCCTCGCATTGAAGTTCGAGATAGCGTAGCTCAAGCTCACCGTGCTGGAATTCGCACTGTTATGATTACAGGCGACCATCCGCTTACTGCCACTCGTATTGCTAGAGATCTTGGCATTGTTGGCAAAGGCGAACATGCTCTTACAGGTGATGATCTCGATGAACTTCTTTCTCGAGACGATGACAATATTGCTTTTGATGAAGCAATAAACAAAACTAGCGTGTATGCTCGAGTTGCGCCTGAGCATAAGCTCGCTATTGTTTCTTCATTACAACGTCAAGGCAACATTGTTGCTATGACAGGCGACGGTGTGAACGATGCTCCAGCCGTAAAGTCTGCTGATATTGGTGTTGCCATGGGCATTACCGGCACAGAAGTTACGAAAGAATCTGCCAAGATGATTCTTGCAGACGATAACTTCTCTACAATTGTTGCAGCTGTGCGCGAAGGCCGTGGAATTTTCGACAATATTCGTAAATTCTTACGCTACCTGCTCAGCTCCAATGTTGGTGAAGTTTGCACCGTTTTCGGTGGCGTTGTTTTCGCTGGAGCGCTCGGCATCACGCAGCCTAATTCCGTAGGCGTTACGCTTCCACTTCTTGCCACACAGCTTTTGTGGATTAATTTGCTTACGGATGCCGCTCCTGCCCTTGCTATGGGAGTTGATCCTCAAACTGACGACGTAATGGATAGAAAGCCTCGAAAACTTACCGATAGCGTTATTGATCGACGAATGTGGGGAGATATTGTATTTATCGGCATAATTATGGCTGCTATTACATTAATTGGAATGGATATGCATTTGGCAGGCGGATTATTTACTGACCGTTCTGTTGGAATTATGAGCCACGCTGCACAAATGACGCATGCTCGCACAATGGGCTTCACCATTCTTGTGTTTGCGCAAATGCTGAATGCGTTAGCATCCCGTTCCGATTCGCAAAGCGTATTTGTAGGTTTGTTTGCAAATCGTTGGCTTTGGGGTGCTATTGCAGTTTCTGTGCTTCTACAGCTGGCTGTAATTTACATACCATTCTTGAATGAGCCATTTGGAACTGTTCCTTTGAGCGTAACTGAATGGTTTGAGTGCCTCGGTCTTTCTATGGTGGTGTTAGTAGCTTCCGAATTGCGCAAGTGCGTGCTTCGCTTCATTGCAAAACATAAAGCAGCAAACACCTTAACTATTGCAGCTTAATAAATAAATTATTAAACTGCCTTGCGAATACGCGGCACAGTACGTAGTTTTCTTATATTACCTACGGTTCTGTGCCGCGTTTTGTGTTTTCTTTTCTATAAAATTTTTGCTTATTGCTCATGAATACTTATTTGTTTTCAGGAAATAGCTTGCATCATACTGACAGACCGCGGCACGCGCTACAATTGTGCGTATTGTAATTTTCGCGCAAAATAGCAGTAAATATTTCGTGCGAACAATGAAGTTGCTTATGCGTTTACACATTACAAGGAGATTTGACGCTATGCTGTTGTCTGATCACGACATTCTCAAAGCTCATGATGAGGGTCACATCGATTTAACCCCGTGGACCCCGGAAATGGTACAGCCTGCGTCGATTGACGTGCGTCTCGATCGTTATTTCCGCTTATTTAACAACCACGCTTACACGTATGTAGACCCTGCAGAAAATCAAGGTGAGCTTACTGAACAGTTTGAAGTGGCTCCGGACGAACCGTGGATTTTACATCCTGGTGAGTTTGCACTTGGTGCTACTTGGGAGTATGTAAAACTTGATGCAACTATTGCAGCACGCTTGGAAGGCAAGAGCTCACTTGGTCGTCTTGGTATTTTAACTCATTCAACGGCTGGTTTCATTGATCCTGGTTTTGAAGGTCATATTACTTTGGAACTTTCTAATGTAAGTACTTTGCCAGTCAAGCTCTGGCCTGGCATGAAAATCGGTCAAATGTGCTTCTTCCAGTTGAGTTCCCCATGCGAAAATCCGTATGGTTCTACTGTTAATGGTTCACACTATCAAGGTCAGCGCGGTCCAACTCCGTCGCGCTCATACGAACATTTTTACCGTGCTGATTTAAGTGAATAGTATTTGCAATGATTTTTTATTGCTAAAAAATCACCAAATTCAGGAGAAAAGTATATATTTTTTAGAAAATTCTCAGGTAATACTCCTATACCGTACAGGCTGATATGGTTTTATAATAGTGTCGCAAAAAACGGCAGGTGTAAAGCACTAAAACTAAAACTTATTCTTTTCTTCTCTCCTTTTTATTTCCCCGGCGCATACACGCCGGGGTTTAATTTTTCCGCGCGAAACGCCGAATCAATACTAAAAGATTGACATTGTCACAAGTCAGGCTAAACTTGAGCAACAAGATTGGAGGTTGATGAACATGAATACTCGTTTCTGGCGTAGCTGGCGTAGTTAAAAGCGAGTTCACATATCGGTGTGGGCTTGCTGATTTTAAACAATCAACGGGGCTATGCCGGATTCATCATCAACATTATTTGAGCTGAATGGCATATAAGCTGCCATCCAGCTTTTTTGTTATCTGAGCACATGCCCTTCAAATTTACAAAATAATCAACACAAAAAGAATAAAGAACAAACCGAATGCCGATTTTCTCGGCACGCACAAGAAGGGCAAAATTATGGTAAACGCAGTTGAACAAAACATGTATTACGGCGAATTTGGCGGACAGTACGTACCAGATATGATTCGTCCAGCACTCGATGCAGTAGCAGCAGCTTATCTACAGTACAAAGACGATCCAGAATTCCGCAATGAATTAACTGGACTATTAAAGGATTACGACGGCCGCGAAACACCTTTATACTATGCTGAATCTTTCACAAAATATTTAGGCGGCGCAAAAGTGTATTTAAAGCGCGAAGATTTAAACCATCTCGGCGCTCACAAAATGAATAATGTTCTCGGACAAATTTTACTCGCTCAGCGCATGGGTAAAAAGCGCATTATTGCTGAAACTGGAGCCGGTCAGCATGGTGTTGCCACTGCTGCTGCAGCGGCACGATTCGGCATGGAATGCGAAATTTTTATGGGTGCACTTGATTGTGAACGCCAAAAACTTAATGTTTTTAGAATGACTTTGCTCGGCGCAAAAGTTCATGCTGTTCAAGAAGGCACAAAAACTTTAAAAGATGCTGTAACTGCCGCATTTATGGATTATGCTCAGCACTTGGACGATACCTTCTACATCGTTGGTTCCGCAGTGGGACCTTACCCTTATCCACAAATGGTTCGCGATTTTCAAAGCGTTATTAGCAAGGAGTCAAGAAAGCAGATCCTAGAAAAAGAAGGCAGATTACCAAATGCTGTAATTGCTTGCATTGGTGGCGGTTCTAATGCAATTGGTTCTTTTGCAGCCTACATTGATGATCCTTCTGTACGATTGATTGGTGCTGAAGGCGCAGGTAAAGGCGCTAATACTCCTCAAAATGCTGCTACTATGACGAACGGAAAAATTGGCATTACGGATGGCATGAAAACTTATGTTCTTATGGATGATGATGGGAATGAGCTTCCAGCCTACTCTATTTCTGCAGGCCTGGATTACCCTGGAGTTGGCCCAGAACATTCATATTTAAAGGATTCTGGTCGCGCAGAATACTACGCAATCACTGATGATGAAGCAGTCCAAGCTTTCCGCGCACTTTCTAGAATAGAAGGAATCATCCCAGCTTTGGAAAGCTCACATGCAATAGCACAAGCTATGAAGATGGTTCCAAAGATGAGTAAGGATGACATTGTTTTAGTAACAGTTTCCGGCCGTGGAGATAAGGATGTAAATCAGGTAGCACGCTATCTTGGAATTGAATTATAAATCATTAATTTAGCAACAAATAAAACATAGTAAATAAAACGAGGCAGATAATTCCCAGAATAAAGTGAGAATAAAAGAAAAGTAAGAGAAGAAGAACATGGCACTTCTGTAGCTAACTTAGCAAACAGAAGTGCCTATTTTTAAGCAGAATATTCTATTTATTTTTTATGCAAATCAGCGCATGTAGAACTAATTATTTTACATAATCCTTCCATAATTTTGTCTACTGGAGAAGCTGCACGCCAATTTAAATATAATGAGCGATAAGGTCTAGGATTCTTAAACTCGCGCAACATTAAACCTGCTGGCTGCACAATAGGTGGAACTGTTGCTAACCGTGGCAACAATGTCACATCACGACTGCCAATAATCATGTAACGTAATGTTTCTAACGACGTTGCTCTAAATTCTGATTGTTTCGCGCCTACTTTTTGACATACATCAATCATGTTTCTACACATACAATGACCGTCTTCTAACAAAAGTACGCGCTGCGTCGATAAATCTGAAAGCTCAATCGGCTTACTTTCGTGACCAAGCGAAGAATTTTTAGAAGCTGCTAACAAAAAATCTTCATCAAAAAGGTGGCATATTTTTACTGAAGGAACATTCAAACTTTCACTTAATATAGCGGCATCAATCTGACCACTATCAAGTAATTCTATAAGTTTTGCTGACTTTTCTTCCACAAAACGAATAGTGAGATTTGGTTTTAAATGTCGTAACACTGGCATAAGACGCGGCAATAAATATGGTCCTAATGTTGGAAACACGCCTAATACTACTGTTGATGCCCACGGATCTTCTGAGCGTCTTGCAGCTTGGCGAATACGCGACATGTCTGCCTGAATTCGTTTTGCATAATATACAACTTCTCGCCCGGCAGGTGTCAAAATCTGTTTACCAGGAATACGCTCAATAAGCTCTACACCCAAAGTTTCTTCGAGCTTTTTAATTTGTGTCGAAAGCGTCGGCTGAGAAACGCACATGCGAATAGCGGCCTTAGTAAAACTTTCTTCTTGTGCAAAAGCTATAAGATATTCCAATGCTCTGATATTCATAGTACGCCTCCCATTATCGATACTATGCATAAAAATTAACACAAATAATATTGCTATGCTTGTTCTGCCTTACGTAATTTATTTATTTTGCGGACTACGAATAATGTAATCAAACGCAGACAAAGCTGCGTTGGCACCAGATCCGTACGCAGTAACTATTTGCTTGTACGGCTCGTCTGAGCAATCTCCAGCAGCAAAAATGCCGGGAACTTTTGTACAGCCTGCTCGATCTGTAATAATTTCTCCACGCTTATTCAGCGGCAACTGATTTTCTAACCAAAGAGTATTTGGAGCTAAACCAATTTGCACAAATACGCCGTCCGCTTCAATAATATGCTCTTGTGCTTCAGAATCAATGCTACTGCGATCCCGGTAATATATTGCTGTTACTTTACTACCATTTCCTTCAACTTTGCTTACAGCAGCGCTAGTAATAATGCTAGTATTAGGCAAATTATGCAAAGCCTCCAGCAGCACTTTGTCAGCTTTGA
Source organism: Gardnerella washingtoni (assembly GCF_049262705.1). Classification (NCBI taxonomy): domain Bacteria; kingdom Bacillati; phylum Actinomycetota; class Actinomycetes; order Bifidobacteriales; family Bifidobacteriaceae; genus Gardnerella; species Gardnerella washingtoni. Next base: position 1,528,067 of record NZ_CP058398.1, on the reverse strand, counting down.
GTGTATCCATAAATTCGACTACTGTCACATGTTTTGCTACACCAGCTAAATCAATAGCAGCTTCTACTCCGGAATTTCCACCGCCAACAACAACTACTCTCTTATCTTTGAACAGTGGGCCGTCACAATGTGGGCAGAAAGACACACCTTTATTACGATACTCCTCCTCTCCTGGCACACCAAGTGTACGCCACGTTGCACCAGTTGCAACAATCACAGCACGAGCTTTAAGCATGCCACCGGAACGAGCATGAATAGTGTGTAAGCCGTCAGGTTCTTTGGCTATATCAAGTGAATCTGCCCAATCTGGTGTAAATACATCAATATTGTATTGCGAAATATGCTGTGTTAAATCCGCAGCAAGCTGAGCACCTGTAGTATGCGTTTGTGAAATATGATTTTCAATACTTTCCGTTTCTACTACTTGCCCACCACGATGATCCATAATCATAGCTGTACGTAAACCTTTGCGTGCAGTGTAAATTGCAGCAGCTGAAGCAGCAGGGCCTCCTCCAACAAGAACAATATCATAAGGAGATTGCTTATTCATTTTTTCTGCAAGCGCAGTAGCTACAGGAGAAACAACAGAAGCACCAGAATTAAATTCTTGAGTACCGCTATTACCACTTTGTGTAATAACGTTTTCGTTAGATGCAAGTATTGCTATGAGTTCATCAATTCCTGTACGACCTGAAGCAATAAGTTTACCGTTTTCAAACACTGCTGGCACGCTCATTACACCGAGTTTGTCTACTTCTTCTCGAAAAGCGCTACCTTCTACAGTAGTATGCTGAACTTTAGGGTTGATTATTGAGATGGTATTAAGCGATTGCACAACTTCTGGGCAATTCAAGCAGGTAACTGACATATATGTTGTTACGTTATGTGATCCAAGCTTTAGTATTTCTTTGCGTTGCTCATCACTAATTTTTGGCGCATATCCACTCACTTGTAAAAGTGCCAATACTAAAGAACTAAATTCGTGTCCAAGAGGTACTCCTGCAAAAGTTACTGCTACCTCACTCGGTTTGTTACCATTATTCTGCGATTCTGCGCGTCGGATTATAAAGCTTGGAACGCGTACACTGTTCGTTCTATTGTCATTGTTACTTTCAATAATATTGATTTTGTTGCTTTGCTGAGATACTTCTTTTAATAGTGCATTAACTTTTTGAGACGTATCCGAATCATCCAGATACGGTACAAGTTCAACAGGCAAAACCATTTTTTTCAACAATTCAGACAGTTGAGCAGTTAATGATGTATTCAGCAAAGACATAGACACTTCTTTCAATAATTTTCTATAACATGTTTTGATACTAAAAATTAAGCGCGTAAGAAACTGCAACTGCCGCTTCCCACGCGCTTTTATAAAGATCAGATTTTGCCAACTAAATCAATAGAAGGCTCTAAGGTCTCTTCTCCCTGCTCCCATTTGGCTGGGCAGACTTCACCCGGATGAGCGGCAATATACTGGGCTGCTTTGACTTTACGAAGCAGTTCATCAGCGTTACGACCAATACCATCTGCTGTCATCTCAAAGAACTGAATCATACCTTGTGGATCGACTAAGAACGTAGCACGATGAGCTAAACCAGACTCTTCATTCCATGCATCAAAGTTACGAGAAAGCGCTCCGGAAGGATCACCCAACATAGTGTACTTTACTTTTGCAATAGCTTCAGAATTATCATGCCATGCTTTGTGCACGAAATGCGTGTCAGTTGATACGGAGTAAACTTCTACACCTAACTTTTGTAACTCTTCATAATGATTAGCAAGATCTTCTAGCTCAGTTGGGCATACGAAAGAGAAATCCGCTGGGTAGAAGAAGAAAATAGCCCACTTGCCGAGTACGTCTGCATCGGTTACTTCAATAAATTCACCATCTTTATATGCACTCACCTTAAATGGGAGAATATGCGTATTCATTAAACTCATAGCTTGCTCCTCGATTGTTTATCGCGCGCTATCGTTGCGCATAACTTTCATTATTAAGAATAGATAATTGCTATCAATAATTCTAGTTACATAGATATTTTCTATACGATTGATACATTGCATCAATGCACTTATCACTAAAAACCAACTTTTGTTTATTGGTATAGATTTTTGTTTATGTGCGGATTAAAGTTTAACAGTGTAAGATATGAATAGCAGTGACGCAAACTAGTAACTGATATATCTCACACAAATAACCACGTAGTGTTATTACGAACAAATAGCGCAAGAGAAAGCAATTTGGAAGTATCTTTCACTACCGCAAATAACATAAAATATGGGAGAGCTACTATGAAACGAAGTACTATCACAGCAGGATGCCTCACAAGCCTCTGTATGGCATTAAGCTTATTTACCTTCTCTACGCCAGCAATCGCAGCAACAAACACAAATAATTCTTCGGTCGCACATACTCCACTTACTGTAGAAACCGCTCAACGCATCGCAGACGGAACGATAGGACTTGAGCAAAAAGGCGCTCTTGATATGTCGTTATTCCACAAGAAGCCACTCGATCCACAAGCCGATTTAGACGGAGACGGATTAACGAATAGCCAAGAGATTTATACATACAACAAAGATGGAAAAACATACTACGGATATAATTCTCACCCAATGATGAATGACACAGATGGGGATGGTATTCCAGATAATCAAGACGCCCATCCTCGCCGTTGGGATATTAGCGCACGCGACATGACCTTATTCTCAGAACTTTCTTATCGCGACGATAACTACATTAATAAGGTACTCGATTACACAAGACCACTGCATGATATTTATAAGAATCGCAACGAGTACCACCTTATGCATAATGAAATTGCTCCATTCTGGAAAGTGAAAGAAACCTATCACCATAGAGGTGGATTTGACGCTGTTTTATTTGAAAATGTGAGCCCTTACCCATTCCTAGAACAGGGAACTGTACAAGTACTCGCCATTCGAGGAACTTCACAATTTAATGATTACGATGACGATTTAGCTATAGCCGTAGGTCGCAATCCTGACCAAGCGTACGATGTAGAACAACTTATCGAACGATACGGTCGCGAACATACCGTGAATAACTTATATATTACAGGACACTCTCTCGGTGGATATTTAGCACAGCGAGCTCTGATTCGTGCTGACGGCAAAGGCTACACTTGGCTTAAGAAGATTTATACCTTTAATGCTCCACAAATTTGGGGAAACATATTCAACCGATGGCTTCGCACTGCAGCAAATGCTGGCAATCGTTTAACTCGCGAAGGCTACGCAGTGCATTACAAGGTTGATAACGACAAAGTAATCCATTCTGTAGGCAATTTCGCAGGAGCCATTAGCGTCGGTAATTCTGCCGAAGGTCATGGCTCTCGCAGCTATTTCGAGCCAAGAATGAACAATTTTGCAGGATTTACCGTAGGAAGTAGAGGAAATATTGCTGGTACCGGACGTTGGATGCCAGAACTTAATAACTTCTATGACGTTCGTACATTCTAAATCTTGATTACACGTTCTACACAATTTAATTAGGCATAAAATAAACGCTGACTTACCTAATGCAACAATTCTATTAAGTAAGTCAGCATTTTTATAGAATTTTGCAAATCATTTGCACATTTAACCTATTTTTAAGCCGTAAAAACAAGCCACAAACATTGATATACCAACGTTTTCCAAGTGGAGCGGACAACGGGAATCGAACCCGCCTCTGAAGCTTGGGAAGCTTCCATTCTACCGATGAACTATATCCGCATGCGCTGCAACAAATTACAAAACAGCAACCACTCAAGAATATCATGCAGCACTTACTGCTTCAACACAGCAAATACATTACACCGCGCATATATACAATACAGGCACGCTAAAGTTATGAACCTGCACATCAACACTACGCAGCCATGCGCATAAGACGACCAATACGCTCCTGCACAGGAGGATGGTTTGCACACAATCTTACTAATATTGAAGCACGCTCATCCCATGGTTGAATAATCATTAACGAAGCAACTGCTTGCAAGCCGGCAGTAGATTTCATCTCATGCATCTGCATGCCATATGTAATTTTGTTCAACGCGGACGCGAGCGCAGCTGAATCTCCAGTAATTTCACTTCCAGCTTTATCAGCATCAAATTCTCTAGACGCAGGAATTGTTACATTCATAATAAGAGCCGCAACGGGTGCAAAAAGCGTATTCAAGCCTTTACCTACGAACTTGCAATATTTACGCACATCATGCTGGTGGGCATTACCTATACACATTAATAATGAACCAACATACGTCAACACTGTTGCTGTAGCAGTAGCTAACGCAGAAACAAGAATATCGTGATTATAAATATGCGTAAGCTCGTGGCTAACAACACCTCGAAGCTCGCGCTCATTAAGAATATTCAACAATCCACGAGTACAGCAAATTGACGCATGACGCTCACTTCTACCCGCAGCAAATGCATTAGGACTCTCGCAAGGCGATACCATGACACGTGGCATAGGCTTACCAATACGAGCAGAAAGTTCTCGCACAATGCCATAAAGTATTGGTTCTTCATCTTCAGTAACTTCAACAGCACGCATAGCGAAAATAATAAGCTTGCTGGAGCACCAGTAAGCACTTGCACTTACAACAAACCCCAGCAAGACAAACCAAATTAATGAGGTAAAAGAAGCACCCGTAAGAACCCAGCATAACGCAAGAAAAAGCCATAAAATGCCAAAAAATAGCACTGCCTTCAAAGTGTTATACTGATATGCTCTTACGCCCTTCAACATGTGAGTCAGTTTAATAAAGTGAACTTAAATTTTTCTGAATATATACTGCGTATTTACTCACTACAAACTGTTATTCGAATGTTACTCACAGCCTAAGGCAATAGCTATAAGCTCCGCAGATGATACTACTTTCTTTCGAGCGCGCTGCTCTTTAGCACCAGCTTCACGCTCATACTCATCTACGCGCTTCCAACCGGCATAATCAATGGCTTTCACACCGCGCGATTCAAGCAATTCATTTATAGACTTTTCGCTACGATCTTCTGCAATAAGCCCAGATTGTGCTAAATCTTCGAGCATGCGGTCAACAATAAGAAGAGCGTCAGATTTTGTGGAGCCAATTAAACCAACAGGTCCTCTTTTAGCCCAGCCGGTAGCATACAAACGTTCACGAACTTCGCCACTTTCGGCGGAAGTTACGATTCGGCCGTCATCATTCGCAAGCAACGTGCGCTTTTCGTCGTAAGCAATGCCTGCAACTTCTGCAGGATGATAGCCAATCGCATGGTAAACAGCTTGCACAGGGTATTCTTCAAATTCACCTGTGCGAGTCATTGTGCCGTCCGCGCTTGTAACAGTTTTCTCAACACGAATCGCTTTTACTTTCCCATCCTCGCCAAGAATTTCAACCGGAGCCGAATTGAAATGAATAACGTAACGCCGGTTGGCAGGATTGCCCTCAAAATCAACGTTACCGCCGTCTTCCATATCTTCTGCCATATCTCGAATCGCAAAAAGTTCCTCAACCATTTGACGCGTGAGCTTATCGTTACCAGCAACTTCTATCGTTTCATCGTCGAGCTCAAAATCATCCTCGTTAATAATTATTTGCACTCCGGATAACTTTTCCATTTCACGCAATTCTTGCACTGAGAATTTCGCTTGAGCTACACCTCGTCGAATAAACAAATGCAAAGTTTGAGTACGATTTTGCTGTAATCCTTCGTACACATCGTCTGGAATATCCGTATGTGCGCGCAAATAATCCGGGTCGCGCAAAAGCTCACGAGCAACATCCATTGCCACGTTTCCGCCACCAATAACAGCTACTTCCTTTGCTTCGAGCGGCCATGTGCGCTTGCTGGTTGGGTAGCCGTCATACCATTCTACGAATTTTGCAGCTCCGTATACTCCGTCTAAATCAGCACCCGGCACACCTCGCAATGGCCTATCTTCCACAGCTCCTGTAGCAAATAACACTGCATCATAGCGTTGAAGCAAATCTTCAAGCGTAATATCTTTACCAAATTCAACATTCGCATAAAGATGAATATTTGGATTATCAAGCGTTTTTTCAAGCGCATCGGCAATAAATTTAATACTTGGATGATCCGGAGCCACTCCATAACGCACTAAGCCGAAAGGCACAGGCAGTTTTTCAAAAAGATCAATGCGAGCGCTTGTGCCAAGACCTAATTCTTCGCCACGTTTAGCAAGTTGACGCAAGAAAATATCGGAAGAATATACTCCAGCAGGTCCCGCACCAATTACTGCAATGCGCAATTGAGATGTTTCACATGAAACATTTTCTTTTACCTTATTTTTTTTCATTATTATCCCCATATTGAACTGTACAATACGACACTTTTGCCGTTTTTGCGCGCATTATGCGCGGACTTCAAGCACAGATTTCCTTCACGTGCTTTCATACTTAGACTAGCGCATTGCTAAGTCTTACAAAATGCTTGCATTAAAAAGCTTGCATGAAAACGCTTTATCTCATCTTTTCACGCGAGCGCAAAGCAGTTAACGCCCAAGTAATTGAAATAACGTCAATAACTTCCTGCATCATGGCTCCAAGAACCGCTGGAATGAAACCAAAAGCAGCCAGAATCATACTGATTATAGCCAAACCTATTCCAAGCAAAACTGATTGTATCATTACATGTTTTGTATGCTTCGCAACACTTATAGCACTGGCAACCGCCGCAATATTGTTGTTCATAATAACTACTTGAGCGCACTCCGATGCTGCAGTATCCGTGCCATCCGTTACTGCTACGCCAATATCGGCAGCTGCAAGCACAGGCGCATCATTTACTCCGTCACCAACCATCATGGTTACGGTTGAATCTTTCTTATTTTTGGCTGCATTGTAATTGTGCTTTTTTACATACGCTAATTTATCTTGCGGAAGCAAATCTGCATGCACAGAATCAATACCAACGCTTTTGCCAATGGTTGTTGCAGCTTGCAAACCGTCACCAGTAAGCATTGCTATTGTTCTCACACCCAAAGCACGCAACGAAGCAATAGTTGATTTCGCATTATCGCGCGGCACGTCTTTTAATACGATTCTTCCTACCAGCACGCCGTCAAAAGACACATAGGTTGCCATTTCGTCTGCAGCAAGAGATTTACCTATAGTTTGATTCGTGTTTTGCTCTGTAACGTACTTGTGTCTGCCTACACGCACTAAGATGCCGTCTACAACGCCCTGAATGCCTTGGCCTGCAGTTTCCTTAACACTGTGTACTACAGGGTATTCTCGTACGCTAGGAAGTTGCGGAACCGACGATGGGTGAGCATTTTCCCACAGCTTTGCTCCCGCTTTAGCAATACCGCCTGCAAGTATGTGCTGAGAATAAGTTTCTAGAACGCCCGCAAGCATAACTATGCGATCAGCCTTCTGCATAGAATCAACTACGTCAACTCTTGCAACTTGCGGCTGTTTAACCGTCAACGTGCCGGTTTTGTCAAAAAATACGTCTGTTACACGACTTAATTGCTCAAGCACATCCTGACTTTTAACAACAATTCCAAGTTTTGCTAGACGCCCAGTGCCAGCCATGCAAGCAACTGGAACTGCAATAAGCAGAGGACATGGGGTTGCTAGAACCAATACTTGCGCAAATCGCAATGCGTCGCCAGAAAAGCCCCAAGCAAGACCTGCAATCGCAAAAGATAATACTGTAAACGGCACAGATAGCATGTCTGCAAATCTAACTACTGCAGCTTTAGAAGACCTAGCAGACTCAACAAGCTGCATGATTTTCTGATACTGCGAGTTTTTAGACAGCTTGGTTACGCGCATAATAAGCACAACTCCACCGTTTACACAGCCTGAAAGCACTGCACCTCCCGCATAGACTTCTCTAGGAACAGATTCTCCGTTAATAGCACTTGTGTCTAAAATCGCAGAACCGCTTAGTAATTCACCGTCAACTGGCACAGTTTCGCCAGGAAGCACAATAATTATGTTTCCAACTTTTAAATCATCGACTGCAACTGTAGCGTAACGCTGCAAATTTGAGGTGATTTCGCCATCTGCAGATGCTTGCAAAAATGGGCAATTATTTCGTTTACAGTTGCAATTTTGCAAGTTATTATTTTCGCAATTACTTTCGCAATTTTGCTCGCTACTATTAGATTGCTTAGAATTAGCGGCATCTACTTTTCTAAATTCAGCATGCTGGCACAGAACACACGAGCTAGGCTTGCACTGATTTTCACTCAAACATGGCGGTTCGTAGGATTCATCATTTGCTTGATTATGATTCATTCCATGCTCAATACCTGGCAAAGTCATAAGATGAGCAGTTTTTGGAGCTGCGCTTACTAAAAGAGATAGATTGCGCTGAGCTTTCATATGCGCAAAATCCTCAATTGCCTCTCCCGTCCAAACCATTACAACAATCAAATAACTTGCCCAGAACTCACCAATAAAAAGCGTTGCAAGCAAAGCAACAAAAGCTAGCAAATCAATACCTAAAGTTCCGCGCAATAAATTTTTAATCATGTTACGCAAAGAAACAAGGCTGGTATATAAAACAAGAATAGCGATAATAGTTTTGCCAACACTAAGACTTATTGCAATATCGTAATCAAGATTTAAAAAATCAAAAATTCGCTGCGAAAGATGAGAAATTTGCTCATTAAAAGTAGCCAATATAGGCAAATTGCATGAGTAAAAAGCCACAATAAAAGGAAAAGCAAGAATTACGACTGTTAATTGTGGTGCACGACGGCAATATGCTAAAAGTTTACGCATACACTTTCCTTACGCTGATCAGGTTAACCGCTTAAGACGTTTAACACACGATTTCACGCCTTGTTAACCCACTGAGCGCAACTTAAATAGTGCACTCAATACACGGCGTAAAGATTTATATTTAATTTATATTTGTATTTATTTATATTTATTTGTATTTAGTAATCATACCAATAGGCATTGATGAGAAACATTCTCAAAAACACAAGTTAAAGCAAAATTAAGAACACGCATTCAAGAAAGAAATTAATAAACAAAAAAAGTTCTGATTGAAAAATCAATCAGAACCCTATTTGTGGAGCTAAGGAGACTCGAACTCCTGACCCTCTGCTTGCAAAGCAGATGCGCTACCAGCTGCGCCATAGCCCCAAAGGTAAAAGAATGAAGCTCATTCAATTTCCGTGGGCCCGGGAGGACTTGAACCTCCGACCTCATCCTTATCAGGGATGCGCTCTAACCACCTGAGCTACGGGCCCAACTTGTATGTCTAAAACATACAAGTAGTTACATTAGCACAGACGCAGAAAATGTCAAACCGCAACACGCCATAAAAAGAAAACAGCGTGTTGCGGTTTGAATCAAAAAATCAAACAGAGGTTAATTAATCAAGATGGCTGCGCATAAACCACTGGAACTTTTCCAGTTGCTGCACATGATCTTGGATAATATTAGAGCTCACAACATCAAGATTATCAAGTTCCGCAATAGCCTTGCGATCATCAGCAATCATATCGTTGTAATACTCAATAAGAGCCTGCAAATATTCTTTAGTTGACTTACGACCAGTTAAAGCAAAACGCTTCCACGTACGTGCAGCAACAACATCATCAGCACGACCAAGTGGCGAACCTCCCAAAGTTGCAATGCGCTCAGCAGTCTCATCTGCTTGTGCCAAAACTTCAGCAACCTGTGGATCAAGCATCTCATGCACAGCAATAAAATCTGGGCCAGTAACATTCCAGTGAGCATGCTTCAAAACCAAAGCAGCCTCCTGCTCGTGGCTTAAACGATTCTGCAAAACTGCAACAGCCTTTTCACTGGCCGCTTCGTCGAGACCCGGCAAAATATGCAATAAGGCCATGTTTTATCCTTCCGTAGGTTATATTATTACTATTTCATTCTACTGCTATGGCTTAAATTACGCGCGACGACGCACTTCAAGCGTAGCAATACGTCGACCATCAACCGCGGTTACCGTCATATCATAACCGTCTGCATCATGCAAAACTGCCCCAACGCTTCCCATCGAACCTGTATGCGCCAAAAAGTATCCTGCAACCGTCTCATAAGGGCCATCTTCAAGCTCAATGCCAGTAATATCAGCAAAATCTTCAATGGTCATACCACCATCAATTTTTGCAACACCGTTTACAAAAGCAGTTGTTTTATTCACATTATTTTGTTCAGATTCTTCAGGCAAATCGTACTCGTCGCGAATATCTCCAACAAGCTCCTCGGTCATGTCTTCAAGCGTCACAATGCCGTCAGTTCCGCCGTATTCGTCAATAACGATAGCCAAATGGATTCCGCGTTTGCGAAGCAACTCTAGACTCGGCAAAAGCTTAGAAGTTCCAGGAAGACTAATTCCTTCACGGGTCACATCGGCGACAGTTTTTGCGTTAGGATCACGCACATCCAACAAATCTCGCACATGCACAAAACCGATAACGTCGTCAAAATCCTTGCCAATAACAGGGTATCTGGAATACGGAAGCTCACGAATTTTCGCCGCAGCTTCTTCAAGACTTAACGAACCATCCAAAAATTCCACGTCAGCACGAGGACGCATCACTTCAGCAACAATAGTTTCAGACGCATCAAACACGTCATCCAAAATATTGCGCTCATCTTGACTTAAACGCTTATTGCTGTTAACAAGCACACGCAATTCTTCGTCAGAAACTTCGCTTTCTTTCTCATTCGGATCAAATCCAAGCAAGCGCACAAAACCATTTGTATTCTTTCCAATAAGCCAAATAAGAGGCTTACAAATTTTTGAGAAAATATCCACCGCTGGCACAACCGCTCGTGCAATCTGCTCAGAACGCTGCATTGCAATACGCTTTGGCACAAGTTCGGAAATAACAATAGAACAATACGAAATAATAAGAGTTAAGAAGATTGTAGTAAGAGGGCCAGCAACATGAGCCGGCACTCCCCACGAACGCACAATCGGCACTACATATGGAGCTAAAGCAGATTCTCCAAAAGATGCAGAAAGAAAACCAGAAAGCGTTACGCCAATTTGCAAGGCAGATAGAAAAGTATTAGGGTCGCGCGCAATTTTCGCAACTCTAGCTCCACGAGCATCCTGAAGCTCCATGCGATCAATTTGCGAACTTCTTAAGCTCACTAAAGCCAACTCGGTTGCCGCAAATATGGACCCGAATAGTAGAAAAATTATAATGAGCAGAATATTAAAACCAATCGCCATAATTGTTATCTTAGTTTACTTCTAAGCGATATCAACAATTCTTTAGTGAAAATTATTACGGACGGTAAAAATATCCAGTTGGAGCTTTGGCAGATTTTAACGATATAACTTTTAGTATAACACCAGAACGTTGGTATCCTTTAACTCCTATGCTCCCCCGAGAAACGCGAGCGCGAAGCATAACCCACTCATGTTCGTGGAGTTTGTTGGCGTTTTTATAGTTTACAACTAAACCAAAAGGAGACATATCTAGAATGCAGCAAGACATAAGTTGACGAGATAAGCGAAACTGACTTGCTCCTAAAGTAGTATCACGACTTACGAAACCTGTAATCGTAATCGTGTAGCCTTCATATTTTGAAATATTATGATCTATTTCGTCATACCATAAGCCGAAATCATCGTTTTTTACTTTTATTTCACGAGATTTTTCACTCAACCCAGAAAGTCTCGGATTGTGGCTTCGAATAGCAATAGCCCTTCCTCCTGCGTAACGATCAAAACCACCAGCGCTAAATCTTTGTGACGATTGCAGCGGAATAATAATTAGCAGAGCAGGAAGCACTAAAGAAACTAGTATTTTCCAAGAATCTCGTGCAGAAACATCAAACCATCCCAACGCAGCACAAGATGCTAAAACTAAAAGCAGAACTGCTGCAATTATCAAATACGCGAACGCTCGAGGAGTGGTAAAAAGCGTGTACTGTCCGCTTAAAGTTACTGTGGCAATAACTGCTGCTAAACATAGAAGCACGAAAGATTCCAATATTTTTGCAAAAGTAATACGATTACACTTTTTATTTTCTTCACTAACAGAACTTGTATTTTTCATAGCATGAACCCCCAAGCCCAGTGAGAAAACAGTGAAGCTAGAAGGCAAACGCCTGCAATCGTTAGCGTTAAGCGCAATACGAATTTGCCTCTGCAATCAGAAACAAGCATAAGAGTATTTTTTAAATCAAGCATTGGGCCGAATAGCAAAAATACTAAAACGGAAGACATTGGTAAAGAAGCAGCTAAACTTCTAGCAATTACAGCATCCGAACTTGAGCACAACGAGCTGAAATAGGCAATAGCCATCATTGCAGGTATTGCAATCCAAATATTGTTAGCTTGTATTCTGGAAGCAGGATCCGCCCCTAACCAAGCTCGTATAACAGAAGCAACAATAGTTCCGCACACAATAATTGGTAAAAGTTTCAAAAGATCTTCATGAATATGCTTTATGTACAGCTTTATTTGCAAATAAATACTTGATTTTGTGCGATTTTGCGTCTTTAATTGTTCTGAAAAATTTTGATTTTCTTCATGATTGCAACCACAATTTAGTTCACGAGAACATTTTGATTTAAGATTATTTTTTAATAAATTTTCGTTACGCAAAACAAATGATTTTGGCGGAAATATTGCAAAACTTAATCCAACTAATAACGCAATACCAACTCCTAAAGCAACGCGCATAACGGCTACAGCAGGCGCATCAGCAAAAGCGTACCAAGTCGCTAAAACAGACACAGGATTTACAACAGGAACAGCACAAAGGAAAGTTATTGCACAAGGAAGCGGCAATTTTTTTGCAACCAGTCTAGAAAATGTTGGTACAACAACGCAGTCGCACACCGGCACGCACACGCCTGCAAGTATTGCAGCCAAAAAGCCGTTTGCAGTAGATTTTGGAGCATGTTTTTCAATAAAATCAGCTGTTACCCATGTTTCCACAGCAGCAGAAACAAGCACACCAATAAGAGTGAATGGAATCGCTTGTAAGAGTAGGCCAGCAACACCTCGTACTGTTGTATCAATAAGAAACCATGGATAACGTGCTTGCAAAGCTGGAGCCATAGCAACCATAAGAGCTACGAAAGGCGCTCCTGCAATTAAGAACAAATAGTGCGCTGAAGCTGGTCGTTTTCGAGTATTACTACACAATTTTTTCATATTTACGATTCTGCAATACAGTACAAATTATCAACACGAAAGTACTTCTACGAAGCCGTCACTCATACGATACCTAGCACCAACCAACATCAATGCATCATTAAAAGTAGCTTCGCGAATTATTTGAGATTTATCGCAAATTTCAGCCAACATATTAGATACGTGGATGCGCTCAATATCGTCCGTATCTAAATCTTCTTCAACACCTGCGAGCGCAGCAGGTCCTAAAGAACGCAGCAATATTGACTCACTAGACTCAATTATTTCGCTTGTTTCATCTTCGCCGTATTTAGAAACCAGCTTTTGCACATTCGGCAAAACGGCTTGTACTGCACCGCAATGCTCATGACCTAGTACCACAAGCACTTTTACACCCAAATCGCTTACAGCGTACTCAAGCGATGCAATTACAGCGTCATCAAGCACTTCACCAGCCGTACGAACAGAAAAAATATCTCCCAAACCAGCGTCAAATATAAATTCCGGAGCAACTCTAGAATCTGCGCACGAAAGCACAACAGCTCCAGGATGCTGGCCGTCAATAAGTTTCATGCGCATTTCAGAATTTACACCTGCATGCGTTGAATTATTTTCTGCAAATTTACGATTCCCTGCAAGCATGGCGCTCCACACCGATGTAGCTAAAACTGAATCTTCATTAACAAAATCTTCGCTGACTTCTTCTTGCATTATTACCTCCTACATTGGCATTGGCAATATTTTTTATTTTCTTAAAGTTTAAAATTTTTACTTACCGAATATATTGTATCTTTCGTAGTAAATAAGAATTTCTGTTTAAAAATATTTAAGTTTATTATCAAAGCTTATTATCAAAAAAGCTCCCGTATTGTAATTCGCAAATACGAGAGCCTTCTTGATTTAGTAATTTATGAAAAATCATCCAGTATTTTGCAAGCCTGCAGCAACACCGGAAACAGTGCAAAGAATAAGGTAGATAAACTCTGCCTGCTGGCTTTCGCTCAACTCTTCTTTGTCTACCTTGTTACGGAGCTTGTGCAATGCAAGAGATTGGATTACAGAAAGCGCGTCAACATAAGGCGAGCGCACGCGGATTGCCTGACCTAGCACGTGACGATGCTGCAAAGGCCACTTGTCATCAACAATTTGCAAAACCCACTTGCGAGTAAGCTGCATTTCCGAAAGCACCTTATCGCTCAAATCTTCACGATCTCCAAGGCTTAAGTACATGCGAGCAATACGCTCATCTGTTTTAGCCAAAGACATCTCAATATTGTCAATAAATGTGCTAAACAGAGGCCACTCTTCGTAAGCTCTGCGCAAAGTTTCCAAGTCGCCAAACTTTTCGCAAGCTGTACCCAAACCGTACCATGCTGCCAAGTTGATTCGAGCCTGAGCCCAAGAGAACACCCACGGGATTGTGCGCAAATCGTCCAACGACTTCGCACCCAAACCGCGCTTAGCTGGGCGAGAGCCGATTGGAAGCAAGCCAATCTCACTCAGCGGCGTAACCGTGGAGAACCATGGAGTGAAATCATCCGTTTGCAGCAAGTCAAGGAAGCGCTCATGGGCTGCAACATCAAGTTTTTCAGCCATATCCGCATACTTCTTCGTCATATCAGTATTGGTTTTCTCAACACTTGGCGAAGACTGAAGCAAAGTTGCGGAAGCAACGGATTCGACGTGACGAATAGCCAAAATAGGGTTACCGTAGCGAGCGAAAATAACCTCGCCCTGCTCAGTAAGCTTGAATCGACAGTTGACGGAGCCAACAGGCTGAGCAAGCACTGCACGGTTTGCAGGACCGCCGCCTCTACCAACAGCACCACCGCGGCCATGGAATAGTGTCAAATCAATATCATGCTTCTTAGCCCATTGAGCAATACGCTCCTGAGCGGAATGCAAAGCAAGCGTTGCGGAAGTAGGGCCGGCATCCTTGGAAGAATCCGAGTAGCCAAGCATAACTTCCATCTTTCGGCCAGTAGCCTTAAGACGAGCTTGCACTTCAGGAATTTTAATAATCTCCTCAAGCACATTTACGGAATTTTGCAAATCTTCCAACTGCTCAAACAATGGAATAACGTCGATTATTGGCGCATCCTGTGGGTGAGCGAAAGCAAGACGATTCAACTCAAATACGTCACGCACATGTTGAGCAGATTTTGCGAAGGAAATAATGTAGCGTCGAGCAGCACGCATGCCGTTACGCTTTTGAATTGCACCCAAAGCACGGAAGGTATCGAGCACTTCACGAGTCATTGGCTGAAGCGGACCGCGTTCGCCATGCAATCCGTGCTCGCGAATATCTTCCAAAGCACGAGAATGCACGAGAGAATGCTGGCGGAATTCCATCTCAACCATGTGGAATCCAAAGGTTTGCGCCTGCCAAATCAAGTCCTGCAAAGGACCATAAGCGGCTCGAGGATCGCCACCTTCAGCCAAAGAGCGCTGCACAATTTGCAAATCTTCAATAAAATCTTCGCAAGAATGATACATCAAATCCGTATCGCGACTGATAGTACGATGCAAGCGGTCAGCCATCACAAGCATTACAGCACGATGCGGCTCGTTATTAGAAACATCTGAAGCGTTTTCCGTAAGCTGTTCGCTCATTTCGCGCTGACGATTCCACAACTCAATCAACTCCACGCTTGGAGGAGTTGTGCGGGTCTCCATAGTTAAGCACTTGCCAACTTCGCGAGTGCGATTTTCCAAAGCCGCAAGCACGTGATCGCTAAACTTTCGAGCAACTTGACGGCTTACTTTAGCGGTAACATTTGGATTACCATCGCGATCTGAGCCAATCCAGCTTCCTGGGTGGAAGAAAGCAGGGCAGCGAGGCGGCACAAGACCAGCCTTCTTACCAAGCAGCCAATCGTCAAAACGACGATACACAACTGGAATCGTATCAAATAAAGTAGCGTCGAAAATGTCAAGAATAGTGTCAGCTTCTTCAACTGGAGTTGGCTTCTTTAAAGCAATAGGCGAAGTTCTAAGAAGCGCATCAATTTCGTTATAGAGACGACGATAATTTTCTCGCTTGTCAGATCCACCTAAACGGTGGTGTTCGCTTAATAATTGCGAAATTCTGCGAATCTTTCCAGCCACAGCCTTACGACGGGCTTCAGTTGGGTGCGCAGTAAACACAGGATGGAACTCAAGTTTTGCAAGCAATTCTTTAGCTTGAGCTGGACTCATTTCCGTCAATAATTTGTGATACGCGCAAGTAAGTTCGTTTACTGGGTCAACCGGCAACGAATCCTCAACTTCACATTCACGCTGATGAAGTACAGAAACACGATAATTCTCTTCGCACAAATTAGCGAGATGGAAATACGTTGCGAAAGCACGAGCTAGAAGCTGCATATCATGCAAGTTCATACCATTAATCTTGCTAACAGCCTTGCTTAAGCCATCATCGGCTGTTACTTTTGCGTCCACCATTTGTGCAAAATGCGCAGCACTAGCATCTACAGCATTAAGACGAACATCGTCAAATACTGCCAATAATTTTTCATCAAATTCACCAAGAACATCGCGGAGAATATGCAAGCACAAATCCATGTCTTGCTTAAGCGATGCTGGAAGGTCACGCTCCTCTGGGCCTTTTCGCCCTAAACCAGACGTAACAATAGTTGCGTCTGCTGGAGTAACCTGCTGATTTTCTTCTGTCATCAGACCTCCTTGCGCCAGACAAAGGTTGCTTGATCATCTGACTTCCGCGGCTCCTCCGCGGTTATGTAGGTCAAAAGTTGCAAGCCCACAGCCTTGTTTCCAGCGAGATACCAAGTTAATTGTGAAACTACCACCGGACGTAGCTCGAAGCGTATTTTATTTGTAAAAATCTGCTAGGCAAAGGGGGTGCGTATACTGAAAAATTGTGAGTAGAGTAGATAATAATGCAAGCAGTAATGCAGATAGCAATACAGGCAGTAACGCTTGTAATACTGCGGATAATGACAGTTGTAGCAACAAACCTGAAATTCTTCCAACCGGGCATATAGTTGGTAAACCTTCTGGCCGTTTTCACACGCATGCTATCCCGCTTGACATGGACGATGTTGAGCGCGATTGGGATAAGCCCGTTACTGAAGCGTGTATAGCTGCAAAATCAAGCATTATTATTCGCGTCGGCGCTCTTGGATTAGGAGCAGGAACTGGAAGCTACCGCGTTCGTGAGCTTATGCACCGAATTGGTGAACCAATGGGCGTTCACGTCCGAGCAGACGTAAATCTCACCGACATTGAAGCAACTTGCACCGATAAGCATGAGCGTATTACTGAGGTTGTTGACCTTCCAACTACTGGTGTCAACACTGAACGCATTTGGCTTTTAGAGCATTTTGCCGACTGGTTTAACGTTAAACTTGGAAACGATTCCTTGTATCATTCAAAAGCGGCAGTTTCTAAGGAATTAGTAGACACTCTCCAAGAAAGCGATGCAGAGCGCGATATTGTACAAACTGCTAAGCAATCTGAGGAACATGCGGCAAAAGTTGCGGAAGAAAAAGCTTTACAAGAAGCTATAAGAAAAGAAAAGCCGCGCGGAATTTTTGCATTGCAGCCAGAAAGCGCTTATGCTGAACATTTTGCACACGTCAAACAAGCTCATAGTAGCGACGCAAATGAAAGCAATAATCACCCTCTCACAGTGAGAGAAGTACATGACCGTCTTGATTTGATTAAAAATCGTAAGCCTCTTTATAAGCCATGGTTTGCAGGTCTTGCTTCTGCAGTCGCTTGTGCATCCTTCGCGTTTTTGCTTGGCGGTGGCATTTACGACATGATTGGTGCTTTTATTGGCGCTGGGATTGGCCACTACATTCGTCGACGCATGTTTATGCATCACCTTAACCAATTTGTGGTTACATTCGTTGCTGTTGCAATCGGCGCACTTTCTTGCATCGGCTCACTGCGACTTATTGGCTACTTCGACCCAAGCGCGCTTAATCACACGACTGCGTATATTGGCTCGGTATTATTTGTTATTCCAGGCTTCCCGCTGATTACCGGTGGCTTGGATATTGCAAAAATAGATTTCCCTTCCGGCATTCAACGTCTGTGCTATACGCTTGCGATTATTTTGATGGGAACTCTTGCAGGTTGGACTGTTGCAAGTCTTGTGCAGCTTAACCCACAAGGCTTCCCTCCGCTCGGATTGAACCCTTGGCTTAACGCAGTTCTGCGACTTATTACGGCTTTTGCTGGCGTGTGGGGCTTCTCCGTGCTGTTTAATTCTCCACAACGCATGTGTTTAGTTGCTGGAATTATTGGCGCTATTACAGATACTCTGCGCTTAACTATGACAGACTTCGGTATTGCTGCTGAAATTGCAGCTTTTAGCGGAGCTTTACTTGCAGGATTACTTGCTTCTGCTTGGCGAGCTATTGTTCGTCACGGCTTTGCACCTCAATATTTAGGGTATCCGCGAATAGGTCTTACCGTTCCATCTATTGTGATTATGGTTCCGGGACTTTATATGTATCGTGCAATGTTTTATCTCGGCCAGTTCCACACGCTTCCAGCGTTAGATTGGACTTTCCGCGCTTTTATGGTAATTATTTGCTTGCCTATTGGTCTTGCTGTAGCGCGAGTTATTACCGATAAAAGCTGGCGTTACGACGTGTAATATTCTAAATTGTAGTTCATCAATTTTACAAAGCCGCTTACAAGTTTCCTTGCGAGCGGCTTTATTTTTTACTAATTTGCTTATTAATTTGTTTGTTGAGAGTTAATTCATACTCTAGTATTTCATTCCCATGGCTTCACGAACTTGAGAAAGTGTTTCTTCAGCAATAGCGTTGGCACGTTTGTTTCCGTCGTGAAGAACATCTCGAATAGCATCCATATCTTTTGCTAATTCCGCGCGACGCTCGCGATGAGGAGCCAAGAAATTATTTACGTTTTCAATTACGTAAGCTTTCAGTGCGCCGGCACCAGCGTTGCCAATTTCTTCAGCAATCTCTTTAGGATCCCTGCCAGTAACCAAGCCAGCAGTAGTCAAAAGCGCAGAAACTTGCGGGCGAGCAACCGGATCGAAAGTAATCATTCTTTCAGAATCAGTTGGACTTTTCTTGATTAACTTAGCAGTTTCTTCGGCAGTAGCTCCGAGCATAATCGAATTACCATAAGATTTGCTCATCTTACGACCGTCCAAACCTGGAATCTCTGGAGCATCAGAAAGAATTGCCGCCGGTTCTGGAAACACAGGATTCTTTTTTGCATATCGCTCATTAAAACGGCGCGCAATCGTACGAGTGATTTCAACGTGCGGTAAATTATCTTTACCAATCGGCACAACATTAGCTTTGCAGAACAAAATATCGCAAGCTTGGTGCACTGGATACGTAAGAAGCAATCCGGTTAAAGCATGTCCAGAAGATTCCATTTCCGACTTTACGGTAGGATTCCTGTGTAATTCTGCTTCTGTAACTAGCGAAAGGAAAGGCAACATAAGCTGATTCGCAGCAGGCACAGCAGAGTGCGTAAAAATCATCGTTTTTTCTGGATCAATCCCAGCTGCCATATAATCGAGTACTAAATTCAACACATTATCTTCAATATGTTCGGTTGTGTCGCGATCTGTAATAACTTGATAGTCGGCAATAATAATATTTGTTTTTACGCCACGCTTCTGCATAGCAACACGCTCACGAATAGAACCGAAGTAATGTCCTAAGTGCAAACGACCTGTTGGACGATCACCAGTAAGCATAGTAAATGATGAAGGATTAGCTTCTAATTTTGCAAGTGTTGCATCTGAACGCTTACGAGCTGCTATAAAGCTCGCGCTCATCTCATTTCCTGCAGCTGTTAGCTGTGCTTCTTCTGGCATTTCCAACTCCTTAACTACGCGTATTTTTACGCTGAAAATATGGCTTTTATGGTAAAAGTTTACACAGACAATATACTCGGTTGCGGCACAGTGGTACGCTCTTATGTGATGAACTGATTGTTACGGTAATTTTTAGAGGGGGTCAGATGGGCCGCGGACGACAGAAGGCAAAGCAACAGAAAATTGCCCGTAAGCTCAAATACCTGACGACCGATACGGATTATGACGAGCTTGCTAAGGAACTTAATTCCAGCGAACCCGGACAGGGATCCTTCGATCCATTTGCATCGAGCGAAGGTTATGAAGAAGACACATATCTTCAAGAAAAAGACGATACTGCAGAAAGTATCGCCACTCATACTTCCAGCGATGACGATTTAGACGAGTATGCTAAATGGGCTGCAGAAGCAGCTGCCAAAGCTGTGAGTAGTGAAAATTCCGCTGCGCATCCTGGAACACATGCTGGTGTACATCACCACATACCTATGCCGATGCCGAATTTCATACATAAGCATGATAAATAAAGCTCGTAATAGATAAGATTTACTATAAAGCTTCATTTATCGATAATCACTTCGTAAATATCCTGGGTTAAATGAGAATATTTTGACCCAGGATATTTACGACTGTCATTTTATGTAGGAAACATTCTTAGAGCGGTAGAACATCACTTAAGTCATCACGCTCACCAATTGCATCCATATAACCAGCTTGTTCTTCTTGTTGCCAATTCGTAATACCACTTGCAAGACGCAGCCATACTGCTGGATCAAGTTCAATAACATCTGGCGGTGTAAGATTATGCGGATCGGAAGCTGGTCCATCCAAGATTTTTATAGCTCCCCACGGTGATACTCTCACTTCTACACTGGCTCCGGGAACTTTGCATTCAAGAATATGCAAAGAATACCTCACTGCTAAAGCTTCATCACTACGCGAAATATGCAAAATATTACTATCTATTTGTAGTGGCAAAGTACCATTATCACATGCTTCTAGTGCAGCTTTACGCCAACGTTCCCACGAATATTGTCCTTGTTTTAAATCCCGTTCAAGTATCACACTCATGCCTTTTATTATCTTCTACACAATCTACTTTGCATAAATATTCAGCATAAAACGTTATATACCAATAAATAAAGGTACCGGGTAGTGGTACTATTAGGAACATCGTGTGCATTCACGTACCTTTTGTAGTTATCTGTTATAGTTACCTGCAATACGGTGGTGGTTTAATCGCCTAAGCATAAAGTTTCAGGCTGCACACTTTAAGGAAATATATCAAACGGCACAAGGAGTCAAATATGACTAAACACGTCGCGCCGAAAGCCAAAACTACTGCGACGGCATTTGCCAAAGAACTTCAAGAGCACCTCAAGTACACCCAAGGTGTAACGCCAGAGCAGGCCACTACGGCAGATGTGTATGTTGCCGCTGCTACCGCAGTTCGTCGTCACTTGATGGACTCTTGGATGCAGACACAGCATGACATGGTTAACGGCAATACTAAGGCTGTAGGCTATTTGAGCGCAGAGTTCTTGATGGGCAAGCAGCTTGAGAATGCTTTGTTGAACGCTGGTCTTACTGACCAGTTCAATAAGGCTGTTACTAAGCTTGGTTTTGATCCAAAGGCTGTTATCGATGCTGAGTATGAGCCAGGTTTAGGTAACGGCGGTTTGGGTCGTCTCGCAGCCTGCTTTATCGACTCGCTCGCCTCTATTGGCGTGCCAGCATTCGGCTACGGCATCCAGTATCGTTACGGCATCTTCAAGCAGCGTTTTGATGAAGAAGGTAAGCAGGTAGAAACCCCTGATTACTGGCTGAACAACGAAGAGCCATGGGGTCACATTGATTACGGTCGTGACCAGCGCGTCAACTTCGGTGGTGAAGTTGTCGAAGAGAACGGTAAACGCGTATGGAAACCAGCTTGGTCTGTTCGTGCAGTACCAGTTGATTACATGGTTCCAGGTTATAATTCTGGTCGAGTGAATACTCTTCGCTTGTGGACTGCTAAGTCTTACGATGAGTTTGATTTGCTCACTTTCAACAAGTCTGATTATTTGGACGCTGTGAAGCCACAGGTTGCAGCAGAAAACATTTCTAAGATTCTTTACCCAGAAGATTCCACTCCAGAAGGTAAGGCTTTGCGTCTTGAACAGCAGTACTTCTTCGTAGCTGCTTCTATTCACGACGCTATCCGCGTATTCTATCCAGGTCAAGACAAGCCGGATCTCACTACCTTCCCAAGCAAGATCAACTTCCAGTTGAATGATACTCACCCAGTTATCGGTATTCCAGAGCTTATGCGCGTTCTTATGGACGAGTACGGTTATGATTGGAACACCGCTTGGGGTATCACCACTAAGACCTTCAACTACACTTGCCACACCTTGCTTCCAGAAGCTTTGGAAGTTTGGCCAGCAAAGCTTATTGGCGAACTTTTGCCACGTCACCTTGAGATCATTCAGGGCATCAGCGAGCAGTTCCGCAACGAGCTTCGCGGCAAGGGCGTTGCTGAGGATCAGGTTGAGCGTATGCGCATCGCTACCGACGCCGATGAAAATGGCGAAGGTGCTGTAGTTCGTATGGCTTACTTGGCTACCTACGCAGGCTCTTACGTTAACGGTGTTGCTGAGCTTCACTCTGAGTTGTTGAAGGATGTCACTTTGAAAGACTTCTCCAGCGTTTACCCAGATAAGTTCAAGAACGTTACTAACGGCGTAACTCCTCGTCGCTTCGTACGTTTGAGCAACCCACGCATGTCTGCTCTTATTACTGAGGGCTTGGGTACCGACGCATGGCAGGGTGATTTGGAGCTTCTCGAAGGTTTGAAGCCATTGGCTGATGATCCATCCTTCGTAAAGAAGTTCGCTAAAGTTAAGCACGAAAACAAACTTGCCTTCGTTGATTTCGCAAAGCAGAAGTATGGCTTTGAGATCAACCCAGACACCATGTTCAACACCATCATTAAGCGTTTGCACGAGTACAAGCGCCAGTCCATGAAGATTCTCCAGGTTATCTCCATGTACGCTGGAATTAAGAACGGCACAATCGACGTTGACAAGATGCTTCCACGCACCGTGTTCTTCGGCGCTAAGTCCGCTCCAGGCTATGCTATGGCAAAGCTCACCATTCAGCTCATTAACAATGTTGCTCGCGTGGTGAACAACGATCCAGCATGCAAGGGCAAGCTTGCAGTGTTCTTCCCACCAAACTACAACATCGAGTTGGCAATGAACTTGATTCCTGCCACCGATTTGGACGAGCAGATTTCTCAGGCTGGTAAGGAAGCTTCCGGCACCGGTAACATGAAGTTCGCTTTGAACGGTGCTTTGACTGTTGGTACTCTCGATGGTGCAAACGTTGAGATTCGCGAGCGCGTTGGCGCTGAGAACTTCTTCCTCTTCGGTATGACCGTTGACGAAGTTGATAAGCTCTACGCTGAAGGCTACGATCACGGCGGATCCCGTAAGTACTACGAGTCTGATCCTCGCTTGAAGACTGCTGTGGATATGGTTGCTGACGGCACCTTCTCCAATGGCGACAAGAGCGTGTATGAGCCACTCGTCAACGATTGGCTTACCCACGATTACTTCATGGCAATGGCTGACTTCAGCTCTTACATGGACATTCAGGCTCAGATTGAGGAAACTTACCGCGATCCAATGAAGTGGGCTCGCATGGCAGTTTTGAACGTAGCCAATTCTGGTTACTTCTCTTCTGACCGCTCTATCGAAGATTACCTCGATCGCATTTGGCACACTGGCCCACTTCCAGTTGCTGAGTGAGTATAGATAGAAAAGCATTTAAACGCTTGATCTAACAGAAGCGGTGACTAGCACTACTGCTGGTCACCGCTTCTGTGTTAATACATAAAATATTAGACTAATTCCTGGTTATTTCCTTGGTTATTCCTCGAATATCTAAAAATAAGTATCAAAATAAAAGGGTGACATTCGCATTCATAGTGCAAATGTCACCCTCTATACGATTACGAACACTAAGTGTAGGAATCTTGACTACCCTTACTAAGCTTCAGTTGAATCAGTAACCTCAGCTTCTTCCTTATCCGTCTTTTCAACACCTAAATCAATTGGTGAAGAACTGTTCTCCCATGGCTCTTCCCATGGGTCATAATCAGGATTGTGCTGCTTATACACATACAACGCAGCAATACCTGCGAGCAGTGCTCCGAAGAGCAGTGCAAAGAACTTCCAACCGCCAGAGGATCTGTTCTCCATGATGGCTCCTTTCGGGTTAAGCTGACCTGCTCGTCCAAGTCAACGATTTACATAGCGTTTTGTCGCTTACCCACTATCATAGTTGCTTTTCTTCAGAGTTGCATCTTTTTAAGTAATGTTATTGATTAAATTTGTGAAGTAAAACCGATACTATAAAGATATGCATAATTTGGATATAAAAAATCTTTGGAACCGTATAAAGCTTCGTTGCAATACCACTACTGCAATTTTAGTATATGCATGCGTTTTTGTGTGGATTGTAGAAATGGTACTGCATTTTACAGCGCCAAACACTTATTCAACACTTATTGAATATACCGCTTTTGCGCCTATAACGGCACTACAAACACCTTGGACTTGGTTTACTTCAATGTTTTTCCATGCGCCGAATATTACTCATATTTTCTTTAATATGTTATGTCTTTGGACACTAGGAGATGAATTAGAACGATTCTTTGGCAAGTGGAAGTTCTTTGGCTTGTATGTAATTTCCGGGTTAGGTGGCGATGTTGCAGACATTATATGGTGTAAACTCACCAACAATTGGTTTGTTGCTTCATACGGTGCTTCAGGTGCCATTATGGGACTTATCGGCGCACTTCTCGTAGCTCAGTGGCGTTTAGGCGAGAATATGCGAGGTACATTAATTTGGATTGTTATTACACTTGCTATGCCACTGATTGTTCCTAATATTGCTTGGCAAGCACATGTTGGAGGATTAATTGCTGGAACTGCTATCGCTGCACTTCTTGGTACACAAAATCCTCTTTTACAAAAATTCTCTTTCAACATGCGCTTTTTAGTTTATTTTGCGTTATTATTTGGTATTTTCAGCGCATGTGCAATATTTTGTCTTGCATGATTAGCTTAAGCAAATTACATGTATGTAGTTTTCCACTACTGTGCGCAGACATGTGGATAAGTTGGGTATAAGCTGCTAACAACTACTCAAGTTATCCACATAGTTACACACAAACGTTGATAACTTGCACCTTTTCAAGTCTGTGTATAAGTGCACAAGAGTTATCCACAATTACGTTTTTATGTGAATTAACCCTCGAAAAGCGCAGAAACATACCTAGAAAAACAATCTATTCTACTATTTTTCTGGCAATCTATTCCAATCAAAAGGCTGTTCAACTAAGTAGTACGCATTATCGTCATCAGGCGCAGGTGCAAACTTCACAGGCTTAGTCTTATATGATGGAATAAATGGATTTAGGAAAGGATCTATAGATTTACCAGGCTTAATAGGTTCTTCAGTTTTCTTGTATAACTTGGGATCTCTACGCAAAATAAACGGCCTATCCATATTTGGCTTATTTTTTCCCATTCCTTGGAAGTATCCGTCTTTTTCTAATTTGATTAAATCAGCCCCTACAGGGACAAGAAGATAAAAATCAGCCATTCTAAAACTTAAACCGTGATTGTAGCCAGGATTGTTCACAAGCGTATCGAGATAGTCATAACTGTAATCACCAGTTTTATAGAGTTTACCGTTCACGCATTTATCACCGGTAATATCGTCAAATTCAGAATTACCACAGAATGTTTCAAAACCTCCGCGATACAGTTCTACAGCCCCTGTATCTCCATAAATAAGATGATTCCTCATATAATTTTCTTCGCGCGGAGGGTAATTAACACTGCACCCAATAACATTCTGATTAACATGACACATATGCAATTCATTGTTTAAATTCAGGCCTGTATAAGTGCTCGCATTGTCAGCCTTTCGCATGTTAATATAATCTTTTTCATGCGACCCGTATAAATTCAAAATCTTATAATCAGGATCTTGCGGATTAAACGGCTCTAAACGAAAATCAAGACAATCTCCAGAATTCGTGCACCATAAACCAGCAAAACTATCTAGTTTCATAGCATCCATCAAAATATGGTCGTCGTAAGTATCTGAAGATTCAGTAAACAAAGATTGTCCTGCACCAACACCGTAATAAAGAGTAATGGAATCACTAGTAGTTTCAGTTCCTAACGCAGGATCTGAATCAACTATTTTATACATATTATTACGAGAAGAAAGTCGTTCTTTCATTTCAACATTTTTGAATCCTCGACT
Source organism: Gardnerella washingtoni (assembly GCF_049262705.1). Taxonomy (NCBI): domain Bacteria; kingdom Bacillati; phylum Actinomycetota; class Actinomycetes; order Bifidobacteriales; family Bifidobacteriaceae; genus Gardnerella; species Gardnerella washingtoni. Next base: position 1,501,813 of record NZ_CP058398.1, on the reverse strand, counting down.
CTTCAATAAATCCTCAGCCTTGGCAAAATCCATGCCGTACAAATCAGCTGGAACACCTTTACCTTCAATGCCGACTAAAACATGAATAGTGCGATCAGTAGACTCATTAATTGAACTTCCAGGCTGAGGCTCAGTTCCAATTACCGTACCCGGATTAATAGCAGTTGCAGTATGCACTTTTACTGGAACGTTCATCTTTTTTAATTCGCGCACAGCATCTTCTGGCTTCAATTTAGTAATATCATCCGGAACTCCAGGCCCTAACGATTCATACACAGTTATTCTCGAAGAAGGTGATATTTTTTCGCCTTCTTTCATTCCTTTAATAGAGAGAATTTCACCTTTATTTTTTGCGGAGAATTTTTTAACTACTTTTACAGCAGCTCCTGATGACGATAGTTTCTCAATGATTTGTTGAGCATTTCCTTCGTTCAAAGAAGAAATAACATTTTTCTGCGAATACAAATAATAGAAAATTCCAACCACAACAAGAACTACGATAACAAAACTAGAAATGCTATAAGCGATTACTTTTTTATAAGATTTTTTAGAATTATTAGATTGAACAAATTGATTTTCTAATTTGTCTTCTTCAACAGGAGTTCCACAATTATCGCAAAACTTACTATTTTCAGAAAGCTGATTACCACATTTAATACAAAATCGCATTGTTCCTTCTTCAACTGTTTAACCATTTAGCGAAAATCGAGTAAAAATTTTGTGACTACGCTATCTCTCTAAAATTTATTCTAATTACTATTAATCTGAAGAACAAGCGCTTATTCACTTAACACTTTATGTTTAGTATGCAAACACATCCATATGTTACGTAAGAATAAGATTATGCTTTCTGAGTTACATGCACCTTGTGAAATTTCTTGCGCAACGCCTCAAACACTTGCCTTTATAAAAGAAAATGCGAAATCAAATCCAAATAATGCAGCTCTTAAAGCACCACGTAACGCAGGAATTGATGTTCCTTTTGCAGTAAATCAAATCGCAGGTAAACAAATAGCACAGCAAAAACTGCCAAAATGGGCTTCCTGCGAAGAGATTATATATCCGGCACATATATCTATGGAACAATGCTCTTCGCAAGCCACAGCGCAATATAAGGCTAATATTGCGCAAAAATTACTTAGTGAGCTACGTGAAGAAAATACCAATACTCCTCGTACTCTTGTTGATCTTACAGGTGGATTTGGCGTCGATTGTGCAATAATGGCTGAGGTTTTTGATTCTGCAATATGCATTGAACAACAAACTGAACTTTCTAGCATAGCGCAACATAACATGAAATCTTTGGGACTTTCACATGTTGCATGCTATAACAACAACAGTCTTGACGCACTGAACCACATTTCCAACGTAACGATGATATATGTTGACCCAGCTCGCAGGAATACACAGGGCGCACGCACGTACGCTATCGAAGATTGCACACCAAATGTATTAGAACTTAAAAATCAGTTGCTTCAAAAAGCACAAATTGTTATGATTAAGCTTTCTCCAATGCTCGACTGGCATAAAACAGTCAGTGATTTTGGTGGAAACGTTACGGAAGTGCATATTGTTGCGCATAATAACGAATGCAAAGAACTACTGCTCATTATTGATGCGCATATTCATAACCAACTTTCAATACACTGCGTAAACGACAATCAGCGCACCACTATTAAAGCGTTCTACGATACCGTAACCAAGCAAGTTTCAACGCGTGCCGCACAATCATGCGACAGCACTGAAACCAGGCAGAGCAACGACTTACGCAATTGGCAACAATGGGCACAGTACGTTTACGAACCAAACGCAGCAGTTATGAAAGCTGGATGCTTTGAATACTTAGAAGAACAATACAAGATCCAGGAAATTGGCCCTAACAGCCACATTTGCATTGCTCACGATTATTACGCTGATTTTCCGGGGAAAGTATGGAAAATTGAGAGCACGTGTAGTATGAACAAGCGCGACATAAAGCAAACGCTTAGCAATCTTACTCACGCAAATATTGTTACACGAAACTTTCCTATGCCAGCGGAAGTGCTGAAGAAACGTTTGCACTTACAGGACGGCGGAAATATTAGGCTTATTGCAACAACCGACAGCAATAAAGATCATGTGATTATTCGCGCAGGTTCCGTACAGCAATAATAGCGCGACACCAAATTCGCATATCGTAACTTTTCGTAACGATAAAAAAGTAGCCGCACGAAATGTGCAGCTACTTTAATAGCATTATTCTTAAATTCGCGTATGCAGTACGTAATTGTATTAACGCCACCACATGGTCATTAAGAAACCAATCATAATGACAACCAGCGCAATCAATAAATTCCATGCTCCAATACCAGGGATTGGTAGCATAGGATTTAGGTAATACACAACAGCCCACACTAAGCCAATAACCATCAAAGTGCAGAACAGTGGTACAAACCATGCAGCGTTAGCTTTCGTGCCCTTAATACTTTCTTCAACACGTCTCCTATTTTCTGCCTGACGCTGCATCATATGCTGAATCTGAGGGGAAAGTGAGGCTTTATCCGCAGTAGCATTTAATACAGCTTCAACTTCTTCCATAGGAACGCCATAAGTATTCTCATTCGACGTATCGCTCGTCTTTGCAGCGTCGTCAGCTGCAGTCGTGTGCAATGTTTCGTCAGCCATAACTGTAACTCTCCAATCAATCGGCTACACGCTATAATAGTGGTTACACTCGAACGCGTGAAGAATGAAGGTAAAATATGGCGAAAAGAACTGGAAAACATCGCGCTCAACGCTCGTTGTTGAGTAGTTTTGCTTTCGCTTTTGCAATATTTCTTACTGGATACTTGTTTGTCACTAATTTACGCGTCAATCGTTCATCTTTTGTTACCTCCAACACAAGTCAAATGATTGAAAGTAACTCACAACGCACAAAATCTTTACGAGAAGACATTAAATCTTTAGATTCTAAAATAACTTTGCTCAATAAGACACTGGGCAGCAATACTAATGAAAGCAAAAAATCTTCGGATACAGGAAGTAATACTGTACTCCCAAAGCTTGAAGGACCAGGTCTTGTCGTAACACTGAACGACTCTCCCTTATGGAAAGGTGCTGTCAATGGTTCTGGAACATCTACAAATATTAATGATTATGTGATTCACCAGCAAGATATTGAAGCCGTGGTTAATGCTTTATGGCGTGGAGGCGCAGAAGCTATGACCATACAGGATCAACGTGTATTGTTTAATTCCGCAGTAATTTGTATTGGCAATGTGCTTATGCTACAAGGTCATCAGTACTCGCCACCATATAAGATATCTGCTATTGGTCCAATAGATAGTATGATTGATGCACTTAATAGTTCACCAGCCATACACACCTACAAGGAGTATGTAAGTTCGTTTGGATTAGGTTGGAAAGTGGAAAGAAAAGAAACATTACGCTTTCCCGAAGCATCCGCCGTATTACAACCGTTACGGTATGCAACGGTAACCAAAAATCAAATACATGATATTATGTCTCAAGACTTTCGTACATCAATAAAGGAGTAGCGTATTATGCAGTCTGCTGACACGCAGGAAAGTGATACGAAGAGCAGCAGCTCTAACTTCTGGTGGCAAGCTGCTGGAGTTGTAGGCGAAATTTTAATCGCTTTCGCAGTTGTTTGTGCACTATACATTGCGTGGCAAATGTGGTGGACCGGAGCTCAAGCTGAGCATACTCAAGTAGAAGCTCGCCAAGAAACATCATGGAAAAATCCGAGGACTGGAGATAAAACCAAGATTGCTCTACCACAAATTGGTGAGCCACCAAAATTAGATAAGCCAAAACCTGAAGGACTCGTAGCCCGTTTGTATATACCTCGCTTTGGTAATCAGTGGGAACGCAATGTTGTAGAAGGCACATCACTCGACATTCTCAGCAAGCGTGGACTCGGTCACTATACAGCGACACAGTTACCTGGAGAGATGGGCAACTTCGCCGTTGCTGGTCACCGTAATGGGTACGGTCAACCACTTGGCGATGTTGATTTACTCAAACCTGGCGACGCTGTAGTGGTACGTACTAAAGATTATTGGTATGTTTACAAGTACACTTCTTATAAGATTGTTACTCCGGATCATGGTGAAGTGATTGCACCAAATCCTGAACATCCAAACGAGAAACCAACGAAACGTATGCTTACGCTTACTACTTGCGAACCAAAATATACTACCGCAACACATCGCTGGATTAGTTATGCAAAGTTTTCATATTGGGCAAAGATTAGCGATGGTATTCCAAAAGAACTTTCTACTATTGATGACAACGGAAAAGTAAAGTTCATTAATAATGAACAACAATCTTTAGCTTCTCATCTTTCTTCATTAGTTCCAGTTATGGCTGTTATCGTCGTGCTGTATGTCGCCATTTTTGCTGCAGGAGCAATTGCATGGCAATGGCCAGAACTTCGTGCCATCCATGCTGGAGTAAAAAAGAAGCCTGATGCAAGCATTTTTGGTGGTATTTTACGCATACAACCAGGTATCACAGCGATTCGTTGGATTCTTTCGATTCTGATTTATCTCTTCATTGTATCAGCACTATTCCAGTGGATTTTCCCATGGGCCGCATCTACAGTTCCATTCCTCCAACAGATGTCCAATTACACAACAACCATTTGATATCTGATTTAGGATGTAGTTTTATGGTCCATACTCATAATTGAAAACTCGCAAAATAGAACACATAAAGAGGCGATGGCATAATTACCATCGCCTCTTTGCATATGGAAGTCTTATAAAAACATGTAAAATCCACTGCGAAGATATGAATCATAATCAACGCATTTGGGCATAGTAACAAACTATACAATCAGTTATTAAGATATCTTAAAACGCTCTTTTACGTACCATTACGCATAAGCAATTGTTTATGATGCAGATATTGTTTTGAACAGAATATTATTACAACAAACTATATGAGCTTGCTTATCAATATGCTGCTTACGTTGCATACCAAGTAACGTAAGCAGCATATTAGTATAATGATGATGAGATTATCTACTTCTGATTGTCCAGATCAGTAGAACTACTACTAGAACGTGTAATAAGCGTAATAGTCGCACCTTTTTCTATCTTATTGCCAGCATCTTCAGACATGCTCATAACAACATCATCATCTTTAGCCATAGAATCAGAAACTACTCTGAATCCTTTTGCTTCAAGTATCTTCTTTGCTTGTTTAAAAGTAATCGTGCCAAGATCAATACTTGGAACTTCTACCTTTGGAGAGCCTTGAGATACATATACGGTAATAGAACTATGAGGTTTAACTGACGTTCCCGAAGCAGGATTTAAACGCGTTACAGAATCTTCTGGAACACTATCTGAATCTTCCTTAACAATATCCGCAGTAAAACCAAGATTCTGCAGTTGAGTTACTACAATATCCTTACTCTGGCCGACTAAACCATCAGGAATTTTTGTTAAGCCAGATGCAATATACAGCGTAATTAATGTACCTTTGTCTGCAAAAGAATCTGCGTCTGGATCCGTACGTGTTACATGATCTTTCTTTACATTAGCACTATCTTCAACTCGAACGTTAGCAATCTTAAATCCAGCATGCTCGAGTATTTTGCGAGCAGCATCCTGCGATTTACCACTGACATCCGGAACACGCGTTGACTGCGGACCTACTGAGAACCACACAGTTACTTTAGATCCAGATGCAACATGTTCACCTCCACGTGGAGACTGTTTAGTGAAAGTTCCTTCTGGCTGTGAAGACTTATCATCTTCACGAATATCAGGAACTAATCCTAATGCACGCAATTTCTCACGAGCAGCATCCTGCGTTGTTGTCTCCATAAATGTTGGAACTACAACATCTCCAGCCATACGACTGCGATTAAGCATAAAAAGAACACCTAATAATACGAGTAGTGCCACTAATACTCCAACAATAGAGCTAATCACTACACGTTTACGCCGCTTCGCTTGCATCGTTGCTCGTTGTGCCGCACGTGTGCTCGGTGCGAAAGCTGCAGCATTCGATGTTTCAACTTGACCAGTAATAGGATTGAAAGATTGCGTTGCTGCAACATCTGTTGCACTCATAGCCGCGGTAGCAGCAGTCTGTTCAGCTTGCTTGCGAGCCTTCATATTAGCTAAATCTGTGAGAGGATTAAAAGCCGCAGCAACAGGCACTCCACCATTCATGAATGCTAAAATATCATTTTTAAATTCTGCTGCTGTTGAGTAACGATTTTGACGATCTTTAGCCATTGCTTTAGCACAAATTTTATCCCACATCACAGGTATGCCTGGAACTAATGTGCTAAGCGGAGTTGCAACTTCAGACACATGTTGGTATGCAATAGCTACAGCAGAATCACCTGTAAACGGTGGACGACCTGTTAACATTTCATACAGCACGCAACCAGCAGAATACAAATCAGAACGCATATCAACTTGCTCACCACGAGCTTGTTCTGGTGACAAGTATTGCGCAGTACCTACTACTCCTTGTGATTGCGTCATTGTTGTTGCAGAATCGTCAAGAGCACGAGCAATGCCAAAATCCATCACTTTTACCAAGCCTTGTTCAGAAATCATAATATTTCCAGGCTTAATATCACGGTGAATAATGCCCATGTGATGAGAATATTCCAAAGCATTAAGCACACCGAGCATAACTTGTTCAGCATCACGTTGACTTAAAGCACCATTCATTTTAAGAATGTCACGTAACGTTTTACCTTTAATATATTCCATTACTAAATATGGAAGTCGTTCCTCCATACCATTTTCTGCCGTAACGGACTCTTCTCCAGAATCATAAATATTCACTATGTTCGGATTATTCATTTGCGCAATAGCATGCGCTTCCCTACGGAATCGCGAAAGAAAAATCTCATCATTCGCTAAGTCGGAACGCATAATTTTCACAGCAACTGTACGACCCAAACGCTTATCAACTGCAACGCGCACTTCAGCCATACCGCCGCGACCGATAAGCTCTCCTAATTCGTATCTGCCATTCGCTAATGAGGTGGGCATCGTGGTATTCATTGCTGCTCCTTGCGATTATTGATATTAAAGATACTAATAATATTAACTTGATTCTGCGGCATACTTTTAATACATCTTATATGCCGTGAATGAGTTGGAAGTATTCCTGTTGTGTTATTGAAAGTTGTTTCTTGATCAAGTAATCTACGCTCAATACGAGATAGAACTTTTGATACTACTAACGCGTCACTTGGACGATCTTTCGGATCTTTCGCAAGCATGGACATAACAAACTGTCGCAATTGCAGATCAATACTCTCCGGCAAAGGTGGCACTGGATCATTCACATGTGCTGCAGCAATATCAACTGGAGTTGCACCAGTGAATGGTCTATGTCCACATAATCCTTCATACGCTACCACACCTAAAGAGTAAATATCAGATTGTGCAGTAGCCTGTTCACCTTGTGCTTGTTCTGGTGAAATGTATTGCGCAGTGCCGACTACCATACCATCTTGTGTAATCTGCTCCTGATCATTGGAATAAGACACGCCAAAATCTGTAATTTTTACATTCCCGGTTTCAGAAACCATAATATTTGCTGGTTTTACATCTCTATGAATAACACCATGTGAATGCGCTACAAAAAGTCCTCGCGCTGTTTGAATAAGAATAGGTAACAAACGAGTTGGCTCAATAATTTTCTCTTTATGATATAAATCAGCTAATGATTTACTCGGCACATATTCCATAATGAGGAACCCAATGCCATCATGCTCATAATAATCAAATAATGCAGCAATATTAGGGTGCGCAAGATTAGCTGAATTGTGTGCTTCAGCGCGGAGACGACGCAACTTTGCTTCTACATTCGCTGTATCTGTGCGCAAAGCTTTAATCGCCACAATTCGACCTAGTTGAATATCAAAGCCTTTCCAAACTTCTCCCATACCACCTTGAGCAAGGCGACTATCCAGTCGATAACGGTGATGAACTAATTGTCCTTCAACGAGTTTCATTGTGTAAGCGCCTCCTTCATCACTTGTCGCATAATTGGCCCCGCAGCATAACTACCAAATGTACTGGTATTGTGTACTACTACTGCTATAGCTATTTTAGGATCTTCTGCTGGAGCAAATCCAATAACCCAACCATTTGCTGCCTGATTATGCGTTCCAATCTGCGCAGTACCAGTTTTTACAGCAACGTGAATATTTGGTAAAGCGAGATTTGGATTTTCTTTTGTTACTACAGCTTGCATCATAGCTGATAGTTTTGTTGCACTATCACTACTCATAACTTGATTAAGGATCGTTGGTTTTGTCTGCGATAGCACAGATAAATCACTTGATCTTACACAATCAACAAGTGTAGGCTTCATAAGCGTACCATTATTAGCAATAGCCGCAGCAATCATAGCATTTTGCAGTGGAGTTACCTTCGCATCACCTTGACCGATTGATTCTAAAGCAAGTCGATCAGGAGTTGGTTTCAGTGAAAATGTAGAACCTACAGAACGTAACGGAAAACCAGTGTAATCTGATCCATCAACCGGTAATGAATCAAAGAAACCAAACTTTTTTGCTTGTTTTATAATTGCATCAGAACCTAGCGTATTGCCTAATTGAGCAAAAGCAGTATTAGACGAATAAGCTAAAGCATCTTCAAATGAGATTTTACCGTTATTACCATTAGCCTGTGCTTCAACATTAGTCAAAGCAACGCTTGTTCCAGGAAGTGTATAACTTGCTCCGGCAGGAATCAATGTATCCGGTTGATATTTCCCAGATTCCAATGCCGCTGCAGCAACAACTGTCTTAAACGTAGAACCAGGAGCATACAGTTCAGAAACAGTACGATTAAGCATTGGATTTGACGCATCCGAAGTTATTTGTTCATAAGACTTATTGACGGCATTAATATCATGAAGAGCTAAAGCATTAGGATCATAACTAGGAGTACTTACCATGGCGCGGATTCTGCCAGTTTTTGGTTCAATCGCAACTAAAGCAGCATCTTTATCTTTCAATAAGTTATAAGCAAGATTTTGTAAACGCGCATCAATTGACGTTTCAATAGAAGCACCGCGATTAGTTGCACCAGTAAACAGTGATTTAAATCGCTGCCAAAACAGCGCATCTGATTCTCCACTTAATAAACTATTACGCGAAGCTTCAATACCACGATCAGCACGCTGACTGATAGAAAAATAACCAGTAATTGGAGCATATACCGGACCATTAGCATAGTGACGTTGATAAACAAACGCATCCTTAGATGGATCAGATTTTGCTATAACAGTTCCATCTGCTGTGAGAATTGAACCACGAGGAGCACCAAATTCATGATACAAAGCTCTACGATTGCGAGGATCAGCATTTAAAGCATTAGCATTAATAGATGTAATAACAGTACTTGAAATACCAAGAATAATAAAAAGTATTAATACTGCAACAAAAAGCTCTCTCAAACTCTTATTCATCACTGTCACCTCGATTAACTAAAGGATTGACAGTTGGAACACTAACAATGCTATCTTTTTCAATATTATTATTATCAACAGATGCAGTGCGAGCACGTTCTTGCAATTCACGTTCACGCAATGCCGCTAACGCTTCATATTGGAAAGTGTCAGAAACCGGCAATGATTCTGGTTTATTTGCAGCATGAGAAATAACAATCAGCAAAGCAGCAAGCAAATAATTAGCTACTAAGGAGGATCCACCGGCAGCCATATATGGCAAAGTCAAACCAGTTAGAGGAATTACTAAAGTAATACCACCAACAACAGTAAATACTTGAAAAGCCATAGTAAAAACAAGACCTGATGCTAACAACTTACCAAAACCATCTTTAATTTTCATGGCGGTAATCATACCAGAAGTAATAATAATTAAATACAAAACTAATACAGCAAGAAGTCCTGTAAGACCAAGCTCTTCACCAATAGAAGCATAAATAAAATCGGAATTAGCTAATGGTGTAAGTGAAGGATGTCCTTGACCTAAACCTGTTCCTATAGTACCTCCAGCAGCTAAACCAAATAAACCAGATACAATCTGCGCAGACCCACCAGGAAAACGATTATATATAGCATTATCAAATGGGTGAAGCCACGCATCAACACGATACTGCACATGTGCAAATAATTTTACTGCGACCAAGCAGCCTACAACAAATGCTATACCACCAACAGCTAGCCAACCTCTGCGTCCTGTTGCAACATACAGCATTGACACAAACATAGCGAAGAACATCAATGATGTACCAAGATCATGCTGCACTACAAGCACGCCCATTGACACAGCCCACACTAACGCAATAGGACCAGTATCTCGTAGTCGAGGTAAATGAAAACCTAAAACCTTATTACCACCTACAGCAAGTCGATCCCGGTGATTAAATAAATATGCCGCAAAGAAAAATGCAAGGAAAAGCTTAGCAAATTCACCCGGTTGAACAGTATGGCTACCAAAACCAACCCAAATTCTTGCTCCACCAATCTCTTTACCAAAACCTGGAATCATAGGTGAAAGCAATAATACTAAACCTATAACCATGCTAACATATGAAAAACGACGCAATATACGATAATCGTTAAGAATAATTACAAAAATAATAGATAAGATGAGTGCAATGCACACCCATACCATTTGTTTCATAGCAACATGAGTGTTATTCTGCCGATCAATTCGCGCAATAAGAACTGTACCAATTGCAGTCAACAGCATAATACATGGTAAAATGGCTTGACTTGCATAAGGTTGTTTAACGAGAAGAACACCCCAAAACACTAAGAATAACGCCATAACAATAAGTAGCATTGCTGTGTAACTAGCAGACACATATCCATCTATACGAAAGAACATTTGCAAAAATGCCATTCCAGAAAGTAGTGTTGCAAAAAGAAGTAATGCTATCTGTCGAATACGCGTAGCAATAAGATTCATGATTTTTTACCCTTCTGCTCCGCATTATTCTTTTCTTTATTTTTATTGGCTACGCTATTTTGTTTACTACGACTCTTTTCTTGTGCCCTCGCGTGCATTTCTCTACGAATAAGAGCAGCATGACCACGAGCTTCTGCTAAATTACTAAAGCTAATGCCTTCTTTTAATTGTTCTTGCCATGATTTATCAAGATTTTTTACCTTAATATCCGTAGTTTCTACTTCATGAGATAAAGCTACACCAAAAATATTTGTTGGCACTCCTTGGTAAATAACTACCCTATTATTACTCCTGCCAATGTAATATTGCGTTTGCGTCCAAGCGTATACTCCATAAGCTGCACCAACAACAATGATCAATCCAAGTAATATTCCCAGAGCAGTTCCTATGCGAGTCCACCTACGCCTTAAAGAATGAGCACGATGTTCTTCATCCTGTTCGTGTTTCATAGCACGAGCAACATCTGGATCATGAGGATCTGTAGAAACATGACCATTCTTTTTGGTAACTACAGGAATTTCATTTGTATCAGCCGTGTGCAATTCTCCTGATTCTTCGCGAAGATGTGAAGGTTGCACTATTCTTGCCGCCGGAATTGCTTCTTCGTGAATAGTAGAAGCATTATCTTCATCTTGTACGAGTTTAGCAGCACGCTGAGCTGGCGAATTTTTATCTTCACGTAATACAGGCGTTGAAGATACTGCCTTATTAACAATATCTGCAATAGATTCAAGATCCTTACCTGCAGCACCGCCGATGAGTGGCGTTTGATGAGGCAAATCAAACGCATCAGCATCCAACGCAAGTGTGGCATCAGCAATAACTGCCGTAGCATTATCAGTACTTCCAGCACGAAGTGCCATAGCTACTAACTTTTGAGCACATTCTTCCTGATTGGAAACGGTACTCATAACATCTTGAATAGTAGAATCTTCGAGTACTCCACATACTCCATCTGAGCATAACAACCAGCGGTCAGAAGGATGAGCTGCTCTCACAGCAATATCTGGACGCGGATCGATATCAAAATCACCTAACACTCGCATAACAACATTACGTTGAGGATGGTTACGAGCTTCTTCTGGAGTAATATGACCGGTATCAATCAAATGTTGTACATAACTATGATCAGTAGTCATACGTATGAGACGATTATCACGAAGTAAATATGCTCGGGAATCTCCTAAATGTGCTAAAACCCAGTATCCTCGAACAAGAGTTACCGCTGTAACAGTTGTACCCATTCCAGCAAGACGGCGCTCACGTTTAGCTTTGCCAACAATCGCATCATGCGCAGCCATAATCGATGTTTCCATCATTGAAGATACTGCTTTTACATCATGCGGACGTGAATCTTGCTCAATATGAGCGAGAGATCGGATAGCAATAGTGGAAGCTGTGTCGCCTCCTGCATGACCACCCATACCGTCACAAATAGCAGCTAAATGTTCACCAGCAAATGCAGAATCTTGATTATTACTGCGTACAGTTCCAACATCACTCACTGCAGTAGCATACATAAATAATACTTTTTCAACAGATTCTACAGGAGCTGCTGGCTTATTATCTTGAACATGAGAAGATACTACTTCTTCAATACTACTAGTAGCAGTTCGTACTTTTTCTTCATCATTTGAATTGATCTGTACCATATTGCTACCTCAATTCAAACATTGTTGCACCAATTCGCACTGAAGTGCGTGGAGTTAATACAACAGGCTCAGTAACACGAATATGACCAATCATAGTGCCATTAGTGCTACCTAAATCTTCAAGAACCCACGCATGAACCGCTTGATTAAAATAAACGCGAGCATGATGAGAAGACACAAACTCGTCGTTTAATACTACCGTATTAGAAGCGGAACGACCCAACGTAACACCAGCAGCATTTAAAGGAAACGAGGAACCAGCTAAAGGTCCATCAATAACAACTAGTAAAGTTGGTTCATCTCCCGAACTTTCAGTTGCTGCAGATTCTAATGGCGCAGGAGATACTTGTTTTTGTGAAGACTGTTCAGTAGCTACATCGTGAGACGCACGTCGAGACTTCTTCCAAAAATGCTTTTTTTTAGGACTAAAAACCTCAATATCACGTCTTAATGAGCGAATAGCGCACCATACAAAAAACCAAAGCAAAGCTAAAAAGCTATACTTCAATATTGCAAACGTTAATTCAGTAAACATCATGCGCTTTATCGTCTCCTCAATCAGAAATACTTACTACTCCTGCTCTTGAGACGATGCCCAATAGAGAATACGCGTACGTCCAATAGTGATAGTATTACCATCAACCAATGTTGCTGCAGGCACTTGGTGACCTTCTACATAGGTACCATTTGTAGATCCAAGATCTCGAGCAATAACACCATCAGGCGTAATATCAATACCAAGATGGTGACGAGAAATACCAGGATCATCAATAACAATATCGCAACCAGATCCACGACCTAGAATTGTGCGATCTTTAGTAAGCAAATACTGATTGCCATTAATTTCAAGCATTGGATGATTCTGCTGCTGATCATCAGTAGTAACAGGAACTGCATTACCTTGAACAGATTCGGAAGTTAAATGGAAATTGCCTTTTGTAAGCTCCAAATCCTCTTCAAAAATAACAACTACCGGACCAACAAAAGCATAATGCTGACTTTTAGCATATTGCGTAAGATTATCAGCAAGCTCATTAGCTAATGCTTCACTACCCCACTGCTCAATATGGTCAAAATCTGGAGTACTTAATTTAAAACGATATTCATTCGGTGCCACGGTGTGATCGCGACCAATAGGCATCGCTTCAGCATCAATTTCACGTTCCAAAGCACTCGAAAAATCAACTGGCTGTAAATCTTTGGAGCCGAATTTTGCGAAGACGCCGTTCATTGCACCTTCCACGCTCTTCTCAAATCGGTCAAACACGCTCATGGTAAACCCTTTCTATCTGTTCAACATAGTACTCGCCCCAAGTACTGTGTTCAACTTGCACACACTATATCTTGCTATATTTTTCTTATTTATCTATATCATTCCATAAGTATTGGCGTGCATTTGCATCATGCTAAGTGTAATCTTAACAAGTATGATGCAGAAAAATAACAGTAATCATAGCGTATTATCACTATTCGCACGCAATACCACTACATTTTTTATATTATTACTTGCAGTTGTTATTCCTTGCTTGGGTAAAGCATTCCTTATTGATGGTAAAGAACGCGCTTATGAAGCATCTATTGTTGCTTGGTTTCATAATAGCGCTCCAGTTTCAATACTTTATTGCTCTAAAATTTTAGCTATTATTTTTTCCACTAAAGGGTGTTTAGTAATACTTGCACTACTTACTATTCTTTCCTTGTATATAGGTAAAAATTGGAAGCTCACTTGTATTCAGCTTTTCATTTCATTAATACCTATGATTTATATTTTCGCAGTAAAATTTGCAGTTCATCGTCCACGACCATATATTGGCTTACACATTAAAGTACCATCTGATCCAAGTTTTCCTAGTGGTCATACTTCAGCCGCAGTTGCAATTTGTGTCATGACAATGCTCATTATTTATGTTGTCAAACCATCTATTATTCAGCTTGGTTTACTTTTTAGTGCAATATTGGTTGTTATTGTTGCTATTTCTCGTCTTATTGTTGCAGCACATTTTCCTACAGACGTATTAACTGCTGCGATTATATATCCATTGCTTTCAATGAGCATATTGCGATCATGCCAACATCATCACTTATATATCGATCACAGAAAAGACAATGGATATATTGGCAAAAAATCTACTCAAAGCAGTACTACAACAACTCATAAGTAAACTTTTATAACAGTAGAAGCAAAGGAAGTTTTTTATGATTCGAGGATTTAAAAAATTTATTCTACGCGGCAGTGTTATTGATATGGCTGTCGGTGTCGTAATGGGCAGCGCAGTCACTGCTGTAGTAACAGCAATCGTAAAACATATTATTAATCCTCTTATTGCCATGATTTGTGGAAAACCAGAGCTTGATGGCGTATTAACTATAACCATGAATAGTGCCACTATCTCTTTCGGTGCAGTAATTGGAGCTTTACTTAATTTCCTTATTGTTGCCACTGCAGTATATTTCTGCATTGTTGTTCCTATTAATAAATTACGTGAAATTGGTGCAGATTTATTACAAATAGAGCATGAAAAAACAGAGGAAGAGAAACGCAAAGAACGTGAAGAAAAAACTATTCAACTTTTGCAAGATATTCGCAATGAACTAGTAGAACGCCGTTAATAACTAAGTTTTCTTCAAAAAAAATTCCCGTTAATATGTAATAATTAACGGGAATTTTTATATGCATAACGTGTGATATTAATTCTTCTAATCATCACCTAAAGTAATATGAATACCGCCAACTAATGAACCAACAACATTATAGAGTAAAGCAATTATTGCAGATAATATTGTTAAAATCACAATTTCTACAATAGAAAAAATAGTGACAGCACTAAGTACAGTTGGTAAAGAAAATACGTCAGCGAGATTGAATCCATTACTGTCCAAACCAGTAGACGATACAATCTGTGTTACCTGATCAAAAACACCAACCATATTCAAGAACAACCATACCAAACCAGCAGCAATAACTTGAATAATACCACCAGCAACACTCAGCAAAAACGTAACTTTTGCAACCGACCATGCATCAACTCGCACTAAAGAAAGACTCATACGACGAGCACGAGGTATGTGGTTTGATTTTTGAGATTGACTGGTAGGAGCTGAAGCAACACCACCAATAGTTCGACGTGAAGTATGAACATTACCACTTACTCGACCTGATGCTGATGATGTATTTCGAGTCATATTATTTAAAGAAGAAACATGATATTCATCACCAGCATTAGTATTCTCTTTCAAAGAATAATCAGCCGATTCCGAAGGAACTATCTTTTCTGCATATGTTTCTGTTTCATGCGGTAAAAACATGGCAGATTTCTCATTCATATTCATTGGATTTTGCGATGGCTCAAAATTTTCGCTCATCTCAGTGTTCCTTCTCTTACTATATTCGTTATAATCAGTGTCATTATATCAATGAGAGTACCAATAAAAACAGACTATAAACGTTTATCATGGTACTCTCATCAATATAGTAAAAAATATTTTTATTTCTTACTCTTATTCACCACTATGCGTAAATTCTTGAACTTCTTCATTCGATGAAGTTGCTTCACTTTCATCTATTTTATTCTCATTATCTTCAGTTTCTTCATTACGAGCAATAGAAATAATTTCATCACCCTTGTCTGGCTTAGCTAAAGTCACGCCTTGAGTAGTCCTGCCTGTACGCTTCACTTCATTAACATCAGAACGAATTACCTTACCGGACTTCATAATTGCCATAACTTGATCTGTTTCTTCAACAATCAAAGCACCCACTAAAGAACCACGTCCTTCTGCAAGTTGTACAGCTTTCACACCATAACCATTTCTTCCTTGCAAACGATACTCTTCAATAGCGGTACGCTTAGCAAAACCTTCGTTCGTCACGACAAGAAGATCTTTACTGGTTTCAGCGGCAACAACATCCATGTCGAGTAGTTCGTCGCCTTCTCTAAATCGCATGCCTTGAACGCCTGCAGTTTGACGTCCCATTGGTCGAAGCTGCTCATCATCAGCTCTAAACTTCAAACTCATTCCAAGCTTAGAAACGAGAATAATGTCATCTTCTGGATTGCATAAAGCTGCACCAATAAGCTCATCGACAGGTTCACCTGTTTCTTCATTAGCCATCAATCGTACTGCAATCAAACCACCTTGACGTGGAGAATCATACTCTTGTAATGCAGTTTTCTTAACTTTTCCAGAGCGTGTCGCCAAAACCAAATATTTAGCAACATCATAATTTGGAATTGATAACACTGCTTGTATTGTTTCTCCAGGAGCAAACTGAAGCAAATTAGCAACATGTTGACCTTTAGAATCGCGAGATCCTTCTGGAAGCTCATACGCTTTCAGACGATATACTCGACCACGATTAGTAAAGAACAACAACCAATTGTGTGTAGAAGTTAAGAAGAAGTGATCAACTACATCATCTTCACGCAATTTAGCGCCTTTAATGCCTTTACCACCACGATGCTGCGCACGATACTCATCTGCTTTCGTGCGCTTAATATAACCTGCGCGAGTTACGGTTACAACAACGTTTTCTTCAGCAATAAGATCTTCAACATTCATTTCACCAGAGAATGGAAGAATCTTCGTTCTACGTTCATCACCATACTTAGCAACAATTTCATCAAGCTCATCGCCAACAATTTTGCGCTGACGTTCTGGACTTGCCAAAATATCGTTATAGTCAGCAATCTTGCGCATCAAATCTTCATGCTCGTCGAGAATCTTCTGACGTTCTAAAGCTGCAAGTCTACGAAGCTGCATTGCAAGAATAGCATCGGCTTGTACTCCATCAACATCAAGCAAATTCATCAAACCAGTGCGAGCTGTTTCAACATCTTTAGATGAACGAATCAAAGCCACAACTTCATCAATCATATCCAAAGCCTTCAAATAGCCTTGCAAAATATGATCACGCTCTTCAGCTTCACGCTTTAAATAACGCGTACGACGATCAATAACTTCAAGCTGGTGATTTACCCAGTGACGAATAAACGCATCTAAACTCAAAGTACGTGGAACACCATCAACCAAAGCAAGCATATTTGCGCCAAAAGTTTGCTGCAATTGTGAATGCTTATACAAATTATTTAAAACAACTTTTGGAACAGCATCACGCTTAAGAACAAGAACCAAACGCTGACCAGTACGACCAGAAGTTTCGTCGCGCATATCTGCAATGCCTTGAATCTTGCCATCGCGCACAGCCTCCCTAATTGAAGCCGCTAAGCGATCAGGATTTACCTGGTATGGAAGCTCAGTAACAACCAAGCACATACGACCCTTAATTTCCTCAGTATTAACTACTGCTCGCATGGTAATCAAGCCGCGACCTGTACGGTATGCTTGCTCAATTCCCTTGTGACCCAAAATGGTTGCTCCAGTAGGGAAATCAGGTCCTTTAATTCGCTGAATTAAAGCTTCAAGTAGCTCTTCTTTGCTTGCATCCGGATGTTCCAAAGCCCAGTGCACACCATCAGCCACTTCACGCATATTATGAGGTGGAATATTAGTTGCCATACCAACAGCAATACCAGCAGAACCATTCACTAAAAGATTCGGGAATCTTGCTGGAAGAACTGTAGGCTCTTGCGTTTTACCATCATAATTTGGTAGGAAATCAACGGTATCTTTATCAATATCTCGTACCATTTCCATAGCCAAAGGTGCCATACGGCATTCTGTATAACGCATTGCTGCTGCAGGATCATCGCCAGGAGAACCAAAGTTACCTTGTCCATCAACAAGCATATAGCGCATAGACCAAGATTGAGCCATACGCACCAACGTGTCATAGATAGCAGAATCACCATGAGGGTGATACTTACCCATAACATCACCAACAACACGAGAGCACTTATTATATCCACGATCAGGCCTATAACCACCGTCATACATTGCATAAATAACGCGACGGTGAACAGGCTTCAAACCATCTCGAACATCCGGTAAAGCACGTTCAATAATAACGGATAATGCATAAGCCAAGTAAGATTCACGCATTTCCTGCTGCAAATCCATGTGCTTTACGCGAGCACCCTTCATTAAACCATAATCAGTATTATCTGATTCTTGAGGGCTTTGTGGTTCCATTGAACCATCTGGCAGTTGATCTCGTTCTTCGCCATCATTAGCGGCATTTATTTCGTCTACCACTGCAATTCCTTTGTATTCTTATAGCTTACTAACGTTTTATGTCTTCTAGTGTCATAGATATATCACTAACTTTTAAGCATCAATAAACCTTGCATCATGAGCATTTCTTTGAATAAAGAGTCTACGCGGCTCTACTTCATCGCCCATAAGCATGGAGAAGGTTTCATCAGCTCGAGCAGCATCTTCAATATGAATCTGCTTCAAAATACGGTGTTCAGGATCCATAGTGGTTTCCCACAATTCCTGATAGCTCATCTCACCCAAGCCCTTATATCGCTGAATACCTTCACCTTTAGGAAGTTGACGACCAGCAGCTTTACCTTCTGCTAAAACTCGATCACGCTCGGCATCTGTATAAACAAAGTCATGTGCTCCCTTACTCCACTTCAAACGATACAAAGGAGGCATAGCAACATAAACGTATCCTGCTGTAATCATAGGACGCATGTAGCGGAAGAATAGTGTTAAATTCAAAGTAGCAATATGAGCACCATCGACATCAGCATCAGCCATAATAATGACTTTGTGATAACGAACCTTGCTTAAATCGAAATCTTCACCATAACCGCCACCAACAGCAGTAATTAAGGATTCGATAGTTTCAGACTTCATCATTCTATCGATTGAAGCGCGTTCAGTATTCAAAATTTTACCGCGCAATGGCAAGATTGCTTGCGTAATAGGATCTCGACCTTGAATTGCTGAACCACCTGCAGAATCACCCTCGACGATGAATAATTCGCACTCTTCAGGATTACTAGATTGGCAATCCTTCAGCTTATCTGGCATACCAGCTGTTTCAAAAATAGATTTACGCCTAGTATTTTCACGAGCTTTCTTTGCTGCCAAACGTGCTCGAGAAGCTTCCATGGCTTTTTGAATAATGTTTTTAGCTTCACTAGGATGAGCATCAAACCAGTCACCAAGCTTTTCAGTCATAACTCTCTGAACAAAAGTTTTAGCTTCAGAATTACCAAGCTTTGTTTTTGTCTGACCTTCAAACTGTGGAGTTGTAAGTTTTACGGAAACAACCGCAGTTAAGCCTTCGCGAACGTCGTCACCGGAAAGATTAGTATCTTTTTCTTTTAAAATGTTCTTTTCACGAGCATAACGATTCACTAACGTAGTAAGTGCTGCTCGGAAGCCTTCTTCGTGAGTACCACCTTCAGTAGTTGAAATTGTATTAGCAAAAGTATGAACTGCTTCAGAATAAGCAACAGTCCACTGCATAGCAATTTCTGCAGAAATACCAATTTCAAGATCTTCAGCCTCAAAATCAATAACATCTGGCTCTACTGGAACAGCTTTACGAGACTTTACCAAGTAATCAACATAATCCTTAATACCATGTTCATACTGGTAACTTACACTTTGATGTTTCTTTTCATCAGTAGATTCAGTATCTCCAGCAACTTCATCACCAGCTTCATCTGGCTTACGTAAATCAGTTAAAGAGATTTTCAAACCTTTATTAAGAAATGCCATTTGCTGGAATCGAGATCGCAATGTTTCAAAATCATAAACAGTTGTTTCAAAAATTGCTGCATCTGGCCAGAAAGTTACGGAAGTACCAGTAGATTCACCATCTTCCATTGGCTTACCCTTTGCCAAAGGAGCAGTAGGATGCTGATCTACATAAGTTTGAGTCCAGTGGAATCCTTGACGGCGAACCTCAATTTCTACACGAGTAGAAAGAGCATTTACTACAGAAATACCAACACCGTGAAGACCACCAGAAACAGCGTAACCGCCGCCGCCAAACTTACCACCAGCGTGAAGCTTTGTCATAACTGTTTCAACACCAGAAACACCTTCACCTGGTACTTCATCGACTGGAATACCACGACCATCATCAACAACACGAATAGCATTATCTGGCAAAATAGTCACTTCAATGTGAGAAGCATAACCTGCCAACGCCTCATCAACGGAATTATCGACAATTTCGTAAACCAAGTGGTGCAAACCACGAGGACCAGTAGAACCAATGTACATGCCTGGTCTGATTCTAACTGCCTCTAAACCTTCTAGAACTCTAAGATCACTCGCATCATAATGTTCAGGAGCAAGCGAATCATCAAGTTGAGCATCATCAAGCTTATGCCCTTCGACGGCATCAGCCATCGAATTATCTTCCGCGTTTGTCACCGTAGATCCCTTCACAATTTACCTCATATTACAAGGCATTTATAAAGCCAACACATGCTAGAAAGCACATAAAAGGGTATTCTAGCGCTTTAACTACAATATACGACATTCTACACAGATAGTATGACCTCTGGCTAATAAGAGCCCTTTTTATTATTTTTATAAAATATGATAGGAATAAAGTTAAAAACGAGATAAAAATTATTTTTTCCAGCGACCTAAACCACCAGCAGTTGGACCAATAACTTTAATTTCTTGAATGTCAACATGAGCAAGATTTTCATTAATTTTTTTCTTTAATTGAGGTAATAAATAGGAAAGTTGAGTAGCCCATACTGCAGATTGCGCTCGAATAATAAGCACATTATTTACAACTTGACTTATTTCGCAATGTTGAGCAATACTTTCACCTACGACTTTACTCCATGAAGCACGTAATTTTGCTATAGAAAGCTGTTTATCCCACTTATTATTGGTAGCAAAAGTTTGTAATACCCCACATAACGCATTAGGATCTCTACCAGGTTTGCCGAAATTTTCCCAAGCTTTTTCAGCTCTTTTCATACGATTATCTTCACGTTCAGACTTAATAGAAAATGATTCAAAAATAATTGCTGGTAATTTACGCGTATCAAGTTTGAGCGTAACACTAATAGGTATCATGATTTATTCTCTTGCTGATAATGACGATGTTCTAATACTTCACCCAACATATTCTGGTGAGTTTGATCAATACTATTAGTATTTTTTTGTTGGATTAATATATCTTCGATATTTATTACATTGTTATTGTGAATTGTGACTTCATGAGGTATGTCATTAAGAGATGAAGTAGTAATAAAAACTTGATTTTGTTGAAGAGAAAAGTTCAATATTTGTTTACGACGTTGTTCATCAAGTTGAGCAAAAACATCATCAAGAATAATAATAGGATTTTCTCTATTATTCTCATTTTTTAAAGCTTCACACAGCGCCATTTTCGCTGCTATCGCAAGAGTCCAAGATTCTCCGTTTGAAGCAAAATCCTTAGCAGGCATATTATCAAGCATAAAACCTATATCATCGCGATGTGGTCCTATGAGATTGCACCCACGAGCTAATTCACCTTCATAAATACGCTGAAAATGTTCATTGAGAAGATTTATAATCCCATTATTTTCAGTACTTTTAACAAGCAGAATTTCTTCAAAGGAAGGAAAATATTGTAATTCTGCTACTGCTTTATTACTAGTAATATGAGTAACAAAATTCTTAAAATATTGATTAAGAATTTGCACAGTTTTTTGACGAACTTTTGTTAGTTTAATTCCAGTTTCAATGAATTTACCAGTCCAAATTTCTAATCCAGACAAAGAAATAGATTGATTATTATATGAAGAATCTCGAAGATTTCTTAATAATGCTGCACGCTGTTGAGCAACATGTTTAAATTCTTGTAAAAATTGCGCATAATTTGGAATTAAGAGAGATCCGGCTTGATCTATAAAAGTACGTCGAATTGATGGATCACCAATAATAAGTGATTGGTCGCGAGGAGTAAAAGAAACTACTGGTAAGGAACCAATAATATCCCTCATATATAACGATTTTCCAGCATTAATACGAGCCCTGTTAGCACTTTTTATTGAAAGAATAATTTCATATATAGTTTGTTGTGTGTCATCGTTTGTAGACAAGGAATTATGTGACTCATTAGTATCAGCTTGAATATGTACTTTATTATTATAATTATTACATATTTTGATTCGTATAACTGCTTTTTCATGTCCTCGAGCAATAAGAGGAACTGTTGAAGAAGTACGATGACTAAAACCAGTACTAGCTACTTCTAATGCTTCTATAATATTGGTTTTCCCTAATCCATTATTTCCGTAAATAATATTAATACCGGGTTTACAATCAAAAATAATATGATGCCAAGAACGAAACATATCAAGGGCAATTTGCGAAATGTACATTGCTTTATCACCCTTTCTTATTTTTAATAAGTTACTAAAAATTGCGGTATTACATTGCATAGAAAAATATAGCAAATATAATACCTACAGCAAATGTAATACCGCAAAATAATTAGTTATTAAAGCGCATTGGAACCAACAAGTAGCGATAATTCATAGATTCATCACCATCAGCTTCCTGTTGACCATTAAATTCGACAGGTTTTACTGCCGTTGACATCTTCATATGAACAAATGGTTCTGCAATGGCACCTAAACCTTCAAGTAAATAATTAGGATTAAAAGCAACAGTGATATCTTCACCATCCATATCTATGTCAAGTATCTCTTTTGCTTGTGATTCCTCAGCATTACCAGCACTTAAAATGAGCTCTTGATGAGTAAATATCATTCTAATAGGAGCATTTTTTTCAGCAACTAAAGCTACGCGTTTAATTGCATTAATAAGAGCCTGTCTATTGATTACTGCATGAATAGGATATTCATCAATAAAAAGTCTATCTATTGAAGGAAATTCTCCATCAATGAGTTGAGATGTGCTTGTCCTGCCAGAATTTTCAAAGCCTAATAATGATGGTTCTTCTTCGTTGAGATGAATAAGAACATTTTGATGATCATCAAGTGAATGTGCAATATCTCGTAGTAAAGAGCCACGTACTAAAGAGACTGCATGAATATCATCATGTTCGGGTGTCCATGTAAAAGTTGATCTTGATAAACGGAAGCGGTCTGTAGAAGTCATCGTAACAGTATCGTTATCAAATTGAATTTGGATACCCGTGAGAACTGGTCTATTTTCTTCTTTTGAAATAGATACTGAAGCTTGATTCACTGCTTGAATAAAAGTAGGTGCGTCAACTTGACCTAATTTTTGAGGTAGTGTAGGTAAATCTGGATATTCGCCTAACGGCATAAGTTGAAGAGTAAAGGTAGATTTTCCAGAAGTAATAGTTAATGTGTTATTTTCTGAACTTAAATAAGTTTTTTCTGCAGGTAAAGATTTAGTAATATCAGCCATTAATTTGCCTAATACTAGTATGCTTCCTTCTTCATCAATACCGGCTTCAATGTGATGACGACTAGAAACTTGATAGTTAAAAGCAGAAAGTTGCAAAGTACCATTTGTTGCATCAATTTTTAGGCCTGCAAGAATAGGGTTTGCAGGACGCATATCTATTACGCGTGTAGTCCATGCGACAGCATCAGCAAATGATGCAGAGTTAACTTCTACTTTCATACATCCTCGTTTCTATAAAAAATCTTTCTTTATTCTATCTTATAAGTAAGTCACATATGAAAGTTTTTCTTGCTATTGCGTAATTTGGATTGTTGTAACTGTTAATAAGTAAGTAGATAAGATAGTCGTACTAATAAGCAAGGTGAATATGTGGAAAAAACTGAAAAAAGCTCAAAAACACTGACTTATGAACAGAAGAAAAATGTGGATAAACTTTGAGGAGGCATGTGGATAAAATGCCAAGTTATCCACAACAAAAGCTATTTTGAAACTTATTAACATTTTAAGTTCTTTTATAAACGGGTTGTTAACATTTTGGAACGGCGTTTTCCACGGGTTATCCGCAGCTTTTACCCACATTTGTTATTAACTATGTGGATAACTTTGCGGAATTTTATAAACACTATCTGCACAAAAAGGTGGAAAATTAATTTTACTATTATCTTTCGGACGGATTTTGCTTCAAACGAACCGTCAATTCCATGACGTAATTATAGATTTCCTGCTTTTCCTGCATCTCACCACTTACACGTGTATAGGCATGCATAACTGTCGTGTGATCGCGTCCACCAAAAACTTCACCGATATCAACTAAACTCATACTCGTCATTTCACGAGCGAGATACATAGCAATTTGGCGTGCGAGTGCCACATTTTTTGTACGCTGACGACCTACAAGCTCATCAAATGTCATGTGGAAATACTGCGCAACTTGACTGATAATATCAGTCGGTCGAACTTCAATATCTGTAGCAAAGAAATCTTGTAAAGCTTGCTCTGCAAGAGCTTTACTCACAGGCTGATTACTTAAAGACGCAACAGCTGTAACACGTGTAAGAGCACCTTCAAGTTCGCGAATATTTTCCGTAAATCTCTCAGCAATTAAATCAAGCACATCACTAGGAACATTGCAATGATTCATCGAGGCCATCATTCTTAGAATTGCAATACGTGTTTCTAAATCCGGTGGCTTAATATCAACAGTAAGACCTGATTCAAATCGAGAAATGAGACGTGCTTCAAAGCCTTTAAGGTTTTTTGGCGCAACATCAGAAGCAATAACTATACGTTTATTTGCTTGATATAAAGAATTAAATGTATGGAAGAATTGCTCAAGCGTAGCTTCCTTTCCACCCAAGAACTGAATATCGTCAATGAGTAGAACATCAACTTCTCGATAACGCCTATTAAAAGCAGCAATCTGACCTTGACTTTGATTTGGCGTTTGCAATGCTTCAATAAATTCGTTAGTAAATTCCTCACTCGTAACATAACGAACTTTAAGAGAAGCATCCTTCACTAAAGCATAATTACCAATAGCATTGAGTAGATGTGTTTTACCAAGACCAGATCCGCCATAAATACATAATGGGTTAAAATCACGCCCAGATCCTTCAGCAACTGCTAATGCAACAGTTCTAGCGAAGCGATTAGAATCTCCAGGAACAAACGTATCAAAAGTTGCAGAAGCATTCAAATGCGTAACAGCATCGCGTTGGGAGATAACAGGTATTTTTTGCTGTGAAGATAACACAGATGATGAAGACATGTGAGTTTGTTGTAATGTGGAAACTCCAGTGACATGATCAAAGTCCGGTTGTGAAGGAGAAGAAATTGCCGGATCTTTTTGTTTTACTGTCTTTTTGTCTGCAAATGGTACTGAAGATGAGTTTGAAGATAAAGTATTACCAGAATCTTGTCGTGACGTGTTGTCAGCAGAAGGAATAGAGCCAGTTGTTGATGCAACGGTCGCACGATCAGTGCGTTGTACCTGTGGGGATGCCGGGGTTGAAGAATTTTGTACAGGCTTTTTTTGATGTTCAGACTGTGGAACAATCCTAAAAGCAGGAAACATATCTTTGCCAGTGCAAATTTTTAAGGCAGTGAGCAATGGTGCATTAAGCTCATTTTGTAGTGCTTGTTGCGTTTCTGCATTTGATACGCACAAAACAATAGTTGTACCAAAAATTGCTTCTGGCTGAACGCCTTCAAACCAGCCTTTGTCACGTGCAGTTAAAAGGGCGTTATGCTGTAAAACAGTAAGCGTATTAGACCAAACCAAAGCAGCTTGCGATGTCGTGTCGCCTAAAGTATCAGCCATTTCACCCCCAACCTTTATTAGAGTGCATGAATGGGATTACATTAACCCGTGTTTCATGCGTGTAAGTGCGTAAATAAGTATCAGTAAGATATGTTTACTCCAACCCTACGAAGTTATCCACAGTCTAGCGTGTTGAAATTACTTAATTGTGAATAACATGTGTGTAATTTGTGGATAAGTATAAAGCATAATTTTGGCTATTTTCCAACGTTTTAATCAAATTTAAAATGTAATAGAAATGTGAAGAATTTATTTTTTGTTAGGTTGATTACACATTACTAGATGCACTCATAAAAGGTGGAGTTTTGACTCTTGGTGAGGGGTAAGAGTATTTTAGTAGAGCTTGACTCATACGGGGCCACGCTTTTGCGTGGCTGAATACAGGAGCATTAGTTATGAAGAGGACATTCCAGCCGAATAACCGTCGTCGTCACATGAAGCACGGCTTCCGCGTTCGTATGCGTACGCGTGCTGGTCGTGCAGTAATCAATCGTCGTCGTGCCAAGGGCCGTAAGTCGTTATCTGCCTGAGTTAAGGTAGCGTCGTCAGGTATGGAAAGGCTGAAAAGCCACCGTGATTTTGTTGCGGTTCTCAAAAAACGGCGCAAAGTGAGTTCGCGGGATATCGTCGCGCATTATGTTATGCGTGACGATATGTCCGTATGTTACTCACCTAACGAAGACAGAAATGCAAGTCTAGGATGTATTGCCACGGGTTTTGGAAATAACAATCCCGCGGCTCTTTGTGATACCTACGTGCACTCTCAAAAATCTGAGGATGCCAAGAGGCTAGGTCTTGCTGTATCTAAATCAGTGGGGAAGGCTGTAGTTCGCAATAAAGTGAAACGACGTTTGCGAGTAATTGCCAGAGAATGTGAATCTTTATTGCCGGTAGGATGTGATGTTATATTACGAGCAAAACCTACTGCAGCTCAATCCTCATTTGATTCCTTGTATCAGCAAATTGAAAAGCTAT
Organism: Gardnerella washingtoni; assembly: GCF_049262705.1. NCBI lineage: Bacteria > Bacillati > Actinomycetota > Actinomycetes > Bifidobacteriales > Bifidobacteriaceae > Gardnerella > Gardnerella washingtoni. The sequence continues at coordinate 1,474,659 of NZ_CP058398.1, read as the reverse complement.
TTGGCAAAATTAGTGTGGTTTTGCAGTCTGCACGAGGTTGTGAATTGCATGAAGATAATCAATAAGTTAGTGCTTATCGCTACTTATCTCTTGAAAGTGTGGTACTTATTTTTATGCATAATAAAAAAAGTTTTAGTACTACAGTTGTGATTCGTGCCATTCAATGGTATCAGCGTACTATTTCTGCCCAAAGACCAGCTTGTTGCCGTTATTATCCTACTTGTTCTCGTTATGCTATCGAGGCAATTTCCCGATATGGAACGATAAAAGGCGGTATTCTTGCAGTGCTGCGTCTTCTTCGCTGCAGACCATGGACCAGCTGCAGTATTGATGATGTGCCACGTAAATATTCGATTTTTTATAGGTACACTTGGTCTAAAGCACATGAAGAGCCACGGTTAACTCCCTTGGCTGAAGAAGACAAGGAAAACTAATGTTTAATCAAAATGAGTTTTTACTTGATAAAGGATTTTTGGGATGGTTTTATAAAATCCTAACGCCGGTTGAGTGGCTGATGACTCAAGTTATGCACTTATTCCATAACTTCTTAACTATGCTAGGAATGAATGAGATTGGCTTTTCGTGGGTTTTGTCAATTGTTTTCTTGGTGTTAGTTGTGCATGCATGCATTTTCCCGGCATTCATCAAAAGCATTAAGGGCATGCGTCAAATGCAAGCTATTGCTCCTAAGGTTAGAAAAATCCAACAAAAGTATAAAGGCAAAACTGATGCTGCTAGTAAAGAAGCTATGCAGCGTGAAATGATGAAACTGTACCAGGATAATAATGCTAATCCTGCTGGTTCGTGCTTACCTATGATGATTCAAGGTCCAGCCTTTATGAGTATTTGGTATACGCTTTCAGTTATTCCATTTATTGCTAGAGGCAAGCATGCTTCTCTTGGTGCTTTTGATGTTGCTACAGCACAGCAGTTCGTTAAGACGCATGTATTTGGTGTTGGTGTAGCAGATACTTTTATGACGGTTCAAATAACTGGGAAAGTCACAATTGTAATCTTTGTTGTACTCATGTGTGCAGCAATGTGGTACATGCAGTTTAATAATATTCGTAAGAACCTGCCTCCTGAAGCTAAACAGGGTAGTCAATATACAATGCAGAAGCTGATGATGTGGGGCTTCCCACTGATTTATGTATTCTCTGCATTTGCTATGCCATTTGCAATGTTAGTGTACTGGTTAGTGAACAATATCGTTAATATGTTGCGTTCTATTTGGCAAGTTTATGCATTCCCAACTCCAGGTTCTCCAGCTGCTGAGGAAAAAACAAAACGAGATTACCAAAAGGAAACAGCACGTCGTCAACGCGAGGGTTTACCTTCTATTGAAGAAGAAAAGCTTCAAGAAGCTCGTGAGGAAGCCGAACGTAGAGAAGCAGAAGGATTCCAGCGTAAGCAGCCTCAACGCAAGCGTAAAGTATCGAAAAAGTAATAATAGAGTATGTTGAGCGCTTAATAGAGTTCATAAAATAACTCTTAAAAAATTATTTATTTGGCTTTATTATCCGCTAAACTAGACTTCAGAATTTTGCAACGTGAGTTTTTAAATCACGATAAGGAGTAAGTAATGGTACAGGATGAGAAGAGGACAGTTGATCAGCTCAACGAAGAAGCTGATATTGCTGCGGATTATTTGGAAGGACTGCTTGATATTGCCGATTATGAGGGTGATATTGAGATGGGTGTACGTAATAATCGACCAATGATTCAAATTGTTGCTGATGATGATACTGATATCAAGCATTTGATTGGTCGCGAAGGTGAAGTAGTTGATGCTTTGCAACAGTTAAGCCGTCTTGCTATTCAGCAGAAAACTGGTGACCGTTCGCATTTAATCGTTGATGTTGATGGTTTCTTAAAGCGTAAGCGTCAGCATTTGCGTGATATTGCATTAGATGCAGTTGATGAAGTGCGTGAAACCGGTGAACCTGTGGATTTGAAACCGATGAATTCGTTTGAGCGCAAGGTGATACACGATACGGTGCGTGATGAGGGATTACGGTCACGTTCACATGGAGAGGAGCCTCATCGGTATGTGACAGTGTATCTTCCAGCTCATATGAGTGATGAAGTTGATGACGATGTTCTTGATGATGAGGAATATGTGGAAGAATAAGAAATCTTAGCATTTTGAATTCCTTGAATTACAAGAACAAGCAAAATAGGTAAAAGTAACATGATTGAACAATAATGTTTGATTGTGTTACTTTTATTGCTTTTTATGAGATATTAAAAATTGTGTAATATTGGAAACTATTGCAAAATACTAGAAGGCAAATACGGAGAATGATGGAAGATATTGAATCTGCTCACGATGCTCAAGTTAGTCAGAGTATTAGTATTCAAGCAGAAGAGAACTCTCAGGGTATAGTTGATGAGCTTGATGGTTCTTCGCTGTTAGCTGAAATTTTAGGTGAAGCATTGTCTCAATGTGTGTTGTTTCACGTGAAACTGCAAAAAGAAGGTTTATTGCGAGGTCTGGTTGGACCACGAGATATGGGGATTTTGTGGGAACGTCACATATTAAATTCTGCGGCTGTTGTGCCTTTTATTCGTGCAGCTGTAGAAAAAAGTAAGCAAAAAAGAGTTGCTGATGTAGGCAGTGGCGGAGGTTTTCCAGGGTTAGTTGTAGCAGCTTGTTTGCCTGATTATGATGTTACTCTCATCGAACCAATGGAGCGTCGAGTTGATTGGTTGCGCGAGTGTGTTGCGCTTATGGGTTTAAATAATGTTACTATCTTTCATGGTAGATCAGATGAAGTTATTGAAAAAATTAAATCACATACTATTCCACCTTTTGACGTAGTAACATGCAGAGCTGTAGCTCCTATGACAAAATTGGCTGGATGGACGATTCCTTTGTTAAAGACTCATGGAAGTTTGATTGCTTTAAAGGGAAAATCTGCCCAAACAGAAGTAGAAAAAGCTGCAAAGATGATTCGTAAAGCTGGCGGCATAAATCCTCGTATTCTTGAAGCACAGGTTGCGCCTGGCTTACAGCCGACTACTGTCGTAATCGTCGACAAAGCTTAATTTTAAAGTTTTGTAACTTATGTGTTAGCTTGTCAATATGTTTCATGTTTCACATGAAACATGAAACAATTTTGCACTTTTTATGTCCATAGAAACAAGGAAACTTGAAGCACAGAATTCTTTTTGCATCTTCATCATTATGTGTGGGGGGTGATATGTTGTGGAGTCAGCTGCAGAAACCATTCAACGTATTTTTGGAGATTCAAAGTCGTCGCTAGGTATTGAATTAGCAGATTTGACGTCCCGTTTTCATGCTCTTGAGCAAGCAACGTATCCTAAACCAGAAAAGACGCGTTTTATTGCAGTTGCCAATCAAAAAGGTGGTGTTGGTAAAACGAGTTCCGCCGTTAATCTTGCTGCAGCCATGGCAATCAGTGGTTCACGTGTACTTGTTATTGACATGGATCCGCAAGGTAATGCTTCTACAGCTTTTAACGTGCCACATGCTTCTGGAGATTCCTCTGTATATGATGTTATTGAAGGGCGAAAAAGTATAGCGGAAGTAAAATGTGCGTGCCCAGATATTAACGGTCTTGATGTAGTTCCAGCATCTATAGATTTGAGTGGTGCTGAATTGGAACTTGCTGATATAGATAATCGCAATAATCTTTTGAAGGATGCTATAGAGTCATATCTTGATAATTGCGCTGACCATTACGACTATGTTTTTATTGATTGCCCTCCTTCTTTGGGCTTGCTAGTAATTAATGCTATGTGCGCAGCGCAAGAGATGCTTATTCCAATCCAAGCTGAATATTATGCACTAGAGGGATTAGGGCAACTTATACGAACCATTGGGCTGGTTCAGGAGCATTACAATCCAATTTTGGTTGTTTCAACCATGCTAGTGACAATGTTTGATAAGCGCACTCTATTAGGACGAGAAGTTTTTCAGGAAGTTAAGAATCATTATCCTAATATCGTATTAGAAACTACCATTCCTCGTACTGTGAAAATACCTGAAGCTCCTAGCTTTAATCAAAGTGTTATTACCTATGATCCACGTGGCGCTGGCGCTATATCATACCGCGAAGCTGCGTTAGAAATAGCGAAACGTTCAAAAACTGTATTGTCAGTTATTGCTGCAAAGAAAGATGCTAATCAGCAGAAATAACAAGGGGAGAATGAATGATGAGTGGAAATAAATCTCGTTTAGGAAAAGGCTTGGGCGCCCTATTTCCAGCCTTACCAGGCGAAGACACTCTTGTTGATTCAGTGCCGAATTTACAAGAGAATGTTTCACATGAAACAGTACAACAAAAAAGTGAGAACAATGTTTCACATGAAACAGTACAACAAGATTTTGTTAACTTGAATCATGTTTCACATGAAACAAAAGTGCCTAGCATGCTTAATTCAATTGCTCCTCATGCTGATAAAAAACATGAAGATGAGGTTGGTGATGTTTCACGTGAAAACAAATTGTTAGCGCAGTCTAATAAACATGCTCGAAAGCGTTCTACAATGCCATCTCTTGATGATGTTGCACGTCCGATGGATTTCTTTTTTGGTGACTCTGCTTCAACAGCTTTCACATCAAGGATAAAAAAAGAAAGCAAAAAAGATGAAATTGTCACTGAACAATCCGCATCTACAGCAACAGAGGAAACTGTAGAAAATCAATCTTTGCAACCAATTAAAGGTGGTTATTTAGATCATCTTAAGCCGCTTGATATTAAACCTAATGCTCATCAGCCTCGTACCATTTTTGACGAAGATGAGTTGCGGGAACTTGCTTCTTCAATCAAAGAAGTTGGCGTATTACAGCCTATAGTTGTAAGACCAATTGAAGATGCCGATAAGAGTGACAAGCAAATTGCACACTATGAGCTTATTATGGGAGAACGTAGGTGGCGTGCTTCACAGATTGCTGGATTAGATACTGTGCCAGCAATTGTGCGCACGACTTCTGATGAAAATATGTTACGTGATGCGTTACTCGAAAATCTTCATCGCGTGGCATTGAATCCTCTGGAAGAAGCTGCTGCATATTCGCAAATGATTGATGATTTCGGTTTAACACAGATACAGCTTTCACAATCTGTATCGAAATCTCGTCCACAAATTGCAAATACCCTGCGACTCTTAAATCTTCCAGCTAGCGTGCAGAAGCATGTAGCATCTGGTGTGCTATCTGCAGGTCACGCTCGTGCTTTGCTTGGTTTAGAAACTCCAGAAGAGATGGAAGATTTAGCTAATCGAATTATTTCTGAAGGTTTGTCTGTCCGAAGTACTGAAGAAATTGTTTCCATTAAAACAGAGCATTCACCTAATGGTATAACTCGTACTCGTAATCGTCGTAATAATAAATGGGCAGGTTCGCCAATTCGTAAACAATTGGAGGAACATTTTGCAACCAAAGTTGCTATTAAAGGCACAGAGAATCATGGTCGCATTGAGATTGTATTTTCTTCTCCCGAAGAAATGCAGCGTATAGTTGATTTATTGGTAGTAAAGCAACAGCAATAAGTTTAGAAGTTTGTATGTGTGAATACTTGTTGATTCATAAAGCTTAGCAATTGTGTTTTGTTGGCAGTGAAGTCAACCGTGTGTATGTGTATAAGAGCGCTGTGAATCTATGAGTGTTATGTTCAAAATATGCAAACTCAATTTTGAGTACATTTCGAGTGATTACTAAAAAGGAAAATAGTAATGAGAAGTACGATGCTGAAATTTACTTAAACTCCCAGAACAACTACTTGAAATATGAGTCAAAGTTTATAGAAGACACGCAAAAGTATCGCTGACAAACGTACCAATAACGCAACAAACTAGCCATATTAAACTGTTCAATAGACTGTAAATGATTGTATTCTCAAGTTTTGGAGTTTTCCTCAACCGAATAGGGGAGTATTATTTTCAATAGTAGTTATGCTGCTTGTCATGTTGTATTTGCAGGTTGGGTGACTATTTTTGTGCAAAATTCATATGCTACGCATCGAAAGAGAGGAAATGCTAATGAATAAAAAGTGGTGCGCTGCTATGGTTGCAGTAGCAACATTAGCCGGAGGAATGGCGCTTGCTGGTCCTGCATATGCTGATGAGCCGCAGTATTCTCCTGAATCTTGGCTTGCTGCTGAAAACTTAAACGCAGAGAATAAAAAACTGTATTTACAGGCTATTCATGCTGCTCATGAAAAAGCTGAAGAAACCGGCAAAGTTCAAGCTATATTTTATCGAAATGATCATAATATAGAAATTCCAAAAGGTTATACCGTTGTTCACGGTGATAATAACGCAGGCACATTCTACATTGCACCTGTTAATGTCGTTAACAATGCTTGGACTGTGGATGAAGCCAATCCTACTGAAACTTTTGCGTTAAGCGACGAATTTATAAAATCGTTAAGTACTTATCCAGAAGATGTCAATTCGGGTTTCGCTGCTGTAATTTCTGGTGGCACACCTCGCAAGTCTCCATTATTTGTCATTCCAACCAAAGGCGATTTTTGTGCAGGACTGACGGGAACTCCTTACGCTAATTGTTCCACGTGGCGCGACGGAAGTGATGTTGATATCAACAAAGTATCCGTCAGCAAGATTGGAAAGTATTCTGCAAACGTAGATGTCGAATACAATGTGCGCTCAGATAATTCGGTAAAAGATCTGAAGGTGTTATCGTACTGGTACAAGAATATGGAACCTACTGGATTTGCTGTTGACGTAGATTGGTCATTTTTCCCGTTAAATGCCGAAGAAAAGGCTTATGTTACGAACATTCGCATGGATGAAGTTCCATATGAAAAAGGCACTCTGAAAAAATACGCAATTTCTGAAGATAATGCAAAAGAGGCTGCTCAGGAAGAGGCTACTACAGAAGATGCTGTTGAGCGTTCTTATTGCTTCGAGGGTACTGCTGTTAAGGAAAATTTGCAGGCCAACGTTGGCAAGAACAATACTACGGTGACCTTTGCTGAGTTACTTCCAGGTGCCGTATATGGTAATACGACTAAGCAGGTGTTGCCTTTCTACGCTCAGTTTGGCCCTATGTCTACTGTAGAATCTCCTGACGGTAAAGTGATAAGTGACGATATTTCTCGAACTCAGACGAGTGTTAACAATCTGTTGACTAACAGAGTGCCTGAGGATTCGCTTATTCCACAGGCCGGTGCTAAGGGCTTTACCGTGTGGCTTGAATGGCGCGATAAAAATGGTTTGTTAAGGCATTCCCAAGAGAAGTTAGTTCCTTCGTTTAAGACACTTCCAGATGGTGGGCATTTTTATGATAATTATCCGAAGGGTAATCCTGATGAAGGTGTAGTCGTTGAAGATGTTCAAGAGCCTGAAGTTACGCCAACTGGTGAGAGTGGTGAGTTGCCTGATTTTGAGGATGCTGCTGACAGTTTAGACGGTTTTGGCGATTTGGGTGACCTCGATGGCCTTGGTGAATTAGATGATCTTGGTGACCTCGATGACCTAGGCGATTTGGGCGACCTCGATGATGTTGATTTGGGTGACCTCGATGCTTCTGCTGACTTAGGTGATGTCGACATAGAAACTATGGATGTAGATTCTAGCGCTGAGCCAGTTGCTGAGCCAGTTGCAGATTCTGCTGCTATGTAAATGCGGATTGAGCGCGGTACTATCAGCTGGCTCATAGTTAGTTGATAATTTTAAAAGTTAATATTGTAGTATTTCGGCTGGGCAAGTTGTGTGTGAGAGTGCAGGGTAAGGCATAGGATGCTCCTCTGTTTCACGTGGAACAGGTCCAGCCGATTGCTATATATGCTTAAATGCTCAATGGTAGTGAATGAGTGTAAAACTTTTCAAATATGGTATGAGATTTACTGACGGTTTGCATTTACTTGAGTAAGTTTTAAGCATCCTTTTCATTGAGATAAGCTTGGGCGTCAAGAGCTGCTCGGCACCCCATGCCAGCTGCAGAAATAGCTTGACGATATACATTATCAACTACATCGCCGCATGCAAACACGCCCTTAATAGATGTGCGCGTTGAAGCACCTTCTACTGCGATAGTACCATCTTCATTGAGAGCTAGTGCATTTCCTAAGAATTTCGTTGCTGGAGTATGGCCAATTGCTACAAACAAGCCAGCTGACTCAACTTCTTGAGTTTCTCCCGTCATGACATTGCGAACGGTAAGTGACGTAGCTTCTGTATCATTTCCGTGAACTTCTTCTACAACACTATTAAGTATGAACTTAATTTTTTCATTTTCTTTCGCACGATCAACCATAATTTTTGAAGCGCGAAATTCGCTACGTCTATGAATTAAAGTAACAGAAGATCCAAAGCGTGTAAGGAATTGTGCTTCTTCAAAAGCAGAATCTCCGCCGCCCACAACAGTAATTGGCTTTCCTCGGAAGAAGAACCCATCGCATGTTGCACAATACGATACGCCTCGTCCGGAATACTCCTGTTCGCCAGGAACGTCTAATTTACGCACCTGTGAGCCCGTAGAAACGATAACAGCTTCAGCTTCGTAAGTTACACCATCATCTACAGTTACGCGCTTTATAGGGCTGCTAAAGTCTACGGAAGTGACATCGTTGAGAAGAATCTCTGCTCCGAACTTCTCTGCTTGTTGTTGCATGCTTTCCATAAGATCAGGACCTAGAACACCATTTGGAAAACCTGGGTAATTTTCCACCTCAGTGGTATTCATAAGTTGACCTCCAGGGGTAAGTGCGCCAGCAATAATAAGCGGCTTATATCCGGCACGACCTAAGTAAATTGCTGCAGTGTATCCTGCAGGGCCTGAACCAATAATAATTACTTTACGAATATCATTTTTCATGCGAGTATTATCCTTTTGTAATATTTTTTAAAATAATAGTTTATTGTTGCGGAACGGAAGTTAAGAAACCAACAATGATGAAGCTACTGCTAACTATAAAGCAGTACATAATTTTTATGCATTACTATGTAATAGCTAGCAGTATTATCGCCAATAATCAATACAGTTTTACGGAATTAATGTAGAGACTATTCTTAGGCATACTATCTTTTGGAACCCACAACATAAAATCTTGTGACTTCACAATCTTCGTAAGTTTCACGTCTGTGGTTCCACTCTCATCAAACGTAAATTCTGCAACTTGTGTGCCCTTGGTTGGATCGTTTTTGGTATTCGCCAATAAATAAGCATGTCCACCAGAAGTACGGATTGAGATAACAAAACGGTATACTGCTTGTGGCTCAGTCAGATGAATATAATATCCATAACCAGGCTGTTGAGCAGGGAAACTAAGGAATTGATACCGGTCTGCCTGATATGCAACAGTGTTTGTAGGAACTTTAGGCTTTGGTACAGCACGAACTTGTTTGCGACCTATATGTTTTTTGGCAGGCTGCTTTTCTTGCGGTAAAATGCCTTGACTGCCAAACGGCACATTCTCAAGATTAGTGCTGTCCCATGAACCATTATTACCAAAGTTGTCTGCGCTTTCATGTGTGCCGAATAAACCGTGTAATGCTAGAGCTAATCCGGCAATAAGAAGCAAAGAAACTGCGCCAATCGCAATTACTTTAGTCGACAAACCCCACCAAATCTTAGCGTCTGCAATAGTGCCATTATTGCTCTGATTATTCTGCTTTTGCTTATGTAGGGCTGCAGCTTGTTCGATAGGTTGGAAACTTGGTGGCAAAGACGGCGTATTGTTCACTGGCTGATCTTCACTCTGTCTGCTGTTGATTTCGTCGCGGAGTGCTCGAGCTGATTCTTCGCCCGGCGCAATAAACCTCCCGTGGGTATCTACAACTGGAACGCGACCGGTAGACTCGCCTTCAGAAATCAAATTCTTTGGTCGAGTCATCAACTCAGTATGCTGCGTATTTTCTGCAAGCAAATTCTCAAAATCAAAACTGCCAATTACGCTTGCTTTGTTTGTAGCATTTTTTATTTCTTTATTCTGTTTATTAACAGTTTGTTCAAAAACATTACGTGACGTAGCAGAATCAGGAAAATGCTTATATGATGCCGATAATGTTGGGAAAATAACATCGTCGGTATCAAGCTCAGTAGGAGCTAAAATATTAGCCATTTCTGCTGCTGCAATATCATGAAAATCTATGTCCGTGCTAGTGTTGCCATCATCATTAAGGCTGTCGGCATCGCTATTCTGTGCATCTGCACGAGCATTGCCATGCTTTAATAACGATCCGAGTGTCCTTCCGGCATTTTTAAAACCCTTGCCGAATTTTGTAGATTTGTTACTTTCGCGAGCAAGTGTATTGAGCGATGATGCTGAAGACAGATTATTAACATTTTGTTCAGCGCGTTGCAGAAGTTGCTCATTAAATTGCTCTTCAGTTTGTGTAAAATCTTCTGGCAATGGAAGTATTTCGCTATCTTCTGCACTCTTTAGATGGACATTACTAATAGAAGCAACACTAGTTTTACCATTAAACTCAATATCCTGTTGAGTAAGCTGAGACAACGGTGTATAAGATCCTAACAATGCCATTAATTCTGCAATAGAAGCCATAGGAACGATGTTGCTATTCTCATGAGCAGCCAGGCTTCTTGTACAAATCATTCGGAACTCGGAAGGCGTATTATCTGGCAGCAGTGAGGCATCAAAATGAGCTTGCACGCGTGACGACGTTCTTGTAAGAAGAGTGTACAGTAATGATGCAAGTTGACGTGTGGCAGTATGTTCTATGCTTTGTTTTGCGATAGGATGATTATCGTCTCGCAGTTGCGTTATATCTTCTAGAAGAGGACTTACTGGGGTGTCTGCAAGCTCAATTCCAGACGAGCTGATGCGAACTGTATCGCTAGAAACAGCGTGATGAGTAATATTATTTGCGAGCAATTTACTGAGCGCTTGTGCGGTTTCTGCAACGATTGTTCGTATAGCTTCATAGCTTAATGGAGCATCTTTGCGAGCTAAATAATCATTAATAGTAACACCGCGATCAAGCGCTGTAATAATAATCGCCACAGCGTCATGATGTTGTAATTGCAGCACTTGTGTAAAACGACGATTGTGTGATAAGGCCAAAGTAGAAGCGATAGCATTTACTTCTGGCAAGAAATGCGAATTTCGTACGATAAAAAGCTGACAATCTTGCGTAAGTATATGGTCATTAGCCTGCCAAACTTGCAAGCCTGCTTCATTGCGCAGAAGCGATACTAAAACGTATCGATTCAGTACAATATCTCCCAACCGAGGTTCCATGTGTTCCTCATCTTCCTACGCATACACAATATATTAATAATATTTTTTACTACCATCTCATTGTACTGATGAAACGTCATGTTATGTACAGTAATTTTGTTGATATTGTAATAATTTCCAAAATCATCACAGATTATCATAAGAAAATATGAATACTAGTTATTAAAATTCCTCATTTCATCATTGATGGGACTGCGTATGAGACTGAACTCTGCGCGCAACGGTGTGTTTTTCTTGATGTTGTTGCGATTGTTGATGCTCGGTATCGTTAAAAACTTTGGCAAGTGGTGCAAGGGCAGGAATTTTTTGCGCAAGTTTACTGATTATTGGACGAGATAAATCTATAAGTTCATTAGCTTTGAGCAACAAAAGTATTGCGAGGTAAATTAAGGCAATAAGAATAGTCATTATTGCGCAGATGAGAATAGCGTTCATCCAACGTAATACACCATGCAAATTTGGTGCATTAAGATTGAAAGCGTGTAATAATGGTTCGCGCACTACAAAACCAATTGCAATAGATACTACAGATGCAACAACAATTTTTATATGAGATATTACGAGTCTACGATCATCTAGATTATGTTCAAAACGATTACGTAGCATATGAACTAATGATGGAAAAGTAAGAATGTAGCTTATCGATACTGCAGCTCCTAAAGCTGTAACCCAGTAAGTAGGTGGCAAAAAATTAATGCAAGAAACAAAAATGATAAGTTCAGTAAAAAGTTGAGCGAAAGCAAAAATGAACGGACTTTTACCATCTTCAAATGCAAAAAATGTTCGTTGAATAATTAAATAGCTACTAGTAAGAGGCAAGCCAAATGCCAACATCATTAATGGTGCTGCCATAAGATTAGCTTCTTGCATGCTGATTGAAGGAATCAGAGCCAGTGAAATAGGCGTTGGAATAACAATAAAGACAACGGTAAAGAAGCACATAATTAAACTTACGTGGCGAAGAGCTTCACTCAAATCATTACGTGCGATATGCAAATCGTGCGCAGCAATAGCTCGCGAAATTTTAGGGAAAATAGCAGTTGCTACCGATACTGCGACCAATGAGTATGGTAGCAAGAACATGGTGTAAGCGTTTTGATAAGTAGCATTGCCAGCTACTTCAAATTGATTTAAACCTAAACGTTGTTCTGCAATAAATGGAACGCTAGTAGTGATATGTGTAGTAATCATTACAACAATTTGCGTAACAATCACAATACCCATACTCCATGCGGCAACAGGACCCATAGAACGTAGACCGATATCTCGTATTCCCCAGCTTGGATGATATTGGATGCCGCTTTTCATCAGTGGCCAAAAGAGTACTAAAGCTTGCGCGGCAACGCCAAAAGTCCAGAAACCAGCGGTGAGTAGTAAAGTAGAGCCATTCCAGAAACTGAGTGGTGCTTGATTTACTTTTCCAAAAAGTAGAATGAAAACACCAAAACCGCAGCAACTAATAATATTAGCTGCAACTGAACTCCACGCGTACATTGCGAAACGACCTTTAGCGGCAAGTATCTGACCAAGAACCGTGTACAATCCATAGAAAAAGATTTGTGGCATACACCATAAGGTAAAAGCACAGGTGAGAGTCTGCATTTCGGCATTTCCGCCGGCATAGAGCATAGTGAGTAAAGGTGTTGCTACAGACATAAGAATAGTAACACCAAGAAGTAGAACGATAGCAAAAGTAATAAGCTTATTGAGGCGTTCTTCCGCATTTTTCTTCTCTAGTGTACGCACAATTTGCGGCACTAACACAGCATTAAAAATACCACCAGAAACAAGCGTATAGATGAGCTGTGGAATCATGGATCCAGCTTGATATGCGTTTGCAGCTAAGCCCGTTGTTCCAAGAGCTGCAGCTAGCAAAATAGTGCGTATTTGACCAGTAATGCGTGATGCTGCTGTTCCGCTAGCCATAATAACAGAATTGCGACCTACTGAACTCATTCGTCTGGATCCTTCTTACGGTGGAATTGCCTCCAAAGACCAAGTGCACCAAGCATGAAGGCAAATATTATGATAATCGTACCGCTTTTATCGCTAATTTGCAGTGTGCTAGTAATGAGTGTGCGTTGCTGTTGTGAAAATATGCGATGTTGTCTATCTTCCAGTACAAAAGTGGCTTGAGTGTGAATTGAAGTCGTAATGCGCAGCGGTAAAGTAACTTGGGTTTCGCTATTTGCTGGAATATTTACCAAAGTTTTACGGCGTGTAACGATTTCCATAGCATGCGTATCGGCGGATAAATATACTCGCACAGGGTAAGGGTGTGCATTGCTAATGGTAACTGGCATACTGGCAGTTTCGCTTACTGCTGTGATTCCGCGTGGTGGAATAATACGGATTTTGTTAAGTAGTGCGCTGGTGAAATATTGGGCGGTATCGTTACGTAAATCTGATTTGTTGAATTGTTTATTTTGGGTATTGCTTTTCTTAAGTGTTATTGTATGAGACTGTACCGTCGTATTATTAGCTAGCTCGTGGAATGCGATATCGTCATAGAGCTGTAGTACATGCTCCCCCCAAGTTTTTGCGTTCATAGTTTTCTTTGTTTTTGCCGTTTGTTTAGCAAGTGCTTGGGCATCGCCTTCAGTGTTGTGTGATTGATTAGCAGCATTGTAATCAAGAATATGTTTGGTAAGTCGTATAACGTCTTGTCGACGATGAGCTAAATTCTTGAGAGTGGTACGTCTTAAAGAGGCTGATTTTGCGGATATGCCGCTACTGTGAGGAATAGCGCGCATAATGCTATTTTGTTTCCAATAAGGCAATGTGTTTTGTTCAAGGCGTGCCATGGTATTGAGGCTGCTGAGTGAAAGCCATGGCGATTGTTCTAATGCGTTCATAACAGCATCGATACTGGATACAGACGTGTTATTGGAAAAAGTGATAAGAATATTGCGGCTGATATACGGCTGTTCCATTTGATAAAACGCGCTTTGTGCTATGAGACGATTAATGCGCCCAGCTTGAGTGCGTTCGCTTACAGCATGAGTGCTAGTAGGTTTACCATTTGCCAGTGTGGTAAGCACTAATTGTGGTGCTAGTACGCGTACGTTTCCAGCAGGAGTATTAATATCGTAAACTCCATTACTAACGGCAAATTGTGATGCGCTGGCGTCAAATTCATTCGTTGCAATAACAGTGTTGTATCCGTTACGTTTTGCTTGCATTAGAGCTGCAAGTGTCCAGTTGCCATGAGTTTGCCATGCGTAGGATTGTGGAAAAGTATGAGTAGTTTCGTTAGGGTGCTGCGTTTTATGTAGGTTAGAGGAATTTTTTGCAGTTGGATTAGTTTGATTGAATAGTGAACTACGAGCTGACCAATCTGCTTTATCAATGCCTGCAAAACGGTAGATACTATCATTGTAGTCGTCTGCATATGCGCTAATGTCGAATCCATTTCGTTGCATGTAGGCGCTTGGTGACATTAGTGAATGTGCTGCTTGCAATGTGTTTGCATCTGCAATAGTTTGCAACTTTGTATGTTTGCTAATTAAATCAGCTTTTTCAAGAATACGTTGGACGTCATTTTTATGAGCCTGTAATGTTGCGTCAGCGTGAAAATTAGGTTGTACGGTGCCATCTTTTACGATTCGCTGTGTTGCTGCCAGTATTGGCATAACAGCAGTAAGATTCATTGCCGGTGAAGATGTTGCGTGCATTCCGGCATTCGATCGTGTTAAAAAAGAATATATTGATTTATAGCGTGAATAATCTTGTGAAAAATACGTAATTTTCAGCGGCTTAGGACCCCAATGCCAAATAGATTGTAGTTCTTGTTTATTCGATGGTATGTCAAAGCGGATTGTGGTAGTACTACCAGCAGGTAATTTCGTGATTTTTGCAGATCCTAAAATTTGTGGTGTAGGTATAAGTGATTCACCCTGCGCCCAATTTTGCACATCAGTACGAGATACAAAAGTGTAGCTGGAATTAATAGCAAGCTGTACTGTGCCTTCTGGCAGGGGTACCGTATTTGCTTTTAATGTTGCAGTAAGATGATACCCACTTTTGTCAGTTACAACGGGCGTGGCTTGCACTATGCTGAGCTCAATGTTTCTACTATGTGGATTGGTATCTAAGAATTGTTTATTATTGACTTTCGAGTTATTGGTATTTTTTGAATCTGCAGGCGTAGTTTCTGCGTACGCTGTGCGCACTAAGCCGTAGTATGGAATATTTCGTATGCCAATCGTAGCAATCGCCAATGTGAGCACTATAAGAGAAGCTAATGTAAAGCAAGTAGTTACTTTGCAAGTGTGTTTTAAAACTTGCAATGAAGAAACTAAGGTACGTTCTAGTGATGTATGCGAAGAATTATGCGCTGAGTGCGTGGTGTAGTGCTTACTCGCGAGATTTGTCACTGTGAGACCGCCTATGTGCTTTTTTTGCATAGAGCCATGCAATCTTTCGTTCATTTGGATAGCTTAATACACTATTTAATTCTTTAAAATTAACCCATATTGCATCTTCTGCTTCATGATCAGGATCCCCTAATACTGAAAGATTGCCGCTCACATAGCGTAATGCAAAATGATGTACTAGTTTATGTACACGATGAGATGTGCCTGTGAACCAATAGTCTATGGTTGCGATTGAATCCACTACTTCACCTACAATGCCAGTCTCCTCATGAATTTCACGAACAGCAGTTTCTTGGGGCGTTTCCCCTTTTTCAATATGTCCTTTTGGTAAACACCATTCGAGATGTCCGCTTCTGGAATGACGAGCAATAATTGCGACACGCCCGAGTGTGTCAAATACAAGCCCTCCTGCAGAATATTCGCGAATAATTGGTAAATCTTGAGCGTCTAAAGAGGCAAAAGTTGTAGGAGTATCTAATAATCTACGCTGTGGCATGAGCGCTGGAGAGATACCAGAAATTGACGATGTTTTCTGTAGTATTTCCGTAGATAATTCTATGCCTTGTGTGCTCTGCTCGTCTGTGGAAAATACTGGAATATCAACGAAAACTTGCTGCTCAGCCTCTTCTTGTATGTGATTTTTTTTACGATACATATTGGCTAAGTCAAGTGGTGTTACAGCAAGCTTAGACTGATTTTGGGTATGGTTATCCGCAAGCTTGGCAAGCATGTGTCGTAAATCTGCGGGAGTAACCATACTCCCCACCTTACTCAATCCGCTGTGCATTGGGGTAACGGTATGCTGGATTATAGATTGATTTTTGCTGAAAGGGTGTCGGTAAGGGTGACTGAGAATTTTAAAGTTTGGCCTGAAGCTATAGAGTTGGGGCAGCTTTTTGCTGAACATCATTATGAACTTGCATTAGTTGGTGGTCCTGTTCGTGATATGTTATTGCATCGCGTGTCGCATGATCTTGATTTCTGTACGTCGGCTCGCCCGGAAGAATTTGAATCTATTTTGCGTCGTTGGGGACACGATGGTTTTTGGGATATGGGTCGTAAATTCGGTACTTTGGGTGCTATGCGTCGACGTCCAGATGGCACAGAAGTAAAAGTTGAAATTACAACTTATCGTTCTGACCTTTATGATCCGGATTCTCGTAAACCGGAAGTACAGTATGGTGATACTTTGGAAGGCGATCTTTCTAGACGCGATTTCACTGTTAATGCTATGGCATTGCGCGTACCGGATTTGGAATTTGTGGATCCTTTTGGTGGTGCGAATGATCTTGCTAAAGGTGTATTGCGTACTCCCGTTGATCCTCGTCAATCTTTTGATGATGATCCTTTGCGTATGATGCGTGCTGTGCGTTTTGTGGCACAACTAGGTTTTAGTATTGAAACAAATACGGCTGAAGCAATTGTGGATATGACAGATCGGCTCGATATTGTTTCAGCCGAACGTATTCGTGACGAAATTACTAAACTGTTGCTTTCTGATAGACCACGTAAAGGTTTGGAGGCACTTGTCGAATCTGGTATTGCTCAGCGTGTACTACCAGAAATTCCTGCTTTGCAGCTTGAAATTGATGAGCATCATAGGCATAAAGACGTTTTTGAGCACACTATGATGGTTCTTGAGCGTGCCATCGCCTTAGAAACGGATCAGGAAGGTCCAGTGCCTGCTCCAGATTTGACTTTGCGATTAGCTGCTTTACTCCACGATATTGGTAAGCCACGCACGCGAAAGTTTGAAGATGGAGGAAAAGTAAGCTTTCATCATCATGACGTAGTTGGTGCAAAAATGGCCCACAAGCGGTTAAAGGCGTTGCATTTTGATCATCATCTTATTGAAGATGTAAGTGAATTGGTTAATTTACACTTGCGTTTTCATGGTTATGTTGATGAGCCGTGGACTGATTCTGCTGTACGCCGTTATGTAAAAGATTCAGGGCATTTATATGAACGTTTGAATCGCCTTACGCGCGCAGATGCCACCACACAAAATCGTCGTAAAGCATTGATGTTTGAACATGCTATGGATGAGATGGAACATCGTGTCAAAGAACTTAAAAAACAGGAAGATTTTAATGCTATTCGTCCAGACGTCGATGGTAATGAAATTATGCAATTATTGCATTTACAACCTGGTCCAATAGTTGGTGAGGCTTACAAACATATGCTGGACTATCGTCTCGATAATGGTCCAGTACAGCATGAGGTTGCAGTGGCAGAATTACTTCGTTGGTACCAAGAAATGCATAAAGACTAGCATAGTCTATTACAAAACTTGAAGGATAGAAAATGGGTAGTTGTGATATCAACTGCCCTTATTTCTAATTCTTTTTATTTAACTTCTTTATGTTGTTCTGCTTTAGGAAGATGTTGCATACTATCAGCTTTTAAGCAGCCCGGTATTTCTTGTATTGCAGCACCTGCTGCTGGAACGTCGACTTTTGGACGGAGATTAGTGAAAGTTGACCCAAGTACAATGTCAACAAGTTTATCTTGGCGGTCATCCATGCGCATAACAGCGTCTGTGAAATTAGCGTTCACTGTGTACGCTTCGTTAATGGCATTTCTTCCAAAATAAATAGTTGTCCGCTTAATATTGTTGGTTTTATTATTATTGACTTCGGTGAGATTAAACCCTCGAGCATTCAATGCTTCACCTACAGCGCGTGCAAAGCCGCGGAATTTTGTGCCATTAAGTACTCTTATAGCTACAGCGCGGTTGTCGACATAAGGAATTTTAGCGCTCCCCTTATCTTTTGTTGCGCATGGTGCAGTTACGCCATAATTGGGATTATCTTTCGGTGTGGCTGTGGAGTTAATGCCAAAGACGTGAAACTGTACAAGGAGTGCAATAACAAAAATAACAGCTAAAGCGATTCCTACACTAGTGAGTACAGATCGTTTCTTCTGATTCATGAAAGCTTTACGAGCAATACGTTCATCGTATTCTTGCGCCATGTTCACTTCCGATCTGCGACTATGTGTCCACTTGTTCATGATAAATTTTTGCAAGCTGTAAAGCTTGATATACGCTGTATATTACTGGTCATGTATGACGGGTTTCAAAATATAACAGCAGATTTATGATATTACGAATAAATATATATGCTAACTAGTGATTTTGTTTCAAACTAACGGTAATTATTGCTCACTGCAAGTTTTGCATGCACGATACAATGCAACAAATTCATCGCATGTAAGTGTTTCTCCACGTCTAGTGGGGTCAATTTTAGCTTTTTGGTAAGCTTCCTCAGGTACTTGATGTTTAAGTGCTGCATGCAATGTTTTACGACGCTGTTGGAATGCCGCATCAATGAGTGTAAACACTCCTTCGCGCTCATTACTATCGCCTTTGCTGGTAGTGTTACGAGTAAAAGAAACTAACGCAGAATCAACATTTGGTGCTGGCCAGAACACATTGCGTCCAATAAGTCCTGCACGTTGCGCCTTGCCATACCAAGCTAGTTTTACACTCGGTGTCCCATATACTTTATTTCCTGGCTGAGCGCATAAACGATCTGCCACCTCTTTTTGAACCATAACCAAAAAGCGTTGTAAATTATTAAATTTTTCAAGTAGTGTAAGCACAATAGGCGTTGCAACATTATACGGAAGATTCGCAACAAGTGTAAATTGTGTAGCTTGAGCTAGTTGTGGCACATCTTCAGCGTTCACTGTTAAAGCATCCTTTAAAATAACGCTGCAGCGCGGCTTTGCGCATGGCATAAATTCTTCTACTGTGTAAGGCAAGCGTTTTGCGAGTGGAGGATCGATTTCTATAGCTGTAAGGTATGCTCCTGCTTGCAGTATTGCAAGAGAAAGTGAACCAAGGCCAGGTCCTACTTCCATAACATTGTCGCCATTGCCAACTTCAGCAGCTGCAACTATTTTTCGTACGGTACCAGGGTCAATAACGAAATTTTGACCGAACTTTTTTGTTGGTGTAATGCCTTCTTCTGCAGCAATACGTCGAATATCAGCCGCACCTAAAAGTTGGCCATGAGTTTCAGTATTGATTTCCGTCAATGTGTACCATCCAATAAGTAGTGTTCGTATATTGTGTAATTTAATACCAGCCAATAGTGCGCGAATGTTTTACAGCTCCGCTAGGAGATTTATAGTTTGATTTGATATAAGTCAAACCCCAACTGATTTGTACGGCAGCATCTTCATGCCAATTGGCTCCGGCGCTTTTCATTTTATTTCCAGGAAGTGCTTGAGGAATTCCATATGCATGTGAGCTTGGATTTTCTGCATTCCAGCGCCACCCGGATTCCCTATTCCACAGCCACACAAGGTCTTCCCATTCTTTGCCAGTCCAGCCCATTTGTGCTGCTGCTCCTTGTGCAAAAAGTTTGGCCTGTTCTGGTGTAGCATGAACAAGACTATCTGGGTTGGGTGCAGGTGCTGGAGCTGGAGGGTTGGGTGCAGGTGCTGGAGCCTGTTGCTGATTTTGTGTCGCTTGAGCTGTAGCGTCTTGTGCAGGTTTTTGTTGTGTACTGTTACCTTGCTGGGCTTGGTTTTGATTATTTTGCTCCTGTACTTTACTTTGCGTCGTGTCTTGTTGAGTCTGTTGAGTCTGCTGAGTCTGCTGCTGTTTTTGTGTAGAGGTTTGTGGGGATTGTTGTGGTTTTTGTTGTTCCTGATTCTCTGTTTTGGCAGGCTTTTGCTCTGATTGTGGTGCTGGTTTAGCAACAGGTGTTGGAGAAACTTGTTGTGCCACTTGTGATTTTGTTTGTTTGTTCTGCTGCTGTTTTTGTTTATTCACGCGATTTGGGTGAACAGAAGCAGGAGCTGATTTTCCTATGGCAATAACCTGATTAATGGCAGGTTTTATTAAATTTTGTGAAACAAGAGTAGCGCTTTCAGCTTTGCCGTCCACGTATGTCACGTTATATACATCTTCTCGTTCGCCATTAACGCCGACTTGCTGCACTACTCGCGCATTTGCAGGAAGATGAGGATCGACGACAGTTTGCGTAGCAAAAGGAAGTGAAACCATGCGAGTTTCTTTGCCGTGAGTAACTCGTGAAATGCGTAAAATAGTTTTACCATCATTTTCTTCTACGCTAACGCGATCTTCTTTGCCGAGCACAATGCCCTGCGCGTCGAGGATAGCGCTTGCTGGCAAACTGCCATCTGGAGCGATACGTGTTTTACCATCGGCAATAACAGTAATTGGCCCTTTTTTATTAATTGATAATCCGCAAGTGAGTTTATCGTAAATGTTTTGCAAATTTACTGTAATGCGCGAGGCTTTTTGCGCGTTAGCTCGGAAAAATCCAATAAGTTGATCGACACTGGTTGCAACTGTCCAAAATGGTATAGTAACGCCGTCTACAGTAATAGAAGTTTGATAAGCGCTGCGTACAGTAACGGTAGCATGATTAGTGAGAATATCGCCTGAAGAAGATATAACCTGATCGTGAGTTTTTACTGGTATGTGCTGTTCTTCTAGAAGACGCGCGGACGTAGTTGCGTAAGTATGAACAACTCGAGTTTTGCCATTTACTACTAATGCTATTGATTTTTGGGCTGTGAATGCGAACATGCATGATGCTGCAAGTGATAGAGACAGAATGCAGGCAAGAATACGAGTGCGTCGCATTACGATTAAGCGTCGAGGTGTCCATCGACGTGCCATATAATCACTCCCTTCACTGTAAGACTGGCTTTTATTATACCTTCTATGCTGCATTGGCTACGCGAGCTAACAAAAAAAATGGGGGCGGGAGAGAAGGGGATATTCCCGCCCCCTTATGAGGTGGAGCTGGTTGGGGGACGCTCCACTCTCACCTCGGAAACCCTGAGTTGGGGGAAGGTTCCCGAGTTCTTACTCGCGACAAGTCTTGTTCTACAATGATTGTACAGAAGAAAATCATGTCTTACTTTCATCATACGTCATAATGTTGGCGTTAGATGTGAAATCAACAATCTTTTCTATTCTAGGTAACCCAAAAACGCAATATTATCGTATTGCAGAATGAATTCCCTTCAGAAATATAAGATAGTACAAAACGAAACTATGTAAGCCATTCAGCACTATCTAATCTCCCTGCTCTAACCATTGCACGTCATTATATTCGATACGAAAGATAACAAAAATTATCGTTTTGCGAACATTTTGCAAATATGAAGCAGAATCATACAAAAAGATTATCCAATGTGGAGCCTCCTGCCGGGATCGAACCGGCGACCTGCCGCTTACAAGGCGGCCGCTCTGGCCATCTGAGCTAAGGAGGCGTTGGTTACGCTGCACGTGCCATCTGTATGCATTATGCAGACCTTGATTAGTGTACCATATCCCACGTCATTACAAAATTGTGGTGTCGTTGCATGTATCGTATTGTGCTTATGTATCGCGTACGGCAACATTTGGCAATATAAGGCATTACCATAATGCAGTATGAGTGATATGAGCATGTTCGATCTACAATCTGGCAATAATGTGGGTGGATATACGCTTATTGACAGGCTTGGCGGCGGTGCAATGGGATCCGTTTGGCGAGTTCGTGATGACGGTGGTAATCAATATGCAATGAAAATATTACGTTCTTGCGTCAGTGTTAATCCAAACGATGAGGAAGATGCTGATCAAGCGTGTGCGAGATTGCGACTTAAACGTGAAGCTCTAGCGTTGCAACGTATTCATCACGCTGGCGTGTGCGGCATAGTAGATATGGAACTTGATGCATCAATTGCGTTTATCGTCACAGAGCTGATTGAGGGGCGTAATCTACGAGAGGATGTTGCAGAGAATGGTCCTTATGTTGCTGATGATTTAGAACGGCTTACGTATAAACTCATTGAGGCTGTAAAAGCAGTGCATCAAGCTGGTATTATTCATCGTGATATTAAACCAACAAATGTTATGATTGCTGCTACAGGACCAGTGTTAGTGGATTTTGGTATTGCTATGGGAACAGACGAGAGTCATGTTACGCGTACTGGTTTAGTTATGGGAACTCCTGGATTTATTGCTCCGGAAATTATTGAAGGTGGAGATTCCGATGAGTTGACTGATTGGTGGTCACTTGCAGCTGTGTTGGCGTTTGCTGCAACCGGCAAACCTGTTTTTGGTACCAAACCATTGATGGCGGTGTTGGAACGTGCAGCATCCGGGAATGCTGATTTGAGTGGTTTGCCTCCCAAAACTATGGCTGCTTTTCGCAGTGCTTTACATCCGATTCGTCAGCAACGCTGCTCTTTATCCGTATTAGCAAATGCAATCAGTGATGATGCTATGAATCCACTGTCATGGCCGGAGGCGAGCCGCCCTTTTGATCAAATTTCGTGCGTGGCTACGCGCACGATGTGGCGTGAAACAGCGTGTGAAACGGCATGTGAAACAAATCGTGAAACTCTGCAGGGACAGACAGTTATTCTGAAGCAGAATGCTTCTTCCGATGTAAAACGCACAGTAGATATGAACAATGAAACTATGCTATCAACTGTGCCTATGCGTTCTACTACCGTTATGCCACAATTGCCTCAACAATGTGGAGAGCAGGAATATGATACGCATATTGCTGAACCATTTTCAGAAGAAACGGAACCATTCAATCAGCAAGATTTAGAACAAAATAATATTGGTAAAGCATCTGAATCATCGCATACAAGTAGTCAATATGCGTATAAATATCGAGGCATGTGGGCGCTAATATGCTGTGTTGCGGTTTGTGCTGTTACTGCTTGTATCAATGTGCTCGATGCTGCTGGTTTGATTATTGCTATTATGTGGATTAGTGCGACAGCAGGGTATAATATTGCGGCATGTTTATATAGACAACAGCTTAATGGCGGTATTATTCCTCAGCATGACGCAGTTATGCGCATTGCGGCGTTACCGTGGCATGCGATTTGTGGTTTGTTGTATGCGTTGCCGCGTGTTGTTGTTATTGCGATTGCTAGCTTAATGGGGGCTGCGGCATATCCATTATTGTTGGGAAGTAGCCCAGAATTACAAATTTTGAAACTTGGCTCTTTGCATATCCCTTTCCCAACTTATTCGCCTAGTATTTTGTCGCAAACTGCTATCGGCTATGCAATTGGTTGTATTGCCGCGTGGGTTATTCTGGCAATTACTAAGAATACTGATAAATTCTGCTTGGGACTAGGTGCCTTACTGGGTGCTGGAAAATCATCTGAAAAATAAAAAAATAATACAATGACTGATGTGCATTTTCCGTTGATACCACCTATTAAACTATGGTGAGGTTACTATTTCATTAACAAGTATGCTGCTGGGAATAAGTCTTAGCGCACAATATGTTGAAGGATAACAATGCCTAAAATTCAGATGCGTGATAATAAGCAGGGAGATTCATCTGCTACTCGCCTACAAAGAACCATAGAAAATCGTGAACGTCTTGCGCGCGAAGCTCGTGAGCGTCGTCAGCAAACCATTGTTGGAATTGTTGTAGTGATTATTGTTATGGCTATGCTCATTGCAGTTGGTGTTACTGCTTATCAAGCTTTTTATGCACCGCAGCAAAATAATGCTGAACAAACGCAAATTGAACGCTCTGATAAGGCTAAAAGGCAACTAAAGAAACTTGGTGCTAAATACAAGCCGGAAGTTGTAAATGCTAGGGGTGGAATTTTTATTAGCAAGCTTGGCTACAATAAGCCTGTTGCTAAAGCTCCAACGGTTGCAACTTATTTTGATCCGCTATGCCCAGGATGTGGAAACTTTAATCGTGAAGCAGATGGGGTGCTGATTTCAATGGTTCGTGCAGGTCAAATTAATTTGGAAATACACCCAATGTCATTCTTGGATAGGATTTCTAGTGATAATTATTCAACTCGTGTAGCTGGCGCTATTGCTTATATTGCTAATAATGACAGGAATCCAGAGCATTTACTGCAATTTATTAATAACATCTTTGCAAAAGACTTCCAGCCAGAAGAGGGTGATGGCTATAAGCCTGTAAGCAATGAAAAGTTGATTGAACAAGCTAAGAAAGCTGGGGTAGATGATTCTGTTGCTAGTAAGGCTTTTGATCGCCAATACTTAGAGTGGCAGAATTTGATTAACAAATACACTCCTGATTTCGTGGAGTTGTTGAATGTTTCTGGTTCTAGTAAGGGTTCGATGACAACGCCAACTGTAACTATCAATGGAAAGTTGCTTGATATTAATGCTGCTAGTAGCAAGAATATGAGCATTCTTGATGCAATTTTGCATTGCATCGGTTTGAATAAAAACCAAGTTGGCGTTGCAGGTCAAATGCCTAAAGTGTCTGACACTAGTTCCCCTATTGCATTGTAAATAAGCTAAATTATAGAAATCTAAATTATTACATAAAAACGGACGTTGAGTGTATTCTTAACGTCCGTTTTTGTATAGAAATTACTTAATTTTATTTATAAATCAAGTGGCTTACTCTTATGCGTAACTTGCGGCATATAACCAGATTCGCCAACATGTTTTTTATCGATTCCCAAAGACTTTAATATAGCTTCCAAATAATCCATCTGCTTTTCAGAAGCTGCGTGTAGATCTACTAGCTTACCGTTAATTGTTACTGTTGGAGTTGTCATAGTGCCTTTATTAGAGCCAGAAACATTCCATAAAGCTTTTTCTTCTGGAATGCTCGCATTAATAACTTCTTGCCACTTAACATACTGTAGGTTAAAGGCTTTATTTGCAATCTTATTTGCAACTCCAGCATCTTCAGCTAAATCAATAAGAGCTTTATTTGGTGTTGCTTGGTATCCATCGCCTTCTTCCGGCTGGAATCTTTCGCTAAAAATACTATTGATGAACTTGAGCAAATGCTTTGGATCATTGTCATGCGAAGCGATATAAGCAATACCGCCTGAGACGCGATAAGAATATTGATCTGAGCTAAAACGATTCAAGAATGACATAGGGTGAAGTTCTAGGTTAATTTGACCTGCTTCAACCATTTTAATTAAAGTTTCATCAACATTACGATTAAAGGATCCACAGCCAGGGCATAAAGGATCAAAATAAGTAGCGACTGTAGGAGCGCCCGAAGCTTTCTTGCCATATCCACTCTTACTAAGAAGGATTCCGCCTTGTAAATTAGATGCTGTTGGAATTTCAGAAGAAGACAATTTTTTGGCTGTTTGGGAGTCGGCTATATTCTCAGTTTTTACTTGCGATTTATTGATTGAATTGTAATAAGACATAAATCCAGCTCCTGCAGCAAATGCAAGAATAATTAATGCTATTACGATGCCAATTAAGTTTTTATTATAAGAGGCATTTGATTTTTGCATTTTATTGTTTGTTGTTTCTTGTTGTTGATCCATAGTTATTCTCCTTTTGTGTGCCTTGCTCGACACGCCGAGTTTATGCAAAATGCTGATTTTTTGCTGTTTTTCTAAGCTAAACATGATATATTAAGGCATGGCTCAACGAAGAGAACCTTCAATGGACCAGGTAAGTAAACTGTGGACGATTGATTCCCGCCGATGTAGGAATTGGGGTCATGAGTGCACACCCTTCACTACGGATCGTTCGGCACGTACCTGCCGATGAAAGGACATATCATGGCAGAAGTTGTATTTGATCATGTGACTCGTATTTACCCAGGCAACGATAAGCCTTCGGTTGACGATTTAAACATGACTATTAAAGATGGTGAGTTCCTCGTACTCGTCGGTCCATCTGGTTGCGGTAAGTCAACTACTTTGCGTATGTTGGCAGGCCTTGAAGAGGTTAACAAAGGACGTATCCTCATCGGCGGTCAAGATGTTACTACTATGCAGCCAAAAGATCGCGATATTGCAATGGTATTCCAGAACTACGCGTTGTATCCTCATATGACTGTTGCGGACAACATGGGCTTCGCTTTGAAGATTGCAGGTGTTCCTAAGGAAGAAATTCGTAGGCGCGTTGAAAAAGCTGCAGAAGTTTTGGATTTGACTGAGTATTTGGATCGTAAGCCAAAGGCTTTGTCTGGTGGTCAGCGTCAGCGTGTTGCTATGGGTCGCGCTATTGTTCGTGAACCAAAGGTCTTCCTTATGGATGAGCCTCTTTCAAACCTTGACGCTAAGCTCCGTGTCCAGACTCGTACGCAGATTGCTGCTTTGCAGCGTCAATTGGGTGTTACTACCCTGTACGTGACCCACGATCAGACCGAAGCTTTGACCATGGGTGATCGCATCGCCGTCATTAAGCTCGGTGTTTTGCAGCAGGTTGGTGCTCCAACTGAGCTTTATGATCGCCCGGCGAACGTGTTCGTGGCAGGCTTCATTGGCTCCCCATCTATGAATATCAACCAGCATCCAGTGGTTGATGGTCGTGCTCAGATTGGTGAGGATTCTATTGTTCTTCCTTCTGAAGCGGTTGACATGCTTACTGAAGAAGATCATGGACAGATTATCGTTGGCTTCCGTCCAGAAGACGCAAGCTTGGCAACTTCAGATGATCCAAATGCATTCTCCTTGAAGGTGATGAACGTAGAGGATCTTGGTTCTGACGGCTATATTTATGGCAATATCATTACTGATGGTTCGCCTGAAGAAGCATCAACTATGATGTCTGATCAGAATAAACTTACGACAATCCGCGTGAATCCACGTGCTTTGCCAAAGGTTGGTGACACAGTAAAGATTAAGATTGATCCATCCAAGATGCATCTATTCGCACCTTCTACCGAGTTGCGTTTGAATTAAAAGCGAAGTTTGCTTGCTTTCTATAAAGGCATAGTAAGCGAAGTTTTGGTATAAAGGTATAGCGGGGTTCGCAACGTAACGCGAACCCCGTTTTTGCCAGCAAAAAGTGACACAAAGGTTGTACATCAACGTATCGTTACAATGCATAGCCTATTATGTATAGTTGTTATCAATAATTCGCCAGCAATGAATCTGCGTTACATATGGAATGCAAGAGGCATTGTTGACATGAGCTTGATTGGTACATGAACTTTATGGAATGGAATGACGCTCCTCAGCTAGACCCGCGCGCTGTGCAGGCGACTTCGGTTTCTGCACAGGACGAGAGTGCGTCGTCTCAAGAACCGCAGACGCTTAAGATTACTGCGGCTAGTTCAAACCCAAAAATGTTTATGCTTCCTTGGGAATTACCATTATCCCAATGGCCTGCTGATTTGTTTGTGAATTTGCCACGCGGTATTTCGCGTCACGTTGTGCGCTTCGTTCATGTTGGTGACGAAGTGTATGCAATGAAGGAAATTACTCGGCAAGTTGCTGAACGAGAATATGAGCTTTTGCGTAGACTCCGTAAACTTGAATTGCCTACGGTTACTCCTATAGCTGTTGTTGCAGGACGCCATGATGCTAATGGTGAAAAGCTTGAGGCAATGTTAGTAACAAGGCATTTAAAATTCTCACTGCCTTATCGAGCGTTATTTGCTCGCACATTACGTCCTGATACTGCAGAGCGTCTTATCGATGCGCTCGCTGTTCTTATGGTACGTTTGCATCTTTCTGGCTTCTATTGGGGTGATGTGTCGCTTTCTAACGTGCTGTTTTTGCGAGATGCAGATGCTTTTTCTGCGTTCCTAGTTGACGCGGAAACTGGTGATTTGCACGGGAGCTTAACAGAGGGTCAACGAGAATACGATATTGATCTAGCTCGAACCAATATTATTGGTGAGCTTATGGATTTGAGCTCTGGTCAGCTCTTGCCGACAGAAGTAGATGAGATCAGCATAGGCAATCGTCTAGTAGATCGTTATCACTCGCTTTGGAGTACGCTTACTGACGTTGATAAGTTCAGTCCTGATGAGATGTGGCGAATTGAACGTCGTGTTAATCGTCTCAATGAGCTTGGTTTCGATGTTGATGAGTTGGAGATGAAGACTTCAGAAGATGGTCGAAGGGTTTTGGTTCGACCTCGAGTTGTGGATGCTGGCTATGCTTCCCGCAAACTTCTTCGTCTTACTGGATTGGATGTTCAAGAGAATCAGGCTCGAAGGTTGTTAAACGATTTGGATGCGTATCGCACTTCAACGTGGAGACAAGGCGAAGAATTAGAAATTGTTGCAACCGATTGGATGCGTGAAATTTTTGAGCCAACAGTTCGTATGATTCCTCCTGAATTTCGTTCGCAAATTGAGCCAGCTCAGTTCTTCCACGAGGTACTTGATCATCGCTGGTTTATGGCAGAAAAAGTTGGTCATGATGTTGCTATGCAAGATGCTGTGACGAGTTACATTAAAAATGTTCTTCCGCAGTACAAAATGGATAAGCGTGTCCTTGCTGCTATTAATGCTGATGCTGATTCTGGTGTTATTGATGATGAATATACATATTCACAATCAAATAATGCCGAAGTTACTGCTGATGAATACGATCAAGATGCTAGCGTTTGGGCGAGTTAAATAATGAATGTTATATAATTAAAAGCTAATTCTCAATAAGGTCGACGCATGTCGTCGTCTTCGATTTTTAAGCAGATTTTGCAGAGGGAGCTTCGGCTCCCTCGTTTTTTCTATTATTTCGGGTTATAGGCCAAAAAGTGTGTAAGAAATCATGTCTCACGCATTGTAATACAAGTGTTTTGCGGTAATCGAATCTGTTTGCTGCACATTCGCCACCCGGACAAAAAGTGTGTAAAAAATAAGCTCATAACCCTTATAGCAGTAAGGCTCAATGTATATCGAATGTGGGTTATTTCTTATGCTAAGCGGCGTTCAAAGTAGGTATTAGCTGAATATTTAACAATAAATCGTCAAACTTTGTTACTAATGCAGATTACGTACTGCGCGAATAACGCTAAATCGCAATTATTCGTTACTAATGCAGATTACGTACTGCGCGAATAACGCTAAATCGCAATTATTCGTTACTAATGCAGATTACGTACTGCGCGAATAACGCTAAATCGCAATTATTCGTTACTAATGCAGATTACGTACTGCACCAGTAACATATGACTGTTCTTTCTCAGTTTGTTAGC
This sequence comes from Gardnerella washingtoni, assembly GCF_049262705.1. Taxonomy (NCBI): domain Bacteria; kingdom Bacillati; phylum Actinomycetota; class Actinomycetes; order Bifidobacteriales; family Bifidobacteriaceae; genus Gardnerella; species Gardnerella washingtoni. Next base: position 1,445,179 of record NZ_CP058398.1, on the reverse strand, counting down.
TAAGTTTTTAATGCTGTTTAGATTATGGATTATAGACACATAATATTCATCATCATAGTTTTACACACTTTTTGGCCTATAACCCATTATTTCAAACTATTAAAAACGAACTTAGTTTACCATTTGAAATAAACGCAAAAGCGGAGATATGCGCTGAGACATATGATAGAAAATAAAAAATCTCAGCGGAATGCGAGGACATATCTGCTGAGACACCACAAAGTGCCCCCTGTGGGACTCGAACCCACAACCCAAGACTTAAAAGGACTCTGCTCTGCCAATTGAGCTAAAGGGGCAACAATCGCCAAGTATACTACATTGAAGAGACGAAGTGAATCTCATGGATATTTGGCGTGTTATAAACAAATTATTTCAGTATTCCAAGTGATTCCAGTTTTGTTTTGATTTGTGTTGCGGATGGTTCCACCATAAAAGTATTGTCTGCAAAAGTAACTACTGGAATATGCTTTTGACCGCTAATCTCAACTGCTTTATCTGCAGCTCCTGCTTCTGTTTCAATATCATGCCAAGTAAATGCCACGCCATATTGATTCAATGCAGACTTAGCTCTTTTGCAGTCACCACACCAATCTGCGCCATATACTTCCACGGTTATTTGATCTGACATAGTGCTCCTTAGTGTAAATCGCGAATGTGAAATTCACTTGCTTAGTGCAGTATCAATTGCTTTTATTAGTGTAATAGATTCTTCGATGCTGCGATAGTTTATTATGCAATGTAATAAAGATGAGAAAAAATAGTGAAATGTATTGCCACTGTCCCTTGACTTTCATAGGCTTAATGTCATGAACATGGTTATGGATATGAACATGGTAGTTTGGTTTGTAGTTGCGGCTGTAATTGTTGCTATCTTGTTGGTGACTGCTGCGGTGATTTTGCGTATTTTTGGCAATAATCATGGACCGTCAATTCCTAAAAGTGTTGGTAATTTGGATGAAACCAATAACGTTGAAGCCAATAAATCTAAGTCGGAACTGAAATCAAAGGCTGTAACAGAGTCAGGACAAGAATGTAAGCAGCAACTAGAGACTGCAAGAGAAACCGAAACTGAACTTCTGCCAGAAAGCGCACCGTCTCGTTTGAAGCGTCTCCGTGAACATTTATCTCGTAGCAGGAATCCGTTTGGACGCGTGCTTTTTAATATCATCAGCAAAGACCATCTTTCAGAAGAAGATTGGGAAGATGTAGAAGATACGTTACTTATGGCTGATGTTGGCACCCAAGCTAGTGAAGAATTAGTAGAAGAACTGCGTAAAGATGCACGTATTTCCGGTACTGCTAGTGCTGAAGATGTACGTTTGACATTGCGTACAAAACTTCTAGAAGTAGTAGGTGAGGATACGGATCGTCGTCTGAACGCAGACAAGCCGGAAGCGAATCATCCAAGTGTTATTATGATGGTTGGTGTTAATGGAACCGGGAAAACCACTACGGCTGGTAAATTAGCACGATTATTTGTGGCTCAGCATCGTTCAGTAATGTGTGCTGCAGCAGATACATTCCGCGCTGCTGCAGCGGATCAACTTGAAACTTGGGCTTCTGCAGTGCATGTGCCAGTTGTGCGTGCAGATAAAGACGGTGCTGATCCTGCATCTGTTGCTTTTGTTGCAGCAAGTAAAGCAACAGAACAACAAGCAGATGTGCTGATTATAGATACCGCTGGTCGTCTGCAAAATAAAGCAAATTTGATGGATGAACTTGGCAAAATTCGTAGAGTTGTAGAAAAAACTATCCCTGTTGACGAAGTATTGCTGGTGCTGGATGCTACGACTGGTCAAAATGGTTTATCTCAAGCCAAAGTATTTGCTGAGGCTATTGGTATTACTGGTGTAGCTCTTACTAAGCTTGATGGTTCTGCCAAAGGCGGCATTGTTGTTGCTGTGCAGCGTGAACTAGGTGTGCCAGTGAAGCTAGTGGGTTTGGGAGAAGGCCCAGATGATTTAATGCCATTTGATGCACAAAGTTTCGTAGATGGTTTATTGGCATAAACTAATCAGCAGAGAATGACTACCTATTATGTAGCGGTTTTTCTGCAGAAGTGGGGATGTCATATTTGCTGAATTTCGTGATTTTTGCAATATGAATTTCTCGGTACAATAGTTATTAAACATAATACTTCAGTTGCGACGATATATTGTTGCGATGCTTAAAATAATTGAGGTGAAAAATGACCACAATGGATCCGCAGTGGGCGTTGTTGGCTGGCGCATTGGTGTTTATCATCACGCCGGGTATTGCCCTATTTTATGGCGGTCGTGAACGCGCTACTTCCATGGTAAATATGATGATGTTATCTGCTGGCGCTATCGCTGTTACAACGCTTGTATGGACTTTGTGGGGGTGGTCACTAGCTTTTGCTGGTAAAGATATGGTTGGCGGTATTGTTGGCGATCCATTAAGTGGGTTGCTGTTCCGCGACTCTATGGTTGCAGATCATGGTGTATTTACATCTATGGATGCTAATTCTGGCTTGGCGGGTGGAATTCCTGCTGCATTTCGTTTGGCTTGTGCAGTTGTTGCAGTTGCTTTGATTACTGGAGCATTAGCTGGACGTGTACGTTACGCTATTTGGCTTATTTTTGTTGCTGTATGGGTTACGTTAGTATTTGCTCCGCTTGCGCATATGGTTTGCGGTGGAGGATTGCTATCTCCTAATGGTGCTATTTCGCAGGCATTAGGTATTCAGGTGCATGATTTTGCTGGCGGATCTTTACTGCATATTGCTGCTGCTGTTTCTGCTTTCGCAATTGTTATGATTATCGGTGGTCACGCTCATTTCCCGTTGGGGCGTTTAGTGTTGCATATTAAGAATGTGGCGCATGTTGGAACGGGAGCAGGTTTGGTATCTGCTAAAACTAATTCCCGTAATGCTAAAAGTCGCCTATCCCGAGCATTGTGGGCTGATGTTGCTAAAGCACAGGATAATTCTGATGCGGAATCCGTTGTTTCCCCAGTTGCTACTGTAGCTGAAGTTGCTGAATCTTCCTCTGCTCAGACATCCGTTGAAAATGATGCTGTTCGTCAGCCGCATAATGTGCCTTTTGTTATGCTAGGAATCTTCTTAATTTGGTTTGGCTGGCTCGGTTTAATGATTGGTTCTTCTGCTGGTGTGCCAGGTGTTGCTGGTTATGCTTGGATAAGTTCTACGATTACTGCATCTGCATCAATGCTGGCCTGGGGTGTAACTGAGCGTTTGCGTTCTGGTTGCTTCTCAGCTGTGGGTGCTGCGTCTGGAGTTATGGCGGGTTTGTCTGCTAGTGCAGCTGCAGCAGATGTTATTGCGCCGCTATGGGCTTTAGTATTGGGTATTCTTGTTGGTGTTATTACTTCTTTGGTAACGCATTCTCGTACTTTTATGCGTTATGACGGAGCTTTGCACGTAATGAGCGTGAATGGTGTGGCAGCTCTTATTGGCGTGCTTGCAGTAGGCTTCTTCGCGGACGGTTCTGGCTTGCTTGCAGTTGGCGATTGGCATCAGCTTGTTGCGCAGCTTTGCTTAATTGGTATTACAGTGCTTTACTCGGGTGCTGTAACAGCTGTTGTTGCTTTTGCTCTTGAAAAACTTTTCGGATGGCGTATTTCTGAAGATAAGGAACGTAATGGCGTCGATTTAGCAGATCAAGGCGAACGTGCTTATGATTTCTCGACAATCGCGCAAAGCCATGAAGGCGCTGTTGTTGCGCTTACTGATGATGATTCAAGTAAAACGCAGATGGCTGTTCTTACTTCAGTGGATATTACGATGGATGATAGTGCTCCTGATAGTGCTCCTGAGTTTGAAGAATCCGATACTACAGGTGCAGATACCGCGGAAGATGAAGAGTGTGATGTCGAGAATAATCATGCGGAAGCGGATAATGATGATTCTGATGATGAAAAATCAGATAATGGTGATTCTGATATCAAAGAAGAATCTGCAGTCGCGGCAGATAAGAAAGTTGCGGGAGAAGATGAAGCTAAACAAGCTAAGAAAAAATCTCATAAGTCTCGTAACAATGCAACAAATTAGCCATTAAACCAATCCATAGTGCGTATCAGAATATTTCACAAGAATACGTACAGATGATAAACCGCATGTCTTATTTAAGATATGCGGTTTTTGTGTGTTGAGATTTGTCACAGAATCTTTTTGGTGGGTAAAAAGAATTTTTGACACGCACGAAGTAGGTGATGTGCATAAAAAGAGGAGTTGTCCACATTCTAGGCGTGTCTAAGTGGATATTTTGCAAAATTGTCCACATATTGGGGATAACAATGTGGATATCCTGCGGATAACTTCTCTGAATTGGTATTTCAACTTGCGATTTCATAATATTTATGTTAGATAATTGAGAAATTGATTATACAAGTGGGGGCAACTTCTTGAAGAAACATGCCTGTAGAATGAAAGCATTATGACTAATCGGGAGTTAAATAATCAAGATATTGACACAATATCTTGCAATATTCCAAAATCATCGCAATCTGCGCTGCATGCGCATACTCAAGATACGCATTTATCGACTATTCATTCGCACATGTCTCCTGCAATGAGTGATATTGCATCTTCTAGAGGAGAGGTACTTCGCAATATTTGGTTACTTGCACTGCCTACTTTTGGTCAGCTTGTTGCTGAACCGGCATTCGTTCTTATTGACACTGCTATTATTGGCCATATTGGACGAAGTGCACTCGCAGGGCTTTCTATTGGCTCAACAGTATTGCTTACAACCACCGGTCTTTGTTTATTCTTGGCATATAATACGACTTCGCAAGTTGCGCGTCTTTTAGGCGCAGGTAAACGTCGAGAAGGTTTTAGTGTTGGGATGGATGGCTTGTGGCTTGCATTATTTCTTGGTGTAATTCTTACAGTCATACTTATTTTTGCCGCTGAACCGTTATGCTACGCAATAGGCGCGCGCGGATCTACATTGCAAAATGCTATTGTGTATACACAAATGGTTATGCCTGGATTGCCTGCGATGCTGCTTGTATATGCTGCAAATGGCATATTTCGTGGTTTACGTAAGGTAAGTATTACATTATTCGCAGCAATAAGTGGTGCCATACTTAATACTATTCTTGATATAATCGCAGTTTTTTACCTCAAGATGGGTATTGCTGGTTCTGGTATTGCCACTATGCTTGCGCAATGGTATATGGGTTTTGTGCTTACTGTTCCAGCAGTTATGTGGGCTGTGCAGAGTGGTGCGCGACTTCGACCGCATTTTCGACAAATTTTGCATTCTGCTGGAAGTGGTGTGCCGCTTTTTATTCGTACGCTCGCGTTGCGTACGTGCATGGTGGCTACGGTAGTTACGGCAGCAAGACTCGGTACCAATACTCTTGCTGCGTATCAGGTTACTAATTCCTGTTGGAATTTTGTTATGAATATTTTAGATGCTATTGGTATTGCAGCGCAAACTATTGTTGCAGCGGCACTTGGAGCAGGTCTTCGTAAGCAAGCAGGGATGATTACGCGTATTTGTGCACAAGTTGGTGCTTTAAGTAGTGTGGCAGTCGGTTTATTCATGATTATCGTGGGTTGGAGTTGTCCTTCGCTGTTCAGCCCACGCGCAGATATTCAACTCCTTGTTTCCATTGGTATGACAATTCTGGGTTTATTTTTACCTCTTGCGGGGTGGATGTGGGCATTGGATGGTGTATTAATTGGCGCTGGAGACCACCCCTATTTGGCAAAGGCATGTTCGGCAATGGCTGTTGTATATTTATCTGCATTGCTGCTTGCAAGCGTTAGTAACATTGTTTTTCATACGAACGACGTAATACGAACTACTGCATTATGGGTTGTGTTGAATATCGCTTATATTGGTGGTCGTGCAGTGGGGAATAGTTTGCGTATTAGAAATGATGCGTGGATGGATTCTGCGCTAAAATTATAAAGAAAATTTCTATGGCAACCAACAATATTTTTATTAAGAGTATTCGTGGGTGGCTTATAGTTTTGTATTGTAATACGTGCGCGCGCTTATACTCGTTTTTATGGCAGATAATGATATGTGGCAGTCTACTAAGGGCAATGTAAGTCACTCTGGAAGTAATCGCGGTGGCAATGTTGGCGCCCCAATATATGGTTCTGGTGCGTCTCGTAATGCTGATGAAACAAGTGGTGCTACCTTGTTTGATCGAGTTCCTCCACACGATGCTGATGCGGAGATGGCAGTGCTTGGTGGAATGCTGATGAGCAAAGATGCTATTGGCGAAGTATCGCAGGTACTAGAAACAGCGGATTTTTACCAACCGCAGCATCAAACAATTTACGATGCTATTCTTACGCTTTTTGCAGGATCCCAACCTGTTGATGTTGTGCTGGTAGCCAACGAATTAATGAAGGATGGAAATCTCGATAAAGTTGGTGGAGCTGACTATTTGCACAGCTTAGTAGCTTCCGTGCCAACAGCTGCAAACGCAATGTATTATGCGGATATTGTGCACCAAAATGCCATATTACGTAATGTTATTACTGCTGGCACTAAAATTGCACAAATGGGCTATTCTGCTTCTGGTGTTCAAGCGGAAGATATTGTGAATCTTGCGCAATCAGAAGTGTATGAAATGAGCGCTGGCAAAGTGCGTCAAGATTATGTTGCTATCGGCCCAATTTTACAAAATACTCTTGATCAACTCGATAAATTACAAAATCATGAGCTTGAGCAGGGTGTGCCAACAGGATTTCGTGATATTGACGAAGTTACGCAGGGTTTGCAGCCGGGTCAAATGATTGTTGTTGCTGGTCGCCCAGCTATGGGTAAGTCAACACTTGGCATTGATTTCGCTCGTTCAGCTGCTCTTCACCACAATATGACATCTATTGTGTTCTCTCTAGAAATGAGCAAAGTAGAATTAGCTCAACGTATTATTGCTGCAGAAACTAATATTCCACTCGCTGCCATGCGAAGAGCAGAAGATATTACTCCAGATCGTTGGAATACTCTCAATAATTTCTGGACAAAAATGCAGAACGCTCCGCTTTTTATTGACGACAGTCCCAATATGAGCTTGATGGAAATTCGTGCAAAATGTCGTAGGCTCAAACAGACGAATGATTTGAAACTGGTAGTTATTGATTATCTTCAGCTTATGAGTTCTGGCAAGCGTGTGGAAAGCCGTCAGCAAGAAGTTTCGGAATTCTCGCGTGCGCTGAAGTTGCTTGCTAAAGAGCTTGAAGTGCCGGTTGTTGCTCTAAGTCAGCTTAACCGTGGGCCAGAAATGCGAAACGATAAGAAGCCGCAGCTTTCGGATTTGCGTGAATCTGGTTCTATCGAGCAAGATGCCGATGTGGTGTTCCTAGTACATCGCCCTGATTTTTACAATAAGGAAGATCGCCCAGGCGAAGCCGATATTATTATGGCAAAGCATCGTAACGGCCCTACAGACACGTTTAATCTTGCGTTCCTTGGTGCAACTTCCAAGTTTATGGATATGCCGCAAGACTACCAGCAGGCGGGAGTGTGATTGAGTATGTTAAGCGGTGATTGCAAATCGCATAAAAAGTTTCGCAAAGATTTACGTAAGCATTGGTACAGTTTTGCCATGCCTGCTGTTGGGAAACTTGTTTGCGCGCTTTCTAGGCTGCTTCACCATGGTGGAAGCGCATTGCCGGGTAAAGTTATTGAGAGTCTTGATTCTGGCTTTTTAGCGCGCACTCTTGCAGCATTGCCGTGCGGAATAGTGTTGATTTCTGGTACCAATGGCAAAACTACTACAACGCGTATGGTAACTTCTATGCTGCGAGACGCAGGACTTAACGTATTTACTAATCCAACCGGTTCAAACTTTACTAGAGGAGTAGTGGCAGCTCTTGCAAAAACAATGCCGGCTTTTGGCACAAAACTAAATGCGGATATTGCAGTTTTAGAGCTCGACGAAGCGTACGCAGTGCATTTTGTAAATCAAGTCAAACCTCGTTACTCTTTATTGCTAAACGTTATGCGAGATCAACTCGACCGATTTGGCGAAATTGATACAACTGCAAAACTATTAAGCAACGTAGCTGCTGCAACCGAAGGAACAGTAGTGCTAAATCGTGAAGATCCGCGTATTCGCGCGCTCGCAAGCTTTGTTCCTTCCGGCACTCGCGTGCAATATTTTGGTTTGGATGACGCTGTAAAAAGCATGTTCCCGACGGATGATGATTTGCACAATAGTTCTGAAAAAAGCGAAAATTGCGAAGATGTTGCAGAAAGCAAGGCTAACAATCTTCCTAAAGCAGACGTTGTGCTTTCAAAAGTTGGAGATCATGAGGCTGAGTTTATACTTGATGGCAAGCGTAAAACCACATCTGTAAAACTCGACGGCGCTTACAATATTTTCAACGCTGCTGCTGCAGCAACGGTAGTTCGTGCTATCTTGGCGGACGCTGCAAAACAAAATTCTACGCTGCAAAAATTCGACGACGATGCGCTTATGGAAGCGATTTCTCACGTAACTCCTGCTTTTGGTAGAGGCGAAGTAATTGAAGTTAATGGCGCTCCTGTTGAGCTTGTTTTAGTGAAGAATCCTATTGGTTTTAGACTTGCGATTGCTTCGGATCATCCGAAAAATCACGATACCATGATTGCAATTTGTGACGAATACGCTGACGGTAGAGACATGAGCTGGCTGTGGGACGTTGATTTTGCAAGCTTTAGTGGTACTGGAGTTGCGTGTGTTTCTGGTACTCGCGCATGGGATATGGCTTTGAGGCTGCAATACGATAAAGTCTCGGCTCGCAATGTGAATACGGATTTAGAAGAAGATACTAAAGCTTTTGTAAATGGCGATTTTAGTGGCAATGCTAAAAACGCTAAGCGTATATATTGCACATATACTGCAATGCTTCGCGTGCGCGCGGCTTTAGCGCAACTTGCGGAAGTTAAAGACGTTGGAGTTGGAAAGTAATAGTCATGAATGGTTCCAGTGATATTAGTAAAGCAAATGCTACTTTTGAAAACGAAAATCGCGTGCTAGATATTGTGTCGCTATATCCAAAAGACATGAATATTTACGGCGACTATGGCAATGTGCTTACGATTATGCGCCGAGCGGAATTGTACGGTTACAAGCCTGTGCTACACGAGTACAACGTTGGTGATTTATGGCCAGAGCGCGTGGATATGATTCTTGGCGGAGGTGGTCAAGATCATGGTCAGAGCAGAGTCACGGAAGATCTATTTGCACGCGCGGACGCGATTCGTGGGCTTGCAGAAGATGGTGTTCCAATGCTTATGATTTGCGGTCTTTACCAGCTTTTTGGAGAGTATTTTGAAACCGTTGAAGGACAAAAACTTCAAGGAATTGGCATACTTGGAGAGCATACGGTTGGTCAAGATGTGCGCATGATTGGAAATCTTGTGGAGCATAGCGCCGATTTTGGCGATATTGTGGGCTACGAGAACCATTCTGGGCGCACAAGCTTGGAAGATGGAACGCAGCCACTTGGCTTGGTTGATAGTGAAAATTGCGGTAATAATGGCAAAGATCACACGGAAGGAGCGCGCAAATACAACGTTATTGGGACGTATATGCACGGCTCAGTTTTGCCGAAAAATCCGCGTCTGGCTGACTTTTTAATCCGTACTGCTGTGCAAAATCGTTACGGCGAATTTTCGCCCAAGCAAACTGATGCTCAACGCGCGGAGCTCGCTAAACTAGACGAATTAGCCGAGCGTGCTCGCGAAGTGGCTGTAACTCGTCCGCGGTGAATGAACATAGGTGTATGCATGATTTAGTAGAAATTTGATTGATTATTTTATTTTATTTTATGCTGAGTGTTACTCAATGCGTATAGTTATGTGATAAAAAACACTAAAATATGTATAATTATGTGATTAAATGCACCAAAACATATATAATAATGTGATACACGATAAAAGATAACGCAAAATATAACGGAACATCAGTGAAGCTAAGCGTAGAAACAGCCAAGCGTTAATACGGCTGCAATATCTAATAGCGTAACGCAAGATGAAAGGTGAGTAATCATGAAAAGGCTGATTATGAGCAAACTTTTAGCATGGAAGAACTCACCATATCGTAAACCATTGATATTAAAAGGCGTGCGTCAAGTTGGTAAAACTTGGGTACTAAAAGAATTTGGTAAGCTTTACTACAAAAATATTGCTTATTTTAACTTCGACGAAAACAAAGAATATAAGCAATTCTTTGAAACCACTAAAAATGTGGAGCGAATTTTACAAAACCTAATGCTTGCAAGTGGTCAAAAAATCGAACCAGAAAACACGCTTATTATATTTGACGAGGTTCAAGACTGTCCAGAAGTAATAAACTCGATGAAATATTTTTGTGAAAATGCTCCGCAATATCATGTTGCTTGCGCTGGATCGTTGCTTGGAATAACGCTTGCAAAACCATCTTCATTCCCAGTTGGAAAAGTTAATTTTATGCAAATAAACCCAATGAATTTCACGGAGTTTTTACTTGCTAATGGAGATGAAAATCTAGCGAAGTTTATTGAACAAATCGATAAAATAGAGCCGATTCCAGACGCATTTTTTAACCCGTTATACGAGAAATTAAAAATGTATTATGTTACAGGAGGCATGCCTGAGTCAGTTTTGATGTGGGCTAAAGCGCGAGATGTGAACGCAATGCAAGAGACATTGTTTGAGATTATAACAGCTTATGAACGAGATTTTGCAAAACATCCTAAGGTTAGTGAATTTCCAAAAATATCAATGATTTGGAATTCTATTCCATCTCAACTTGCGCGTGAAAACAAAAAATTCTTGTATAAAGTTGTTAAAAATGGTGCACGGGCAAGAGAATATGAAGACGCTTTGCAGTGGCTTGTGTCGGCACAATTGGTGTATAAAATTTATAGAAATACTACGCCGAATTTACCTATTGCTGCTTATGATGATGTATCTGCTTTTAAGATTTATTTGGCAGATGTTGGTTTGTTAAGGCGATTAGCACAACTTGCTCCTACTGCATTTGCGGAAGGCAATAGGCTGTTTACTGAGTTTAAGGGTGCTTTAACAGAAAATTATGTTTTGCAAGCGCTACTTACTCAATTTGAAGTGACGCCTAGATACTGGTCTCAAACAAATCCGCCGTATGAAGTGGATTTTCTTATTCAACGAGAAAATGATATTTTCCCTGTTGAGGTTAAATCTGAAGCAAATATTAATAGTAGAAGTTTGAAAAAGTTTAAAGAATTATTTCCTAATCAAACGAAATTACGTATACGATTCTCGCTGAATAATCTAAAACTAGATGATGACATGTTGAATATTCCGTTATTTATGGCTGATTACACGGATAAGCTTATAGAACTTGCTCTGAAAGAAAAAACCTGTAATAACGTGTGAGTTACCTTTTAACCTGACAACAAACAGGTTTTTTTATTGATTGATAAACACAAAAGCCTGCTGAACTTGCAAAGTGTTGCAAATCAGCAGGCTGTTTTGTAGTTTTGAATTTTAGTTTTTGATTCTAGTTTTCGTTTGATTTAGCTAGTGACTATTAGTCGATTAAGCCATACAAGCGATCGCCAGCATCGCCAAGACCTGGAACGATATAAGCTTTGTCGTTCAAATGCTCGTCAACAGCGCAAACAACAACCTTAAAGTCAATAGAAGGATCAATCTCCTTCTCCAAGCGCTCTAAGCCTTCTGGAGCTGCCAAAATGTTAATAGCAGTAACGTCCTTAGCGCCGCGCTCCGCCAAATAATGCGTAGCAGCAATAAGAGTGCCACCAGTGGCAAGCATTGGGTCAAGAAGGAAGCATTGACGACCGGTCAAATCTTCTGGCAAACGGTTGGCATAAGTGACAATATCGAGTGTCTGCTCGTCGCGCTTCATGCCAAGGAATCCAACCTCAGCGGTTGGAAGAAGGCGAGTCATGCCGTCGAGCATGCCGAGGCCAGCACGCAAAACCGGCACAACCATTGGGCGTGGGCGGTTCAAATGCTTGCCAGTCATCTTGCAAATAGGAGTTTCAATCTCGCGATCGCTAACTTCCAAATTGCGGGTTGCTTCGTATGCTTCGAGGGTTACCAATTCGGAAACCAACTCGCGGAAAATGTTAGAAGGTGTATTCTTATCACGCAAAACGGTGAGCTTGTGGTCCACCAGCGGATGATGTAAAACATGAAGATCCATACCTTCTAGGGTAATGCAAGCATGGCATGTTAAGCTATCGGCGTGCCGTTATTTTTGCACGAAATATAAACAAATGTTGAGTAAAAATATATTTTATTTAAACTTATTTAGCAAAATCTGAAATTTGAAACTTAAAATTCAAGGCTCAGAACAGAAACGATACTGACTTGCGAAAGCGCCTGTCGGCGCAAACGCCGCTCGCAGCGGCAAAAAATGGAGCCCGGGGCTTAAACACAAGCCAGCATCATTTTGAGTATACCTTGTTTTCTGTTTTCACGCGCCGCACAATTTTAATCGAAAATAATTTATTCCAACTTTCCTGCGCGCCACAATTTCGCTCCATGAGCAAAAGATAACGAAAGTGCGTTCATATTCGCGGAAGTGTGCAAAATCTTTGCAATTTTCTGCGTGTGTATTGTATTTGCTTGCTCGTCTAACTTTTTTGCGTAAACTCGCATTCCGCGTGCAATAATCGAAGTAAAAGCTGAAGATCGGTAAAGCGCTACAGCAAAATCGCCTGTAAAAGCGCCAGAAAGAATAGAATCCGCAAGTCGTGCAATGTCTTCTCCAGTAGGAGCGTCGTCAATTCCTGTAATAGCTGAAGCGCTTGTTGTTTCAGGCTCGCCAAGACTCCAGTACTCAGCGTAAGCTTCGCGCTGTTTTCGTAGCGACATGCGCAGTAAATACAGTCGCCACAACATTCCAGGAATAGATTCCGCTTCAGCGCTACTCCACAAATCTGCAATAACTTCAATGCCTTCATTCTCAACCAAATTCAGCACGCGTTCAACGATTTCCGGTGACTGCGTTTTATGAACGCGGTTAAGCAAAACGGCGGCGGAGGTGTGGCTAATTTCGTTTACAACCTGCGGGTCTGTGCCGCCTTCAATCTGTGCTAGCATTGCAGGATCCATTTGTGCAGGCCGGCTTGGACGGGCAGCTCCAGTAGGGCTTGGCATAAAAGCAGATCTGCTTGAATGAATAGAACTCGATTGTGAATTTAAACTAGTAGACACTTGGCAGAACCTTTTCAATATCAATAATGCGAGCACCTTTAGGGGTATTAATTATGTGCAAAACTATTGCGCTTCCTGTAGGCATGTATGGAGATTTTTGACTGAGTATGCGCTTGTGAGCTCTAGGTTTTGTTATTTCGCGCAAATAATCGAAGAAAGTGCCAATAACCGGTCGGTGCAAGCATATGACTGTTGCGCTGTTGGCTAAGCTTGTGCTGTTGGCTGTGCTTACATTGCTAGTTTCGCTTGTATTTTGTGCGTTGCACTCAAGATTTTGTATTTCTTTTATAAGCACAGATAGCGTAGATTTTGGTTGTTTCTCGTGATGATCTTCAGTAAGTTCCGCAACTTGTTCTATTGGAAGTGAAGAGTCGTGCGCAAAAGCCGCAACCGTTTCAACGCAACGCTTCCAAGGTGACGATATGATTTTATTCGGCGCGTAGCAGGCAAGTTCGCGACCTAGAGCGTAGGAGGTGGCTGCTCCAAGAGGTGTGATTGGTCGAGTGGCTTCGCTTCCTTGCCAAGTTTTTCGAGACTCAGCTTTTCCGTGACGCACCAGAAGCAGCGTGCTATATTCTGCTTGACCTGCGTGGAGCTTTTCTAAGAAAGCATCCAGCACTTCGCGGTCGCTATCGTGAGTAAGTTTTTTGCGCGCTTGAGAAGGAGTAAGCCATAAAACATTGCCAATTTCAGTAGGCTTAGCTGGCTTAATTGGTCCGAAAGCAGGAAGACGCTTCGCTGCAGTTGGCTTATCGATTAGGCGCATCATCCAGTAGTGGATTCGCTTTATTACTTCCGGCTGAGAATTGCGTGATGCGTTGCCGTTTTTAGAGGCTTGTTTTTTGCCTTCATGCTCAAGTGGATACTCTATTTTGGCGATGTGTGGGCCGAGCGCGACTGAATATCCTGTTTCTTCTCCAACTTCGCGCACAGCTGTGTGGCGATGCGATTCGTTCGGCTCGTTCTTTCCTTTTGGCCAGCTCCAATCGTCATATTTAGGACGGTAAACAAGGCAAAGTTCAAAGTCGTCGTCGCTAGGCTTTATTGCACTGCTGCCTGTTTTTGCATCTTCGCCTGCGTTTGAGCTGTTTGTACTATTGCGCTTGCGATAAATAATCCCGCCAGCTGCTTCAACGTATTGCGTCGTTACTGCACTCATATTCACTATTTTAGCGTTTTTCTTTCGCGAATTTTAGTTGCGCTTGGTTATTTATTGCAATTCGATTATTTGCCCATTTGGTTAGAGTCAATTTAGTTGCTGATTTTCGTATATTTGCGCTGCTTACGTTTATTACGGTTATGACTGTGACGAAAGTGCTGTGACTGTCATTTTTCTCGTCTATGGCAGTGATTTCATATGCATGACTGTCATTTTTTCGATTTTGAACATGATTTACTATATTTTGACAGTGAGCTTACGTATTTTGACCGAGATGCGTAGACTTATGACAGTCATTTTGACTTCCGTGACTGTGATACCCCATTTATGACTGTGATGCAGATGTGCTGAATAAATCAGATATTTTGTTATGTAACCCAAAATTCCCAAAACTGGCAAATGGTGTTGTAAAAAACATGCCAAAACTGGCAAATAATTGCTCAAAAAACATCCTAAAACTGGCAAATAATGGTATAATCGCTGTAATAGCAACAATAAAAAGAGTAAGCCATGGAACGACTAGCATTACAAAAATTAATCGCCTGGAACATAAAACCGAATCGTAAGCCGCTAATTATATGGGGTGCGCGCCAGGTTGGTAAAACATATCTAGTAAAAGAACTTTTTGCGGAAAAATATTATAAAAATAGTTATATTTACATCGATCTTAAAAAAGAAGATGAGGTTCGTAACTTTTGCGAAAGCACAGCAAACGCAGAAAAAATTATCGAATACTTGTCTTTGCGATTTTCAAAGCCTATAAATGAAAGCACGTTGCTGATTTTTGACGAGATTCAAGAATGTCCAAACATTATTTCGTCGCTTAAATATTTTTGCCAAGATTTTAGAAAAATTCACGTAATTGCAACGGGCTCAATGGTGCGTATTAAATTGCATCGCGAATCTCGCAAGCAGAATGCTGAAAAAACAGCAAAAGACCAATTCCTTTTTCCTGTAGGAAAAATCGACCAGATAACAATCTATCCAATGACTTTTGGTGAATTCCTACTAAATAACAACAGTCTTCTCTACACAAAGGTGCGCGAAGCATATGATTCTAAGCAGGCGCTGCCTACAGAAATTCACAATCTTGCGTTAAATGAAGTGTATAAATATCTGCTAATTGGAGGCATGCCAGAAGCGGTAGAAGCATATATTGAGCGCAAAGATTTACTGGAAACGCGTGAGATTTTGCGCTCGCTGTATGACAATTATCTTGCGGACATGGAATTGTATCAGGCAAGCAGTGAGTCAATTTTAAGATCTCGGCTTCTATTTGAAAATATTTTTAGGGAGCTTAATAAGGAGTCAAAAAACTTTTCAGCCGGTCTTATTAAAAAAGACGGTAGGACTAGAGATTTTGCAACGTCTATTCAGTGGCTGCTTATGACTCATATTGTTAATCAGTCGTTCCAACTCAAAGAGCATATAACTATGCCACTTATGCAAGAAAACGAAAGCAATTTCCGACTATTTTTGTGCGATATTGGCATGTTCTCGTATCAAAGCGGAGTGAATGCAGCATCTTTTATTTCAAACGAAAGAGACAATACACTATCTGGCATTTTCTTCGAAAATTACGTTGCAAACGAACTTAGCGCAAATGGTTTAAAACTGTTTTATTGGCGCGGAAAATCAGATTCAGAATTGGAATTTATAGTTGAATCAAATAACAAACTTTTCCCGATTGATGTTAAAAAAGGCAGAGGAACACTTAATTCTCTAAATAAGTTTGCAATGCATAACAAGTTTGAGTTCGCAATAAAAGTTTCTAAAAATAATTATGGTTATGACGCAAATCAGAAAATTGCGACCATGCCATTTTATTTCATGCCGTTTGTGGCTGGCAATTTGGCCGCTGGAACGCTTGAGATTTAGGCGGTTTAGAAGGAATAATAAACACAACAAGAGCCAGAAACATGTTACTGAATCTGACTCTTGTTTATTGTTTGTTAATTACTTGCGATTAGTTCGCACCGCGAGGCTTACGCGTGTGAGTATGAATCAAGTAAGCCTGGCTGTCAACGAGCGGACGGCCTTCCTTATCGCGAGAATGCAAGGTATACGTGCCGTCGCCATCCATCCACCAGGAAACTGTAGAATTAGCCATTTGCAAATCAACATACTGAATTAATGCTTCAACTTGATCAGGCGCAGTAATGCGAACTAGGGTTTCAACTCGACGATCAAGATTGCGGTGCATCAAATCTGCAGAGCCAATCCACACTTCTGGACCACTTGCAGGACCGTCACCAATCTGCGGGCCACAAGAATTAGCGAATGCGTAAATACGGCTGTGCTCAAGGAATCGACCAAGAATAGAGCGAACGCGAATATTCTCACTCAATCCCTCAATGCCAGGCTTCAGTGAGCAAATTCCACGCTCAACAATATCAATCTTCACGCCAGCTTGAGAAGCACGGTATAAAGCGTCAATAGTTTGCTCATCAACTACGGAATTGACTTTAATCTTAATCCATGCTTCCTTGCCAGCAAGTGCTGCGGCTTCCTCACGGTGAATACGCTGAATAATGCCAGTGCGAACTGTTCGTGGAGCTACAAGCAAGCGATGGAAGCTTGACTTTGGAGCATAACCGGAAAGCTGGTTAAACAAGCGAGTCAAATCCTGTCCGACTACAGGATCGCAAGTAAGCAATCCCAAATCCGTGTAAAGGCGAGCAGTCTTAGGATTGTAATTACCTGTGCCAACGTGGCAGTAGCGACGCAACCCTTCTGCTTCTTGGCGTACCACGAGTGAAAGCTTGCAGTGAGTCTTCAAACCAACAATGCCGTACACAACGTGAACGCCTGCGCGCTCAAGCTTACGAGCCCAAGCAATATTTGCGTCCTCGTCAAATCGTGCCTTAATCTCAACCAGCGCGAGTACCTGCTTTCCGGCGTGGGCTGCGTCAACAAGAGCGTCAATAATTGGCGAATTGCTAGACGTACGGTACAAAGTCTGCTTAATTGCAAGTACTTTTGGATCCGCAGCAGCCTGCGCGAGGAATGCCTGCACAGAAGTAGAGAACGAATCGTAAGGATGATGCAACAAAATGTCATGCTCGCGAATAGAAGCGAAAATATCTTGCGCGTGGCTAGTTTCAACTTCCGCAATCTGACGGTTCGTAGTAGGAATGAACGGACGATACTTCAAATCTGGGCGATCAAGCGCCTGCAATTCAAACAATACCGTCATATCAAGCGGCGAAGGCAAGCGATAGACTTCCTCAGGGCTTACGCGAAGCTGATTTGCAAGAAGCTGAGAAAGGAATGGGCTGGCCTCGTTAGAAATTTCCAAACGAATTGGCGGTCCAAAGCGGCGGCGAAGAAGTTCCTTCTCCATAGCGTTGAGCAGATTTTCTGCGTCATCTTCCTCAACGTCAATATCCTCGTTGCGTGTAACGCGGAAGGAACGAGCTTCCTTAATAATCATGCCTGGGAAAAGCGATTCCAAGTGTGCTGCAATCAGCTTTTCCATAGTGATGAAGCCGTAGCGCTCTTCGCGACCTTCTTCGTCTGTTAAATCGTCAACTGGTACAAGACGGTTCAAATTATCTGGAATTTTTACACGCGCAAAATGCGACTTTCCAGAATTTGGATTTTCGACGATAACAGCCAAGTTAATAGACTTGCCGGAAATGTATGGGAATGGGTGAGCAGGATCCACTGCAAGAGGCGTAAGAACAGGGAAAACTTGCTTTTTGTAGTAATCAGACAAGCGAGCCTTTTCTGAGTCCGTAAGCTTATCCCAGCTGAGCAAAACAATGCGCTGTTTCGCAAGCTCAGGGAGAATATGATCAATCACATAATGTGCATGTTCATCTTGGCGGCGGTGAGTAACCTCGCTAATAGCGCGCAACTGCTGACGAGGGCTTAATCCAGATGCTGCAGTTACTGCTATGCCGGAATCGATGCGACGCTTTAAGCCTGCGACTCGAACCATAAAGAATTCGTCGAGATTTGACGCAAAGATAGCAGCAAAATTAGCGCGTTCAAGTAGTGGTAAATCGGTATTTTGTGCCAACTCAAGCACGCGGCGATTAAATTTCAACCAGCTTAATTCTCGATCAAAGAACCGATCTTTTGGCAACGGTAACTCGCCCTCACGAGCTTCACGTTTTTCTGCCTTTTCGTCTTCGGCGATGTGCTCTGCAATTTGACCGCGCAGAATCGCCTTTGAGGGAGCGTCAAAAATTTGTACCATACTCTGTAATTGTATGCGCTGTAAGAGAAGTGCGCGACTGAGTGTCGATGTTGTGAGAGGGTATTTAATTGCAATGTCGTTACAATTTGAAGTCGAGTTGAGATTGATTTTTAATAAGACTGATTTTTGAGGAGTATTGCTAGTTGAGTGCGACGGCGCGTCATTGTCAAGAGGACGGCAAAGGATAAACCGACCTTTGCGCCGCCGCTCTTAGATCGTATCGCAACACGCCGATGGCTGTGCGATGTGAACGTAAATTCACATGACAACCTTTGCATGTTCACAAAATGCCGCAAGAGTTGCGATTTTTCGTGTGCAATTGAACAGTAGTGACAATATGTTAACAAAGGCTAATTTGCTCTTTACTATTAGGCGAAAAACGATGATAATAATAATTACAAAAACAAAAAAGAGATAGCGGTAACCCACAAAAGTGTATGGATATAGAATCCGTGGACGTTGGACGGGATATTTAAGACTTGAACCGTTGCAACGAGGATGTTGTGCAGATGAAACCGCAGATATTGTTTTTGTAGATAAGAGGCTCGTCAAAGTGGCGAGCCTCTTTTGATGTGGGGGCGATTTTACTGCTCATGCAGGCTGTCGCACGCATAAGGGAAACTATCAAAGAATAATTGTTGGAATTCATTTTCTTAGCTTCTTTGAAAATGAGAATATATTGTGTTCCATGCTGTGCTAATCGCAATTGCGAGTTGTTGGACGATTGTTAAGCGACGAGTCGTTATTTATACGCGTGATTACGTGTGTGGAGTTTGAAACAGGTAAGAAGGATCGAAAGACCATGCAACATTCGTTTATGGCAACGTTGGCTGCAGAATTTATTGGCACTGCTATTCTTATGATTTTCGGAAACGGTGCTGTTGCAAACGTTGAATTAAAAAATACTAAAGGACACCATGCTGGTTGGTTAAATATTGCTATGGGCTACGGTTTTGGTGTTATGTTCCCAGTGCTCATGTTTGGCGGAATTTCCGGCGCGCATATCAATCCTGCTATGACAATTGCGCAAGCAGTTTGCGGAATGTTCCCTTGGGCAAACGTACTTCCATATATTGTTGCACAGCTTTTGGGTGCATTGGTTGGCCAGCTTATTGTGTACGTAACTTATTTACCGCACTACAACGAAACTGAGGAGCCAGGAGCTATTCTTGGCACTTTCTGCACTACGGATGCTTATAACAACAAACTTAACTACTTCCTTAACGAATTCTTCGGCACGCTTGTGCTTGTTCTAGCTGCACTTTGCTGCCTTACTTCTCCTTGGGGTGAGAAGAATTTGGCCGGTGCTTCAATCGTTGTTGGCTTCGTTGTTTGGGGTTTGGTGACTTCTATGGGCGGCCCAACTGGTCCTGCTTTGAATCCTGCTCGTGATCTTATGCCGCGTTTGCTTCACGAAATTTTGCCAATTCCGCATAAGGGATCTTCTCGCTGGGGTGAAGCGTGGATTCCGGTTATTGCTCCTATTGCCGGCGCAATCTTGGGTGTGGTTATGTATAAGTCGTTATTTGCATAAAACCATTTGCTTGTAACTGTGATTGATTATGATTGATTGCGGTTTATTGCGATTGTAAGAAGCGCGTAATGCTAGTATGAATGCGTTACGCGCTTTTTGTTTTGCAAGTTTATACTTTGCAAACTTGTGCTTATTAAGAAAGATATTGGAAAAGATATTAAGAAAGATTTTAAGAAAGACGAAATCATGTTTTCTAAGTCAACTATTGCAATTGGGCGTTTTGCGCCTACTCCTTCCGGGCGTATGCATATTGGAAACATGGTTGCTATGCTTGCGGCTTGGCTTTCTGCAAAATCGCAAGGCGGCCACATGATTTTGCGTTTGGAAGATCTTGATATTGCGCGCATGCCAAAGGATGCTAGCGCGCGAGTGATTGACGACTTGCATTGGGTTGGGCTTGATTGGGTTGGCGAGCCAACTTATCAGCATGAGCGCACTGCAATCTACCAAGAAGCTCTTGAATCCCTAGAATCTTTGCAAGACGACGACGGAAATTCGCTAATCTACCCATGTTTTTGCTCGCGTTCCGATATTCGCGCAATCGCAGCTCCGCAGGAAGGCGACGGTTTTATACGTTACCCGGGTACGTGCAGAAATCTTCGTAAAAACGCGCAAGGTTTGGCGCAAATCAAAAAGCGTTTGCAAAATAATCAGCAACATTCTTTAAGGCTTGCTGTTCCCTCGACTGATTCGAGGCAAGCAAATATTGATTTTGAAGATGCGATTTTTGGTGCGCAATCTTTTAATATTAATCGCGATTTGGGGGACATGGTGATTCGCCGCGCTGATGGCGTTTTTTCGTACCAGCTTGCGGTTGTTGTTGACGATGTTTTGAGCGGAGTAAATGACATTGTGCGCGGACGTGATTTGTTGCGTTCGGCAGCGTTGCAGATTTGGATTGGTGAGCTGCTTGAAAAATCGGGATTTTTTGCGGCTCACGGTACGCATTATGTGCGTCCGCAATTTGCGCATTTGCCGCTTATTGACAACGCACAAGGCGAGCGACTTGCAAAAAGTAAGCACTCGTTAGACGTCGGTACGCTTCGTGAAGCTGGCTGGAGTGCCGAGCGCATGATTGGCTATTGCATGTATCTTTTGGGATACAAGAATCCTGAGCAAAATCAGCCTGTAGATATGAATGCTGCCGATGCTCTCGCGTTATTTGAAAGCGACGAAACGCCGTGGGATTCTGTTCGCACAAACCTAGCCGACAAATCCGTGCCCTTCCTTGACTAAACTATGTATTTAAAATGGGAAAAGGAAGGGTTGAAATGAAATTTAGTGAATTGAGTAAAGAAGAGCAAAAAGATCTTGCGGAATATGGCGAGATTATTTCAAGAGAAATGGAAGCAAAATCGGAACCAGATCCAGGAGATCCAACTTTGGATTCTCGCTGGGATCCATCTCGTGAATTGAGCAGATTGAATTATCGCCGTCACGCAATTGAAAAAGAGATAAATGAGGCTGTGTACAAAAGCCGCAAAAATGGTCAGTCTTGGAATACAATAGGTCGCGCACTTGGAGTTACTGCAGAAGCTGCACGTCGTAAATATAGTGATAAAATTCCTCAATTAGTGTGACTATTTTTTATGAGATTAGATTGGGGGCAATAAATGGCATATATGACGCAAAAAGATTTAGCGAATACTGGGGTCGATTGTGTTCGTGCGCGTCAAATTGCCGACGGTGTGCACAGCATGCAAGACGTCATTGCTCAAGCCGAATCGCATTATGGGCGCAAAGCTGGATCTGTTACGCTACTTGCCGCGACTAAAACGCGAGATGTTGGCGAAATTATGGCAGCGCTTAAAGCCGGAGTGCGTGTAATTGGGGAAAATCGCCCGCAAGAAATCGTTGCAAAAGCCGAAATTTTACGCGCGGAAGCTGCTAGAGAACGTTTAAGCGTTGGTGTAAACGGCGAAATTCCGCTCTATTTAATTGGTCAGTTGCAAAGCAATAAAATAAACAAAGTCTTGCCGCTTGCAAATGGTATTCAGTCGGTTGACGGCATTGATCTTGCGCAAAAAATATCTGCTCGCGCGCAAAATCTGGGACTTGGTGTAGACGTTATGTTGGAAGTGAACGTTTCGGGAGAAGCTACAAAATCCGGATGTGCGCCAGAACGTGCGATTGACGAAGCGCTCGCTATATCTAGTCTTCCGGCGCTTCATTTGCACGGATTTATGACGCTCGGAGCGCGCGTGGATGATGAAAAAATAGTGAGAAGTGGTTTCGCAAAATTGCGAGAAATTAGAGATTGTGTGAGTGAACAACTCGCGCAAGATCATGATGGAAACTCTGCAAAATTAGAGCTTTCGATGGGAATGTCCGGCGATTTTGCGTGGGCGATTGCCGAAGGCTCAACGATGGTCCGAATCGGTTCGGCAATCTTTGGCCCACGCGCATTTGTGTAGTCTTAAGTTTTGCCTAGTTTCTCATTGCTATCTTTTACTTTTATTGCCGTTACGCATGCACAATCACATTGCGCAGCGAGCCAATACCATCTACGTGCACAATCGCTTCGTCACCAGCGCGTAAAGTTCCAGCTGGGTATGGAGTTCCTGTCAAAATCACATCTCCTGGAAGAAGCGTTGAGAAGCTTGAAATTGCAGCAATTTGTTCAGGAATACTGTGAATAAGTCGAGCTGTAGTGCCGTCGGCTTCTGGCACATTTTCACCATTAAGCGTAAATGAAATATGTGCATCGCGCCAATTTAGCTCGGTTGTAATCCAAGGTCCAAGTGGGCAAGAAGTGTCGAAACCTTTTGCGCGCGTCCACATTGGGTCGCTACCTGCGCAATCTCGTAAAGTTACGTCGTTTACGCAAGTAAAGCCAAAAACGTAATTCATTGCGGTATCTGCCGTCACATTTTTGGCGATTTTGCCCATAACAACTGCCACTTCTGGCTCAAAATTCATGTCGTTTGAGCAAGCAGGAATCACAATTGGATCGTCCGGACCAATTACAGAAGTGCTTGGCTTTGTAAAAATCACCATATCTGCAGCAGTATGCGAAGATGCCGCAGAAGAAGCAGCGCGCTCATCATCGGAACGCGTATCGTAATTTTTCGCCAATCCGTACACTTTTGAAGGAATTACAGGCACAAGCAAGCGCACGCCATCCGCATCCAACGCGTAACGTTTACCAGTTGGCTTAACTCCTTGCGGGCTTAAAGGATGCCCTTCAAGCGCTACTAAATAATCTTTACCGTCTGTTTCGTCTTTTTGAACGAAAGCGTATTGAGGAACTTCATTATAGGAAAAACGTGCAATTCTCATGCTTTTAAGATTACGACATATTTGCTACTTAATTAAGCATTGCTCGATACTTAACTAAACTTTGCTTGCTGCTTAATTAAATTATTTGCGTAAATTATTTGCGATTGAAAGTTCTTGAAAACAAAACTTGAGTCTAGTACACTCAAGTTTTAGGAATAAAGTTATAGGAAAATCTGTTATACGTATCAGATACATGAAAGTGAAAGCTCGTTAGAACTCGAAAGTATCGTCAAAAAGCTTGAAATTGCAATAAAAGTTGCAGCGATTTGACTTAACTGAAATGTGTTTTAGAGCTTTCGTGGAAATGAGGTAGATATGGAACAAAAGTTTACAACCTTAGCGCAAGACGCATTAAGCGACGCTGTGCAAAGTGCAGCGGCTGCTGGCAATGCGCAAGTTGACACCTTGCATTTGGCGGATGCTTTACTTCGCCAAGAGCAGGGCGTAGTGCGCGCGCTTATTGCGCAGACGGGGGCAGATGCGCAACAAATCGGCGCTGAAATTCGCAACGCATTAGTGGCATTGCCTTCATCTACTGGCTCAACTACAACTAAGCCAGACGCAAGCCGTCAGCTTTTGGCTGCGCTAAGCCAGGCAGAAAAAGAAATGCGCGCAATGGCAGACGAATACGTTTCTACGGAGCACATGCTTATTGGCATAGTTGCAAGCGCGCCGAATGCAGTTGCGGATATTTTCAAAAAGCATAATGTTTCTGCAGGCGCGCTGCGAAAAGCTGTGCCAACTGTGCGCGGAGGTGCGAAAGTGACGAGTCCGGATGCTGAAGGCAACTACAAAGCGCTCGAAAAGTATTCTGTTGATATGACTGCGCGCGCTCGCGAAGGAAAGCTCGACCCAGTAATTGGCCGCGACCAGGAGATTCGCCGCGTGATTCAAATTCTTTCTCGCCGCACGAAGAACAATCCTGTGCTAATTGGCGAGCCGGGCGTTGGAAAAACGGCAGTTGTAGAAGGATTAGCTCAGCGAATCGTTGCAGGAGATGTGCCTACGACTTTGCAAAACAAGCGTCTTATCAGTCTCGATTTGGCTTCGATGGTTGCAGGTTCGAAGTATCGCGGCGAGTTTGAGGAACGCTTAAAGGCAGTGTTGAAGGAAATTCAACAATCAGACGGTCAAATTATTACGTTTATTGACGAAATTCACACTGTTGTTGGCGCAGGATCTGCAGAAGGTTCAATGGATGCTGGCAATATGCTTAAGCCAATGCTTGCGCGCGGTGAGCTGCGTTTGGTTGGTGCAACTACGCTTAACGAGTATCGCGAGCATATTGAAAAGGATTCGGCGCTTGAACGCAGATTCCAGCAAGTGTTTGTTGGCGAACCGTCTGTTGAAGACACGGTGACGATTTTGCGCGGACTTAAGCAACGTTACGAAGCGCACCACAAGGTGACGATTAGTGACGATGCAATCGTAGCTGCGGCAACGCTTTCAAACCGCTATATTACTGGCAGACAGCTTCCAGATAAGGCGATTGATTTGGTAGATGAAGCGGCAGCTCACTTGCGTATGGAGCTTGATTCACAGCCAGAAGAGATCGACGAATTACAGCGCAAAGTTACGCGTCTTGAAATGGAAGAAATGCAATTGAAGAAAGCGGAAGATGCTGCTGCGCGCGAACGCTTAGAAAAGTTGCAGGAAGAATTGGCAAACTCGCGCGAAAAGCTTACTGGATTGAAAGCGCGTTGGGATGCGGAAAAGGCTGGCCATAACAAGGTTGGTGATTTGCGAGCGCAACTCGACGCTAAGCGCGTAGAAGCCGACAAATTCACGCGTGAAGGCAACTTGGAACAAGCAAGCCGTATTTTGTATGGCGAAATTCCAAGCATTCAAAAAGCTTTGGAAGAAGCAGAATCCGAGGCCTCTAACGCTAAGAGTGAAGCAAAAGAGCCAATGGTCCCAGACCAGGTTGATGCTGATTCTATTGCAGGAGTCGTTAGCGAATGGACGGGCATTCCTGTTGGTCGCTTGATGCAAGGCGAAAATGAGAAGCTGCTCAACATGGAAAAGGAGCTTTCTAAGCGCGTTGTTGGCCAAAGCGAAGCAATTCAGGCTATAGCGGATGCTGTGCGCAGGAGCCGCGCTGGAATTGCAGACCCGAATCGCCCGACTGGTTCCTTCTTGTTCTTGGGTCCTACTGGCGTTGGTAAGACGGAGCTTGCTAAGGCTCTTGCTGACTTTTTGTTTGATGACGAGCGTGCAATGGTTCGCATTGATATGAGCGAGTACATGGAAAAGGCTTCCGTTTCGCGGCTTATCGGTGCTGCTCCTGGTTACATTGGCTATGAGGAAGGCGGCCAGCTTACTGAAGCTGTGCGTAGACGTCCGTATTCTGTAGTGCTTTTTGACGAAGTTGAGAAGGCACATCCAGAAGTATTCGACGTTTTGTTGCAGGTTTTAGATGATGGTCGTTTGACTGACGGACAAGGTAGAACGGTTGATTTTACGAATACGATTTTGATTATGACATCAAACTTGGGTTCGCAATTCCTTGTGCAAGAAGGCTTGGACGATGCTGCTAAACGCAAGGCTGTTATGAATGCTGTTCACGCTGAGTTTAAGCCAGAGTTCATCAACCGTTTGGATGAGCTTGTTATGTTCCATCCGTTGAGCCGCGAAGAGCTTGGTGGAATTGTGGATATTCAAGTTCGTCAAGTGGCTGCACGCTTGAGCGACCGCCGTATTAGCTTGGATGTGAGTGATTCTGCTCGCGCTTGGCTTGCAGAGCATGGCTATGATCCAGTTTATGGTGCTCGTCCGTTGCGTAGATTGGTTCAGACAGAAATTGGCGATCAACTTGCGCGATTGCTGCTTTCTGGAAAGGTGCATGATGGTGCTCGCGTAGTTGCGGATTGTGCAGAGAGCGACGACCATGTAACTCTCAAGATTGCGTAATCTTGCACATTAATATTGCAATTAATATCGCACATTGCGCAGTGTTGATTTAATGTAGTCAAATAAAACAAAGCGTGCTGTTTATTGGATTATTTTCCAGTAGACGGCACGCTATTTTTGTATCTGAATAAAAAATATTTGTAGAATGAAGTTGTAATGAAAAGGTGGATTTCCCACTTAATTTTTCGAGTTATTGCTGATAATTGGCATTATAGGATATGCCTATCTTTTAAAATTTTAATTGGTTTTTGTAAAAATCTATTTTTTTTTTATATTGAATTATTATAGAATAAGCGTACGTATTCAGGGCTGAATACGTTATGAAGCAGATTGAAAATGGAGATACCAATTGGATAAAAGATGGCGTTGAATATTCTGGTGGCTGTATTTTTGGGTTTAGTGATACTCCTAGTGGCAACCCTGTCACCATGGAAGTTGGAAGTAATTAGTCTAGTTGATATAAATATCAAATTGCTATAACGTTAAGTGGGGAGATATGCAAGAATCATATACGGGCTCAGGTGTGCAACTTGTTAATGTGAATTTTTCGTATGGGAAAAAACAAATTTTGCATAATCTTTCTATAGATTTATCTTTTGGCATATGTGGTCTTTTGGGGCCAAATGGTGCTGGGAAAACTACTCTGCTTAACGTTATAGCGACTATTTATGCTCCCTCTAGTGGAAAACTTTTTGTTCATGGCTTTGATGTAACTTGTCGTGCGGAAAGGGCTAAAGCTCGGTCAAATATTGGTTATTTGCCACAATCATTTGAACTTATGAATGCATCGAGTGTGTTAAAAAATGTTCAATATGCCGCATGGGCGCGAGGTTTATCGTGGAGCGCTGCGTATCAAGCTGCTTGGAATGCTCTCAAACAGGTTGGCTTGGAAAAACAAGCACATCGCATCGTTGCTAAAATATCAGGAGGTCAGCGTCAGCGTGCTGGTATTGCTTGTGTGATTGCTAGTCAGCCTGCAGTACTAATACTTGATGAGCCTACTGTTGGTTTAGATCCTGAGCAGCGTATTGATATTCGTAATTTTCTTAAGTCTTATTCGCAAAAGCATACTGTTATTGTCAGTACACATTTAGTAGAAGATTTAGCAGTAATTGCGGATCGGGTTATAGTTCTTAATGAAGGAATTATATTGCTTGATGGGAAAATGGATAATCTTCTTCAATATGCTAATCGTGAAGATCTTATGGTAACTCCATGGGAATCAGGGTATAGACATTTGCTATCTAAATTTCATAAAAATTAGTAGTAGCAGTAACTAGATATGTATGGTTTCTTATTTTGTTAATGTGGTAGCAAGTAGGGATGTGATTAAATATGCGTCAATATTCTAACTTTTTAACTGAATTCAGATTTTTTACGAAAAATCATAAGAAGTGCACAATTGTTTCACATATTATGTCCCCATTATCTCTAATAAGCAGTTGTGTTTTTAGCTTATTTTTGATTGCATATCCTATTTTTTTGGGTGTGGCAAATTTTTTAGCGCATAATAATAATTATGCGCTTTGGTTAAGAATTGATGTCACGTGGATGCATTGTTTGTCTGATATTGTTGCTTGCATTTTTGGCGCATGGTGTTCATGTAAAGCTTGCTCGCCCAGATGTTTGGTTAATCCTGCGTGGTGTGCAGGAAAATCAGCCAGTCGTTACGCTATTCCTATACTAAAAGGCGCTATACTGTGCAGTTTGTTATATTGCGTAAGTATATTGCCAACAGTAATTCAGAGTGATGTAAATATTACAAATTTCCCGTATTTTCCACTATTATGTGGAGGCGTGACGCCAAGTGCATTTTTTGCAATTGGTTTTACTTTAGGAGTAATTATTGGCAATCGTTGGGCAATTGTATTCTCAGCTTTATTATCTTTTGCAATAATTTGGTGCTGTATTTATGGCGTCATTATAATGCGTAATGGCGCCATACCTCAGGGAGATATTTTTCCTAGATATTGGGGTAGTAGTTTATACGCAATACTTCCAGTGTCGGATGCTGGTATTGGTGCTGAGCCTGGTTTGCGTATGAACCCATGGTTGGTGACTTTGCGCATATTCTTTGTGTGTGTTGTTATCGTTTCATGCATTCTTTGTTGCGCGCATATTAGATATTTTTGGCAAAAGGGATCTTATTGGCGCATAAAAGCAATAAGTATTTCTTTAATTATGCCAATAGTATGTGCTTGTTGTATAGCTATGTGGGGTCCAAAACCTTGGATTCGCTCTGGACCTTTTGTGCCTCAGTGTACGACGTTTAAAGATACTGCTTTTTCTGTTTGTGTACATCCTGAAGAAGCTTATATTCGTAAACTTCGTGCTGTTAAACATTTGAAAACTGTTGCTTCTTGGTTTCCTAAGAATCAGAGAGATTCGCAAGGCAAAGGAATTGTGCTTGTGCTTGGAAATGCGTTTACTCCAACAAATACTGAAAAATCTTGGAATCTTACTAATAGTGGTTTAATAAAGTTACGTAATCTTAAAGCTACTGTTATTCAACAACAAACAGATACATTTGTTAGGCGTTCTGAGAAATATGGTGATATGACTGGTATCGCTCAAGAAGTGTTACAAAGATTTGTGCCTGCAAAATGTGCATCAAGTGCTATGAAAGAAGTATATGTAAAAAAGAATCTTGATTCAAACGCTTCTGTTACAGCATTTTTGCTTGCTCAGCTTCCTTCTCGTATAAGTAATGATGTGTATGGGTCATATGGATTTATTCCAGGTGAAGCAAACGATAAAGTGGCTATGAGTATTAATAATGCTGATGATGCTAAGCTGAAACAATTTGTAAAAAATCATGTTAAAGAACTTAATCAATGCCTCATAACTCCACAACAAGTCTTATCGGAACTTGGTGATAAGCATGAAAAATAATTTTCGCGCTTGGCTTGAAGGTAGGCATTATATTGTTGCAATCGTTGCAATCTTATTGTCCGTAGTCCTTCCCTCTTTAATGCTTGTTATATTCAGATCATTTGTAACGCAGTTGCCAGTTTATGTTGGTTATATTTGTTTGCCAGATTCTGCTAATGTGCATAATGCGGTAGAAGGTATAACGTTCCAATGTCAATCTGGTAGTAGTGTTGTTAATTTTGTTGTTCCTCTGTATGAAGTTATTGTAGTTGGGTTTATTACCGCGGCATTCGTTTGCCTTGCTCCGATTATGGTATCGTGGGAACGTTTCGTGATGAAAAGGCTGCGAATATATGCATTGAGTGCTGCTTTATTGTGTTTGTTCGTTTCATTCGGCGCTTCAGTGTTAATTGTTCGTATAATTGACTTGCAGTTATTGAGTACATTGCAGATGATTTTAGGTAATGCGTGGATTGATATTGTGCTAATAATGATTGGATTAGCATGTTTTGGAAGGTTTTACGGCCTTGCATTTGGCGTCTTTTTAGCGGTGATGAACATTGCCACACAAGGTTTGCAAAGTAAAATTGGGTTGATTTTGCGATGGTATCCTTCTGGAACTTTGCCTGTAATTCCTGGACAATCCATATTGTTATACGTCATTGTTGTGCTTACTGTAATTGCAGTTTGCCTGTGGAGCGGCACGTGTGGACGTGGATTGCTTTATTTTGAACGCGCTTAAAAGACGTGTTTAATTATGTTTTAAAAGTCAACTCAATAGTGTTTAATAGAACGTATGTTCGATAATATTGTGATGCTTGTTTTAATGGTGGTTGCTGTAGCAATAACCGCTGTTATTGTGCTGGCTATTGTTAAGCACAACTCTGGAACGCAAGGCGCTAATGGCGTAAACCAGCGCGAATTTAACGAATTGCGCTCGCAGTATGAACAAGCGCGCGCTCAAGCTCAAGAAAATGGCAATCAGGCTATACGGTATCGCACGCAAGCAGAGCAGCTTGCTGAGCGATTAAAGTTTGTTGAAGCAGAACTTGTTAAAGCGCAGCAAGCAGAGCAATTGCGAGTGAATCGCGAAGAACAATTGCGCGCAGAGCGAGAAGAACGCGAACGGTTAAATCGTGAAAAAACTTTGAAAGAGCAAGGTAAAGTCTTGGAAGCGCTTGCTCCAGTAAAAGACAATCTCGAAGCATTGAAGAATAAAGTTTCGCAGATTGAAGAAGGGCGTAAGCAAGAAATGGGCGTGCTGAGCACTCAGCTTAAAGGCTTAAGTGAGCAGCAAACAAGGCTTGACCGCGAAACAAGTTCGCTTTCTGCAGCATTGCGAAATAATAAGGTTCGCGGAGCTTGGGGTGAGGCTCAACTAAAGAATATTGTGGAATCTGCAGGCTTGCTTGAGCATGTTGATTTTGATACGCAGGTTGTTGTAACTGGAGTAAATGGCGAGCAGCAGAGGCCAGATATGGTTGTGCATCTGCCAGGAGGCAAAACAATTCCAGTTGATGCAAAAGTTCCGTATGCGGATTATCAGCGAGCTTGCGAAATCCCAGATAATGCAAGTGACGAAGAATTAGCTAGAAGGAGCGAGCTTCTCAAAGCGCATGCTAAGGCTTTGCGAGAACACGTGCGAGTATTAGGAGCTAAAGCGTATTGGCAGGCTTTTGAAACAGCACCAGACTTTGTAGTTGCATTTATTCCAAACGAAGCGTTGCTTCAGGCGGCTCTTGAAGCGGATCCAACGCTTATGGATGATGCTTTTGCGCAAAAAGTAGCACTTACTTCACCAGTTACTTTGTGGGCTGTGCTTAAGTCTGTTGCGTACGCATGGCAGCAGCAAAGTCTTACAGATGATGCAAAAGAACTTTTCGATTTATCTAGAGAATTGTACGATCGCTTTGCGGTTCTTGGAGAAAATGCTTCAAAACTTGGCGTATCTTTGGCAAGAACAGTTGCAGCTTACAATAAGTTTGCTTCTTCGCTTGAGTCTAGAGTGTTGGTAACAGCGCGTAAACTTCAGAAGTTAGACCAAAGTAAAGTTATTGCTTCAATAGATCTTATTGACTCTGATAAAGCTGATGTTAAAGAGCTGAGCGCTCCAGAAGTATCAGTAGAAGATCGTTAAGCATAAAAACATTAAAGCATCAAAAATTGAACAACTCTAAACGCTAAGGAGTGCAAAAATGGCAGAATTACAAGAGGAACGCGCGGAACTTAAACGCATGCTTTGTTCGGATATGAGTGCGAAACCATTTAGCGAACTGTTTTCTGTTACATTTGCTCAGCGCGGCTCTAAGCTAGTTGGTGATGTTCTTTTTGATGCAATTGAGAAAGCTGGGTATTCGTTAGAGCGCGATGTTGACGCTGTTGGTGCGTTAACTGCTGCTGCTGTGCCGATGGTTTTTGCGCTTATTCATGCTGCAGAACGTAAAGGAATTGCACTCGACGGCTTTGTTATGGATTTTGTTTTCCCTGCAACAAAAGGTCCATCTGTTAAAGGCAAGCGAGTGCTGTTGCTTGATTCTTGGCTTTCTGAAAAATCGTATGTTCAAACTTCTTCGCTTGTGACTTTACGACACGGAAATGAATTAAGTCTTGATTTTGGTATTGTTCATCAGCAAGGCGCGCAAATTCTTGCTATAGTTGCATTAATTGGTGGTGTTGACGCCGACGAACAAGGCACAAGGCATCTTCAATTAGTAAATCCAATAAGTGAGGAGAGTACTAAAATGGCATTTGTTCAAGCTTTCGGTGAAGAAGAATTACGTGCAGATGCAGATCACGAAGATTGCTGCAACGATCATTGCTGTGGTGGTCATTGTGAGGTTAAATGCACGGGTGATTGCGCTAACGATGGTTGCACTGAGCCGTGCTGTGAAGATAACTGCTGCGGTGGCCATTGCAAGGTAGAGTGCACTGGTGATTGTGCTCATGATGGTTGCACTGAGCCTTGCTGCGAGGATAACTGCTGTGGCGGTCACTGCAAGTCAGGTTGCACAGGAGATTGCGCAACTGACGGCTGCCAAGACTAGTTGCAAAGACTAGATGCCAATACTAAGCAAAAGTATTAACGGAGCAAAACTTATACATGCACGAACCGAATCCAATTACTTTGGCTGCAAAAGCTTCCGATGAGCCAGAATTTCGACCTATAGGAGTTGGCCCGTGGGAAGAAGAACACCCAGGTGAGCCTCGTCCAGATAATCCAGAATCGCTAAATTATGATGCGCGGTTTAGCACTGAATTACTAGACGAAGGCGACCAGCGTAACGTCCTAGACCGCTACCGATACTGGAAAGTAGAAGCTATAAAAGCGGATCTCGATTCTAAAGGCCGTCATGAGTTTGAAGTAGCTGTAGAAAATTGGACTCACGATTTCAACATAGGCTCTATGGTTCGCACTGCAAACGCGTTTACTGCGAAAAAAGTGTATATCGTAGGGCCTCATAAATGGAATCGCAAAGGCTCGTTAATGACTGAGCTTTACCAATACGTTGAGTGCTGCCCAACGATTGAAACTCTAGTGACTAATTGGCGCGAAAATATGCTTAAAGAAGCAGAAGAAGCGCATCAACTTTTGCTGAAAGCGCAAGCAGAAGGCAATAAAGAAGACGAAAAAATCGCAAATACGCAGGAACAAGACGCTAAAAACGCTCGCGTTATAGCGCTCGATATTATTCCAGGCGCTGTTGCTATGGAAAACTACAAGTTCCCTAAACGTTGCCTTATGCTTTTTGGTGCAGAAGGTCCGGGTCTTTCTAAAAAAGCGCTAGAAATGGCGGATGACGTTGTTTATATTTCGCAATTCGGCTCTGTTCGCTCGCTAAACGCAGGAGCAGCTGCGGCTGTTTCCATGCACGCGTGGATTGCGCAGCATGCAGCACCAAATTGCTGATACAAGCTACAAACAGGCGAATATAAACAAACAACCGCAAACAAACAATCGCATTACAAAACGCAGCAGCCTGTACTCATAAACGCTTACATTTAATGTATATTTTTTTTATTTGTGATACTGTTAATTTATGTTAGAATTCCAACATATTACAAAGCGTTTCGGCGCAAAAACAGCGCTTAACGACGTTTCTTTCGTCGCTGAAGACGGTAAAGTCACGGGCTTTTTAGGCCCTAATGGCGCTGGTAAATCTACTACCATGCGTTGCGCATTAAACCTTATTCATGCCAATAGCGGCACTTCTCTTATTGACGGCAAACCTTACGCAAAAATTGCATCCCCAATGACAGAAGTTGGCGCAGTTCTTGACGCAAAGTCTGCTCATAGAGGTCGAACGGCGTACAATCACTTGTACTCGCTTGCTCTAACTCACGGAATATCAAAAAAGCGCGTTGACGAAGTGATTGATATTACTGGTTTAACTAGTGTAAAAACCCGCAAAGCGGGATCCTTCTCCCTCGGTATGAGCCAGCGTCTTTCGATTGCGGCGGCGCTTTTAGCAGATCCGCATAATCTTATTTTGGACGAGCCAATTAACGGCTTGGATCCAGAAGGTGTTAAGTGGGTTCGCGAATTGTGCAAGTATTACGCAAGTCAAGGTCGAGCAATACTACTTAGTTCGCACTTAATGAGCGAAGTTGCTCTTACTGCAGATAACCTTGTGATTATTGCGCATGGCGAAATTTTGGAGCGCACAACAGTAAAAGATTTTGTTGACGCACATTCTCAGCATGCTATACGTTTAGTAACGCCAGAAGGTGAAAAGCTAAAGTCTGTGCTTGTTCAGAATCATCCTGAATGCAAGATTTTGCCAGATAATCGCACGCCTCAAGACGTTCAAGAAGGCGAGCTACTCAGAATAACAGGTTGCGAGCTCAACCAGATTGCGCGCGAAATTGCGGATAATCAGATTTTGGTATATCAGCTGAATCAAGAGCATGCTTCGCTTGAGGAAGCATATTTGGCTCTTACGCACGGTCAAGAGCAGTACGTAACAAAAGCATTGCCAAATACTACTGCTGCGACTGGAACGCAATATGTAGATGGAAGGAGCGCAAAATGAGTGGGCAAATTGAACAAGCTGTTGAATATCCGGCGAGCAATTCTTACAAAACAGGTCGCAGTATGAACGCTCAGCACTTACGCCTTACATTCATGCACACGCTTAAATCTGAGATTGTTAAGTTGCGCGGACTTTCATCCACCTGGTGGTGCATGGCATTAGCTATTGTTTTGCCAGTAATCTTTAGCTTTATTATCGCGATTGTGCAAAAAGCAATGTCTAAAGTTGACATTAAGAATGGAGCAAATCAAGGTAGATCAAGCGCTGCAATTACTGTTGGGCCGAGCAATAAAGGCAGCCTTATTGCATCTCAAGATAGCATTTTCCACTTAGTTATTAGTTTTGCTTCTGTATCTTTGATTGTTTTGTCGATTTTTGCAGTGCTCGCTGTAACCGCGGAACATTCTACGACTTCAATTCAGGCTTCTCTTACTGCCGTACCTCGAAGGGGTATGTTCTTTACGGCTAAGTTTATTGCGGTTGCAATCTACGTTTTTGTAGTGCAACTTATTGCAATGGCAGTTTCGCTAGGCGCTGCAGAATTAGCCTTTATAGGAGATAGCACTTCTGGATTATCTGGAAGCAACGCGTGGAAATTGCCTCTTACGCTGTTCCTTGGCTCTCCTGCAATTATGGTTGTTGTAGCAGCAATGGCGTACGGTTTTGGCATGATTTGCAAGTCAACTGCTGGCGGAATTATGTGCGTTATTGGAGCCGTGATGATTTTGCCTAGTGTTGTTAGCATTATTATGTTTGCGAGCAATTTCGCGAAGTGGAATTCAATACTTATTCAGATTTTGCCAGCCGCAGCGGTGGAGAAATTCTTGGGCAGCTCCCCTAACTCGGGTGCGCAGCTTCCACCAAATGCATATATTTTCACATGGTGGCAATCAGGCTTGGTGGTTCTCGCTTGGGGCGTAGTCATGTATGCAATTGGCCACGTTGTTGAAAAGCATCGCGATATCTAAAATATCTAAATAATATTTCGCAAATAAAATAAAGAAGACAAATAAAACAAGGGCTTTATCTCGTAACTGGCTACAAGATAAAGCCCTTGTTTTATTTACTTTTCTATTTTTCTATATTTATTTTTTCTATATTTAATTATGTGTTATGAGTTCAGTCATTTTTCACAGTTTCAGATACATGTGGCCATAAGGTCGTACCCCAGTTGGTAATGGTGCGCTGGCGAACGAGTGGCAAATCGGAGCGATCGTACACAGTGCGCCATGGTTCCCAAACTAAGCCGGTCTTTTCTTGCAACTTGATGCGAAGATTGCGTACATTACCCTTGAACTGGATAGTTGTATTGAAGTGAGATGTGCGGTACTTGCCGTTGCCTTCCCAAGCGCGAGAACGCACATAAGGAGTGCCATCAATCTCAGTGCCGTACTCATCCCAGTAGATGTAGTAACGAGCTACGTAAGCTCCACGGTGATCCAAAGTCAAGTAACCATCGCGATAAGAAGAAACCTTGGTTTCAATATAGTCGCTATTGGATTGCAATGTAGCTACTTCGTTATCCTTAACGAAAGAAGTAGTGTAAGCAATTGGCACAGCTGGGCTGGAGGTGCTCAAGTTAGCACCTTCCTGAATCAAAGACTTCAGCGTATTGATGTCGCCAGTAATAACTTTAGCTGCACCGTTAGCGCTACCGCCGAGGATTACAGCGGTTACAGAAGTATTCTGCAAAATGCGGTGGAACTCGGTATTTGGCTTAATTTCAACACCCTTAATAGCGGCTTCCACAGCAGCCTGGAAATCAGTGCTCTTGCTGCGGGTATCAAACTTCACATACATAGAGCGGCCGTAGGATACGTTTGAAACATATACTGGAGGGCGCTTGCTATCAATGCCGCGGCTCTTCAAGTTTTCTGCTGTAGTGCATGGTGCGAAGAAGTCAGCTGGGCTATCTGGGGCGTCAACACTTACGGTGTAGTAAGTTTGTTTGAAGTTTACAACTTGCGTCTGCTTCTCACCCTTGTGTACAGCGTCGAAATCAATCTTCAGCGGTACGCCAATCTTAGCAAAATCAGCACCGAACTTAGCCTTGAGCTGATTCATGCTTTGTGCGCTTGCAGAATCATACTGCATGCGAGCAGCCACATGATGGCTTGCAGCATATTGTGCATTCCACTTGGAAACTAAGCCGTTCACTGCGGAAGTTACAGAGCTCTTGGTTGGGCGCTGAACAGTTACAGCACTTTCGCCGCCGTGGAAGCCTGGCAAATCAACGCTCAACGTGATTGGAGCACGGTTTGCAGAAATTAGGCTTGGCATATTGTCCATCAAATTTTTATCAGCGCGGAACAAGGCACCTGGATATACGCGATCGTCGTTGGCGGAAGTAACCGACAAGTTTGAAGTTGTGTTTGTGATGTTCTTCTTCTGATGCTCAACAACAACGAATTCGCTGCCATTGTTGAAGCTGTCGCTTGAGAATTTGTTGTCGATGGTTTCGCCATGACGTGCGAGAATATTTGTTTTATCGTATTGCAAATCCCACAAATAATTGTTCAGAGCATCCTTGTTAGCTGCGCAGGATGGGGATGGTTCTGGGGCTTTTGGTGCAGGAGCAGCCATTGCTGGTGCTGCCAAACCTTGTGGGAGAATAGTTGCGCCGGCAAGCAACAACATTGCTGCATTACGGTAGAACTTTATCTTCTTCATATATTTCCTTCTATTTTTTAAAATATTTTCGATTATTATCTTTTAGATTATTGTTCTTGTGAGAGGCTGTAATTCATTTGCTTCTGTGCATGATATGCTTCTCTGCATTAGTTTCAGCATCTCACATCACCTGATTATTACATACTTTTTTATTTATGCGATAGAGGGCTAAAATAAATTTTCATACTTTAAACAAATGCTTAAATATTGCTGAAATACCAACATTTTTCTATTACGCCATTTTTGAGCTTACGGCGTGTTGGGATAGAATGAACTGCAAATTTCGCCATTTTTATACGTGATAATTTTGTGAAAATATATGTAAATGTATGCAATAATCAATATCTGCGTGATAGCCGACTCTCTTTTTAAATATCGTCATACAATGTTCTCTTGAAAAGATGGATTAATAATCTAGTGCGCATTTTAGGAAAATATTGTTGCAATAATGTGTGTAAAGCTTTTATCCACATTACTTTTTCTGTTATACGAAGGTCACGCATCACACATATAGTTGAGGTTATGCCTACATTCACACGCGAAGAAATTGAGCATCTGGGAGTTCTTTCCCAGATTGCGCTTAGCGACGAAGAAATTAGTCGCTTGCAGGGCGAATTGAACGTCATTGCAGAATCTATTAATAAAGTACAGGAAGTTGCTGGCGAAGATGTGCCACCTACTGCAAATCCTGTGCCTCTTGAAGCGTATTTGCGCCCTGATGTGCCTGCTACGCCATTAACTCAGGAGGAAGCGCTTTCCGGTGCTCCTAAGAGCGAGTCTGGCATGTTTGTAGCGCCTCGCATTTTGGGGGAGGAATAAAATAATATGACTAATACTCAAGATTTAGTAAAGCTTTCTGCTGCTCAAATGGCTGCAGCAGTCAAAGCTAAAGAAGTTTCTAGTCGCGAACTTGTTGAAGCTCACTTGTCGGTCATTGAGTCTGCAGAACCAGAAATTAAGGCGTTCTTGCAGGTGTCCGCAGATCAGGCTCTTGAGCAGGCAGATGCGTTTGATGCCAAGAACGCTAAGGGTGAAACTGAAGGTTTGCCTGAGTTAGCTGGTGTGCCAATTGCAATCAAAGATATGATTGTTACTAAGGGTATTCCTACTACTGCAGCGTCTAAAATTCTTGAAGGCTGGGTGCCTCCTTACGATGCTACTGTTATTGAAAAACTTAAGTCAGCTGGTATGCCAATTCTTGGCAAGACTAATTTGGATGAGTTTGCTCAGGGCTCTTCCACTGAACATTCTGCTTACCAAACCACTTGCAACCCTTGGGATACTGAACGAGTTCCAGGTGGTTCTGGTGGCGGTTCAGCTGCTGCAGTTGCTGCGTTTGAGGCTCCTATTGCTTTGGGTACAGATACGGGCGGTTCTATTCGCCAGCCAGGTGCTCTAACTGGTACGGTTGGTGCAAAACCAACTTACGGCGGAGTTAGCCGTTTTGGCGCAATCGCTATGGCAAGTTCTTTAGATCAGATTGGTCCTGTTTCTCGCACTGTTCTTGATTCTGCTTTATTGCAGGAGATTATTGGTGGTCATGATGAGCGCGATTCCACTTCTATTCCAGCTCCAGTTCCTCCAATGGCTCAAGCGGCTCGCGAAGGATCTCGCCGTGATTTGAAGGGCCTGAAAGTTGGTTTAGTTAAGGAGCTTAGCGGCGACGGATTCCAGCCTGGTGTTGAAGCACGTTTTAACGAGGCTGTGCAATTACTGAAGAATATGGGTGCAGAAGTAACAGAAGTTTCCTGCCCTCATTTCCCTTACTCTTTGGCTGCATACTACATTATTATGCCTTCAGAAGTAAGTTCCAATTTGGCTCGTTATGATGGTATGCGTTACGGTTTGCGCGTAATGCCGCCAGCTGATAAGCCTCAGACGGCTGCGAACATGATGGCTGCAACTCGTGAAGCTGGCTTCGGCGACGAAGTAAAGCGTCGTATTATTCTCGGCACTTATGCTCTTTCCGCTGGCTATTACGATGCCTGGTATGGTTCTGCTCAAAAGGTTCGTACGCTTATTATTCGCGATTTCGAAGAAGCGTTTAAGAAGGTAGATGTTCTTGTTTCTCCAACAAGCCCTACAACAGCATTTAAGTTTGGCGAAAAGATGAACGATCCGCTTTCCATGTACATGAATGATATTGCTACGATTCCTGCAAACATGGCTGGCGTTCCAGCTTTGAGCCTTCCAGCTGGCTTAAGCGACGATGGCCTGCCTGTTGGTATTCAGATTATTGCTCCGCAATGCCATGATGAAAAGATGTACAAGCCTGCAGCAGCGTTGGAAGCAGCGCTCGAAGAGCAGTGGGGCGGTCCAATTTGGAAGTCACTTAAAGCCGGCTGGCTCGATTCATTGGCTAAGTAAGGTTAAGTAAAGCTTAAGTAAGAAGGATTCTCATGGCTGAAAAACTTATGAAATATGCCGATGCTGTGGAGCAGTTTGATCCAGTATTCGGTTTGGAAACTCACGTTGAGCTTTGCACTCGCACTAAGCTGTTCTGCCCAGCAGAAGTGTCGTTTGGTGGCGAGCCAAATACTCAGCTAACTCCTGTAAGTCTTGGTTTGCCAGGCTCTTTGCCAGTTGTGAATAAGACTGCAGTTGATTACGCTATTAAGCTCGGTTTGGCATTACATTGCGAGATTGCCGAGTGGAGCCAGTTCGCTCGTAAGAACTACTTCTACCCGGATATGCCTCGCGATTACCAGATTTCCCAGTACGATAAGCCTACTAATGGCAATGGTTACTTGGATGTTGAGCTCGAAGATGGCACCGTGTTCCGTGTGCCGATTGAGCGCGCTCATATTGAGGATGATGCTGGTAAGAATACGCACGTTGGCGGTGCTGACGGTCGTATTGAGGGTGCGAACCATTCTTTGGTTGATTACAATCGTGCAGGTGTGCCGCTTATTGAGATTGTAACTAAGCCAATCGAAGGTGCAGGTTCGCGTGCTCCAGAAATTGCTGGTGCTTATATGCGTGCTATTCGCGATATTGTTCGCGCTCTTAATATTTCCCACGCTCGCATGGAGCAGGGCAATATGCGCGCTGACGTAAACGTTTCGCTTCGTCGCAAGCCAACCGATCCATTTGGTACGCGTTCCGAAACTAAGAATGTGAACACATTCCGCGGTATTGAAAAGACGCTGCAATATGAGATTCGTCGTCAGGCTGCTATTTTGAGCGAAGGCGGCGAGATTTTGCAGGAAACTCGTCACTGGGATGAAGCAACTCAAACCACTGCTGGCGGTCGTGTGAAGTCGGATGCTGACGATTACCGCTACTTCCCAGATCCAGATTTGGTTATGCTCCATATCACGAAAGAGCATATTGAGCGCATGAAGGCAGAGATGCCAGAAATGCCTCGCGAGCGTCGTAACCGTTTGCAAAGCGAATGGGGTATTAGCGATCTTGAAATGCGTGATATTTTGAACGCGGATGCTCTCGATTTAGTTGAAGAAACC
Organism: Gardnerella washingtoni; assembly: GCF_049262705.1. NCBI lineage: Bacteria > Bacillati > Actinomycetota > Actinomycetes > Bifidobacteriales > Bifidobacteriaceae > Gardnerella > Gardnerella washingtoni. The sequence goes on along the minus strand of NZ_CP058398.1, from coordinate 1,404,916 downwards.
GTTAAGGCTGGTGCAAGTGCTGCTGGTGCTAAGAAGTGGTGGCTTGGTGAGCTTGCTCGCGAAGCAAACACTCGTGGTGTGACTTTGGAAGAACTGCCTATTACTCCGCAAGACGTGGCTGAAGTTGAAAAGCTCATTGCAGACGGTAAGCTTAACGATAAACTTGCTAAGCAAACTGTTGCTTGCGTTTTGGCTGGTGAGGGCAAGCCTGATGAAGTTGTTAATAAGCACGGATTCAAGGTTATGAACGACGATGGCGCTTTGGAAGCCGCTGTTGACGCTGCTCTTGCAGCTGATCCTGAAGTTGCAGAAAAGCTTAAGGCAGGCAATATGAAGCCGATGGGTGCAATTATTGGTGCTGTTATGCGCGCAACTAGAGGTCAGGCTGATGCTAAGGCTGTTACCAAGATCGTAATGGCAAAAATTAAAAACTGAAAACAATAGCATCAAAAGTGTTGTTGCTATGCACAAAAGATGCGATTGATGCATAAAAGTAAGTGCTGCGTGCTTGCTGCAAGAGCAAATTGAGTTTGTTATGCGGCAGGTGCGCAGAATTTACTTTTGAATGGCACTTCTGTGTGCCTTCTCCTTTGTAGATTACCATATATTATGCGAGTGGGTTTGGTGCCCAAAGGCGCAATGCAAGTAGGTGAGTATGCAACAAACCAGTGACGGTGTGAACAACTCTCGTGAGTTACCAAAATCGATAATAATTCCTCCAATTCGTGGTGAAATGGCAAAGCTGCGTCCTGCAACTTGCGATGATTTGCAACGAATGGATGAACTGTGTGCCTTCGATAAAGCATCGGTTATTACCGGTAAAGATTCTCAGTCAGAGCGAGCAATGGTGCATGCTTGGGTTGAGCGTTCAGTTCAATGGTCTCATGATGGTTTTAGCGACAGTAAATTATCTGAATTATGTCGTTTTGCTGGTGATGTGCAATCTCGTCCTACCATTGCCTGGGCAATTGTGCCAGACATGTTAGATGATGTTGAGAATACTTTTGGTGCCATTATTGGCATGATTTTTTTGATTGATATTGATGGATGGTCGCGTTCTGCGCGTATTCAAGTTGTGCTTGGTAAGGATTATCGAGGACGTGGATATTCTAGGGACGCTATGCCTAGAGTAATGACTTATGGCTTTGCATCAGAGCCAGCAGGTCTTGGATTACATCGTATTTGGGTTGGTGTTCCTGCGACTAATACGCGTTCACTTTCTGTATACCAGTCTCTTGGTTTTATGAAAACTGGCACTGCGCGCGATGCTTTATGGGATGCTCAAAACCAGAAATACCAAGATTTTGTAGTTATGGATACGCTTGTCGATGAGTATGATGCCATCCGTTCACTCGATGCTTTTGGATTACACGTGATTGAAGAAAATCCTGGTGTTGTTGAAGCATTGAGTGCTCATGAACATTCGGTGGCTATACCTGTGCGCCGTGATAATCTTGATGATGCGTGGCCATATAATACGAGTACTGCGGAAGGAACTTCTTCAAAGCGAGCGTGGTGGCGTATTATAGGACGCGGTCGCAAACGTAATGTTAATACGGAAGGGAAGCAATGAGCGCCGAAGATCTCGACAACTATGAAACTGATGCCGAACTTGCGTTATATAAAGAATATCGTGATGTTATTAAACTTTTTACGTACGTTGTAGAAACAGAACGACGATTTTATCTAGCTAATAAAGTTGATTTTAATGTTCGTTCTGCAGGTCAAGATGTATATTTTGATGTGCAGCTTACTGACGCTTGGGTCTGGGATGTGTATAGACCTTCGCGTTTTGTTAAAAATGTTCGCATTGTAACTTTTAAGGATGTCAATGTTGAAGAAGTGCAGAAAACAGATATTGATATTCCTGAGTCTATCGCGTGATGCGCGTATGCTTAGTAAGGATATATAGAGATTTTACTTAACATTGCAAAGTGTTTTAGTAAAAATTGATGTATGAAAATATGGAGGACAAGTGACGGATACACAATCCCCAAAGGAATCTGTGGTAATTATTGGTGGCGGTCCGGCAGGGTTGACGGCGGCCTGGGAACTCGTTAAAAATGGCGGATCTGAGCACTATGACGTAACAGTGCTTGAGGCTACACGTGAATTTGGTGGAATCTCACGTACAGTGAGGTATAACGGTAATCGTATGGATATTGGCGGTCACCGCTTCTTCTCGAAAAATGATCGTATTATGCAGTGGTGGCGAGATATGCTCCCATTGCAAGGTGCGCCTTCTTATGATGACAAAAAGCTTGGGCGTCATCACGATTTAGAAGCTGGCGGTCCTGATCCTGAAGTTGAAGACGAGGTGATGTTGAAGCGTCACCGTGTCTCGCGTATTTTCTGGAATCATCATTTCTTTGATTACCCGATTTCTCTTTCTGCAGCAACCTTGCAATCTATGGGCTTTATGTTGACCATGAAAGTTGGCTTTAGTTATTTATGGTCAATGATTCATAAGCTTCCAGAAACGAATCTTGAAAACTTCTATATTAATCGTTTCGGCAAGAAATTGTATTCTATGTTCTTTGAGGGGTACACTGAAAAGCTTTGGGGTCGCCATCCAAGCCAGATTTCTGCTGATTGGGGTGCTCAACGTGTTAAAGGTTTAAGCATTGTAGAAGTGCTGAAGAATGCATTTTCTAAGTTGATGCCTAAGAAGAATGGTAAGAAGAAGGAAGTAGAGACTTCTTTAATTGAGGAATTCTGGTATCCAAAACTTGGTCCAGGACAGTTGTGGGAAACGGTTGAACGTCGCTGCCGTGAAAATGGTGCAACTGTGTGCGTGGGAACTAAAGTAGTTGCTATTAAGCAAGCTGAGGGTAAAATTGCCAGCGTTATTATCGAGGATGTTCATGGTGAACGTTCTGAGTTGCATGCTGATCAATTCATATCTTCTATGCCAATTAAGGATTTAGTTGCTGCTCTTGAACAAGGTGCTGATGGTGACGCAAATGTTGAGGTTCCAGCTGAAATGCAGCGTGTGGCTCAAGGTTTGCCTTATCGTGACTTTGTTACAGTCGGTTTGCTCGTTAAACGTATGCGTTTGCGTAATACTACAACTATTCCAACACTTGGTAATCCACCAATCGTTCCAGATTGTTGGATTTATGTGCAAGATCCGGGCTATAAGGTTGGTCGTTTACAAATTTTCAACAACTGGAGCCCATATCTTGTTAAGGATGTTGACAACACTGTTTGGATTGGTCTTGAGTACTTCTGCGAAGAGGGCGACGACTTCTGGAATATGAGTGATGAAGAAGCCCGCAAGATGGCAATTGATGAATTGACTCGTATGCAAGTTATCGATGGTGAGTCCGATGTTTTGGATGCGCATCGTGAACGAGTGCCAAAAGCCTATCCAGCGTACTTTGATACATATGCACAAATGCCTGAACTTATTAAGTATTTAGATAGTTTTGGTAATTTGTATTGTGTTGGTCGTAATGGTCAGCATCGTTACAATAATCAAGATCATTCCATGGCAACCGCAATCGAAGCGGTGGAAGACATTCGTACTGGTGAAACTTCTAAAGATAATGTGTGGTCTGTGAATACTGAAAAGTCTTATCACGAAAAGAAATAGTAAGTATTTATATGCGCTAACTTTTGTATAAATGAGCGCATAATTTGTAGCATTAAGTAAGAAGGCGTCAATAATGGTGGCATTGTTCATCATTATTGACGCTATTTATTTAAATATTTAACTTATAATCTAAAAAATATTAAACTTATGGCGCGTCGTGTCGTATAGCGTCGTTGAGCTGTAGTAGCATACATACTGTTTGTTGTTATGTACATTGTTATGTAATAATGACGAGTTCGTGACGGATTTTTCCGTAATCTTCCATGCAAAGGCTTGCCGGTATTCTATTCCGCGCGAGTTAAGGAAAGGTAAAATTGTGGCAACAGGCCAGAATCTTGAAAAAATGAAGCTTTCAGAATTGAAGGATCTTGCAAAGCAAATGGGTTTGCGCGGTACGTCGACGATGCGCAAACCTGAATTGTTAGCTACATTAACAGCTGCGCGCAATGGGGGAGAAGCGCCTGCTGGAGTGAGTGTTCGTATTCCTCGCAATAGCGCGAATACTAATAAAGCTACAGATGTGCTTGTGGAAAATGAAGACGTTCAGGCATCGAATGATGATGACTTAGAAGCTTTGGAGACGTTAGTTCCAAATGCTACTTCGGAGCGTCGCTATCGTGATGAAGCAGATTTTGGTGCAAAAAATTATAGACGTGACAACAATCGCGGCAATACATTCCAGCGTCGTCATAATGCAGATGAACGTGATAATCGTGATCGTCGACAAGAAAGCATGGATTCGCGTAATTTAGATCAGATTTTAGCAACTTTGCCAGGTGATGAGGCTCGTGCTGATACTGAGTCGCGTCGTCAACGTGGCTCTTCCCGTGATTATGATCACGAAGATCAAGCCAATCGCGCAGATCGTTTCCAACGTCGTATGCGTGGTCGTTCTCGTGATTATGATGATACGCGTGCAGATTATGCTGAGCGTACTGACCGTATGAGCCGTGACGAGCGAGATGAACGTGACGAGCGAGATGAACGTCGTACAGATCGTAGTGAGCGTAATGAGCGTATGAGTCGCGAAGAACGCGATTCGAGAGAATCACGACGTGAAGAAATTCAGGAAGAATTAGTTCCAGTAGCAGGTATTGTTGACGTATTAGAATCATATGCATTTATTCGCACGTCCGGCTACTTGCCTGGTCCTAATGATGTCTATGTTTCAATGAGTCAAATTAAAAAATATGGCTTGCGTAAAGGTGATGCTGTACAAGGTTCCATTCGTGCTCCTCGTGAGGGGGATCGTAGAAATCAGCGTCAAAAATTCGTGCCTTTGCAAGCAATTGACAGCATTAATGGCATGAGCGTAGAGGAATCGCAGTCTCGCCCTCAATTTGCAAAATTGACGCCACTATATCCGCAAGAACGATTGAAGCAAGAAACTACTGCTAATCGCATGTTAGGCCGTGTGATTGATTTGATTGCTCCAATCGGTAAGGGTCAGCGTGGTTTGATTGTGTCGCCGCCGAAAGCCGGTAAGACGATTACACTGCAAAATATTGCTAACGCTATTACAACTAACAATCCTGAAGTGCATCTTATGGTAGTTCTGGTAGACGAGCGTCCAGAAGAAGTTACTGATATGGAACGTACTGTGCAGGGTGAAGTTATTTCTTCTACCTTTGATCGCCCAGCTTCTGACCATACTACGGTTGCTGAGCTTGCTATAGAGCGTGCCAAGCGTTTGGTAGAACTTGGACAGGATGTTGTTGTCTTACTGGATTCGATGACCCGTTTGGCGCGTGCCTATAACATTGCTGCGCCTACTTCCGGCCGTATTCTTTCTGGTGGTGTGGATGCTCAAGCATTGTATCCTCCGAAGAAGTTCTTCGGAGCTGCTCGAAATATTGAAGATGGTGGTTCTTTGACGATTATTTCTTCAGCATTGGTAGAAACTGGTTCCAAGATGGATGAAGTAATCTTTGAAGAATTTAAGGGCACTGGCAATATGGAACTGCGTTTGAGTCGTGATTTGGCTGATAAGCGTCTCTTCCCAGCGGTGGATATTAATGCTTCGGGTACTCGTCGTGAAGAATTAATTACGCCAGCTGCTGATTTGCCGGTTATTTATCGTTTGCGTCGCCTCTTTGGTGGTCTTGAAGCAGAGCAAGCATATCAGACTTTGATTCCGCGATTGAAGAAAACTGCTTCAAATCGTGATTTCTTAGCTGCAATAATTCAACAAACTAATGGTGCTGCTAATACTTCATCATCAACTATTGCTTAGTGAATGAGTAAATAATTGCCCCCAGTGCGTGCGTTGGGGGCAATTATTTGTGTAATACAACGTAATACAAATTATTGAGTTACTAATTACTATTTGCGGCTTGGGCTGCTTGGTGCACTTCAGCAAAACGCCGCATTCTTTCTACTCCTTCGCGTAATTCTTCTGCTTTGCCTGCGTAAGAGAGTCGCACAAATCCGCTTCCTTCTGCGCCGAATGCTTCACCAGGAACAACAGCAACTTTTTCTTCTTTCAAAAGTTTTCTACTAAATTCTTCAGAAGTTAATCCAGTAGGTCGTATGTCAACAAAAACATAAAATGCTCCTTGTGGTTCAATAAGGCGCACAGCTTTACAATCTGCCAGTACTTCCAAAACTAAACTGCGCTTTGTACGATATTCTTCGCGCATTTCGCGCACATGATTTTGCGGTCCAGTGAGCGCTGCAATTGCGCCGTATTGTGCAGTGGAGTTTACAGATGAGTGCATCATTTCTGCAATTTTGCTGGTTTGCTCAATAATATTGCTTGGTGCTAGCAGATAGCCAATGCGCCAACCAGTCATTGCATAAGTTTTTGATAAACTCTCTACAATAATAGTGCGATCTTTCATACCTTCGACAGCTGCAATAGAGGGTGCTACCGCTTCGCCAATTGGTTCGGATTCGGGGCTGCTTGCGAATACAAACGGATGATAAACTTCGTCGGAAATTACCCACAAATCAAATTCTTGGCATACTTTTGCTACTTCTGCGAGTTCTTCTGCACTAGTAACAGCGCCTGTTGGGTTGCATGGTGAGTTGATAATGATTGCGCGAGTATGTGGGGTAATTGCCTTGCGAATTTCGTTTGCATTAATATGCATGCCATGCTCTGGTTGTAAGGCAACTGTGACAGGTGTAGCGTCGCACATTAATACTTCTGCGTCGTAAGAAGTGAAATATGGTGATGGAATAATAACTTCATCGCCTGGATCCACTACAGCTTTAATAGCTAAATATAAACCAATGGTTGCGCCATCAACGGCTTGGATTTCAGAATTTGCGTCATACGTTAAACCTTTTACGCGTTGTGTATAGCAGGCAGCAGCATTACGAAATTCCGGTATTCCTAACACGTCTGTATATTTTGTTTTGCCTGCATGCAGAGATTCGCATGCTGCGTCAACAATGTGTGAAGAAGCAGTTTCCCCTGGTTCGCCTAGACATAACGAAATGGCATCAGGTATTTGTTCTACGCGGTCAAATACGTCTCGAATACCTGAGCGAGGTATCGAGGTTGCGTGTTTTGCTACAGCAACCATATTGTGCTCCTTCTGTAATAGTTAATTGTTGATTTTTATGAAGATGATTACAGTTAATTGTTGGTATTATAGGCTTTGTTTGCATCTTTTATGTTGATTATGAAATATAATACCAGTACTGCTTACAAGAGTATGCTCATATGCTAATCATACATAATTAAAAATGATTGTTTGCAAATACTAGGTAGGCAACAAGAGTCAAGCAATCAAGCATTAAGGAACAATATTTTCTGTATACGAAGTTTCAATAGTGATTATTTTTGCAAAAATCTTAATAAAATAGAATGTGAAAATTTTCTTGTATATCGCACAATTTTTCTCAATCTTTCTTATGAAGAAACTATATTTCCTGTGCAAACCTGGAAAAATAGGGTAAAATCTTCACAAATTTATTGTTTCATGTGTTCGTTATTTGTCGTAGAAACTTTATTTTTTGTATAACTTTGTTCTTTTTCTGTAAAAAATACGGTACTATGGGAGTGACTGCAAGGTGGCGCTAGCTTAGATTCATTTATAGATTCTCAATTCAGCGTCGATGGGAGAATGGAGGACGTATGACCGGAAATCCTCATAAATCTGAAGTTAACATGGTGATGGATTCAACTGACGGAATTATCGTAGATATTCTCGAACATGATGGTCGTGCAACATTAACGCGTTTAGCAAAAGCATCAGGTCTGTCTGTTTCCGCGGTACAATCGCGTGTGCAGAAGCTTGAGCGTAAAGGTATTATCACTGGTTATCGTGCATTGATTGATTACGAGCGTCGTGGTTTACCGGTAAGTGCTTTTGTGTCAGTTACGCCGCTTGATTTTGGTCAAGAGGCAACGATTCCTACAAAACTGCGTGACATACCGGGGATTGAAGCATGTTATTCGATTACTGGTAGTCCAAGTTTTATGTTGGTAGTGCGTGTAGCAACTCCAAGTAAGCTAGAAGAACTTATTAACACAATTCATCGTATTGTGCCAGTGAGTACCGAAACTACTATGGTTTTGCAAACGTATTTCGATTAATTATAATATGTGTGATTTTTCTGAAACAACGATTGACGCTCGCGATAATTCGTCAAATACATGCTGCAAAGATGCTGCAGAAAAGATTATTGCGTTGCGTCAATCGATTGATAATATTGATGGTGCTGTTGTTGCACTGTTAGCTGAGCGCTTTAAAATTACCCAACGCATTGGTGAGATTAAAGCTCAAGCTGGTTTTGCTCCTGCGGATACTCGCCGTGAGCATACGCAGGTGAATCGGCTGCTAGAACTTGCAAAAACAGCCGGATTAGATGCTTCGATTGCCGTGCAATATCACGAATTTGTCGTTACAGAAGCCAAAAAACGTCATAAGCAAATGTTGAATCAAGATTAGACTTACTGTGGCGCGCATATCGCTGTAGCTTATGTTGTGTCGTATATTTGTGCATGCGCTGTGCGTGTGCGCTACGTATATGTAACGTTTTTGTGCATATATTGGCACTGTGGAGCATAAAGGCGGATAATACAAGTATGACTATTGCAACTGTTGAACGTTATGCGCATATGCTTGATGCCGCAAGTCGAGGCGGCTACGCATACCCAGCTATTAATGTTACGAGCACCCAAACGCTGAATGCAGCTCTACAGGGATTTGCAGAGGCTGAGTCTGACGGCATTATTCAAGTATCTGTTGGTGGTTCTGCTTATTTTTCTGGGCAATCTGTGAATAATCGCGTAATAGGCTCTCTTGCTTTTGCTGCTTTTGCGCATGAAGTTGCAGCACAATATCCAAATATAACTATTGCTCTTCACACAGATCATTGCGCTGAATCTTATTTAGATGATTGGATTCGTCCGCTTTTAGCTAAGGAAGCGGAGCAGGTTAAGCATGGTGCCGAGCCTCTGTTCCAATCGCATATGTGGGATGGTTCGACTGTGCCTTTGCAACATAATTTGGATGTAGCGCAGGAGTTACTTGATGTTTCACAAAAGGCGCGTACTATTCTCGAAATTGAAATCGGTGTAGTTGGCGGTGAAGAAGATGGTCATCGTGCCGATATTGATGAGCGCCTATATTCAACACCTGAAGATGCTATGCAAGTAGTAGAAAAACTTGGCTTAGGTGAGCGTGGCAGATATATGGCAGCGTTTACTTTTGGCAATGTTCATGGTGCGTATAAGCCAGGTGTTGTGAAATTGCATCCGCACTTGCTGCAAGAAATTCAGCAAGCAGTGTATGAACGATATAAAGATATTTGCGATACTCGTACGTTTGGCGCGTCGAGAAAGCCTTTCTTGTTGGTATTTCACGGCGGATCTGGTTCAACTCCTCAAGAGATTGCTGAAGCTGTGCGTTACGGCGTAGTCAAAATGAACATTGATACGGATACGCAATACGCTTTTACTCGGGCTATCGCAGGACATATGTTTAGTAATTATGATGCTGTGCTGAAAATAGATGGTGAAGTTGGCGAAAAGAAATTATACGATCCTCGTTCATGGGGGCGTGAAGCTGAAAAAGCTATGGCACAACGTGTCGTAGAAGCGTGCGTGCAGTTAGGCTCTGCCGGAAAAGCGTTACAGTAGATTTTTGCGTTTGACTTGCGTTGTTATCTTGATGATTCGGTAGGGGCGTAGCGCTAGTCTGGTCAGGTAGGAATTATGCTTATTTGAGCGGCGCTAGCTCAAAAAATGGAGGTGCGGCATGCCTGGAATTGTGCTTATTGGTGCTCAATGGGGTGATGAAGGTAAAGGCAAAGCAACAGATTTAATCGGCTCAAAGGTTGATATTGTCGCGCGTTTTAATGGCGGTAATAATGCTGGCCACACGGTAGTAGTCGGAGATAAATCTTACGCACTGCATTTGCTTCCAAGCGGCATTATTAGCCCTAATGTGACGCCTGTAATTGGTAATGGCGTTGTTGTTGATCCAGAAGTTTTATTTGAAGAAATTGATGCCTTGGAATCTCGCGGTGTTGATTGTTCGCGTTTGTTGGTGAGTGAAGCTGCACATATTATTACTCCGTATCATCGAGTTATTGATAAAGTAACTGAGCGTTTCCTTGGTAAGCATAAGATTGGTACAACTGGTCGTGGTATTGGACCTACTTACGCGGATAAAATCAACCGCGTTGGTATTCGTGTGCACGATTTATTTAATGCTGAACATTTACGCGATAAAGTTGAAGCAAGTTTGCATCAAAAAAATCAAATGCTTGTGAAGCTTTATAATCAGCACCCTATTGATATTGATACTGTAACTGCTCAGCTTGTAGAACTTGGTAAACGTTTGAAGCCCTATGTTGCTGACACTTCATTAGTGTTAAATAAAGCAATAGATGAAGGTAAGACCGTACTGTTTGAAGGCGGTCAAGCTACAATGCTTGATGTTGATCATGGTACTTATCCATTCGTCACTTCCTCTAATCCTACTGCAGGTGGTGCTTGCACTGGTACAGGTGTTGGACCTACGCGTATTACTCGTGTAATTGGTGTTGCTAAGGCGTATATCACTCGCGTTGGTGAGGGTCCATTCCCAACTGAGCTTTTGGATGAACAAGGTGACTGGTTGCGTGAGCAGGGTCATGAGTACGGTGTTACTACTGGTCGTCCTCGTCGTTGTGGTTGGTTTGATTCTGTAGTGAGTCGTTACGCTACGCGTGTGAACGGTTTGACGGATATTGTGCTTACTAAACTTGATGTTTTGACTGGTTTGAAGGAAATTCCAGTTTGCGTTGCATATGATGTGACTTTGACAGACGGAACTGTTAAGCGCGTGGAAGAAATGCCGGTAGATCAAGCGCTGTTTGCTTCTGCAAAGCCGGTATATGAAATGATTCCAGGTTGGAATGAGGATATTTCGCAAATTCACAAGTTTGAGGATCTACCTCAGAATACTCAGAATTATGTGAAGCGATTAGAAGAGCTCTCACATTGCCGTATTTCTGCTATTGGCACTGGTCCGCAACGTGATCACATTATTAGCGTTCACTCACTCACTGACTGAAATTGTTTATTAGCTGATGATTAACTTAACAAAACGGCACTTCTCAATCGAGAGTGTCGTTTTGGTTTATGACAAGAGTTTTGAAAAGAGTGAAAATGAAGAGAGTAAGCAAAAAAAATCAGAAAAATAATCGCCGCTTATACCTTTTAGTTTTTATTGGCGGTACTTTAGGAGCATTTGTGCGTGGAATAATTTCTTCCTATGCGCACATAATTCAGCCAGTAGATGGTCAGTCTTCTATATTCGGTCAGCTTACTTTAGGTACTTTCCTATCTAATATGATTGCTTGCTTTATTTTTGCTTTTGTTACTGCAATAGCAGTTAAGGCGTTACCGGCGGAAAAGCAAGCTTTGTTTAAATATGCTCTTGGAACAGGCTTTTGCGGCGGATTGTCAACTATGTCTACTTTCGCATTTGAAGGTGCTATGTCGCTTATTGCTCCGCGCATGACGTTTGCTATTTTGGGTATGATTTTTTCTTTGATTTTTGGCGTTCTCATGGCATTCTTTGGAAGTTGGGTTGGAACAAGAATTGCAAAATGTATCAATAGAAAGCGGGAACAAACTGTTGTAGAAGCTAATACTAAGGCGGTGAAACAATGAATTCATTGTACGTTTTTACTATATTTGTTTTGCCTTGCTTTTTTGGCGGTTTAGGCGCTGTTTTAAGATGCGCCATGACTAAAAAAATTGCTGCAAGCCATAATAGTAGAGTTCCTGTTGCAACTCTGTTTATTAATTGTTTAGCTTCGTTTGCTTTAGGAGTTGTTTCTAATGTTTTCATGGTTGCAGTAGCGATTTTTGGTGCTAATGTTGTTTATTTGATGATTTTAGGATTTTTGGGTGGATTCTCAACTTTTTCTACTGCAATTTTTGAAGGTGTGGAGCTTATTCAAAGAAAGCGCATAAAAGATGGCATTTTTCTGCTTTGCGCGGAGTTGATTGCGCCATTTTTGGCTGCTTCTGTTGGTTATATTGTTTCGCAGATATTGTTATTGTACATATTTTAGTATTTAAAAGTTAAGCATTGTGTGCAGAATCGAGTTGTAGTGAATTTTAAGAATGTAGCGAGCTTTTTAAGTAAGTGGTCAAAGCAAATATCAGAAACTTTTTGTCAGCTTCGCTGGAAAGTAATATTAGCGGGCGTATTCGTTGGCGCAGTTTCCGGTTCGCTTGTAGCTTCCTACAGACTTGGTATTGAGTATGGTACAGATTTTGCGCGCTGGATGTATTTGCAAATGTGGCATAATGCGTGGTGGATTGTGCCATGTGTAGTTTTTGCTATAATTGCCGGTCTCATTATTGGATGGATGAGTATTAAAGAAAGTATGGCTTCCGGAAGCGGTATTCCGCAAGTTGTGGGCTACGTTCGGCGCGGATTAAATATGCGCTGGAACACTATTTTACCGGTACGTTTTGTTGGTGGTTTGTTAGGTTCTTTATTTGGATTGTCGCTTGGGCGTGAAGGCCCGTCAATTCAAATTGGCGCGTGTGGCGCACAGATGTTGTCACGAATTTTCCGCAAAGGCAAGCGTGACGACATACAAGAACATTATATTGTAACTGCTGGCGCTGCTGCTGGTTTATCGGCAGCATTTTCTGCTCCTCTTTCTGGCGTTATGTTTGCGATGGAAGAAGTGCAGCGTGGCTTAACTTCAACTGTTCTTATGGGTGCTGCTGTTGCTTCTTTGTGTGCTGATTTTGTTTCGCAGACATGTTTCGGTTTGCGACCGGTTTTAGATTTCGGGCAAATTCCAGACTTGCCAATGGGATTGCATATTTGGCTTATTCCACTTGGTATTTTTGCTGGATTTGTGGGCTCTTTAATGAATCGTTCACTTCTTGGCTTACAAACGTTGTATGGTTATTTGCCTCAGTGGATGCCGGTTGCGGTAGCCTGCTTAATTGCGATTCCAGTCGGCTTGTTCCTTCCTGAAGTACTTGGCGGCGGCTCTAATCTTGTTCGTCTTTCAGAGTATGGGAAAATAAGTATTGCAATGCTCTGTTTGCTTTTTGTTGCAAAAATGCTGTTTACTTCTACAAGTTTTGGTTGCGGTGCTCCTGGGGGTATTTTTATGCCGATTCTTGCTGTGGGTGCGCTCGCAGGCGGGGTAGCAGCTCGTGGTATTACTAGTGTTTCAGCATTTGGTATTGATGCAAAATTCGTATCTGTGTTCGCAGTCTGTGTGATGGCTGGTACGTTGTCTGCTTCTGTAAAAGCTCCTTTGACTTCGATTTTGCTAACAGTTGAAATGTCTGGAACTATGATTCATACACTTCCAGTTGCAGCTTCCGCGTTTATTGCGCTGCTTATTTCGGATATTCTAAAAACTAAGCCAATTTATGGGGAACTTCTTGAGCGTTATATGCAGTCTCATGGAGATCTTGTGCTTAATCACGCACTGACTTTGGAATAAGTGAGGATTATTTAATTTTTTATTGAAATAATTTCATAGTATTAACGCGAGTTTTAAACACAGTTTTTGAGTTAGATTGGTCTAAATCAGCTTTCAATGTTTTAACCACATTGCTGCGATTCCATTGCATACCAGCTTGCTTATGCGTTTCAATAGGCGCATGAGTATGAATATGAATGCAAATAATAAACTGGCTGATGCTGCTATTGGTAACGTTTCTGGCAGTAGTAGTGTGCGTGTAGGGGAACTGCAAAACACGCAGCGTTATGTTTATCCTCCCCAGGCATCAGCGCAATCGCACAATAGTGGAGTGCCTGGTATTGCAGAGTCTGTAAAAGCAGCTTCGGAAGATCATACGATAATGACTGTATTGCCTCAATATTCTCGTAGCACAACCAGTAGTACTGTTCGTTCGACGCAAGAATATGCACAGGAGCAAATGGTGTGTGGGACGTTGTCTCCGTTGCCCTCAAATATCCTAGTGGGGACTGCTGCAACTGATGGCATTGGATTGAGTACGTCATTATCGTTACTTGCTCGTCATTTAACTATGCGTGGACATCATGTTGCACTTGTTGATGCTGATTTGGTGCATGGCGGTTTAGATGTGCTACTCGGCTTAGAATCTGATGAAGGTCGTCGTTTACAAGAAGTTGAGGCACCGTTAGGTCACTGTGATGGCTATGTATTGTGTAATGAGCTAGTGCACTGGGATGGAGTTGATGTTTTAGCGTTTGCTCCGTGGCAAGGTAAGCGGCCGGAACCGTGGGTAGTTGAGGCTGCTATTCGCGCTTTAGCTGAAGCCTGTGATGTAGTTATTGTAGATATTGGTGCTGGTGAAGTTGCGATGCAGGCTTACAAGAGTATTCCTCAGCTTGCTAATTTAGCAACATTGGCTGCTGTTGAATTATCTGTACTTGATTTAGCTCGTTTTCGTGCTTTCTTTCAAAGGTTTAATAGTGTATACAGTGATGGTGATGGTTCTTGCAATAAATTTGGGGCGATAGGTTTAGCGCCGCGTGGATTAACACAAAAATCGTATGTTTTACATATTGATGAAGCTGCTGAATATTTAACAATTCCAATATTGGGTTCGTTATCTTATGATGCGCGTATGTATGCGAGCATTGTTGGTGGGTATGGTATCCGAGGTATTTCAGCGCCAATGAAAGCGACTATGAAACAGATTGAACGTTGGCTTTTGGGAGATGTTATTGCGCGTACAAAAGATGCAGTAGCTCAATATCGAAGAGTGCAATATCGTCATTTACAGCATACTGGGGGCAGGTATGGTAGTGAGTAAGAGTAATACTCGTGACATAGATTTTGGTATCTTACAGGAATTTGCTGCTGATTTGCATGTTACTGATATGGTTATAAGTGAAGAAGGTCGTGTTTGGGTGGATCGAGGACAAGGTTTACGTGAGTGTGTGCCTCGTGTGCCTTTACGAAATCCTACATTGCTACGAGAATATGCGGTATGGCTTTGCGCTCAGCTTGGTAAAAGACTTGATGATGCTTGTCCTATAGCTGACGCTTCAAGTAAATCTGGTATTCGTATTCATGCAGTATTGGCGCCAGTCGTTGCGCAAGGTGCGGCATTGTCTATTCGTTTCCCTTCGATCAAACGTTGTGATTTGTTATCTTTAAGTAATCAAGGTATGTTCCCTCAAGAATTAGCATATATGTTGAGCGTATTAGTGCAGTTAAGAGCCAATATAGTTATTACTGGAAGTACTGGTTCTGGGAAAACTACTCTTATGAAAGCTTTACTTGCAGTGGCTGATTCACATGATCGAATTGTGTCAGTTGAAGAGACTCGAGAGCTTGGTGCATTGACAGCTAATCATGTTTCATTAAGTGTGCGAGAAGCAAATGTAGAAGGTGCAGGTGAAATTAGTTTATCTCAACTAGTAAAAGCAACGTTAAGAATGCGTCCAGATCGCATCATTCTAGGTGAATGTAGAGGTGAAGAAATTGCGGATTTGTTACGCGTATTCACTTCAGGTCATAAAGGTGGAATGACGACGTTGCACGCTGATGAAGTAGAAAAGGTTCCTGCTCGCCTTATGGCGTTGGGTCTACTTGCTGGATTAGAGCCAGCTGCTTTATGCGCTTTGGCAGCGGGTGCTTTTGATGTGGTTATTCACGTGGAGCGTACAGCAGATGGGCGTCGTATGGTTCGAGAACTTGGTGTTTTAGAGTCATCATCTCAGGGGTCAGTGTTGCGAGGCATTGCTGTTTTGCAGTTGATACGTCGTGCAGATAATCGTTTGAATATGGAAGTTCTGCCAGCTTGGGCTAAATTTGCTCAACGCTGGCAGCTTCCTGAAGATATTACCAGTATTCATACGTGTGCTCTAAGTCAATTGACATCGTAACTTGGTTTGAGAGATTGGGGGGAATGAAGATGGATATTGAAGAGGCGCTCGCAGGGTTACTTGCAGCTCTGCGAGCGGGATCGACATTTGTTATGATCATACAAGCTGATACTAAAATAGAGCATTATAGTAGTGCTTCTGTAATGAATACTGAGCTTATTTATCAGTGGCTTGCTACGCGATGTTTAACTCGTAATCGCGAAATAACTGACAGTCAGCGTCGTCGTCTTGAACGGCATATGCATCATGTTGCTGAAAATCTTATGACTGCGTACCAATTAAGTAATACGCTTGGGTGTGCTATGGCAACTTGCGTAGAGGCTACCGCTGCGTCGTATCATGCTCAGCGTCGTGCTGAAGATTTGCGTGCTGATGTTGCTGCAATGCCTCAAGCCACTATAAAATTACTGACTGCATTGCCTTTTTTGGCACTTCTAGCTGGAGAATTACTCGGTGGACATCCTCTCCTTATGTTAAGCACTACTGTGCATGGGTGGATTCTCTTAGCTCTTGGTGCAGTGTGTTATAGTTTGGGTTTAGCTTGGGTGCGTTCTATGCTTCGAATATCACAACATGCTATGGATAGCGCCATCGTGGGAGGCTAACATGTGGTGGCAGCTTTGGATTATTGTTCCAATATTCGTTGTAATGGTTTGGCAGTGTTGCAATGTGTCTGTAGGTGCGCATGTGTTGGGTGAAGGTGCGCAATTTTTATATGGTAATGCAAGAATGAAATATGAATGGCGAAATGCACGCATATCAGACATTGATCCGCTGCTAGGTTTGCATATGATTATTGTTGCGCTGCGTAGTGGGGCATCTATTCCGAGAGCTCTTACTGCTGTTGGCGAAGTATTGCCGGGGGGCTGTGGTCTATGGCTCTGTGCAGTTTCAGATGCGTTATTAGCTGGTGATACGTGGCATGAAGCTTGGTCTCCTGTTTATGTGCATACTACTCAAATTGATTCTGTTGCTAAAAGTGGTATGAAATTAGTTGAAGGTGAACAAATAGCTTCTTCATCAATATTGGCAAAATGGTTAATGTCAGCATTGTGTGAGTCTTGGTGTTATGGATCATCGCCAGTGCCAGTATTATTGGCTCTTTCGAGCCATTATGAGCGCACTATGGCGAATGCTGCCCGTCAAGAAACTTCGAGATTGTCTGTGCGCCTGCTACTTCCTGTAGGTTTATGTTTTTTGCCGTCTTTTATATGTATTGGCATTGTTCCAACGGTGATGTCGCTTATGCGCTAGTTGTGGGTAAGACTAACAGATTGATTGTTTTCAATAACATGTTGTGATGGTTGAGTGAGCTTTTATCCACATTAAGGATTTTTTATTGGGGACGATGAGGTAACTTGTCACAATGGTAGCATCCGAAAATTTCGGATATTTTGAAGGGAAAGGTACAAGATTATGGTTGGGATAATGCAGAATCTTGCCGTGCGTTGTTCGGTATCGATATTGCAAATGAATGAGCAATTATCAGTAATAGCAACGCGTTTACGGCAGAAAAGTGAGCAATATGCCGGTAATCTTCAACAACGAGATTCGGGTGCAGTTACTGCTGAATATGCTGTTGTTCTTATCGCTGCTACTGGTTTTGCTGCAGTGCTTATTGCTATTTTGAAATCAGGCGCTATACGAACAGCATTGACGCAATTGGTGCAAAAAGCATTGAAGATTAGTTGACGTATTGTGTAATGAAGCAAATGAAATGAGCTTATGATGCGGAAAAATATAGCATGTGAGCGTTTATTGCGTACTAATAGTGTGCATGATTGCGGTGCAGTTACTGCTGAATTTGCTATCGTTCTGCCTTGTGCATTGATGCTTATATTGGTGTTATTGGGTGTTGGTAGGGCAGTAGTATGCGCTATGAATTGCCATGATGCTGCAGCACAAGTTGCATATTATATGGTGACTCATCATGATGATAAAGCTGCTGCAAGTATTGCACAAAAAGTTGCAGGGCCGGGAGCTTCTGTGCGAATAAGTCGAGGCAGTGATATGGCAAATATCGTTGTAAAATGTCCTCTTATTCCAGATCCTTTTCACATATTGCCACCATTGGTGGAGAGTCGTGTTAGTCAGGTTTTAGCATGAATTGGTACCATTATTGTTTGAAACATGTGATATATTTCGCGCGTAAGCGATGCGGTGCAGTAGACTGCGGTTCTGGCACAATGCTAGGCATTATGCTGGTAATCGCAGTCTGCTTAATGCTCGTTTTTTCCACTATTCTAGGTCATGTGTTGAGTTCTAAGCATCAAGCGTATGCTGTTGCTACTGCCTCAGCATTGTCGGGTGCTTCAGCATTGCAACGTATGGAAACTCATGTGTGTAATGCTGCAGCGCGTACAGTTACTTCAAGTCATGCTATTTTGAAGTCATGTGCTTCAACTCATGATGATGTAACTGTTCGTGTTGCCGTGCCGCTGCAGATTCCTTTTGCGCCTAGTGTGGAAGTTGTAGCTCGTGCAGGACTGGAAGATTGTGGTACATCGCATAAATAAAAATAAGGATGTGCTTAAATTTGTATTCAATACCAGGTGGGTGGCAGTTTCTGCTAGTCTGAAATAAGATATATTGGGGAAATAATTAGGTGGCGGTAGATTAAAATGGCACTTGCTTTGTATCGTAGATATCGTCCTGACACATTTGATGGTGTTATTGGGCAGGATCAGGTTACTGTACCTTTGTCTCAAGCATTAGACCAAGGTAAAATTACGCATGCTTATTTATTTTCGGGACCTCGTGGCTGCGGTAAGACTAGCTCTGCTCGCATTTTAGCGCGGTGTATTAATTGCGAAAAAGGACCAACTTCTCACCCGTGTGGTAAATGCCAAAGTTGTAAGGATTTAGCTACGGGCGGTCCTGGTTCGATTGATGTAGTGGAAATCGATGCGGCAAGTCATAACGGTGTCGATGATGCTCGTGAGTTGCGTGAGCGTGCTGGTTTTGCTCCTGCTCGAGATCGTTATAAAATTTTCATTCTTGACGAAGCTCATATGGTTACTCCGCAAGGTTTTAACGCATTGTTAAAAATTGTGGAAGAGCCTCCCGAGCATGTAATGTTTATTTTTGCTACCACTGAGCCAGATAAAGTAATAGGCACTATTCGTTCTCGTACTCATCATTATCCATTCCGCCTTGTTCCTCCGGAAGTGATGAGTCCGTATCTCGAAGACATTTGTAAAAAAGAAAATATTGTTCCAGCTCCTGGAGTGTTGCGTCTAGCTATGCGTGCTGGAGCTGGTTCGATGCGTGATACTCTTTCAGTTCTTGACCAGCTTATGGTTGGTGCTGTTGATGGCACTATTTCGTTAGATTCAGCTGTTGCATTGCTCGGATTTACGCCGAGTGCATTAATTGAAGAAGCTATTGATGCAATTATTGCGCATAATGGTGCTGCGCTGTATGATGTGGTTCGCCGAGTGGTTATAGGAGGGTATGATACTCGTAAATTTGTGGAAGATTTATTGGGACGGATACGTGATCTACTACTTATGGTTGCTGCAGGCGAACAAGCTGCTTCGGAATTATTAAACGATATTGCTCCAGAGGATTTAGTGGCTTTGCAGCGGCAATCTTCTCAATTAACATTGTCGAATTTAACACGTATGGCTCAAACTGTTAACGATGCGTTAAGCGGCATGGCTAGTGCTGTTTCTCCGCGTATGAATTTGGAAATTTTGATGGCACGCTTGCTTGCAGACAGTGAAAGTGCAACTGAAGTTGCTGTTCATATGCCTAGCAGTAGTGTTAATCAATCTCCAGTGCGACAAGATACTGTTACTGCGCAACGTCAGCCTAATCAAGGTAATAGGGCATTTTCTGGAAGTCATTTCGTGGGTTCGCAACGCAATAACAATAATAATGTTGTTGCTGTGCAGGCTACCAATAGTGCAAGTAACACGAATAATACAAATAGCGCCAATACGGCAACAGTTTCAGCAACGCAATCTTCAGCAACTATAGAACATGCAAAACCTGCGCAAGTATCTGCTGAAGCGCTGACAATAACTTCGGCTTCCAGCGCGCAAAGCAATGATTCCAGAGACGTAAACGAAATGTGGAATGAAGTAGTTCTAAAATTGCCGGAAGACGTGCGCGAATACGTAACGAATAAATATGTGCCGCAAGTACAGCTAACTTCAGTTAAACCAGGACGACAACATTTAGTGTTGACTTTTAATGAACCTATGAGTCAACATGCATTCGCGCTCGCAGTGTGTACTACTGCTCCGTATGATGGGCAAAAAGTTCCAAAAGTAGTTATGAGTGTAGTTCATGAGGTATTTGGTGCACAAGTGATGATTGCGCCAGCACCTGTGGCTGCTAATGGTGAACAAGTAGAGTCTGTTGCGCGCATGCAGCCGCAACAACTTGCCCAAGTTAAGCGTGACATTCTATTACGTAAAACTGGTGCAGTTGCTGGTTTTAACAATAAGATTACTGCCGGTAGTAGTGGTGTTACGACTGATAGTTCTGAGAAAAAAGAGTCCTCGGATTTTTACAACACTGATGGTTCTGCAGCGTCAGTAGTTGCCGAGCATACTGCGGAAAGTACAACGTTACGTACAACAATGCAAAAAAATGTCTTGTCAGCGCAACAAAGTACATCTTCTACTGCTCATTTAGCTGCTGCAACGAGTGTTGATGATGATGCTTGGGCTGATATGTCTGCTGTGCCTATTGCAGATGTTGTTACAGTACCTAACTTATCTGTCAGTCAAGCGTCTGCCAATCAGCCTTCTCAAGTTGCCAATAAAACTGAACAGGGAACTGAATCGAGAGCCGGAATAGAACTGGGAGCAGGAACTAAAACAGAACAAGATGTTGACTCTACAGTTTCTCAATCTAATGTTTCTTTAGAACATCCAGCTCAATCGCAAGTACAGCAGAGTCAGCAGAATCAGACATTATCTTCTAATCCTGCTTTTGTTCCAATGCAAGTACCGGCAACGCCAACTAGTGGAGCTTGTGTTGATGAATGTTCGATGGATGACGATTCGCTGGAAGCTACTACTTCAGTGAACATGGATGAGCTTAAGCAAATATTTGAAGTTAAAGTAGTCGAAGAATTTGCAGCTACTGATCCTAAAAATCCTAAGAATGTAGCTGCTAGTGCAAAAAGGAAGCAAGAGGAGTAATAAACCGTGCATAATACATCGTCATACGATGGCGCTATTGGTCGCTTAATTGAGGCGTTTTCAAAGCTTCCGGGTATTGGGCCTAAAGGTGCTCAACGAATTGCTTTTTACATACTTTCGGCGCCTGAATTAGAAGCGCAATCCTTAATAGATGCTATTAGCGATATGAAAGCGAATGTGCGTTTCTGTGATATTTGCGGCAATGTTTGTGAGCAAACTCCTTGTGCTGTTTGTGCTGATCCGCGTCGTGATCATAGCAAAATTTGTGTAGTTGAAGAACCTAAAGATATTATGAGTATTGAACGAACTCACGAGTATACGGGTGTTTATCATGTGCTTGGTGGAGCAATTAATCCAATGGCAAACGTAGGGCCAGGGGATTTAGCGATTACGCAATTACTTGAACGTCTTAAAGATCCTCAAGTAAAAGAGATTATTCTTGCACTTGATCCTAATATTGAGGGTGAAGCAACAGTTACGTATTTAGCTCGCTTATTGGATCCTCTTGGTATTAAAGTTACACGTTTGGCAAGTGGTTTACCTGTTGGTGGTGATCTGGAATACGCTGATGAAATTACACTTGGGCGTGCTTTTACTGGTCGTCAAGCTGTGTAAATCTTGTGCAGTGGTATTAATAAAAAATCGTGAAATAGAGAATACAAAATATAAAATACAAAAAATAGAGTATAACTGGTAATCTTGGCTTCAATCAGATATATATACGTTTATCTGTATCACATAAGCAAGGGGTAAAAATTGGCGCTTATCGTACAGAAATACGGTGGCTCTTCTGTAGCTGATACCGATTCCATACAGCGAGTTGCTAAACGTATTCTTGCTACAAAAGCAGCTGGTCATGATGTAGCAGTGGTTGTTTCCGCAATGGGAGACACTACCGACGATTTGATCGATCAAGCGATGAGTGTCAATGCTCATCCTCCTGCTCGTGAAATGGACATGCTCATGACTGCAGGTGAGCGTATCTCCATGAGTTTACTTGCAATGGCAATTCATGCTCAAGGCTCTCACGCTTACTCTTTTACCGGTTCTCAAGCCGGTTTTATGACAGATACACAGTTTGGTGCAGCGCACATTCGTGCAGTTAAGCCAGATCGTGTTCGTCGTGCGCTCAATAAGGGTAGCGTGGCAATTGTGGCAGGTTTTCAGGGGATTAGTGAAATTGGTGACGACACTACGCTTGGTCGTGGTGGTTCAGACACTTCTGCAGTGGCGCTTGCGGTGGCGCTGCATGCTGATATATGTGAAATTTATACAGATGTTGATGGCGTTTTTACAGCAGATCCGCGTATTGTGCCGACAGCAAAACGAATTCCAGTTATTGATTACGATTCAATGTTAGAAATGTCGTCGTGTGGTTCCCGTGTGCTTGCGTTGCGTTGCGTTGAGTATGCTCAGCGCTTTAGCATGCCTCTTCACGTGCGGAGCTCTTTCTCACATAGGAATGGAACGCTTATTGTGCCGCGTAATGTTGATCCACATAAATTACCTAATTTGAATTAGTTTTATATGTGTGTGAATATGTGTGTTCACCTTAATACTTGAATAGATAATAAACCAACAAATTTTGAGAGCAAGGAAGGTAATAATGGTAAATCAGGATATTCGTTCTACCATGGGTGATTTGTTTCCAGATTTAGGACCGGAAACACCTGTGATTTCAGGTATTGCTCATGATTGTAGTGAATCTATGATTACGGTGCGTGGTATTCCTGATGTTCCTGGCATGGCTGCGAAGGTATTTACTACGCTGGCTAAAGCTAACGCAAATATTGATATGATTGCTCAAGCAAGTGCATCTACTGGTACCGCCGATATTTCTCTTACTGCTCCTAGCTCGTCAATGGAAGCAATTCGTAGAGTGCTTGATGCTGCGCGTGATGAGTTGAAGTTCACTTCTATGGATGTTGATCCTACTGTCGGTAAGGTAGCAGTGGTGGGCGTCGGTATGAAAACACATTCTGGTTTAGCTGCTACGTTCTTTACAGCATTAAGTGAACATGGTATTAATACGCTAATGATTTCTACGTCAGAAATTCGTATTGCTGCTTTAGTGCCGGTTGATCAGCTTGATGAAGCAGTTCGTGCTTTGCACACAGCTTATGGTTTAGATGCAAATCAAATTGAGGCTGTTGTGTATGGTGGTAGTGGCCGTTGAAATTGCTGAAATTATTATGCTATTCGCTGTTGAGGGAGTAATAAGATGACGATTATCAATGAAACAGGTGTGAATGTGGCGGTGCTAGGTGCCACAGGTCAAGTTGGTATGGTTATGCGCCGTGTGCTTGATGAGCGTAATTTTCCAATCAAAGATTTGCGTTTTATGGCTTCTGCTCACTCTGCAGGAACAGTTTTGCAATATCGTGGTAAAGATATTGTTGTAGAAGATGTAGAAAAATCGGATTTGCGTGGAATTGATATTGCTATCTTTTCTGCAGGCGGCGGAACATCAAAAATTTGGGCGCCTAAATTTGCTCAAGCTGGTGCAATCGTAGTAGATAATTCTTCGCAATGGCGTATGCATGATGATGTGCCGCTGGTTGTTGCAGAAGTGAATCCCGAAGATTTAGACACAATCCCTTGTGGTATAGTCGCCAATCCTAATTGCACAACAATGGCATGCATGCCTGTGTTGAAGCCACTTGCCGACGCTTTTGGTTTGCAACGATTAATCGTATCTTCGTATCAAGCTGTTTCGGGTGCTGGTCGTGCTGGCGCTTTACAGCTTATGAATGAGGCTCAAGCTGCGTTAGATCAGGGCGCAGATAAATTGGTTTTTGATGGAAGTGCAATCGATTTTCCGCAACCTACCAAAGTTGTACGCACCATTGCTTTTAATGTAGTGCCTTTTATTGGTGCAATTGTTGATGACGGTTCTGAGGAAACCGATGAAGAGCAGAAGTTGCGTAATGAAAGTCGTAAGATTTTGCACTTACCAAATCTTGCTGCGTCTTGTACTTGCGTGCGAGTTGGCGTTTTTACAGGTCATGGCATGAGTGTTAATGCTGAATTTAAGCATGAGGTGACTCCAGGGATGGCTCGCGAGGTATTGCAGGGTGCTGCTGGTGTTGAATTGAATGATATCCCTACTCCTCAGCTAGCTGCAGGTAGATCTGCAAGTTACGTTGGTAGGATTCGTCAAGATCAAGCTGTAGATGGTAATCGTGGATTGGCTTTGTTTATCGCCAACGATAATCTGCGTAAGGGCGCTGCATTAAATGCTATGCAATTAGCAGAAATTATTGCTGAAAAGCGTCATTTTATACAGTAATTTGAGGCGATTGTAAAGTATTAGTATGTTGTCACATTTGAATATTGATGACTGCGTAAATAAGTCTATACTTTCTGCTGTCTTGTAAGAGATGATGCGTGATTGTGCTCTCGCAATTATAAAAGTCTTTGCGTAAACTGGAAGTATGTCAATAGCATCGGAAGAAATACAGCAGCAGCTTGATCGCATTGTGGCGTTGGGATATCCGGATGTTGCAGATATGAGTGCGGATGCCTTCCGTGCGCTTGCGCGTCCACTGTTACATGCACTCGAGAAAATTGATTTAGGTACGAATATTTTATTAGTTCCTACACGCGAACTGGTATCGCCAGAGTCGTTAATTTCTCGTACGAGTATTGACCGCATGGCAGGTTTTACAACTATGCCTCCGCGTGATATCGCAAGTTTTATGCCGCAAGATGGTTTTGAGCCGCCTGAAGGACCGTTTTATGTAGCTATTGATCCTCATACGGGTACCCAGTATCTCAATCGTGAGCCGGATGTCGCGCACAAACTTATTGATTCTGATGAGCGTTTACCGCTTACTTTAGAGGAAGGTCTTGCGCTTGTGACGCAACACCCAGATTGGTTGGAAAGTAAGAACGGTTTTAATCTACTTGGATCGCAAAGTACTGATGGTCGTGTGCCAAGTATTTGGATGAGCCAAGGTGCTCCACGTTTAGGCGCGGTATGGCAAAATTCTCGCCATACATGGCTTGGCAATGCGTATTGTATGGCGCGTCGCGGAGTTTCACTTTTGCAATAAGCTCGTGTCTTTTGTTCATATTGCGTAAAGTAATATGAAAATACAATAAACATTTGAACGAATACTGTTAACGGATAAATTTCATAAAGGGTGCATTGTGGCATACATAACATTTGACCATGTTGTAAAAGAATACCCGTCTGGTTCTTCAGTTGTGCGGGCTTTGGACGATGCTAGTTTTACGGCAGAACTTGGCGAGCTTACAGTAATTTTAGGTGCGTCAGGTGCTGGAAAAACCACGGCATTAAATATCCTAGGTGGTATGGATACGGCTACAAGTGGTCGCGTTATTGTCGGTGATTGTGATATTACTAAGCTTAAAGGGAAAAGTTTAGTGCGTTACCGTCGTGAAGATATTGGCTTTGTTTTCCAGTTTTATAATCTCGTGCCAAATTTGACTGCGCTTGAAAACGTTGAATTGGCTTCACAGATTTGTTCAGATCATTTTGATCCTGCAAAAACGCTAAGAGATGTTGGATTGGCAGATCGTTTGCAAAACTTCCCAGCGCAACTTTCTGGCGGCGAGCAACAACGCGTATCCATTGCGTGTGCTCTTGCTAAAAAGCCGAAGCTTCTTCTGTGCGACGAACCTACTGGTGCTCTGGACTATGAAACAGGTAAAGCAGTGTTGCAATTATTGCAAAATATCTGTCGTACTGAAGGCATGACAGTGCTGATTATTACTCATAACGCTGCAATCGCACCTATGGCGCATAAAGTTGTGCGTTTTCGCTCTGGAAAAGTCGTAAGCGAGACTATACAAGAGAATCCTATGCCCATTGCTGATATTGAGTGGTGATTGTAATGAGTGCATTATTTATTAGTGCCGTTAGAATGTGGGTTCGCGAATGGCGTCGTTTTTGCGTACTTGCAGTTATTGCGATGCTTGGTGTTGCTGTTATGACAGGAATTTACGCCGGTTGTAACGATATGCTTCTTGGTGCGAATGACATGTACGCAAAGTTACATGCTTATGATTTGCAAATCGTATCTACTTTGGGTTTAACTCAAGATGATGTTGATTCTTTGCGAAAATTATCTAGCATCAGTGAAATTGAAGCAGAACATTCATGGAAAGCTACAGCGCATCCTAATAACGATGAGAGTTCTTCATACGCAATGAATTTTATGCATTACAACTCGCAAAAAAATATGAACCGTCTGCATTTACTTCATGGCAGTATGCCTACTAATAATCGCGAAGCTGTTGTAACTCAACGATTTTTGCACGATAGTGGTTTAAGTATTGGTAGTACCGTTGTTGTAAATTTGCAGCAATCGGCTGCATCTGGCAGCAGTGTTTCAAATAATTCAAATAAAAAATCTGAAAAATATAATCTTCTAATTACTGGAAGCGTCTTAGATAGTAACGATTTAAACAATCCGGAAGGTTACCAGTCAAAAGCTTTTCGTAATTCTGTAACATCTCGCTACCCAATCTTTACGTCTGCAGCCCCAAGCAACATGAGTGACCTGCCGTATTCTGCAATATCTGTGAGATTGAACGATACTAAGAATGTTAATGCGTTTTCTAAATCGTATCGCAATATTGTTGACGATGCGTCTGAAGAAATTCGTGAAAAAGTGCAGTCTCATCGTGAAAAAACTCGTCGTAGTCAAATTATTGATGAGATAGCGAATAGAGAAGCGAAAAATATTATTGCGAATGACCCAAGGCTAAAGCTTGCTCCAAATTCTGTGAAAGAACAAGCAAAAGCGAAAATTCTAAAGCAGATTAAGCCAGAAATTCAAAAGAAAGTTCCTCAAGCACAATGGCATATATCTACTCGAATCGCTAATGATAGTTACGCAAGCTTACGCTCCGACGTTGCTTCAATTCAGTCGCTTGGTTACGCTTTCCCGGCAGTATTTCTTGTTGTTGCCATGATGATGAGCTTAACAGCTATGGCACGTATGGTTGAGGAAGAGCGAGGTCTTATTGGAACGTACCTAAGCCTAGGTTATGGACGTTCGGCTGCAGTTACAAGGCACGCATTCTTCGCTATTTTCGCATGCTTTATTGGTGGCGGAGTTGGAGATATTCTTGGATTCCTTGCAATTCCTTCGCTTCTTTTGAAGATTTTGCGCGGGCTTTACGTTGTTCCAGGTGTTAGGTTGCGTTACGACTGGTTATACGGTTCACTGTGTGTGCTTGCTTTTGTGATTCCTGTAGCAGTCTGCACAATAGTTGTTAGTTGGCGTGAAACAAAGCAAGTTCCTGCTGATTTACTTCGTCCAAAAGCTCCAAAAGCCGGTGCTCGCGTACTTCTTGAGCGTTTGCCTTGGATTTGGAAGCGTATGAGCTTCCTAAATAAAGTAACTATTCGCAACATAGCGCGCTTTAAAGGCAGATTATGCATGACAATCGGCGGTGTTGCTGGTTGCACTGCACTTATTGTGTGTGGTCTTGCGTTAAACGATACTGTTGCAACTTTAGGAACTCGCCAATACGAGGGAATCTACCATTACGATATGATTGCGATTTCTGCCCCCGATTCTTTCCAAAGCATGAGAAAACGTGTGGAACAAGATAAGTCGAATAATAAAGTAGAAACTATGCTTCCTGCTTACATAAGTTCCGGCGAAATTGCTAAGCATCAAAATTCGGGCAACAACAAATCTGAACATCATAATGTAGAAGATACTGAAAGCATACAAATGATTGTTGTAAAAGACGTAGCGACATTAGCTCGTCTTGTGCGATTGCAAAATATTGACAACAATTTGCAGCCTGTTAAGCTCACAGATAACGGTCCGTTGCTTTCTCAAAGTGCGGCAGCTTCTCTCGATATTAATCGTGGCAATGAAATCACCGTAACTAACGCAGGTTTTAAGCGTGCAACAGTAAAAGTTCATGCTATTGTTCGCAACCTTATTGGTTCAAATATGTACATGACTGCTAGATGTTATGAACGGTTGTTTAACGCTAACAATAGTAAATCTTTGAAACATAATGCGTTAATGCTTCGTTTGCGTGGCAGTGATAATAAAAAGATAGAATATGCGAATAATATTGCTGAGCGTGATGCTGTTCTTGCAGTTATGAATATTACACAAATGAAGCACGCTTTTAGTTTTGATTTGATGAATGCTGTTGTTGCGTTAATTGTGACGTTAGCTGCAGGCTTGGCTTTAGCAGTGCTATTTACTTTGGCTAGTACGAATATTTCTGAACGTTCTCGCGAAATGGCGACGTTGAAAGTTCTTGGCTTCTATCGTAGAGAAGTTCATTCTTATGTTCATAAGGAAATGCTCATTCTTACTATAATTGGTATTGCAGTAGGTTTGCCATTAGGTAGGCTGATTGCAGGTTTGCTCACTAACGCACTGAAAATGCCATCATTGTATTTTGAAGTTGAAGTAGCGCCATTAAGTTATGGTATCGCTGGTGCTGCTACATTAATTTTTGCACTAATTGTGCAGTGGGCAACTAATCCTGCTCTTGACCGAATTGATCCAGTTAGTTCGCTAAAAAGTGTGGAATAGTAGCAAGAGATAATGCTTTTGCCGGCTAATAGTTACGGGTTCCGATAAAATTAGAAGTTCATGGTTACTAAGAAACGGAGTTATAGCAATGAGTAAGACGACGAATAGTGGTGTAAATGTGGGTTCTACACAATCGGAATCTACAGAAGAAGCCGTTGACTCGTCTTCTCATATTGCATCTTCAACACATTACGCGCATGGGGAAGAAAGCGCACATACGAACCAAATGGAACGAAGTCTTACTAAGCGTCACGTGCAATTTATTGCTATTGGTGGCACGATTGGTACAGGTTTGTTCCTTGGATCTGGAAAGTCTATTAGTTTAACTGGTCCAAGCATTGTATTCGTTTACATTATTGTTGGTTTGATTATGTTCCTGCTCATGCGTGGCATTGGTGAGTTGATGTACAAAGATCCGAATCAGCATACATTTATTAGCTTTATTACGCGCTATCTTGGTAGGGGTTGGGGCAATTTTGCTGGCTGGTCATACTGGTTTGTACTTGTGTTGATTGGTATGAGCGAAATTACTGCTGTGAGTACATATTGCGTCACATTTTTTGAAACTTTTGATATTGATGTGAGCCATTGGAAATGGCTGATAGAAGTAGTGTTCTTAGCTGCTTTAGTGTGCATTAATTTAGTTGCTGTAAAGCTTTTTGGAGAAACAGAATTTTGGTTCTCTATGATTAAAATTACGCTGATTGTAGCGCTTATTGTAACTGCGGTAGTTATGGTTGTAATTGGCTATCATTACCCAGCAACTCCTCTTCATGGTGGTGTAGTCAGTCCGGCAGGTCATGTTGGATTTGATAATATTTTCAACAATTTTTCGTTGATGCCAAATGGCTGGCTTGCATTTTTGATGAGCTTCCAAATGGTGTTTTATGCGTATCAGCTTATTGAGTTCGTAGGTGTGACAGTTTCGGAAACAAAGAATCCTCGCCATGTGTTGCCGAAAGCTGTGAACGAAATCATTATGCGCATTTTAATTTTTTATGTTGGTGCTCTTGTAGCAATTATGCTAATTGTGCCGTGGCAACGTTTTAAGGCGACGAATGCTGAAGGCGTGTTTATGTCGCCATTTATTATGGTATTCCAATATGCGGGAGTGCATTGGGCTTCTGCGCTCGTATTCTTTGTTGTTATTACGGCTGCCTCTTCTGCCCTTAACTCGTTGCTGTACTCTGCTGGAAGGCACATGTATCAGATTGCGCTTGAATCACCTTCTCCAATTCTGGGTAAGTTGCGCAAAGTGTCGCATACAAAGGTTCCTGCTCGTGCTATCGTATTCTCAGCTGCTTTGATTCTGCTTTCACCGGTTATTAATTCAATTCCGGGTGTGCATGGTGCGTTTATTCTATTTGCTTCGGCATCTTCTGCAGTTATTATCATGATCTATATTTTGATTATGGTTACCCACCGTAAGTATCGTCAATCAGCTGATTTTCTGCCAGATGGTTTCGTAATGCCGCATTATAAGCTTCTGAATTCTCTTACTATTGCATTCTTTGTGTTTGTGTATATTACGTTATTTATTAGCGACGATACACGTGTTTCTGCAATTGGCGGTTTAGTGTGGCTGGTGTTATTTGGCGGTTATTGCGCATTGCATGAGCGTTGGCAGAATCGCGATTTAGCTGAAGCATTAGGCAAGTAGTGTTTCCTACTACGCAATTTCTGTTATGCTTGCTGTGTGCGAATTATTGTTGCAGATTGTAGTGCCGAGTATACAGGCCGATTAAATGCTATGCTCCCATTGGCTAAACGTGTTTTGCTTATTAAGGCAGATGGTAGCGTATTGATTTTTTCAGAGCTTGGTGCATATAAGCCGCTTAATTGGATGGTTGCTCCCTGTACTATGCGCATTCTTCAAAAAGAAAATGGTACCGATGCTGCTTCCAATGAGGTTGCTGATGGCTGTGTTCTACGTGTTACTGCTGTAAAAAGTGATGATTTGCTTAAAATCTCTTTGGCGCATATATATAGTGATAGTACTTATGACTTGGGTGAAGATCCTGGCTTAGTGAAAGATGGCGTTGAGGAGCATTTGCAGCGTTATTTAGCTGAACAGATTGAGCGTATTGGAGATGGTGCTAAGCTAGTTCGTCGCGAGTATCCAACGGCGATAGGTCCGGTAGATATTATGGCTCAAGATGCAAATGGCGTACATGTGGCTATTGAGATTAAACGCCATGGGGGCATTGATGGTGTAGAGCAGCTTACTCGCTACTGTGAATTGCTTAATCGTGATCCGTTACTTAAGCCTGTCCGCGGTATTTTTGCTGCGCAAACGATTAGTCCACAGGCGCGAGTTTTGGCTGAAGATCGCGGTTTTACTTGCCTTATTCTTGACTATGACGATATGCGTGGTGTAGAGTCTGATGCTCTTCGTCTGTTTTAAGGCAGATTATTTATACAAAGGTAATTTATGCGGAAGCCCCTCTTAGAGGGGCTTCCGTTGATTATTTTTAGTAAGCTAGTAGCTTATTATTGTTTTCTTATTGAGTTATTCCAAATTATTTTTGTGCACTTGCGTTATGCGCACGTGCACAATTATTTGCTCACGAAGCGTAGAGGATATCTACAACGAAGTACAGTGTAGAGTTAGCAGGAATTGACACATTTCCTCGCATATCTTTCTTCTCTTCGCTGCCATAGCCCTCATTTGGTGGAATAACAAGCAGTACTTGCGAACCGACCTTTTTACCAGTTAGACCTTTAGTCCAGCCAGAAATCACTTGACCTGCAAGTGAGAAGTTGATAGGCATGCCTCGAGTCCATGAGGAATCAAATTGATGTAGTTTGCCATCTTTATCGAGAGTCCAGCCGGTATAATGCACGGAAACTGTGCTATTTTCAGGTACTTTCTTTCCAGTGCCTTCAATAACAGTTTGTGAAACTAATTTTCCATTTGGCTTGTAGCCATTCAAATCAAGCGAAGGCTTGCCTGAAGCATCACGCGTAACTTTTGGCAATTGCGCAGGAATATTAGTTACTTCTTTACCTGTTGCGCGAGTTAACGATTTTTCGCGAGATACTAGTGTCAGTACCATAACATACGCAGGATTCTTGCCGCTAGCACTGATGCCAAATGCGATAGTAGTGTTAATCCTCTTACCTTTAAGCAGTGCATAGTATGGACGACTTGTTGTTTTCTTATTGATGGAAATAGAGCAATCAGTGCGATTTTCTTTCCAAGTATTCAGCAGCTCTTTACCGTCTTTAGCGGAAAGCACGATACCTTGTGAGCATACACGATCGCCTTCTTGAATAACATCACCATTGCCTCGTTGCAAAATAGCATATGTATTCTTTTTCACATCTAACGGTGTTTGTAGCTTAACATCTGGTTTTTTCCCAAGTTCACCAGAGGCGCTCACGCCTTTCAGTAGCTGCATGCCTACTTTTTGAGCATTTTCATCGGCTGCGCCTTCATTGTTGTTGTTACCGCAGGAAGATAATCCTACGCATAATGCTATGGCGCTCATAACGGCAAAAGCGCGCATTACCAGTGGTTTTTGTTTAAAAATTGTGATTTTTTGCATAAGACTACACTACAGCCTGATATTGATTTTGAAGCAAATTCTGCAACTGGTATAGAAAGACTGTAGAATGGTATTGCTATGACGATTATTGATAATACGTCTGACTTAGAAGGACAACCAATGCGACTATCAGTGCAACGATTTACTCTGCGCGGTACTATTATGCGCGGTATTGTAGCTCCATTTTTTGCTGTACTTGCTGCGTTAAGTATTATTTTTGGTGTTGCTAATGCAACTTTTTGGAAGCCGAGTAATGTAGTTATTGCATATGCACAAGTGTCTGGGACGCGTTACATTGTTACTGATCCTGGCGTTTTGAATTTAGTTGATAGTCGTGTACATGTTAGTGTTGCCGCTTTGCATACGCGCAGACCTATCTGTGTTGCGGTAGGTTTAATAAAAGATGTTCGTGGCTGGGTTGCGGGCAATTCTGTGCAACGAATTACTGGTTTGCGTGATTGGAATAATCTTTCTGTAGAAGAAATGTCGAGTAAAGATTCGATGCAAAATGATACATCTACGGAGAGTAAAGATGCTAATGTGAAGTTCCAACAGTCTGATTTGTGGCCTACGGCTACATGTCAGCTCGGTTTGGCAAAGCTGGCAATAAATACTGCAGATTATGTGCAATCATCAGGATCTGCATCATACGATAACGCAGTTGCAGAAGGTGCTGTTGATCAATCTGCAAAACGTACTCGTAAAAATTCAAATCGTCATACTGCGCGATCTGCATCATTGCGTTCGCAAGCAGCTCGACGCGTATTACTAATTGATTTAGGGAATAATACGCCGGAAGCTTCCATAGAATTGCGTTGGCGTCGCCATCAGGTTCCTGATTTTGCGACACCTTTATACTTCATGGGCGGACTTTTTGCTGTGCTAGCTTTGCTTGCTGCGACTATTTTTGCCATGGCTCCGCACCGACGTCGTAATCAGCAATTGGCTGCAAGTAGTTCAGGTATATTAACTGTAAAGCCTGAGGTTCGTGAGGAAG
Organism: Gardnerella washingtoni; assembly: GCF_049262705.1. Taxonomy (NCBI): domain Bacteria; kingdom Bacillati; phylum Actinomycetota; class Actinomycetes; order Bifidobacteriales; family Bifidobacteriaceae; genus Gardnerella; species Gardnerella washingtoni. The sequence goes on along the minus strand of NZ_CP058398.1, from coordinate 1,371,768 downwards.
TGACATTTGCTGAAGCCTTTGCTGGAACTATGTCAGGTATATTCGAGCGTAAGAATCACAAGAAGTCTACAGGCTCGCATGCACGGCATGGTTCTCGTACGGGGCGTCGTAAAAATTTGTTTGAAAATCAGAGCGACAATAGCGAGAAAACTTATGATACGCAACAAACGCGTACGGCAGTTGCGTCAACAGCAGTTTCACCCACTGATTCGTTAGCGGAAACTGCTGTTATTTCGCGCGATGATATGCTTGCTTTTGCTGCGCGTTTTATGCAACAACATAATTCGGATCCACTGGTGGAGGCAGCTCATGTGCCTGACAATACGGGGGAGGGGTTTAAGAATTCTTCTAATACGCACGATGCTCCTCATGTTAGTGCGTCTCAAAGTGACTCCCGTGAGCATAATGCAAATAAGTTGGGAGAATCATCTTCACCGAAACTCCAACATAATGATGCTCATGCTAAGAAGAATGAGCAGACGCAATCAAATAAGCGGCAGCGTGATAAACAAGCGCAGTCAAATAATCAAAATCGTCGAAATAAGCAAAATAATAAATCTAAAATCAATAGATTTGCACAACAGAACGATGCACAGCAACTGAAACAGAAACGGCATCATCGCTTAGAACAAATTCAATCATCTCATAACAATGATGGCAGTAACAGGGAATCTGCTAAACAAAAATTACATAATGATGAAGTTGTTCACAAAAATGAAGCAAATAAACGTCAATCTATATCTAAAAATAGTAATACTAAACAATCGCGCGTAAATCGTAATGGTTATCGAGGTAATGGCAACAGCAATAATCGTTACCGCAAAAGTGGCAAGGGTTATCGAGGTAATTCGTCGAACGAGCGAGGGAATGGGCGCAATGCGTAATATGAATATTGATATCAGTAGGGCTAATTCTGGTAAAACTCAGCGTGCATGGCGCATTGCAGTTGCGTTTGTTGCAAGTGCGGTATCTGTTGTTATGGTTGCGAGCTTATCCGCTTGCGATGGACAAGTGCCAAAACCGGCAGAAGTTCGTAGCAGTCAGGAACTACCTAATGTGACGATGTTGCAAGAAAAAGATATTCGTCTTGGTTTACTTCGCGCATTGGAACAAGCTAATGATGAAAAAAATATAAATGCTCTACAGCACGTAGTATCTGGCCCAGCTCTTGATGTTCGTACAAGTGAACTAACTATTGCGAGTAAAACTGGGAAATTAGATCCTAAAACTGTTATACCGCGTGAAGCTGCGCAAACAATTGTTCCAACTAATGCAGCATGGCCGCGCGATTTGATGACGATTACTACTACTACAAAAGATCAGCAATCTAAACGTTTGCTAGTTTTGCGACAGCAGCGTGCGCGCTCAAATTACAAACTTTGGGCGGTTGCGCGTTTGTTCCCTGGTGTGCATCTTCCTAAATTTGCTGTGCCAAGCATTGGTTCATTAATGGGTAAAGTCAACGACACTGGTTTAGTTATGACTCCAGAAGAAGCAGTAACGGCGTATGCGGACGTTTTGCAGCACGGTAATGAAAGTAAGTATGCCAAATATTTTGCTGATGACTATTTGCGGCAGAAGTTATCTGAACTTTCTAAGGCAGTACAAGTTGGCATGGAGCGCAATAAAGGTTCGCAAGAGCAAGTATTTACTCCGGAATTACAGCAAATCAGTGTTATGCGCTCAAGTGATGGCAGTGATTTGGTTGTAGCACGAATTAATTCTGTGTGGACGCGTGCTGCTGGGGAGGGGCGTGAATCTCGCCCAGCTTCCGATGAAGAAAAAGCATTGTTTGGAGATAATAAAGCGAAGAGCACTATGCGTGTAACGTATGTCAATGTTATTGCATTAGTGGTGCCTCCTGCTGGCTCGCATATGAAAATTACGCCGGTTGGTGCTGAACGTCAGCCTATTAAAGTAGAAGCATTGTAAATTGTTTATAAGCGTAATATAAACGCTAAGGAAAGAGGCAGTAAAATGGTGAAGACTCAGGGGCAAATGAATCCCGGCGGATTCTCGCTAGCTGGAGCAGTAGATTTAGAAGGTGTAAAACGTCGAGTGGAAGCTCAAGCTAAGCAGGCTGCAAAAGCTTCAGCTTCTACGGATGGGGTTTCCTCTGCGCCACAAGCAGGTGGCTATGTTATTGATGTTAATGAGCAGTCTTTCCAAGCAATGGTTCAAACTTCTGTAAGTTTTCCAATTGTTTTATTGCTTTGGCAATCGCAGGATGAAGCTTCTTACGATGTTGCACAGCGGTTAGCTGATGCTGTTAATGCGCTTGATGGGCGTATGCAGCTAGCTCGTATTGATGCTGATGAAAGTCCTACTGTTGCTCAGGCTCTTCGAGCACAGCAACTTCCTGCAGTGTATGGATTAATTGGTGGTCGTCCTATGCCGATTGCTCAAGGTTTGCCAAGTGAAGATGAGGTGCAGCAAATTTGTGACGCAATTCTTCCGCAATTGGTACAAGTTGCCGAACGTTCTGGTGTTGCTGGTACTGCGCCTTTTGTGGAGCAATCTCATCATGAAGATACTCAAAAAGATGTTCAGAGCAATGCTCAATCTTCATCTCAAGAGTCTCCTCAAATTCCTGCTGCACATGAGCAGGCGCATACGTTGGCTATGCAAGGTGATTATGCTGGTGCGGCTCGCGAATATGCGAAAATAATGGAATCTGATCCACATGATGTGCTTGCTGCTCGTGAACATGCTAAAGCTTTGTTGCTTGCGCGTAACGTCAGTACTGATGTGGCGGCAGTTCGCAAGACTGCAGGAGATAATCCCAATGATGTTGAAGCACAGCTTGCTGTGGCTGATGTGGATATGATTGATGGTCATATTGACGATGCGTTTGGTCGTCTGCTTGATTTTTTGGCAAGTGGTCATCGTGCAGATGTCGAAGTTATTCGTGCGCGTATGCTTGAGTATTTTGCTATGCTTCCTGGTGATGATGAGCGCCTTGCGCGTGCTCGTCGTCGTCTTGCAATTCTTCTTTATTGATTATTGTGCGGTGTGCGCATTTTGGGGAATAACCCCATTTTGATGACTGATGCGGTATTAAACAAAAAAGCCAAGAACTACAACAATCGTGAGAAATTTGTGTGATTCTTGGCTTCAGTAGCGGGGCATGGATTTGAACCATGGACCTCTGGGTTATGAGCCCAGCGAGCTACCGAGCTGCTCCACCCCGCGTCGGCTACTTTTAGCAGCTCTATCTACGATAGGTGCAAATTTAGATTTGTCAACTTTCGGCGTGTCTTATTGGGTTACTCTGAAATTTCTATTGATGGTCATAATAGAGGCATAAACAATTGTGAGATATAATAAACATATGCCTATTAAGATTCCTGAAGGATTGCCAGCACGAAGCATATTAGATGCTGAGCGCATTTTTGCATTGGAACGCCCAGAAGCAGAACAGCAGGATGTTCGTCCGCTGCGCTTATTGATTTTGAATCTTATGCCCAAAAAAATCGAAACAGAAACTCAACTTTTGCGCCTTATCTCTAAATCGCCTTTGCAAGTTGATGTCGATTTTATGAAAACTTCCACGCATGTATCAACACATGTGAGTGCGGATCATTTAGTGAAATTCTACGAAAATCTTGATGCGCTTCGTAACAATTATTACGACGGCTTTGTGGTTACAGGTGCACCAGTCGAACATATGGAATTTGAGGATGTTGATTATTGGCAAGAATTCACTCAAATTCTTGACTGGGCAGCAACACATGTTTTTTCAACAATGTACTTATGCTGGGGTGCAATGGGCGCGCTTTACCATCGTTACGGCATAAAAAAGCATGTGCTCAGTGAAAAAGTTTTTGGAGTATTTCCGCAATATTTGCAGGATGAGTATTGCTTTCTTACGAACGGGTTTGATGAAATTTCTTTGCAACCGCATTCTCGAATAGCGAGTGTGGATATTGACGATATTGCTGCAGACAAGCGTTTACAAATTCTTACATGCGGTCCTGAATCTGGTCCGGGTTTGGTCGCAACACGTGATTTTTCAGAAGTATTTGCACTCGGGCATTGGGAATATGGCAAAATGACGCTTGCTCAAGAGTATGAGCGCGATATGGCGAAGGGTTTACGTAACGTGCCATTTCCACGCAACTATTTCCCTCATGATGATGCAAAATTAGAGCCGCTATTTTCTTGGCGTGCGCACGCAAATTTGCTATGGCGCAATTGGCTAAATTGGGTATATGAGACTACGCCTTACAATCTTGCCAATATTCCGCAGCTTCGTGCTACAGGCAAACTTGGAACAGATCGTTCTATTCGTCATGAGCCAGCTTCTCCGCGCGTTGACGATTTTTACCCATTCCGCCACATGAAGTACGGTATGCATGAATAATTTCCACGATGGTGTAATTATGTACATACGGAGAGTACAATCAGCATTTAGATGTATTTTTCGTTTCGTGCCCCGCGCCTTGCGAGATAGATGTGCTACTGAATGATTTATTATGTCGCGAGAATGAATGAATTGCATTAATGAGATGAACAGCACTGTTATTAAGGCGTGTGAACGAATTGCTTAAGGAGGCACTTATGGATGGAATGGTTGACTTGTTGCTGAGGACTACCAATGTAGCTTCAGCAGTGGCTTCGTCTGGACCAGAATTGCCTAATATTGGCGAATTTTTGCCTCCAGAGATTTTGTTCCAGGGCACACCGTTTGCTATGAACCGCATTATTTTAGTGCGTGTGCTTATGGCTGTAATTGTCATGATTATTTTCGGCATCGGTGCTGCTCGTGCAAAGTTAGTTCCAGGAAGATTCCAAAGTATGCTGGAAATCTTAATGGACTTTGTGCGTTACAACATTGTGTACGAAATGATTGGTGAGGAGCGCGGTAAGCGTTACGTGCCAATGATGTCTACACTTTTCATCACGATTTTCTTCTTTAATCTTTGTTCTGTGATTCCAGGATTAAATATGGCTGCAACCGCAACCATTGCTGGTCCGCTTGTATTTGCTTTGTGGGTTGTGTGCCAATATCTTATTGCTGGCATTCGCGAAAAAGGTTTTGTGCGATTCTTCCGTGAAGCGTTGTTCCCAGCGGGTGTGCCATGGCCGATTTACTTCATTCTTTCGCCATTGCAGCTCATAGAATTAATAATTGTGCGACCACTTTCGCTTACAATCCGTTTGTTTGCGAATATGATTGCTGGCCATTTGCTGGTGGCCACTTGTTTAGTATTCACCAATTTCTTTGTGGTGGATTCCAGCAATAAACTCCTTGCCTTCGGCGGTGCATTATGGCTGCTTGGTGGCATTCTGTTTACCCTATTCGAAATTATGGTAGCCGGTTTGCAGGCGTTTATTTTCACTGTGCTTGCTTCTGTCTACATTTCGGAAAGTTACCCGGAGGAAGAAGAAAAGTCTGCTGTTGCTGTTGCCTGATAGCATAGCTTAAATCTTCAGATTTTACCCATCTTACGGGTTTATACTGGTTACTGTTTTACAGAAAGGAAACCAATGAATAATATCATCGCTCTCGCAGGTTTGGTCGGCAACCTCAGTATTCTTGGCTTTGCTGTCGCAACAATTTCTCCTGCACTTGGTATGGCAATCGTTGTTGCTAAAGCTATGGAATCTACTGCACGCCAGCCAGAAGTTGGCAACCGTATTCAGTTGTTCATGTTCGTCGGCTTGGCATTCATCGAGGTTCTGGGTTTGCTCGGATTCGTTGCCTACATTATGGGAAAGTGAACCGAACGAAACAACTCGTTCCAGCACAAATATAAAAGTGTTGAAGGAATAGAAAGGACAAGCCATGGCACATGCATCTGAGAGTAATGGTTTGGCGTTGTTCTTGCCTGAGCCTTATGACTTAGTGTGGTCGCTAGTTGTTTTGGTAGTTCTTGCAGTGTTTTTCTACAAGTTCGTTATGCCTAAATTCCAGGCAATTCTTGACGAGCGCGCAGAAAAAATCGAAGGCGGAATAGCTAAAGCAGCAAACGTGCAGCATGAAGCTGACGAATTAAAGAGTCAGATGGAAGAGGAGCTTGCTCAAGCTCAGGCTGATGCTGCAAAGACTCGCGAAGAGGCTCGTACAGAAGCTTCAAAAATTATTGGCGAAGCTAGACAACGCGCTGAAAAGGATGCTGCCAAAATCATTAGTGAGGCACAACATTCTATTGAAGCTCAGCATAAGCATGCCATGTCCAGCCTCCAAGGAGAAGTATCAGTTCTTGCAGCAGCGTTGGCTGGCAAGATTCTTGCATCCAAGCTGGATGATGATACTGTAAGCTCCAAAATTATTGATCATGTAATTGATGAAGTTGGAGACACTAAAAATTCGGATCAGAGCAAGTAAAGCTTGATGCATTAATCTCAATAGTAAGTTATTGAGTTTGATGCATTCGTTGCATTACTTCGTTTTTACAGAAACGAGGAGGTAAGAATGCCAGAAAAGGCATCGCGTGCAAACGATAGTTTGTCGCGTTCTTCACTCGCTCAGGCTATTACAGATGCACATGATGAAGCGCAGCGCATTGCTGACGAACTTTCGTCAATGATGGGCATGATTGATCAATATCCTGAGCTTTCTGATGCGATTACCGATCCGAATAGGTCTTCGGAAGATAAGTCTCGTTTAATTGACGAGCTTATTGGAGGTAAAGCGCACCCTGTTGTATTGCGCATTATGCACTATCTCGTAGGAACCTGGCATGGTGGATCTGAAAGCGGTAAAACCGGTAGCTTTGGTGGCGCCTGGTCAGGCTTCGAGCGTGAAGCTGGTGAGACCTTGGTTACGGTCACTACTGCTCAGCCGCTTACAGATAAACAGATTAAGCGTTTGATTGAGATCTACAGCAATAAGTTGGGTCATCGCGCATACATTAACCCAATTGTGGATCCAAACGTGCTTGGTGGTATGCGTATACAAATCGGTGATCAAATAACCGATCGCACCATGTTAATGCAGCTGAAGCAGTTGCAGCGTTCTGCTCGCAATGGTGCTTGGACACAGGCAGTGAAGTAATAAATTAAGGAGAATTATGGCGGAACTATCTATTGATCCCGCCCTTATACGCAAGGCGCTCGACGGTTTCGTTGACTCGTATAAGCCTACAGACATGCCAACACAAGAAGTTGGTTATGTTGTTACGGCTGGTGACGGCATTGCGCACGTAGCCGGATTGTCCGGCTGCATGGCGAACGAACTGCTCACCTTCGAGAACGATACTTTGGGTCTTGCGTTCAACCTTGATGCGCATGAAATCGGCGTTGTTATTCTTGGCGATTTCACTGGCATTGAGGAAGGGCAGGAAGTATACCGCACAGGCGAAGTGTTGTCTGTGCCGGTTGGTGACGCTTATCTTGGTCGTACTGTGGATCCTTTGGGTAATCCAATCGATGGTTTAGGTGCGATTGAGTGCAATGAGCGTCGTATTCTTGAAGCCCAGGCTCCAGACGTTATTCACCGTCATCCAGTTGACGAACCTTTGTCTACTGGTTTGAAGGCCATTGACGCAATGACGCCAATTGGCCGCGGTCAGCGTCAGTTGATTATTGGTGACCGCCAAACCGGTAAGACTGCAATTGCAATCGATACAATTATCAACCAGCGTACAAACTGGGAGAGCGGCGATCCAAAGAAGCAAGTGCGCTGTATTTATGTAGCAATCGGTCAGAAAGGTTCTACTATTGCTGCAGTGCGCCAAAGCCTCGAAGAAGCGGGCGCTATGAAGTACACCACGATTGTGGCAAGCCCGGCTTCTGATTCTGCAGGTTTTAAATACATTGCTCCTTACACCGGTTCTGCAATTGGTCAGCATTGGATGTATAACGGCAAGCACGTTTTGATCGTTTTCGACGATTTGTCGAAGCAAGCAGAAGCATACCGTTCAATTTCCTTGCTTTTGCGTCGTCCACCTGGGCGTGAAGCTTACCCAGGCGACGTGTTCTACTTGCACTCTCGTCTGCTTGAACGTTGTGCTAAGCTTTCCGATGATTTGGGCGGCGGTTCTATGACCGGTTTGCCGATTATCGAAACTAAAGCAAACGACGTTTCTGCGTATATTCCAACCAACGTGATTTCTATCACTGATGGTCAGATCTTCTTGCAGTCTGATTTGTTCAACGCAGGTCAGCGTCCAGCAGTTGACGTCGGTATTTCTGTGTCTCGTGTTGGTGGTGCAGCTCAGGCTAAAGCTTTGAAGAAAGTTTCTGGCATGTTGAAGATTTCTTTGGCTCGTTACAAGTCTTTGGAATCTTTCGCCATGTTTGCTTCCGATTTGGACGCAGCATCTAAGGCTCAGTTGACCCGTGGTGCACGCTTAACCGAGTTGCTTAAGCAGAAGCAGTTCTCTCCTCGTTCTATGGAGCAGGAAGTTGTTTCTGTGTGGGCTGGTACACATGGCAAGCTTGATGATATTCCTGTGAAGGATGTTTTACGTTTTGAAAGTGAATTGTTGGATTACTTGGATAAAGGTACCGACATTTTGCAAGTAATTCGAGATACTGAGGACTTCACTAAGGAAACTGAAGCAAAGCTTGATGCTGCTATTGATGATTTCCGTAGGACGTTTAAGACTTCTGTAGGCAAGCCTTTGATTGTAAAGGATTCGTTGCCGCCGGCTGAAAATCCTGCTCCTGTTGAAAAAGAGCAGCTTGTTGCAAAGCCAAAAACAGACGGTCGCGAGCCTGAGGGGAAGTAGCGTATGTCCTCCCAACTTGCATTGAAATCGAGAATTATTTCCACACAGTCTTTGGGTAAAATCTTTAAGGCTCAGGAAATGATTGCGTCTTCGCATATTGCAAAAGCGCGTGATATTGCGCTGAATGCTAAGCCTTATAGCGACGCAATTTTCGATGCCGTGCAGGCGTTGGTAGCTCATCACGAAGCAAATATTAAGCATCCTATTTTCGGTAAAGAGCATGCCGGCAACCGTGTAGCGGTTCTAGCTCTTACTTCTGATCGTGGCATGGCAGGTGCGTTTACGTCTTCGATTATTCGTGAGACTGAGGCGCTCCTTGCCAAGCTTGATGCGGAAGGTAAGCATGCAGAACTGTACGTCTATGGTCGTCGTGGTGCAACTTACTATAAGTATCGCAATCGCGATGTGGCAGGCACTTGGGAAGGTTCTACAGATCATCCTGATGTCACTATTGCAGAAAAAATTTCTGATACGTTGATGGATGCTTATATGACGCCGGAAGCGGAAGGCGGAGTTTCGGAACTGTATATTGTATTCACTGAATTTATCAATATGGTGAGGCAAAAGGTTCGTACACTACGTATGCTGCCAGTTGAGCTGGTTCCATTGAAGGATGGTGAGGAGTTTGCTATGCACCGTCCTGATTACGAAGCAGCTTCTGGACCTTCAGCATCGTTGTCGTCTACGAGCGCAGTTTCAGCTCGTGAAGAAGCAGTGAGCCGTAGCAATCCTGATGCTGTTGAATATTGCTTCGAGCCAAGTCCAGATGAAGTGCTGGATGCTGTTCTACCGAAGTATATTCAGTCTCGTATTCACGAGTGCTTGCTTACTTCTGCTGCTTCTGAAACGGCGAGCAGACAGAACGCTATGCATACGGCTACAGATAACGCCCGCAATTTGGTGGATGATTTGACTAGAAAGCTTAATGCTTCTCGTCAGGCATCTATCACTCAAGAACTTACCGAGATTATCGGCAGCGCTGATGCGCTGAATAATGAGGAGGATTAGGAGCATATGGCTGAGAATCAGACCACAGCGCCTCCAGAAGCTGAAAAGGAAGTCGACCCAACGGCTGGTCGCGTAACTCGCGTTCAGGGTTCCGTGATTGACGTTGAATTCCCGGTTGGCTATCTGCCGGATATTTACAATGCTCTCAAAGTAGATATTGCTACCGTAGGTAATACGGAAGGTGATACCGTTCACGAGATTACGTTGGAAGTTGAACAGCACCTTGGTGATTCCACCGTGCGAGCAGTGGCGCTTAAGCCTACGGACGGCTTGGTTCGTGGTGCTTTAGTGCGCGATACTGGTGGTCCAATTTCCGTACCAGTTGGCGATGTTACTAAGGGTCACGTGTTCGATGTTACTGGCAACATTTTGAATGCTAAGCCAGGTGAGAATATTGAAGTAACTGAGCGTTGGCCAATTCACCGCAACCCACCTGCTTTCGATCAACTTGAGTCTAAGACTCAAATGTTTGAAACTGGCATTAAGGTTATTGATTTGCTTACCCCTTACGTTCAGGGTGGCAAAATCGGTCTGTTCGGTGGTGCAGGCGTTGGTAAAACCGTGTTGATTCAGGAAATGATTCAGCGCGTTGCACAGAATCACGGTGGTGTGTCTGTGTTTGCTGGCGTCGGCGAACGTACTCGTGAGGGTAATGATTTAATTGGCGAAATGGCTGAGGCTGGTGTTTTGGAGAAAACGGCACTTGTCTTCGGCCAGATGGATGAGCCTCCTGGGACTCGTCTGCGTGTGCCTCTTACCGCTTTGACTATGGCTGAGTACTTCCGCGATGTGCAGAATCAGGATGTGTTGCTGTTTATTGACAACATCTTCCGCTTTACTCAGGCTGGTTCTGAAGTTTCCACATTGCTGGGTCGTATGCCTTCTGCAGTGGGTTATCAGCCAAACTTGGCTGATGAAATGGGTGCGTTGCAGGAGCGTATTACTTCTACTCGTGGTCATTCCATTACTTCGCTTCAGGCTATTTACGTGCCTGCAGATGATTACACTGATCCTGCACCTGCAACAACCTTTACGCACTTGGATGCAACTACTGAGCTTTCACGTGATATTGCAGCTAAGGGTATTTACCCGGCTGTGGATCCTTTGGCTTCTACGTCAAGAATCTTGGATCCGCGTTACGTTGGTCAGGCTCATTATGATTGCGCTAATCGTGTGAAGGCTATTTTGCAGCGTAACAAGGAGCTTCAGGACATCATTGCTTTGATTGGTATTGATGAGCTTGGTGAGGAAGATAAGACTACTGTGAGCCGCGCACGCAAGATTGAGCAGTTCCTTGGTCAGAACTTCTACGTGGCTGAAAAGTTCACAGGTCGTCCGGGCTCTTACGTGCCAGCAGATGAAACCATCGAAGCATTCACTCGTATTTGCGATGGTGTTTACGATGAGATTCCTGAGCAGGCATTCTCGGGTATCGGTGGCATCGATGATCTTGAGCGTCGTTGGCACGATATGCAGCAAGAGTTTGGTGCGTGATTATGGCAGAGAAGCAAGTAAAATCGCTGCACGTGAGTGTGGTGGCAGCCAGGCATCCTGTGTGGGAAGGTGAAGCCAAATTCGTTGTTATTCCTTCTGTGAATGGCGCAATGGGTGTGCTTCCTGGACACGAGGCTGTGCTTGCGTTGATTAATCACGGTTTTGTCAAGGTTGATGATTTGAAGGGTGTGCGTCACGTTTTTAAGGTGACGGACGGATTCTTCTCCGTTGACTCTGACAATATTACAATTGCCGTAGAGCACAGTTGTAACGTAGATAAAGACGGCAACGTGCTGCCTAACGCTAAGGTGATTTAGGCTTACGTATAAATGAAGTAGGCGAAAAGACAGGAGTTTGGATATCCCAAGCTCCTGTCTTTTTGTTTCTATCGTGCGTTTAAAAAATAGATCTCAGTGGCGAAACACTGTTACTAACTCAGTCAGCCGAGTCACTAATATTGTCTTCAAAATCGTAGTATTTTTCACTTTTGAAAGTAGATACGTATTTTCACTTTCAAAACTGTAATATTTTTTCACTTTTGAAAGTGGGGCGTTTGTTTACGCAAAATTCAGATCTTTACTTTGATATGCATGCCACTGCTGCGTTGCTTACGCCGAAACGAGTGTCTGTATGTTATAGTGCACAACTTAAACTTCTAAAAATCCAAAGTTTAGGTCATCAATAACCTAAACTTACGAAAAATAAAAGTTTAGGTCATCAATAACCTAAACTTGTAAAAAATTGAAGTTTGATTCATAATATTCATAGGATTATAAAATTCATGAAATTTGTGGCCACACAATCAGCATTGGCACTGTTTTGCTAATCGCTAAACTTGTTAAAGCGGAGTTGAGGTTTATTATGGTAAATTCGCAAAATCAGCCACTTGAAAGCGCAAATTTGCCAATGCGCAGTAATCGCACTGCAATAGTCGGCAAAAATATTAAAAATCGCGATATTTACCTTAGCCAGCTTATATCTTTCAAAGATACAGAGCCTGTAAAAGTTGTAACAGGTATTCGCCGCTGTGGCAAGTCAACTCTGCTTAAGCTCATGCAATCGTACTTGCTTAACTCCGGGGTTGAGCAAAATCAAATTATATCTATAAACTTTGAGTCACTCGAGTTTCAAGATATGAGTTACAAAGACTTATACTTTTACGTTAAAAGCAAGATTGAGTCTACTAAGATTGAGTTTTCTGGTATTAAGTCTCCTAAAAAAACGTATCTTTTCTTTGACGAGCTGCAGCGTATAGATCGTTGGGAAGATGCAATTAACTCGTTTCGCGTAGATTTTGATTGCGATATTTACATAACTGGATCCAACGCATACCTGCTTTCCTCGGAGTACTCAACATACTTGTCTGGGCGGTATGTGGAAGTGAAAATGTATCCGCTTTCGTTCAAAGAGTTCGTTGATTTTCAGGATTATTCCATTGAAGAATATAAGTCTCCGCTCGGTGATTTGAAAAAAAGAGCGGTGAGTGCGAATGGCAGTAGTGTAGAGCTTGGTGACTTGTTTGCAGCTTATATGCGTTACGGTGGTATGCCTGCAATTTGCGATTTTGCTTTAGAATCAGGTTTTAACCAGAGTAGTGCAATGACTTTGTTGGACGGAATTTATTCCACTGTAGTAGTTCGCGATATACTCGAGTGCGAGAAGCGCCGCGGGCAGAGGCAGATTACAGACGCCGACCTTCTTAGAAAAATCATTATGTTTTTGGCAGATAATATTGGAAACAATACGTCTTTAAATTCTATGTGTAATACGCTTTCTTCGGAAAATCTGCTTGATTCTGCGGATAGCAATTCTCGTGGCTTGCGCGCGCGTGGCACTAAGCCCGCTACTCAAACTATATCTGCTTACGTTGGTGCGTTAAAAGAATCTTACATGTTTTACGATGTTAAATGTTTCGATATTAAAGGTAAGGATTATTTACGCACTCTTGGCAAGTATTACATTGTTGACATTGGGTTGCGTAATTATTTGCTTGGATTTAGGGACAGAGATAGAGGACATGCGCTGGAGAACGTTGTTTTCTTTGAGCTTTTAAGGCGAGGCTACGATGTTGCTGTTGGTAAAATAGATAATTTGGAAGTGGATTTTGTTGCGACTTCTGCTTCCGAAAAGCTTTATATTCAAGTAACTGAAAGCATGATGGATGAGTCTGTGCGCGAGCGAGAGTTAAAGCCGCTTCGTAAGATTCATAATAATTACGATAAGTTGGTTATAACTTTGAGTAAGGCTTTAGATGATGACTACGACGGCATTCGCGTTGAAAACATTGTTGATTGGCTGCTTAAGTAGCGTTGCTGATTGGTTTCTTTTTTAATTAGGAGTTATGTAAGTAGGTATTAAAGCGCGTAAATCGTGCTACGCCGAAACGAGTGGCGTTATGTTGCCGATGCTGGATTCGTCAAATCGCAGAATGTCGTAGTCGCGTTGAAGGTTGAGCCAGAAATCGGGGGTTGTTCTAAAAGCTTTAGATAGCTTGTATGCCATTGCTACACTGATTGCGCGTTTGTCGTTTAAAATTTCTCCGATGGCTGTTTGGGATGTTCCAATAGTGTGTGCAAGTTTGTATGAGCTGATTTTAAGCGGTTCCATAAATTCTTCGCGCAAGATTTCGCCAGGAGTGCTCAAGTGTTTGTTAAGTTCCTTTTCTCTGGTTTTCATAAAATTATGGTAATGCATTGCGTTACTAACGTCAAGCGTTAGTGTTATTTGTGTTAGAGCTATCAAGTGTTTAGTATGCTGTTTTTAGTTGATTTTTGATTAATATTGTTTATTTTTGGCAACGGGGGGTATTCTTGTGTGTGATTGTTGATGAATTTCTGGCTTTACTTTTATCAATCTGCCAGTTGTGTCAACATGTGATATTTGCGCTTTTTGTGTGAGAGAAGAAAGGATAAAGTATGCTAAAGAAAAAAGCGATAGGTGCTTTTGTTGCTGCTGCTACTTTGCTTAGTGGTTTTGCTTTTGCATCGCTTGCTCCAGTTGCGTTTGCAAACGATGACAACAGTGGTAGTGATATAGAGAAAAATTGCGAAGTTCGCGAGAAAGATGAAGAATTTCACATAGGTATTTACACCCGCACGCTATATTGCAAAGATTCCAGCAGTTCAGAATATCATGAGGCGTCACTCGCAGAAAGAAAGGAATGGAGCATAGCTGTTGCAAAGAGACTTAATGTTCCAGGAGAATTATTTATTGGTGATGCGCACGATTGGTGTGATGGCATTTTTTGCCCATTAGGCCCTTTTGTTGATTATGATCGTGTTGACAACTATATTAATGAAAAACTGAAGACGAGCGACGTATTTTGCTATTATGCACTTCGGGGCGGATTCTTGCATAGCATGGACGAAACAGGCAGAAGGAGAGATGTCGTAACAAGTGGTGGCCCTGAATACTGCGATAAAAATGGATGTAAAGACGCCAGTATAGGTACCAACGAATATAAAGTATGCAAAGCGCATGGATATTTCAATGATGGCGAAGATCATAAGTCTGGTTCAGACCAAACTCCTGCTCCTGCTCCTGCACCAGCTCCTAAGCCAGCTCCAGCTCCTGCTCCTGCTCCTGCACCTGAGCATCATGGTATGACTCCTGCCCCTGCTCCTTCAGTGCTTGACTCGCTTACTCCTGCGCTCGACGACAATATTGATTTTAGCGAGATGTTAGATATGGCTGATTTTGATGTTGATGCGTTGGGTGATTTGTCTGATTTAGGCAACATGAACGTCGGGGATTTCGTCGGCACTGGTAGTGTTGATAACTTTGGTGACGCTGATATCCCTAGTGGTGTAGATGATTTCAACATTGGTGATTTCGATCTGTCTGATTTCGATTTTGCTGATTTGTTGGATGATCTTGGTGATTTGGATCTTGATGATTTAGCTACTGCTGATGTCGCTGATGCTGATTCTTCTGTTCCAGCTGTGCCTGTTGGTGTTGTAGCTCGTTAGGTTAGCTGACATAGTGTAGTTGTTACAAGTGAAAAGATTAAGGGTCTTCGTTTGCGTTCGCTTGCTTGCGTGCGCGCGCGAAGGCTCTTTCTTTTTGTGCTTTTCTACTGCATTCTGTTTATTGTGTTTTCGATTGCGTTCTGTTATTTGACTTAGTTCGCGCTAAGCAGCCATTGCGCTATGTCTATTACGCGTATTCCTTCAATATCGTAAGAATCGTGGCGAGTGTTTGCAAGTAGGATTTTAGGGTAAGAGTCTTTTATTGCTTTTAACGGCGAAAGTTCGCGTTCCAATGTGGAATCATTGCTAATGTTGTCTGAAACTTGAATATAAAGTTTTTCACTCGCTTTTATTGCCACAAAATCTACTTCTTTTTGATAAAGTTTACCAACATAAATCGAGTATCCTCTTCGCATAAGCTCAAGTGCCACAATATTCTCGTACGCTCTTCCGTAATCCATGTTGCGCGTTCCTAGAATTGCGTAGCGTAGCGCGGTGTCTGCTAAATAGTATTTTTCGTTTGTTTCTAAGTATTTTTTGCCTCGAATATCGTAACGTTTTACTTTATAAAACATGAATGCATTGCATAAATATTTTAGATAATTGCCAACTGTTATGTGTGTTGTTTCAATCTGATTTTGCCTAAGTATTGAGCTTACATTGTTTGCGGTTGTGAGATTTGCAATATTATCCATTAAAAATTCGCATATTGAGTCAAGAAGTGACACTTCTGATATTGCGTATTTGTCTACTAAATCGCGTTTAACAAGAGTTGTATACACATTTTTTATGTACGCTTGTGCATCGTCTTGGTTGGCGTAAACGTATGATCCTGCAAGCCCGCCTTGTTGTAAATACTTTTGCAAAGCATCGTTAAAGTTGTTTTCTACTTCAAAGTACTCGCAATATTCTGCAAAACTAAACGGGAATACTGGTATTTCAATAAATCTTCCACTAAACAGTGTCGCAAGATCCGAACTAAGTAAGAATGCGTTGGATCCCGTTAAGTAAATATCGTATTTATTGCTA
Organism: Gardnerella washingtoni; assembly: GCF_049262705.1. NCBI lineage: Bacteria > Bacillati > Actinomycetota > Actinomycetes > Bifidobacteriales > Bifidobacteriaceae > Gardnerella > Gardnerella washingtoni. The sequence continues at coordinate 1,355,591 of NZ_CP058398.1, read as the reverse complement.
TTGTGAAGACTGTTGATTGCAAGCTCAAATTTTGGGCATAATTGAACTTCGTCAATCATGAGAACGTTGTAGGCTTCGGGTATGTAACGGCTTTCAACGTACGCAAAAAGACTTTTGTAATTTTTCAGATTTTCATAATTTAGGTTATTGAAGTCAATGCTGATTATGTTAAGTTGTTGGCTGTTCTGCTGATGTTGTAGTGCGTCTGGTAGTTGCGCATGCTTTGCTGAAGCGTAAAGTTTGCTACTTTGATTACTGTATGTGTTTCCTAAATATGTGCGGTAAGCGCGTAGTAGTTCCGATTTTCCACTGCGTCGAATTCCGGTAATGATTTTTATATCTGGCGTGCCTTTAACGCGTTTGAGGCGATTTAAGTAATCTGTTCTCTCGATAATCTTCATTTTAATCGCCTTTCACTTTCAAAACTGTAATTTTATTTCACTTTTGAAAGTATTATACCATTTTCACTTTCAAAACTTTAATTTTATTTTACTTTTGAAAGTATTATATCATTTTCACTTTCAAAACTGTAATATTTTTTAAGTTTTGAAAGTGAGTGCCTATTTGCGCTCGCGTTCGATTGTTTGTTTTCTTGCTTGCGTGCGCGCGCGAAGGCCCTTTCTTTTTGTGCGCATGCCACTGCTGCGTTGCTTACGCCGAAACGAGTGGCGTTATGTTGCCGATGCTGGATTCGTCAAATCGCAGAATGTCCTGTAACTAAAGTGTGCCGTAACTAAAGTGTGCTGTAACAAAAATATGCTGTAATCAAAATGCATTGCGAATAGTAAAATAGTGCGTAGTTATTTTTGATTTTAGAGCGGGTGCTGGCAGGGAGAAGAAATGATTGATAAAGAAACGCAACGTAGACGTGAAGAAAATTTGGGTCTTGCAATAGCTTCAGGCAGACTTGAAGGCAATTCGCCTTCAAAAGAGTTTCTTTATGACGCAAATCAATATGCTAAAGGTTTTATAACCAGTGACGAATTTGTTGCTAGAATGCGTTCTAGATATAGTGTAACGGATTAACTTACTCGGATTGCGTTAGTGCTATGGAAACAGTTTTTGATCCATATCTTATTTCCCACACAAGGGTGTTAAAGAACAAATCTAATATAAATAATCAGATTGAATTAGATAAATATGAGAACGATGCTGTTCTCACAAGATGCTCTATTTTGTACGAAAACTTGCCGCATGCTGAAGGAACTGTTAAGCAATTGCAGTGGATTCATCATTATCTTTTCCAGGATGTTTACGATTGGGCTGGTCAGATTCGTACTATAGACATGTCTAAAGGCGGTGGTGAGCCGTTTCATCCGCTTGAATACATGGGCGTTGGGATTCGCTACTGCGAACAAACGCTTAAAAATGATAATTTATTGCAAGGTTTATCTATTGATGAGTTTATTAGTAAGCTAAGCGTAAATTACAATAATTTTAATGTTTTGCACCCATTTCGTGAGGGCAATGGTAGAACACAGCGTGTTTTTTGGGATATAGTTGCGCGAGATGCTGGATACCATTTTGATTGGGGATTAATAACTCAGCGCGTTAACGACAAGGCTTCAATACAGGCCAAAGATGCTAACGATACCAAGCTTCTTGAAGACATGTTCCACATTATTACAAAGCCTTTGAATGTTGAGCTTTTAGCTCAGCAGCAGTTTGCGCATCTTGTTGAAGAAGAATACGAATACGCGCCGAATGTGGCTAGTGTTTTGCAAGATAAGGATTATGCTGCGTATAAAACGCGTTACGGCATAGATTGATTAGGGCTTTCGCTCGCGTTCGCTTGTTTGTTTTCTTGCTTGCGTTCGCGCGCGAAGGCTCTTTCTTTTTGCTTAAGTTTTGCGAATCTTTACTTTTGAGTGTACAAAATCGCAATTATCTTTACTTTTGATGTTGATTATGGGAAAATAAGTAAAGATTTTAGTGTGTGAGTATTTAGATTCTTCATGATTTATCTCAATCAAAACTATGCAAGCGGAAGAAAGCGAACTGTTAAAAATGTATGATTACTCGGGATTGAACAAAAGGCTACAAGAAAAATGCGTTAAAAAATCTCAATTAGCAGCCGAGCTGCATATTTCTTCTCGTACGATTGCGAAAATTTCAAAAGGTGAAAAACTGTCAAATTCAGTAATCGCAAAAATAAGCAACTATTTACAATGTAATCCGAGCGAATTGTATCGCGTAATTTCAAGTAACCCTATTTTGCAGAGGCTTAGGGAAGAAAAGGAGCATCGTATACCTGGTGGAATTTACCACGAGCTTCAAATTCGCATGACGTACAACTCGAATCATATTGAAGGTAGCCAGCTAAGTGAAGATCAAACTAGGCGAATTTTTGAAACTAATACTATTGATTCCGAAGAAAATGTGGATGGTGTAGTTGATAGCGCGGCTTCAAGCACTGGTGCAGCAGAGAGCACAGCTATTAAGGTTGATGACATTGTTGAAACAGTGAATCATTTTCGCGCGATTGATTATTGCATTGATGTCGCTGAAGAGCCTCTTAGCGAAGACATGATTAAGCATTTACATTTGCTGCTTAAACGCGGAACAAGCGACGAGCTTCTGCCTTGGTTTCGTGTGGGCGACTACAAGTTGCGCGCAAATGTTGTAGGTGGTGTGCAAACTTGCGAGCCGAAAAAAGTGCACGAGGAGATTAGTAAGCTGTTGGCTGAATACCTTGCTAAAACTGATTTGCAGCTAGAGGATATAGTTGATTTTCACTACAGGTTTGAGCGAATACACCCATTTCAGGACGGTAATGGCAGAGTTGGGCGTTTGATTGCTTTTAAGGAATGCTTAAAGCATAATATCGTGCCGTTTATTATTGAGGATCGAAAGAAATATTACTATTATCGAGGTCTCAAAGAATACAGCAATGAGCGCGGATTCTTAGTTGAAACTTGCTATGACGGTCAAGATACGTTCCGTGCGTTGTTGAAGCTTTTTGGGTTGTGACGCAAGCTTTTTGTAAAGAGACTGTATTGCGTAACGTATGCGCGGCGTGGTAGCGTGTTTTATACGACTTGAAAACGAAAGTTTTGCGGGCGATGCATTTATGCGTCGCCCGATTTTTTCTGCTTACCCTTACATACCCCCATTTCGCAAAATTAAAAAATTTTCAAATTTGCGAAATGAAATTTGCTAGTTTTATAGCGTTGTAAATCATGCTACGCCGAAACGAGTGGCGTTATGTTGATGTTGCAGACGCTACCGATGTTTCTATACTGCTATTTTTCAAAAATGTAGGTATAGACGAATGTTTTTTACTTGCTATGCCTTCATTTTGCGAAAATGTCGGTATAGAATAGATTTTTACGTTAGTTAAGCAATCATTTTGTGATAAATGCGTTATTTGCGTATAAGCAAAAATATCGCAAGCAAAATATTGCAAGACATTACTACAAAATCCTCAATAACGTAGACGCAATAATGTAAACGCAATAACGTAAACGGAGCTGCATTATGGATTACAAAACAATACGCAAAATAGTTGCGATGTCTAAAAGTAATGCAAAACCGTGCGATATTGCGGAAGAAGAATATCGATCGCGCATTGATAATCCTGCGACGTATCGTTCTGGAATCGTATTTGATAATCATGAGATTTTTGCAATGTGCGTAACGGATCTTGTAACGCACATAGATGATATTATGTGCACTGAAAAAGTCATTGAAAAAACATGGAGCATGCTGCCGCGGTTTGCTCAGCGTGAGTATTTAATGCAACTTATTGCAAAAGAAGTGCAAAATACAAACATTATTGAGGGTGTTCACAGCACTAGAAAAGAGCTTTCCAAAGCGCTTAATGCTGCGAGTGAACAGAATAAGCATACGCGTTTTAGTGAATTTACTAAGCTTTTTCTTGAGCTTGCAGATTCTAAAGAAAAGTCTGTTACGGACTCTGTTGCGGATTTGAATGTAAAGTCGGTTGCCAACTCCGATGAGTATGGCACTTCAATTCCGCAAATATTACAAGATATACGAAAAATTTACGACAGCATTATGCAAGGCGAATTAGAAGAAAAAGACATTCCAGATGGTGAGATTTTTAGGAGTGGGAAAGTAAGTATTCGTGATGGTGCAAATAATGTAGTGCATGATGGCGATGCAACGGAAGTAGAAATTCAAAATCATTTAATGCAGATGTTGAGATTTATGAATATCAGCAAAGTCCCAACGCTTATTAAGGCGTGCATGTGCCACTATGCTTTTGAGAGCGTGCACCCATTTTATGATGGGAACGGCAGAACTGGGCGATTTTTGCTTGCTTTGCAATTGCATGATCAGCTTTCGATGCCAACAATTTTGAGCTTAAGCTCTATAGTTTATGCAGAAAAATCTGGATACTATGCTGCTTTTTCTAAATCGCAGGAGCTATTTAATTGCAACGATTTAACTATGTTTTGCTGCACAATGTTGGAATATATTAAAAAAGCGCAGAACGAAGTATTAGACAATATTATTTTGCAAGCAAAACAGATTATTTACTGTATGGATAAGCTATCCGAGTTTTCTAAAAAAACATCGATTTCTAAAGTGCAGCACGAAGTGATGACCATTTTGTTGCAAAATAAGCTTTTTTCTTATAACCCAACTCCCATGACTCGCAAGCAATTAAGTGAATACGTTGGCAATGCAATTGATGAGAAGATTGGCGAGCGAAAGATTGTGAGCGCGCTTAACGGTTTGATTGATTTTGGAATGATTGACGTGGTAGGTGAGCGTCCTATTCGGTATGAGCTTTCTAAAAAAGCGAATGAAATGTTTGAGTGAAGCAAGCGATGTTTAGGAATGTAATGGCGTTTGAGCGCGCGCTTGGCACGGGGATTATTATCTCTAGCAGCGTGCCGATTTCGCAGCGCGTGCAGAAGCGGATTCGCGCTTTTGTTGAAGAGTATGAATCGGTGCTTTCGCGCTTTCGTGAAGATTCGCTTGTTTCGCGCATGTCTCGTGCGGAGGACGGCGGCGAGTTTGAGTTTCCAACGTGGGCTCAGCCACTTTTTGCTCTTTATAGCGAGTTTTACGCTGCAACGCACGGTGCTTTCGACGCGTGCGTTGGCGCGGATTTGCTTGCTCTTGGCTATAACAATTCTGTTCGCTTTATTCCGCAATCGGCAGCTGGCTCAGGTAAGAATGAGAATAGTAGCAGTGATAGTTGGTCTAACTATCGCCGCGCTTTGCCAGTTACGTGGGCAGATATTTCGCAAGGTGGCGGCGGCACAACGCTTTGCACAAATCAGCCAGTGCAGCTTGATTTTGGTGCAGCTGGAAAAGGCTATTTTGTAGATTTTGTAACGCAGATTATTAAAGAGGAGCTTAGCGAGCAGCTTCATGAGGATTTTGATTTTTTGGTAAACGCAGGCGGCGATATGCGCGCTTGCTTTAGCAAAGAGAATAGTCAAATAAAAGTGGCTCTGGAAAATCCTTTTGACACAACTCAAGCAGTTGGAGTGGCATCAATCGCAAGCGGGGCGCTGTGTGCATCGTCTAGTGCAAGAAAGCGTTGGAAAGTAAAAGAAGCAAGTTACTTAGGTAAAGATGCAAGTGGCTTTGAGTCTAATTTAATTGCGACTCACTTGATTAATGCGCTTGACGGCATTCCTGCTTGCGATTTATGCGCAAGTTGGGCGTATGTGCCTGCTAAAACTTGCGATTTTCCAGCTGCTTATGCCGACGCGATTGCAAGTGCGTTGTTTGTATCGAAAGAAAGCGATTTGCAAAAAATCGTGCAAAATGTTGGCGCTGAGTTTGCTGTAATCTCGCCAAATCATGCGCTTCGCAAAACGCGCGCATTCCCAGCGCACTTTTTTGCCGAATGATGCCGAATAATGCTGAATAATGCGGGATAATTCCAACTAATGCTGAATAATGACGATGCGAGTTAGTTGGGTTATAGACCAAAAAGTGTGTAAAGCTAGGGTTGTGGGTTATAGTCCAAAAGACCTATAACCCACATTTTTTACTTGGCACTGTTAACTCAACCTTAAACCCACCGTATTTGCTTCTACTTATATCAACTGTTCCATTATGAGCGCCAATAATCTGCTGAACAATCAGCAAACCCAAACCATGCCGTTGCTCTGCAGTACTTGTATCGCAAATCATATAGTGCGGTTCATGATTAAGCTTTTCGATTTTTTCATCTGAAACACCTATACCGTTATCTTCAACACAAATAATACAATTATTATTATTTGCAGCAACGGATACATAAATCGTACACCCATTTTCATTATGAGATATGCTGTTCTGAATAAGATTAGATATTGCTCGTTTTAATAAATCTTTGTCTACATTAATATTGCAAACAGTCAATTCTGCGTTCGTTTCCCATTTAATCGAAAACTCATCTTGCATACCCATGTTCATAAAATCCACAACAACTTGCCTAACAACAGCAACAACATTTTCTTCTTTTTTCATAATTGGTTGCATATTGTATTCAAGTTTTGAAGCCAGATTAAGGTCATTAATCAAATTCTTCATTCTGACACTTTGCTTAATAATCATCGTTGCTTTTTTACGATCTTCTTCCAAAATATGGAGAGAATTTTCTAACTGTCCCGCATATCCCATAACCATAGATAACGGCGTACGAATATCATGCGAAACCCCAGCTATCCAATTCGCTCTTGCAGTCTCTCTTTTCCTCAATTGTTCTTTTTGTATTTGCAAAATATCGGAAGCAGAATTTATATTAGATGAAATTTCTGAAAGCGCTCCTGTTTCTGGAATATGCACGCTTTCTCCACTAGATAAACGTTGTATCCCTTTTGTAATCGGATTAATTGATTTTAGTAGTTTTATATTAGCTATTAAATAAATTCCAAGAATCAGCAAAATGTTGATAAATAATACGCTTAAAACAATCTGCGGAAAATTTGAGATTAAACTGTAGTTCCAACTTGGTCGCGTATGTTTCCAAAAACTGTTGTGCGGAAATCCGACTACAACAACTCCATCCTTATTTTTGCCAGTGTAAGTTGGATAACCATCAATGTAACCAACGCTCAAATTAGCTATATCAGACAAAGTATAGTCGTTTGGAATACCTGCAGGGACATTTTCTGTTTTCCATACGACTTTCAACGTATTATTATCAATCAAAATTGCCCATGCGCCAGAATTTGTCAATTTGGAAGACATATTTTTTGATAATGCATAATCCCCACTTGCGGATAATTGTAATGCTTCTCCCGTCTCTTTTGCTATGCTATAAGGAGACATCTCTTTATCGGGAGCGTAGTTTCCTATAAGTACAACAAACGCAATAATATTCATTAATACTATAAGCACAGAGCTTAGTAGAAAAATACTTATGAAGCGTTGTATTAGTTTTGGTATGCTTTTCATTCTGCTTTACTTCACAATCAGCTTATACCCTAAGCCTTTAACTGTTATTAAAGAAACAGGCTGCGATGGATTGAGTTCTATTTTTTCTCTGATACGACGTATATGTGCCATTAAAGAATTTTCATATCCAAAAGGATTAGCTCCCCATGTAGCTTCACATAACGCGTCAATTGTTACAATGCATCCAGCATTTCTATAAAGTGCAGAAAGTAAGTCATATTCTTTGGCTGTGAGTTGAATATGTTCGTTATTTTTTATTACTTGGGCAGAAGAAAAATCAATCTGACTATTTTTCAGTTTAACAATGGGATTTTCGTTCTTGTAGCTTCGTCTTAAAATTGCCATAATGCGAAACGTTAGCTCTTTTGGAAGAAACGGCTTTACAATATAATCGTCTGCTCCTAAGTCAAATCCCTTAAACTTATCTTCATCTTCACCGCAAGCAGTAAGGAATAAAATAGGACAATCACTATATTGTTTTATCTGCTTCATTAGCTCAAACCCATTACCGTCGGGGAGCATAACATCAAGGATTGCTAATTCTGGACGTAATTTTTGTGTTGCTTCTACGGCATCTTTTATACTTTTTGCAGTCGTTATATTATAAAAACCGTATTCGTTTAATATGGACACAACCATATCTAGAAGTTCCTGCTCATCATCAACAAGCAGCAGATGCTTGTTCAATAAATAATCATTCAGATTCATGGAGAACCCCCTAACATATATTATGCCATGTGAATATTCATTTTTTGACCTCGCATAAAAATGTAAGGTAGATGTAAGGTGAAGAGAATGTTGTAGAAAGGTTGACGCAATATCATAAATCCCGAAAGGAGATATTGCCATGAACAATATTGTTACAACAGAACATTTAACAAAAAAATATAAATCATTTATTGCTGTTAATGATGTTTCACTTCATATTCGCAAAGGTAGCATTTACGGCTTTCTTGGGCCAAATGGAGCTGGAAAATCTACAACAATGAAAATGCTCCTAGGGCTTACGGCTCCAACAAAAGGTGTATTTACAATCGACGGAAAGCAGTTTCCTGCCGATCGCATACCTATTTTGAAAGAAATAGGCTCATTTATTGAATCACCATCTTTCTATGCAAATCTAACAGGTAGAGAAAATCTTGACATTATACGTCGCATTTTAGAACTACCTAAGAGTGCGGTTGATGACGCATTAGAATTAGTAGGTCTTTCTGAGTTTGGAGACCGTCTTGCAAAAAAATATTCGCTTGGCATGAAGCAAAGGCTTGGTCTTGCTGGAGCATTGCTTGGTAGACCACCTATTTTGATTTTAGATGAGCCAACAAATGGACTCGATCCATCTGGCATACACGAAATCCGAAATCTGATTAAGTCGCTGCCAGATCTTTACGATTGCACGATTCTTATTTCTTCTCATATGCTATCCGAAATTGAGCTTATTGCAGATGATATTGGAATACTTAATCACGGACACTTGTTATTTGAAGGTAGTTTAGATGAACTACGACAGCATGCTTTACAATCTGGTTTTGCTTCCGACAATTTGGAAGATATGTTCCTATCCATGATTGATGAAGACAATAAGATCAGGAAGCAGAGTGCAAGACTATGAAAACGCTTGTAATCGAACTAAAAAAATGCAAGAGAACTGGTTTTATAGCTCTTATGATTGCTATTGGCGTTATGGGAGCAGCGTACGCTTTTGTGAATTTTATTGTACGAAAAAATACATTATTAAACCTGCCTTTAGCTCCTATGGATATTCTTCTCACACAGCTTTACGGCATGATTATGGTGTTAAACATGTTCGGCATAATAGTCGCAGCATGCATTATCTACAACATGGAATTTAAGGGAAATGCAGTAAAAAAGATGCATATGCTGCCTATGAGAGTTCCTGCTATGTACCTATGCAAATTTATGCTGCTGACTGTTCTATTACTAATCGCTATTTGCATACAAAATTTGGCACTTGCAAAAATCGGTGTAACAGATTTGCCACAAGGTACGTTTAATGTAAGTACTCTTATATCTTTTGCTGCATATTCATTTATTACGTCAATGCCTGTATTGTCCTTTATGATTTTTGTATCATCACGATTTGAAAACATGTGGGTAACGCTTGGAATTGGTGTAGCAGGATTTTTAAGCGGCATGGCATTGGCTTCTTCAGACATTGTGCTTTTTATGGCATCACCTTTTATCGTTATGTTAAAACCAGCAGTTGCCATGAGCGCGCAACCTAATACTACGGTCGTAATCGTATCCATAGTTGAAACACTTCTGTTTTTATGTTCTGGATTGTGGGCGGCTAAGAACCTGCACTATGAATAAGGAGATTATGAAAATGAGATTTTTTGAACTTTTTAGAATCGAATTTAAGAAAGTAAAACGTAGTAAAATTATTCCTTTGATTTTTATTGCGCCATTACTTGTGGTTGGATCTGGTGTAGCAAGCCTTCATAGCTACTTCACTCCAGAATATACACACGCATGGGCTGCTATGTTTATTCAAAGCGCATTAGTCTACTCATATTATCTGCTTCCGCTTAGTATGATTGTTATTTGCGTGATGATTGCAGGACGAGAAACAAGCAATAACGGAATACTAAAAATGCTGGCATTACCTGTTAGCAGATACGCGATTTCTGCTGCAAAATTTTGCGTACTGCTATTTTATTTGCTTATGGAAATGGTCGTATTTTTTGCTGTATTCGTTATAGCAGGATTGTTTGCAACCAGTAGTACAGGAGTTACAGAAACGCTCCCAATTGTGTATCTACTAAAATGGTGTTTAGATCTGTTTTTGACTATGATTCCAAGCGTAATAGTCATGTGGGCGATTACTGTGCTTTTTGAAAAGTCAATGTTATCTGTTGGATTAAATATACTTCTTGTGATTCCTGGCGTATTAATAGCAAATACTCCACTTTGGATAGTTTATCCTTATTGTTACAGCGGATATATGGTTTCCCGCTCTCTACATGCAGTTACATCAACAGGATTAGTAAACGGATTTAATCTTATACCATTTTTGCCATGTGCAATTGCAATATCTGTGTTTGTATTTTTGATTGCAATAACACAATTTGGTAAAAAAGAGATGAGATAACAAGGTATATTAAATAACAATGCAGTGAGATAACAAATGAAACGAAATAACAAATGCAGATGTGACTTGCAAAATCGCATATAAGGTTTTAGCTATACACAAAACGCGTAAAACGTTCAAAACGCAGTATGGAAACAAATAGAACAAAAACAAAAAGCTTTCGGTTTTGAATGCCACTAGTAGCAAACAAAACCGAAAGTAACACATTCAACACTCAAAACCACCACACGCACAACAAACGCCAACACAAATCAGAGATAAAAATGTTCTTGCTTCTATTAAGGCGGCGGTTGATGCTAGCCCAGAGTTGCGTAGTAAAAAAGCGCTTATTGAAGGGTTTATTGCACAACTTAACGAGAAGGAGCTTGAGAAGCTTGCGGATTATAGCGATGACACTGCTGTTTACGATTCGCACGGCAACAAGTTGAGCGTTGTTGATTGCTGGAGCGAGTATGTTGAGCAAAAGTATAATCATGACTTGGCACAACTCGTGCAAAGCGAAGGATTAAACGATGCTTTGACTCGTAAGTTTATGGAGAAATCTTTTAGCGCTGGCGAAGTAAGTGAGCTTGGCACAGATATTAATGATTTAATGCCTAGAATGAGCAGATTTGGCGCTGCGGCTAAGGCGCGCGCTGAGAAGAAAAGTCGCATTGTAGAAAGTATGAGAAAACTGTTTAATGAGTTTGTTGGACTTATTGGCTTCAGTCAATACGAAAGATAATTCTCATTATCAATATCATTTTGCAATATTTCCGCATTTTTTGCGCTGAACTATATCAATCTAGTTGATATATCGATATTATGTACCTGTGGGGCCTTTGTATGGCAAGTTTTAGTTGGGTGCGCTCGATTGGGGTAGAGCGTTTAGAAATGCAGGAAGTGCGTGAAGTGTGTGAAGCGCAAGCGCGCAAAATGCAAAAGACACAAAAGAACGCGAGGAGATGTTATGCGCGCGTGTGTAAAAGTGCGCTGGATTATTCGTAATTCGGCTGCGCTGATGCTGGCTGTGTGCATGCTTATAAGTTGTGTAGTAAGCTCATTTGCTATCGCTACGCCAGTTTTCGCAACAGATGCAGATCGTTCATACGCTACATGGACTGAAGTTTCCAAGGCTATAGATAATCAATTACAGCAAGGTCAAAACGAATACAGAAGTGGTAACAATTCCGGTGCTGCGACGAGATTCCAAGCAGCCTACAATTCTGTGTACGTTGCTTCAAACATGATTACAGTTGTGCGAGATACAATTGGGCAGGATAAAGTTCAAGCGCAGCAAGACCAGTTCCAGCAGTTGCAAACGCTGGTATATCAACAAAATCAAGGTTCGCAAATAAGCGCTGTATCAAAAGCTCTTTCAGAAGACGTTGCACAAACTGCAGCTCAACTTGACTCAAATGCTAAGTTAGATAAGCCTAATATTTACGCACAAAAACTTCGGGCGCAAATCAAAGCAGAGCGAAAAAAGCTTGACGCTGCAAAAAAGAAAAATCTTGGCAGAAATGGTCGCACATGGAGTCAAGTTGCACGAGAAATGAACGTTATTCTCGACAAGTCCGTTGCAACCTACAAATCTGCAAAAGGAAACCAGTCGCAAGTCGCAACAGCCGTTGATTTAATTAACGAAGCCTACTACCAGTATTATGAAAAACTTGGCTTTGAGAAAAACGTTATGAATGCAATTAGTGGAAGCCGCGTTTCAACAGTCGAATATCAGTTCAAAGAGTGCCGCCAAGCAATGAACAACGGCAAAACGGTTGAGCAAGCTAAAAAGTTCGTAACGGATCTTAAAGCAATGCTTATAGAAGATGCTGCAAAACTTGACGGTGGTGCTTCTTCTAGCGCAAACCCGTTGATGCAATTTATAACTAGTTCTTTTGGTCAGGCTTTTGTTATTTTACTGCGTGAAGGCTTAGAAGCATTGCTGGTTGTTGCAGCAATTATTGCGTACCTGATTAAATCTGGTCACAAAAACATGGTGAAGTACATTTACTTAGGACTTGTTGCTGGTATTGTTGCTTCGCTGATTGTTGCTGCACTGTTCGGACTATTGTTTAATGGTTCTGGACCGCAGCAAGAGATTACGGAAGGCGTGGTTGCACTGTTTGCAATGCTTATGCTTCTGTACACAAGCAACTGGATGATTTCGCGCTCTTCTGTACAAGCGTGGAATAAATACATTAGCGATCAAACCACGGCTGCCGTGTCCCAAGGCAGCTTGATTTCGCTTGTACTGCTTAGCTTCTTGGCAGTGTTTCGTGAAGGTGCAGAAACTGTAATCTTCTACCAAGCTATTTTTGCGGTTTCAAACGGAGCTGATTCCATGATTTGGGGCGGTTTCGTTGCTGCGGCTGCAGTTTTAGTAGTAATTTTCCTGCTGATTCGTTTCGCATCTGTGCGCATACCAATTCGCCCATTCTTCACCGGTACAAGTGCTCTTATGTCTGTGCTTGTGGTGATTTTTGCTGGCGGTGGCGTGCATGCGCTCATAGAAGGCGATGCGCTCGCAGGTATGTATATTCAAGGCTTGCCAACTAACGATTGGCTTGGATTCTACCCGTATGTGGAAACGATTGTAGCTCAAATTGTAGCTGTAATCGTGGTAATTTCGCTGCTTTGCGTATCTATTGTGCGAAGCCGTGGAAAGTGTACGGTAGAAAATAAATAAGCAAAATAATCAAAAATAACCAATAAATAACTAACAAATAAGTAACAATTAAACAACGAGTAACTCACAAATAAATAACCAATCAACAAACAGAGAAGGTTAGATATGAAGAATAATAAGATGATGGCACTTGCTGCCTTAGTGCTTGCAGGAATGCTTGCACTCGCTGGATGTGGTGCTAATGGCAATTCTGCTAAAACTGCCGCTAAGTCACAAGCGACTGAGCAGAAGGCTGACGACAAGGCCGACGACAAAGGCGGCGATAAGGGCTTTGAAGAGGTGCCAGTTGGCCCTCACCAGGATCAAAACATTGGACCTCTTACTATCGGTGCCGTATACTTCCAGCCAGTTGATATGGTTCCAGCTGGCATGGGCTTGAAGGCTTCAGAAGCGAGCTTCCATCTTGAAGCCGATATTCATGCTAACCAAAAAGGCACCAAGCTCGGCTACGGTAAGGGCGAGTTCATTCCAGATTTGACTGTGAACTATGAGATTGTTGACAAGGCAAGCGGCGAATCTGTTGGCAAGGGCACGTTCATGCAGATGAATGCTTCCGATGGTCCTCATTATGGTGCAAACGTTAAGCTTGACAAGGCTGGCAACTACAAGCTTGTGCTTTCCATCGAATCCCCAGAAAAGAAGGGTTGGATGCTTCACGTCGATCCTGCTACCGGCGTAACTGGTCGCTTCTGGACTGAACCAATCAAGGCAACATTCGACGACTGGAAGTACACTCCTCGCCAGTGGTAGTAATAGTTAGTAATAATCAGAAGTAGTTAGTAATTATTAGCAATTATTAGTAATTATTGAGTTAAAGATTATAACTGATAGCAAAGGAGGGAGTTATGCTCAGACTGTTCGTAGCAGTTATGCCTGGGCTGCTCCCTCTTATGCTACTTACCATGGGCTTAAGCGCTTCTCTTACGGTTGGTGAGGGGCGAGATAAGCCGCTAAGTGCGCGATGGAGATTGTATGGCCTGTCGGTTGGCACAGTTGCCGCACTTATTTTTGCGATTCTTCGAGCAAGCGTAGTAATTAATCAGCGTAACTTTATTAACATGCCTGCGCTTTGCGTTGCAGTTCCTTTCGACATTGCGGCGATTGTAGTTGTGCTTCGTTCGCACAAAACTGTTGAAAACTGGCGTACGCACCAGCTTGCAATGCACATAAGTAACGCAATCGGCGCGTGCGCACTAGCATTTACCGTATTTTATGCGCTTCCAGACGTTATTTTACAGCTTACAATTTTCGTAGATTCAAGCACGCCGCCGTTTACTTCCGACATGCTTTTGCGTGCTCTTGGTTTTATTCTAGGTATTATTGCGGCGATTTGTTTAAGTCTTATGGCTCGTTCAGTGCGAGCTACAGCTAGCGCAATTTCCTTCAAAATTGCAATTGTGCTCAGCATGATTATTCTGCTTGTGCAGCACGTAACTTCACTTTTGCAGATTATGCAAGGAAGCATTCTGCTTTATATTGACGACTTTTCTTTCAGCGTGCTTGTTTGGCTGATTAACAATAATCCGCTGATGATTATGGCGCAAATTTGTGTGTTTTTGATTCCTGCAGTTGCATCTCTCGTAATCGGTTTTAAGACGGCAGTAGTTGGTGAAAATGCTGCAGAAATTCGCACAAAGCGAGCTTTTAAGCGCAAATCTCGAAAGTCTGCGCTCGCAGCGCTTTTGGCTGCAGTTACGGTAATACTTACGCTTACTGCAGGCGTATCTATTATGAATATTAAGCCAACTCTTACGCCTCCAGAACCGTACGAATTGCACGATGGTGTGGCAACTATCAACTTTGTGCAAATTTCAGACGGCCACCTTCACCGCTTCCAATACAAAGCAAAAGATGGCACTGTTATGCGCTTTATAATCATTAAAAAGAATGGTGGAGCATATGGAGTTGGTTTAGACGCGTGTGAAAACTGTGGAGACGCAGGCTACTATGAAAAAGACGGCAAGATTATTTGCCGCAAATGTGACGTAGCAATTAACTTGGCGACCATTGGTTTTAAGGGTGGTTGCAATCCGATTCCGTTCCCGTATAAGGCTGGGCATGGCAAAATCACCATTCATACTGCTGATTTAGACGTGCTTAGTTCGCACTTTAAGTAAGGAGCAACTAATGTTTATGATGCGTATGGTTGCTCGCTCTCTTGTGCGGCAAATAAAAAAGCGCGTTCTGATTGCGCTTGTAGTGTGTTTAAGCGCGTGCGTAAGCGTTGCAATGCTTAGTGTTGTGTATGACGTTGGAGACAAGATTAACGCCGAGCTTAGCTCATACGGTTCGAATATTGTTGTTCAACCAAAATCTAGTGCTGTTGTGAATGATTTGTATGCGTCTCGCGAGCAGGAAGATGCTGCTTCTTTGCATAATCTAGCAGCTGCCGAAAGCCAAGAGTCTACTGCTTTTTTGAAGGAATCAGACGCTGCAAAAATTAAAATGATTTTTTGGGCGTTCAATATTACGAATTTTGCGCCGAAAATAAAAGTTCACGCCAATCTTGAAGTGAAGTCTTCTACGAAAACTGTGGTGCCGATTGTTGGAACTTGGTTTAATCGCAAGCTTGCGCTGGCTTCTGGTGAAACAACTGTTGTTGGCGTTCAAGGTTTGCGTTCTTGGTGGAAGATTCGCTCAGGCAGATGGGCAAAAGATAATCAATCCGAGGCAATGGTCGGTGTGAATCTAGCGGAACGTTTGCACTTAAAACTTGGCCAGCGTTTGCGTTTGCTTCGTGACGGACGCAAAATTTTGTTGCGCATTGTGGGCGTATACGATTCCGGCGACGACGATAATAACGCAATTTACGCAAGCTCTAGCGATGCTCAAAACCTTGCAAATAAGCCGAATATGGCTGATTTGATTGAGGTAAAGGCGCTTACTACTCCTGAAAATGATTTAGCGCGTAAGGCTGCTAAAAATCCGGCAGCACTCAGCCAAGAAGAGTGGGAGACTTGGTATTGCACTGCTTACCCGAGTTCGATTACTTACCAAATTGAGGAGGTAATTCCGGGAGCTGTTGCAAAACAGGTTCGTCAAGTTGCGGCGCTGCAGGGAAACGTATTGAATAAGACGCGCGCTGTTATGGTTTTGATGACTGCATTGAGCTTGATTGCTGCGGCTGTTGCTGTGGCGAATCTTATGGCTGCTTCGATTTCGGAACGTTCCGGTGAGCTTGCCTTACTTAAGGCTTTGGGCGCACGAGATGGTGCTGTTGCTCGTCTTATGCTTATGGAAACTGCGGTTATTGCATTTGGTGGAGCGCTTCTAGGCATGGTTTTGGGATTTGCGGTGGCACAGATTATTGGTTTTACGGTGTTTGGTTCTGCGATTTTGTTCCGACCAATGGTATTTGTGCTTGTGTTTGTGCTGCTTGCGTTGACTGTGCTTGCGGCTGCAGGCTCGTCGATTCGTTCGATTTTGAGTGTGCGTCCTGCGGAGGTGCTTCATGGCAGGTAAATCTTATATGACTTCCAACAATGCAATGTTTATAACCATGCTATTGAGCGCGGTATTTCGCCGAAAATCGCGTGCTCTAATGGCTGTTATTGCAACGCTTGTTGGTGCTGCTACGCTGTTTTGTTTGGCTGCAATCTGCCTGGTTGTGCCCCAGCAGATGAGCGACGAAATGCGCGCGTATGGAGCGAATATTATCGTAACGCCAATTGAGGGCGAGTGGAAAAACGGTATTGATCGCGCAATGGTTTTGCATACAAACGATATGGTTCTTGCAAAAGGTGCTATGCGATCTGCTACGTATCGTTACGAAAATGTGCGTATTAACGCAGCTCCGTACGTTTTAGCAGGAATAGACGTTCGTTCAGTAAAGTCTCTTAATAAGCATTGGAATGTAGACGGCTCTTGGCCGAGCAGCGGAAATGTGATGGTTGGGCGAGATGTTGCTTCTGCGATGGGCTTAAAAATAGGCTCTCGTATTGCAATTGCGTATAGATCTTCGGATAATACTAACGGCTCGCATAAGCCTGCAGAGAAATCTGAAGATAAGTCTGCAAGTAAATCTGCAAATAAGTCTACAAATCAGTCTGCACAAAAATCTTCTCAACAAAAGCTTGTTGAAGGCAGAGTTTCAACGGATATTATGGATACTCACGGCACAACTTTCCGCGTTTGTGGCATTTTGGACACTGGTGGTGCAGAGGATTCCATGCTTTATGCACTAAACGCAGATGTAAATACTCTTACTGGAGTTAAGCGCGGAGCAGACGTGATTGCTTACTCGTCTTCTGCGCCTAGCGTTGATGCGGTTGTGAGAAGCATTAACAATATGACTTCTATGCGCGTGCGCGCTCAGCAGGTTACTAAAGTTACTGCTGCTGACACTGGTATTATTACTATGCTTCGCAGCCTGTTTTGCATAGTTTCGCTAGTTGTGCTCGCGTTGATGATGGTTGGTGTGAGCACTACGATTTCTTCGATTGTGCAACAGCGTCGAAACGAAATTGGTTTGCGCAAAGCTTTGGGTGCAAGCGCTAAGAGTATTGGCGTGGAATTTACTGCCGAAGCTGGATTATACGGTTTCGTTGGTGGCATTGCCGGTACGGCAGTAGGGTATGTGTTTGCGCGTTTGCTTGCGGCAATGGTGTTCGCTAGAGATTTGGGTGTGAATTGGTGGCTTGTTGCATTTTCTGTTGCATTTAGCCTGATTGCTTCTTGCGTTGCTGCGTTGCCGCCTGTTTTGCGCGCTTCAAAAATTGACCCTGCAATTGTGCTTCGAGAAGAATAATTTTAAGCGTAAATTTATGGATTGTTTAAGATTTGAGTTAAGGATTTAACATGGCAGAGAATGTAGAAAATAAGTTGGAAGGCGCGGAGTCTAAGCCAAAAATGCTGTTGACTTTGGATCATATTTCCAAGATCTACGGCTCTCTTCGTGCTGTTGACGATTTGTCGCTTACTGTGCCAGAAGGTGAGTGGCTTTCTATTGTTGGCTCCAGTGGTTCTGGCAAAACAACGTTAATGAACATTATTGGCTGCATGGATTCGCCGTCCAAGGGTTCCGTGTCTTTGCAAGGACGCAAACTTGAGGATTTGAACGCCGGTCAGCTTGCTGACGTTCGTAAAAACGTAATCGGCTTAGTTTTTCAAAAGTTTTATCTTGTACCACATTTAACGGCTGTTGAAAACGTGATGGTTGCGCAATACTATCATTCGGTTGTTGACGAAGCTCAAGCGATGGACGCTTTGGATCGCGTAGGTTTGAAGGATCGTGCTTACCATCTGCCAAGTCAGCTTTCTGGCGGCGAGCAGCAGCGTGTGTGCATTGCTCGTGCGCTTATTAACTGTCCTAAGTTGCTGCTTGCGGATGAGCCAACTGGCAATTTGGATGAAAAAAATGAGCAGATTGTGCTCGACTTGTTTAAGCAGCTACATAAGCAAGGCACGACGATTATTGTTGTAACTCACGATTCTTTGGTAGCTCAATGCGCTGATCGCGAAATTATGCTTAATCACGGTGTGCTTGTTGGTGAGCGCTGGAATAATGAGGATGCGCGTAAAGCGTACGAGGCGATTGGCGGCAAGCCTGCGTTTACGAGTGCGCATATTGATGAAAGCGTTGCGGAAGCTTTGCAAGACCATGAGCCTACTAAGTCGCCTAAATTAGCGAATTTAGATGATTAGTTGCGTAAGATTTTAGAATATACAAGATTTAAAGGCGATGATTGTATGATTTCAGATAATATGTTTCACGATGTTTCACGCGACGATTTGAAATCCAAAAAAGTTACGAAAACCGTTGCTACACTTGCGATTGTAGCTGCATCGTCTGCTATGTTGTCTGCTTGCGGCGAGCCGAGTGCTGTGCCGATGAACGATGAGTTCGCTGGTAATTCTGGTCAAAGCGCAGACGATAGTGGTACCCCTTCGAGTAAGTACGATTCAGGTGCTCAACAATCGCACGCTTCTGCGCAAAGTGAGGATTCTCAGAATCAGCAAAATCAGCCTAAAACCGATACTGGCAATTACAAAGATGGTGAATACAAAATCAAAGCCACGTATGGCCCAGTTGCGGAAGATAGTATTGAAGTCAATTTAAGCGTTGCGAATGGCAATGTGAGCGATGTGCAAATCACTCCTCATCCGTTTACGCCGATTTCAAGAGGCCATATGAATGCATTCTCAAAGGCTATTCCAGGAAAAATCGTTGGAAAACCGTTGAAAGATTTGCATATTTCGGTTGTTGCTGGAGCAAGTTGGACTAGCGACGCATTCAATAAAGCGCTTGACGTTGCTCGCCAAGAGGCTTCAATTCAATCCGCAAAATAATCTACAACCACCTTAATCTTTGACTTCAAGAATAGTGCCTTCGTCGCGAATCATCGTTGCTGCCATAGCTCCGGTTGCTGCCATAAATGGAATAATCGCATTACTGTATTCGTGCATGAATTGTGCAAAATCATGATCCCAAGAAATAATCGCAACGTACAAAAGAAGGAATTCGATTGCTGTAAATATTGCCCACTTAAGAATCCAAATAAGCGTTTTTTTAATAAGTTTTATAGAGTCCTTGCTCATGAGTTGCCTTCTTTCTAATTTGCTGTTTTGTTCGTGAGCATTGTAGCTAATTAGCGTACGTTGCTGCTCGTTCGTATGTATTTCTAGTATAAATGTCGCAATCCTTCGAGCAGTACGATGTACTCAGAACTTAGTACTCAATATTGCACGGAAAATGTTGGTAATTAGACTTAAAGCAACGCACAAATATGTTGTGCAAATACGTTACAAATACAAGGAGATACAAACATGAGTAGCGCAAATATGGGTAGTGCAAGTATGAGTGATTTTGGTATAAGCTCTTGGCAACCAGAAGATAACGTAAACAAAATAGGAAACGTTAGTGAAAATAGCATTAATCAAATTCAGGAGCAGGAAGATAACCTTGCGGAAAATAGTAGCGAAGAGCTTTCACAAGATGACATTGATGAATTAGCTAAGCAATTAGAAGAATTCTTTACAAAATATATCGTGCTAGAAAATGGCTCTTTTGTTGTAAAAGAGGATGCTATTATTGCAGACGGTTATGGCAATCATATAGAAGATTTTCGCAATGCTGCAAAAGGATTAAATCTTTCAATGGAAGATCAACGATAAGCTTAAATCCGTAAAGTCTTAAATCCTTAAAAATCGCTTTCATCAATAGGGTGACCTTGTGGGCGCTTTATGACGCGCCACAGAATCACCAATGTTACAACGCCATTTGCAATTCCGTAGTAATAAATCCAAGGAACGTGAATAAGCCCACAAATAAAGCATGAAATAATATTTGTTAAATTATTTAGATAATTGCTACGTATTTGCTTATTTTGTGATTCAACTTTTTTGCGTTTTTGCTCAAGAGTCATTATGTAATCTTTGTTGTTTTCTATATTCTCAACATCACTACTTATGCTGTTAGCGCCTGCGCCGTCAATCTTAGATATATTATTTTCTATATACGCATTTTTTTCTTTAATAACGATTTTTCGCAAGAAAAAATATGCATAAGAATACAATGCAACAGAAAGAAGTCCTGGAACAAGCCACAAAACGAAAAAGCCAAAGCTACGCATAAAAGCAGCTGTTGAGGCAAGCGCCATCGCAGCTACTTCTGCGGAGTGCAATACTACTAATCGTTTTGTCATATAATCCTGCTGCAATCATTATTGAAACTGCATTTTCAAACGCAACTAAAAGTCACATATTGTTACTTATTATAAGCACATATGATCTACGCGCAGTACTTGTAATCATTTTTTACTACACAATTTGCCCTACTTTGCGCGCGTTTATAAAGTAGAATATAAGAAAAGTAGCGTGTGATTGCAAGAAAGCCATTATGCCAAAAACGTATGCAATAGTAGATAACGACCCGCTAGTTTTAGCGGTTATGCGAAACGTGCTCAGCAAGCTTTTGCCGAGTGAGTACGTGTGCAAATGGTGCGTAAAATCTGGAGCGCAAGCTTTGAAATATTGCCTCGTAACAAAAACAACTCCGGATTATATTTTGATAGATATGTCAATGAAAGACATGTCTGGAGTGGAAGTAATACGCGCAATTCGTGAGCAAAACAACAGTATCATTTTAATTGGCATGACTTCCTACGATTGTAGATCCTACGCTTCGATGGTTGCGCAAGTTGGTGGGCAAGCAATGGTCGCTAAAGACAATTTCAAAGGACTAGCAGAAGCTTTGCAATATTGCGATAATCAGAAGGTGTATGGCTGCCGTTGCGTTAAAGATGTTGCTTACGATTTTGCTACTCCGCAAGAATCTTTTATTAGGCTTTCTAAATCAAGGTCGCGAAGCGTTTTGCCGCCTCAAGAGCTAAAAATCATGGATCTGCTCGCTAAAGGCTACACAACAAATCAGATTGCGGCTCAACTTGGTCTTATGCCAAACACTGTAAACACGCATATTCATAGGATTTACAAAAAATTGCATGTTTCTAACCGCGTGCAAGCAATATCTGCATTTGCTGCAATGCAAAATCGTGAGCAAAATAGCAATATGCAATATTTTAATGATTCGCTGCAAAATCATCAGAATCTTTTGCAAGAAACGGATAACGCATGGTAATGAAAACATTTTCGCGTGTTATTGAGTTGGTTAAAAGCTGGAAAATTCAACGAACTTTATTCATAATATTGGCGATTCTTGTAGTGTCAATGGATGTGCAATCTTGCAATACAGCTGGTTTGTGGCATAACCCGCAGCAATCTGTGTGCCAATACGTTTGGATGTTCGCAATATTTCTTTTGATTGCTTTTTCACGTCAAATATCCCTCGTAACTCCGATTTTGTATTGCGTAACGTTAGCAGTACCAGGCGTAAATGCAACTTGCTTTCTTTTTTCATTGATCGCTAGCATGTTTGTTGCAGGCTTTTACGATTCGTGGAAGTATTTGCTTTGTGCGTACATAGTTTCGCTGAATATTATGTACTTTGCAAAAATGGCGTACATTCCGCTTACTTTTCCTTGTTTTATTCTTATTTCCATGATTTGCGGTTACGCTTTGCGCAAGTATTTGAACATGTTGGAAGAAAATAATCGCGCAAAAATGGATATTGTACGAAGCAAGTTCCAGTCTTATATTGCGTCGGTTGCGTTGCAATTGCATGACGATGTGAACAATGAGATTACGGATATTACGCTGCTTGCAACGGATGCTTTATATGCTGAGAATAGTGAACATACAAAAGAATCGTTAGAGCAGATTGTTGAACATTCGCGTAACGCGCTTTCCAAAGCGAGACTTGTTATCAGCCTGCTTGAGCAAGCTGAGCAAAAGTATGATGATTCTTTAGATTCAAATATTGCCAGCACGCAGTTCGTTTATGGTTCTAATAGCAATGATCGCATGAATTTGACTGATTTTTTATGCAATATTCGTGCGCGCTTACAAGCTGAACAGCAAATTTGTGAGCAGCTTGGGTATTATGGCTCTCTAACAGTGGTTGATAAAAGTTCGGGGAGTGGTGATTTTACTGCATCTGCAACTGTTAATACTGAAAAGGCCCAATGTGCTATTCGCATGTGCAGTGAGTTGCTTACTAATATTCGCAAGCATTGCAATACTAGCGTTGATTTTTCTATGAATGTTACGGTTGATGAGCGCGAATGCAAAATAATGTGCATGAATTCGATTTCGACGTTGAATAAGTTTGGCGAAAGACTTGTTTTTGGCAAAGGTCTACTGTTTCACAAAAAATCTGTGGAACGTTTAGGCGGATCTTTAAGCGCTCAAAAAGATGACGACACTTGGTTGGTTAATGTTGTTATTCCGTTAAACTAGTGGCGCTCAAACTGCCACGATAGCTCCATGTTCTCATATGTTACGTAAATATATATCTTTATTATTTTGGCGACAAAGCGACAATTTTGGCGACATAAAAATGTCGCTTTGCGTCATATCTCTCATGCTCATTCTTGACAAACTCATACAACAACTTTATTATTTTTAATAAAAGTTTAATTTAATTAAAGTTTTATAGGTTGAAGAAAGGGGTGATATGGATCATATTCCAAAATGGATGGCTAATCTCACAGACGAAGACATGTCGTTTATAAAGAACTTTGTATTATCGTCTGGATCGTTAAAAGAAATGTCGCAAATGTATCAAGTCTCTTACCCAACGATGAGAATCAGGCTTAACAGGCTCATCGAAAAACTGCGCATAGGCGACAATGAACCAGAAGACCCGTTCGTTCTTTTGGTAAAGAGTCTTGCTATTGACGATAAATACGATGTTGACACAGCTCGAACACTTATAAACGAATATAGAAAAAGAAAGGATGAATCATGAGCTATGCATTATTTGGTCCGATAATTGACATTCTTATTGCACTTGCTATATGTGCTTTAGTGTTCTTTGTTGCAAGAAGTCTTATTCGCTATGCGCATTCTCTTAAGAAGGACGATAAGTCATCTAAACAGTCTGCAGAAGATAAAAGAATTGCGTTACAGGACTTATAAAACACAAAAACCGAGTTATCGTGGCAGATTTTGTTAATTTTGCAATTTTTGCAACGATAACTCGAAATTTAACGAAGAGAAGAGAAGCAATGCAACTACCGAGCTAACGCCTCAATATGCAACACACGATCACATCGCTGAGCAATCAAAGGATCATGTGTCACTACAAGCAATGTCTTGTTATATTCTTTATTCATCGCTTGCAATTGCGCAAACACTTTATCGGCAAGATCTCTATCAAGTGAACCCGTCGGCTCATCTGCCAAAATCAACGAGCCAGGTTTCAGCATTGCACGAGCAATCGCAACTCGCTGCTGTTCACCACCAGAAAGCACAGCAATACGGTCATTTTTAGCATACTCAATATTGAGTTCAGCAAGAACTGCATCAATCATTTGGTGTTTAACAGACTTTGACTCTTTATTATATGCCATCGCAATCCACAAATTATCAAATACAGTTCGATTATTGAGCAATGCAAACGATTGAAATAAATAGCTAATATGATAACGACGTAACTTAGTAGCAGCAACAGAATTAATAGCTGGAAGTTCTTTGCCAGCAATCTTTATTTCACCTTTATCATAGGTTTCAAGCATGCCGAGAATGTTTAGAATAGTGGATTTTCCAGAGCCGGAAGCCCCCATGATTGCTAACGATTCTCCTTGTTGCACACTAAAACTAAGATTATGTAAAACCGGTCGATTCCCATATGATTTATAAAGATTGCGTACACTTATTAAAGGTTCAATACTGTTATTTTGCATTATCGACTACTCCTTTACCATAGAAGTAATGTGTTTATTACTCAAATAATATGTTTGTATCGTTAATAATATGAGTTCAATAATTGCCGAAATTAGCACATATATCATGCCAGAACGAGTCCGTTCAATCGAAGCAATAACAAAAAGTACTCCTTGAACGATTCCCACAAGCAAGAACGGCATAGAGAATATGCGTAATAGCGAAAAACCAAGCAATCGTTTCACCGCAATACTTTCTTGATAGCATGCTGCAAACATAGCAATAATCGCTATAAGCAATATCAACATAAGCAGGGTAATAAGCAGAATTACGCTACCAAACAATTGCAACGTCTGCATAATCGTCTTTTGGTAGCCTGCAATGCATTCTCCTACTTGTAAGAATTGAAGATGATTATCATCAAGATGATACCGTGCAGTATAAGCGTCGCTCAGATATCGAGCTGCTGCTTGATCATTCAATTTAATGTAGCTATTGTCAAGGCCGCCAGCAAGTAATGATTCACTTTCAGATGCATTCAAATTATCGCTCGTCGCATAAAAAATAATAGGATCTTTTACCATAACTTTATGATGAATATCCGTAGACCAGTTAAACCACTCGCGAGAAGGATGATACGTGCGGAATGCGAATTGTGGATGCGCAGTAAACTTGGTCGAAACATCAGTAGACGTTAAGTTGTCTGACTCTTGAAGCCACTGCTTCATCGAAGTCTGCTCTTGAGGATTATACGTGTCGGGAATGAAGTAGATGCGCACACCCTGACGAGCAAGGTTTTTGACCTCGTTATCTACAGTAAATCCTTGATCTTGCAAGTACTTAGGCGATGCCACAAACGACCAGAATGGCTTAGAAGGCACATGCTTATATACGCTACCGTTGCGCCAATCTTGTAGTATATCCGCATCAAAGAAGCTTGTGTAAATAAGCCTTACTCCTGGCTTATCCTCAATAGAACGATACCATGCAAAAGCATCTTTGGCATACTGCGTCGATTGACCAGATACCGAAGCACCATCTTGCCCTACGAGGTGGTGATACATAATTCTCTGGTTTAATACAGGATGCCACATACGAGCAACTTCCACACTTTTCGTCAACTCGCCTATTGGCCCATCTATGCTATGCACACCTTCTAATACGCATGTTGATGCAATAGCATAAACGAGTGCAAGAGCAATAAGCATACCACGTTTGGTAATACGATTACGAATTGCATCTACTGGTTTTACAGAAATAATCATCAAAATGACTAATGCACTGAGAAGCAACACAACTGCAATAACTGGCAACGCTATAATCAGCGCCTGCATTAACAATTGAATATTCCATATAAATCCGTGAGTAAATAAACTCATCACGATACAAACAAGAGGATATACGGCGAGCTCTGAAACAAGTATCGGCATAAGATGACGCAAAGCAAACGATGAACGCGACCAACCCAACAATAGGTAGCTTCCCAATGTTCTATACGAAAGATACCCATCAGCGATTATCGTAATGCCAAGAAGCAACACTGTTACAATGCAGACAATAATAAAAGTAAGTTGATTAAAACTATTGGATCGTGCTATTCCAGATTTTCCACGTTGAAAATCTTGGTAGGTTGTACCAGCGATGCGAGCAGCTTGAGTAACTAATGCATGGTAGTCTCGATTGGAAAGTCCCACAATCCTGTAATCACCAAGCTTTGTTTTACTATTGTTGACGAGGGCATCTAATTGACGAACAACTAAACGCGAACCCTCAATGGAAATAGTGGGCAGATCAGCAAGCATATCTGCTTTTGCCATATCAAGTCCAAGCGTTTTGCTACTTTCGCTGTGCAATAATTGCGTAAAGGCATGCGATGTCAGAATTGGCGTTCCGAGATATGACAAGGTAATAAGGTCTTCTTTACCTCGAGGATTGCCAAATATGCCAAGCTCAAAACCATCTACACCGGCGTCACTCGCTGCCAAGCGCATATCATTACGAACCACAAAAGCATTATGCTGAGCAACAGTATTCTTGAGTAATGCATAAATTTGATCAGCTTTGTCTTCTGTCACACCGCGTAATGAAAAAAGGCGACTCGTTTGTGGATATATAGCAATACAATCACCCAAGGAGTCGTTCATTTTTGTCAAACCTAACAGCGATGCAAATAATGCAAGCAGAAGAACAAGTGCGCATGACAATGAACGCAACAATCGAGACATCGCATCCCCTATGATAAGTTATTCATACATACAGATTATTTGCAATCCCAATATGCAGTAGCGCATGGAGCCAATGCCATGGAAATTGCTAACACTACTGTCGATGCAATACGTGAAATTTTCTTCATCGTAAACCTCCAACTTATTTGCTGGGGGGGGGCAATGTGCCTCCCACTAACATGATAGATTCACTTATTTGTTGCGTCAACAAGAAATGCTAACGACTTATTCCGACCGAGTATTTAGACGAACCTTTGCGTAGCAAACGCAAATAAGAAGTTAATCTGCGATGCAGAATGGTGTTTCGTTGCTATTTTATACACGTTATCGCGTCAGTTTTTGCTAGCTAGAATAAGTCGTCGTGAGATCCTAAGCGTAGGAATATAATGCAATCTTCTTTAACTTGATACAACAGTAGAACATCTGCAGACACATGCAATTCATGCACGCCTTTATATGAGCCTTTAAGAATATGATCTCTATAAGTTGCAAGCTCGCGAGAATCTGCACCATTGCAAATAAGTCTTACAATATTGATTACCTGCTCAATATCGTAATGCTTCTGCTTATATTTCTTAACATCTCGCAGATAGATTGGACTATAAAATGGCGGTTTAGGCATTGCGCATCAGCTCAGCAAAATCGTCAACAGTACCTGCAGCTATTGGTTTTTCTTTCATAGCTTCATCAATAGAGTGCTCATATGGAGAACTTTCAAGTGAAAATGGGAAACGTTGCGTATTTACAATCTGATACAAAAATAGGTTGACTGCTGAACTCATATCAAGACCATAATGTTCAAGAACTTGCGATGCGCTATCTCGTATTTCTGGGTTAACTCTTACACTTAATCTGCTTGTTTTGGCTGTTTTTGTAGAAGTCATGTTGTTTCCTTTAAGCTTAAAATCATAAATTTGTTATTCATGCTTTGCTTTATTGTAGCAGACATGTAGCACCCAACGTAATGCCAAAGTAGCACCATTGTGCACACAATTATTACTAAATCGTGCGTTATCGTGGCAAAAATTGCAAAATTGTATCCTACAGGATAAAATATTTTTATGGAGATACTTAAAACAGATGAGTATCGCAATTGGATGAAAAAACTTCGCGATACGCAATCTAAAGCTCGAATTAACGCGAGGTGAGATTATGTGAAATTGCAGGCAAGCCAGTAGGTGATTTGCATCCAGTTTGCAATGGCATTAGCGAGCTGCGTTTCGCTTTTGGACCAGGATATCGTGTGTATTTTGCGCAAAAAGGCTCAAAGCTAATGCTGTTACTCGCTGGTGGAGATAAAAGTAGTCAAAGTAAAGATATTAAACAAGCAAAGATACTCCTTGCACAGTTAATTGAGGAGAAGAAATGGTAAATATAAGTAAATGGGATGCGAGTGAGTATCTTGAGAACGATGATGATGTTATTGCATATCTCAATGCCGCAGCAGAACTTAATGATCCTCGCTTGTTGCAAGCTGCTATAGGCGATATTGCAAAAGCTAAAGGAATGAAAGAGATTGCTCAAAAAGCCGAGGTTGGAAGGGAAAGCCTTTACAAAAGCTTAAGACGAGACGGCAATCCCAGCTTCCAAACTATTGCGAAGGTTGTTCAAGCGTTAGGTGGACGTATTGCAATAGAACCAGCAAATGTGTGACGCACACAGTTATCGTGGCAAAAATTGCAAAATTAGCAAAAACTGCCACGATAACGTGTGTAACATAGCAACGAAACACCATTCTGCATTGCAGATTAACTTCTTATTTGCGTTTGCTACGCAAAGGTTCGTCCAAATACTCGATTGAAATAGATCCAAGTACTCGATTAAAGCGCAAGAAAGCATAATAATTTATTCTTGCACAATGGCTATTGCTCTGCATGAAGCGGAACGTGTACATTAATAATCCACGAATCGCCATCTTCAATAACTTTAAAAGTTCCGCCAACTCGTTCCGCAAGCATCTTATGGAAACGCAGTCCATATCCTAATTGCAAGTTAGCAAGAATACCTCGTTGCGCACTATTTATACACGTAATATGACATTCATTGTCATTAAGCATTACATTCATGGCGTATTCTTTAGGCTTTGCAGCATGCTTTTTTACGTTTGCAAGTAGTTCTCGGCAAATATATTCAATTTGAGCACATTCTTCAAAAGGCAAATGGATTGACCGAGAATCTTCAGCAGCTAAATCACTATTCAAGTCAATGGAACCAATATAGCCAAGCTTTTCAAACGACTTTTGCTCACCATCAAATAAAACGCGTAATCCTGTACAAAAATCTTTATAACATGTAGTCGATTGCATAACATCGCCAGTGCTTGCAGTTGTAGCATTGTCAAGAAGAGAAATAATATTACGTGCTTTATGAATAGTTGTAGTAGCACATTGAAGAATCTCTCGAGAATTTTCATGCTCTTGTTCATGAGTTGTTTGAGGTTCAATAGACTGTTGGGCCATCATCATAATACTGGAAAGCTCATTAGTTACTTCATCATGCATGCGAATTGCTGCAATAGTGGCATATTTTTGAAAAACGTTGTAACGCTGTGCAAATAACTGTTCCTGCTGTTGGTGAATAGTGGAAATATAGTATTTTACGATTGCGCTAGAAATAAGAGTGATAAGAAGCCACCACGCTAACACATAAGCGTTTTGAAAATCGCATATAATAAAGAACCACGAAGAAACTCCGCAAGAAGAAAGCACAGTGTACCAAGGTTGAGTAATTACAGCAATTGCCAGACAAATCAATATGGTAAGCATCATAGATGAATAGTTGATATTTGGCGCAATAATTACCAACGGCATCCAAATGAGCACAATAAAAGATGCTTTACGAGGCCAGATTGCAATACATAAGCAGATTACAATCCATACTATTTCAACCGTAATTGCATGCCAATTAGAGTAGTAATGAAGATTATTATAGGAACAAATTTCAAGAATCAAAGTACAACTTATGATTGCGCCAATTCCAATTTTCTGCCAAGCGTCATGCGGCAAAAAATTGATCATACGTGTTAATAATTTCATAACTACCTACTTTTACACGTTAATTTCTTACACGTTATATGTCATGCGAATATTTTGCTAGCGCAGCAAGCGCCTGCATTCGACTTCGGACGTGAAGTTTTCCATAAATACGCCGTAAATGCGTGTTGACTGTTGAAACTTTCACATTAAGCTGATCTGCAATCTCTTTCGTAGAATACCCCTGTTTGCACAAGCGCATAATTTCCGATTCTTGAGGAGACAAAACTGAAGTCTTCGGAAGTTGAGAAATCATATTAAATGATTCTTGCGGAGTGTGAAAATAGTCAATATATTGTGGCAATTCTGGACACCCGTAGCTTGTTGCGCGCGATTGGATAGCTGCAACTACGTCTGATAAATTGTCTTTATGTACTAGCGCTTGACCGCCTGACTTAGCAACTTGCAATACGTATTCATCTAACATGTAGGAAGTAATGCCGATTAAAACAATATTGCTATTGCGCTCGCGAATTGCTTTAATTACATCAACACCACTCATTTCTCTCATTGACATATCTACTAAAAGTACGTCAGGAGTATTTTCTGTAACGCAACGATGAATAGCTTGTTTTGCAGAAGAACACATCCATGCACAAACAAAGTTTTCAGGCAAACGACTTTTTAGAAGAAGTTGCATGTACCGCAATACAAGCGTGTCATTATCAACAATTGCGTAAGTAGTGTTCATACAATATATGGTATCTTGTTTTGGAATTTGCTTATCAAGAGATGTGCGATTGTATTGTTTTTCTCAAATTATCAAGATTGTACACATTAAAGTGCCATACGCTAGCACTTTCCGTTGGCACACTCCATTCTTCGGTTTTGCCATTCGCAGTAAAACGAATTATTTGAGTTGTTGGCTTACTTATAACTTCAAAATTAGTGAGTTGATTCCACGCAATACGACGAAGATACTTATCGTCTAATTTAGCTAGATTACCCGAGCCTAAAATGACATTCGGATTAACAATAATAAACTCATTATTAGTGGCAGCAATAATACGCGCAACAACGCTTTGCGCTACATAGAATAATTTAGGTAACAAAAATAGTTTGATTAAATCTTTCCACCAAGGGTCGTACTTCATAGTAAGCACATACGTTTTGCCCACTGAAAGATTATGCGCTTTAAAGTACTTAACAATATCCTCTTCTCGTATACCGCGCAAAGGATTAGTCATAATAAGCACCTCCTCGTGATTCTTGTTTTGTAAATTATCAACATACTAACGTGCAGATTTTATCTACACAAATAGGCGTACCTATTTTTAACGATAGTGCTTTTAGAAAAACTTTTAAAAAACTTTTACTATTGGCAGTTTGCATGTTCTAAACAATCAACATTTAAGAATATTTCCGTTTTGGAACTATTTTTAAATATAGGCTTACTTATGGAGTTATCGTGGCAGTTTTTGCTAATTTTGCGATTTTTGCCACGATAACTCGTATAACATAGCGACTGTGCAATTAAAGTTGCGTAACTATTGTCGCGTGATCAGTTAAAAAATATTGCCTGTTCATCAACCTCGTTGATGCACAGGCAATATTTTCAAAACAACAAAATTTGGTAAATAATCTAAATTTTGCGGCTAAATCGTTTACTATTTTGCTACGTCAAGAACTACTAGACGTTGTCCGCCATAAGTTCTGGCATCAAGACAAGTTTGAATGAAGTAAGCAGATTTAGGGAATTGATCAACGTACTCTTTGAATACTTTTAGCAACCTATCCGAGCTTCCGCCACCCTCAAAGTCTTTATAATCCGCCACTTTGTAATCTTTGCCGTTTAATTTAACTGGCATGCCTTTTTGGAGTTTCTTTAATAAGATGCCTGAACTATTCAAACGGTCGACAACCATATAATGGCCAGTATTAACCTGGAACCAGTCGTCTTGAAGAGTCCAGTGGTAGAAAGCATCTTTAACGTAAGCCAACTGATCAGGATAAGCGTCCCAAATAACGCGTTTAGTTTCGCCTAGGGCTTCCAAAGTACCTTCTTGTCCCTTTACAAAGGCTTCGGCGATTTTCTTCTTTGAGGCTTTTTTGACTGATTTTGGATGTTTTTTAGTCGAATGGTGGGCTATTTTTGTTGGCGCTGGTTTGTTTGCATTGGGACTACCGCAGGCTGCTAGCCCCACCAGCGAACTGAATAGCACTACAACACAAAGCAATTTTTTATAAGTCATTTTCCCCATAAATGGGCTTCTTTCTTCTTGTAGATGCGTCTAACGGCTGTTAGTTATCCTTATAACTTGGACTCCAACTTTAGTGCCCGCTCAGTTCAGTTTAAAATCTTGGTTTGAACGTGAGTAGGAAGTGATGGCCACTGCCGATTTTTGCATAAATGAATCAACAAGACCGGTTCCTTTTCACATAGTGTACCATAAAGACTGAGTGACCTGTGTTATTTTTTGACTTCTAGTTTTTATATAGGATCTATTTTGCTGCAATAATTGACCTAACTAAATTAAAATTGGTTAACTAATTAAATTAATTAGTTAACCAATCAGTTAGTTATTCAGTTATTTAGTAAATCAGTCAGTTAGCCAACTGTGAGATTAGAAGTCCCAATCATCGTCGTCAGTTTCAACAGACTTGCCCATAATGTAGCTGGAACCAGAGCCGGAGAAGAAGTCGTGATTTTCGTCGGCTGCAGGAGAAAGAGCTGCGAGAATTTCTGGGCTTACGTGAGTTTCTTCTTCGCTGTACTTGGCAGGGTAGCCAAGGTTCATCAAAGCCTTGTTAGCGTTGTAACGCACGAAATCAAAAACGTCATCGTGGAAGTCAAATCCTTCATAAATCTGACCAGAATACTCAACTTCCAAATCGTACAAAGTGTCAAGCAAGTTCATAGTGAACTTTTCAAGATTCTTCTTATCGTTCTCGCTTCTAAGCTCCAAACCGCGCTGGAACTTGTAGCCGGAATAATAGCCGTGAATAGCTTTATCGCGCAAAATCAAACGAATCATGTCCGCAGTATTCATCATCTTGCCGCGAGAAGCAAAGTAAAGCGGAAGATAGAAGCCTGCGTAAAGAAGCAGCGAAGAAAGCATAGTTGCTGCAATCTTGCGCTTAAGCGGATCTTCGCTCTCATACTCGCAAAGCACGGTGGTAACGCGCTGCTGTAAAACGTCGTTGCCAACAGCCCAACGGTAAGCTTCGTCAATTTCTTCGCTAGAGCAAAGAGTAGAGAAAATAGAGGAGTAGGAGCGAGCGTGAATTGACTGCATAAAAGCAATATTCGTGTAAATAGCCTGTTCGTGCTCAGTGCGAGCGTGCTCAATCTGGCAAAGCTCACCAATAGTTGCTTGGCTGGTATCAAGCAAAGTCAAGCCCGTAAAAACGCGAGTAGTTGTTTTGCGTTCAAGATCGGTGAGGGAACGCCAAGAAGGAATATCGTTGCTCAGTGGCACTTTTTCAGGAAGCCAGAAGTTAGCAATAAGGCGATTCCAAACGTCTAAATCTTTGTCATCAACAATATTATTCCAATTAACTGGGCGCACGCGCGATCCGTGATGGTAGCGGTACTGAGCTGGTGTGATAGAAGCTGTCATCATCTCGTCGCTTGCGATGACGCGATTCGTGCCGAAAGGCTTATCGAGGCTACTGCGCAGTGCAGTTGGGTCGAGTGCTGTTGGATCGAGCTCGGTTGGGCTGAGTTCTGTCATTATTACTCCTGATTTTGTGTTTACGTTTTATAAAATTTCTTAAGTTTTTGATTTAATTTGCAAAAGATTTACGCTGATAGATTTACGTCACTAAGATTTTTAGCGCTACTCCTTACAGCGTGCAGCTTACGCAACCCTCGATTTCCGTACCTTCCAAAGCCTTCTGGCGAATACGAATGTAGTAAAGAGTCTTAATGCCCTTACGCCATGCGTAAATCTGAGCCTTGTTCAAATCGCGAGTAGTAGTAGTGTCTGGGAAGAACAAAGTAAGCGACAATCCCTGATCCACATGCTGAGTCGCTTCAGCGTAAGTGTCAATAATTGCCTTCCAACCAATCTCGTAAGCGTCCTTAAAGTACTGCATATTGTCGTTCGTCATGTAAGCGGCAGGGTAGTAGACGCGTCCAACTTTGCCCTCTTTGCGAATCTCAATGCGCGAAGCAATCGGGTGAATCGAACTCGTGGAATGGTTGATATACGAGATGGAACCAGTTGGAGGAACAGCCTGCAAATACTCGTTGTAAATGCCATCGCGTAAAATCTCGTCGCGCAACTGCTCCCAGTCCGAAACGGTTGGAATTGCAACGTTAAAACGAGCAAACAAATCGCGAACCGCTTGAGTACGAGGCTCAAGAGAGCGGCTGCCATCGGTGTATTTATCGAAATAGTTGCCTTTGCCTGCAGGCTTAGCGTAAGCGCTTGTCTTAAAGCTTGCAAAAGCGCGGCCACGCTCCACAGCCAAAGCATGAGAAGCTTTATAAGCATGGTAAGCAACAGTCATAAAGTACATGTCTGTAAAGTCAAGAGCTTCCTCGCTTCCATACTGCATGTGCTCGCGAGCAAGGAAACCGTGCAAATTCATTTGACCCAAGCCAATAGCGTGGCCTTCCGCGTTTCCGCGACGGATAGAAGGCACGGAATCAATTGAAGTTTGCTCCGAAACAGAAGTGAGTGCGCGCACAGCAAGCTCAACGCTTGCACCCAAGTCGCCGTCCATTGCCTTAGCGATATTAAGAGAGCCAAGATTGCAAGAAATATCGCGACCAACGTGGCTATAAGACAAGTCGGCGTTATACGTGCTTGCTTCTTGAGTTTGCAAAATTTCTGAGCACAAGTTACTCATAGTAATGCGGCCCTCAATAGGATTTGTGCGATTTACAGTATCCTCAAACAAAATGTAAGGGTAGCCAGATTCAAACTGGATTTCCGCAATCGTCATAAAGAATTCGCGAGCATCAATGTACTTCTTGTGAATGCGAGGATTTGCAACCATCTCATCGTAATGTTCTGTAACAGAAATGTCTGCAAAAGGCTTTCCGTATTCGCGCTCAACGTCGTAAGGGCTGAACAAAGCCATCTTTTCCTTACGCTTAGCAAGCTCAAAAGTAATATCTGGAATTACAACACCCAAAGAAAGTGACTTAATACGAATCTTCTCGTCTGCGTTCTCGCGCTTAGTATCAAGGAATCGCATAATATCTGGGTGGTGGGCGCTAATATACACGGCACCGGCACCTTGGCGAGCGCCAAGCTGATTGGCATAAGAGAATGAATCTTCCAAAAGCTTCATAACAGGCACAACGCCACTCGACTGATTCTCGATGCGCTTAATAGGAGCGCCAAGCTCGCGCAAATTCGTAAGGAGCAGAGCCACGCCGCCGCCGCGCTTAGAAAGCTGCAAAGCAGAATTAATTCCGCGCGCAATAGACTCCATGTTATCTTCCAAACGCACGAGGAAGCAGCTTACAGCCTCTCCGCGTTGAGCTTTACCAAGATTTAAGAACGTTGGAGTGGCTGGCTGGAATCGGCCTGCAAGCATCTCGTCTAAATAGTTGAGTGCTGCTTTTTCGTCGCCGTCTGCGAGTTCCAAAGCTACGGCAGCTGCGCGCTGAGCGAAGTTTTCCAAATACTGTTTGCCGTCAAAAGTCTTCAAGGCGTAAGAAGTGTAGAACTTAAAAGCGCCCAAGAATGTGCCAAAAGTATGGTGAGCTGCTTCAGCATGCTCGTAGAATTTATCGAGAAATTCGTCGCTGTACTTTCCGAACACGTTGCTGTTGTAGTAGTAGTTGTCAATTAAATAATTCAAGCGCTCGCGAGTGGAAGCAAACTTCATGCTGTGCTCTTGCACGTAACCCGAAACGTAAAGCTTTTCTGCTTCCTGATCCTTATCAAACTGAATTCCTTTTTCTGGATCGAAAAGACCGAGCATAGCGTTAAGAACGTGGTAGTCGCGGCTGTTGCGAATGCGTTCTGCCGTGCTGCTGGCGGTTGTACTGGCAGCGGATTCAGTGCTGCTAGCAGAGTCAGTGTTGTCAAGATTAAGAGCAGTAGATTCGCTCATCGGATCCGTGCTATTCATGGGGTTTTTATTCCTTTCTTTCCGCGTTATGCTTACTTTTCAAATACTGTTTGTTTGTCTGTTTTTGTTTACTTTGTTTCTTTTAATTGTCTGAGAAATTTTGGTATTCCCTGCGCTACTTTTTCAATATCTTCCGCAGTTCCCGTCAACTCAAACGAGTACATATTCGGAATGCCGCACTTTCCGGCAATCTGACCTCCTGCAGCGCAATAAGCATCGCCAAAATTCGTGTTTCCGGAAGAAATTACGCCTCGAATAAACGAGCGATTCTCGCGATTATTGAGGAATTTTCGAACTTGCATTGGTATTGCTTTTGCAATATTGCCGCCTCCATATGTTGGTACGATGAGCACGTATGGTTCGCGTACGTTTAATTCTGGCTCTTTTGGTCGCAGTGGTATACGGTATACGTTCACATTATTGCTAGGAAAATCGCAATTTTGCACGAATCGTAATGTGTTTTCGGAAACAGAAGAAAAATACACTACGGCACCAATTGGTTCACCTTGTGCTTGTGCCTCTGGTGCACTTGGTTGTGTGATATTTTCTTGTTCGCTCATTATCTCAGCTTCTTTGTTTGCTATTTTTGGTGGAGAATGTCAATATGTATTGCGTTTATTTACTAAATTTCACTTATTTTTTCTTTTACTGTGCTGAAGTTGTGGAAGTCCCGAGTTTATCTGCAATTTGCGCTATTAAATCTGGTCGGTATCCACTCCAGGAAGCATCCGGAGCAATCACTACTGGAGCTTGACGGTATCCAGCATTGCGCAACTGTTCTAATGCTTCAGGACTTTTGGATAAATCAACAGTTTCAAAGTTCACGCCAAGTTTAGTGAACTGTCGTTTAGTGGCATCACACTGTGGGCAATGAGGTTTGGTGAATACTGTAATGGTCATTGTAATCTCCTCTGGTGATGGGGAATTTGGTAATTCCAGGTTGTATCAGCAAAAGCCAAATAGTTAGCTTACTCCCAATAGGCACTATTTATAGTGGTGTGTCGATTGTGTAAACACTACATATAGTTATTGTTTAAAATAGCTAAAAATAGCGTGTTTGTAAGCGTGTCGTGTTTTATGAGGAAAATGTAAGTCTAACTTTAACAATGAAAAATGTAATCTTTCTCACAAAATTTATATTTCCGACTCGTTGATTTATAGATTGCGGAGCCTTGTGCATATCCGCCTATAAACTTAATAAGTGCGTTTCTTGAAGGGGCGTAACGCAAAATAAAAAATTGTGCATTGAGAGTTAATGCAGATTGCTTGAGTACGCAAAGCGTGCGTGCAAATAAAACAAAAGACAAGATAAGAGGTGTCATCATGACGGAAGCTCAGGCAAATATTGGTGTTGTCGGTTTGGCGGCTATGGGTTCTAATCTAGCGCGTAATCTTGCGCATCACGGCAACACGGTTGCTGTGTATAACCGTCATTATTCTCGTACTGAAACCTTAATGAATGAGCATGGTAGTGAAGGTGCTTTCGTGCCTTCAAAAACTGTTGAAGATTTTGTGGCTTCTCTGAAGCGTCCGCGCACCGCAATCATCATGGTAAAAGCTGGTGCTCCTACGGATGCTGTTATTGAAGAACTTGCGAATGCTATGGAGCCGGGAGATATTATTGTCGACGGCGGAAACTCTTATTTTGAAGATACGATTCGCAGAGAGCGTGACATTCGCGCGCGCGGTCTTCATTACGTTGGTTGCGGTGTTTCTGGTGGCGAAGAAGGTGCGCTTCGTGGTCCTTCTATGATGCCTGGTGGCACTGAGGAATCTTGGAAGACTCTTGGTCCTATTTTGAAGTCTATTGCGGCTGTTGCTGAAGGTGAGCCTTGCGTAACTCATATTGGTACGGATGGTGCTGGCCACTTTGTAAAAATGGTTCACAATGGCATTGAGTACTCGGATATGCAGCTTATTGCCGAAAGCTACGATTTAATGCTTCGCGGTTTGGGAATGAAGTCCGACGAAATTGCGGACGTGTTTAGCGAGTGGAATAAGGGCGAACTTGATTCTTATTTGATTGAAATTACAGCTGATGTGCTTCGTCAGAAGGATGCTAAGACTGGTAAGCCTTTGGTTGAGATGATGGTGGATCACGCTGGCATGAAGGGCACTGGCACTTGGACTGTGCAGTCTGCACTTTCGCTCGGCATACCAGTTACGGGTATTGCTGAAGCTGTGTTTGCTCGCGGACTTTCTAGCCAGGTTGCTTTGCGTGAAGCTGCTGAAAGCCAGGGTTTGACTGGTCCTAATGTGCATTTTGATTTGAACGATGCTGAGCGTAAGGCGTTTATTGAGGATATTCGCCAAGCTTTATACGCTTCTAAGATTGTTTCTTACGCGCAAGGCTTCGATGAGATTGCGGCTGCTGCAATTGAGCATGATTGGAAGATTGATCAGGCTGCGGTTGCTCGCATTTGGCGTGGTGGCTGCATTATTCGCGCTCAGTTCTTGAACCGCGTTTCTGAGGCTTTTGAGTCCGGTGAAGCAAGCGTTTCTTTGCTTTTTGCACCGTACTTTAAGGCTGCTATTGAGAAGTCTCAGGCTGCTTGGCGTCGTGTTATTGCGCGTGCAGTTGAGCATGGTGTTCCTGTTCCAGCGTTCTCCAGCTTGCTTGCGTACTACGATGGCTTGCGTTCCAAGCGTTTGCCAGCTTCGCTTATTCAGGCTCAGCGCGATTTCTTCGGTGCGCACACTTACGGTCGCATTGACGAGCCAGGCGTATTCCACACTTTGTGGGCAGAGCCTAATCGCCCAGAAGTAAAGCAAGATTAAATCAAAATAATATTTAGAACTAACAGGCCTCTGCATAGCAATGCAAAGGCCTGTTTTTTTTTATTCTATAGTTTTTAATATATTTTGTTGCTGAATTTTATTAATTTTTCTAAATTGATTGATTTCCTTGATATTTCAACGATTTTATGGCACTTTTCGCAAATGCGCCATGTTTTTAGGGGTCGATTTTCCCAAATGCGCCATGTTTTGAACATGCTATTTTCGCATTTGCGCCAGTTTATGTAGATAAGATTATTCTAGTGATAGTCTATTTTATACATAAGTTTGCATAAAATAGACTATTTTATTTTTATTAGTATATGTAGATATAAAAATGTGGGTTTATCGAATTATTTCCAATAAACCCACATTGATTGAATTGATTTCTAGCGAATAGATGAAACAAGTCTCTTTATATTCTGCAGATTTTCAGCACTAATAGTTCCAGGTTGCTGATTTGCAGAAATAATTTCTTGCATAGCTTGCTGATAAAAAATTACCGTGTTTGGATTCAAGTTCAAAGGTAATGAGTTAATTTTTTGTTCAATCTGGCGAATTGTATTAACACTTACCTGATCTGAACTATCAATCTTTTGCTTCAGTAGCAAAATTTGCCCTTTTAGTTGTTCCTTTTGAGCAATCTTTGCTTGTTGTTGCGTATGAAGTCTAACAGTGTGTTTATTAGCTTGATTGTTCCCTGACCACAAAACTACGAGTACAGTTGTAATTACCAATTCGATAATTAAAACAGTGAATAATCCCTGTGGTAGGATATTTCGCAATGCAAGAGTTGTGGAGTTGAGATTATTATTCCATGCTGACGCATAGGCAATGGCTAGTACGCATTGGATTGCAAATCCAATAGCAGGAAATACTGTATTGGTAGGAAGAACCCTGTAGAACAGATCTGCTCCGATGTTTGCACGAATAGCTTCTACGTCAGCAGCCCACATCATTGCTACAAATAAAAACATGAATGCAATAACAACGTATTGAGCAATTGGAGCAAATCCATAAGTGGCTAATTGCATTCCAAGTGCACAAGTTGCTACAGCGAAGAAGACTGTAGAAATAATGGAAGTTATATATCGCATTTTACTGATTACCTTACAATTCCTTAAGAATATTGGCTTTCTTAGCCTCATATTCTTCTTGACTGATTAATTCTGCATCCAATAAACTTTTCAGCTTTTTTAAGCGAGCAACTGGATCATTGTCAGCAGTAGTTTGTGCTGCAGGAGCAACAGGTGTAGGTTGCTGTGGCATCGTTGTAGGTTGCTGTGGAACTGCAGAGGTTTGTATGTTTGGAGTTGCTATAGGATTTTGTTGATTCGCTGCATTAAGAGTTTGATTCAGCATTCCTGGAAGCATTTGCCCTAATCCAGCACCCATTGTAAGACCCATTCCTGCGCCCATAAGAGAAGAACCTTCAGAGCCAGGATTAGAAGCAACATTATTCAATGCTTTTAGCACTTCAGCTTGCTGATAATTAGTCCCGTAAGTTTGATAAGCCTGCTGTTGACCTTGTGCAAACGCGGCTTTTCCAGCGCCAGCAGCCATATTGCTATAGTAGGTTTCGCGGTTTTTACTAACCAGCTCTTGTGCTTTTCTGCGCTCTTCGTTGTCGAAAATATGAATCTTAAGACTCATATCGTGCGGACGAAGACCATATTCTTCCATGTATGGAGATAAAAGCGTCTCCATTTTATGCGCAAGATTGCTTCCTTGCGATTGAATAGTGTTTAATGGACCATCCCAAGCATTAAGCTCTTCAGCAAGCTTTGAAGATAATTCATTCATAAATTGATCGCGGAAGAATTCTCGGATTGATTCTTGATTTGTTAAATCGTAGTTTCCGCCAATCAAGTTAGTTAATAGAAGACCAGCGTCGGTTACGCTAACCTTGTATGCGCCATTTGCACCGACTTTGGTTTCTACGCCAATTCCGGTGAAAGGATCAAGATAAGCTTTATCGTAAACTTGAATTGGATCAGCAGTTCCCCATTTGATTTCGCGACCCGTTGCTGTGCGTACAAAGTACACAATGCAATGGAATGACGATATCCCTCCAGAAAGTGCGTTACGCAATCTTGAAATAAATGGGTAGTTAGCTGTACTAAGCGTATAAGTTCCAGCCTCAAAAACTTGCTCAATATTGCCTTCGTTGATAAATATTGCTTGCTCGCCAGGTTGTACTACAAGCGTAGAGCCATGATTGAAATCTTCTTCTGGATTTTTGAAAATGAAGGTATCATTATCGGAGCGATTTTTGATAATATCAACAAAATGTTTTTCTCCGCCTACATAATTTACTTCATTAGGATTTTTGCCGAATAAAGACATAATTACTATCCTCGTCTAAACAAAGAATTACGAGCTTTATAAGCTCGTAAATTGACTAATCGTCGTACTCATCCCACAAGCTAACTAGGCCATGTGCGGAGAATTTGAAGCTGTCAGCTCCCTCAAGGCAACCTGATTTTAACTCCAACTTTTTGCCTGTTTTTAGGGTAATGACGCAGCCATAATCATCAACACGAATATCATCGATATTTTTAAACCTGTAAACATCGAAGAACGTTCTATGAGTGCCATCTACAGGATCATCTAACTCACCTGGACGTAACTCAATCACGGCAGAATAAATCTTCTTATTACCGAACATCCAAACAGTAACAAACGTATTTCCGTTACTGTAATCGATATAAGAAATTGGCTCGATTCTATTGACTTCTTCTTCGTCAAAAATTCCGCATACTTTCAGAGCCATTTGTTTTTTGTAATTTAACAAGTCATTGATTTGATAATATGTCATGATTATTTTCTCTTCTTACTGGTTATATTGGCATATTAAAAGTTCATTCAGCCAATAAAGACTGGACATCCATTTTATCGGCTTCAGTCAATCCCACTTCTGTTGATTGCTGCATTACTGTTGCAGAACTTTCTTTATATTTCACATATCTTTTTTCAAATAGTGATTTAATAAGTTCTGCCTTAAGAAGAAAGTATTCCGGTTTTTGGCTCATAGCTATTGCCGAGTCTAACTTAGCAATAAGCTCTTCAGCCTCTTTGAGTTTAATTTGGAATGGCTTTTTTGATTTATACTGTGCTATTACAGCAGTGAACAGAGTATCGGGATCAGATCCACCGTTTATCATTGCTTTATTAAGCGTATCTGCTGCTTCTTGATACTGACCTCTGTCTAACAAAACATAGCCCAAAGAAGTAAGTATCTCAGGACTATCAGGTGAGTTTTTGAGAGCACCTTTATAAGCATCAAGAAATTTTGAAGAATCCTGGAAAGTTGCTCGTCTTACTTCTTTAAAAGTTAAAGAAGTAATTACTAATTTACGCCCACAACTTTCACATACGGTATCTTTAGAAGAGATGGATGCCCCGCATCCAGGGCATACCATCTCTTTATTAACTGTTGGCATAAAATAACCTTAATTATTTTTTCATCAAAGAAATGATATTTCCTGCACGCTGCTCATTGACCATTTGCTGCATGGCTTCCATTTGCGCAGCTTGCATTGCCATTGACTGCTGATGTTGCTCGTTCTGAGCATCCATCTGTTTTTGCATTTGGCGCCTTTGCATTTCGAAGCCACGTGCTTGATCATCAAGACTCTTCAAGTAGAGGTCGTCTACTTCCTTGTATAAGCCACAAGCCATTTCATGTAGTGTTTCCTTATGACCAAATACATCTTGGTAATGAGCAAAGTAGCTTCTCCAGCGCGAAGACAATTCATATGAAGCTTTTTCATCGATGTTCTTAAATACAAAGTGGCAAATGATGCCTGCAATAATCATGATTATACCCAGAATGCTTATTGCTGAGACAAACAGGCAAAGAATGCCGAGTACAATCAAAGCACACTTTATAGCTAGAAAAGTCATATGCTTCTTGTTGAGTTCTTCGCGTTGAGGAGCAAGCTGAGAAGCAAGATTTGCTTTACCTGCAACAAACTCAGCATTCGTTGAATCCAACTTTTGAGTTAAATCATCTGGAAGTGCACGATCTGGACCCTCAAGATTTGCTGTGCGAACTTGGGTTAATTGCTGCTTTGCATCATTGTATGCTTGAACGACTGGACCAGAGTAATCGATGTCCAATGTTTCCAGATTGCTCTTGAAAGTACTTGCCATGAAAATCGTCTCCTTTTTCTCTAAGACAAAAAGATATTGGTGCTAAGTCAAATAGTATTATGGCACATGTGAAATGTAGCTAACTTAACCCTTCTCTTTATCTATTTATCTATGAACAACACAAGTACACATGTCTTTTGTAGGCTACCCCCCCCTAGACGGATTTGCATTTATATTTTGCATAGGGAAGTTAGTGTTTTGTAGGAGTTTTTGAATTTTTATATTTATCAATTTGCTCGCATTTTTATTCTTTGTGAAAAGCAAAAAGTAGCTACATCATTGAAGGAAAATGCGTAATAATAGCATACTCAATTATTGATTAACTGTTACAGTAATTTGAGTACTAATTTGGGATAATAAGTTTCAGTTAACGGTATGTGAGTACTGTGCTTCCTTATTCAATAGCAGCTTGCAGTGTGCCTGCTGTGGTCATCCAGGAGATTTCGTCAGTTCCGTTTGCAAAAGACGCAGGATATTCAGGATTATTAGCTCCCGAAAGTGAATTCATTAAAGCAGCGCCCTTTTCTGCGCCTGCAGTCAAAAACCAAGTGCGACGACTGTGAGCCAGCACAGGAACTGTAAGCGA
Source organism: Gardnerella washingtoni (assembly GCF_049262705.1). Classification (NCBI taxonomy): domain Bacteria; kingdom Bacillati; phylum Actinomycetota; class Actinomycetes; order Bifidobacteriales; family Bifidobacteriaceae; genus Gardnerella; species Gardnerella washingtoni. Next base: position 1,312,414 of record NZ_CP058398.1, on the reverse strand, counting down.
CAATCGCATTGGTGGAAGTTTAGGGGAGTGGTTTACGCCAACAACAATGCGCTCACGATTATTAACCTGCGGCAATTCTGGGAACAACGAAGCCATATGCGCGTCCGGACCCATGCCAAGAATTGCTAAATCAAACACTGGCTCTTTGCCAAGTAATCCTGTAATCTCTTCCTCATAGTCGCGCGCTGCAGCATCTAAAATAGCGTCATTTTCAGCGTCACTGGCTGCTGCAATTTCTTCAGCGTTGCGTTCATCTGCAGGCATTTCGTGAATATGAGATTCTGCCAAAGCTTTATGAGAAGTAAGTAAGTCAAGCAGCGCTTTGCGAGTTTTGCGTGCGTTGCGGTCCTCGCTATCGTAAGCTACGAAACGTTCATCTGCCCACCAAATATGCACTAAATCCCAATCAATCACCGTCAAAAGTGGGTTGCTGGCAAGCATTTGGAACATGCGAATTGAATCCGTGCCGCCAGTAATAAGTAAATGGAATGGCTTGTCGAGATTTTGTACATTAGCTTGTGATTCCATAATAAGAATTGCCAAGCGTTGAGCTGCAATGGCTGAAAGTACGTCGGGATTATTGTAGCCGTAAACGTTTGCGTTGTGTGCAAAAGTAACTTCATTATCTGTCATAGCTATTCCTTTTATGCCATTAAAAATGTTTCATGCGTTGTTTCACGCTATGCTTTGTTATTTGTTTTATGCATTTTTACTATGCTTCACGCATTTTCTGTAGGATTATCTCGTACCAGCTGCGCGTAAATTTCGTCCGGATCAATGCGTCGCAATTCTTCGCTTAAGCAATCATCCAAAGTGCGAATAGGAAGCGCAATAGGCTGAGCAGTCTGACCGGGAAGACTAATTAAAGCCTGATCTCCGCCAGCAGGGCGAGTAAGAGACAACGTGCCGTCCTCGCGCTCTAAAGTTACGGAGGTAATTGCTTGAGCATCAGGATTCTCAACTATTTCTACAGGCACGCGCAAACTGCTCTTAAGCCAAGCGGCCAGTAAATGCAAAGATACGTAATGAGTAGGACCCACAACCTTCGCGCTGAGAATAGGCAAATGTGGAGGTTGATCGAGCATAGAAGCAAGTAACGCGCGCCAAGGAGTTAAACGCGTCCAAGATAAGTCTGCATCTTGCGGGGACCAGTTTTTGCGCAAGTTTTGCACAGTTTTAAGAGTATCGTCTGCTCGCTGTGCGTCAGTAATTCTGCTACTAGCCATCGCTCCAAGCAAATCGTGAGCAGGATCTTCCGGAGCGTTCGTCGGCCACCAAGCAACAATCGGCGCATCGGGCACAAGTAGCGGAATAACAAGCGTATCTGGATGACGAACCAAGCCGTTATGAGGATACAAAATAATAATCTCGCCAGCTCCAGCATCAGCACCAAAACGAACTTGAGCGTCAAGATTTGGCACAATTTCTCCGCGCTCAGCAGCATGCTCGCTAGACCAATCGCGAACCATAGCAATAACTCGGCAAGGATGCTCGCGGCTAGCTGCGTTTGCTGCATCAAGTGCATGTTCTAACTCTTTAAGAGTTGTATCAATAAGCAAAGTGAGCACTCGACCAGTAGCAGATTCGCCGCGCTCTTCGTGCAATTCGTCGATTTTTGCTGCAATTTTGCTGGTATTCGTATCGGGAAGATTGATAATCATGGCAGCCTCCAATGACGATTATCGCGAGCGAGCATATTATCTGCTTCCGCTGGACCCCAAGTGCCAGCGCGATACGATTGAGGTTGTGTGCCAAGCGAACTCCAGAATTCCTCAATCGGATCCAAAATCTTCCAGCTCAAATCTACTTCTTCAGTAGTTGGGAACAGCGGTGGCTCACCAAGGAGCACATCAAGAATTAAACGTTCATAAGCTTCAGGCGAACTTTCAGTAAAGGATCGTCCGTAGCTAAAGTCCATAGAAACATCGCGAACTTCCATAGCGGTCCCGCCAGGAACCTTAGCGCCAAAGCGCATAGTAACACCCTCGTCTGGCTGCACGCGAATTACAATTGCATTGCTACCAAGTTCTCGAACTGCGGTTGATTCAAACGGCAAGTGTGGAGCGCGCTTAAAAATTACAGCAATTTCCGTAACCCGCTTGCCTAAACGTTTGCCAGTACGCAAATAGAAGGGCACTCCAGCCCAGCGGCGAGTATCAACGTCTAGTCGCACAGCAGCATACGTTTCAGTAGTGCTTTTAGGGTCGATTCCTTGCTCTTCCAAATAACCAACTGCTTTATAAGAGCCTTGCCATCCTGCTGCGTATTGCCCGCGAGCAGTATTTGCTGCCAAATCTTGAGGCAAACGAATAGCAGATAAAACTTTCGTTTTTTCTGCAGTCAAATCGCTAGCACGGAAACTTACTGGCTCTTCCATAGCAGTAAGCGCCATAAGCTGAAGCAAATGGTTCTGAATCACGTCTCTTGCAGCACCAATGCCATCGTAATAGCCTGCGCGTCCGCCAATACCAATATCTTCAGCCATCGTAATTTGCACGTGATCAACATAATTCGCATTCCAAATCGGCTCGTACATTGCGTTAGCAAAACGGAAAGCCAACAAATTTTGTACGGTTTCCTTACCTAGGTAATGATCAATACGGAATACAGAATTAGGGTCAAAAACCTCCGAGACGACGCGGTCTAATTCGCGAGCGCTCGCTAAATCATGGCCGAAAGGTTTCTCAATAATTACGCGGCGCCACGCGTGTTCAGAAGAGTGAGAAAGTCCAGATGCTGCCAACTGTTGTGCAACAATAGGGAAGCTTGAAGGCGGAATAGACATGTAAAATGCGTGGTTTCCGCGCGTGCCACGATCCCTATCTAGTTCGTTAACAGTTTTACTTAAACGCTCAAACGCTGTTGCATCGTCAAAAGTGCCGCGTACGAAACGTATTCCTTTTGCAAGATTAATCCAAGTTGATTCACGAAATGGCGTGCGGCAATGCTGCTCAATATTTTCGCGCACAAAGTTTACGAAATGCTCATCTGTCCAATCGCGTCTTGCGAAACCAGTTAAACCAAATCCTGGGGGTAAAAGTCCACGATTAGCTAAATCATATACGGCTGGCATCAGTTTTTTGCGTGCTAAATCGCCAGTAATACCAAAAATTACTAGGCTGCACGGGCCTGCAATGCGAGCCAAACGTAAGTCGCGCGGGTCTCGTAACGGGTTTGTCCACACAGACTTGTTATTTGCAGCATACTGCATGTCAAAAGGAATCCTCAACTCAGTCATACATACCATCGTAATGTTTTGACGCTATTTTTCCTACTCGGGTTGCTATTTTTAATTACATTTTCGCTATAAGCTTTTCTTGTATCAGCTGCAAGATTGCAATACTGATACTAATCTACTAAGCTCTTTGAGTTTCAACGTAACGTTTCACGCTCCGCACAAAGCAAGTCGAATCATTTTTGCATATTGCGGACCGCCAACTGGAGTTAAATGCACGCCATCGTCGGTCAGATATTCAGAGTGACCTTCACTAAAGCCGTGCCAATCAATAATTCCAACATTAGAATGTGTTGCAGCAAACTTTCGCAAATGTTCGTTAGTTACATCTTGCCATGGCTGCGGTACGCGCGTAGTAACAAAGTAAACTGGCTTACCTTTTGCGGCGTCAACCATACGTTGCAGTACACTGTCGTCGCGCGGAGGGCCGTTGGTGCCAAGAGCAAAAATAACTACATCTCCAGCGTGTTTACTCGCAATATCTTGCTCATATTCATCAGCACCATGGAAAATTTGTCGACTTACTTTTCCGTCAATAAAAGCATTAGGCATTACTTGCAATAAGTATGGTTTTGCGCCTTCAGTAATGGAGTCGCCAACCATGGTTAAGTTTACAGAACAGGTATTGCGCTGCTTATTAATGCGAGTATGCGATGCGGCAAGATTGTGTGGTACTTTTTCTGCGATAGGGAAAAGTACGCGATATGGCGATGGTACTGGTGGTAAGGATTGTTTTGTTATATTTTTGTGTACACCTTTTACATCACGTTCTTTAGAAGAAGATTGAGCTTGCTGAGTATGGTTTTTGTTTTGTTCTGACGGCTGAATTGTAGCAGTCGTCAACTCTGGGCGAAGTTGAATCGATCGCTGTTGAGCAATGCTATTCCAATTTATAGGCAATGCAATCAATGCAATAAGAATGAAGCAGCATAATGTTATTGCTATGTAGCGAATAATCTTAAGTAAATGCTGGTTGTTTAGCGGCTTTTCAAATAATTGATAGAAGCATTCAGCAATCACAATAATGATTGCTATTTGCAAGAGTTGCTCCCACCAAGAAATTGCAGTCGTTCGTGTTGCTGGGTTGCACAATTCCAAAATAGGGAAGTGCACTAAATAAATAGCAAATGAGCGTTTGCCGAGATATGCTAATGGCTTCCATGCAAATAATCGTGAGCATATGTTGTCAGTTTGCGTGCATGACCAGAGTATTAATGTGCATGCGGCAGCTGTTAGTGTGTATCCACCAAAAGTGAATACAGACGATGTGCCATCTGCATATACGAAACAGTAACACAATATAATTGTTGCCATTAAGCCAATACAAGAGCGTTGCCATGGGTGCAAAGGATTGTAAAGCACAGTTTTTGGCTTGTTAAATACGTTGTCTGGAAGTTCACGTAAATCAGATGTTTCGGTGGTGGCGGCGTTCTGAGAGAAGTCAATTTGCAATCCTTCTCGCAAATCTTCCGGAATACCTTCCTTAATTGCAGCCTGCGTGACATCAGTAAAAACTTGTTCAGTAGTATTAGCACTATCTGGGTTGTTGTGGTTAATGTCGTATGTTGCTGTAGCAGAAATAACCGTCACTTGCTTATTGCCGCGTAGCCAATACCATAAGCGAATCAGCCATTCATGTAATGAATGTTTCGCAAACCACGCACCATACATTGCCAGCATTGCGCCTAATAAGAATTCTGATGCTCGTGTATCGAGTGAATAATAGACTCGCGCCGGCGTTGTGTAATTGCCGAATAAGTGTGCAAAGGTAATGGTTAAAGCGGAAGACAGTATGACAAGGCACGCAGTAATATACATGCGACTCATTGCGCTGTATACGAATTTTACGAGCACTGTAAGAATAAGCGGCCAAACAATGAAGGCTTGCATAATCAGTCCGAGATACCAAAGATGTTTAATCGGAGAAGGCAATCCTGATTGTTCAAAGTATGACAGCTTACGTATTACGTACATGACGTTACTGAAGAAACTGACTCCTGGAAGAGCATCTGCTTGTAATTTTGGCAATAAACTTGGTGAAACCAGCCACATGCTGGGTGCTGTAATAGCGATAATGCCCAGTGTTGGCGGCCAGATTCGTTGAATACGGTGCCAGATGTATTGCCAGTAATGCGTAGTCTTCTGTGTAGCGTTACCGCTGCTATTAATAGTATTTGCAGTGTTGCCGACTGTTGCTTTGATACCATTGATTTGGTTAGCTTGAGTTTGTTGACTGGCAGTATCGTAGCCACCACGTGCAGCTTTTTCATTTTTGTTTGCGTTTAAGTAATTCAACACAGCACGTGTGCAAAAATAACCTGCTAATACTAAGAATAATGTGACACCGAGGAATCCGCCAGCAAGAGTGCTTGGGCGCATGTGAAAGCATATGATGCCAATAATTGCTAGCGCACGCAAACCATCAATCGCAGGATTTCTTTTAACGCTGGAAGATTGTTTTTGAGTAGATGAAGTGTCAGCAAACTCTTGGCTTACACGTGCCTTACTAGCATTATTTTCGGTTGAAACCTCCGTTTTGTTGGGGGTTTGATTGACCAGTGAAACAGTGGAAGTATTCACGCGTCTTTTTTCTGTCATCTTGCCTGCGCTTCGTCAACCATACTGGTGTGTGTATGCAACTTATCGTGTGTAAAACAGAGCTATGATAACTGCGTCTTGAGACAGTTTTGTTCCATAAAGCGTGTCTTATTACAATACCTAATATATCGTTGAAAATGGTGGATTTTTGTGGGATTTTTTGAAATATTTTTCGTTATGTTCTTTGTTCACAATTATGTGCAATAGTATGGGGAATGGCACTACTTATACTATGCCGTTCGTTGGTGCGCGGTAGAGTGAGATAGAACAGTCATATGAATTGTTATTAAAGTTACTAAAGGAGCCAATATGGCAGAAACTTTTAACGTTGTGGTTGAGATTCCACGCGGTTCTAAGAATAAGTATGAAGTAGATCACGAAACTGGTCGCGTGTTCTTGGATCGCACTTTGTTTACCGCTATGGGTTATCCAGATGATTACGGTTATATTGACGGTACTTTGGGTGAAGATGGCGATCCGCTTGATGCTCTTGTGATGATTCCAAATTCTGTATTCCCAGGATGTGTTGTTGAATGCCGCGCTGTTGGTTTATATCACATGGTTGATGAAGCCGGTGGAGACGACAAGGTTTTGTGCGTGCCAGCAGATGTTCGTTTCGATGACATCAAGGATATTGATGACGTGAACGAGTATCACAAGGCTGAAATCAAGCACTTCTTCGAGCAGTACAAGGCTTTGGAGCCAGGTAAGGAAGTTCTCCCTGGTGACTTCTGGGCTGGTGTAGAGCAAGCAGAAAAGGAAATTGTTGCAGCTCGCAAGCGTCTTGCTGAAAGTGAAAAGTAAGATTCGCTTGTAATAAATTGATTGTAAAAATGTATAAAACGTCGGAAACATTGCCTTATGTTTTCGACGTTTTATTTTATAAAATACTCTTTGTTCTATGAATATTCTTGCCAATTTTGGCAACAAATAAAAGAATAAATCGCAAAAGAGTAAATCGCATATGCAGGTGAAAAGTATTTTTACAGCACCACTACGCAGCAATGAGCATGCCGAGTCCGGCAATATAAATCAACATGCCTGAAAGCATAATTGGTAATATGGCAAACGCAATGCTATGAGTTGTACCATTTTTGATATTTTCATAGTATTCACCACAATTATTGCGCATCCATAAGTAAGAAAGACTCGAAAGTATTATTACCATAAATATGCATAAAACAACTACTAGTATGCCGCCATCTGTACTGCGTAATGATGGCATAAATCGAATAATTGACGGCAAAAATAGCCAGCCAGGAAGTGCTGCGCATGCAATACTTGCAATTAAGGTATGAGAAAGATTTCGTACCAAATTTGTGCGATGTTCACGTAGCATTTGGCGGATGAAAGTAACAAATGTTGTTGCAACGAGAATCAGTGCAAACGATACTGCCCAGCGTTCATAAGGTCGTATTGCTGCAATGAATTTACTCATTGACACAGTCTCATTGTCAGTAATGACACTCTGTGGAAGCCAACCTTTCAAGGCAAGAGTTGCGCACCAAGCGGAAGCGATACCTGCGCATAAAGCAATAGCGCGATCAATCATATTTCCGTGCAAAGGCCAAAAAGTGAGGAATGTAAGAAGTATCAGCATACAAAAGGTGAGTAATATTTTTGCTGTTGCTATCGGTGAAGCTGCTGCGCTTGCAAGAAGTATTACAACAATAATCTGGGTTATCGCCATTGCTGATGCATGAATATGAGGTGCGTGAGCTTGCTTTTCATGAGTGGTGGCACAGGAAGCAGAATCGTGCTGCGCTTCATTATGGTAAGCATGTGTTGTATCGCTCATACGTACTCCTGAATGTTAATAAATATTCTTACAAAGCACTATGTGCCTGCAAAATTGCAGCACAGTATTGTAATATCTATTACTAATAACGTCTATTACTAATGTAGTCTATAACCTGCACTACGTTTCCTGCTATGAAGATTATGTAAATTTGCGTGTTGATAAAGCTTTGATTTGATACGTTACGTAAGTCGTGCAAAAATATTAAGAGTAGGTTGCATTCTTCCTAGTATGGTTTACAATGCCTGTAACGGCTTGAATTTGGTGCTATATCACGTGTTGGTTGGAGGCCTCTTATGACTGATATCACATTGATGACTTCGTGTGCCTCTCCTGCTTCTGTTTTACCTTCGCTTGCGTTACTTTCACATCGTGTGCGTGTGCTTCCTATGGATGCAACGAGTTTAGCAAAACTTCCCGCGCAAACTGTTCTGCTTCTTGATGCTCGTGAAGATTTGGCTTTAGCTAAATCGTTGTGTGCTGCTTTGCAAGCGGCTAGTATTACCGTTCCTGTTATGTTGATCCTTACTGAGGGCGGTTTTACGGTAGTGAATTCTTCGTGGAATATTGATGATGTTGTGCTCACTAGCGCTTCTCCTGCAGAGGTGGAAGGTCGTTTGCGTTTAGCTTCGCAGCATCCAGATGCTGGTGTTTCGTTTATGCATTCGCAAGATATTGCAGTAGCTGATGTGCCTGTTGAAGATAATGGGATTATGCGTTCTGGTGATCTTGTTGTTGATATGCGTAGTTATACTGTGAGCTTGCATGGACATCCTGTTGATTTAGCCTATAAAGAATTTGAATTATTGAAGTATTTTGTGCAACATCCCCGGAGAGTATTTACTCGGGCGCATTTATTGCAAGAAGTATGGGGCTATGATTACTACGGCGGTACTCGCACGGTTGATGTGCATATTCGTCGTCTTCGTGCAAAGCTTGGTGTTGAATATGAGCATCTTATTGGCACTGTTCGTAATGTCGGTTATCGGTTTGATCCGTCTGAAATTGAAGAAGATAGTGAAATGACTGAGCATGTTGCGGATAATGCTGATAGTGCAGATAAAAATTACGCAAACGATAGTAATGTTAATAACAATAATGATGACAATAATAATGACGAATAGCTTTGCTGAGAATTAGTTCAATAACACTATTGATGGTGTTGTAATAACATTAGTCGGTAAAATTTTATGATGCGCGAATCAAAACAAGAAAAGTTGGCGCGGATGCATGCTGAATATGCGTTGTTGTGTCAAGAAATACCAAATCCGCAGTGTGCTCTTAATTTTTCTAATCCATTTGAGCTGCTTATTGCAACGGTTTTAAGTGCACAAACAACAGATAAAAGAGTTAATACAGTCACACCAAAACTTTTTTCTACTTTTCCTGATGCAAGTAGGTTAGCTGTAGCTTCAGATGCACAAGTTGAAGCTATTATTCACCCACTTGGCTTTTATCGTGTAAAAGCACAGAATATTATTGCATTATCTGCTCGATTATGTAGTAATTTTAACGGTGTAGTGCCTTCAAATATGGAAGATTTAATATCACTGCCGGGTGTTGGTCGCAAAACTGCTAATGTTGTGCTTGGTAATGCTTTTGGATTGCCTGGTTTCCCTGTAGATACTCACGTAATACGTGTTACTGGTCGTCTTGGTTGGAGGAAAGACTGGAATAAGACGAGTAAACATCCAGACCCTTATGCTATCGAGCGTGAAATAACAGCGTGTTTTAAGCCTGAAGAGTGGACTAATCTTTCACATCGACTTATCTTGCATGGACGAAGAATTTGTACTGCGCGCAACCCGCAGTGCTTATTGTGCCCGTTAAAAGCAACTTGTCCGTCTGCTCACATATGAGAAGCATATTCTTCCCATTCAGCTCTTGGTATAGACTGTAAGCTATGTCAAGAACAGGTGATTATGAATTTGCAGCTTCCAACGCAACTCATCATAAGTCAACAACAGGTTGGATTCCGTGGGTTGTATTCATAGTTGTGTCGGTAGTAATGATCGGTGTTTTGTGGTGCGGATGGCAAATGTATCAAGGTCATTCACCCATTGAAATGATCGCTCATCCTGCAGGTAATTCTGTATTAAAAGTTGGTTTGCGAACAGCGCCTGACTCTCTTGATATTCGCACTGACGATAGTGATGCTTTACAGCAGGCTTTGCTTGACAACGTTTACGAAACATTGGTTAAGCGTGGTGATGATAATAGCTTGCGACCAGGGTTAGCACAGTCGTGGAATGTTTCAAAAGATGGATTAGTATATAGTTTTAATTTGCGGCAAGGTGTACATTTTTCCAATGGCGATTCCATGAATTCTGAATCCGTGCTTCAATCATTACAACAAGGCATTACTAAAAATTATCCAGGCTATAGCGCACTAACAAATATTAAAACTGTTACTAATCCGGATGATACTACTTTAGAAATTACTTTACATAAGCCGGATGCGTTACTGTTGCGTCGCCTTTCAGGACGTGCAGGTATTGTATATGACACAAAAGCAGTAGTTGACTACTCGAGTAGTGCGCTCGGTACTGGTCCTTTCATTGTGAACAGCTATAGCAAAGGTAATTCTTTAGTACTTTTGCGCAATAACAGATACTGGGGATCTCCTGCAGTATGCGCAAGTATCACTCTACAATATTTCGCTAATGATACAGCTTTGGCAGAAGCTATGGAGCATGGCAATATTCAAATGGCAGTTCCGCTTGAAGGTAACGAAAATAAGCGTCTTGCTGCAATTGCCAATACTCAAATGGTAGATGGGCAAAGTACTCGCGTTCGATTTATTGCGATTAATACTACTGTAGCGTCCATTTTTTGTGATGAACAAGCTCGCAAAGCAGTTGCCTATGCTGTTAATCCCCAAACAGTGATTGCATCTGATGGCAACGGTGGTGTGCTTGTTGGAGGTCCTATTGATCCGCTTTCAACAGGTTATGAAGATTTAACTGGAATATATCAATATAATCCGAATAAAGCTGCTTCGCTTTTCCATTATTTTAGTGCAAGTTATTTGGGCACTATTACTTTTCTCGTGCCACAAGGTGAGGGAAATGTTGGTCGTGAGTTATCAAAACAGATTAGCTCTGTCAGTGGTTTTAAAATTAATCTCGAAGAAGTGAACCAGTCAACGCTACAGCAACGCGTAAACGAAGGAAAGTACGATATTGCGCTCGCCACTATGAATCATACGTTAGATCAGGGTGCATTTGCGGAGAATGGTTCACCATTTGTACTTCAGGATGCGCGCGCACAGCAAGCTTGGGCAAATGCCGTTCATGCTAAAAATGCCAGTGAATACGAAACTAATGCTCGTGCTTATGCTCGTGAAGTTGTTAATAATAATGCAGCTCGCTGGTTGTATGCTCGTAAAAGTGTGATGGCTGTGAAAACCAACGTAAGTGGTTACGCGAAAAATATGACAGATCAATTATTACCATTGCATGATGTGAATGTGAAATAGAAAAATGCTCACTCTTATCAGTAAAATGTATCGTATTTTTCTTCGCAAGCGGCACTTTGTTGTAATTAACTTTGTTGTAATTATTATGCTAAATAACGTTGCAAAGTGGCGCTTTTTGCTACTTAGCCCTATATTTATCTCACTGTGATTGTTTGTGTTGTCGCGCTAAGTTTCTAATATTCAGTTCATGAGTGAACAGGATAACACAGTAAAGCATGCGCATTTAACGCCGCTTCCTAACAAAGTGAGCGTTGATGGCCTCGAAGACAAATGGCGTAATAATTGGGAAGAAGCCAAGACTTACGCTTTCCATAATTCCCGCGACCGCAAGGCCGTATATTCTATTGATACTCCACCTCCAACTGTAAGTGGTCATTTGCATGTTGGTCACGTATTCTCCTACACGCATACTGATGTGGTTGCGCGCTATAAGCGAATGCAAGGCTTTGACGTGTTCTACCCAATGGGTTGGGATGATAACGGCTTGCCAACAGAGCGTCGAGTGCAAAACTATTACGGCGTGCGCGTAGACACTTCGTTGAAATATGATCCTGATTTTAAGCCGCCTTTTGAAGGTACTGAAGGCAAGAAGATTGAGGCAAAAGATCAGGTTCCTGTAAGCCGACAGAACTTTATTGAACTTTGTGAGCGTTTAACTTCCCAAGACGAGAAGCTGTTTGAGGCTTTGTGGCGCAGGCTCGGTCTTTCTGTGGACTGGTCGCAAACTTACCACACGATTGGCGAGCAGCCTCGCCGAGTTGCACAAAAAGCATTCTTGCGCAATCTTGCTCGCGGAGAAGCGTATCAGAAAGATGCTCCAGGCTTGTGGGATGTGACTTTCCAGACTGCTGTTGCTCAAGCTGAGCTTGAATCGCGCGAATATCCTGGTTTCTATCATAAGATTGCGTTCCGTTTTGAAGATGGTACGCCAATTTATATTGAAACTACACGTCCAGAATTGCTTGCTGCTTGCACATCTTTGATTGCAAATCCAAATGATGAGCGTTACAAGAAGTACTTTGGCCAGGAAGTTTACTCACCGCTGTTTAAGGTGAAGGTTCCGATTTTGGCTCATTCTGCTGCTCAAATGGACAAGGGTGCTGGCATCGCAATGTGCTGCACTTTCGGTGACGTAACAGACGTTGAGTGGTGGCGTGACTTGAATCTTCCAACTCGACCAATCATTCAGCGAAACGGTCGCATTGTTATGACCACTCCTGATTGGATTACGGATGAGTCCGGTCGTGAAATGTTTGAGAAAATTGCTGGTAAAACCACGTTCTCTGCTCGCAAGGAAGTTGTTGAAGCTTTGCAAGCTGCTGGAGATATGGAAGGTGAGCCAAAGCCAACAAAGCGTATGACGAACTTCTACGAAAAGGGCGATAAGCCTTTGGAAATCGTCACTTCTCGTCAATGGTACTTAAAGAACGGCGGTACGGACGAAAAGCTGAACGCTGAGCTTATTGAGCGCGGCAAGGAACTTAACTTCCACCCAGACTTTATGCGCGTGCGCTACGAGAATTGGGTTCACGGCTTGAACGGTGACTGGCTTATTTCTCGCCAACGCTTCTTTGGTGTGCCATTCCCACTGTGGTATCCAGTAAACGAAAATGGGGAAGTGGATTACGAGCATCCTTTGACTCCTAGCGAAGATTGTTTGCCAATCGACCCAACTATTGACGTTCCAGAAGGATTCGACGAATCTCAGCGCGACCAGCCAAACGGCTTTACTGCTGAGCAAGACATTATGGACACTTGGGCTACATCTTCCTTAACTCCACAAATCGTGACTCGTTGGGAAGAGCCAGGTGAGGAAAATCAAGCTCTGTTTAAGGCTACTTTCCCAATGGATTTGCGTCCACAAGGCCAAGATATTATTCGTACTTGGCTGTTTAGTACGGTTGATCGTGCGCATCTTGAAAACGGCTGCTTGCCTTGGAAGCATGCTGCACTTTCTGGTTGGATTCTTGATCCTGACCATAAGAAGATGTCTAAATCTAAAGGCAACGTGGTTGTGCCAAATAAGCCAATCGAAGAGTTTGGTGCGGATGCTGTTCGCTACTGGGCAACTTCTGCAAAGCTTGGCTTGGATGCAACTTACGACGAAGGTCAAATGAAGATTGGTCGCCGTTTGGCGATTAAGCTTTTGAACGCTACGAAGTTTGCGCTCGCGATTGGCCGCGAAGACGAGGAACATCAGGTTCTTGAGCATGCTAATGCGGACTGGAATTTTGCAGACGTTACGGAAGTTTTGGATCGTTCCGTTATGGCAAAGCTTGCATCTGTAATTCGTACTGCAACTGATGCGCTTGAGTCTTACGAGCATTCTAAGGCTTTGGAAGCAATCGAAACCTTCTTCTGGGAGTTCTGTGACGATTACATTGAGCTTGCAAAGAATCGTGCTTACGGTACTGCAGAATCCACTGGACGTACTCCAAGTGAAGCTGCTGTAAAGTCTGCTCGCACAACTCTTGGTCTTGCGCTCGACGCTTTGGCTCGCCTGCTTGCTCCTTACTTGCCTTATGCTACGGAAGAAGTGTGGAGTTGGATGCATGACGGTGAAGGCTCTGTGCATCGTGCAAGCTGGCCATGCGCTAAGGCGTATGAGGCTGCTGCAAATGGTGTTTCTGTAGATACTTTGGCTTACGCGGGCGAGGCTTTGGCTGCTTTGCGCAAGATTAAGTCTGAAGCAAAAGTTTCTATGAAGACTCCTATTTTGCAAGTGACTTTGAACGTAGCAGAAAATGCTTACAAGTCTGTTGAAGAGACTTTGGATGACGTTGCGGAAGCGGGTCGCGTTACTGGAGAAGTAAAGCTTAACGCTGTTAAGGCTGCAGATGCTGGAGATTCTTCTGAATCTGAATCTGAATCTGCGGAATCTGATGCAACTAACGTAAACGTTTCTGTTGCTCAAAGCGAACTCGGTGAAGCTCCTGCAAAAAAGAAGTAATTGCCAGTAATTGCAAGTAATCGAAAATAATTAATTGCAAAACAAAAGCGCTGGAAGTCAATCTTCGACTCCAGCGCTTTTTGTGTATTTAATCGCTAAGCATCGTCACTTGCTATAAATTCTGCTGTGATGATCAATATCTACAACAAAAACGGTCAGTACATTATTTTCAATTGCACAAATTATTCTGTAATCCCTTACTCTATATCTCCAAAACCCCGAATAGTTGCCAGTTAGCGCTTTGCCTCTGATTCGAGGATTGTCGAGATTGCTAATTTCGCGAAGTTCCTTAACGATTTGCTTAGCAATTGTTTTGTCAATTTTCCCTAGCTGTTTTTCAGCTCTTTTAGATAAATTAATTTTCCAAATCAAGGCGCTTCACCACGTCGTCGAGTGGAGATGTTTCTAATTCTCCACGCTTATATGCTTCAATATCTGCCATTAGACCATATTCATGTTCAAGTTCATCGATTTGAGCCTCTAGTGCTTGATTCATGTAAAATGAACGAGTGCGGTGAGTGGTTTTAGCGAGCTGATTATAACGATCTAAAACGTTAGAAGGTACTCTTAATCCTGTAATTGTTGCAGCCATTTCTAATCTCCATTGTAAAACATGTAAAACATATATTACCTTACATGCAGAATAATGCAATCCAATGCGCAATAATCGATAAGCATCGCGCGGTAACGCTAGACTGTAAACCATGAATCCAGAAAGCTTAAGTGAATTAATTGAAAAAATTGCTAAAGATTTAGTAGCAAACGGTAAAGCTGGCAGTCTAACAGAAGATTTGATTCCTGCAGCCGAAAAACTTGCAGTTATGAGGCCAAAAGATCGCGCACACGGCGATTGGGCTACGAATGTTGCTATGCAGCTCGCTAAAAAAGCTGGTATGAAGCCTCACGATTTAGCTGAACTTTTTGCCGAGCGTTTGCAAGAAGCAGAAGGTATTGCGTCTGTAGAAGTTGCAGGTCCTGGCTTTATTAACATAACGCTTGATTCTGCGTCTGCAGCGGCTGTTGTTGACGAAGTCTTAAAGCAGGGTGCGGATTTTGGTAAAAATGCGCATTTGGGTGGCAAAACTTTAAATCTTGAGTTTGTTTCCGCAAACCCAACTGGCCCAATTCATATTGGTGGCACTCGCTGGGCGGCAGTTGGCGATTCTATGGCTCGAGTTTTGGAAGCGAACGGCGCAAAAGTTGTACGCGAATACTATTTCAACGATCACGGCGAGCAAATTAACCGTTTTGCTAAGTCTTTAGTTGCTGCAGCTCACGGCGAAGAAACGCCTGCAGACGGCTACAAAGGCGCGTATATTAACGAAATTGCTGACGCTGTTATAAAAGAAGCACAAGCAGACGGCGTTGATGTTCTTTCCTTACCTCGAATTGATCTTGGTAAAGACGAGGAAGGTTTGCCGCTTGGCGAGGGCGACTCTGAGCAGCGTGAAGAGTTCCGCAAGCGCGCAGTGCCAATGATGTTTGCTGAAATTCGCAAGTCGATGCGCGATTTTCGCGTTGGCTTCGACGTGTGGTTCCACGAAAACAGCCTGTACGAGGATGGCGAAGTTGAGCGCGCTATTGCAGACTTGCGTGAGCGTGGAGATATTTTCGAAAAAGACGGCGCAACTTGGTTTGAATCCACTAAGCATGGCGACGACAAGGATCGCGTAATTATTAAATCCGACGGCAACTACGCTTACTTTGCTGCAGATATTGCTTACTATCGCGACAAGCGTCACCGCGAGCAGAATCCTGCAGACGTAGCAATCTACATGCTCGGTGCGGATCATCATGGCTATATTGGCAGAATGATGGCAATGTGCGCGGCTTTTGGAGACAAGCCGGGCGAAAACATGCAGATTCTTATTGGCCAGCTTGTAAACGTTATGAAGGACGGAAAGCCTGTGCGCATGAGCAAGCGTGCTGGAAACGTTATTACGATTGACGATTTAGTTGATGCAATTGGTGTTGACGCTTCGCGCTATTCGCTTGCTCGCACCGACTACAACACAAGTGTTGATATTGATTTGGATTTGCTTGCTTCTCACAGCAACGATAATCCTGTGTATTATGTGCAATACGCTCACGCACGCAGCTGCAATGTTGCTCGAAACGCAGCGGATGCCGGAATTACGCAAGATGGCGCTGATTTAAGCCTGCTTAATACCGAGGCTGACGGCGAAGTGCTGGCTGCTTTGGCGCAATGGCCTGCAGCTCTTGCACAAGCTGGCGATTTGCGCGCTCCTCACAGAGTTGCGCATTATCTTGAGGATTTGGCTGCCAGCTACCACAAGTGGTACAACCTTGAGCGCGTAGTGCCAATGGAGTTAAGCGATCCAGAAAATCGTTTGCCAGAAGCAGAGCGCGAAGCAGTTCGCATTGCAAAGTGCCCAGAGCCTGCGCGCGCTGCAGCTCGACTTAAGCTTAACTCGGCTGTGCGCACGGTAATTGCAGAAGGCCTTGATTTGCTTGGTGTTTCTGCTCCAGAAAAGATGTGATTTTGTTTATTTTATATAAGGTTTAGAGCAAAAATATAGAGCATTTTTTGATTAAGTAGGACGTTGGTACTATGCCAGCGTCCTACGTATTTTTGATGAGAAGACACGCGCGAGATGGTAAATTTATGCCAATTAAGTACATGCGATTTATTAATATACCCCCTAATATTATTTTCGCTTTAAATCCACAAGAAAGTCAGGGATTTAGCTGAATAATATGCTTAAACAATTTTCACCATATAGGAGGTGTAAGCATGAGCGTCACAACACAAAGTGTCAGCACAGACAGTGCCCCGAAAAAAAGGAACCTGACAATTATTGAGTCCGCGTACGTGGCGGTCATGTTGTTTGGCATGTTCTTTGGCGCTGGAAACCTGATTTTCCCTGTGTTTCTTGGTGCTAATGCAGGAACTAATTCTGCGCCTGCAGCATTAGGCTTTATTGTTACTGGCGTTGGTTTGCCATTGCTTGGCGTTACAGCACTCGCAATGAGCCGCGCAAACGGTCTTTTTGAGCTTTCGAGCAAAGCTAGCAAAAAGTACGGCATGTTCTTCACTTGTGTGCTGTATCTAACGATTGGCCCGTTCTTTGCAATTCCGCGTTGCGCAACAACTTCATACACTGTTGGCTTAGAGCGCGTTGTTCCGCAGGATGGAAACGGTCAGCTTTACTTGTTCTTGTTCTCCGTAGTGTTCTTTGCGCTCGCGTTCTTCTTTGCTATGAAGCCAAGCGGCATACTCACGTGGGTTGGTAAAGTTCTTACGCCAATCTTCCTTGTGTTCCTAGCGATTTTGGTATTTACAGCACTATTTTCTCCTGTAAGTGGCGCTTCTGCGGATGCTGCTCCTATGGGAAATTACGTTAATAAGTCATTCTTTACAGGATTCTTAGATGGCTACAACACAATGGATGCTTTAGCTAGCTTGGCATTTGGAATTGTGGTTGTTAGTACTATTCGTCAGTTCGGTGTAAAAGATCCTAAAGATGTGGCAGTGAATACTGCTCGCTCTGGTTTCTTTAGCTGCTTGCTTATGGCGTTGATTTACGTTGCGATTGTTATTGTTGGTGTGCGTAGCCGCGCTCTGTTCCCACCTGCGGAAAATGGTGGAGTAACTTTGGCACAAGTTGCACGATACCATCTTGGAAACGTTGGCTTGTTTGTGCTTGCTGCAACTGTAACGCTTGCCTGCTTAAAGACTGCGGTTGGCTTAATCGTAAGCTGCTCGGAAACCTTCTCTAAGTTATTCCCTAAGGGGCCTAGCTACCGTGTTTGGGCTGTATTGATTACGCTTGTTTCGTTTGGTCTTGCAAACTTTGGTTTGAGCGCAATCATCGAATACGCTGTTCCAGTATTAATGTTCTTGTATCCACTGTCAATCGTGCTT
Organism: Gardnerella washingtoni; assembly: GCF_049262705.1. NCBI lineage: Bacteria > Bacillati > Actinomycetota > Actinomycetes > Bifidobacteriales > Bifidobacteriaceae > Gardnerella > Gardnerella washingtoni. The sequence continues at coordinate 1,294,469 of NZ_CP058398.1, read as the reverse complement.
ATTCTTTTGGCTTTGTGCGGTCGACTTTTTGGAAATTCCAAAGTCGTGTACGCTTGGACACTTGGTTTTACTGGCGTTGCAGCTGTATTTGACTTTTTGAATAGTTCGCCAACAGCTTTGCGCAACGCATTGCATATGAACGATATGTTGATTGTTGCTCAAAACTGGTTGCCGTTCTCGGAATTTGGCATGGCTTGGGTTTGCCCAGCTGTTGTTGGATTTGTTGTTGGCTATGTTTGCAAGGTTTTATCTGATAACAAAGGTATGGAAGAGGTGGCTCGTGCGGCTGTTGGGCCAAATCTTGAAGGCAGTGTTGCTAGCGAAGATGATTATTCTTCAAGCGATGCTGAGTTTAACGAGTCTGCTGCTGACGAACCTAATTTTAGTGAGCAATCCTAGTGACTAATTCACAACTAGTTGTATAGATAGTTGTAATAATAAATAATCGCCATATTACCGCTCGTATGAGCTGTGATATGGCGATTTTTGTATAAAACTCGCGCTTGACTTATTTATTGGAACGATTTAGTATATTTCAATAACGAACAAAATAATGTGCAATCTAAAGTAATTCTCGCTTAGCCAGTAAAGCAAGATACAAAAGGCACGCGTCTAATGCTCGATGTTGAGGCATTAGCAAAAGTGGTTGTTCATGAGTGAAAGGAGTAAACGACGCTGTTTGCAGCATAAGTCTGGCGTTGCTATATATCAAATGATTCATTGGGCGGCATGTCCAAGAACCTTTAAGTTTCTCTAAATATTTCTAAGGAAGAACAACGATGTTGAAACTAAAAAAGTTTGGAGCAATCTCGATGATGCTCGCTGCTGCGCTGTCTCTTACTGCATGTGGTGGCGGCGCAAGCTCTACAAGTAATACTCAAGGTAAAACAACCGTTTCTGTTTGGCACTACTGGGATGGTGCTAATGCAGATGCTTTCGATAAAAAAGTAAAAGCATTTAATGCTTCGCACAAGAACATTGAGATTAAAACTACAAATGTTCCTAATGCTGATTTCTTAACAAAATTACGTGCATCTGCTACGTCAAATACTTTGCCTGATATGGCCATAGGTGATTTGATTTGGATGCCTCAAATGGCGCAAATTGGCAAATCTGCAGACTTAAAAAAGCTTCTCAAGCCTGAAGTAATTGATAATATTAACCCAGCGTTAAAGAATTTCGGTTCAATTGACGGTCATTTAGTATCAGTTCCAATGTCAGCCAATAATCTTGCGTACATGTACAATCGCACAGTATTTAAGAAGGCTGGTTTAGATCCAGATAAGCCGCCAAAAACTTGGGATGAATTAAAGCAAATGGCCAAGCAGATTAAAGATAAGACTGGTCTTCCAGGTTACGATTTGCCAACTGAAGCAGGAGACAGTGGTGAGGCTCTTACCTGGAACTTCCAAGTCAATCTTTGGCAAGCTGGTGGCGAATTCTTAAAGAAAGATAACTCTGCTGCAGCATTTAACACTCCTGCAGGTAAGAAAGCTGCAAACTTCTGGATGGATCTTATTAAAAGTGGAGTGAGCCCATACGCAGGATGGGGCAAGTTTGAAAAAGGTCAAGGTGGTTCTGCTCAGGAAGGTTCATGGATGGTAGGTATTTGGGCTGCTGATCCGCCGTTTGATTTTGCTGCAGCGCCATTGCCAACCCCTGAAGGTGGTAAGCCATCTACCAACCTTGGCGGAGAGCAGGCAATGCTATTTAATAATGATGATGCAAAAGTAAAAGCCGCTGCTGAATTTGTGACTTGGTTCTTGCAAGATAAACAAGTTCTTGATTGGTGTGAATCTACCGGCTTCCTGCCTGCAACAAAGAGTGCTGCTAGCAACGCAGAGTATCGTTCTTGGGTTGAGAAGAAAGAGCCTCGCTTGATGCCATACATTGAACAAATGGCAACTGCTCATACTCGTCCAAACACCAAACTATATCCACAGATTTCGTTGGCATTCGCAAAGGAAATGGAAAAAGCATTTTCTGGCGAAGTAAATGTTGATACTGCATTAAAGAATGCAGAAAAAGCAGTCAACGACGTAATAGCGCAAGGTAAGTAATCATGCGTAACCCGATAGCACAGCTAAAAAATAAGCAGACAGCTGCTATTGACAACGTAAAAGTTGGCAGTAGTAAGCTGATGCAAAATGGTCATAAAACTGTAGGAAAATGGGAGCAAATTCTCACAGCATGGGGGTTGTTACTTCCGGGATTAGTGATTCTCGTCATCTTCACTTTTTATCCAATTATTTCTGCAGCATACACGAGCTTAACGAATTGGAACGGTTTTTCTGCAAATCCAGATTTTATTGGATTGAAGAATTATGTAAAACTATCTCAAAATCCAGAATTTTGGAATAGTTTAACCGTGACTGTTATATATGCGTTTGGCGTAGCTGTGTTATCGGTTGTTTCTGGCTTGATTTTTGCGGTATTACTAGATGCGCCAATTCGCGCTCGCGGATTGTATCGCACCATATATTTCCTTCCTGTCGTTACCTCCTCGGTGGCTGTAGCAATTGTGTGGAAATATATGTTGGATCCATCGGGTCTTGTAAATTCTGTACTCTCATCCCTAGGTATTGCAGGACCCGACTGGCTCCACAATAAGTGGCTAGCATTACTCGCTACTATATTTCTTACAGTTTGGAAGAACCTCGGTTTTAATATCATTCTATATTTGACTGCTTTGCAATCTCTTTCTAAATCAACTTATGAAGCGGCAAGTCTTGATGGTGCTACGAGCTGGCAACAGCTGCGTTATATTACAGTTCCTCTGTTGAGGCCAATGACATTCTTTGTGGTTGTGCAAGCGTTGATTAGCAGTTTCCAATCATTTGATTTAATTTACGTGTTTACTGAAGGTGGTCCTCGAGGGGGCACTGACGTACTAGGAATGTTTATGTATCGTCAAGCATTTAGGTTAGGCAATTTCGGTTATGGCACAGCAATCGCAATAGCGTCGCTGGTATTGGTACTTATCGTAACTCTTGTGCAATGGAAGGTAAGCAATGCAGAAAATAAGTAAAGTCTTTACGAGATTGCGTTCGTTGCATCTTGCTCGACATATTGTGCTCATTATTGGTGCAGCTTCGGTACTTATTCCATTTATGTGGATGTTTACAACCTCGTTGCAAACAAAAGCCGAAACGTATGCTGTTCAATCAGTAATTCCAACATCATGGCATTGGGAAAATTATTTGCATGCTTGGCAAAGCGCTCCATTTGCAAATTATTATATTAATAGCTTGATTATGTCGGCAATTATTGTAGTTGGTCATCTTGCGTTTGATGCTATGGCAGCTTTTGCTTTTGCGCGATTAGAGTTTCCTGGAAAGAAAGTATTGTTCATATTGCTGCTTTCGGCTTTTATGGTTCCTGCTTTCGTAACAGTTATACCTATGTACGGTATTATCGCTCAGTTGCGTTGGATTGATACTATGGCAGCCTTAACAGTTCCACGTTTGGCTGATGTGTTCGGCATTATTTTGCTGCGACAGCATTTTAGCACTATTCCGCGTGAACTTGATGAAGCTGCACGAATTGATGGATGTTCAAGTCTTGGTATTTTTATTAAAGTTATTCTGCCGCTTTCTAAGCCAGCTCTTGCAACTCTTGGCGTATTCTCATTCCTATTCGCATGGAATGATTTCCTGTGGCCTCTGCTGGTTACAAATGCAGAAGAAATGCGTACTATTCAAATCGGATTAAGCGGTTTTGTTGGACGTTATGGTACTTCATGGAATTATTTAATGGCTGGAACTTTGACGTCAACTTTGCCATCAATTATTATTTTCTTCTTCTTCCAAAAAGCTCTTGAACGAGGAATAGCCTCTACTGGTCTTAAAGATTGAAGAAGTGCTAAAACTTTCGCAATTTGTAAAATTTACTATTTGTTAGGAACAAGTCATGCAACCTGAATGGGTAAAATCAAGTGTATTTTATCAGATTTTTCCGGAGCGATTCGCAAATGCAAATGCTTCTATTAACCCTAATCCTGTAGAATCATGGGATAAATCTCCAACTAGAGATAATTTTTTCGGTGGTGATTTGAAAGGGATTAGGGAGCATCTGCCATATCTTGCGGATATGGGTATCAATGCTCTGTATCTTACCCCAATTTTCCAAGCAGATACGAATCATCGCTATGACGCTACTGATTATTTCAAAATTGATTCTCGACTTGGCAATGATGCAGATTTTGATGAGTTTATTAAGCGTGCTCATGAATTGCAGATTCGCGTAGTTTTAGATGGTGTATTCAATCATTGTGGAATAGGCCACTGGGCTTTCCAAGATGTTGTGCGTAATGGCGAACAATCGCAATATGTTAATTGGTTTTCAGTAGAGGGTTTTCCTGTAGTGTCTCATCCGGAACCAAATTATAAAACATGTTCCGGCTGCTACTATTTGCCAAAATGGAATGTATATAATCCAGAAGTTCGTAGACATCACTATAACGTTGCTAAATATTGGTTAAATCGTGGTATTGATGGTTGGCGTTTAGATGTTCCATATTTCGTCAATAAAACATTTTGGAAAGGTTTCCATAATATAGTGAAATCTTTTGGAGATGATAAATACTTAGTAGCTGAAGAATGGCGTAACCCTTCTCAATGGCTTACGCCTGAACTTATGGATGGAACCATGAATTATACTGTTCGTGATTTAGTCCTAGGTTTTTGCACTGATGAAACTTTGGATGCTTATGATTTTGCAGATGGCATGAATGCTTTGTATAACGATATTCCAGAAGAGCACCGCTCTTGTATGTTGAATTTGCTTGGGAGTCACGATACTGAGCGATTACTTACGCGCACAAAAGCTCATGAATATGCTTGGGATACGCCTGCTGAAGACGCTGAGAATTTAGCTTATGCGCTGTTATTCGCTGCTGATGGTGCTCCTATGGTGTACTACGGCGATGAAAATGGCATGGAAGGAGAAAATGATCCGGGTTGCCGTGCTCCTATGATTTGGAATGAGAATGCTTGGAATTTATCTGTTCGTAAAACAGTTTGCAAATTAATGCGTCTGCGTAGAGAAAATGCTGCTCTCCAATATGGCAGGCAGCATGTAGCTGCTTTAGGTAAACATACTGTGTGTATTACGCGCAACTTACCTTCGGGGCGTGCGTGCTTATGCTTAGTGCATCGCGGATCTGGAGTTTACATCAATTGTGATGATTTGCCAGTGCGTATGGATCGTGCTCTATTTGGTGTGCCAAGTATAATAGGTAATCAATACCGTATGGGAGAAAAATCCATTATATTGTATGAAGGTGAAGCAGTGGGGAAGCTATGAATGTTCGTAGAGTGACTATTAAGGATGTTGCAAAGAAAGCTAATGTTTCCAAGTCTGCAGTGTCTTTTGCATATAATGATCCGTCAAAACTGTCTGAGGCGACGGTTGAGCATATTATGCAAACTGCTGAAGAAATGGGATATGTGCGAAGTGCAACAGCTAGAGCATTGCGCACAAATTCTTCGAATGCGTTGGGCTTGTTACTTCCGCAAGGTATTGATACGATTTTGCAAAATCCTTATTATTCACTTTTGATTCAAGGCATTGGGCAGGTTTGCCAGTCAGAAGGCTACACTTTGATGCTTGTTCCTCCGCTAAGAGGTTCAATGTTAAAAGCTATTCCTACAGCTGCAGTAAGCGGTTTTATAATTTGCGGCTTGGAAGCTGAACGTGCAGAAGTTGTTGAAATTTTGAATAAGCATGTTCCTGTCGTGATTGTGGATCCTGCTCAACCTATCAACGTTCCGACTGTAGAAGTTGACGATGAGCATGATTTTGAAGATTTAGTAGATCGACTTATTGATTTAGGTCATAGGAATATTGGTATTGCGGCAATTGAAACGAAATCGCATACTGATTATCCGGGATGGCAAGGAATAGTCGGTAGGCGCATGGCAAGTGTTGTGCGCGCGCTTAAAAAGCACAACTTATCGCCGGAAGATAAAGAGATTACCGTTATAGAAACGCCTTGCACGTATCAGGGTGGCGCTGATGTTTTTAATAAAATGTGGAATGATACTAATCTCGAATGTAGGCCTACTGCGATTGTGTCGTTTAGTGACATTATTGCGTTGGGTGTGCTTGGAGCAGCTCAAGCGCAAGGATTACGCGTTCCTGAAGATCTTTCTATTACTGGTTATGATGATTTGCCTTTGTCTACAATTTGTACGCCACGATTAACTACGGTTCATCAGCCAATTACTTCAAAAGGACGCTTGGCTGCAGAAAGTTTGATTGATCAAATACGCTTTGATGAAGAAGCTTTGCCTGTTTCGCATAAAAAACTAGGAACTGCCTTCATCGTGCGTGAATCGGTTGGGGCAGCTCCTCTTAAGAAGTAATTGGCTTTAATATATTTTGCGGTTTTGCCTAGAAGTTATAGTCGTTTCGATTGTTAATTCATATTGTTAGCAATCAAGCAATATTATAAAATTGATATTTAAAGAGGGGATAACTGTAGTTGAAGGGGATCAACATGGGTAATGAAATTAAATTATTTGAAGGCAAGCAAGTGCGTTCCACTTGGGATAACGAAAAAGAAGAATGGTATTTTTCGGTAGTGGATGTAGTTGCTGTTTTGACAGATAGCAAGAATCCAAGAGACTATTGGTATCGTGTAAAAAGGCGCATGAGTGAGGAAGAAAAAAGTGAGTTGTCGACATTTTGTCGACAACTGAAGCTTACATCGTCTGACGGGAAAAAATATGAGACAGACGCTGCTGATATGCAAGGAATTTTGCGCATTATTCAATCAATACCATCTCCCAAAGCTGAACCATTCAAAATGTGGTTAGCAACAGTTGGTAAAGAGAGAATTGATGAAGTAATAGACCCTGAGCAAGCTATTGATAGGGCTTTAGCAACGTATTTGAAAAAAGGTTATTCGCGCGAATGGATTAATCAAAGACTTCAGTCAATTCAAGTAAGAAAAGAATTGACTGATGCTTGGCAAGATCATGGTGTGAAGGCTGGGAAAGAATATGCAATTCTAACTGACGAAGTGTCTAAAGCTTGGTCGGGGATGACGACGAGAGCATATAAAGATTTTAAGGGTCTTAAGAAAGAAAATCTTAGAGATAACATGACAACTCTTGAAATAGTTCTGAATATGCTTGCGGAAGCAACAACTACCGAGCTTACTAAAACCAATAATCCACAGGGTTTAGCAGAAAATAAGCAAGTTGCTAAACGCGGTGGAAGCATTGCTGGAAATGCTAGAAAAGAGATTGAAAAGGAAACAGGTAAACCAGTTGTCACATCGCAAAATGCAATTGACTTTGGGAAACTTATTGAGGATGTTGCTAAAGAGACTGAATGACTTAGGTGATTTTAAACCAAAAGCCTACGGTACGTTTTCACGTGCTGTAGGCTTTTCTTTAAGTTATTTGATGTCGATTTTATGCGATTCGTGACTAGCAGTTAGATGCCTACATGGGGACAAATTGTCCCCATGTAGAAGGCTTGCGATTTGCGCTTAGAAGTTGCCGCCGTTCCAACCCCAGTCGGTGGTTGCAGTGTAACGAATGTAAGTGCGGTCTTGAGGTACGCCAAGCTCGCGCTCCAAAGCTGCCATAATCTGCTCAGTCAACTTTTCCCAAGCCGAACCAGGCACGCTGGAACCAAACACATTCACCTCAACGTAAGCTGCAGGCTTGGAATTATCTCCTGCAAAATAAATCGGCATATTATCTTCGAATGGGCACATAAGCCAATGCTCACTTTTGCCTGGAACTGCGCTAATCGCCTTGCCGTAAGCAGCTTTTAATGCGTCGCGCTGGGCAGGTGTTGTGCTTACAGAAACATGAGTATGAATAACTGGCATAATCGCTCCTTTGCTAAATTTAGTAAGTTTTATTACTCCACAATATTACTTCCAATATTACGTAACAATTATATGTTAATTGTTAGCCGTCGCGTGTTTAATGGAATGTATGAAAAAGCTTATTGAACAGGTTGTGAAATTCGGTATTGTCGGCATTATTGCGTTGATTATTGACGTCGCGCTGCTGAATTTGTTGCTGCTTGTGCACGTAAATAACGTGGTTGCTGGCACTATTTCGTTTATTATTTCGCTTATTTTTAACTATATTGCCAGTATGAAATACGTGTTTAAGCACCGCGAAGACATGGCTCGTTGGATGGAATTGCTGATTTTTGTTATTTCCGCGGTTATTGGCTTGCTTATTAACGATGTGATTATTTGGGCGAGTACTTTGGGAATGACAGCAGCTATGAGCAAAACTGCAATATACGTGCTTAGAACGAATATTGGTAAGTTAATTGCGACGGTTGTTGTGGCAGTATGGAATTTTGTGATTCGCAAGTGGCTGCTTGATGACACTAAGTCTAAGCAGCCTGATTATGTTGCCGAAAAAGATACGAGTTTTGCACATCGCCTAGGGCAGTGGTCGCTACATCATACGCCAAAAGGTTGGAAGTAAAAGTAGGAGTTAGGAATGCTGGCTACAACAATTCATTTTGTGCGTCATGGGGAAGTAGATAATCCGAATCATGTGCTGTACGAGCGCTTGCCAGGCTTTCATCTTTCTGCGCGAGGTGTGCGGATGGCAAGAGCTACAGCGCAATATATTGCAACAGTTCCGCAAATGCGAGGAATTAGCGCAATTTACTCGTCGCCTCTTGATCGCACTCGCGAAACAGCGCGCGAAATTGAGGATGCTTTGCGTGATATCACAAATTCTTACTATGTAAAAGCGCACTGCGGTGAGGATTCTGAGCAATCTTCTTCGCAATCTTCGGTTCAGTCTCATGAAAGCGACATTATTTTAGATAAGCGCTTGATTGAAGCTGGTAATAATTTCCGTGGAAAACGCATTGGCTACGGAGAGGGCGCACTTTGGAAGAATAATAACTGGAAGCTTGTTGCAAATTTGTGGAAGCCGAGTTGGGGAGAATCCTACAAAAGCATCGCCGCTCGCGTTGGTGATTTTGCGCGCGAGCAGGTTCGTAAGCACCCTGGCGAGCAAATCGTTGCAGTCACTCACGAATCGCCGATTTGGTCTTATCGCCACCTGCTAGAAACTGGTCATGCTGAGCATAATATGCTTCTTAGGCACACGGCATTGGCATCAATTACTTCTATTACTTACGATTGCAAGACTTTGCGCGTGCTTTCTATTACGTATGTAGATCCTGCTGCGAATGTTCAATAAGTTGTGAAGTAAACTCATTATTTCGGCGAATGGAAGCTATGTAATGAGCTTATTAAATAAGTTTGTAATACCATATTTTGTGTGATGCAAAGGAGTATCGGAATGGTGAATGGTTCTGAATGTGCTAAATATACGGAATGTGTATCAATGCTACGCAATGCTTCTCAAACTGCAGCTGACTTAACGGAATTATGGCCTCTTAGCGAAGCTCGTCATCTTGATAATGATGCAAAATATGCTGAAAATCTGGAAGTGCGCTCAATGTTAGCGATAGCGCGAATACTTACAAATCTTGACGTTACTGTGCCGGACGCTGAGTTTGTGTATGAAGGCGCAGACGAAATCCCTGGTCGTCCGCAAGAAATTGTGGATGCTTTGCTTGCGGCTGCGGACGCCTACGATGAAATGGATTCGTGCTATGAGCCTCATTACAACGAAGCGGAAGCAGAAATTTTAGAAAACAATGCAAATAATATAGAAACCATTTTTAATGAACTTTACTCGCACGCCTCTGAAGATGCCGATGCAATTAATAGCGCTGCAGATACGTTGGGAGTGCAAGGAAATTGGGTTGCTGAAGATTTGCAAAACGCTATCGAATACGCAAAAAAGCAATCCTTTGAATACAAAGAATCTGTAGAGTCGCAAAAAATTATGCTGATTTTGTGTATTCTTATCAAGCTAGTTGCAAAAGCTAGCGATATTTATGAAACTTTACCAATTTTCCTTTATATCAACGAGGTGTGTGAGTGCGCTGGTGTGCCTCGCATGATGTTTAAAGATACTCAGTGGCGTGAGCTTGTTGATTGCGTGCGCAATTTGCAAGTAGATTGCAGTGAAAGTAATAAAAATAGCGAAAGTAATGAAAATAGTATTAGCGCGATAATTAATTTTGCGTCGCCTTTGTTAGCTGCGGAGTGGAAAAAGCATCGTGAAGATGTGCTGTGGGATCCTGAAGAGGCTAAAAAGCGTGCAAAAGAAGAAGACGATCGCAAATCTCGTGAAGCGCTAGCGGCTAAGTTTGCGCATGTTGAAGGCAATAAGGAATCAACTCAAACTTTAGATTAGCATTGTTGATAGGTTGATGTTCACCTGTACATACGGCACGTCCGTAACGCGCGGCACAATGGAACCTATGACTGATATCGAGGAAACTCAAGAAGTTGCTAATAATGCAACAAAATCCGCAAAGCCTGAACTTCCAAAAAATGTTCGTGTGCGTTTTTGCCCTTCGCCAACCGGCACGCCTCACGTGGGTATGGTTCGTACCGCGCTGTTTAACTGGGCTGAGGCTCGCCATACTCATGGCAAATTGCTGTTCCGTATTGAAGATACCGACAATGAGCGTGATAGCGAGGAAAGCTACCAGCAGATTATTGAGGCTCTTCGTTGGCTTAATATCGATTGGGATGAAGGTATTGACGTTGGTGGAGATAATGGTCCATATCGCCAGTCCCAGCGCATGGAGATTTATAAGGACGTAGCGAAAAAGCTTTTTGATGCAGGATATGCCTACGAATCCTTCTCTACTCCAGAAGAAATTAAGGAACGTAACGTTGCTGCAGGTCGTCCAGCTGAGTTTGGTTACGATGGATACGATCGCAATCTTACTGAAGAGCAGAAGCAAGCTTTTCGCGACGAAGGTCGCAAACCTGCGCTTCGTTTGAAGATGCCAAATGAAGACATTACTTTTAACGATTTGATTCGTGGTGAGATTACTTTTAAAGCTGGATCTGTTCCAGATTATGTGATTGTGCGCCCGAATGGTGATCCGCTGTACACGCTTACAAATCCTGTTGATGACGCGTTGATGGATGTGAACGTGGTTTTGCGCGGTGAGGATATTTTGAGCTCTACGCCTCGTCAGATTGTGCTGTACCGTTACCTTATGGAAATGGGTATTGCTAAGGAAACTCCACTTTACGGTCATATGCCTTACGTTATGGGCGAAGGTAAGAAGAAGCTTTCTAAGCGAGATCCAGAGTCCAACTTGTTCTTGCATAGAGATAACGGCTTTATTCCAGAAGGCTTGTTGAATTACTTGGCTTTGCTTGGATGGTCTATTGCGCCTGATCGTGACGTGTTCACTATGGACGAGATGGTTGAAAAGTTCGATGTGCGAGACGTTAAGGCAAATCCTGCGCACTTTGACTTGGATAAAGCAATTTCGATTAACGCTGAGCATATTCGCATGCTTGAGCCTCAAGATTTCTTGAACCGTTCCGTGCCTTACTTGCATAAGGATGGTGTAGTTAGCGCGGATTCTTGGGATGCGTTGACTGATCGCGAGCGTGAGGTGCTTAGCGCTGCAGCTCCTCTTGTACAGCCTCGCGTGCGTTTGCTTGGTGAGGTTGCTGGAATGGTTGGTAGCCTGTTAAGCGAAGATGGCTACATTGCGCCAGATGACGACGCTCGTAAGCAGTTGAAGGAATCTGCAGGCGAGGTTCTTGACGCCGCAATCGCTGCTCTGCAGGGCGTTGATGCTTCTGATTGGCACACTGATTCCTTGCATGAGCTTTTGAACAAGAAGCTTGTTGAGGAAGCTGGTTACAAGCCGCGCTTGGCATTTGGTCCTGTGCGAGTTGCACTTTCTGGTCGTCGCGTTTCTCCGCCATTGTTTGAGTCCATGGAAATCGTGGGCAAAGACGTGACTTTGGCGCGTTTGGCTGGATTGCGTGAGCATTTGTAAATTGCAAATAATGTATAAGCGCAAATAAAATTTGAATAAGGCGAGAACTTGGCAATATAGCTACGTTTTCGCCTTTTTCTTTAGTTTATTTGGCAGTGTAGTGTGTATTTATTTTGATTAATGAGTTGTATTTGTTGTCAACACATAATGTCTTAAAAGAATTGGTGCGCGTGTATGAAACTGTACATTATTTTTTTCAACACGCCGCTCTTGCTTATTATCCTTTTATGTTGTAGAGTTGACGTTTGTTGCGTCAAGAGCGTAGCAATAAATGAAGCCCCCGTCGTCTAGCGGTCTAGGACTACGCCCTCTCACGGCGCCAACACCGGTTCAAATCCGGTCGGGGGTACGAAAGACGGAACGGTTCCAAGAGCCGCGAAGCCTGCCAATTGGGGTATGGTGTAATTGGCAACACAGGTGATTCTGGTTCATCCATTCTTGGTTCGAGTCCAGGTACCCCAGCGAATAGCTCTCGTAAGTCGAGAGCTTTTTTGTTACTTATCTGCAGTTTACTTACCTGCATTTTGGGGTTATAGGCCAAAAAGTGTGTAAAACTATGATGATGAATATTATGTGTCTATAATCCATAATCTAAACAGCATTAAAAACTTAGCTAACAAACTGAGAAAGAACAGTCATATGTTACTGGTGCAGTACGTAATCTGCATTAGTAACGAATAATTGCGATTTAGCGTTATTCGCGCAGTACGTAATCTGCATTAGTAACAAAGTTTGACGATTTATTGTTAAATATTCAGCTAATACCTACTTTGAACGCCGCTTAGCATAAGAAATAACCCACATTCGATATACATTGAGCCTTACTGCTATAAGGGTTATGAGCTTATTTTTTACACACTTTTTGTCCGGGTGGCGAATGTGCAGCAAACAGATTCGATTACCGCAAAACGCTTGTATTGCAATGCGTGAGACATGATTTCTTACACACTTTTTGGCCTATAACCTGCATTTTGGAATTACTCTCACGAATGAATCCCCAGATGGCTATTTGTAGCTTAAAATCAAAAACCCCGGTACAAGACCGGGGTTAGAGAAAGAAGAGAAGAAGAGAGGTTAAATTATAAAGTCAATCCGAACTGTTTGTAGTCCATCTTGTTTTGATGTCTCTATCATAACCACCATATGCTGGATGCAATAATATAATTAGCTGAGAATTTCCTAATAATTTAATATAATTCTACTGATTTTAGTTTTTTGATTTGCAAAATTGTATTCTTCATTCCCTGTTTGCAGTGTTATATGGGTGTATGTTGTATTGGAGTACAAATTTTGCAACACTAATTTCATTATAATTTATGAAACTCTATAAACATTGAGTGAGTCGTGATGTGTCTGCCGTATGCTTAAAGTATGACAGGTTCTGCACTATCTGAAGCTACTGCTAATACAGCTGCGCTTCCTTTATCAATTTCATCGCGTTTAGGGCGTTTGCAGTTTCATCTTTCTGGAAAGTTTCGTGTATTGCAATGCGCCGATGTTCAAGATGTGCCGAAAGTGTCATCGGACACAATTCGATTAATTGAATCTGCTTGTGATGCTGTGCGTCCAGATTTAGTGGTGTTTACGGGTAATCAAATTGCTGGCTATGAAAAAGTGTTTTCGCGAACTTTTATCCGTAGACGGTGGCAGAAATCTGAATATGCTTCATCTGTTGATAAACAGCAATTATTGCAGCAAATTAAGAGTGGCATAGCTCGTTTAGTTGAACCTCTTGAAACGCGCAGGATTCCATGGGTTGTAACATATGGTAATCATGATTTTCAGTGTGGATTAAGTAATGAAGATCTTGATGTTATATACCAAAAGTTTTCATGCTGTATGAATCGTAATGCTATAGTTACAGCATCAACAGGCGCTATGCAGTCTACGAAATCCGTGTTATCGAAACAAATCATCCTTCCGTGTGAACCAGGGACTTTCGCTCTGCCTGTTATGGATGAAAAGCATGAGAATGTTGTTTTTTCAATAGTTCTGGTAGATTCTGGCGATTATGCTCAATCAGGCGGTTATGGTAAACCTTCTCAGCAAGCACTTGATTTTCTAGCAAAATTGCCTGCTTCTTTACCTCCGCATTTCTGTGTTTTCCAACATTTTCCATTACCGCAATTCTATCGTGTTCTACGTGAGGTTCCTCAAGAATTAGCTGCGCAAGAGCGTGCGATTGAAGGTTATCGCGCTTTTGCTGGTCACTATTATGTTCTTGATAATATGTATGTGCTTCCAGATGGCTATTTGGGGGAAGGTATCAGTTGCCCAGACGAAGATAGTGGCGAGTATGCTGTGCTAACTCGATCTGGTGCATTTGCTGTTATTGCCGGTCACGATCACCGCAATGCCTTTGCTGGTAAGGAACCTGAAGGTAATATGCTTCTTGTTGCAACCCCTACTTGTGGTTTTGGATCTTATGGTCCTGAGCCTGCAAAGCGTGGCGTGCGTTTACTTGAGTTCGATATTCGTCACCCATATGAACCGCGCACTCAAATGCTGGAATTTGGCGATCTTGTTGGAAAGCCTTCATCTAAAAAAGCATATACATATGGTCTTACTGCAGAATCCGAACATGAGTTACCAGAGGTGGATTTGCTTCGTAAACCATCATTATTTGCTAAATTGGTGCGTCGTTGGCGTCAGCATTCTGCTCAGCATCAGCATCAAGCTCAATCTCAGTATTCTGTTCATTAAAAATGTTGGTGTAATACAGTAGTTTTGTATAAGTTATATGAGCGCGTTGGCAAGTATGTCGGTATGATAGTGAATAGTGTTTGAGCGCGAACGAAAGAGGTAAATGTGTCCGCACGTAATACGGCTGAACAGAACAGCAATAGTGGCGTCGATGCTGCAGATGTGTTGCATGTAGAAGGTGGTAAGCCGCTTAATGGAACTATTAAGGTTCGTGGTGCGAAGAATTTTGTAAGCAAAGCCATGGTTGCAGCTCTTTTAGCGCCAGGCAAGTCTGTGTTAAAAAACGTGCCAGAAATTCGAGATGTGCACGTTGTCTCTGATTTATTGCGCTTGCACGGTGTAAATGTTGAAGTAAACGGTTCAGATGGTGTTGTTACTATCGATGCTACGAAAGTGCAGCTTGCTGATGTTGCGGATGTTGATACGCTTTCTGGTTCTTCGCGTATTCCTATTTTGTTCTCAGGCCCATTGTTGCATCGTTTAGGTGAAGCGTTTATTCCAGCACTCGGTGGATGCAATATTGGTGGTCGTCCAATTGATTTCCATCTTGAAACTTTACGAAAGTTGGGCGCGAATGTAGATAAAGACCATGAGGATGGCATTCATATTACTGCTCCTCATGGTTTGCATGGTACTAAAATTCATTTGCCATATCCTTCGGTTGGTGCAACCGAGCAGACGCTTCTTGCAGCCGTTCTTGCAGAAGGTCGTACTGAGCTTTCTGGCGCTGCTATTGAGCCGGAAATTATGGATTTGGTAGCCGTTTTACAAAAGATGGGTGCCATTATTTCTGTAGATGTCGATCGTACATTCCGTATTGAGGGAGTAAAAGAGTTACAGGGTTATACGCATACTGCGTTAACAGATCGTATTGAAGCCGCATCTTGGGCTTCTGCTGCTCTTGCAACCCACGGTGATGTGTTTATTAAGGGCGCAACGCAGCCAGAAATGATGACATTCTTGAATGTATTCCGTAAGGTTGGTGGACAATTTGATGTTACGGATAAAGGCATTCGTTTCTGGCATCCAGGTGGAGATTTGCATCCTGTTGCTATTGAAACAGACGTACATCCTGGTTTCATGACAGATTGGCAGCAACCGCTTGTTGTGGCATTAACACAAGCTAAGGGTTTGAGTATTGTGCATGAAACGGTATATGAAAATCGTTTTGGTTTTACAAAGCCGCTTGTACAGATGGGTGCTATGATTCAGTTGTATCGTGAATGCTTGGGTTCTTTGCCTTGTCGTTTCCAACAGCGGAATTACAAGCATTCTGCAGTGATTTTTGGACCTACTCCGTTAACTGGTCAAGATATTGATGTTCCAGATTTGCGCGGTGGCTTTAGTCATTTGATTGCAGCTCTTACTGCTCAAGGTCCATCGAATGTGCGTGGTATTTCGTTAATTGATCGTGGTTATGCTGATTTCCGCGGTAAGTTGCTTGCACTAGGGGCCAATATCGATTAGTACAATTTTTGCTACGATAACGTTTATTTAATACACGTTCTTTCATATAGAAATATTATTAGGTGACTGAATACTTTATTGTTAAGTGTTCAGTTTTTGCTAGGCTTTGACCTTTTAACCACAAAGCTTAAAAAAGCTTTGCGCTACGCAAATTTATCGATACAGTAGTCGCAATTGTTATTCAATTGCTCAGCAATGTGTTGAAATATTCGCTGAACAATGCAGGATGTTAACATTGCGGAGGCTTGATTGTGGTTTGCGTAGGTGGTAGATACCAGTTACTTGGTGAATTGGGTCATGGCGGTATGTCAACCGTTTTTCTTGCGGTTGATACTGTATTACACAAACAGTGGGCTGTAAAAGAAACTGTGTTGCAAGGTAATGAGGAATACCAAAAGGGTCTTGTTCAATCGTTACGTGCAGAAGTTGATGTGTTAAAAGAATGTGATCATCCTGCTATTCCTCGAATCGTTGACTTTTTTGAAGAAAATGGTCGAGCATATGCTGTTCGTGACTATGTAAAAGGTTGTTCGCTGAAAACGTTAGTGAGAGAGCATGGTTTACAAGATGCTACAGTAATACGTGACTGGGGTATGCAATTGTGTGCAATACTTTCATACTTGCATGCGCATTACCCGCCGATTATATACGGCGATCTTAAGCCTTCACATGTTATGATTGCTGACGATGGGTCGGTACGCTTAATTGATTTTGGTGCTGCAACACAATGGTATACGCATACTGGTGTTCTTGATCTGCGCAGTATAGAGCAGAATGATGTGCAGTTTGCGACGCCACGGTTTACGGCTCCTGAAGTGTTGAACAATAATGTGGTAACTCCTGCAAGTGATGTGTATTCAGTTGGTATGACATTGTTATACGCATTATTGCCGAGTGAAACCTCGCATGTGGGATTACATGTTGCATCACCATATCGCAATCATTGTGCAATGCTGGATCAACTGGTATCAGTGCTTGCAACTGCTACAGCGACGCAGTCTACGCAACGATATCAAGATTGTGAAGCTATGTTTGCTGCATTAGAGGCATGCGATGATAATGAAGAACATCGTTCTCGAAATAATGATGTTGATGCAAAACGAATAAAACGTAAACATCATAAGGAACGGATTCAGCATTATCGACATATGAAATGTGATGCTAGTAAACAGCGTAAGGATTGTAGTCATCCTAGGCAACGTAATAAGCGGCGCTTACTACAAAATAAACACGGCATAACGCTAGGAGTATTAGCTGCAGTAATAGTATTAACAGCTATATTATTCAATTGCTTAGGTGTGCTCAGTAGTAACGCTGCTATGAAACAAACACAGCAAGCATCTACATCCATATCGCAACGTAAACGTATGAATGTAATACGTCGTAATAAAGCTGATTATGATTCATACGTGCGTTTAGCAGAACGTGAAAGTAAGACGGATGTTGCAGGACGTTATGTTGCCCATGCTATGCAAATACAAAATAACATGGTGAAAAAACATTATGTTCGTAAGATGTCTTTGCGTCCGCTTCGAGTGTTGTTGCGTGTTCAACTTGCCGATCAGCAGTGGAGTACTGTTGAAGAGCAGAAGCTTATGAGTTTGATTAGTGTATATGAGCAACAATTGCATGAAACTACTCAAGCATGGGCACAATTTGCTGGTGATATAGCTAAAGCATATTGGTACTATTTTGCGGGATTTTCTGGCAAAGTTATGCCTACAGAAAGGCTTGCACGCATGCGTGTTGCGCAAGTTTGGTTCCGTGAAGCTCAAAAATATGAAAAGGAAAAGCATAAAAAAGATGATTTATCATCTTCTGTAGCATCTGCGTCTGAACGAATATTGCATGATACTTCGCATAAATCTGTATTGAATATATACATTGCTCTTGCTGACTGTTATATGCGAATAGTTGATGTTGTGCAGGATGCTCCGAATGCAACAACATATCAGCAATATGTACGTCAGTTGCAACAGCTTGTGCAAATAGCACAGCGCAATCAAAAGGATGTATTGTGTGTGGATACTGGAGAGCTTGTATTGCAATCATTACATTCATGGCTTCATATGTTTTATGAAAGTGGGGTGAATAAGCAAGAGCTACAGCAATTATGTGATGATGCATATGATCTTCTTAAACAGGCACGTGTAGTGAACGATGAATCGGAAAACCGTCAAAGAATTGCTTTGAATAATGTTCCGCAGGTGCGAGAGGAGATTGCAGCAGTTTTTGCCGAAAATAATAATACAAGATGAAAAATAATGCTATTAAAACGATCGGCATTATCTTGTGTGATGTTGAAGCATAACTATGCAGGAGGTGAAAAGAAAAATATTGTAAATCAAATTTGCATACTAACAATTTTGTGTCAATGACAAGGGGGGAATCGGATGACACGACAAAATCATGTATTAGCAAATATGAGAGAATTCTGGATAATTTTTTGGTCGCAAGTGAACAATACATTGTGTAAGAATTGTTCTCAATCTTGGAAACTACGTATTAATTGGAAACTACGTATTAATAAGACTCTTGACTCATGTTTTATGAATATTCAGGCGTGTGCGTATGCTGCGTTACTCGTATGTGTGGGTGTTGCATCGTTGCTATTGCCAGTAAATTCTGTTGCTCACGCAACAACAACTACGCATACAGCATCGTTGCATAAGTCAGTGCATTCTCAAAAGTTTCCGATGCAAGCACAAGAACTTCAGCAGCATATTTCGAACATTGCACACATCAATAATATTGCTATTATGCCGAAGCAGCGCGCTGTTCGTACGAAAGGAGAATACGTATTTGCTAGACATTCAGTTACGTTGCTTGTAACAATCAGCGGTATAGATGCCACTGTAGCTAAAGAGATTCATAAAGTTACAGTAAACGTGAATAAGTATCGAGTAACACAAGTAAATACGTTAACAAAATCACAACTAGTTTCAGTCGTAACAGATTTTCGTTGCAAAAAGCATCGTGCTACATTGATTGGTGTAGCGAAAGTTGAGTTGAACAATGAGGGGATTTACGATTTACGTACTGTGTCAGTTCGTATAGCTGGAGTAAGCGTATACCTGCCGAAAGTGCTACTTCATCAAGGTAATCAATCTCATAGTTTACAGCCTTTGCGTAGGACTAATAATGAGCATGCTGTCATTGCACAACAGCGTTTACGTACATTAAATTCTACTAAGCGCAAAATTCCTTTGCGATTTGTGATTATTGATAACACTGCTCCTCAACTAAGTTTGAATTATGATAATAACAGTGCGTCTGAAGGTAAATATTTCCGAAAAAATCGTTCTGTGAGAATACTTATTAAAGATGATTATTTCGTTTTTGCGCATTTGCTCCATGATGCAACATCAATTGCGAAAGTATTTGCAGATGGTAAACAAGTTTTGAATATAACAGCGCAAAATTTAAAGAATGACAGTAGGAATCCAGAAGTGTGGTATACGGATATTTCTTTTGCACGTGACGCTATTTGGGATGTGAAATATTATGCGAAGGATTTATCTGGCAACATGGCATCTTCGCGGCACGATACGTTTATAATCGATACACATCCGCCAGAGGTTACTATTACTGGAGTTCAAAATGGTGGAGCATATGCGCATAGTGTAACGCCAACAGTGACCATTAGGGATCGTTGGCTAAAAACCAAAAGTATAACATATTCGTTACGTCGCATGCATGCTTCACAAATTCTGCGTCCTTCTACGCCTGTGAAGGCTAGTAATCGTGGTGTAAAGGTGCAATATACTGGGTTTTATCACGGTAAACAAGACGATGACGTTTACCAGTTACAATGGAGTGCGCAAGATGTAGTGAACAATACTGTTCGTGGATTATTGCAATTTTCTATGAACCGTGGTGGTTCAAGATTTACTGTTGACAAGTCCACAGCAGCAATGAATAATCAACAACTACAACATGCTCAGGATGTACATATTGAGGAGCTTAATCCGAGTGGACTAGTAGCTCCTGCAAAAGTGAGTATTGTACAAGACGGTGTTTCACGAATATTATCGCGGCAAGATTTTTCTGTAAATCGTAGTATGCAGCATGGTTGGCATCGATTAACCTATACTATTTTTCGTCGTAATTTTGCAGATAATGCGCATTATCGTGTGCTTATTGCTTCAGTAGATAAAGCTGGTAATTATTCTTGTAATGAAAATAGTGCAAGTAAGCAACAACGCAAATTGAAAGTATACTCTGCAACCTTGCAATTTATAGTAGATAATCTTGCGCCAAAAGTAGCGGTTTTTGATATGCGTAGTAATGAAGTGTATCAAACTCCTAAAAAAGGTAAATTAATACGAATCAGTGCCAAAGATAATGCAGATTTACAATCAGTAACATATAGCATTGATGGCAAAACGCAACGTACTTGGCGTGGTAAAGCAGCCAATAAGCCAATGTTGTCACTATTCATGAAACCAGACGGTATTGCTCATAATGTGTTAGTGGAAGCAACTGATTATGCAGGGAACGTAACGGTGTTGCAATATGACAATGTTACGGTTATGCCCATTTTGCATAAGGCTGTGAATCGTACTAAGCCAATACAGCGTGTAACAGCGAAAGAAGTTGTAACGAATCATACTAGTAAAGAAAGTGAGAAAAATGATAACAATCGTACCAACTGGATAATTAATTCACAAGTACAAGAACCTTCTCGTGCGGTAGCATACGAAGCGGGTTCATGGCAAAAAGAGTCTGCGAATTCTTTAGCAACAGTTGCCTACTGTGGCATTGGCGTTATTGCAATTCTGTGTGTAGCACTCGGCATTAGTGTATTTCGTAATAAGAGGCATAAACAAATAATAAATAACTGATAATAAGTGAAAGCGTGATTTTATTGCATGGGTCGAATATTAAAAATCGCATAAAAATTTAAAAGCCCACTGCGGTGGAATGAATGCAGTGGGCTCCGTGGAGCTAATGGTAATCGAAACCACGACCTCTTCGATGCGAACGAAGCGCTCTACCAACTGAGCTATAGCCCCAATGTTCTAACAACATGCTATCTTACGACAACTCTGCACACTGTACTACAAATCATGTAAAAAAACAATATTTCATAAGTGCAGTGTGCTTGAGTGTCGCAAAATAATTATTTGAAAGTGTATATGCTACTCCTGCGTTGTTTCAGTATGAGCATTGTTGTTTGTGTCGTTAGGTAAGTTGCAGTTTGTTTTCTTTGCTTGATGTGCTTTGTATAAACCAATAAACGTTGGAACGAGAGAAATTAACAAAATCGCAACAATTACTAATTCAAAATTTTTCTGCACAAACGGAATATTGCCAAAGAAATATCCAAGTAACGTAAAAAGCGACGACCATATGACACCACCAAGAATTGAGAATGGTGTAAATCGAATCCAACGCATGCCAGAAACGCCTGAAATAAACGGCATAAACGTACGAATAAATGGGAAGAATCGACCGAGGAATACGGCTAATGGTCCCCATTTTTCAATCATGGCTTCAGTTTTAGCAACTCGCTCTTTCGTAAGTACCTTAACTTTGCCGGATTCTACGATGCGACGACCAAAGAAATGACCAATGAAATAATTACACTGATCGCCAATAATTGGAGCAAGCCATACTATTGCGAGCAGTAGTGGTAATGGTAGTGCACTATGTCCTGTTTGTGCGTCCGGTGCTGCGAAGAAGCCGGCTGCAAACAGTAACGAGTCGCCTGGAAGGAATGGGAAAAATACTACACCGGTTTCAATAAAAATAATGAGAAAAATAAGACCTAATGCTGGAGCTGTACCCATCGCAATCCAACTTGCAATAGCGGAGCGTGGATCCTTAAGTAAGTTGACAATAAAATGAATAAATTCCATGATATCCTGTCGTAGTTTTGCGGGTCTTGTGCCGCTGTGTAAGCAAAAATCGCATGCAAGCATGCATTTCCTATGAGCTTAGCAGTCGGCATAAACGGACGCATATAGTGTATGTACTACTGATTGCGCACGCTATAACATACAATGATAAGCGGTATTGGAATGCTGCAAAATTAAGACTTACGAAATTAGATAAATACTAAAGATGAGCAGGAGAAGTAGTTCATGGCGTCGAATAATGAACATAATACGGAGCGTCCTCAAAGCTTTACACCGATTAAAACAAGAAAGCGCGCTGCTGTATCGAAGGTGACTTCTGCAAGAACTCCAGTTGCAAAAAATGAAGTTAAATCTGCTGAGTTTCATAATTGCGCTACAGCTACTCATAACCACGCTGGTGAAAAAATAGTTGCTACCGAATATTTAAGCCCAGAGTTACCAGAAACAGAGTTGTCAATTGCTGATTTTTCGCGCAAACATGCGAATCCTAAGCGCTGGTGGGTGTATTTGGGAGTATTGCTCACTGCAATTGTTGTTCCATATTGGATTGGTCGTACTCTTGCAGTTCAGTATACGTCATGGGTGGTCTCACATTGTGCAGGATTATCCGCTCAGGGTGTAGTATTTCTTTCTTGGGTGGTTACTGTTGCTACCTTTACGAGTCTTGCGATGGCACTTATCGAATCGCATCGGTGGATTTGGCGTTTTGTTCTTGTGGTATTTCTTTCGTTGGAGCAGCTTATTGCAGGTCTATGTATGCTAAGTATGAGTTTTTGGTATTCAACATACGTTGTATACGGTTCGGCTTCTGGCTTAGCAAATGCTGCTAATCTTGGTATTATTTCTGCAGGATTTGCTGTGGCTGTTTTTGCTGTATTATTCGTTGGTTTGCTTGTTATTATTCCTAAAAAATCGCGTCTAAATGTGCTAACTCGCAGCTGGGCATCTTTTATTATGTTTTATGCGGTTGAAGTTTTGGCGATACTAGTGGTGATTTTTGGCGGTTTTATGACAGCAATGTGATATTTTGCATGGGAAATTTTGATCAACAAAATAAGTTGTTGGCGAGTAGTTGTACAATAGAAATTCGGCGTGTAACGCCCGCGGATCGAGAGCGCTATGGCAGAAGGTTATAGCACCGCGCAGTGATATTAAGGAGGACGCCGTGGCATTAACGGCTGAAGATAAGAAGAATATTATCAACGAATACGCGACGCATGAGGGTGACACGGGTTCCCCAGAAGTGCAGGTTGCTTTACTGAGCAAGCGTATTGCTGACCTGACTGAGCACTTGAAGGAGCATAAGCACGATCATCATTCTCGTCGTGGTTTGCTGCTTATGGTTGGTGATCGTCGCCGTCTTCTCGATTACTTGAAGCGTGTTGATATCAATCGTTATCGTTCTTTGATTGAGCGACTCGGCTTGCGCCGATAGTCTTGTAGCCCGGGCTTAAGCTCGGGCTTTTTGTATTGCTTTTGTATTACTTGCGTATGTGCGAGTTGGGTTGATCGAGTAAAAGATTATGGGGATACGTTAAGCAATATTGAGGATTTATAACTGAAAAAGTAAGATTTATAACTAAAAAGAATTACTGCATAATTCAACACATAATTGAAAAATGAAGCATAACTGAATACGGATGATTGAAGTAGCCGAAACAAAAAACACTACGAAATGTTGGCGTAACGCAAGGGTTGCAAAGAGTGCAAGTATTCGCATAGATGGTAATGGTGCGAATTCGCCAATATTATTACGCATGTTGGTTGATTAGGTAAGTTAAGAAAAGGAGGAACCCGTGGAGGGTCCCGAAATTAAGGCTGTAGAAGCCGTTATTGATAATGGTTCATTTGGTAAGCGTACGTTGCGCTTTGAAACTGGTCGTCTTGCACAACAAGCTGACGGTGCTGTTGCTGCATATTTGGACGATGATTCCATGATTTTGTCGACAACGACCGCAGGATCTAGTCCGAAGGAAAATTATGACTTCTTCCCATTAACTGTTGATGTGGAAGAGAAAATGTATGCTGCTGGGAAGATTCCAGGATCTTTCTTCCGCCGCGAAGGTCGTCCTTCTAACGAAGCGACGCTTGCATGCCGTATTATTGATCGCCCGTTGCGACCACTATTCCCACATACTTTGCGTAACGAAGTGCAAGTTGTGGAAACAGTTTTATCTATTAATCCAGACGATGCCTACGATGTAATCGCTTTGAATGCTGCGTCTGCGTCAACTATGATTTCTGGCTTGCCATTTGAAGGTCCGGTTTCTGGCGTGCGTTTAGCTCTCATTGATGGACAATGGGTTGCTTTCCCACGCTGGAGTGAGCGTGAGCGCGCTGTATTTGAGATTGTGGTCGCTGGTCGTGTTATTGACAATGGTGATGTTGCAATAGCAATGATTGAAGCTGGAGCTGGCAAGAACGCTTGGAATTTGATTTACGATGAAGGTCAAACTAAGCCGGATGAGGAAGTTGTTGCTGGTGGTTTAGAAGCTGCTAAGCCATTTATTAAGGTAATTTGCGACGCTCAGAACGAGTTGAAGCGTATTGCAGCTAAAGAAACTAAGGAATTCCAGCTCTTCCCAGAGTATACTGATGATCTTTATGCTCGCATTGATGAGATTGCGCATGCTGATTTAAATGAGGCACTTTCTATTGCTGAAAAACTTCCTCGTCAAGATCGTATTGCAGAAATTAAAGAAAATGTACGAGCAACAATCGCTGAAGAGTTCACTGATATGGACGAAGCTGAGAAAGAAAAGGAACTCGGCAACGCCTTTAAGGAATTACAGCGTCAAATTGTGCGTCGTCGTATTTTGACTGAAGACTATCGTATTGATGGACGCGGTTTGCGTGATATTCGTACACTTTCTGCAGAAGTTGATATTGTTCCTCGTGTTCATGGTTCTGCACTTTTCCAGCGTGGTGAAACTCAGATTTTGGGCGTAACAACTTTGAACATGCTTAAGATGGAGCAGCAGGTGGATGCGCTTTCCGGTCCACAGACTAAGCGCTATATGCACAACTACGAAATGCCTCCATATTCCACTGGCGAAACGGGTCGCGTTGGTTCTCCAAAGCGTCGTGAGATTGGTCACGGTGCTTTGGCAGAGAAGGCTTTGGTGCCAGTATTGCCAAGTCGCGAAGAGTTCCCATATGCTATTCGTCAGGTGTCTGAGGCTATTGGTTCCAACGGCTCCACTTCTATGGGTTCTGTGTGCGCTTCTACGCTTTCCCTGCTTGCAGCAGGCGTTCCTTTGAAGGCTCCAGTTGCGGGCATTGCTATGGGCTTGGTTTCTGGCGATGTTGATGGTAAGCATATCTTTAAGACCTTAACCGATATTCTCGGTGCAGAAGATGCATTTGGAGACATGGACTTTAAGGTTGCTGGTACTTCCGAGTTCATTACTGCTTTGCAGCTTGACACTAAGCTCGATGGTATTCCAGCAGATATTTTGGCTGCGGCTTTGCAACAGGCTCACGAAGCTCGTACAACTATTCTTGAAGTTATTAACGAGTGCATTGATTGCCCTGCAGAGATGAGTCCATTTGCTCCACGCATTATCACAACCACCATTCCTGTCGATAAGATTGGCGAAGTTATTGGTCCTAAGGGCAAGATGATTAACCAGATTCAAGAAGAAACTGGTGCTGAGATCGCTATTGAAGATGATGGTACTGTTTATATTGCTTCCGAAGGTGGCGAAGCTGCTCAGAAGGCAAAGGAAATTATTGATTCTATTGCAAATCCTCGCGTTCCAAAGGCTGGTGAGACTTTCACGGGTAAGGTAGTGAAAACTACAAGTTTTGGTGCTTTCGTGAATTTAACACCTGGTACTGATGGTTTGTTGCATATTTCTCAGATTCGCAATTTAGCGAATGGTGAGCGTATTGACACTGTTGAAGATGTGCTTAAGGAAGGCGATAATGTTGAAGTTATCGTCCAAAGCGTAGATGAGCGTGGCAAGATTTCCTTGGCAATTCCAGGTTTTGAAGATCAAGAATCTTCTACTTCTACTGGTCGTGAAAATCGTAGTCGCAACTCCCGTGATGATAGGGATAGCCGTGGTGATTACCGCGGTCGCGCTCGTCGAGATGACCGAGATAGTCGTGAACGCTCGGATCGAGATGATCGCCCTCGTCGTCGCATGCGTGACGACCGTGATGATCGTTATAGCGATCGTGAAAGTCGTTATGAAGAACGCAATGTTCGTCGCGAGGATCGTTACAATGACAACGATTTTGACGATCGTCCTCGTCGTGTTTCTCGTCGTGATGAT
The DNA here is from genome assembly GCF_049262705.1 of Gardnerella washingtoni. NCBI lineage: Bacteria > Bacillati > Actinomycetota > Actinomycetes > Bifidobacteriales > Bifidobacteriaceae > Gardnerella > Gardnerella washingtoni. The sequence continues at coordinate 1,268,272 of NZ_CP058398.1, read as the reverse complement.
CATTATGAAGATCGCGACGAGCGCGATACTCGTGAAAGCCGTGATGAGCGTGCGGACCGTTCGAGCCGTCGTATTTCAGAAGGTCGTCGAGGCTCTGATCGCAATCCGCGTTATGCTGCAGACGATGATCACTATGATGAATATCGTTCAGCACGCGAAGAGCGTACTGAACGCCCTCGCCGTCGTGTGCGTCGCGATTTTGATCCGTTTGATGAGGATTAATTGCGTAAATAGTATTAAAACAAAATTTGTTATTAAATACTAAATAAAAATAAATATTTATAGAAATGCCTTCAAGCTGCGTTTGCGTTTGGAGGCATTTCTTGTCGATAGTGATTTAAAATGTTTTATGCAATCTGTGCAATAAAATAAAATATAAAAGTAATAATATATTGCTACTGCGTAAAGTAGCGTAATGCAATACTAAATACTTACTAAAACATAAGATTTACAAAATAGGGGTGGAAATATGGTAATGCATCGCACAATAGGCTCGTTTGATACAACAGCTATTGGATTTGGTGAAATGCCGCTTACTATCGAAAATAATCTTGGTCATGATATGGGTATTGAAACTATTCATGCAGCTCTTGATGCAGGTTGCACGCATATTGATACCGCATGGGCGTATTACTGCTCCGGGGGTGAAGAACAAACTGGAGAAAAGCTTGTGCACGAAGCTTTGGAAAGCTGGAAAGGTGACAAGTCTTCTATTCTTGTAGCAACGAAAGTCGGTCATTTCCGCAACTTCACTGACGGTCGTCCAACATGGGGCAAGGATGGTAAGCCAGAGCATTTGATTCGTCATGCAAAAGAATCGGCAATGGTTTTGGGAGTCGATACTATTGATCTTCTTTACTTCCACAGGCCAGATCCTGAGGTTCCATACAATGAGTCTATTGAAGCAATGCAACAACTTCTTGACGAAGGTGTAGCTCGAGAGATTGGTATTTCTAACGCTTCTGTGGAACAAATCGACATTGCGCGCAATATTTTAGGAGAAAAGCTAGTAGCAGTACAAAATCAATATTCTCCAGTTCATTTAGAAAACGAAGATACGTTGCAATATTGCGAAAAGCTTGGAATTGCTTTTGTTTGCTGGAGTCCATTAGGAGGGTTCCGTCACCCTTATGACGATCACTTGTTTGATCCATTCCGCAAAGTTGCAGAAAATCATAACGTAAGCTATCAACAAGTAGTTTTGGCTTGGGAACTTGCAAAAGGTGAGCACGTATTTGTTATACCTGGTGCACATAGGCCAGCTACCATTTTGGATAGCTTGCAAGCTTCAGATTTGCAACTCACTGACGAAGAATTGGCGTATTTAGGGTGAAAGAAAGCAATATGCAACAAACAAGCGTAACAGGCATGCCATTACCACATGAAGATAAAGAAGGTATGCCGATTCCTGTAACTATTCCAATCGCATTAGGCGCTCGTACTCATGCAGTTTTTACTACTAGATTGGGTGGTATTTCTGAAGGTGCATTCGCTTCGCTTAATCTTGGTGGACGCGCAGAAGATAGTGCGGAGGCTGTAGCAAGCAATCGTGCAGCTTTACAGAAAGCTTTGCAAGCAGACTTGTCGCTTGTTGCTCAAGTTCATGGCAGAGAAGTATTTGACGCAGATAGTGTAGTAAATTCATGGAATACTTCTTACGGTTTTGATGCAACAGGATTTGCTGATTCTGCTGTGCGAATTGAAGCGGATGCGCAAGTTACTACTGTTTGCTCACTCGCATTAGGAATGTTTGCTGCAGACTGTCTACCAGTATTGCTTGCGGATGATGAGGCTAGTGTGATTGCTGCTGCGCATTGTGGCAGAAAAGGATTAGTAGCTGGTGTGCTTGATGCTGCTATTGAAGCCATGTGTGAAAAGGGAGCTGAACGTTCCCGTATAACTGCGGTGCTCGGACCGTGCATTTGTGGAGATTGCTACGAAGTTGGCGAAGAAATTGCATGCAATTTTGAACGTCGCTACCCACAAACGGTAACGAAAACACGTTTTGGTGGTCTGGGTATTGATATTGCTGAAGCTGCGCGCATTGATTTAGCGCTCGCAGGAGTTGCCAATATTGTTGATGCTTTGCCGCGCGTTACGGCTGCAACGCAATATCTGGCAGAAGATGAAGAATTGCGCACAATTTGTGAAGTAGATGGAGAAGGTGCTTCTTTGCTGGAACGTTTGCAAAAATTGCAAAACCCGATGTGCACTTTGGAAAATCCTCTGTGGTATTCGCATAGGCGCGCGCAACTTGCTGGAAAATCGCATGAAGGCAGACTATTGGCACTAGTAATTCGTGATAAGTAACAAGATATTCAAAATAGCGGAGTGCGAAAGTATCGGCAGAAAGTTAACAGTATTATGCAGCAAATTAACGTTGTAATTTCAGGATTTAATCCATATGAGGATTTAAAAGTTAATCCTTCATATGAAGTTCCATCTGCACTTGCTGATTCTCAATATTGCGTTCAGTTGCAGTCATCTCAGGATGTCCATGTAAATGTTACTGCTGTTACACTCCCTATCAGTTTTGCGAATGCGTGGCCTGAATTATTAGCAACTATTGAACGTGAACATGCGAATATTGTTATTGCTACTGGTGTAAAGCATGCAGCGCGTGGAGTGCAGTTGGAACGCTGTGCAATAAACGTAATTGATGCTAACAAGCCAGATGTGGATAATCATCGTCCGCAAAAAATGCCAATAATAGAGAATGAGCCTGCAGCATATTGGACTAGGCTTCCGCTGCGTACGATTTTGCAATGTTTTGCGCATGATGGCATCGCTTCCACATTAAGTTCTGACGCTGGAACATATGTGTGCAATTCACTGTTTTACCAGTTGCTACATTGGGCTGCTGGGCAATCGAATCAGCGCATTCTTGCTGGATTTGTGAGTTTTCCGCCGGTAGTAAGTTCGCATGATGCTCGTCATCACGGCTTACTGTTGCAACAACAAATTGATGCTGGACGTGATATTGTACGTGAAACAGTGCGTTACTATATGCATCCTTCGTCTGCAAATATGCTGCTTGACTAGTGCGATGCGTTTCAGTTTGTGATGTTTGTGTGAGCTTAGCAAAAACGTGCGCAACACACGAGTGTTTTTTGCGCTTAAGTGATAGCGTTAATGCTGATGGTGTGTACACAGCAGATAGTGTGCTGTGTGGGGGCTCGTGAAAGGAATATTATGGTAGCGGATTTATTCCCAACCGCGTTGCGTGGGTACGATAAAGACAAGGTAAATGAAGCCTTTGCAAATTATGAACGTACAATTTCACGTTTGCGCGAGCAAGTGCGTTCTAGTGATGAATCTATTTTGCAATTGCAAGCGCAGTTGCAGGAAGAAAAAAATAATGTGAAACGTGCTAAAAGTGGTAATACTTTTGCTTCTTTAGGTGCGAATGCGCAACAATTATTGGCATCTGCAGAACAAACGAGTGCGCAATTACTTGAGCGTGCTAAGCAAGACGCTGCGTCTATTAAGAAGAATGCGCAAGCTCAAGCTGGCACATTGCTTAATAATGCAAAACTTGATGCAGCTCATTTAATGCAAGAAGCTAAAACTAAAGCGGATACTATGCTTTCAAGTGCTACGCAAAAATCAACACAAATGATGCAGGCAGCACAGGAAGATTCGGCACGTTTGCGTGATACTACTGAGAAAGATGTACAAGCACAGCGCGACGCAGCAGAATTAGCACTGCAGAATGCGCATGAAGAGCATACTAAACGCATGGCTTCTGAGCGTGCGCAGCAAGAAAGTAGTATAGCTAAGCTTAAGTCGGATGCAGCTCAAAAAATTGCTGAGCAGCGCGCAGCAGCGAACGAAGAAATTGCTCGTGCTAAAGCTGAAACAAATGATCAAATTGAATCTGCTCTTACTGAAGCTAATAAAAAATTAGCAGATATGCGCGAGCACGCATCAAAGATGATGGCTGATGCACAGCGTAAAGCTGGTGAAATTACAGATGCTGCTGCTGCTAAGGCTCAGGAAATTGCTGATGATGCACAGGTTGAGCGCACACGTACATTAAGTCAGGTTAGCGCTGAAGTTGAACAGATTCGTGCCGATATTGCGGCGCAACAAGAAGAAGCAACGAAGAAGGTTGATGCTTTACTTTCTGGTTTGAAAGAAAAGGAAAGTGCCGCTCAAGAAGAAGCAAACGCGTTGATTGCGCGTGCGAAAACTGTACATCAAGAAGCTGATGATTACGCGGCACAAACACATAAAGCAGCTGATGACCAAGCTGCGGAGATTGTGCGCAAGGCTATGCAGGAGGCTACTGCTCAAGTTGAAGAGCGTAGATCTGCCGCTCAGCAGGAATTGGATGGTATGACTACTCGTTTAAGCCAGTTGCAACATCGTGAGGCGACTATTACGCAGCGCGTTACTGAGTTGCGTTCATTGTTTGCTAATGCATTCTCTGGATTTGATTTTGGCGATGCTCAGCAGGCTCAGCAGGATCATCAGGATGCTGAAGCAAATGTTGACACAGGCGCGCAATCTGTTGCAGACGCTAAGCAAGCTCAGCGAGACGTTCAAGCAGCTTTGGCTGAAGCTGAGGCGGATCAAGATTAGTATGATGGTGAGTAGTAACGTAAGCGTTTTTGAATTGATTTACTTTTTAAATGGTTAGCTTACGTAAATATCATACATACGAATATTGTAGGTATTTGAAATAACATATTGATAATGAAATGGAAGGTAATACAGTGACCGAGATCACCGCTTTGACTGATGAAGCATTGCAGGGTTTGCGAGAAGATTTTGACGCAAATCCTTTAAACCGTTTAGCTATGAATGGTGTGACTGCTGCTGGTATTGATAAGGTTGCGCGTAATTATGACCGCGCTCGCTTGCTGCAGCGTCGTTTTTCTACCATTGTTGATAACGGAGATGCAACACATCAGGATCGTTCTGGTCGTTGCTGGCTGTTTAGCTCTTTGAATGTGGCGCGTTTTGTTGCCAAAAAGTCGCTTGGTTTGAAGGAATTTGAGTTTTCGCAGAACTATGCTATGTACTACGACAAGCTTGAGCGAATTAACTACTTCTTGAAGGATGTTGCCGCTTTGGTTCGCGCGGGCGAGCCGTCGGATTCTCGTTTGATTCAACATTTGTTGCACGATGTTATGGGCGATGGTGGCCAGTGGACTATGGCTATGAACGTGTACAAGAAGTATGGTGCGGTTCCTAAGGATTTGTTCCCAGAAACCGCTTCTTCTAAGAATACTGGTGCTATGAATACGCAGTTGCGTGCACTTTTACACACTGCTGTAGCTCATATGTATGCTAATGCTACTGAAATTGATGAGATTATTGCAAAAGCTACTGCTGCAGGCCACAGGATTTTGACAATTCACTTGGGTGAGCCGCCTAAGAGCTTCGATTGGGAGTGGACTGATAGCGACGGCAAGTTCCATCGTGATGGTGAGATTACGCCAGTTGAGTTCTGGAAGAAGTACGTGAACGCTGGTCTTGAGGATTATGTGTGCTTGGTTGACGATCCTCGCGCTGAGCATCCTAAGGGTAAGAAGATTGCTATTGAGCATTTGGGTAATGTTGCCGGCGGAGATGCAACCGAGTATTTGAACGTGCCAAACCAGTTTATGAAGGATTGTGTGCGTAAGATTTTGGTTGAGCAAGGCATTCCAGTATGGTTTGGTGCTGACTGCCACCCTATGATGGATCGCGAGAATGGAGCTTGGGCTACAGATTTGTTCGAGTATGGTCGCGTGTATGGCGTTGATTTTGATTTGGATAAGGAAGAGCGCGTGCGTTTTGCTGATTCTGCAATGAATCATGCTATGGCTTTTGCTGGCGTGGATGTTGCTGATGATGGTACAACTACTCGTCGTTGGCGTGTGGAGAACTCTTGGGGCACGGATATTGCGGATAAGGGTTACTTTACGATGAGCGACGATTGGTTTACTGAGTATGTGTATGAGGTTGCAGTGCCGAAGAATCTGCTTCCGGAAGAATATCGCAAAGCACTGGAAGAACCAGCAATCGTATTACCGGCGTGGGATCCAATGGGCGCTTTAGCCTAGCTTAAGCGCATTGGGTGCTTAAGCTACTCCAAAGCGCCGCGCTCACTATTGCGAAAAGCACAGTGTGCTTTTCGCGTGAGCGCGGCGGTGCTTGCATCTTGAATAAAGATGCAAGCACCGACCACATCAAATGTAATAATTCCCACAGGTATCTCCATATGATACTGTGAATATGTTTAGAAGCATAAACATTTGTTTGTAATTAGTAGATATTGCTCGTATTGCTACTGTAAGAGGATTAATACGGATGGAGAGTATTCATAACACTAGTAATAACGCATCTTGCGCTACTTTGCAGCTAGATAGTAGTGCTGTGTTTCCGGAAACAGTAGATGTGAATATTCGTCAGCTTGATCCTATTCCAGCTCCTCGCGAATTTATACAAACAATGCCAATTGCTCCTGAAATTAGTTCTTTAGTGTTAAAATCTCGCCAAGAAATTCGCGATATTTTGCACGGCACAAGCGATCGTTTGCTCGTAATTGTAGGTCCTTGCTCTATTCACGACCCAAAGGCGGCTCATGAATATGCTCAAAAATTATCTGAAGTTGCTAAAGATTTAAGCGATCAGCTGATGATTGTGATGCGCGTTTACTTCGAAAAGCCGCGCACAACTGTTGGCTGGAAGGGCTTAATTAACGATCCTGATTTAGACGGCAGGTTTAATATTCGAAAAGGTATGGGTTTAGCTCGTTCAATTCTTTTGGATGTTTTGCAGCTTGGTCTGCCTACCGCTACGGAATGGCTTGATCCTATTACTCCGCAGTATTTATGCGATTTAGTTAGTTGGGGTGCAATCGGCGCTCGCAATACTGAATCTCAAGTGCATCGCGAGCTTGCCAGTGGTCTTTCTATGCCTGTTGGCTTTAAGAATGCTACGGATGGTTCTATTAAAGCAGCAGCTGATTCTTGTTACACGGCTAGTTTTGAGCATCATTTTCTTTCTATTAATCTTGACGGTAGTGTTATTTCTGCCGAAACAAAAGGTAATCTCGATTGCCATATTGTGTTGCGTGGATCTAATAAAGGCCCTAATTATGATGCAGAATCTGTAAAATCTGCGTTGCAAGCTCTTGATTCTTACGATAAACATGCCCAGCAAAGTATGTGCACTAGGGGCATTATTATTGACGCTGCTCACGGAAATTGCGGCAAGAATGAAATTCGTGAAGCTCAAGTAGTTCAGAATATTGCAGAGCGCATAGCTAAGGGCGAGCGTGGAGTCTATGGTGTTATGATGGAAAGCTTCTTAAAGGGTGGGCATCAAGCTCCTGCTCCTTTAAGCGAGCTTGAGTACGGAAAATCTATAACTGATTCTTGCATTTCTTGGAATTCTACTAAAGAATTGTTGTATACTTTAGCTCAAGCTGTTACGTCTAGGCGTAATTTAGCGTAATTTATTTAGAATTGGGTGGGTTTTATGCAAGCTCAAGATCAAAAAGATGCTCAGTCTGTACGTCGTGCTGTTGAGGCCGAAAAAAATCAGCTTAATTCTTCTAAATTCAAGCGTTGGGAAGATCAGGTTGGCGTTGATTGCATTATCAACCGCCGCGTGCTTGAGCTTGAGCCGCTTCCAACTCCTGCTCAGGTGCTTGGCGAGTTGCCGTTGTCGCCGTATGCGCAGGATATTGTTGCTGAGTCGCGCGATGAGATTCGTGGCTGTTTAAATGGTGACGATGATCGTCTTCTTGTTATTGTTGGCCCGTGTTCTGTGCATGATCCTAAGGCTGCTCTTGATTATGCGAGTCGTTTAGCTAAGTTGCGTGCTGAGCTTGAAAGTGAGCTTCTTATTGTTATGCGCGTGTATTTTGAAAAGCCACGCACGGCTCTTGGTTGGAAGGGTTTGATTAACGACCCGGATATTGACGGAACGCATGATATTCATAAGGGTTTGTTACTCGCGCGTAAGACTTTGCTTGACGTATTGGATGCTGGTTTGGCTGCTGCTACTGAGTTTTTGGAGCCGACTAGCCCTCAGTTTATTGCTGATGCTGTGAGTTGGGGTGCGATTGGTGCACGTAATACCGAGTCTCAGATTCATCGTCAGCTTGCTAGTGGTCTTTCTATGCCGGTTGGTTTTAAGAATGCTACTGATGGTTCGATTTCTGCGGCTGTGAATGGTTGCTTGGCTGCGAGCCAGCACCATACGTTCTTTGGTATTGATCATCTTGGTCGCGCTTGTGCTGTGCAGACTCTTGGTAACCCGGATTGCCATGTGGTTTTGCGTGGTTCTAGTAAGGGTCCGAATTATGATGCTGCGTCGGTTGCTTCTGCTGTGGCTTCAATTCGTTTGCGTTTGGGCACTGGTTGTGTGGCTTCTAACGGCGTTGTTGTGGATTGTTCGCATGGTAATTCTGGCAAGGATGAGCATCGTCAGATTGAGGTTGTGCGCGAGATTGCGGATCGTTTGGCTGCTGGCGAGCAGGGCATTAAGGGCGTTATGATGGAAAGCTTCTTGCAGGGCGGCAATCAAGATCCTGCTCCTCTTAGCGAGCTTGAATACGGCAAGTCTATTACGGATCGTTGTATTTCTTGGGAAGATACTGCCGATTTGCTAAGAACTTTAGCTAAATCTGTTGCAACACGCCGTAGAGATTATAGATTATAGATTATAGATTATAGTAAGATAATCTTAATTTACTTCTACTTGGCTTATATTTCTTACTGTATTTGCCGTTTATTTTTGCACTATATTTTGCGTACAAGGGAGTGTGTTGAAATGTATAACAAAGACTTGAATAAAGCGAATAAAGGTTTTGCATGTAAAGCGTTTCCGATTGTGAAATATGTGTTGTTCGCTTTGATTGCAACTGGTGTTATTCTGCTTGCTTTTGCGTGGTATCGTGGCACTCACAGTGCTGGGTATACGCTTGTGACGGATTCTGCATTTTGGTTTAGCGTTTTTATGCCGTTTGTAACTGGAATCGTTTTGCTTATTTTTGCTCGCGGATGGCGTCGCATTGTTGGTACTTTAGTTTGTGTGCTTCTTATAGCTGGATTTTTCGCTTTTCTTGCTTTGCAAGATCAAATTATTGCGTTTTTCAATGTTCCTATTACGAATCCGTGGTTTGATTTTCAGTGCGGCGCATTGCTGAAGATTGCTACTTTAACTTTTGTTATTATGACTTTAGTATGCGTGTTTTTGGTTAAGAATAACGATAAATGCGTAAGTAGCGAAGTAAAAAAGGATGATTCTGCTCATGTCTAATACTGAGAAAATTACTAAAGTTGCTGTTGTTGGCGCTTTGGATGAGGAAGTTGCTCATATTGCTAGCGCGCTTGAGAATGTGACTCACGATAAGTCTGCAAGTCTTGATGTATCTTGCGGCACTCTTGACTCGGCGAATGGCAGCGAAATTGAAGTTGCAGCTACGGTTGGCGGAATGGGTCTGGTAAATGCTGCTGCAACTGTGCAATATCTTATTGACGCATACCATCCTCAAGTCGTAATTTTTTCTGGAATTGCAGGAAATCTTAATAAAAATTTGCATACGAACGATGTTGTTCTTGGAAAAACTGTAAAATATCTCGATACTGATATGCGCTTAATCGGTCAATGGAAGCCGTTTGCAAGCGAATTTCATTCGGATGATTACTTGCTTAAAGTAGCTAGCAAAGTGCTTACCGATATGAAAATTACGCATATTGCTGGCACTATTGCGTCCGGCGGCTATTTTGTTGATTCGCCAGAAAAAGTTGCGGAAGTAATTGCAGCTACTCAAGCGGATGCTGTAGAAATGGAAGGAGCAGCAGTCTTGCATGTTGCTGCTCGTAACGACGTTCCTGCTTTAGTTGTGCGCGCAATGAGCGATAATGCGGACACAAAATACGAGGATTTTCATACTTTTGATATTTCTGAATATGCGGACACGGCTGCAAAAATTACGGTAAATATTCTTCGTAATTTGTGACATTTCGACACGCTGAGACGGTCGCCGACTTTCATTTTACTTAAGTCGTGCAATCGCTAGCTTCAAATACCGCCATTTTTGATACCCACTTTATTTTTGCCGGTGCGGTTTAACCCACCTATTTATGATGGTTGCGTTAATAAAAAAAAGATAGGGATTAATTAAAAGAATGCGCCCAATTCGCAAATACGGCTATAGGAACGCGAAAGTGTGGTGGGGCGCAAGGCAGTTCTTCATGAAAGGAAAGAAGAATATGCGTAACGATATGAGTAAGTTAAATATAAACAAATTGAATGCAACCAAAATAACTACAACAAAATCAAATAAAAGCGTACTTAAGTTCCGCACTATTGCTGCGGCAGCGCTTACCTTCGGCTTGTGCGCAACTTGCGCTGCTTGCGGCGACAACGTTCCTGCTGATAATTCCAACGCAACTGGTGCGCAGAATGCAAAAATTTCCGGCAATTTCCAAGGCTCTGGCGCTTCTTCGCAGCAGGTTGCAGTAGAGGCATGGATTGCAGGATTCCAATCTAAAAATCCTGGCAGTAAAATCGCCTATAATCCGACTGGCTCAGGCGCAGGAGTTACAACATTTATGACGGGAGCCACAGCATGGGCTGGATCCGATAAATCGCTAAGTGACGACGAGATAGAAAAGTCAAAGTCGGTTTGCGCAAATGGCACTACAGCTTTCGACGTTCCAGTATACGTATCTCCAATTGCTGTAATCTTTAATCTAAAAGGCGTTTCGGATGCTGGAAAACACATAAATATGGACGCTTCTACAATCGCCAAAATCTTCGACGGCAAAATTACGCGCTGGAATGACGATGCAATTAAAGAGCAAAATCCAAAGCTAAAGCTTCCAGATAAGGCGATTACAGTTGTTCACCGTTCCGATAAGTCTGGTACGACGCAGAACTTCTTAAGCTATGTGAAGGATGCAGCTCCAGATGATTGGTCGCACAATCTTTCTGAAAACTGGCCAAATAGCGTCGGTCAAGGTGCGAAAGGCACTTCCGGTGTTGTGTCAACGGTTCGCATGGCTGACGGTGCTATTGGTTACGCTGATTTTTCTCAAGTTGGAAAGCTTGGCACTGTTGCTGTGAAGGTGGGGGATACTTATAATGAGATTTCTCCTGAAGCGGCTTCGCAAACTTTGGCTGATTCCGAAATTGATTCTGATATCTCGGCAAAGTATCCTAACCGCGTTGTTATGAAAATTAATCATAATACGCAAACTAAGGGCGCTTATCCGATCGTGCTAGTTTCTTACGATATTTCTTGCTCGGTTTATAAGGATGCTTCAACTGCGCAGTTTGTGAAGTCTTGGCTGAGCTACGTAACGAGTAGCGAAGGCCAGAATGCTGCTTCTTCTGCTGCTGGAACGGCTCCACTTCCGCAAAATTTGGTTAGCAAAATTAACAAGTCAATTAATACAATAAAAATCGGAAAGTAAAAATAAAAAGTAAAAACTTTTCGTAACTGATATTATAAAAATATTAGTTAAAAGGAGCATGATTGAGTTCTACGAAAAATGCGACAGCAGTTGCGAATAGAGCAAACGAAGCTGCTGAAATTTCTGAGAGTAATAGCAAAAATTATGCAGGTACTCATATTGCGGATCGTCTTTTTAAAGGCGTGGCTGCAAGCTGTGGCATGCTGATTTTGTTAGTGCTTACTGCAGTCGCGGTATTTCTGCTGTTTCGCGCGTGGCCGCTCATAAGCGGGAGTCACGCGCAAGTAAATCGCGTATTTTCCGACTTTACTGGTGGTAAGGCACATGATTTCATAAGCTACGTAGCTCCTCTTATTTTTGGGACTGTGCTTATGTCTGCGCTCGCACTGCTGTTCGCATTTTTTGTGGCAATTGGTATTGCGCTGTTTATTGCGTATTATGCTCCTAAAAAAATTGTTCCGCTTTTAAGTGGAGTGGTTGATTTGCTTGCTGCAATTCCGTCCGTAATTTATGGTTTGTGGGGCGGATTGGTTCTAGTGCCAGCAATATATCCATTTTGGGATTGGGTTTCTAAAGTTTTTGGCTGGATTCCGTTGTTTGCTGGCCCTGTAGCAAATCCTTCCAGAAGTGCTGCAACAGTTAGCTTAGTTTTGGCTGTTATGATTTTGCCGATTATTACTTCGATGGCTCGCGATATTTTCCAGCAGGCTCCTCGCTTGCAGCAGGAGGGTGCGTTGGCTTTGGGTGCTACGAAGTGGGAGATGATTAAGTTAGCTGTTTTGCCGTTTGCAAAGTCTGGTATTGTGTCAGCTTCTATGCTTGGGTTGGGTCGTGCACTTGGCGAAACAATGGCAGTTTTGATGATTTTGTCTCCTGGATTTACTTTTGGTATCAATATTTTCAAAGCTTCTCAAAATCAAACTATTGCCGCAAATATTGCAGCGCAATATCCGGAAGCGAATGGTCTTGGCGTAAGTGCGCTTATTGCAACCGGCTTAGTTTTGTTCGTTATTTCTTTTGCAGTCAACTTTATTGCTCGCAAAATTACAGGAAAGGCGGGCGCATAAATGGCAAATCAAATTAATAATATTGAAAAGCTTAGTGAAAGTGCTTCTGCAGAAAGTGTTTCTATTGAAAATACTTCCGCTGAAAATTCCGCAGCTCCGGTTATTGACTTCAATAAATTCCGTCCAACCAGATCTTCTATAGCCGCACGCAAACGCAAGGACATGCTTATGCGCGTGCTGATTTTCTTGTCGTTTATAGTGGCGGTTATTCCTTTAGTTTCATTGCTTTTAACAACAATTATGAACGGCATTAAGCGCTTAAATCTTGACTTTTTAACGCATAATATGACGTACGTAGTTGGCGGCGCAGCCACTGGCACGGGCGGTTACGGCGGTATTTTGCATGCCATTATTGGAACTCTTGAAGTAACTCTTGGAGCTATGCTTATTTCGATTCCAATTGGTCTCATGTGTGCAGTGTATTTGGTTGAGTATGCTCGAGGAAACAAAATTTCGCGCATAATTAATCTGCTTGTGGATGTTATGAGCGGTATACCGTCAATTGTTGCTGGTTTGTTTGCATTTTCTATGTTTGCTCTTCTTGCAGGTCCTGGAACTATTAACGGTTTTGAAGGATCGGTAGCACTTTCGTTACTGATGTTGCCAACTGTTGTAAAGTCTTCTCAAGAAATGCTAAAAATTGTGCCGAACGATTTGCGCGAAGCTGCTTTAGCTTTGGGTGTAACAAAGCAGCGTATGATTACGAAAATTGTTTTGAGAACTGCTCTTCCGGGAATTGTGTCTGGCTGTATTCTTGCAGTTGCGCGCGTTATTGGCGAAACTGCGCCATTGCTTATGGCTTCAGGCTTTATTGCTTCCACGAATTTCAACTTATTCGACGGGCAAATGACGACTTTGCCGGTTTATGTTTATCAAGAATATTCTAAACTTTCAGCAAATTGCCCAGCTAATGCGCCGGCTTCTTGCGTTACAACAATTCCAATGGAGCGCGCTTGGGCTGCCGCTTTGACGCTGATTGTGGTGGTGCTGTTGCTAAATATTATTGGACGCGTGGTGGCTCGCATATTTGCGGTGAAGTCGAAGTAAATTGCGCTAAAGGCAAAGTAAGGCGAAATAAATTTTTAGAAAGTGAGTACAAAATGGGTCAGCGCATTGATGTTAAGCATTTGAATATTTACTATGGTGATTTTCTAGCAGTGGAAGATGTTAACATAAACATTGAGCCAAATAAGGTGACGGCTTTTATTGGACCTTCTGGATGCGGAAAATCAACCGTTTTGCGCACTTTAGACCGCATGCACGAGATTACGCCGGGTGCGCGCGTAGAAGGTCAGGTACTGCTTGAAGGCCGCGATTTATACGGCAAAGATGTGGATCCTGTGGCAGTTCGGCGAGATGTTGGAATGGTGTTCCAGCGTCCGAACCCGTTCCCGACTATGTCTATTCGAGAAAATGTGCTTGCAGGCGTGCGTTTAAACAATCGCAAGATTGCTAAGCGGGATGCCGACGACTTAGTTGAGTGGGCATTACGCGGTGCAAACTTATGGAATGAAGTTAAGGATCGTTTAGATAAGCCTGGCATCGGTCTTTCGGGCGGTCAGCAGCAGCGACTTTGTATTGCTAGAGCAGTGGCAGTACATCCACAAGTCTTGCTTATGGATGAGCCTTGCTCGGCGCTGGATCCTATTTCTACGTTGGCTGTGGAAGATTTAATTAACGAGCTTAAGCACGATTATACGATTGTGATTGTGACACATAATATGCAACAGGCTGCGCGTGTTGCCGATTACACGGCTTTCTTCAATTTGAAGGCCGTTGGTAAGCCTGGTCATTTGGAATACTTTGCTGACACTACTACCATGTTCAACAATCCGCGCAATGACGAAGCTGAGCGCTATATTTCCGGTCGTTTTGGGTGAGTTTTGGCTTAGTTTTGGCGCTGACTCGTCTGAATTTTTAGCTGAATTTTTGGCGAGTCTTGCGTTAGTCTTGCACGGGTTTTGCGTTGTATTTTCAGCTATTTTGCTGAATTTTTAACACTTTTGCATTGTTCTGTTGGTCAGCACGTGCGCGTAAGGTCAGAGCTGTTCGGTTGTTCAAAGGTATCGCAATTTTCATAATTTTATGTAAGATTTTGTGATGCTTTCGTTCTTCCGACGAGTCGCAGTAACCTCTGCGTGAATGCCCAAATGTAATTGCGTTCGCGATTGCTCAAGTGCTTTCGCCGCGCTTTTTCATGGTCTTTTGCGCGTCAAAACCAAGGAACAGAGAGTTTATGGAAAAGTTCTTCCATCTCAAAGAAAACGGTACGAATGTATCAACGGAGATCACTGCAGGTCTCACTACATTCTTTGCAATGTCATATATTATCGTCGTAAATCCAATGATTTTAAGCCAAACTGGCATGCCTAAGGGTGGCGTTTTCCTCGCTACAATCATCGCAGCAATCATTGGTACCCTTGTTATGGGCTTGTTTGCTAACGTGCCTTACGCACAGGCTGCTGGCATGGGTCTTAACGCGTTCTTTACTTACACAGTTTGCTTCGGATTGCACTTTACATGGCAAGAGGCCATGTGCATGGTGTTCTTGTGCGGTTTAATTAACATTATTATTACCGTTACCAAGATTCGTAAAATGATTATTCGTGCCATCCCGACTTCGCTACAGCAAGCAATCGGCGGTGGCATTGGTTTATTTGTAGCTTATGTTGGCATGATGAGTGTTGGTCTTATTACTTTCACTTCTAAAGATCCTGCTGCCGCTGCAAAGAGTAAACCAACTGCTGCTATTCCAGGTCTTGCTGTTATGAATAACCCTGTGCTTTGGCTATTCCTTATTGGACTTCTTTTTGCTATTGTTCTTACAGTTCTTAAAGTTCGCGCAAGTTTGCTTATTACAATTATTGCAACTTCTTTAATTGGTATTCCTTTGGGCTTAACTTCTTTGAACAATGCAGTGTCTGTTACTGACGCCTTTGCTCAGCTCCCAACTACTTTCGGCGCTATTTTTAGCAATAAGGGTTTTGCATCATTGTTTGCTGATCCTGCTCGTTTGCCGCTTGTGTTGGTAACTATTTTTGCATTCTCAATGTCGGATACTTTTGACACTCTCGGCACCTTTATTGGTACCGGCCGTCGCACTGGTATTTTCTCCGAGGAAGACGAGAAGGCTTTGGAGAACGGTTCCGGCTTTAGTTCCAAGATGGATCGCGCATTGTTCGCTGATTCTATTGCTACTTCCGTTGGCGCAATTTGCGGTACTTCTAACACCACTACTTATGTAGAATCTGCTGCTGGTATTGGTGCCGGTGGCCGCACTGGTTTGACTTCTGTGGTTGTATCCGTGTGCTTCGCGCTTTCTATTGTTCTTGCACCTTTTGCTTCTGCAGTTCCTGCAGCTGCAACCGCTGGCGTGCTTGTGGTTGTTGGTTGCATGATGGCAAGCTCTTTGAAGGAGATTGCTTGGGACGATATTTCCGAAGCAATTCCTGCATTCTTTGCTGCTGTATTCATGGCGTTCTCGTACTCGATTTCTTACGGCATCGCTGCAGGCTTCATCATGTACTGCTTAGTTATGACTTGCAAGAAGCGTGCTAAGGAAGTTCATCCAATGCTTTGGATTGTTTCCTTGCTGTTCTTGCTTGATTTCGTTGCTAACGCTGTGCTGTAAAAGTCTAGAATGCTGTAAGCAATAAACTTACAGAGCAGCGAAAATAATGTATTTGAGGGTGTGTAAATGCATGCCCTCTTTTTTATTTCTATATGTTACATAAATTCTTATTGACATTGTCTTGAATTTGTATTAGACTTTCCCATCGTAAACCACAGACCGTTGGTGGGATCGCAGGATTCCCGAAATTGATGTGTCAAGCCAGCACAGGTTGAGCGATGATTTATAGCGAATTGCGTTATAAGTCGAAAATTTAAGTACGTTTTAGTGCTTTGTATGTTGCTCTGCCGGTGCGCAGGGCTTTTTTATTGCTCTGAAAAGCTGTGCTTTTGATGCATTTCTTTCAAATCGACGGCCAATTTAGGAAGGAACGCCATGAAGAGGCCCGAAAAGGAAGCGGTAGTTGCAGAGCTTACTGGATTATTCCGTAATGCAGATGCTATCTACCTTACCGAGTACCGCGGGCTTACCGTTCCGCAGATTTCTACTCTGCGTGAAAAGCTAGGCCGCGATACTTCCTACTCTGTGGCGAAGAACACGCTTGCTCGTATTGCTGCTAAGGAAGCGGGCATCGAAGGTCTTGATGAGCTTCTTGCTGGTCCAACTGCTATCACCTTTGTGAAGGGTGATTTCATTGAGGCTGCTAAGACCTTGCGTGATTTTGCCAAAGAGAATAAAGCCCTCGTTGTCAAGGGCGGTTTCGCAGATGGAACCGTTTACGATGCCGAAGGCGCAAAGCAACTCGCCGACTTGAAGTCGCGTCCACAGTTGCTTTCCGAAATGGCCGGCGCGCTCAAGGGCACCATGTCCAAGGCCGCCTACTTGTTCAACGCTTTGCCAACCAAGGCAGTGCGTACTATCGACGCTTTGCGCGAGAAGCAGGAAAAGGCCGCTTGATTCCCTTGCAGCTTGCTGCATGAGACTAATAAATAATAAAAATGTTATGGTCGTAAGGCACAACGTGTGCCTGGCCAAGTAAGAAAGGAAGCCATTATGGCTAAGCTCACTAGTGAAGAGCTTCTTGAAGCTTTTGGTGAAATGACCCTCGTTGAGCTCTCTGAGTTCGTCAAGGCCTTTGAAGAGAAGTTCGACGTCGAGGCTGCTGCCCCTGTCGCCGCTGTTGCCGCTGCTCCAGCTGCTGCTGGCGCTGCTGAGGAAGAGAAGGACGAGTTCGACGTCGTTCTTACCGCTGCTGGCGACAAGAAGATTGCAGTCATCAAGGCTGTGCGTGCTTTGACCAGCCTTGGCTTGGCTGAAGCTAAGGCTCTCGTGGATGGCGCTCCAAAGGCTGTTCTTGAGAAGGCTAAGAAGGAAGATGCCGAGAAGGCTAAGGCTGCTCTTGAAGAGGCCGGCGCTTCTGTGGAACTTAAGTAGTTCTAGCTTTTTATTGCTTTGCGTGTGACGTAGTTTTATGTGTATGCGCATAGTGAAAATTAGGCGGTAGGATTATTCCTGCCGCCTTTTGTGCTTTTGTGGTAGAAAGACGATGTATACCGAATACATGCATAAATAGATATAGATATGTAGATAATGTATACGATGATGTAATGCATAGTGAAAATCATACATACAGGAAACAGAGCATAGTGAACATAAACTTAAGATTTGTAGATTTTGTCGCAGTGTGCAATAATCGCAAGTTGAATTTGTTTACTGCTTGTTTTTATATAGTCTAGTTTGAACAATCTAGGTTCTGTCTTAGCGTTGAGATCTACTAGCGCTTTGGTTTAGTTGATGGTTTGTGTTGTGCTGTTATTTCGGCGTGTTGTTATGCGTATATGCTGGAAGAGTATTGTTTTCAGCTGTTAGTTTGTGTTTGTTAGAAGTTTGTTTGTTTTTCCTGAAAATTTTCTGAAAAAAATCTTTAAAATTCTTGAAATTATTATTTTTTATACAATATGCGCAATATTGCTTTAAATATTAAGATTTATTAATACAAAAACAATAAATATTTTAACAACAATGTTAGTAATTACTGTTTTTTGCTGTAGATTAAGCTTGATTTTGTAAATGAGGTAGGGTATCTTGATATCAGTTGCGTTAGGTTTTTGCGCCTTGCGTGATTCTTGAGGGGTTGTAGCCCCTTAAGATACTGAAGTTTTCTTCGTGCTATGTAGTGCGAAGGAGAAGAGGAAAGGAAAATACTATGTTGAATAAGAAGGCTATTGCCGCACTTGCTGCTGGCGCCACACTTCTCTCCGGTTTCGCTTTTGCTGCTCCAGCAATGGCAGAGGATTCTTGGTCTCACGTTTTGCCAGGCGGCGATCCAGATGCTCCTGCAGCTGTAACTCCAGCTCCAGCACCTAAGGCTGAGGATATGACTGCTGAGCCAGGTAACGAGAATCTTTACACCAACTATCAGGGTCTTACCACTGTTTTCGCTAAGCATGGTTTGACGAATGTTGCTGCTTATGATGCTCTTCTTGATAAGCTCGAGTTTGGTTTGAAGCAGACTGGTTGGGCTAACATTTTGAAGAACTTCGGTGGTGACAACTGCGCTTACTTGGGTAAGCTTCGTAACCAGTTGAAGAAGGCTGTTGCTCATTATGGTCATGTTGAGGCTGCTGTGAAGGATGTCCTCGCTGAGCTTAATGCTGATTACGCTGATGCTAAGAAGGCTGAGGATTGGGATGCAGCTAAGGTTATTAAGGCTGATCTCGCTGCTGCTTCTAAGCTTGCTGAGGTTGCGCATCATAACCTTACTCGTGCTGCAGCTATCTTGGATTCTGCTAATGATCATGCTAAGGATTTGAGCTGCGATACTGGTGCTAAGGAAGTTTTGAATGCTATGAAGAAGGCTGGTAACTTCCCAGGTAAGCCAGCTGCTGCTAAGCCAGCTCCAGCTGCTAAGCCAGCTCCATTGGCTAAGACTGGTGCTGCTGTAGCTTTGGCTGCTGTTGCTGCTTCCGTGCTTGCTGGCATGGGTGTTGCTCTTCGCAAGATCCGTCACTAAATAAATTCTTACGCTCAGCTTGTGGTATAAGGGCTTTTTAGTTGTTGTGCCACAAGCTGTTCTTAAATGTTTTGCGGATTATTTTGCTAAAACAGTGATTAGTAAGTAAAAAATTTAAGAGCTAATGAGCTAAGTTTGGTATTACTGCTGTTAAGGGAGTGGTAGTGCTAAGTTATTTAAAGGCTTGAAGTTGAGATTTGTTGTTGACAACGATTGCTGCTTCGAGCCTTTTTCATAGGAGATTTTCTCGTATGAAAAGAGGTTATAGGCGAAAATTCTATAACCCGAAAATGGGAGCTAAATCCCCAAGAATCCCTTGTTTTGTGCTTATATTGAGTGCAAATCCATAAAGAGATTGAGGTTTAATTATGTTAAATAAGAAGGCTATTGCCGCACTTGCTGCTGGCGCTACGCTTCTTTCTGGTATTGCTGTTGCAGTCCCAGCATTAGCAGATGGTGATGTGCAAACACCTAAATCTGCTTGCACTGATGCTCAAGTTGCTGATGCTAAGCAAGCAAAAAAGACTCTTGAACAGCTCAAAGCTGAGTGCACGCCAACTGAAGCTCAGACTGCTGCGTATACGAAGACTGACGCAACAGATTCCAAGCAGGGTGAAACCAAGCCAGGTGACACCGATAAGAAGGATGAAACCAAGCCAGGTGAAACCGATAAGAAGGATGAAACCAAGCCTGCTAAGTCAGGTTTTAAAGAGCTGCTAGATAAGGTAAAGAGTGTTGCTGGTGAGCTTGGTAACTCTCATAAGGCTTATAAGGATGCCTTTGCTAAGTTTGAGGCTGATAAGACTCCTGCTAACAAGAAAGCTGCTGAAGCTGCGAAGAGTGCTTATAAAGCTGTTGTGAATAAGTTTGGCGGTTCTGAGAAAGTTAAGGCTTTCGGTGCTGCTGTAAATGAATTTACTGCAGCGGCTAAGAAGTTTAAGGCTGATAAGACTTCAGAGAGTAAACAGGCTTTGGAAAATGCTGCAAAGAAGATTCAAGGGCTTCTTGCTACCATGACTCCAGTTCCACCAGCTCCAGTTCCACCAAAGCCTGCTAAGTCAGGTTTTAAAGAGCTGATCGCCAAGGTAAAGAGTGTTGCTGATGAGCTTGGTAAGTCTCGTAAGGCTTATGCGGAGGCTGTTGCTAAGTTTAAGGCTGATAAGACTCCTGCTAGCAAGAAAGCTGCTGAGGCTGCGAAGAGTGCTTTTGAAGCTGTTATGAATAAGTTTGGCGGTTCTAAGAAAGTTAAGGCTTTCGGTGCTGCTGTAAATGAATTTACTGCAGCGGCTAAGAAGTTTAAGGATGATAAGACTTCAGAGAATAAACAGGCTCTGGAAAATGCTGCAAAGAAGCTTCAAGAGCTTCTTCCTACCATGACTCCAGTTACACCAACTCCAGTTCCTCCAACTCCAGTTCCTCCAACTCCAGTTCCTCCAACTCCAGTTCCTCCAACTCCGGTTCCTCCAACTCCGGTTCCTCCAACTCCGGTTCCTCCAACTCCTGCTATTAATCCTGCTATTGAGGCTATTGCTAAGCAGGCTGAGAAGGAAGGCTTTACGTTTGCTGCTAAGCAGATTCGTAAGGCTAAGACTGTTGAGGGTGCTCAGGCTTTGTTAGATGCTGCTCGTGCTTCTAAGAAGAAGCCAGAGCCAAAGCCAGTTCCACCGACCCCAACGCCAAAGCCTAAGGCTGAGGAGCCAACGTTTGTGTCTCCTGATGGTAGTGAGCATTTGTTCACGAACTATAAGGGTTTGACTGTTCTTCTTGCTAAGCACGGATTGACGAATGTTGCTGCTTATGATGCTCTTCTTGATAAGCTCGAGTTTGGTTTGAAGCAGACTGGTTGGGCTAACATTTTGAAGAACTTCGGTGGCGATAACTGCGCTTACTTGGGTAAGCTTCGTAACCAGTTGAAGAAGGCTGTTGCTCATTATGGTCATGTTGAGGCTGCTGTGAAGGATGTCCTCGCTGAGCTGAATGCTGATTACGCTGATGCTAAGAAGGCTGAGGATTGGGATGCAGCTAAGGTTATTAAGGCTGATCTTGCTGCTGCTTCTAAGCTTGCTGAGGTTGCGCATCATAACCGTACTCGTGCTGCAGCTATCTTGGATTCTGCTAATGATCATGCTAAGGATTTGAGCTGCGATACTGGTGCTAAGGAAGTTTTGGATGCTATGAAGAAGGCTGGTAACTTCCCTGGTAAGGCTGCTGCTAAGGCTCCTGTGAAGAAGCATGCTGCTGCTGCTCCATTGGCTCACACTGGTGCTGCTGTAGCTTTGGCTGCTGTTGCTGCTTCCGTGCTTGCTGGTATGGGTGCTGCTCTTCGCAAGATCCGTCACTAAGCATGATTGCTAAGCGAAATAGTGTTGCTTTGAGTGTAGCTTATGTGAAGCTCTGAGTAGTATTGTTAAGCTATTGAATGAGATGGGGATTGAGGTAATACTCAGTCCCCATTTTTTTTTTATGCTCATACCTTTTAGTGCATTATGGTAATCGGCAAAAACTGTGTAATCTGCAGAAACTGAGGTTACAGATTGAAAGTGTGTCTGAAGCCTTTTGACCTATAACTTTCCATGTTCGATTTATAATTGAAAACACGGATATAAATTTGAATAATAGCTACTCGTTGTATTGTCATTACTGTAGTAATCGCTAAAAATTGTCAAAATTAAGTCATGAAAAGGCGTTGCTGTAGGTGAAATAGAGTAGAATGTTTTTCAAACGTTTTCAACTTTAAGTGTTTGGAGGCTGCGTCTTTCATGCACTATGTAATTGCAAAGGTTGAATAATAAAGCATTGTAAATATGTTTTGAACGTTAAGCAATACCGTTGGGATTGTAGATAAGAAAGGGAACTATATGTTAAATAAGAAGGCTATAGTAGCGTTTTCATTTGGCGCTGCATTTGTTGCCGGGTTGGCTTTCGCTACTCCTGCAATGGCTGGACCTCTTGACGGTTCAGATTTCCAAGCTCCAGCTCCATCAGCACTTGATGGTTTTATTAAAATTCCATCTGACTATGCTAAAACAGTAACTCCTACACCATCTGCAGAAAGTGACGATAAGAGCGTTGGTGATTTTGGTGATGACACAGATTTAGATGGTTTTGTCGATAACGATTATCAAGGTTTTTTTGTTGGCGACTCTGATGATTTTGGTGATTTTGGTGATTTAGGTGACTTAGGCGACTCTGATGATCTTGGTGATTTAGATGACTTAAGTGGCTTGGATGATCTTGGTGATCTAGGTGACTTAAGTGGCTTGGATGATCTTGGTGATTTAGATGACTTAAGTGGTATAGGTGACAATGATTCTGACGTATTTCCAGATACCCCTACACCTGCTCCAGAACCAGCTCCAGCTCCGGAACCGGCTCCTGCTCCTGCGCCAGTGACGCCAGATACTCCTAGTGGAGACACTACCGTAGCAGAACCTAACACAAATGATGATGCATACGAAGCTCCAGTCGTACTTACTCCACAGGAAAAAGCTCAGAAGATTCAAGAAATTAACAGTGAACTTGAGCAAGTAAAAGCTGCTCTTTCTCCTGAAGATTTAAATCTCTACAACGCGTATGAAACTGAAGTTGCAAGCGCACTCAATCAGAAGAATCTAGTTAAAGAGACTTTTACAGACTATCTTAAGAATCTTCTTACATATGGCAATCTTACCGGGGATGATTTGCGAGATGCTCAAGATGCATTAGCAATTATGCAAGGTAAAACTATTAAGGCTTATGAAGTTATGGGGCCGAAGATTTCAACATCGGACGGTGGTTATACACAAATAGTTCGTCCTGTTGGTGAAGAAAAATCTCCTACTTTCTACTCTCCAGCAAGGAATGCTTACCCAGTATCTGCAGCCAGCCTTTTTGAAGTTATGAATGCAGCAAATTACAATAAGCAATTGAATGCATTGCGAGCTTCTGAAGGGCTTGGACCTGTTAATATAAGTATGCGTAGTATTGCAGAAGCAATCGCACATAGCATGTTCTCTGATACTCGTATTGCGCATGCTGTTATGGCCGCACAGGAACAGCATCCTTATCGATACAATTCAGAGAATCTTGCATGGGGAAAGTATCATATTTCTACCACTCATGAGAACGATGATGAGAGTCCAATGAAGGGTTGGTATTACGGAGAAAAATCCATTTTTGATACTGCTGTCAATAATGGCACATTTAACGATGATGGTCATGTATATACGCTTAAAGCTGGCAATAATCTCGAATCTTACCGTCACAATATTTCTGGTTTGGATAACTTGCCTGAATCATTGTTTGAAAACGATCCAGATAAGTCGGTATTGCAGAAATTCCAAAATGCAGTTGGTCATTATTTGAACTTTGTGAATCGTAACGTTCTTTCTAATGGTTTTGCACAAAGCAATGATTCTGCTATTTATGGATCTGTTGTTATCTGGCATGGTAGTTCTACTAATAAAACTTCGTGGACTCCAGATACATTTGATCAGTCACTACATGCATATATACAAAAGGTGGGTGCTCAAAAAGTTCAAGTACCAGATAATTTGCAAGCTATCTTTAAAGCCTCTGACAATTTAGGTAATGCCATGCGTGGGGATTCTTCACCATTATGTAGATATGTGCGTTTGCAGCATCAATTGCAAGCTTTAAGAGATTAATAAATCTACTTTTGCATATATGCATCGATGACGTTCATGGATACTTCTAACATGAGCGAATACATTATTGCCAACCAGAAGTTTTTCTTAAACTTATGGTTGGCAATTTTTATATTCAAAATTAATAAAAACTAGCGCAATATACACAAAGCATGACACAATAGTAAGTAGTGTATTTTTTGAAGGGAGCAGGTCACGTGAGTGAGCGACAAGCCGTACAGCGCTGGATGATTACAGTAGGTGGTGTCGAGCAGGCACGTGTGGGTGCAGGACAGTCAGTAGAGATTGGACGCAAGCCTATACGCCCATTGCGCGACGATGGTTTCGTGCGTGTTGACATAGTAGATAACAAACGCTCTATGTCAAAACGACATGCGTTACTCATTGTTGATAAGCGTGGTGCAGCAACAATTCGTGATTTACATTCAACAAACGGCACGTATTTAGTTAGTGCCAACGGGGATTTATTGCGATTAGAGCCGGATGTTGATTTTCAGCTGCCAGATAGCTTAATGCGTATGCAACTTGGTGATGTTCCTGTTGATTTTGTGTGCGTTGAAGATACTGCAATTGAAGATAAACAAGATGATGAAGTTCGCAATTTATTCTCCTATGCTACTGATGATGCACATGATGAACATGCTGTACCAGATTTATCGGTGGATCAAATTCTTGACTTGCGTGCTGGTGAGCCAACAGGTATTTTTCATGCTCAGTCTGTAGCACAACCAGACCTATCTTGGGGAAAGGGTCAGTTTGCGCAAAACTTGTCCTCTGGCGCCACATTGCGTAGCGCTGCTATGAATCATCCTGTAACGTTACCGGTAGTGCCTGAGCATGAAGAAAAGCCCATTGAACCTCGTGATTTATTTGTTGATGCTCAATCATTGCAACAGGAAAATATACAACAGGAAAATATACAACAAGAAACAGTTGCACTACAAGAACATATTCAACCTAACAATGAGTTGCAACCTAACAATGAGTTGCAACCTAACAATGAGTTGCAACCTAACAATGAGTTGCAAGAAAATACTCAATCTAATACGCAATTAGATAGCGTAGCGCATTCTGAAGTGTTCCAAGAAACAGAAAATCAAGTATCACAAGAAAGCGATATTTCGTCCTTTACTACTGGTCCTTTTGCTACAGATATTGTTGGTGCTGTTCATCGTGATCTGTCTGCACAAACTGCTGATATGAACCATGCTGATACTGAATCTGTTATTTCTGGTATTGATGTTATCGATAACGGCGTTTCATATTCGCCTGCTTTTGAACCAGGTTCAGTATTTGAAAAAGTGTCAAAAGGTGAATTTGATGCCCAACAAAATATGGTAGAAGCTGGTGGGTTTACTTCACGAGAAGCTGAAGAAAGTAATGATTTTTCTCAACAATTTGAAATGGCACAGTATCCAGAATTACTGCCATTTTTAGCGACAAATCCAGGTTTGTATGATGATTTATATGCTTGGCTGGCAGCGCAAGGTAATGCCGAAGTTGACGCTGCGCTTGCGCGTAACAGTGGTTACAGTGAGTATCGTAAAGCTATAGAACAGTAAGTAAGTAGGGTTGGAATATGAGAGATACAAACAATAGTGAACAAGATTCATCATCGCAAGTTTCTGCAGACGCAGTAGTAAAAGGTGCTGCAACGAATGACACCTCATTGAACGAAGATACTGCTCAACAGGAGGTCAGTTCTGAAGCATTGCAGCGTATTATGGCATGGAAGCAACAGTATCAATCACAGTTATCTCCTTCGCCGCTAGAAGATATTACGCAACTTTCTGCAAAATTAGAATTAACTCATGCCCATCCTTCTGGTATTGCACAGCTTTTTGCTAGTGGAAAAGCAACATTAAAAGCTTTATTCCGTGATGCCGGTATGTTGCGTGCCGCAGGGCGTCGGTTAGATCGCGTTTTTGAAGATCGCGATGCAAAAGCTCATGAAAGTGGTGTTTCTGAACTTTCTTTAATTGTTGGTGTTGCGCTATGGAATGGTAATCACGTTCCGGTACTTACATATCCTGTTCGTGTAATTCGTGATGTACAACAAGATGAAACTGCTGCAACTATTTACTTTTCTGGAAGCGTTTGCTTAAATCGCGCGTTGGTTGCGCGTTTAAGTTTGCGCGGTGTTCAATTGCGGGAAGATGTGTTATTTGATGGTTCTCACTATGAGAGTGGCACTCCTGAGACTTCTGTAGTTTTTGACGCTATTTGCCAACAGGCTCGTAGTGTTTTTCCAGATTTTGATATTGAACGTGATATAGTTCTTGGATGCTTTACTGATGCTGGTTCACGCTTTGTAGCAGAAAGTGAACAAATTCTTCAAGATTTACAGTCTGGTAGTGCTGGAAATACTGCGATTGACGCTATGGCTGGTAAAGAGCATGCCATACAGGCACTTCAATCTATTCACAAGATGGAGTATAGTCCTTTTGATGCAGATCCTCATAATGAATGTGAAGTTGGCGAAGTAGATAACACTGTACGTTATGCTGCTAATCTCGTCGCTTCTGGAAGTTCTTTATTTGTAAACATTGATTCAGGTTCAGATTCTGCAGCAATCGCTGCGGCAATTGCTTCTCATTCAGTGATTGCGGGACGTTCTGTGTTATACGTGCCGAATGTTGTTGAACAACAACGTCGTTTCCGTTATACCTTAAATGCGCATGAAATTTCTTCATTGGCATTGGATGTTGCAGATGGGCATATTGCCAAGCATGTTGATGCTCAATTGATTGCTGCAGTTGGTGCTCGTCAGAGTGTGGCAACGTCGCGCTTTGAACAAGTTGCAGATGAGTTAGTTGGTGTGCGCTCGCGTCTTACTCGTTATTTAGGTGATCTTCACGGGGTAAATGAAGCTTGGGGAGTGTCAGCTTATCAAACTATTCAAAATCTTGCTGCTATTGCAATGTTTCCATCTCATCCTTCTACGCATGTTCGTTTAGATGTTAATGCAGCACATGCGATGACTGGGCACCTTGAAGAGTGGGCGCAAAAACTCCATCAGGCGGATGAGCTTGGTGAATTTAATATTAACCCTGAAGATACGCCGTGGTTTGGTGCATCAATATTTGATGAAAATGAAGCAGTTGCAGTGTATCAGCGTGTAGTAGATGTATTGCTTAAACTTCTGCCAGCTACTCGTGAACAAGTTAAAACTACAGTACAAAACTGCGGTTTCCCTGTGCCAACGACAGCCCGAGAATGGAGTCGTCAAGTTACTGTTCTGAAGAATTTGCGTCGTGTGCTTGACGTATTCCAACCAGAAATTTTTGAACGTGATTTGGACTCAATGATTGAAGCCAGTAAGCCGAAAGCTGTGCGTAAAGCTGAAGGCACAGTTATGGGCTTTTGGGAGCGTCGTCATCATATGCGAGAAGCTCGTAGCTTGCTGCGTGTAGGAGCCAAAGTTGACGATTTACATGAGGCTCTCAAGATTGTTGCGCAACAGGCAGCTCAATGGCGTACTTTTGTTCCTCATGGTGGATGGCCTGTTTTACCTCCAAAACTAGATGAATTGGTTAGCACGCAGGAACTGTTAGCAAGACATTTGGTCGCTCTTGACGCAGTATTAGCTACAACTCGTCAAGGTGCTGATCTTGAAAATATTGAATTTGTGCAGCTTGAATCACGGTTGCAATCCTTGCATGATGATCGTGCTTCGTTGGATACGCTTCCTGGTCGTTGTAATTTGGAACACGAATTCAGTGATGCTGGTTTACTTGATTTAGTCAATGATTTGCGCCGTCGTCATGTTACAGGTGGAGCGCTTGATGGTGAGTTGCAGCTTGCATGGTGGACTACCGTTTTCGAAGATATTGTTAATTCTTCTGCGATTATTTCTCACCAAGATGGTTCTGCAATGCAGGATGCTTCTGATCGTTTTGTGCAAGTTGATACTGAGCATGTTCGCTCTATAGGTCCAATGGTTCAGCAAGAAGCCATGCGTCACTTATGCGATTTGTTGTTCTCGCATACGCAAGAAGCAAATCAGTTGCATACTATGCTTGCTAGTAACCGTTCTGGAATTACCTTTACGAAACTTTTGCGAAATTATGCAGAGCTTGTATTGGCAGCAAAGCCAATATTGGTTGCTATGCCATCAACGCTGACTATGATGACGCCACTGACCCCTATTGCAGATACTGTGATTATTGATTCTGCTGAGCACATGTCAAACATTGAATTGTTCTCTATTCTAGCTCGTGCACATCAAGTAGTGGTGTTAGCGCATAAGCAGACTGTAAGTTCTGAAAGTTTGAATAAGCTTATTTCGCTATTGCCAACAGTTACGGTCACTTCTCGTGCTACGCGCAGATCATTGCGTTTAGCTCGTTTCTTGGAAGAACACGGTTATGGCAAACTTCGACATGATGTTCCTATTGAACGATTACAAGGTAAGGTGCGTTTGCATCAGATTGATGCTACTGGTGTACCTATTTTGTCGTCTGGTCTGATTGAAAGTAGTCAACAAGAAATTGATGAGGTTGTAGAGCTTATTCGTCAACGCGCAAAGACGTTTACTGTTGTGCCTTCAGGTTATGTGCTAGTTGTGGTAGCACTAACAAATGTGTTCCGTAGTCGTTTAGGTGCTGAATTAAAGTCTTTATCTATTAAAGATGAAAATATGGGTCGTTTCTTACGTCACGTACGGCTTATGAGCATTAATGAAGCCTCAGGTGCAGTGGCAACCGATGTAATTATGTCGCTATGCTATGCCAAAACTTCTCACGGGCGGTTGCTTCAACAATTTGGTCTTATTGAAGAAGAAGGCGGCAGTAGTATGCTGCTTGATGCGCTTGCATTAGCTCGCCGTCATCTTGATATTGTCAGTGCTTTTACTTCCCAAGATATGGAAGATGAGCGTTTGCATCAAGATGGTCCGAAGTTGCTGAAAACTCTTTTGCAATGGGCTGAACAATTAAGCGATAAACCATTACGTCCTGAGGATATTCATGATGTTGAAGCGCAAGTTGCTGCTCAAGCTGCTCAAGAAAATGTGTTATTTACTGATTTAGCTGAACGTATTCGTGCTCGCGGATTAAAAGTTGCAGTGAATTATGGTTTTAACAATGGTATTCGTATGCCGCTAGTTGTTGGTCTTGCTGATAAGCCTTTTGCTTTGGCTGTGCTTACGGATGATGCACAATTTATGAGTATTCAATCTACGCGTGAACGTCATCGTATGATGATTCAAGATTTGGAATCTTTAGGCTGGTCGGTTATGACAGTGTGGAGTGTTGGCGCTTTTGTTAATCCTGAAAAAGAAGTTGATCGAGTTGTTTCAAGACTTGGTGAATTGTATGGTGATAGTGAATGAGTGATTATGATCCTCATCGGCGTTCGCCGCGTCGATCTGTGAGAGTTGTTCGTGAAGGCTCTGAGCTTTTTGATGCTGATGGTGTTAAATTAGAGCCTTCTGACAATCTCACAGCAGAACAACGTAATTACGAGGATGATAAACGTATTTTAAGCGAGTTGCCACCTCATTGGGCGGTATTTTCGGAACGTGGTCGTTGAGTATTATTCCAACATTATTGCTGTGATTTTGTCTCTAGCATATCGTTTTGTCTCTAGCATATCGTTTTGTCTCTAGCATATCTATTTAATATGTCTAACTTTTATTTCGAGTGTTTCATAGCAACAATTGCTAGTGAGGGATTCGCAGATTGTGCTTGTAGTAAACGTAGTGCATCTGCAGCAGGCATGGCAAGTGTAGTAGTATTTTGCTGATTTTGTGCTGATTGCTGGTTTTGCGTTATATGTAGTACCATGACATGCTGTATTATGCTTACATAGCGTTTATCAATTGTTGTAATTTCAGCTTTTTTGCTTTCATTATTGTGTTCTGACGATGCTGGGTTACTATTTTTCCCCAATTCTGCACCGTTGATATCGTTATCGGCATCTTCATCTTGCAGAGGTTTACTAAAAGCAAGATTAATTTGTTCTCCAGGTATTAAAGTGTGATCTGCACTAGCTAAGTGCACATTAATAGAAGTGAATCCTTCAGGAATACTTGGAATATGACTCACAGCATTTTGTAAAATTGGCATGCCTGTTTGTATTTCACAGGTAGTAATGAGAGGATTATGCGTATTTACCCGTTCAGTTAATGCATAATGAAATACATCATGTTGTGGCACTCGAACATAGCTTATGTCATTTGCTGTGAGTTGCGCACCTTGCTGAATGTGGTGAGATGCTACAGGTATTACTTGTGTTGCTTGTGCGTCAATAATTGATGATATTACAAGTAAAGACATGATTCCTGCGCACAGCACTATGATAATTTTTCTAACAAATGCGCGTTGGCGACGTTGTATTAGTGCGCTGCTTCGTTGAGCGCGCTGAAATTTTGATAGTAAAGAAAAGGTTATACTCATACTTTGCATTGTGTAGTTTTTATTGCAGGTGTACAAGAAAAACTACACAATGTGGTTAAAACCTATAATCGTAGTCAGAAAGTACGTGAATTATTTTTTACTTATTAGGATTACTTGTCTGTTCTGTAAAAACCTTTGCCTTTGAAATTAATTGGAGGAGCAGAGTACACCTTGTGTACTGTATTCTTGCCACATTGAGGGCAAAGAGTAATAGGATCATCTGAAAATGATTGATGTTCTGAAAAATCGTATCCGCATTGCTTGCAACGGTAATGATAAGTAGGCAAAAGTCCCTCCGAAATTACATGAGCATGTAAATAAAAAGTTTTCGCTCGAAACAAAGTTTCAACTGTCAGCCTAAGCTGTAATGAATCTTACTTACTGTTCTTCCACATATCCTAGTCTATACCGTGACAGTTGGATACTGTATGAAACTTATTTACTACATAATATGTTGATACAGCGCATTGTGCATAAGTGTTTATTGCATGCTTATATTTTGACGACACGCCGAAATGTTTATGTTGCTACACATCCTATAACTTCTTTATATTAATAGTTATGGGTTATGAATCGGTGAGTGCGCTTCTTGTGTTGATCATCCTCGTAGCCTTATGGTTCGGGTGGTTGCCTAAGCGCACGGTTAATGGTATGAAATCTATGCTTGAGCATCGTGAAGATAGGTTTTCACCTTCACTGCATCTTGTAGGTGAGTGGAGTATCGCACATGTTTGTGACGGTACGAGTATGTTGGCAAAAGAGGCTTGTATGCAACCGACTCAACAAAAACAAACATTAACACCTGAACATATTGCGCGGGTTCGTACTGCTCGACGTGCTGCTGTTCGTCGTCGCCGCATATTAGTCATCGCTCTTGTTGTATTAACGATTCTTGTGTTGCTAGCAGGCTGCTCTGGGTTATTTACACCAGTGTTTGCGCTTATTCCAGCCATTATGCTGTTTGTTGTGCTGTATCTCGGAGCACGGGTGTCTCGCCGTGCGCGCAAGTGGGAAGCACGCGTAGCCGCAATGCGAGACGAAAAAAATCAAGTACAGACAGAAGATGCCTTGTATAAACATCATAATAGCGCTCTTGTGTATCAACTAACTGATACTAACAATGCATATGATGCTAATGCTGATAAGGCGAGCAATAGTATTGATAATGGTAACAATGCGGCTGATAGCGGTTATGGCACTGTGGTTGATGATTCGACTGCTCCAGTATCTTCTCGATCCCGTGATGATGCAGAAACTTCTGTTATGGAACAAAGTGAAATTAGAGTAGCATTGCATCAGGCTATGCAAGAACGAAATGCTGCACTGCGCACTCGTGAAGTTTCTCAAGAAGCATTGAGCGAAGATGTGGATGTAAATGAAGATGCTTATGATGTTGCTGATTCTGTGCCTATTGTTGATTCTGCGTGTGTCCATCAAGATTTGATTTCATTCTCACTAGACGCTCAAGCACAAACTCAGTCAGAAAAACCTTCGTCAACACCATCTATGCCAGAAAGCTTGGAAATTAAGTCTACTAAGCAGGTAACGAAAGCAGTGCCAGTTGCTAAGTCAACACAAGCCGTTCTGGGGATAGAATCGTCACAATCCCATACTCAAGAATCAACAAGTGATGTAGAAGCTCCAGAAAGTTCTGCAGATTCATTAGGTGTAGCTAATTTGCATGATGTGCTTTCGCGCCGTAGTTCATGACACGCTATTCTTGTAAACATACGCATAAACTCGTATATGATTCTTCGCGACGCTGTATTTTCAGTATATTGTGACGAAACGCGCAACAAAATATTTTTAAAAAGATTAGCACTCGAGTTGGCAGAGTGCTAAATTCGCGGTACCATGAAACACAGAACGTAAGTGCGGTTGCAGACGTGATCGTCAGCCTCGTCGGATTGTGCTTGCGTACAAAGTTAGTATCTCTCTTAAGAAAGAGGTGGCGACAGTGTCGATTAAACTCACACCGTTGGAAGATAAGATTATTGTAAAGCAAGCTCAGGCGGAAACTCAGACTGCTTCTGGTCTGTATATTCCGGATAATGCTAAGGAAAAGCCTCAGCAGGGTGAAGTTCTTGCTGTGGGTCCTGGTCGTCGTGACGATAAGGGCGAGCGCATTCCAATGGACGTTAAAGTTGGAGACAAGGTTTTGTACTCCAAGTATGGCGGAACTGAAGTACACTATGAGGGTGAAGATTACTTGATTGTGTCTTCGCGCGATGTGCTTGCTATTCTTGGTTAGTATTAGCCAATGTGAGCAATAATTCTTTACGCTAAAAGTAGCGTTAATAACGCTGGGAATGACAGAAATGTTGTTTCCAGCGTTTTTTATTGCTGTGTGTTGTCAAGAAAAAACTATTGCGTAAGGTCGTATCGTTGAAGAACAACGAATAAAACTGCGAAATCAAGTCGAAGTGTGGGAAAGTGTCGTCTATGAGTCAAAAAGCACGGTTTTGCTGACTGTATACGTGAATTACGTAAAGTACTTGCATAGTTGAGTTGTACAAGGAGTATGATGGAGAAGTATGACATATAAACATCGCAGCATTGTAGATACGATTCCTAGCTATAAGCAGGGTAAGCCAGCTCCTCAATTGGAGGGTATTCGCGCATATAAGATTTCCAGTAATGAGAATCCTTATGAACCTTTGGAAAGCGTCAAAGAAGCTATTGCAACTCGCGCGCTTCATGTAATCAACCGCTATCCAAATATGCGCGGTACGGAAGTTGTTGAAGAACTTGCTAAGCGTTTTGGTGTGACATCGGATGAAGTAGTGCTTGGTTGCGGCTCTACTGAAGTTATTACGCAGTTGGTTGACTTTGTTGCAGGTCCGGGTGATGAAGTTGTGTATCCTTGGCGAAGTTTTGAAGCGTATCCGATTATTGTGACTGGAGCTGGTGCTACAAGCGTTCAGATTCCTAACTGTGCTGATGGTTCTCACGATATAGATGGCATTATCAATGCTATTAACGAGCGTACGCGTTTGGTTATTTTGAATAATCCTAATAATCCAACCTCTGCATCTCTTAGCGAAGCTGACGCGCGCAAAGTTTTGGATGCTGTACCGAGTGATGTGCTTGTGCTTATTGATGAAGCTTATGTGCAGTTTAATACTAATGAAGGTACTGCAGACGGCATGAAGTTGTATCGTGAGTATCCAAACGTAGTTGTTGCACAAACGTTCTCCAAAGCTTATGGTTTGGCAGGTTTGCGTATTGGTTATGGTATCGCGCCTGCTGAAGTTGTAGAGGGCATGCGTAAGGTGGCTGTGCCTTTTGGTGTGTCTCAAATAGCACAGGTTGCTGCTTTGGCATCGTTGGAAGATACTGCAAGCGAAGAAATGAAGAAGCGTGTCGCGTCTCTTGTTGCAGAGCGTGAGCGTATGGTTAGTGCTTTACGTGAGCAGGGCTGGGATATTGCGAATGCCTATGCTAATTTCTTCTGGATGCCGTTTGGTGTAGATACTGAGCGTGCGACTGAGCGTTTTGTGGCAGCTGGATTGTCAGTTCGAGCTTTTGCTGGTGAGGGTATTCGTATCAGCATTGGTGAACGTGAAGCTAATGATCGTGTGCTTGTAGTTTGCGAAAATCTAAAAAAAGCTGGTTTTAGGCTCGATAATTAACTTTTTTCATATCAGTTTTGTTTTCGGCGTGTCTTAAACTTGCATTCGTCGCGTATTTGTGGCAGAATAACAAAGTTGCCGTTTGAAGTTCACTTCTTACGGAGACTGCTGGCGGGTTTCCCAAGTGGTCAAAGGGAGCTGACTGTAAATCAGCCGCTTCGTGCTTCAGTGGTTCGAATCCACTACCCGCCACGCCTCGATAGCTCAGTGGTAGAGCACTTCCTTGGTAAGGAAGAGGTCGTGAGTCCGATTCTCACTCGAGGCTCTCTGGCGGGGTAGCTCAGCTGGCTAGAGCGTACGACTCATAATCGTAAGGTCAAGAGTTCGAGTCTCTTCCTCGCTACAACGGCCAGTAGGAGACTGGCTGGCCAACAATGAATTGTAGAGGTGAACGAAATGGCAAGCAAGAGCGCTGACATCCGTCCGGGCATCACGATGGCATGCACGGAATGCAAAGAGCGTAACTACATCACGACGAAGAATCGTCGTAATACGCCGGATCGTCTTGAGCTGAATAAATTCTGCCCACGCTGCGGCAAGCATACGCTTCATCGCGAAACTCGCTGAGAATTTTCAGCTTGCTGTGTTGGGATGTGGCTTTACATTTAAACTCATCACGATTGCGCAGAATATAATACTTATTGCCCCGCTTTTGTGGGGTTTTTTGTTATTTCTTGTTGTTAAGATATGAAACATGACTATGCAAGCATCTTTAGTAAATAATCCATCGTTCACAGATATTACAACCATTGGAGTTGGTGGTAGTATTGCGCATTTTATTCAACCTACGAGCCGTGTTGCTGTTATTGAAGCAGTAGAAGATGCTGATGAATCAGGGTTGCCATTATGTGTTGTTGGTGGCGGTTCAAATATGCTCGTTAGTGACAGTCCATTTCATGGTGTGGTAATTCGTGATGCTCGCCGCTCTATTCATGTTCTTGATGAGGCTGCGCCTGCAGAAGATGGCATTGATGAGCAAACTGGTGCGCGCATGGTTCATGTAAACGCTGAAGCTGGCTGTAATTGGGATGATTTTGTTTCACATGTACTTGCGCTCGGCCTTGAAGGCGTAGAGGGGCTTTCTGGTATTCCTGGCACCGTTGGTGCTTCTGTGGTGCAAAATATTGGTGCTTATGGTCAAGAAGTTTCAGATAGTGTTACTTCAGTAGAGGTTTGGGATCGTAAAACGAAAACAACGTATGAGTTATCGAAAGAAGCGTTGTGTTTCGGATATCGTACGTCAGCGCTTAAGCAAAGTATGTATGTTGCTGATAATGAGCCTGTTAAACCCTATTTTCCTACTCCGCGTTATGTGGTCTTGTCTGTTACGTTTTGCTTATGTCACAGCAATACTGGCGTTGTTTCTCATGCACAGCTTGCGCATGCCTTGCGAGTTGAAATAGGTGAGCGCATGCAGACTAGCACAATTCGTCGTGAAGTTTTGCGTGTGCGTGCTTCTAAAGGCATGCTTGAGGATGCTTCTCGATATAGTAATCCGTGGATGCAGGGCTTAAAAAGTACTGAAGGTGTAAATTGTGCTTTACGCTTGCAGCAAGAGGATTATGCTATCGGAGAGTGGCATGAAGGAGATGCTCCTTATAGTGATCGCCACAGTTGTGGTAGTTTCTTTATGAATCCAGTAATGACACAAACCCAAGCTGCTTTGTTGCCTGAAGATGCTCCAAGATTTGATGTTATATTGCCAGATGGCTCCGAAGGTATAAAAACTTCTGCAGCATGGCTTATTGATCATGCTGGTTTTCATAAGGGCTTTAGACTGACGAAAAATGGTGAAGCTTCTCCAGCTGGTCTTTCTTCTTTGCATACTTTGGCTCTCACTAATCGCAATAATGCTTCTTGTGCTGATATGCTTGCTTTGGCGAAAGCTGTTATTAACGGTGTGTACGGTAAGTTTGGTGTGGTTCTTGTTCCAGAGCCTGTGCTTATTGGTATTTCTGTTAAGTAAAAATTTTTCAGAAAATATACCAATAATGCAGAAATATATATAGTTATTCATTAAAATTTTGTAAATGCTACAGGAACACACGGGAAAACTACCGTAGAAGCATAGTTTTGTGTAATATTTACCTACATTATCTATATAAAAATTTTTGTTTAGCTTTACTTACAAAAAATAAATAAAAGTTTTGTAAAGATAATGTCGCAACTGTTCCGCAGAATTCGTTGATGCGTTGCTAATTGCGTCTATACCTTTATACCTACTTATACCTCAACGAAAGTGCGTTTATTATGCAAATATGGAGAAAAAAGTCTGTTGAACAGACTATCGCAGAGACAATGGATGGTGAACGCCATCTTAAACGTACCTTAAATGCGTGGGATTTGGCAGTTATGGGTGTTGCTGTTGCTGTTGGTGCCGGTATTTTCTCGGTTGGCGCTCAAGCTGCAGCATTTCATGCCGGACCTGCTGTAATTATTAGCTTTATTATTGCAGGTGTTGTATGCGGCTCTGCTGCAATGTGCTACGCAGAATTTGCCTCTATGATCCCAGTTGCTGGATCTGCTTATACATTCACATACACCACAGTTGGCGAGCTTGTTGCTTGGATTATTGGCTGGGATATGATCCTGGAAATGCTGATGGCCGGCTCAGTGATAGCAAAGTATTGGGGCGTGTATCTTAACGATTTAATGAAGCTTTTCGGCTTGAATATGACTACCAGTTTTAAGCTAGGTGGTTTTACAATCGATGTAGCTCCAATCGTAATCGTTGCATTCTTTACAACTATGCTTGTTCTTGGCACCAAGCTTTCTGCACGCTTCGACGGCGCTTTAACAATCCTTAAGATTGGTATTGTTCTGTTCGTGGTAGTTGTGGGCTTCTTCTACATTAAAGCTTCAAACTTTACTCCGTTTATTCCACCTGCAACTGACGTTGCCAGCGTGAAAGGAATAGAAGTTTCTGGCGTTATGAGCCAGCCTTTGTGGCAGTGGGTAACCGGTATGCAGCCAGCCGTTTACGGCGTTCCTGGCATTCTTTCCGGTGCTGCTTTGGTGTTCTTCGCATTCATCGGTTTCGACGTTGTGGCAACCACCGCTGAGGAAACTAAAGATCCACATAAGAATATTCCACGAGGCATTGGTCTCGGTTTGTTTATTGTTACTGTTCTTTACATCCTTGTTGCAGTTGTGACCACCGGTATGGTTTCCTACAAGGATTTGGCAAAGCAGGAAGCTCCTTCGCTTTCTACTAGCTTTGAACTCGTAGGAGCTACTTGGGCTGCAAAGATTATTTCCCTCGGCATTGTTATTGGCTTAACAACCGTTGTGATGGTTCTTTTGCTTGGTCTTACACGAATTATCTTCGCTGTGAGTCGCGATGGTCTGCTTCCGCGTAGCTTCTCTAAGGTAAGTAAGCGTGGTATTCCTGCAAGGCTTCAGATTATTTCCGGTATTGTTGTAGCAATTGTGGCTTCTACACTCGATATTGGCATTCTTTCCGACATGGTGAATATTGGTACGCTTTCTGCGTTCCTGCTTGTTTCTGCAGGTGTGCCGATTATGCGTATGCGTAGACCAGATTTGCATCGTTCATTTACTGTGCCAGGCAATCCGTGGCTTCCGCTGTTTGCAGCACTTTCCACATTCTGGCTCATGCTCAACTTGTCTGTATTGACTTGGATTCGTTTTGCAGTGTGGCTGGCAATCGGTTTTGCGGTGTACTTCGGCTACTCTTACCGCAACTCTCTGCTTGGAAGGCAGTTGCGTAAAGCCAAGAAGCTTGGTGTACCAGTTGAAACCTTGTTTGCTCAAGATGCTGCAGCTGCAGAAAAGGTAGCTGAAGGAGAAACAGAAGAGCAAGCTCGCGCAGAAGCTCAAGCTGAGGTAACTACTGCATCTCAGTCTGCATCTGAATAGTTTGCGACTAATAGTCTGCATCTTAGTAAAATAATCAAAATTAACAAATTATTGAACTAGCAAAAAGTCGACATGCGGTTACACTGTATGCCGACTTTTTGTTATAGACTTTCCAAAAATGTCCTATAATAGAAAAGTTGCATAAAAGTAGGAAGGAGGGCATTATGCCATATGTAATCGCAGAGCCTTGCGTAGATGTAAAAGATAAAGCATGTGTTGATGAATGTCCTGTGGACTGCATTTATGAAGGCGATCGTACGCTTTATATTAACCCGAATGAGTGTGTGGATTGTGGAGCGTGTGAACCAGCTTGCCCAGTAGAAGCTATTTTTTATGAAGACGATTTGCCAGAAGACTGGGAGTGGTACCGAGATGCTGCCGTTGATTATTTTGACAAGCTTGGCGATTTAGGTGGAGCTACAGATGCTGGAGCTTCCGGATGGGATGAGGCGCATGTTGCAGCACTGCCTCCGCGACGACCTGCCTGAGCAAGCTCAGTAGCGAGCGCGTTACCCGCGCGAGCGTTAAGCACACCGTGCTTCACATTTGAGCCAAATCACGCTTTGAAGGAGCTTGAAATCCTGTTGATTTCAAGCTCGGTCAAAGCGCTGCGCGAGCGTCCTTCGTTCAGTGCGAAAAATCTCACCACACGAATATTCGTGCAACTAGAATTACTACAATCCAATATGTGCTGCATCGTCACCGTATTTTTTGCGAACAGCGTCTAAAGCATGTTCGGCGTGACGCAATCTAGTGTTTTTATTCATTGCAGATATGCTGTTTTGCACAGGATTCTTAGATTCGCGCGTATTTTCTTCCAGAATATCGTTTAATGAAGGTTGCAGCGAAACTTTATTTGCTGGAACAAGATTATTCGCTGTAATACCAGCCAAACGAACTGTGCTTAAAAGCTTTGTGTTGTTTCCTCCAAGAATGTAATTGTGAACAGTTGGATTAGCTTTAGAAAGCAAGTCAATAGCGTGCTTATAAAACTCGTGTGTTGAATCTGTCGCATTATGCAAAGTAAAAGATCTAGTAGCGTAATGCAAATCACTAAATCGCAGTTTTAATGTTATAGTGCGTGCCATAAGCTTACGTTTTCGCAATTGTTGAGTTACTTCACTGCAGCATTGATACAACAATTGTTGCACAGTGTGTTCATCTGTTGTGTCAGTGTCGAGGGTTCGCTCAGTCCCAATAGATTTTTCTGGCGCTCGCGGTGTTACAGTGCGCTCGTCCATGCCCCTAACAGACTGATATATCATTTTTGCGCAAGCTTGAGAGCCTGTTATGCGAGTAAGTGTCGCTTCGTCAATGTTTTTAAGCGATGCAACTGTGGATAGTCCCCAGTCTTCAAGCTTATGTATTAAAGAAGGTCCAATTCCAGGTATTGCGCGCAAAGGCATAATTGATACAAAATCTGCGTTACATTTTTGCGGAATAAGAAGCATGCCATTGGGTTTTGCATTAGTTGATGCCATTTTTGCAATGAGTTTATTACTAGCAATGCCAACTGAACATGTAATATGATATTTTTCAAATACTTCTTTTCGTATCCAAGTTCCAATGTTTACAGGCGATTTCCATTGCAATAAAGCCGATTTAATATTCATGTAGCATTCGTCAACAGAAACTTTTTCGACTTGATTGGTAACATGCAAAAAAATTTCTTCAAAAATACTGTTAGAAACGCTTAAATAATAAGACATATCAACCGGCAAAAAAATTCCTTGCGGGCAAAGACTTCGTGCTTTGACTATTGGCATAGCAGAATTAACTCCGTAAGCTCTAGCTTCGTAGCTGGCTGCGGAAACAACAGCACGATTTCCCATGCCAATAATAAGTGGTTTTCCTTTAAGTTCCGGGTGCCTTGCAACTTCTAAAGAAGCATAAAATGCATCCATGTCAACGTGGAGTATGTCACAGCATGAGGTATCGTGTCCCCAATTGCGTTTTGCTGCTTGTACTCGCGGCGCTGTACTCATAATATGATGATAGAACAAAAGTTCGATTTTGTGAAGAATAATGTATTTCTATATAAAAAAATTGCTATATTTATAACAGTAAAGATTAATTTTTTATAGAAATAAAACTATTTTTGTCGCGAAAGCGTATGTCGACGTCATATTCATGTAGGGTTGGTGCTATGAAGCAATTTGTCGTTAATAGTTTACGTCGTATGCCTGTGCTGCTTATCATTGTGATAGAAGCCGCGATGGTTTATACGGCAACTTCTGTGGCAAAAGTGGCTTTTAGCCAGTTAGATCCGTTGTATGCAGTGTGGTATCGCGTAGGTTTTATGACGCTGTTGCTCTTGATTTGGCGACGACCATTTTCTAGTGCCAAGCGCAGTATGTTGCCGAAAACTTTACAAGAATGGGCTATTGCTGCTGCGGTTGGGATTTCACTAGTTGCTATGAACACCATGTTTTATGTGGCAATTAGTTGTATGCCTGTAGGCGTGGCTGTAACTATTGAATTCATAGGACCATTGCTCGTGGCTGTTATTACTGGGCACGAGTGGCGTGAGCGAGTTGGCATGCTGATTGCAGTTTGTGGCATTGCTTTACTTGCTAGTGCTTCTATACATAGCGCAGTTAGCCCACATTTTCTTGCTGGTTTATGTGCTATTCTCGTGGGCGGATTCATGTGGGGTTTGTACATTGTTTCTGGTCGTATGCTGGCAAAAAGTTCGCATGCTATTGATCGCGTAAGTATTGCAGCACTTATTGGATGGTTGCTGCAATCTACTGTGCTCGCTGTTCCTGCGGTGCAGCATGTTATTTCACCTAAATCGGAAGCTACATGGGCTGCTCGTCCTGGTGGTTCTTTTGCTTTGCTTGCGTTGATGCTAGTTATTGCAGTGTGCGCTTCTTTTTTCCCAACTTTGCTTGACCAAGTTTTACTGAAGCGTGTTACTTCTGCAAAATACTCAGTTATGCAAGCGCTGTATCCTGCAATTGCTGTGATTATTGGAATGGGATTTGGTGAAATACCAACCTTAACTGATATTGCTGGTATAGCTTTAGTTATGTGTGCTGTAGTGGTTACTTTTTCTGGTGACCATAATCCTGTGTGAAAATATATCAAAAGAGTATTTTGTTGTAGTGACCTTATTTGGATTTTGTTTTGCATACAATTTTTTGCGCGATAATATTTTCGTGTATTTTTATAAGCATATTTTGTAGAATCTTCGTTTTTATATAGTAAGTGAAGAACTTATTGACACGAAATGTGTCGTTGGACTTGTTTGCAGTCCTACAGAGGTGCTATAGTGTCAATCTGTTGCTGCTTTGTGTAGTTAACAAGTGGAGTCATGCCTGAGTGGCCGATAGGGGCACCCTGCTAAGGTGTTAGTCGTGTAAGCGGCTCGAGAGTTCGAATCTCTCTGACTCCGCGTTTGTCTCAGTAGACGTGGTTTCATGTCTACTGAGATTTTTGTTATGACCATGAAAATTTGGATTAATTTCGGTGTTATTTCCCAAAATGTGGATACTTAAAATTTTGAATCTGACCTTTTAACCACAATCATCAAAAATTGTTTACGCATCTTTAAGCGAAGAGCATAGTTAATGTCATGAGCGTTTATGAAAAGCGTTCAGCATAAATAAATGCATAATTACTTCATGATATATATGCATATATACGAAAAAATATGCATATTGGGAACAAAATGAGAGTTATTTTCCCTAATGAGTTGCTTGTAAGTGATATTGCGAATATTTATGTTATTACATTAAGGGTTGGGTTAAGGAGAATCTCATGAAAAGATATGGGGGAAAACACAGTATCAAAAATTGTGCGAATATGCTGCAAAGTAGTTTGAAGCGCAAAAGTATGCGAATATTGGTAGCGCTTATTTCTTCTTCTATTGTAGTTCCTGCAGTTTTTTGTGCACAGTTAGCTTCGGGTTTAAATATCCCAAATAGACCAGGTTTCTGGTATAAAAAATCAACTACTGTAGAGTGGTTATCGCGTCCTGATTTGTCTCTTATATTAGGACCGTCTCTTTGGGAAGCAAATAAAAAACTATATTGTATCGAATCTTCTGTTCTATACAATGCTACTGGCATTTGGAGGGCAGAAGCTAGTGAAGATTATCGTATTGCCGCAAAGTTAATTCAAGACAATAAATCCAATGACGATAGAGTTGTGCAAGCTTCTATAGCGTTTGCAATGCATAATCATTTTGATATTAATCAAGCAAGATGGAAAGAAGTTGTAGAGAACGGATTTGAAGATATTGATACACAAATTATTGCTGATACTGCTAATCGTTTGTGGCAAGAGGCAAGGAAACAAACTCCAATTCGTGCTGAATTAAAGAAAGAATACACTATAGGTCAACGTGCTGGTAGATTCACTATTCGTGTGTTTAATCCTGATGGTGAAGTATTAAGTGGTATTCCTGTCAAAATACGGTATGATGAAGATCTTATTAATTTGGAAAGTAAGAATGTTGGGCAGAAAAACTATGTTGGTGAAGTGGAAATAAGATCAACTAAAGAAGGAGTGAGTATTCCGTGGGAAGCGAAAAAAACAAGTAACGTCAATATTAGCATTCTTGTACAAGGGCCTGAGCCTGAACGATTGTACTCGGATACTGGTCAAGATAATATACGTTCTGACGAGCCAGCATGGTATGGCCAAGATTTTAGAATGATTGTAGATACCAGTTTCCAGCCAACTCTTACTTCAAAAATTGATCATCATGAATTGCAAATCGGAGAACGGGTTGATAGTGCTGTAACAAGTGGTGTTGCAACCAATGATGCTTGGATAAAAGGTGCACATATTGACGCGCAAGGATACTATTTTGTGGGTTCTGCCAACAGTGTTTTACATATGGAACCTCGCAAAGAAAATGAATCTGCGACGGAATATTTAGAGCGCTTAAGAAGTTTGTCAAATTTGCGGCAGGTTGCTGCAGCGAAAGCAACTTTTTCAAACTCTGGCGAAACAGTAGTTGCTTCAGCAAAAAGAGCTGCTGGTAACATTAGTCTGCCTGATCTTGATAAAGCTGAGCCTTATACAGTGACTAAAGATGAAGTAGGGTTGTTTGGCACATGGGTCTGGATTATTGCAGATACGGGTCAAAGTATTCCAGGGAATGCTAAATTAACGAAAGATGTGGTTTATGCATTTGGATCTCCTGAAACAACAGTAGTTCATAAAGCGTTAGTAAGTTCTGATTTTGCGCCACAGCAGCAAACGGTTGGTCTCGGAAAAGAAATTGTTAATGAAATCACAGTAAAAGGTCTTCCAGAAGAGTATGGCTCATTTACAGGCAATGAAAAGTATGGTTTTTCTGCCGATAAAAAAGCGCATATTCGCGTATGGTGGGCTGGTGCAGGTACAGAGAATCCTACGAAAACAGATAATAATCAATATATGCCAGGTGCAGCAGGTGAACCAACTGTTCAAGAACCTAAGGAAGATAAACATCATCGTATGATTGCTGATTGGGAGGTTCCAGCTGTTAATGGCATATACAGAATAGGTGATGGAGCTATTACTCTTCGTGATATCGCTGGTTCAGATAAATCAGTTCCAGGGTCGCGAAAGCTAGTGGACAATGTGCATATCCTTGCTAAGAAAAATAGTGATTCTGGATGGTATGTATTTGTGTACGATTTCCCAGGTTCATCACGTGCAATTGCTTACAAATCTGCATATGATAATTCTTGGAGTCGTACTTATGTTGAGTCAAATCCTGTAAATCGTACAGTGTCGGTAACGACGCAAGTAAGCGATAATAAAGTGTACGTTGGAAAGAAATTCCATGATAATGCAAATATTACTGGTGATGTGCCGAAAGGTAGTTATGTAATATTTAGTGCCTATTCGTATAAAACTGATAAGAATCCTGCTGCAAAGAAACTTGAATTCTCCAATAAACAGTCTGTGAGTGCCAGTGTTAATGCTGTTAAAACAGTTGCAAATGAAACAACCACAAGTAATGAAGAAGTAATGCCTCCGATGCGTGTAGATATTATGAATGTGCAGAATGATGTAAATAAGAAATCGTCAATTACTGTGCAGTCTCCAGATATTACATGTAATCATGAGGGTAATGTGTATTGGAAAGCTGAAGTATTTAATGCACAAGGTAAACCTTTAGCTACTCATGTATTAGGTGTAGAAGGTGAAACTGTACAAGTGATACATAAGCCGGTTGATTCTAAGCCTGATTCTAAGCATGAGGATCCGAAGCCTGAGAAGACTAAGCCGGAGGTGAAGCCGGAGTCTAAGCCTGAGGTGAAGCCGGAGTCTAAGCCTGAGGTGAAACCAGATTCTAAGCATGAGGATCCGAAGCATGAGAAGACTAAGCCGGAGTCTAAGCATGAGGATCCTAAGC
Source organism: Gardnerella washingtoni (assembly GCF_049262705.1). Lineage (NCBI taxonomy): Bacteria > Bacillati > Actinomycetota > Actinomycetes > Bifidobacteriales > Bifidobacteriaceae > Gardnerella > Gardnerella washingtoni. The sequence goes on along the minus strand of NZ_CP058398.1, from coordinate 1,224,285 downwards.
CTGATTCTAAGCATGAGGATCCGAAGCATGAGGGAAAACCTGATTCTAAGCATGAGGATCCTAAGCATGAGAAGACTAAGCCTGAGGTGAAACCGAAGCATGAAGAAAAACCAGAGTCTAAGCATGAGGATCCTAAGCCTGGCAAGAAACCGAAGCATGAGGATCCGAAGCATGAGAAGACTAAGCCGGAGTCTAAGCATGAGGATCCTAAGCCTGATTCTAAGCATGAGGATCCGAAGCATGAGGGAAAACCTGATTCTAAGCATGAGGATCCTAAGCATGAGAAGTCTAAGCCTGATGTGAAGCCGGAGTCTAAGCCTGAGGTGAAACCAGATTCTAAGCATGAGGATCCGAAGCATGAGAAGACTAAGCCTGAGTCTAAGCATGAGAATCCTAAACATGAGAAGACTAAGCCTGAGGTGAAACCGAAGCATGAGGATCCTAAGCCTAAGGAAAAGCCTGGTGTGAAGCATGAGGATCCGAAACATGAGGTGAAACCAGATTTTAAGCATGAGGATCCTAAGCATGAGAAGACTAAGCCTGAGGTGAAATCGAAGCATGAAGAAAAACCAGAGTCTAAGCATGAGGATCCTAAGCCTGGCAAGAAACCGAAGCATGAGGATCCGAAGCATGAGAAGACTAAGCCGGAGTCTAAGCATGAGGATCCTAAGCATGAGAAGACTAAGCCTGAGGTGAAACCGAAGCATGAAGAAAAACCAGAGTCTAAGCATGAGGATCCTAAGCCTGACAAGAAACCGAAGCATGAGGATCCTAAGCCTGAGTCTAAGCATGAGGATCCGAAGCATGAGAAGACTAAGCCTGGTGTGAAGCATGAGGATCCTAAGCCTGACAAGAAACCGAAGCGTGAGGATCCTAAGCACAAGGGTACTAAGCCTGAGGTGAAGCATGGAGAGACTCATTCTGATAAGAAACCGAAGCATAAGGAAAAGCCTAGAGTGAACTCTGATGTAAAGTCCGAGGAGAAGCCGGTTGAGTCTGCTACTGATAGTAAGGGTGGTGAGTCTAAGTCAAATCCAAAACCTGCCCATACTTCTGATAAAGGTAAAATCTCTCATAGCAACAGTAATAAACAGTTTGATTCTGAAAATGATTCATATGATATTGAGACCTCAGATAACAATGATTCTGTTTATGTAGTTAATAATCAGACTTGTGATTTTGGGAATACGGATAATTCTGAATGTACTGTGGAGGATATTCTAAATTCAGAAAATGCAGCAACCAGTGATTCTTCTCATGGTGAACAGTTGCAAGGATCTCATGAGAAAAACAATGCCAATGCTGATTTTACTACTGTTGACACTATTGATACTGAAATTGACAAGAATGCTAATGATAGCAACAATAGCAAGCGCGATGATAAAACCATTAATAGTGACAATCGCAACAATGTTCATAGTGTAAGTGGTGGTAACAACTCGAATAGCGGTAATAGTAGTGCGCAAACGAGTTTAACTCCAACATCGCTTGCTACTACTGGTGCTCCAGCTATGGTTGTAATGGCACTAGCATTTATTACGCTCACATTTGCTAGCGGACTATCATTAGGACGTTTTGTGACTATTATTCCTCGTCATAAGAATAGATCTTCACGAGCTCGACATGGTGATGTACTACCAATGAGGCGTAGATTTGTATAAGATATCAATTAAAGACTGAAATATGGCGCATTAATCTGCTGTTTGTTTACAGAATATAAGGTTGATGCGCCATTTTTCCGTATTGTTAGATAAAATTTGCATAGAGTTGCAAAGAAAAATATTTTGTACTAGCTTTGGACATAATGTTATAACATTGTGGTGCTTTATTCTGGAGGATTGGGGAAAGTAGCAATGAGTGATTATGATATTGATAAGAAGAAGTTGCTTGTACGCCTACATCGTGTGCAAGGTCAGCTTATAGCAATCAATACTATGATTGAGCATGATGCTAAATGCCAGGATATTCTTATGCAGCTGTCTGCTTCGACTGCTGCATTACATTCTCTAGCTGTGGTCATAGCGCGTGAGAGTGTGAATAATCGAATACATCGTGCAACGCAAGTTGGTACGAGTAAAGCTGCAGAGGATGCTATGGGTGACGTCTCTGAGATTATCAATCGATTATTGCGTTACGAAAAGGCTTAATAACACTTGTTAGATTTGCGTAAAGATTTGCATACTGTTCATGAATTACCATCTCAGCCAGCGCATGCAGCTTTTGTAGAAAAAAAGTCGGAATTTATTAGTGATATTTGCCATATTACTTCGCTTGGTGAGGTTGCGTCTTTTATGCAATCGATGCGCATCCAGCACCCTAAAGCTCGACATATTGCTTATGCGGCAGTTTGTGGTGCATCAGATTCTCAATTTTGTGAACGAATGAGTGATGATGGTGAGCCATCGGGCACAGCTGGAAAACCTATACTAGATGTTTTACGTGCATCGAATTTAACTGACTGCGTGATAACAGTGACTCGCTATTTTGGTGGTATCCTCCTTGGTTCTGGTGGTTTGACTCGTGCTTATGCCCGCGCTGCGAGTATGGCTGTATCGTCTGCGCGAATAGTTGATATTATTTCTTGTACCAGTTTTATTTGTAGTGTGCAATATACACAATTGCGTATGTTAGAACAAATAATACGTCAAGTAAGAGGAATAATTGACGAGGAAACTTTTGGTGCTGAAATTTCTATTAGAATAGCCATTCCTACGTTAAGATCAGAAGAATTTTTACGTATGGTACAAAACGCATTTTCTGGTGCTCTTAAGCCAAAAGCAGATGGAGAAATAAGAAGAATCCGTGCGTAATGAAGCTACGGTATAGGATCTATAAGCTGCAGTATGTTTGTTTATTCAGTTAACTGCTATACATACTATTGTGTCGATAAAATATGGATACTGTGTGTATGAGCATGCGTTTGTCTATGAGTATCAATGGCATGTTTACATCGGTATTGGTATATGTGTTGCGATAAGTCGTGCATAAGCGTTACAGGTGATTTTCATGAATAAAACTAATGAACAGCAGACGAATCAGGATGAAGCATATGAGCCTTTAACTACAGTGTATGAACATTTACGGCATAGCAAAGATTCTGCAGAATTGCATGAATTTGCAAGGCGTGAGTTACCGGATCGTTCTGATCAGGCTGCATTTTCTCGTGCCACGTCTTTGTTGGAAGCTGTTGCTGGTAATGCGAATACTCCAGAAGAGGACCGCATTTATTTGGCTACTGTAATGCCATTTCCGAATATACTAGTGAAACTTTCAGAAGATGCTGCAGATAATGTTCGCTTAGCTGTTGCGAAAAATCGTGATGCTAAAAATTGGTTAGTAGGAAGACTTACTAAAGATCCAAGTCCTGCTGTTCGTGATGCAGCATTGTGCAATCCAAAAGCATCTTGGAAAATGCGTTTAGAAGGTGCAGAATGTGATGGAGTTGGTGCAGAAACTTTGCAATATCTCGCTTCTCTTGGTGTAAGTATTGAGGAAAATGCTCCCCAAGTATTGGCTGTAATGGTTCGTCGTGCTGTTGCTTTAAATCCTGGTGTTCCACAAAATGTTTTGCAAACTCTTTGCAGTGATAAAGCAGAGGATGTGTCATTGGCGGCGCGCAGTCGTTGCTCACGTGAATAGCTACATGTATATTAACTGTTGTTAGCTATGTAAACATATGTCGGCAATATGTTTGAAATAATTGAACTTGTTGCTTATGTCGATAGTAATCGTGGATTTGCGTGTATTGTGCGAAAGTTCACAATTCTTCGATATCGGACTTGATATAGATTACGGTGGAGTATATGAACAATACAACGGAAGAAGTGACCGCAATGACGCCTCTACACCGTCTCGCCGAATTGATGGGTGTTGGTGTGCGCTTTACTGGTTCAGATAATAAAGAACACGAAATTCAAGATAACGTATTAGTGTCTGTTTTGGGTGCACTAGGTGTAGATGCTTCTAGCGATGATGCAATAGAAAAATCAACGCAAAATATTTTGGAATACCGTCACAGCAGGATTATTGCCCCAACGGTTCTGCATACTGTCGGTATTTGTGATGAAGTGCCTGTAAATACCGGAATACTTGAGTATCCGGTAGCAACTTTGACGTTGGAAAATGGTGAACCATACAAAGGTGACTTAACGATTGTCCCTAATGAGAATGATGTAGCATATCCTGTAAATGGCAAATTTGTAGCAACATCTTTATTGAAGATTCCTGAAGATGTGCCAATGGGTTATCACACATTGTGTGTAAAAATTGGTGACCGACAAGAGGAAGCAACACTCATTAGTGCTCCAGAAAGTATTTCTACGCTGGATTCCCTTGAACCTAATGGTGAACAGCTTTGGGGATGGATGGCTCAGCTTTATTCAATTCGTTCTTCTCAATCTTGGGGTGTTGGTGATTTTGCTGATTTGGCAACGCTCCTTACTCAAGCTAAACAAAAAACTGGTGCTGATTTTATATTAATTAATCCAATGCATGCTGGTGAGCCTGTAGCTCCGTTAACACCATCGCCATACCTGCCAGTTGCTCGTGGCATGGTGAATGTAACGTATATTCATCCAGAAAGCATTCCAGAATATGCAACATTGGATAATAAAACTCGCGATGAAATTGATGATTTGCACGATCAAGTAGAACCGCTTAATAACGATGCACAAATTATTGATCGCGATGCTATGTGGCGTGTAAAAATGCGTGCATTATGGCTGATTTTCAAAGCCGGTATGTCTCAAGAGCGTGCTCGTGTATTTGATGAGTTTAAGCAAGAAATGGGTGATCGACTTGAGTCTTATGCTACGTGGTGCTTGTGTTACGACAAGTGGGGTGCTCCAAAGGGTGATGATTGCTGGGAGCGTGTTCTTACTAAGAATTCTGATCAGGTACGCGAGCTAACTGAGCATTTTCCAGATACGCTTGAATTTTATCGTTGGCTTGAGTGGATTGCTTTCGCGCAGTTGCACGACGCTCAAGTTGCTGCTCGTGATGCTGGTATGAAAATTGGTATTATGTCCGACATGGCTGTTGGCGTGCATCCAGCAGGATCTGAAGTTTGGTGGAACCCTGAGCGTTTTGCTAATGGTGCCACTGTTGGAGCGCCGCCTGATTACTTCAATCAACAAGGCCAGGATTGGTCTCAGCCTCCTCTGCACCCGTTCGAACTTGAGCGTACAGGGTTCCGTACATATCGGGATATGGTTCATGGCATGTTTGCTTCAGCTGGTGCTGTGCGAATTGATCACATTCTTGGACTTTTCCGCTTGTGGTGGATTCCAGAAGGTTCAGCTCCAAGCGGTGGTGCTTACGTTTATTACGATGCAGACATTATGCTTGGCATTTTAGCAGTCGAAGCTGCTCGAGCTCACGGTGTAGTTGTTGGTGAAGATTTGGGTGTACTACCAGCTAATGCTTTAGAAGTATTACGTAGGAAAGCTGTGCTTGGTTGCACTGTTGCATGGTTTGAGGAACGTGATGGAGAGTTCCGTATGCCTCAAAAGTGGCGTGAAATGACGCTCGCTTCTGTCAATACACACGATTTGCCACCTGCTGCTGGTTACTTGCGTTATGAGCAGGTTAATATTCGCGAGCGTTTGCACTTGCTTACGGGTTCTGTTGAAGAATTTCGTGCTGGCGCTGAAGCTGAGCATCGCGCTATGCTGCGTATGCTCGTAAAAGGTGGATATTTAGATGCTCAGCTGCTTGCTGACGAAGCTGCTCATACTCAGGAAATCGTGGAAGCTTTGTACCGCGCTTTAAAGGCTGCTCCTTCCAGATTGCTTGCTGCTTCTTTGGTTGATGCAGTTGGTGAGTATCGAGCACAAAATCAGCCTGGTACTAATGATGAATACCCGAATTGGCGTATTCCGCTAGCTGATGCTGATGGCAATCCTGTGTCTTTGGATACTATGTTTGATTTGCCTCGAGTGCAATCACTTTCTGCAATTATGAATGCATGATGTTTTGTTAAGTGAGCTGTTAGGTGACTATGTTGCAATTCGTCGTAGCCTCATATAAAAATAGACACTTGCGAGTAGTCGCCTGTTAGCGATATACTTATAGATTGTTGTGTTTCCCTAAGGGGTCCTTCAAAGCGCTTTTCCCACTCGCCATCGAGGACTTTCAGGGAGCCCACGGATTATGAGCACGTGTTTTCTTAAAACCGAGGAAATATAATGCTCGAAACACAATAGAGAAAAGGTACGATTGTGAAGACTTTCACACCGAAACCAGCAGATTTAACTCATGACTGGTACATTATCGATGCCACTGACGTGGTACTTGGTCGTTTGGCTTCTCAGGTAGCAATTTTGCTGCGTGGTAAGAATAAGCCAACGTTTGCTCCTCACGCCGATTCAGGCAATCACGTTATTATTATTAACGCTGAAAAGATTGCTTTGACCGGTAACAAGTTGAGCAAGGAATTGTATTCCCATTCTGGTCGTCCAGGTGGCCTTCGTCGTGACAGCTATGCAGAGCTTTTGGAGAAGAATCCAAAGCGCATCATCATGGCTGCTGTCAAAGGCATGCTTCCAAAGAATCGTCTTGCTAAGGTGCAGCTTGATCGCCTTCGTGTGTTCACTGGCGCTGAGCATCCGCACACTTCGCAGAAGCCACAGGTCTTCGAGATCGCTCAGGTCTCTCAGCAGGCTAAGTGAGATCAAGGAGAATAGATATGGCAGAAAATAACAACTCCGCGGTTCTTGAAAACGAAGAAGAACTGACTAGCTACACCACTGAAACTAACGCTGGTGCAGGCACTGGTACTTCCGCTATTGAGCCAGGCTACGGCACTGGTCGTCGTAAGGAAGCTGTTGCTCGCGTGCGTTTGGTTCCAGGCTCCGGCAAGTGGACCATCAATGGCCGCACTTTGGAAGAGTACTTCCCATCCCGCCTGTTGCAGCGCGAAGTGAATTCACCAATCGTGTTGCTCAAGCTTGAAGGCAAGTTTGACGTTGTTGTTCTCGTGGACGGCGGCGGCACTACCGGCCAGGCTGGTGCTATTCGTTTGGGCGTGGCTCGTGCTTTGAACGCTATCGATCGTGATGCAAACCGTATTGCTTTGAAGAAGGCTGGCTTCTTGACCCGCGACGCTCGCGTTGTGGAACGCAAGAAGGCTGGTTTGCACAAGGCACGTCGTGCACCTCAGTTCTCGAAGCGTTAAGTTTCGCGAATTTATATGTTACAAAATGGCTTCTGGCTTTTGCTTGAAGCCATTTTTTGTACTTAGATGAGAATTGATAAAGTATTAGCGCGGAATGCTATAAGATAAGCAATTTCACTCTCGCAACAAGTCTAAGAAACTGCGTATATATACGTTACATTACCAAATAAATTACCTATTATTAATTTTGTTAAAAATAGTTTATAACTAACATCTAAACTTAACATTCTAGAAAATTTACTTGATAATCGAACATAAATAATTACAAATGTGCACAAATATCAAACATTAGAGGATAAACCTCGCTCATAAATAGCGCAACTCGCTTCAAATATAAGAAAGTACACCAAAGGGGATAAATTGTGACTTGTATCACATATTTGCGTGAACAATAATCGGCATGCTGATAATTTGCTATGAATACCGTTGCTGGAAAGATCGAGGAGGATACTCATGGTTGAGGCACAACATCAAGCCGAAGCTGGTAAAACTAATGAGGTTGACGATACTGTGTTAGCTGCACAGCAGGAAGTTGATCAGCTTGTTACAAAAGCAACTCATGCTTTAGATGAGTTTGAGAAGCTCAATCAGCAACAGATTGATCATATCGTCGCTAAAGCTTCCGTTGCAGCGCTCAATAAACATTTAGTACTGGCAAAAATGGCAGTTGATGAAACTGGTCGTGGTTTAGTTGAAGATAAAGCAACGAAAAACATTTTTGCATGTGAACATATTACGCATTATTTAGCTGGGCAGCGCACGGTTGGGATTATTCGCGAAGATGACGTGTTGGGTATTGATGAGATTGCTGAACCAGTTGGTATTGTTGCTGGCGTAACTCCAGTAACTAACCCAACTTCTACAGCTATTTTTAAGTCGCTTATTGCACTTAAGACTCGTTGCCCAATTATTTTTGGATTCCATCCTTTCGCTCAAAAGTGTTCTGCTGAAGCAGCTCGCGTTGTGCGTGATGCTGCTGTAGCTGCTGGCGCTCCTAAGGATTGTATTCAATGGATTGAGCACCCTTCTATTGCGGCTACTGGTGCCTTAATGAAACATCCGAAGATTGCAACGATTCTTGCAACCGGCGGACCTGGAATGGTAAAGGCAGCTTATTCTTCCGGTAAGCCTGCGCTTGGTGTAGGTGCTGGAAACGCTCCAGCGTATGTTGATGCTGATGTTGATATCGCTCGTGCAGCTAACGATTTGATTCTTTCTAAGCATTTTGATTACGGCATGATTTGTGCAACAGAACAAGCTATTATTGCGCATACGGATGTTTATGATCCTTTGCTTCGCGAATTAAAGCGCCGTAAGGCTTATGTTGTAAATGCTGAGGAAAAAGCAAAGCTTGAGCAGTACATGTTTGGCTGCACATCATATTCTGGTCAAACTCCAAAGTTAAATTCAGTAGTTCCTGGTAAATCTCCACAATATATTGCGCACGAAGCTGGTTTTGAAATTCCAGAAGATGCAGTGATTTTGATTGCCGAGTGCAAAGAAGTTGGCGAAATGGAGCCGCTTACCATGGAAAAGCTTGCTCCTGTGCATGCAATGTTGCGAGCAGAAAATAAGGAGCAAGGCTTTGAAATGTGCGAGCAAATGCTTGTTCATGGAGCCGGTCACACTGCTGTAATTCACACGAATAATCAAGATCTTGTGCGCGAATACGGTGTTCGTATGCATGCTTGCCGTATTATTTGGAATTCTCCAGGATCTCTTGGTGGTGTAGGCGATATTTACAATTCGATTGCTCCGTCGCTTACGCTTGGCTGCGGTTCATACGGTGGCAATTCTGTTTCCGGCAACGTACAAGCTGTAAATCTTCTTAATATTAAGCGAATCGCACGAAGGAATAATAACATGCAATGGTTTAAGATTCCGGCTAAAACATATTTTGAGCCGAATGCTGTTCGTTATTTGCGAGATATGTATGGTATTGAGCGCGCAGTTATCGTGTGCGATAAAGTTATGGAACAGCTGGGAGTAGTCGATAAGATTATTGATCAGTTGCGTGCGCGTGATAATCGTGTTACTTTCCGCATTATTGATTACGTTGAGCCTGAGCCAAGCGTGGAAACTGTTGAGCGCGGTGCTGAGATGATGCGTGAGGAGTTCCAGCCGGATACCATTATTGCTGTTGGCGGCGGCTCTCCAATGGATGCTTCGAAGATTATGTGGCTTATGTATGAGCATCCGGAGATTTCTTTCGCTGATTTGCGCGAAAAGTTCTTCGATATTCGTAAGCGTGCTTTTAAGATTCCACCTCTCGGAAGTAAAGCTAAGTTGGTGTGCATCCCAACTTCTTCCGGAACTGGTTCCGAAGTTACGCCATTTGCGGTTATTACTGATCACAAAACTGGTTACAAGTATCCTGTAACTGATTACGCTTTGACGCCTTCTGTTGCCATTGTTGATCCTGTGCTTGCTCGCACTCAGCCTCGTCGCTTGGCTTGCGATTCTGGCTTTGATGCTTTGACTCATGCTATGGAAGCTTATGTGTCTGTTTACGCAAACGATTTCACAGACGCAATGGCATTGCACGCAGCTAAACTTATTTGGGAGAATCTTAGCGATTCTGTTAATGCTGAGGATTCTCAGCGTAAGATTGAAGCACAAGAAAAAATGCATAATGCTGCAACTATGGCTGGCATGGCTTTTGGTTCAGCGTTCCTTGGTATGTGCCACGCTATGGCTCATACTATTGGTGCATTGTGTCATGTGGTGCATGGTCATACGAATGCAATTCTGTTACCATATATTATTCGTTACAATGGTCGTATTCCTCAAGAGCCAACAAGCTGGCCAAAGTACAACCGTTATATTGCGGTTGAGCGTTATCAAGAACTTGCTAAGAATCTGGGTATTAATCCAGGCAAGACTCCAGAAGAAGGTGTGGAAAATCTTGCACATGCTGTAGAGATGTATCGTGATCAAAAACTTGGCATGGATGCTTCATTTAAAGCTTGTGGTGTAGATGAAGAGTATTACTGGTCGATGCTTGATCACATTGGCATGCGTGCATACGAAGATCAATGTGCTCCTGCAAATCCTCGCATTCCTCAGATTGAGGATATGAAAGATATTGCTATTGCTGCATATTATGGTGTTTCACAAGAAGAAGGTCATCGTCTGCGTATAGAGCGTGAAACAAAGTAATTGTATATATTATTCGCAAATAATCTACTAAGTACGACATTGGTATATATCATAAAATTAATGTGTATTTAGTTGCTGATGGCAGAGATTGCACTAGCTGTGGTCTCTGCCATTTTTGTTGAAAAATAACCGACACGCCCGATTTTTGTTAATCCAAGGTTGATGGTTTAATTGTTCAGTTGCCTGTTTTAAGGCTCGCATATTGAATCAAAAAAAGCGAGCGCAGAAGCGAAAACTTTTCATGAGAATGAGTTTTTGTGGCTGCGCACTGATGTGGAATGACTTTTTAATGTCTATTCTCGCCGGTGTCCTTGAATTCAGGTTGGTAAACAGTAAACGAATCGCTAGAAAGGGCGGACGGCAATGGCGGGACAGAAAATCCGCATCAGGCTTAAGTCCTATGACCATGAGGTCATCGACCAATCGGCGAAGAAAATCGTCGAGACGGTGACGAACGCGGGCGCCACAGTAGTGGGTCCGGTTCCTCTGCCGACCGAGAAGAACGTGTTTGTTGTTATCCGTTCTCCTCATAAGTATAAGGATTCTCGCGAGCATTTCGAGATGCGCACTCATAAGCGCCTCATTGACATCGTAGATCCAACGCCAAAGGCTGTGGATTCTTTGATGCACATTGACCTGCCTGCGGATGTAAACATCGAGATCAAGCTGTAGGAAGGGGGAGAATAATGTCGCAGAATAAGAATCGCACTGCATTGCTCGGTCGCAAGCTGGGTATGTCGCAGGTTTGGGATGAAAACGGCTTCTTCGTCCCCGTAACGCTGGTTGAGGTTGCTACCAATGTAGTTACCGCTGTAAAGACCGTAGAATCTGACGGCTATTGCGCTGTTCAGCTCGGTTATGGCCAGATTGATCCTACCAAGGTGACTAAGCCATTAGCTGGTCATTTTGCAAAGGCTGGCGTCACTCCTCGTCGTCACCTCGCTGAGGTACGCACGGAGAACGCAGCAGAATATCAGCCAGGTCAAGAATTGACTGCTGAAGTGTTCGCTGAAGGTTCTGAAGTAGATGTCACTGGCACTACCAAGGGTAAAGGCTTTGCTGGCACAATTAAGCGTTGGGGCTTTAAGTCCTATCGTCGTACTCACGGCTCGCACAAGAATGAACGTCGCCCAGGTTCTGTGGGCGCTTGCGCAACTCCAAGCCGCATTTTGAAGGGCAAGCGTATGGCTGGTCGCATGGGTCATGTGACCTCCACTGCACTCAACCTCACCATCGTTTCTTCGGATGTCGAGAATGGCATTCTCGCTATTAAGGGCGCTGTTCCAGGTCCTAAGGGTGCAATCGTTCTCGTCCGTTCGGCAGTGAAGGGAGCCTGATAACTATGGCAAACGTAACTCTGAACGTCACTGATACCACGGGTAAGGTAAACGGCACTGTTGAAGCTCCTGCTGATATTTTCGGCATCTCCAACGAAGACGTTTTGGCTCACGGCCCATTGGTTCATCAGGTCGTAATCGCTCAGCTTGCTGCTGCTCGCCAGGGCACTCATGCTGTGAAGAATCGTGCTAATGTTTCCGGTGGCGGTAAGAAGCCTTGGAAGCAGAAGGGCACCGGTCGTGCTCGTCAGGGCTCCATTCGTGCTCCACAGTGGGTACATGGTGGTGTTGTTCACGGTCCAGTTCCTCGTAAGTACGATCAGCGTACTCCAAAGAAGATGAAGGCAGCTGCTCTTCGTTATGTTCTTTCGGATCGTGCAAATGCTGGACGTATTGCTGTAGTTGATTTTGGTATTAAAGATGTTCCATCTACCAAGGCAGCTGTTGCAGCACTTACTCCTGTGACTAATAACCAGTTCACCACTGTTGTGCTTTCTCGTGAAAATATCAACGAGTGGATGTCTGTACGCAATATTCCAACGGTGCATGTGATCTTTGCTGATCAGCTTAACACCTACGATGTTGTTACAGCTCAGTACGTCGTCTTCTCCAAGGAAGGTTTTGATGCCTTCGTTGCTGCTAAGACCGAGCCTGTCGTTAAGGAGGCCTGATTTCAATGGTCGCAGTCCATAACCCAGCATATGACGTAATTCTCAAGCCAGTTGTTTCTGAAAAAAGTTATGCAGCTTCTGATCGTGGTCAGTACACTTTCGTAGTGGCTCCAGATGCTAACAAAGTTCAGATTAAGCAGGCTATCGAAGAAATCTTCAAGGTCAAGGTGACAAACGTTAACACTTTGAACCGCGCTGGCAAGTTGAAGCGCTCTCGCACCGGTTTCGGCCGTCGTGTAAATCAGAAGCGTGCTATTGTCACCGTGGCTGAAGGTCAAACGATTGACATCTTTGGTAACTGAAGGCTAGCCGAGAAAAGTAAAGGAATACTATATTATGGCTATCCGCGTTTATAAGCCGACGACTGCAGGCCGTCGCAACGCTTCGGTTTCGGATTTTGCCGAAATTACGCGTTCTACGCCTGAAAAATCGTTGGTACGCAAACTCAGCAAAACTGGTGGTCGTAATTCTTACGGCCGCATGACTTCTCGCCATCGCGGTGGCGGTCACAAGCGTCAATACCGTCTCATCGATTTTAAGCGTTGGGACAAAGATGGCGTGCCAGCAAAGGTTGCTCATATTGAGTATGACCCTAACCGTTCCGCTCGCATCGCATTGCTGCATTACGCAGATGGTGAGAAGCGTTATATTATCGCTCCTGAAGGCGTTGCCCAGGGTGATGTTATTGAGACTGGTGCTCAGGCTGATATTAAGCCAGGTAACAACCTGCCTCTTAAGAACATTCCAACCGGTACTGTGGTTCATGCAATCGAGCTTCGTCCACTTGGTGGCGCAAAGATTGCTCGTTCTGCGGGTGCAGCCGTTCAGCTCGTAGCTAAGGATGGTGCTTATGCTCAGTTGCGTATGCCATCTGGTGAAATTCGTAACGTAGACGCTCGTTGCCGCGCTACGATTGGCGAAGTTGGTAATTCCGATCATGCCAATATTGAGCTTGGTAAGGCTGGTCGCGCTCGTTGGCTTGGTCGTAGACCAATCACACGAGGCGAATCCATGAACCCTGTGGACCATCCACATGGTGGTCGTACCCGTGGTGGCAAGCCGCCAGTTTCTCCATGGGGCAAGGGCGAGGTTCGTACACGTCGTCCAAAGAAGGCTTCGAACAAGATGATTGTTCGTCGTCGCCCGAATGGTAAGAACCGCAAGTAAGGGAGTGTCGAATAGATGACTCGTAGCATCAAGAAGGGCCCTTTCGTCGACGCCCACTTGCAGAAGAAAGTCGACGAGCAAAACGACAAGGGCACGCATAACGTCATTAAGACGTGGTCGCGTCGTTCGATGATCACTCCTGATTTCATTGGACACACCTTTGCCGTACATGATGGCCGTAAGCATGTGCCGGTATTCGTTACCGAAGCCATGGTTGGTCATAAGCTCGGTGAGTTCGCCCCGACCAAGACCTTTAAGGGTCATGTGAAGGACGACAAAAAGGCACGCCGCTAAAGGAGAGTTAGGACACATGGAAGCTAAAGCAATCGCTCGTCACGTCCGCGTGACGCCGCGCAAGGCTCGCCGCATGGTCGACCTCATCCGAGGCAAGCGTGCAAGCGAAGCTATTACCATTTTGAAGTTTGCTCCCCAGGACGCATCTCTTCCGGTGCGTAAGGTTCTTGAAAGCGCGATCGCTAATGCTCGCGTGAAGGCTGAAAAAGCCGGTGAACCATTCCGTGAGCAGGACTTGGTCATCAAGGAAACCTATGTGGATGAGGGCGTAACGTTGAAGCGTTTCCGTGCTCGTGCACAAGGTCGCGCTGCACGCATTAACAAGCGTACCAGCCATATCACTGTTATCGTCTCGCTTAAGGAAGGAGCCCGCTAAAGATGGGTCAGAAGATTAATCCTTTCGGCTATCGTTTGGGCATCACTGAGAATCATCGTTCTAAGTGGTTCTCCGACTCCAACAAGACTGGCGAGCGTTATCGTGACTTCGTCCTTGAGGATGACAAGATTCGCAAGGAAATGAGCCATGACCTCGAACGTGCAGGCGTGTCTCGCGTTGTTATTGAACGTACTCGCGATCGTGTGCGTGTTGATATCCACACCGCTCGTCCAGGTATTATTATCGGTCGTCGTGGCGCTGAAGCTGAGCGCGTTCGTGCAAAGCTTGAGAAGCTCACAGGCAAGCAAGTACAGCTCAACATCTTTGAGGTGAAGAATGCTGCACTTGACGCTCAGTTGGTTGCTCAGGGAATTGCGGAGCAGTTGACAAACCGCGTTACATTCCGTCGCGCTATGCGTAAGGCACAGCAGGACGCTATGCGTGCAGGTGCCAAGGGTATCCGTATTAAGCTCTCTGGTCGCCTTGGTGGCGCCGAAATGAGCCGTTCTGAGTTCTATCGTGAGGGTCGCGTTCCGCTGCAGACCCTTCGCGCCCTGATTGATTATGGCTTCTTTGAAGCTAAGACCACTTACGGCCGTATTGGCGTTAAGGTCTGGATTTACAAGGGTGATATGACCGAGCGTGAGTTTGAAGAGCAGCAGGCTCAGCAGGGTAAGCGTGAAGGTCGTCGTGGCGATCGTCGTCCACGCCGTGGCGCACGTCCTGCTAACCAGCAGAAGGCTGCTGAAGCAAAGGCTGAAAAGCCAGCTGAAGCTGCAGCTGCTGAAGCTCCTGCCGCAACGGAAACGAAGGAGTGAGCAGATGCTTATCCCAAAGAGGACTAAATATCGTAAACAGCACCGTCCTACCCGTAGCGGCATGTCTAAGGGTGGCACTGAGATTGCTTTCGGCGATTTCGGTATTCAGGCGCTGGCTCCGGCCTACATCACTAATCGACAGATCGAGGCAGCTCGTATCGCAATGACCCGCTACATTAAGCGTGGCGGTCGTGTGTGGATTACGATCTTCCCAGATCGTCCATTAACCAAGCACCCGCTTGGTGCGCGAATGGGTTCCGGTAAGGGTGCTCCAGAATTCTGGATTGCCAACATTCACCCAGGTCGCGTAATGTTCGAGATCGGTGGTGTTTCTGAGGACATCGCTCGCGAGGCTTTGCGTCGCGCTATCGATAAGCTCCCAATGAAATGCCGTGTTATTGCGCGTGAAGGCGGTGACATCTGATGCCAGTCGGAACTGCAGACTACACCATCAAGAATTTGAGCGAGAAGACTAATGCTGAGATTGAAGGCTTCTTGAAGAAGTCTAAGGAAGAGCTTTTCAACTTGCGCTTCCAAGCAGCAACCGGTCAACTCGAAAATAGCGCTCGCCTCAAGGCGGTCAAGCACGACATTGCCAGGATGTATACTATCCTGCGTGAGCGTGAACTCGGCATCAGCCAAGAGCCTGGCGCCACTGAGGTCAAGGAGAAGTAAGCATGGCTGAGAACCAAGAGCGCAACTTCCGCAAGGTTCGTCGCGGCTACGTCGTGTCCGAGGCCATGGACAAGACGATTGCCGTTGAGCTGGAGCAGCGTTCGACACACCCGCTTTACGGTAAGGTCGTTCGCTCCACCCGCAAGGTCAAAGCCCATGATGAACACAACGAGGCACATATTGGCGACCTCGTGAGTATTATGGAAACTCGGCCACTGAGCAAGACCAAGCGTTGGCGTCTCGACTCGATTATCGAGCGCGCCAAGTAAACAAGTTCGGCAAGGCTCCGCGCTTCACCTGTGTCTGCTTTTTGGCAGGCACAGGTGAGTGGGGAGAACCAGCTCGGCTAAGGAGAATCAATGATTCAGCAGGAAACGCGGCTTCATGTCGCCGACAACACGGGTGCCAAGGAATTGCTTGCCATCCGCGTGCTCGGTGGATCGAAGCGACGCTATGCCGGCATCGGCGACATCATCGTCGCCTCCGTCAAGGACGCGATCCCTGGCGGGTCGGTCAAGAAAGGCGACGTAGTTAAGGCTGTCGTCGTCCGTACTGTCAAGGAACATCGCCGTGTCGATGGTTCCTATATTAAGTTCGATGAGAACGCCGCCGTCATTCTCGGCTCTGGCCGTGAACCAAAAGGCACTCGTATCTTCGGACCAGTCGGTCGTGAATTGCGTGATCAGCACTTCATGAAGATTGTGTCCCTTGCCCCGGAGGTGATCTGATATGGTAGCCAAGATTAAGTCCGGCGACCAGGTGAAGGTTATCCGCGGTAAGGATCGCGGTAAAGAAGGTAAAGTACTTCGCGTGCTTGCCGATGACCGTTTGGTCGTAGAAGGCGTTCAGGTCGTTAAGAAGCACGTTCGCGCCACCCAGCAGGGTCAGCAGTCGGGCATTGTTTCGGTTGAGGCTCCAATCCATCGCTCTAATGTGATGGTTATTGATCCAGAAACCAAGCAGCCTACTCGCGTTGGCGTGATTGTTAAGCAAGAGGCTCGTGACGGCAAGGTTAAGACCGTGCGCGTGCGTGTCGCCAAGAAGTCCGGAAAGGAGCTGGCATGACCGATACTACAGTTGAGTTGCCGGCAACTCCGCGCTTAAAGCAACAATACAAGGATGAAATCGTTCCAGCCTTGGAAAAGGAATTCAGCCACACTAATCCTATGCAGGTGGCTCGAGTGCAGAAGGTTGTCGTCTCTATGGGCGTCGGTGCTGCAGCTCGTGATTCCAAGCTCATCGAGGGTGCGATTAAGGATCTCACTTTGATTACCGGTCAGAAGCCGAAGGTTACCAAGGCAAAGAAGTCTGTTGCGCAGTTCCATTTGCGTGAAGGTCAGGCAATTGGTGCTTACGTAACACTTCGTGGCGATCGTATGTGGGAATTCTTGGATCGTTTGCTTACTCTGGCTTTGCCTCGTATCCGCGATTTCCGTGGTATTAACGGCAACCAGTTTGACGGTCAGGGTAATTACAACTTCGGTCTTACGGAACAGTCTATGTTCCATGAGATTGATCCTGACTCGATTGATCATCAGCGTGGTATGGACATCACCGTGGTGACTACCACCAAGGACGATGTGGAGGCCAAGTCTTTGCTTAAGCACCTCGGTTTCCCATTCAAGGAGAACTGAAATGGCAAAAACCGCTCTGAAAAACAAGGCGGCCGCTAAGCCGAAGTTCAAGGTGCGCGCTTATACGCGTTGCCAGGTTTGTGGTCGTCCTCACTCCGTGTATCGCAAGTTCGGTCTGTGCCGCATTTGCCTTCGTGAGAAGGCTCATCGCGGTGAGTTGCCGGGTGTTACGAAGTCCAGTTGGTAAATATCGACGCTGAAGGTCCACTGCCCGAAGACAGATGTCTCATATAGGGGCGGTGGAAACCACGGCGAGAAAGGGCGTTAGCCCACATGACAATGACAGATCCAATCGCAGACATGTTGACACGTCTGCGTAATGCGAGCGCGGCAAAGCACGATACCGTGGAAATGCCGTACTCCAAATTCAAGGCGAATATTGCCGAGATTCTGAAGCACGAAGGCTATATTAAGGACTTTGCTGCTAAGGAAGCTAAGGTTGGACAGACGTTGGAAATTACGTTGAAGTATGGCTCCAATGGCCAGCGTTCTATCCAGGGCATCAAGCGCATCTCCAAGCCAGGCTTGCGTCGTTACGCTAAGTCTGATGCTTTGCCAATGCCTCTTGGTGGCCTCGGTATCGCTATTATCTCGACCAGCTCGGGATTGTTGACTCAGAAGGAATGCCTCGACCGAGGCATTGGCGGCGAAATTGTCGCCTACGTATGGTGAGAAAGGAGAGCTGAAGATGGCATCGCATATTGGTAAGCTCCCCGTCGACATTCCTGCAGGCGTGGAAGTAAAGATTGAAGGTCAGTCCTTCAGCGTTAAGGGCGCTAAGGGTTCTGACTCCTATGAAATTCCAGAGGGTATTACCGCGGAAGTTGCTGAGAATCAGATTGTTCTGACTCCAGTTGATGATTTGCGTCCAACTCGTGCAAAGCATGGTTTGGCTCGTGCAATCGTTGCTTCCATGGTTAAGGGTGTGCATGATGGCTACACCAAGACTTTGGATATTGTTGGTACCGGTTATCGTGCTGTAATGAAGGGCAAGGGCATTGAGTTCTCGCTCGGTTATTCTCACACTATTACAGTTCAACCACCAGCAGGTATTGAGTTCGAGTTGCCAAATCCTAACCAGGTAATCGTTAAGGGCACTGATAAGCAGATTGTTGGCCAGGTTGCTGCCAATATTCGTAAGCTTCGTGCACCAGAACCTTACAAGGGTAAGGGTATTAAGTACACCGATGAACGTATCCTGCGCAAGGCTGGAAAGGCTGGTAAGTGATATGAGCGTTAAGATTTTCGGTAAGGGTACCAAAGTCGCACGTTTGCGTCGTCACGCCCGTCTTCGTAAGCGTATTGCTGGCACCTCTGAACGTCCTCGTTTAGTTGTTTCTCGTTCTAACCGTCACATGGTTGCTCAGATTGTGGATGATGTCAAAGGTATTACTTTGGTGAGTGCCTCCACTTTAACTGCTGACTTCGCTGGTTTCACTGGTACGAAGACTGAAGCTGCAACCAAGGTTGGCGAATTGGTAGCAGCTAAGGCGAAGGAAGCTGGTATTACCGCTGTAGTCTTCGACCGTGGCGGTAACAAGTATCATGGTCGCGTCGCAGCAGTGGCTGAAGGCGCCCGTCAGGGAGGTCTGGCACTGTGAGCGACAACGAAAAGGAAACCCAAGTGGCTGAAGAAACTCAGAACACTCAGGCATCCGCTGAGGAACGCAATGATGATCGCCGTTCTCGCCGTAATAAGGGCGAGGGCAAGCGTGGTGAGCGTCGTAATCGTCGTGAAGAAAACCGCGGCGAGGAGCTTCTGGATCGCGTAGTTACTATTAACCGTGTTTCCAAGACCCATAAAGGTGGTCGTACTTTTAGCTTTGCAGCACTTGTTGTTGTTGGTGACGGTAAGGGCACTGTTGGTGTTGGTTATGGCAAGTCTCGTGAAGTTCCAGCAGCTATCGCTAAGGGTCAGCTCGACGCAAAGAAGCATATGTTCACTGTTCCACGCATTCGTGGTACCGTCACTCATCCAGTGCTCGGTCACGATGCTGCTGGTACTGTGCTGCTTCGTCCAGCTGCTCCAGGTACTGGTGTAATCGCTGGTGGCGCTGTGCGTGCCGTCATGGAATGCGCTGGTATTACCGACATTCTCACCAAGTCCATGGGCTCTGCGACTGCTGTAAACGTGGTTCGTGCTACTGTGGACGCTTTGAAGAAGCTCGAAGAGCCAGAAGAGATTTCTGCTCGTCGTGGTCTTTCTCTTGAGGAAGTCGCTCCTGATGCTTTGCTCCGTGAGCGTGCTGCCGGCATTGCCGAGGCTCGTAAGGCTCGCGAAGAAGCTCAGGCCGCCAAGGCAGCTGAAGCAAAGGATGGTGAGTGATGTCAAATTTGAAGATCACTCTGGTGCACGGTTTGGTTCACACCACTGAGCGCCAGCGTGCGAACGTCCATACGCTTGGCCTTCATAAGATTGGTCACAGCGTAGTTCGCGAAGACACCCCCGTCAATCGTGGCTTGGTCATGGCCGTGCGCCACCTGGTGAGCGTCGAGGAGGTCGACTGATTATGGCTAACGAAGAACCAATGCTGCATATGCACACGTTGCGTCCAGCTCCAGGAGCTAAGAAGGATCGCATCCGCGTAGGTCGTGGTGAAGGCTCTAAGGGTAAGACCTCAGGTCGTGGTGACAAGGGCACAAAGAAGCGTTATCAGGTTCGTCCTGGCTTTGAAGGTGGTCAGCTTCCACTTTACATGCGCTTGCCTAAGTTGCGTGGCTTTAAGAGTCCTTTCAAGAAGGAGTTCCAGGTCGTCAACGTTGCAGCTCTAGCTGAACTTTTCCCACAGGGTGGGGAAGTTACTGTTGCTGACCTTATTGCCAAGGGCGCTGTGCGCGATGGCTACCCTGTAAAGGTTCTTGGCGATGGCGAATTGACTGTTGCTTTGACTCTTAAGGGTATGAAGGCTTCTGCTTCTGCTAAGGCAAAGGTTGAGGCTGCAGGCGGCTCTGTTAGCGAAGAGTAGTTAATACTACTTGAAGCTTGATGCAGTTATAAAGCTGTTGATAGTCCCTCTAGCATTGTCTAGGGGGACTATTTTTATCGTTAAAACTCACCAATAATCTTGTTCAGTAGGCACCGTGAGATACACTATTGCCTCAGAGTTTGTTTTTGCACTGTTGCGCCTAGGAGTGCGCGAAAAAAGGGAGGAAGACCCAGGTGAAAACGTTAATCCAGGCCTTCAGGACGAAAGAGTTGAGGAATAAGATCCTCTTCGTCTTCGCTATGATTATCATCTACCGTATCGGTTCGTTTATTCCGATTCCAGGTGTCGATTATAAAGTAATTCGTGCTTGCACAGCTAAGTTGGCTTCGTCTAAAGAGAACTTTATTGGGTTAGTCAACTTATTCTCTGGTGGTTCGCTGTTGCAGCTTTCCATTTTTGCTTTGGGTGTAATGCCTTACATTACGGCTTCCATTGTGATTCAGCTGCTTCGTGTTGTGATTCCACGTTTTGAGGCTTTGCATAAGGAAGGTCAGTCTGGCGAAACAAAGCTCACGCAGTACACGCGTTACCTCACTATTGGCTTGGCTGTATTGCAGTCGACAACTATTTTGGTAACTGCTCGTTCGGGTGCTTTGTTTAATTATCAGTGCGGTCAGGTTATTCCTGATGGCAGTTTCTGGAGCCTTATCGTCATGGTTTTGATTATGACCGGCGGTACGGGTCTTATTATGTGGATGGCAGAACTTATTACCGATAAAGGTATTGGTCAGGGTATGTCCGTCTTAATCTTTATGTCTATCTGCTCTGGCTTCTTGCCAAAGCTTTGGGACATTGGTTGGGGTACTAACGGTTCTAATGGCGATTGGACTAAGTTCTCGATTGTTGCCGGTGTTCTGCTTGTTATTCTTATTTTTGTTGATTTTGTGGAGCTTGCGCAGCGTCGTATTCCTGTGCAGTATACGCGTCGCATGATTGGCCGCAAGATGTATGGTGGATCTTCCACTTACTTGCCATTGAAGATTAATATGAGCGGCGTTATTCCACCAATCTTTGCTTCTTCAATTCTTGCTGTTCCTACGCTTATTGCTCAGTTTGGAGATAAGCGTCAACCGTGGGTTAATTGGATTGAACTTAACTTAGCTAATTCAACTTCAGCTTGGTATATAGGTCTTTACACAGTAATGATTGTGTTCTTCTGCTTCTTCTACACCGAGATTACTTTTAATACGGATGAATCTGCAGATAATATGAAGGAATACGGTGGCTTTATTCCTGGCATTCGTGCCGGTAGTGCCACAAGTCGTTACTTGACCTATGTTATGAACAGATTGAACACTGTTGGCGCTATTTATCTGCTTTTTGTTGCCTTGATTCCTACCGTTTTAATTATGGCTTTGCACTTAAATACTAAATTGCCATTTGGCGGTACAACCATTTTGATTATCGCAGGTGTTGGTTTGGATACTTTACGTCAAGCAAAGGCTCAGACTGAACAATTCCAGTACGCTGGATTCTTGTTCAAACATGATGAGCAAAAGCAAGTATCTAAGTGAATATAGTTACAGTTAGTAAAGCAAGGAGATAAATATGCGATTGCTGATTATGGGGCCACAGGGTGTAGGTAAAGGAACCCAAGCTGCTTTATTAAGTGAGCACTATGGCATTCCAGCAATTTCTACAGGTGATATTTTCCGTTATAATCTGAAGAACCAGACTGAGCTTGGCAAGCAAGTTCAGGGCTATCTTGATAAGGGTGAACTGGTTCCAGATGAGTTGACGAATACCATTGTTAAGGATCGTCTTGCGCAAGCTGATGCAAAGAATGGTTGGATTCTCGACGGCTATCCTCGAAATGCTTCTCAGGTTCAGGCTTTGGATCGCATGTTGGAGGAACTTGGTACTCCACTTGATCATGTGGTAGCTCTTGAGGCTGAGCGTGAGGTTTTGCTTGAGCGTATGCAAAAGCGTGCCGTAGAGCAGGGTCGTTCTGATGATACGCCTGAGGTAATTGCTAAGCGTTTGGAAACGTATGAAAGGGAGACTGCTCCACTGCTTGATATTTACGATAGTCGTGGTCAGTTAGTTGAAGTTGATGGTGTTGGCGATATTGAAGAAATTAATAATCGTATCGTTGAGTCATTGAACTGATTTGCATATTTTAAAAATACGCAATTAAGATGTATAATGCGTCTCGTTCGACACGCCGAGTGTTGTATGGGACGCATTTCCTGTATTATAGAAGATTGGCGTGTCTTCGGATACGCAAAGTAGTATGTCCAAGGAACGGAACGAGGCTCATGGCAAAAGACGGTGTGATTGAAGTCGAAGGCAAGGTGGTCGAAGCGCTGCCGAACGCGATGTTTCGTGTTCAGCTCGAGAATGAACACATCGTGTTGGCGACGATTTCTGGAAAGATGCGTAAGAATTATATTCGCATTCTTCCGCAGGATCGCGTTGTGTTAGAGATGAGTCCATACGATTTGAATCGTGGACGTATTACGTACCGTTATAAGTAAAGGTACAAGCAAAGGAAAACCATGAAGGTCAGCCCTAGCGTGAAGAGGATCTGCGAAAACTGCCGCGTGATCCGCCGTCACGGCCGCGTCATGGTAATCTGCATTAACCCACGTCATAAGCAGCGTCAAGGCTGAGCAGATTTCCATCGCGGAATACAAAGAATAAGGCGCTAAGTCACAGCAGAAGCTGAACCCTGGGTGCGCAGGCCCAGGCCGCATTTGATTGCTATAATGCGGATGACTTGGTGCACGACCTGCGTAACAGTAAAGGAATTACAATGGCACGTCTTGCCGGAGTAGATATTCCCAATGAGAAGCGCATTGAGATTGCCCTCACTTACATTTTTGGTGTTGGTCGTACTCGCGCTAAGGAAACGCTTGCCGCGACCGGTATTAATCCGGACACTCGCGTCAAGGATCTTACAGATGATCAGTTAATCACTTTGCGTGATTATCTTGAGGCCAACTATAAGATTGAAGGCGATTTGCGTCGCGAGATTGATGCAGATATTCGTCGTAAGATTCAGATCAACTGCTATCAAGGCCAGCGTCATCGCAAGGGTCTTCCTGTGCGTGGTCAGCGTACCAAGACTAATGCTCGCACCCGTAAGGGTCCGAAGCGTACTGTCGCCGGGAAGAAGAAGGCCACCCGATAGTAGTCGGTGGTCGGCTCTAGACCACGGATACATTTCCATCGTCTAGACATACCAACTCATTCGTCATTAGGAAACGAGGGTCAATGGCAGCTGCAAAGCAAGCCTCGCGCAAGCCGCGTCGCCGGGACCGCAAGTCGGTGCCGGTTGGGCAGGCGCATATTAAATCAACATTCAATAACACGATTATTTCCATCACCGATCCATCTGGTGCAGTCATTTCTTGGGCTTCCGGTGGTGACGTTGGCTTTAAGGGTTCCCGTAAGTCAACTCCTTACGCTGCAGGTATGGCCGCTGAGTCTGCTGCTCGTAAGGCAATGGAACATGGCCTGAAGAAGGTTGACGTGTTTGTTAAGGGTCCAGGTTCCGGTCGTGAAACCGCTATCCGTTCCCTCCAGTCCGCGGGTCTCGAAGTTGGTTCTATTACCGACGTTACCCCGCAAGCGCATAACGGCGTACGCCCACCAAAGCGTCGCCGCGTCTGAGCACTCTTACGAATCCATCCATCCAACCCGCTTATGGGCGGCGAGTGCACCACCGACCAGAAGCTGAAAGGATACCAAAGTGCTTATCGCACAGCGTCCGACACTTACCGAGGAATCACTAAATCCCCAGCGTTCTCGTTTTATTATTGAGCCGTTGGAGCCAGGTTTTGGTTATACTCTCGGCAATTCGCTGCGTCGTACTTTGTTAAGCTCCATTCCGGGTGCTGCCGTTACTTCGGTACGCATTTCTGGGGCTTTGCATGAGTTTACGACTCTGCCAGGTGTTGAAGAAGATGTCACTGAAATTCTGCTGAACATCAAGGGTATCGTGCTCACCAGTGAGTACGATGAGCCAGTAGTGATGTACCTGCGCAAGAATGGTAAAGGTGAGGCCACTGCTGGAGATATTACTCCTCCAGCTGGTGTAACTATTGCCAATCCTGACTTGCATATTGCCACTCTTGCAGAAGATGGTGAGCTTGAAATCGAGTTTACTGTTGAACGTGGTCGTGGTTATGTGCCAGCTCAGATGAACAAGCAGGAGAACAGCGAAATCGGCCGCATTCCTGTGGATTCGATCTACTCACCAGTTTTGAAGGTGAGCTATAAGGTCGAAGCTACCCGCGTGGAACAGCGCACGGACTTCGATAAGCTCATCCTGGATGTGGAAACCAAGCCAGCTATTACACCGCGCGATGCTGTTGCATCTGCTGGTTCGACTTTGGTTGAGCTTTTCGGTCTCTGCCGTGAGCTTAATGTTGAGGCCGAAGGTGTGGAAGTTGGTCCAGCGCCAACGCATGATGAAGCTGATTCTCAGTTGGCTATACCGATTGAAGAAATGAATCTTACGCAGCGCAGCTACAACTGCTTGAAGCGTGAAGGTATTCATACAGTCGGTGAGCTGGTAGTTCACACTGAGCAGGATTTGCTCGATATTCGTAATTTCGGCATGAAATCTATCGATGAGGTCAAAGAAAAGTTACAGTCCATGGGTCTGTCTTTGAAGGCTTCGCCGATTGGCTTCGACGCCAATAATCTCGAAGGTGGTACTTTCTTCTCGCCTGAGGACGAGTAAGATCCACCTGCAATCGTCGCAACATTCGGATGTTCGGGTTGATGCCCACCTGAGTGATGCGACAATAAGGAGTAATAATGCCTACACCGAAACAAGGCCCTCGTCTGGCTTCTAGCCCGGCTCATGAGCGCCTGATGCTGGCCAACATGGCGACCAGCCTTTTCCAGCACGGTCGTATCGTGACGACGTTGCCAAAGGCAAAGCGTCTTCGTCCGCTTGCTGAGCGTTTGATTTCATTCGCTAAGCGTGGCGATTTGCATTCACGTCGTCGCGTGTTGCGCGTGATTCGCAACAAGTCCGTAGTTCACGTACTTTTCACTCAGATTGCTGAGCAGATGAAGCAGCGTGAAGGCGGTTATACCCGCATCGTGAAGATTGCTCCACGTCGTGGCGATACCGCTCCTCAGGCTATTATTGAGCTTGTAACTGAGCCAGTAAGCCCAAAGAAGGCTGTTGTGAAGGAAGCTGAAGCAGCTACTAAAGTAGCAGCAAAAGAAGAAGCTGCTGAGTAGTCAGCATTCCAGCTTTACGCATCGGTAAGTAAATCTTAAAGTCAAGCGTTTTATCGTTTCTTTAAAGAATTGCTATAACGGGTCGGGGTTTGTTCCTCGACCCGTTTTTTTTTATTTGTATTATTATTGAACTATGTCGAATGTTATTGATTTGTTGCGCAACGATTTCTCTACCTTCGCTCAGCGCAAGTTTAATGCTGTGGATGCGCTGATTTTGTGCGAGCTATCTTATATCAATATGCCAACGTCTGTGCCAAAATATTGCGATAATCCAAAGAATATTACGACTGTATCTCTTAACGAATTGCTTAGAATAGAAGACTATTCGTCAATGTTTGCTTCTGGGTCTCCTAAAGTAGATAAATTCCGAAGGAAGCTGCTTCTTGCTGTCGCTTCCAGCCCTAGGTATAGGGGAATTCGCGTAGGAGAGTATCTTGAGAGGTTTGATGAATCAAATATTGACGAATCATTAGAGCAGCAGTTTGCTGGAGTTACTTTTGATCTTAGCAATTGCGAGGGGATTGATAATCCTCATACTCTTGTTGTTGCGTATCGCGGTACTGACAGTACGCTTGTTGGGTGGAAAGAAGATTTCAACATGGCTTTCCGCTGCCCAGTGCCAGCGCAAGAATCTGCTGCTGAATATTTGACTTCTGTAGCGCAAAGATATAGCAAACGTTATTCTAATAAAAACTTCTTTAATAAAATTTTTGCGAACAAACTTTTTGCCCGCTTTTCAAAATCTTCCGTAGATGTGCAAAATAATCCAAATATTATTGTTGTCGGTCATTCAAAAGGTGGGAACATGGCTGCTTATGCGGCTATGCGCTTAGATGCTACAAGTCAAAAACTAGGTGATCTTGTATCAAAAATTTATTCTATGGACGGACCTGGTTTTGCGTCTGATGTAGTGGATACAAGCGTTTTTGCGAATGTTTCAAGTCGTATTGAAAAAGTAGTTCCGCAGTCTGCTTTCATTGGGTTGATTATGGATACGGGGGTGCCGTATAAGGTTACAGCTGCCGATTCGATTGGTTTAATGCAGCATTTTGGTATGTATTGGCAGATTAAAAATGGTGATTTTGACTATTGCGATTGTGTAACTCCACGCGCTTTGGCAGTTTCTAAGGCTGCAAACGAGTGGATGATGAATTTGCCATTTGAGGAGCGAAAGCGCAGAATTGACAGCGTTTACAGCATTTTTAGCAATTTAGGTTACTCAACTTTTGATGAAATGTCTTCGCATTGGTCGGAGGTTGTTCCTAAATTATTGAAGATTGCAATGCATATGGATTCAAAAACTTATGAGCTAATTCGTAGCGTTATGAGTGCCTTTGCGCTTGCGGGCGGCTCTTCGGATAAGAAAAGCTAGTGGAAAGTTTGTTTGGAAAGGTTTTGAATGCGACTTCGCTTAGATTTAGCTTATGATGGTGGTGGATTTTACGGTTGGGCTAAGCAGCCGGTTTTGCGCACCGTGCAGGGTGAGATTGAGAGTGCTCTGCACACAGTATTACGTGTGCCGGAAGGTGAAGTTGCCGAACCTTTGCGTCTTACTGTTGCTGGTCGCACAGATACGGGCGTGCATGCGTCACATCAGGTTTGTCATTTGGATGTTTCGGAGGGGATTCTGAACCGATGCATTGGACATACAGAATTGGATGGTGTTTCTGCACTCGAGTATAGGTTGCGTCACGTTTTGCCGCAAGATATTTCGCTACACAGTGTAAGTGTAGCTCCTTACGGTTTTGATGCTAGGTTTTCTGCGCTGGAACGTACGTATGTGTATCGAATTTCGGATGGTTCTTGTCAATCTGGGCACGATCCTCGCATGCGCGGATTTGTTTTGAAGCTTGACGATGTTTTGGATGTTGAAGCTATGAACAAGGCTGCTAGGCTTATGATTGGCCTTCACGATTTTGGATCTTTTGCTCGTCCTAATCCTGGTGGCACTACGATTCGCAAGGTTATTGAAGCGCGTTGGGAGCGCTTTGGCAAAAGTCTGGAAGATGCGCGTATTGAGATTGGTACTGGCTGTGTGCCGCCTGTTGAGCAGGGTTTGATTGAGTTTACGATTGTGGCTGATGCTTTTGCACATAATATGGTGCGCTCGCTTGTTAACGCGTCTGTGCAGATTGGGTGTGGTAAGCGCTCGCTGGATTGGTTTGTTGAGAAGATTCACACGCCGCTTCGTGAGGGTTCCACTGGTCCTATTGCGCCGCAAGGGTTGACTTTAGAATATGTGGCGTATCCGCCGGATGATGAGCTTGCAACGCGTGCGGAGCAGATTCGTGCTCGTCGTGATTCTGCTGAGTTGCGACTCGACGACTTTGAGTTGCTTAATACGCAAGAAGCCACTTCGATTCGCTGAGTCGCTTAAGAAGAAGTATTGCTTCTGTGTAGTGAAGACGTGATCGAGTTTAGACAATGCGAGCATTTCAACGCGCCATGAATTTATATTCGCAGCATGGTTTATAATTGAAAAGTTGCATTTGTGTGCGTGTAAACGTATCTAGAGTGCATGTGGATGAATGTCCGAGCGGTCTAAGGAGCACGCCTCGAAAGCGTGTGAGGGTAAAATCCTCCGCGAGTTCAAATCTCGCTTCATCCGCGAATTAACTAAGCCTAAAGCATGCGAAATTGCTTTAGGCTTTTTTAGTTCGCCGAGCTTTCTTAGAACTGAAAGTGCGGGTTATAGACCAAAAGTGTGTAAAACTATGATGATGAATATTATGTGTCTATAATCCATAATCTAAACAGCATTAAAAACTTAGCTAACAAACTGAGAAAGAACAGTCATATGTTACTGGTGCAGTACGTAATCTGCATTAGTAACGAATAATTGCGATTTAGCGTTATTCGCGCAGTACGTAATCTGCATTAGTAACGAATAATTGCGATTTAGCGTTATTCGCGCAGTACGTAATCTGCATTAGTAACGAATAATTGCGATTTAGCGTTATTCGCGCAGTACGTAATCTGCATTAGTAACGAATAATTGCGATTTAGCGTTATTCGCGCAGTACGTAATCTGCATTAGTAACGAATAATTGCGATTTAGCGTTATTCGCGCAGTACGTAATCTGCATTGGTAACAAAGTTTGACGATTTATTGTTAAATATTCAGCTAATACCTACTTTGAACGCCGCTTAGCATAAGAAATAACCCACATTCGATATACATTGAGCCTTACTGCTATAAGGGTTATGAGCTTATTTTTTACACACTTTTTGTCCGGGTGGCGAATGTGCAGCAAACAGATTCGATTACCGCAAAACGCTTGTATTACAATGCGTGAGACATGATTTCTTACACACTTTTTGGCCTATAACCCGAAAGTGCAGTGCACTTTCAGTGAAAGCTCGGTCTGCCTTCGTCTCGATTGACGCAGGCAGGGCAGATTAGTTTGGTTGTTTTTGCTTTAGGCTTTTTAATTCGCCGAGCTTGCTCAGATTGGAAGCACAGTGTGCTTCCAACGCAAGTGAGGTCTGTCTGCGTCTCGATTGACGCAGGCAGGGCAGGTTTTGTATGTTCCAACGCAAGCGAGGTCTTTCTGCGTCAATAAAGACGCAGAAAGTGTGGGCTAGTGTGTTTAGTGTAGTGTGTTAGGTTTGGGTTGCCGTATTTCGCGCTTGAAGCTTTTTTCATGCCAAAAACCATTGAAATATCAACGTTTTTGGCTTGTTTTCAGTGTTTTTCTGTTTGGCATTTTCTAGTATTAAATATCATTATGCTTGATTATAAACGGGGTATTTATGATTATAAACATGGTGTTTAATGGGGTGAATATCGGGTTGTAGGTTATTCAAAACTCATGTCTTTTAAAGCATAGTCTTGTCTCTTAGTTTGAGATGAACTTTCTATTAGTTGCTGAAGATGTGTTATGTCGGCATGTCGTGCAGTATATGGGTAAAAACGTTGGTATTGCAGTATTTTTTGTGTGTTGTGAGGGTATTCGTGTGACTTTCCTGAGAATTTTCTGAAAAATTTTTAAAAATCTTAAAATTCACGTTTTTTACGATAAAACACAACAGTACAATATTTTTTACGTCTTTTTATTCAAAAATAGTAGTTTTTATGGTAAATATTTGCATTCTACGTTATTTTTGTGAAGAAGGTGCTCTTGACTTTTTTGAACGGGGGGGGGGTATCTTAATAGCAGTTGTTGGCAGGTTTGTACTTGCGAACGCATTTGCAATATTTACGTGTTGCAGATTTCAAGTTTTTCTCCGTACTTGCACGAAGAGAAAGAAGAAAGGAAAATACTATGTTGAATAAGAAGGCTATCGCCGTATTCGCTGCTGGCGCAACTTTGCTTTCTGGACTTGCTCTTGCAGCTCCGGCATTAGCAGCTGGTGCTCAAGCTGGTGGTAATGTCACCGCTAGTGCCAGTAGTAAGACTTATGAGAAGGTGAAGCCAGCTGATCTTGCCCAAGCTAAGGATGTAATGGCTAAGTATGCTGCTGCTAATGTGTCTGTTGCTGAAGCACAGAAGTTATTCAATAAAGCTGCAGGTGAGCGTGATAATGCTAAAGCTGAATTCAATAAGGAAACTGTGAAAGCAGTTGGTCTTGGTGCTACCCATTCTGACTCTGGTTGGCGTATTAATGGTGTTGAGCTTGGTTATCGTACTTGGTATGATTACGAACTCAAGGATAACGGTTTTTCTCCAGAGCAGTTAGCAGCTTATGATGCTTGGTATGCGACTGCAAAAACTTATGCCAATAAGGTAAATGCTGCTGATGCTGCTTTCAATGGTTTGAAGATTGCTAAGACCGTGGCTGAGACCTATAAGGTGCAGTTAGAAAAGCTCGGTGTGGTTCTTCCAAATGGTACTGTTGTTGTTCCATCTGGTGACCAGAGCAAGCCAGCTCCAGCTCCAGCACCTGCACCAGCTCCTGCTCCAGCTCCAGCACCTGCTCCTAAGCCTGCTCCTAAGCCTGAAGTGAAGAAGGTTGAGCATAAGCTTGATTTGGTTGATCTTCTTGGTGGTAAGAAGGCTGAGGAACCAACGTTTGTGACTTCTGATGGTAGCGCGAATTTGTTCACGAACTATCAGGGTTTGACTGTTCTTCTTTCTGAGCATGGTTTGACGAATGTTGCTGCTTATGATGCTCTTCTTGATAAGCTCGAGTTTGGTTTGAAGCAGACTGGTTGGGCTAACATTTTGAAGAACTTCGGTGGCGATAATTGCGCTTACTTGGGTAAGCTTCGTAACCAGTTGAAGAAGGCTGTTGCTCATTATGGTCATGTTGAGGCTGCTGTGAAGGATATCCTCGCTGAGCTTAATGCTGATTACGCTGATGCTAAGAAGGCTGAGGATTGGGATGCAGCTAAGGTTATTAAGGCTGATCTCGCTGCTGCTTCTAAGCTTCTTAAGGTTGCGGATAATAACCGTACTCGTGCTGCAGCTATCTTGGATTCTGCTAATGATCATGCTAAGGATTTGAGCTGCGATACTGGTGCTAAGGAAGTTTTGGATGCTATGAAGAAGGCTGGTAACTTCCCAGGTAAGCCTGCTGCTAAGGCTGCTGCTAAGGCTCCAGCTGCTGCTAAGGCTCCATTGGCTAAGACTGGTGCTGCTGTAGCTTTGGCTGCTGTTGCTGCTTCTGTGCTTGCTGGCATGGGTGTTGCTCTTCGCAAGATTCGTCACTAAGCTAGGCAGTTTATTAGGTTAATAAGTTAATCGTTGCTTGTGGTGGGTTTGCTTTTTTGCTGGCTCACCACAGCGTGTTATTGCGTTCGACGGTTGGTTTGCGTTTGGGGTTTTATTCCTGTGATGCGTATGGCCATGGTTGCTTGGTGCTGTTGGTGGTTGCTATTGTTTCGCTAACTTCCTTTTCCTCACAGTGGTGATTGTTGGCAGTGTTTGGGTGATTGTTGAACGTTGTGTTGGTAGTGTTTGTTAGGAAGATGCTGCTGATTGGTAAAGGCTTGGAGAATAGTGCTGTGATGGTGCTTGTTTTCCGAGCCTTTTTCTTATGTTTTTTGCCCTATAACTCTTTAACGCAAGCGAGGTCTGCCTTCGTCTTTCTAGACGCAGGCAGGACAGATTAGTTTGGTTGTTTTTGCTTTAGGCTTTTTAATTCGCCGAGCTTGCCCAGGGTTGCTTTCGCGCGAGCTGTGCTACGCTCAAGCACGTCGTTGCGCAAATGCCGGAATAATACACAGTGTTTGTGATAGCGCGAGATTTTAGGAATTAAGCCTTTTCTGCATTTGTGGCTGGGGGGGGGGTAGTCTGGTAAAAGTGCTATGTTGCGCTGATTTTGTGCAGCGTTGTGCTCTAGTTTAAATTCATTGAGAGCTATAAGAAGGTGCATATGATGAATAAAAAGTCTATAGCAACATTTGCTGCAGCAGCAATGTTGTGCTGTGTATGCAACGCTGGCGTTGCAGTGGCAGATGAAAGCACAGCTTTCCAGACGACCATCACTCAATTGGTAAATGAAGCAGATAATCATATTGACGCGTTAAAAAAGATTGTTAATGAGCAGGATGATGCTGAGCTGAAGAAAGCTTTTACCAAAGACCTGAAATCTGCTGAACAAAATAAACAAAAAATTCAGGATGCTCGTATAGTGATTGAAAAGTTTGAGAAAGATCTTACTGCTGCAGGCGATAATCCTGATGAAAATACACTTAAAACTTTGAAAGATGAGTATTATGCTGCGCAATCAGCCCAGAATCAAATTTTCTCTGGTGACAATCATACTCATTTAGTGGGTTGGTCTATGCCATATGACGATCCATTTGAAGGTTATCCTGATTATTCTCGCTGGCTTAAAGAAGCTATGTCCTATGGGAAAATTAGTGATGCTAATGTAGAAATAACTAAACTCAAGAACACTAAAGAAAAGATTGGCACTTTAGTAAAGTCAATAAAGCTACCTTCTGAAATCAATCCGGAAAATATTGATGATAAATGTGACCATGAATTTAAGGGCGAAGAATTACAGTTCTGGTATGATGGTGCAGCAGATGCTTCCAACACCAAATACGTGGCTGCACAATTAGATTATTGGCGTAAAGATGTGCAGTATATTAAGAACAGGTTGAAAGATAAAGTTGCTAAATCAGTTAGCGGACTTGCTGCTGATATGAAATATAACTTGGAAAATAAAATATATCACCTTACTTCTAAAGTCGAAGCAGCAATGAACCTTCATGACGGCGAAGAATATTTGCTAAAAGAATCGAAGGAATATAGCAATCTGGAAGATGCTTTCAAACATAATATTATGCAATATAACAACTTTGGCATAACAGAGTATCAAAGTAGCACTACAACTGAAGATTCTAGCTTTGATTATAAGACTTATAGTGATCTTGAAGACAAGATTCAGAAGCTGTACGGCGACGAATCTTATAACATTCCTTCTCGATTTAGTACTATCGTGAATAATCCAGCTAATGCGGATGCTGCGACACGCAAAGATTACTTAGCATTTTACAAAAAGCGTATAGAAATTGAAAAACAGATAGATAAGTTGTACAAGCAGAAGAGAGCTTTGGGCGAGTATCCGTATGAAGATCATAAGCCTACTACTGATTCGAGGACAGCGCGACCGGGTGCTATTTCTTACGCATACTTGCAATTGAAGTTTAAGAAGTATGTGCAAAATCTGCTTAGCAAAGGAACAGATCTTAAAAAGTGGCTTGCAGAAAATAAACCGGCCTATGATGCTATATTTACGGAACGTAAAAAAGAGTTCGGAACCCCTAACAAAGTGTCTTACGAACAAAAGAAGTCTCCAAAGTATTTTGAGTCATTCTTTAAACAGCACCGTTATGAGTTTATTGAGAATTTGGTTGCTTCACGAGAATATAAAAAGTATGTGAAGAATGCGTTGAAAGACAATAAAACGTATGCGGATATGATTAAGGATACTGAAGATGCCCTTAAAGGCGCTGATAGTGATACTAATAATAGGTTGTATCCGCGTATTGATTTTATTAAGCATCTACAGGAATACGGCAATGATGATGAAGTTGCTAAGATTCTTGATACGGACGACGTAGCTTTGACTCCTGAACAGAAGTCGAGCGAAGCGCTGGTTGATGATAGTATCCCTGATTTCAAGAAACTTTCAGAACGCGATAAACCACATTTTCCGCATTCAAATCCGACTGGTGGCTCCTCCAGTGTCAATGTAGGTGGCTCTGCTGGTGGAACTAACACTGCTCCTCCAGTTAATCCTGACGATATTAATTCTGGCGATGATTCTGATGATTTCAACATCGACGATTTGAATCTTGATGACATTGATCTTGATGATTTAGGTCTTGACAAATTAGATTTGGATGATTTAGGTATTGATGATGTGGAGGCTGAGGACTTCGATTTCAGTGAGTTCGATACTTATTTGTCGGAAATCAGCGATGACGATTTGGCTTCCTTAAATATCGATGGCATCAATTTTTGATGATTTAGGCTTGGGTGACTTGGATTTGAGTGATTTCTATAGCGATAATCCTCAGACCAATAATGATGAGTCTAAATAAACTGAGTCTGGCTATGCCAAGGCTGTAGAAACTAAGTAATTATGTCCTTACTACTGTTGCGAATGTAGCAAGTGCATAAAACATGTAGGCGGTGCGGAGTGTATCCTCACCGCCTACTTAGTTATAGGGTTATAGCATTATATGTAATTGCCCTTGCGCGCTATAAGGTATAGCTCAAGCTACAACCCGAGCCAAGCCACAAAACAAACCTAAATGCCGTTACTAACTCAGCTAACGAATTGAGAAAATAACGTTGATAAGCCCAACACCGTTACTAATTCAGTCAGCCGACTGAAAAAATAACGGTAATTAGCGAAACACCGTTAATATCTCAGCTAATGAACTGAGCTAGTAATACTCAAGCATTCGTACAATCCTTGCTTTAATGCTCCAGCAACTAAAGAAATAACCCACATTCGATATAACATAATCCCAACTGTTGTAAGGGTTATGAGCTTATTTTTTTTTACATACTTTGGGCCTATAACCCGTTAAACGCACTTCGCTCCCACAGCGCGCTTAGTGGTATTGCATACAAATTATTCGACCACTGCATAATTTTTTGTCCCAAATAAACAACGTATCCGCTCTTAAATTCAGGTTTTTGCGCAAGAGCTACAAGCCCCTTAAAATCATTACGATTCACCATGCTAGAACTTTTCACTTCCACGCCAACCAGATTCCCGCGGAAACTTAGCACAAGATCAACTTCTTTAGGATTACTGCCAGTTTCACGCCAGTAGAAGCAATCCGGATGCATCTTAGACCATTGCACAGCAGGCATAATCTGATTTACAACGAAACTTTCGAGCAAATTTCCATACATAACGGGATCTTCCAAAGGATCATGACCTTTACTAATCATTGTTTGAACGCTTAAAGACGTATCAATCGGATGTATTTTTGCTCTAGCGAAGGTTTGACGATTTGGCGCAGTTTTTATATTCGGAAGAGTGTTTATTAAAAACCTACGCAAGAATACGCTAACATAACGCTCAATAGTTCGCCTATCTAAAGCAAGATCTTGACCTATTGAACTCGTGTTAAGAATCCCACCTGGCGTGCACAGCAACTTATTAAGTATGCTAACGGCCATGCTTCTATCTAATTTTTCTCCGGGGAGAATAGTATCGCCCAATACTGCAAGAATATCGCTTTCAACAAGCTTTTCGCGTTCCCAAGCTTCGTAAGAATCATATAATTGCTGATATTCTGGGAAGCCGCCAGCAGCCATCATTTTATATATTTCTTCTCTGCTTATTTCTTTTTCATATGTAAGATTTGGATTACTTTCTATAAGATTATCTACAATATTCTCACTATTTTGAGTAATTTCGCTCTGCGTAAAAGGACTCATTGTAAAGTGCTGAGCGCGCCTAGCAAGAGGATCTTGACCGTCTAGTCCATTGCGATTTATAAGTGCGCTACCTGTTAAAATATACTGAAGACCATTTTTCGTTGAATTATCAACTATTTCCTTTATTGCAAGCGGCAAATCTGTAAGTCTCTGCGCTTCGTCAATAACAACTGGAGTACTAATATTTTTTAGCCAACCGTATAAATCTGTTGAAGCAAGCGCGAAAGTATTTTCGTCCGCAAGACTTACGTATGAGAAACCTTTAGGAACAAGCTGCTTCTTTGACATCATAGTTTTGCCTACAGCTCTTGCGCCTTCGAGAATTACAACTTTTCGTTTTGCTTGAAGAATAGAATCAGCGATTTGTCTAGGAAAATATGTATTCATAAAAGTAACTATACACGAAAAAAATGTATTTTTTGTACATCGGATGTACGATTTTTTGTACATTCAATGTACAAAAACTACGAAACCGCGTATTAAGACATATTTATATAGGCGTACAACTAACTCAGTTTGTTGACTGAGTTAGTAACGGTGTTTTGCTGATTACCGTTATTTTCTCAGTTCGTTAGCTGAGTTAGTAACGGTGTTTAGTTTGTAGCTTTGCTTTTGTAGCTGCTTTTAGTTGAATCGGCTTACTTAAGAATGAGGCTTGCGTCTACAGGGTAGCCAAGTGCGTAGGCACTCAATAATCTTGATGTAATTAATTGTACAATCGCATCTTTAAAAGCTTGATGTGCTTGCATTGCGGTATTTTTATCGTTACTAATATTACCGTCTGTTAGTGTAGTTATTTCGTTGTGTTTACTGGCGGTAATTGTCATGGCATGTTGGAATGCTGCAAGTTCTGCACGCGCACAATCCATATAAGCGATTGCTGCAAGTGGTAAGTCTTTGTTGCTTGCAGAATCATGTGCTATCCCGCTTTCTAATGCTTGTGTTGGGATGTCGTATATCTTTTTTCGTAGGTCAGTGCTCGTATCTGCAGCATGCATAAAACTTTGTGCATTGCTCGCAGCTATATCGCTGTACTCCAATGGCAGATTTGGTACTTTTTTTGCTGCCAACGCTTGTAAAATAAATGCAAGTTGATCTTCTGCTGCAGCTGCGAGAACCAAAGGCTGATGCGACCATTTAAAATGTTTGTAATGATTTAATACTTCGCGAAGTTGTACGTAAGATTCATGCCCTCTTTGTTGTGTTGCTGTAATTATCTCTGTTGAAGTGGCTGTACTTGCTTCTGCATTAGATGTTGTGTTCTGTGAATCTTCGCTTTTAGACTGCTGAGTAAGCATTGCCCATTGTGCCTGTGCACTGTACACAATGCTTTCGTTAAGTCGTCCAGGACATTGTTGAGAAACAGTCTTCCAAGCTTGGGCTGTAGCGGACCAATTTTTATGAGTTATGTTAGTTGTATCGCGATTGATGATGTGCTGATTGTATTGCGCAAGTTGGTAGGCTTTAGCACAGGCATTCTCAGGTGCTGTTACGTGAGTAATACGGTTTACGTGAATGTTTTGTAGCGTACTACAAGCACTCAGTGTGAGTGTGCTTGAAACGCTTATGAGGACAATCAATGCTGTGAGTAGTTTGCGTTTCGTGCTTCTGAGTATGGTTCGTAACAAAACATAAAGTGTCTGCATAATCTACTAAAATAGTCAACGACTGTGACCAATATATTCTTTAATCATTTTGGAAATATTGTTT
This sequence comes from Gardnerella washingtoni, assembly GCF_049262705.1. NCBI lineage: Bacteria > Bacillati > Actinomycetota > Actinomycetes > Bifidobacteriales > Bifidobacteriaceae > Gardnerella > Gardnerella washingtoni. The sequence continues at coordinate 1,187,224 of NZ_CP058398.1, read as the reverse complement.
GCTTGTCTATAGTAGTTGAAGTTGATTAAAAATGAGCTGAAGCTACTACGTTTTAATAATTACGTAATTAATAATCATAAATGAATGCGTTATAACGAGAGGACGTGCGCGATGGAATTGGATTTGGCGGGAATGCATCAGCTTGCGGCACAGCAGGGGATTAATGCCGAAGAGCTGGACGAGGCGCTCGCCGAGGCCTTGCGTCTTGCGTATATGAAAACCGCTCATCCTGCTAAGCATGTGCGAGTTGAGTTAGATGAACGTGCTGGTTCGTTTACTGTGTGGGCTAGGAATGAAATTCCTGGGGAGCCTACGGAAGATAACCCCTATCCAGCACCAACACTGGGAGAAGAATACGACGATACTCCACGTGATTTTGGTCGTCTTGCTGCGGCAACAGCCCGCCAAGTTATTAGCCAGATTTTCCGTAAGGCTGAAGATGACCGTGTGTTTGGTGCGTTTTCTGGTCAAAAAGGCAAGCTGATTAACGGCATTATTCAGCAAGATGCTAAAGATAATACTAATATTCACGTAGCAGTTGGCGATGTTGAGGCTATTCTGCCACGTCGTGAGCAAGTTCCAGGTGAGCGTTATCGTCACGGTGAGCGTATTCGCGTGTATGTTGTGAATGTAGCTCGCGGCCTGCGTGGACCGGAAATTGTTGTTTCGCGTTCTCATCCTGAGTTGGTTCGCCGTCTTTTTGAGCGTGAAGTTCCAGAGCTTATTTCTGGGGCAGTTTCAATTATGGCAATTGCACGCGAGGCTGGTGCCCGTACAAAGATTGCCGTAAGAGCTAATACTGAAGGTGTTAATCCAAAGGGTGCTTTGATTGGTCCTGGTGGTTCTCGTGTTCGTGCAGTGATGGAGAATTTGGGTCAAGAGAAGATTGATATCGTTGATTGGTCGGATGATCCAGCCAAGTTTGTTGCTGCTGCGCTTTCTCCTGCTACCGCTACACAGGTGCAAGTAGTCAGTGAGAAAAGTCAGACTGCAGTTGCTTTTATCCATGATTCTCAACTTTCACTTGCTATTGGCAAGGAAGGTCAGAATGCTCGTTTAGCTGCAAAATTGACTGGTTGGAAGATTGGTATTGAATCTGCTGAAGAGCACGCTAAGAAGGTTGCTGCTGCTCAAGCACAGAATACGCAGGCAACTTCAGCTGATTCACATGATATTGCATCTGTTGCTGAATAACTGTGTAACGAAAACGCAGGAATATAGTGTAATGAATACTATGTTTGAACGTTTTTAGTGCTCTTAAGTTACGCAATAAACAGATACATACTGGTATCTTCATTGCTTTGAGCGACACTCGCTGCAATCCAACGTTTCGAGTATGCTGAAAGCTGGAATTTGGGCGAAAGATTGTCATCGTAGTCCAATTGGAGACGAGGTATAAGATTATGGTCGCACGATGATATGTCGCACGATACTATGTAATAAGCTCGCAATAATGTAACGTGGTCGCGTGTACGAGCGCTGCCACAGACAGAGGAGAACACTGAGTGGTTAAAAAGCGCGTGTATGAACTGGCCAAAGAATTTGGTGTCGACAGTAAAACCGTGTTGGAGCGTTTGAAGAGCATGGGAGAATTTGTTAAATCCGCATCTTCAACAGTTGAGGCTCCAGTAGTACGTCGTTTGCAGACGGCTTTGGAAGCAGATGGTAATAATCAGTCTGCGAAACGTTCTGGTGCAAATAAACCTGTTGCGCCAAAAGCGAAAACTCAGGGCACAAAGCCTCAAGGTAAAGTACAGCATGAGGCTCATGCTACTTCTAATAAAGCTCATGCTGATACGCCTTCTGTAAAGCAGCATGATCATGCTGCAACAGTTCATGCAATACCGAAACCTGGTGCTGGTCATCCTCGACCAAATCATGGTTCGCGTTCAGGTGCTGGTGTTGCTGAATCTAAGCATGGTGAAGCTCGTGTTGAGTCTCGTCAGCAAGCACAGAATCAGTCTCGTGGCGATCGTTCACAGATGCCTCCGCGTCCTCGACCGCATCAAGGTGCTCAAGGTGCTGGTAATGCGATACCTCGACCAGGCAACAACCCATTTAGTCGTAAGCAGGGTATGCGTACTCCTACTCCGGGTGATATTCCACGTCCTCACCCGATGTCTCGTTTAGGTGCAGAAAATAACCGTGGTGGTCGTCCAGGTCAAGGTGGCGGCGCAGCTAATGGTTCGCGCAGTGAACGTGGTAATCGTTCGCGTAGTGGTCGTCCAGGTCAAGGCGGTAACCGTTCTTCTCAGTGGTCTGGGCAGCGTCGTGGTGGTGCTGGTGCAGCTTCTGCACGCCCATCAGCAGAATCTCGTTTTGCAGCCCAAGGTGCTAGCTTCCAAGCTGCAGCTGCAGGTGCTCCAAACGGTGGTCCATCTCGCGGAGGCGGTCGCGGTAGGGCAGGTGCTGCAGGTGCATTTGGTCGCCAGGGAGGTAAATCTTCTAAAGCTCGCAAGAACCGTTTAGCAAAGCGTCGTGAATACGAAGAGCTCAAAGCACCAGTTATTGGTGGCGTGCGTATTCCTTCGGGTAATGGCGCTACGATTCGTTTGCGTCAGGGCGCAACTCTTTCTGATTTAGCAGAAAAGATTGATGTCAATCCAGCAGCTTTGGTAACTGTACTTTTCCACTTGGGGGAAATGGCAACGGCTACGCAGTCGTTGGATGAGTCGACTTTCCAAATTTTGGGTGAAGAGATCGGCTGGAATATCAACATTGTTTCTGCGGAAGAGGAAGATAAGGAGCTTTTGCAACAATTCGACATTGATTTGGATGAAGAAGAATTGCAAGAAGATGACGATCTTCAGTCTCGTCCGCCTGTTGTAACAGTTATGGGTCACGTTGATCATGGTAAGACTCGTTTGCTTGATACTATTCGTAAGTCAAATGTGATTGCTCGAGAAGCTGGTGGCATTACGCAGCGAATCGGCGCTTATCAGGTAACGGTAAATCTTGAGGGTAAGCCTCGTAAGATTACCTTCCTTGATACTCCAGGTCACGAAGCGTTTACTGCTATGCGTGCTCGTGGTGCTGAGCTTACGGACGTTGCAATTCTTGTTGTTGCAGCAGATGATGGTGTGATGCCTCAGACTGTTGAAGCTATTAATCACGCTCAAGCTGCTCACGTGCCAATTGTAGTTGCTGTAAACAAGATTGATGTTGAGGGTGCTAACCCAGATAAAGTGCGTGGTCAGCTTACTGAATACGGTTTGGTTGCTGAAGAATACGGCGGTGACACCATGTTTGTGGATATTTCTGCAAAGCAGGGCACCAATGTTGATAAGCTTCTTGAAGCTGTACTGTTAACTGCTGACGCCGAGCTTGATCCTAAAGCTAATCCGAATATGGATGCGCGCGGTGCAACTATTGAAGCTCGTCTCGATAAGGGTCGTGGTGCTGTTGCTACTGTTCTTGTACAACAAGGTACTCTCCATGTCGGTGATTCAATTGTTGCTGGCACATCTTATGGTCGTGTGCGCGCAATGCTTGACGAAAACGGCAATCACTTGCAGGATGCGGCTCCTTCAACACCTGTTCAGGTGCTTGGTTTGACTTCAGTTCCTACTGCTGGTGACTTGTTCTTGGTGACTTCAGACGACCGTTCTGCTCGTCAGATTGCTGAAAAGCGTCAAGCTACTGAGCGTGCTGCTCAGCTTGCTAAGCGCCGTAAGGTTGTGTCTCTTGAAAGCCTTAAAGAACAGTTCGCTAAGTCTGAAGTTGATATGCTGAACATTGTTATTAAGGGTGATTCTTCTGGTTCTGTGGAAGCTTTGGAAGATTCCTTGATGAAGATTGAGGTTTCCGAAGAAGTTGGTATTCAGGTTATTCACCGTGGTGTTGGTGCAATTACCCAGAACGATGTGAACTTGGCAACCGTTGATAAGGCTGTGATTATTGGCTTCAATGTGCGTCCAAACCGTCAGGTTGCTGATTTGGCAGATCGCGAAGGTGTGGAAGTTAAGTACTACTCGGTTATTTACAAGGCAATTGAAGATATTGAAGCTGCTTTGAAGGGTATGCTGAAGCCGGAATTCGAAGAAGTTGTTACTTCACATTCCGAAATTCGCGAAATCTTCCGTTCTTCCAAGTTCGGCAATATTGCTGGTGTTATGGTTCAAGACGGCGAGGTCAAGCGCGGTACGAAGTGCCGTATTTTGCGCGACGGCGTTGCTACAGTCAACGACCTGGAAATCTCCAGCTTGCGTAGATTCAAGGATGACGTACAGTCTGTTAGCGAAGGTTACGAAGCTGGTATTAATCTTGGCAGCTTCAACGACATTGAGCTTGGTGACGTAATTGAAACCTTTGAAATGCGTCAAATTGAGCGCAAATAATACAATACGCGTAACTGCATGAAATTGTAGCATGAAGCTGATGTGCATGAGCAAGAAGTGATAAAAGCAGTAGCTTGTGGTTATTGCTTTTATCACTTTTGCTATTTTTCATGGTAATTATGCATATAGATTGCAGTTACGTTGATGAATGATCAAAAGAATACATAGTTTTATAGGTTTTCGTAAGTTTTCGCATATGTTGCGAATATGGTAAGGAGTATGCCATATGGCAGGAACTAATCCTAGAGCTGCTCGTATTGCAGCGTTAATTCAGCGCGTTATTGCTTCTAATATGGAATCACAGTTGCACGATAAACGCCTAACGAATGTAACTATTACAGAAGTGCGAGTTACTAACGATTTGCAGATTGCAAAAGTTTATTGGACGCAGCTTGGTCACGAAGGAAAAGAACAGGGCGAGCGTCAACGCGCAGCACTTGCATTACAGCAGGCTCATGGTCGTTTACGTTCATTGGTTGGTGCAAAAGCTGGTTTGCGTTTAACTCCGCAATTGCAATTCGTTTATGATGAAGTGCCTACAGAAGCACATGAAATTGAGGATATTTTGGTTGCTGCTCGTCATAGAGATGAAGAATTAGCAAAGATGCGTGAGAATGCTCAATATGCTGGTGAATCAGATCCTTATAAGAAGCCACATGAAGATGATGGCGACGAATTCGATGATGATGACGAATTCGATGATGGCGACGAATTCGATAATGATCTTAACGAACAATCAAGTGACGCATCTGGCTTTGATGAATCTCATTAATACATCAATGCTATTTGTATTTTTAAATAAATATTTTTCAAATGATGATGAAAAAAATTATGCCAACTTCTGGTCTTCTGCTTGTAGATAAACCACAAGGCGTTACTAGTCATGATGTTGTTGCTTACGCTCGTCATCTACTTCATACGAAGCGAGTAGGTCACGCAGGCACACTTGATCCAATGGCAACTGGATTGCTTATTGTGGGATTTGGTCATGCTACGCGATTGTTAAATTATATGCTTGGTCATCAGAAAACCTATGAAGCAGTAATCCGATTAGGTGAAGCTACTACTACAGATGATGCTGAAGGTGAGATTCTACCAGAATATGCGTTACAAGCAGGACCGGGCATTGCCATGTCGAATCGCGATGACCTTATGGACAGCTTGCTGAATACTAGTATGGCAACTATTGAAAAAGATGCGTTATTGCAACAAGCCTTTCAGCGTATGAAGCAAATTGTTAGCACAAACTTAACTGGCAGGATTATGCAAACGCCAACTGCTTTTTCTGCAATTAAAATTAATGGTCAGCGAGCTTATGATTTGGCGCGCGAAGGAAAAACAGTAAATCTTGAATCGCGCGAAATAACGGTTCATGAATTTACTATCAGTAATCCACAGCTTACTAGAGGAGTAAGCGGTAGGCTTGTGTGTGATATTACTGCAACAGTTTCGTGTAGTAGTGGAACGTATATTCGTGCGTTGGCGCGTGATTTAGGGCGTTTGATGGGTGTTGGTGGTCATCTTACTCAACTTCGTCGCACTAGCATTAGTGATTTTTCAATTAATGATGCTCGAGTAATGAAGCTTAATGTAGAAACTCGAGAATTTACTGATCGAAATGGAATATTGCAACAGCGTGCAAAAGTTGTATCTCCTCCTCATTTTGACGCAGATAATATGCTTCCTCAATTTTGTTTCAATATGTTGGAAACTGCTGAGCATACGCTACCAATGGTTCTTATTGATGCTGTACAAGCGCAGGATTTACGTTTTGGGCGTTGGATTTCTCTTCCATCAATTGATAATACGTTACAATATCCTGCAATAGCTTACTCATTAGTTGAAGATACAGCACAATATGATGTAGTTGCAGTAGTAGAACCAGCAAAAAATAGTAAAAGTAATCAAATCAAACCAATTGTGGTATTTCCGGTAAGCGAGAAGACTGGTAAACTAGAGTAAGTAGTGAAAATAACGAATTACGGTTTGGCGTAGTTTGCTTGAGTTGATGTTTGAACGCGGATAGTAAGGATATCATGAAGGTCATTGACATTCGACCAGATGCTAACGGCATGATTAATTGGCCAACGCTAAGTGCAGAGCGTAAAGCTGTTGTTACCATTGGTTCATTCGACGGTATGCATAAAGGACATCGTGAAGTTATTCGTCGAACGGTAGATTTAGCGCGCAGGCGTGGTGCATTTTCGGTTGTGATTATGTTTGATCCGCGTCCGAGTGTTGTGCATGCTAATCCTGATTTGTATGATGACTTTGGTGATATGAATGTCGAACTACCAGATGATCCTGATGCTCTTACTAGCGTGCGTCAGCGTTTACGCGTGATGTCTGAGCTAGATGTTGATCATGTGGTGATTGTGCGTTATAGTCTCGCTTTTGCGGCAAAATCATATCGTTTCTTCTTAGGACAGCTCGTTGGAAAGCTGGGCATGCGAGCGTTAGTGCTTGGCTCTGATGCTGCTCTTGGTGCTCGTCGTGCTGGCAATATTTCGGCTATTCGTGAATTGGCACAAGCTACTGGAGTTTTTGAGCTGATTGAGGTAGAAGATTTAGGCCCAGACGATGTGCGTGTACCGGATCCTATTGTTCGTGAAGTGCCTGAAATGCCGGGAGATCCTAAGAATCCATCTGATGGTATGAATAAGGCTGAATATCGTGCTTGGACTAAGAGTATGCCGAATAAGAAAGTGCGTGCTTGGAGTTCTACGAATCTGCGCTGGATGCTTGCAACTGGTCGAGTTAAGGAAGCTCGTGAAATTTTAGATCAGCCGCATCGTGTTGAAGGCGTTGTGATACATGGCGAAGAACGTGGTCGTGAGCTTGGTTTCCCAACAGTTAATCTTGGTGAAAATATTGAAGGATATGTACCAGTTGATGGTGTGTATGCTGGCTGGGTAGTTGATTTAGACGCTGATAATAAAAATGATGCTCAGTTCATAAAAAATGCGGTACCAGACATGAGTGTATTGCGTCGTGATGAGCTTCATTTGGGTGTACATTCTCCGTGGCGCTGGCCGGCAGCTATTTCTATTGGAACGAAGCCAACCTTCAATCATGATGGCGAAAAAACATCCGAACATACTGTTGAAGCTTACGGTTTGTTTGATGATTGGAAAGATTTATACGGTCATCGCGTGTGCATTGAATTTGCTAGCTTCTTGCGTCCACAGCAGGCTTTTGATTCAGTTGACGAGTTGAAAGACATGCTTAAACACAATGTTGAAGAAGTTCGCACAATTACTAGTGCCGAAGCTGAAGTCTGATTCTGATATTTGCGTTGAGTTGCGTTTTTAGCTTTCGCTTTCTACGAGTGCTTTCAAAATTGTGTTTGCGAAAGCATAGAATATACGTATGGTAAACGCAATAATGGATCTTAAGCAAAGTAAAACATATGATCGTGCACTTGGAGCTATTGTTGGTCTTGCTATAGGTGATGCGCTAGGCATGCCAACTCAAAGCATGAGCGCTCAAAGCATACGCCGTTTTTATGGTGGTTCAATTACAAAATTAATGGATGCTGTAAGCCAGCAGCCAATCGCGCCAAATATGAAAGCGGGTTCCGTAACAGATGATACGGAACAAGCTTTTTTACTTGCTGAACGCATAATCGCAGATAATGGCAATATTGACAACAACAAGTATGCGCAAAACCTCCTAGATTGGGAGGCACAAATGCGCGAAAAAGGTTCCCTTGATCTTCTAGGGCCATCAACTAAATCCGCTTTACAAGCACTGGTAAATGGAGTAAGTCCTGAAGAAACAGGCAAATTTGGCACAACTAATGGTGGTGCAATGCGCGCAACGCCAGTCGGAATCGCCTTCAAACCAGGCGAGTCACTTGCTCAGGCAGCAAGAAAATCGTGCTTAATTACTCATAACACAACTCAAGGAATTGAATCCACGACGTTACTTGCGGCAGCAGTAAGCTTAGGTATTGAAGGTTGTGAAAATCCGCTTAAAGAGGCAATAAAATTTGTAAAATCACTTCCAAAATATGGTAATTGGAGCGCAAAAGCAAGCGTTATAAGCAGGGTCGAATTTTTCACTAAAAAAGCTGAGGAGTTGAGTTCCGCATCTGTTAGTGACGAAGAATTTGCAGAAGTACTCCAAAATGATTGTGGTACAAGTGTTGAAGCTCATGAATCTGTAGCTGCAGCTTTCGCAATTGCAACCCGTTTTGCGAAGGAACCAACTCAAGCTGCGTGTTTTGCGGCATCGATTGGCGGGGATACGGATACGATTGCTGCAATGTGCTCAGCAATGTTGGGTTCAAAATACGGTCCGCAAGTGTTCGATGCAGAAATACGAGGACGTGTTTTAGAAAATTTGCGAGTTGAACACTGCTACGACGTAGAAAAGACAGTGTATGATTTGTGTCTAATTAGAGAAAATACTGCGCAATAGCTTTCAGAGGCGATTACAATGGGTGAATCAAACCTAAACTTGAGCAATAAAACGAGTTTGATTGCGCCGCGAGTGATTTCACTCGGCCAAATTATTGTGGATTTAACTATGAAAGTTAACTCCGTTCCTAAGCCTGGTGAAGACATATTTGCGAGCTCGTGCAATATGTGCGCTGGTGCAAGTTACAACATGCTATTTGCTGCAAGTCAAATGGGAGCTAATGCGCAGTGGGCTGGCGTGCTGGGCGAAGGTTATTTTGCAAATATTATTTCTGAAGCTTTAAATGAAGCGCATATTTCGCATATTGGCACAAAAAATTCGACGCTTGATTCTGGATTTTGCGTAGCTCTTACGGACGCAAGTGCAGAGCGCACTTTTATATCTACTAAAGGTGCGGAAACTAGTGGTGACGAGCATGCTTTTGACTTTGTAAATCCTAATCCGCAAGATGTTGTGTACCTTAGTGGGTACACGTTTGTGAGTCCTATAAAACGTGCGCTTTTGCGATTTATGATGAGAACAAGCGGCTCAAGCGGTTTGGGTAGGCCAAGCGGTTTGGGTAGTAGTGCTTTAGAGAGTTCTTTTTATTGTTGCAAGCACCGATTTACTGCGATTTTTGATGCGTCGCCGATGGTTGCAAATATTGTAGATGAAGATTTAAAAGCGTTGATTGACTATGCGCCAATTTGGGTGTGTAATGCCAGAGAAGCGGAGATTTTAGCGAAAAGACTTAACGCTTGGAATGATGATGAATACAACGAAGGTGTTGTTGAAGAAAGTATTGACTGTAAAAGTGGTATTTGCGAAACCAATAATCAACTTACCAATCACAAAATTGAGCATTTGCAGCGTGCGTTACAAGCTCCGCTCGTTGTTCACACGGGATCTGATGGAGCTTGGGTGTGTGATGTAGGCAAAGAAGCCGAGCATATTAAAGGATTTCAAGTAAAAGCAGTAGATACAAATGGAGCTGGAGATGCACATACTGGCGTGCTTGCTGCTTGCATAGGCTACAAAATGACGCTTAAGCAGGCGGTTTTGTGCGCGAATGCTGCAGCAGCTCTTGCTGTCACAAAATATGGGCCTGCAACGTGTCCTACAAAAAAGGAGATAGAAGATTTTATTAAAACAAATGTTTATTAATACCAATATTTGTTGATTTTTCTTAAGAAATTCAAAATCAAAAAATCTGTAAAGCAGAATCAACCTAAAAGAAACTAGGTGAACAATGAGTAAAACTCAAATGGACGAATCTAAAGCTCAACAAGCATCAAACTCGTCAAGTCAAAACTCCTTAAGCATAGAGGAGCAAGGCATAGACACAATCAGCGAAAGTGAGCGTAAAGGAACGCCGGCAAGCCTATTTTGGCCGTGGTTTGCAGCAAATATTTCCGTATTTGCAATGTCTTATGGAGCGTGGGCATTAGGTTTTGCAATATCCTTCTGGCAAGCAACGCTTATGACCATAATTGGCGTAATTGTATCATTCCTACTTGTTGGAGTAATATCAATAGCCGGTAAACGCGGAAATGCACCAACAATGGTATTAACTCGTGCAACGTTTGGCGTGCGTGGAGCCAACATTCCAGCAGCACTAAGTTGGATCGCAACGCTTGGCTGGGAAATTTCGCTAGCCATAACTGCTGTTCTCGCGATGGCAACAGCTGCAGAAAAGCTCGGCTGGGGTAGTGGTACAAGCGTTAAAATTGTGAGCACAATCATCGTAGTTGGATTAATTGTAGTGGTTGGAATTTACGGTTACGACTTAATTATGAAATGCCAGCAAGTTATAACAATTGTAACAGGAATAATAACTCTTGGATTCTTTGTACTAGGCTGGGGTCATATAAACTTTGCTGCGATTGGCCAAATTCCAAACGGATCTCTTCCGGCAATGCTAGGCTGCTGCTTCTTCGTGATGACAGGCTTCGGCATCGGCTGGGTTAATGTTGCTGCAGATTATTCCAGATACTTGCCTAGAAAATCTTCAAATAGTGGAATCGTTTTTTGGACTACTTTTGGAGCATCAATTGCAAACGTATTCCTAATTTTCTACGGTCTTTTGCTTGCTGCGTCAAATATGCAATTGGCTCACAATGTTGGGAATGATCCAATCGGTGCAATTGCGGCGATTCTGCCAGCTTGGTATCTGATTCCGTACACGATTGTAGCGGTGTTAGGACTTATGTCTGGCGCAATTATTGACAATTATTCCAACGGTCTTGCGTTGCTATCTTTTGGAATACGTATTCCGCGTGCTGTTGCGGCAATTATCACGGCAGTGCTTACGACCCTCGGCGTTGTTTACGTTACATTCTTCTCGGACACGTTTATTGGACCATTCCAAGGTTTCTTAACAACTTTGGGAGTACCGATGGCTGTTTGGGCTGGAATGTTTACTACGGATGTGCTTGTTCGTAAAAAAGATTACTGCACTGAGGACTTATATAAGCCGGAAGGTCGCTACGGTGCTTGGAATGTGAAAGCTTTTGTGATTCTTTGCGTTGGAACAATTGTTGGGTGGGGTTTGGTTGTAAATTCTGCAGCGAAATGGCTCACATGGCAAGGATATTTGCTTTGGTTTGTTGGTGGAAAATCAAGCAGCTGGGCTGGTGCGAACCTGGGCGTAATCATCGCACTGCTCATCGGATTGATTGGCTCACTCATTTTCCAGCGTAAAGATATTGCTAAGCAAGAAGCAGATTTACCAACGAATGAAATTGAAAAATAACAATAAATCTCAAGGATATTCAAATGATTAAAGAAGACGAATGGTTAGTAGTAATCGACAGGCAACGCGTTTTTTGCGAAAGTGACTGGTCGACTTGGGCGTGCGCAGATCATACCTATGATTCAACAACCGAAGCTTTTACCAAACTTGCGAAAGCTTATGGGAATCGAGTAATTTATACGCGTTACGTAGCTCCTCTTAAGCCAGAAAACGCTTGGGTTGACTATTTTAAAGATTGGCCACAATTCCTTGTAGAACCTAACGACCCAATGTACGACTTTACGCCAGAAACGGCAGAACTTGCGGAAGGTCACACCGTAGTTACATGCGAAACTTTCGGCAAGTGGGGTACAGAACTTAAAGCCGCATTGGGTGACTGCCGCAAGATAACAGTTTGTGGAGTTGCAACAGATTGTTGCGTACTAACAACTGCTTTAGCTGCGGCAGATAGCGGTGTGGCTGTACGCATTGCGGCGGATGCATGTGCAGGAAGCACGCCAGAAAATCATAAGCTGGCTCTTAAAACTATGGAGCTTTTTACGCCACTTATTACGGTGTGCAACACAAGTGAAATTCTTAACTAAGTGTGATAACACATTCATGAGATGCTACATTCAGTTGATGCAATAAGTGATTTTCGTAAACGAGCGCTTAATGCAGTGTTAATGTTGCATGTTTGAGACGGGGCACTGGTGCAGTTTTGATACGCGCTAGTGCCCCCGTTATTGTTTTCACATGTGCATAATCCCAAAATTAGTATGTATGAAAGTTCGCCTGCTAAGTCACAAACCCAGTGCTTGCAATGCTTCTCGTACTGTACGAACTTCAATAATTTCAAGACCTGAAATAGTAATCTTTTTACGCATTTGACACACAATTGCACGTCGGTAGCCTATGCGAACAGCTTCGCGTAGGCGAGGTTCTAATCGCGGTACCGGTCGTACTTGACCAGTTAAGCTTATTTCGCCTATAGCACACGTAAAAGGTAATAATGGTTTCTTCTTTGCTGCGCTCGCCAAAGCAGCAACAATTGCAATATCACAAGCAGGCTCTTTCGCAAGAGCGCCAGCAATAGTAGAAACGTAAAGATCTTTAGCTAAAAGGTTTAATCCACCATGTCTATAGAGTACTGCAGTGAGCATAGCTATTCTGTTAGTGTCTACGCCAGAAACTGCGCGTCGCGGCGTTGGTAGAACTGATTCAGTAACAAGAGCTTGAAGTTCAATAGGTAAACTTCTATGACCCTCAAGTGTAAATGTTACGCAGGTGCCTTCGTTTTGAGTATCACTGTTAGAAGATAAAAAGAGTCCAGATGGGTCGGGAACTTCTTCAATACCTTCGCCGCCCATATCGAAACATCCAACTTCATCAGTCGGACCAAAACGATTTTTTACAGCTCTTAGCATGCGCAGTGCTGTTTGTGTATCTCCTTCAAATTGGCAAACAGTGTCTACTAAATGTTCAAGTGTGCGCGGGCCAGCAATAGAACCGTCTTTAGTGACATGACCAACAAGCAAAACTGGAATATTATTTGCTTTAGCAACATCAATGAGTGCACTCGCAACTTCTCGCACTTGTGTGGATCCGCCAGTAATACCATCAATATTGTGAGAAACAATTGTTTGAGCAGAATCCACAATTGCTAATGTAGGCTGATGTTGTTCAATAAGTGAAAGAACAGTATCAAGATCACCTGTAGTAGCAAGTAGGAGAGAGTCGCTGATGGCATGAATACGTGCTGCACGTAATTTGACTTGAGCTGCTGATTCTTCGCCAGAAATATAAAGTACGGGTGGATTGTTATGAGCTTGTGCTTGTTGAGCTGCATTTGATGCAGTTTTTAAGAGTAACGTTGATTTTCCAATGCCTGGCTCTCCTGCAATAAGTGTTACGGAACCGGGTACCAAACCGCCTCCTAGAACACGGTCAAATTCGCTAAAACCAGTATGAATACGTGACGCGTTGTTGGTTTTAATGACACTCATTGGTTGTGCTAGGTCAGTTGAATTGACAAGCGTGGAGTTTGTGCGACGATACTGTACAGTAGAAGTGTTGTTTGCTGTAGAAATACGTGCAGTTCGTGCTGTATGAGACAAGCTGCTGATGCGGGCTTCTTTGAACTCTTTTACCGTGCCCCATTCGCCGCATTCAGGGCAGCGGCCGTACCATTTTGAGCTGTTCCATCCGCATTCAGAGCATACATAGTGGAGAGGAGATTTACTTGCCATATCTTGACGCTATATGCTTTCGGAGACAATGACGCGCTGTGATTATGGTAGGCACGCATAATCAGCATAGGCGATGCTAAGCGTCATCATGCTGTGACATAATGCAAGTATGTCAAATACGAATGCTTCAAATATGAATGCGTCGAATATGAAAGTACTAAACGCGCATAATTCAACACATAGTAAATTACTGATAGTGTTGACTTCTGCTGCAATAGTAGTGGTGTTGGCATTACTTTCAGCGTTTGTATGGCCAGGTTGGGCATTAAATCACGATAGTGTTGCTAATAAGAGTCATATGGTTATGCCTAAAACTCCTTCTATACCAGCTAAAGCTTTGCCTGCATCTTCAACAGCGTTATTAAAATCAATGCCAGATAGTGTGCTTGACTTTGCCCGTATTGATGCTATTCCGAGTGCTACGTGGACTGAATCATCTCCTTTAGAAGAGTATTCTGTGAAATATTCAACTGGACAAGCTGATGGCGAAGTTTCGTTAACAGTTGCACAATGGTCGAATCGTGATTCTGCAAATAAGCAATATGAGGCACTAGTTGATGGGCTTAAAGGCTCAGATGTTGCAAGTGGAAAAATCCAGGTTGGTGGCAAAACAGTTGGAAGCTATGTGTTGCGCATTGATGAAAGCGATAAAACACAAGCTAGTGCATTATGGCAAAACGATACTGCAGTATTTGAAGTTACTGGTACTAAGCAAGCTGTAGAACGTTTTTACCACAGTTTCCCAATGTAAATTGTTTTAAAATCAAGTGATTTGAGTGATAAACTCACCAAAGTCGTCAAAACGGTGTAACATTAGGCAAGTTGCACACTTTACATAGGAATGGAGGCTTCAGATGGGTTCTGTCATCAAGAAGCGCCGCAAGCGGATGAGCAAGAAGAAGCACCGCAAACTGCTGCGTAAGACTCGTCACCAGCGCAAGTAATTATGCTTATGCGTTGATGCGTGTCTGAACGTTTAGGCACGTAATACTTTTAAAAGCGTCGGGTTTCCGGCGCTTTTTTGTTTATATATTTTGCGGATTGTCTTGCAAATATTCGCGTGGTAGAGATTTGAGATTTTTCGCACTGAACGAGGCACGCTCACGCAGCGCTTTGACCGAGCTTGAAATCATTGGGATTTCAAGCTCCTTCAAAGCGTGATTTGGCTCAATTGTGAAGCACGGTGTGCTTCACATGCCAAATCAGCCGAACGGCTACCAATAGCCGTGAGGAATAAGCTCACGCTACGAATTGCTTTCGCGCGCTACGCTCTAAGCGCGAAAGCAGGTCGTTGCGCTCGCGCCACAGTAATAAAAAAATAGAGCCCGCGTTTGCGGACTCTACTTTTCGATTAGTTGCGTTACTTATTCGGGTTGGTAAGCGTGCGAGGGCCGTTAGGATCGCCAACGATCACAGTGTCAACCATGTTCAAGAACAGACCGTGTTCCACAACGCCGACGGTCTCAATCAAATCTTTAGCCAACTCCTGTGGTTGCTCAATGCGCTCCATATGCAAATCAACCACGAAGTTGTTCTCGTCGGTGCGCACTTCTTTGCCGTCTGCATCAAGACGCAAAACTGGCTTATATCCGCGCTTTTCAAACTTACGAATCACCTGCGCGGAACCAAACGGAATCACTTCAACTGGAAGTGGGAACTTGCCAATCGTATCAACTACCTTGCTTGCGTCAACAATCCACACAATGCGGTCGGAGTTAATAGCCACAATCTTCTCCCAAAGAAGAGCCGCGCCGCCGCCCTTAATACCGTTGAAGTTCTTGTCAACTTCGTCAGAACCATCGATTGTAACGTCAATATGGTCTACTTCATTAATGTCGAGAATCTTAATGCCGTAGCCTTCTGCCTGTTCTTGCGTGCGACGAGAAGTGGTGACGCCTGTGAAGCTCAAACCTTCTTCTTTAACTCTGCGACCAAGCTCATCTACTAAGAAGCGCACTGTAGAGCCGGTGCCAAGACCAACCATCATACCATTCTTTACAATTTTTGCAGCTTCAATGCCTGCTGCTTTTTTAAGCGCGTCTTGTTGTGCTTTATCCATTATTCCTGCTTTCTTGTTTTGTTATTCCCGAGTTCGTCGATGAACTTCCATCGCTATTGCGGGCGAGGCTTTACGCTTTTATGCATGCCTCATTTTCGTACATTTCCATATTAGTCTTTGCCAAGATTTTTAGGGCTATGTGCATCTTAGTTGCGTCGTCATTCATTCACAGGATATTCGTGTGGTAGAGATTTGAGATTTTTCGCACAGAACGAAGGGCGCTCGCGCGGTTAACGCGCTCGCTACTGAGCTTGCGCTGAAAGCACACTGTGCTTTCAACTTGAGCAAGCTCGGCGCTCCGAGTTACTTTCGCGCGCGCAATGCTGCGCGAAAGCAGGTCGTCGCGTCCTCGTCTGGAGCGATTTATTAGTCTAAACTCTCCAAATGCGGGGTAAGTCTCTCGTGTTTGGAGCGCTACGCAGTCTTAATCCCTCCAAATGTGGGGTAGATTCCTCGCGTTTGGAGCGCTACAGCAAATAATAACCTATGAAAGGTAGAAGGCGGTTGGAGCAAAGTGTAGTGTGCCGTCGGGCTGCACATAGCCGCTTACGTTGATTGTGCCGGAAATAAAACGCGCCTCGCCGTTAAAACTTGGGCTTGTGTTTGGTGCTGGAGTAAACTGCAGCACGCCAGAAACGCTTAAACCAGGTATTGGTCGTAAGGTGTTGTGTGTTACATCTGCGACATGAGATGATGTTTCACAAAGAGTTTCACGATTTGATTCTTGCGTTTCAACGTTGTTTGATTCGTGTACTTCTAGTGCCTTAGTTGTTTCTACGTCTTCTACATTTTCTTCAGTATGTGTTGTATTTTCTGCAATTTTAGCTGCGCTTTGAATAGCATTTTTAATTTCGCTCTCAGTAGTATTTTCGAGAGTATTGGTACTAATATTTTCGGCAGTATTTTCAGTAGGATTTGGTTTATTGATTATTTGAGCAAAATCAGGGTTAGTGTCTTCTCCGACTGTGCGTCCGATATGATATTCTTCGCGCGAAATCTTATCTTCCATAAGTGCTTTTGCATCTTCTGGAACATCAGTACCCTTTGCGTAAGGCGAAGAAAGAAGCGACTTCCAGCCTTCTAGAGGTAAATATCCATTCTTCAAGTCGTCGCGGCAATCTTCTGCATATCCGCGCGCTAAAGTGTCAACTTTCTCGTTGCCAGCATTCCCTGCATGTCCTTTAACCCACACAAACTTAACAGAACCTTCGCGTTTGGTGATTTCTGCATCTATTGCGCGAATCAAATCAGCGTTTTTAACAGGCTCGTTTTTAGAGTTCTTCCAACCGTTCTTCTTCCAACCGTGAATCCATGTAGTTGAGCAGTTGATTGCGTATTGCGAATCAGTTTCGATGGTAAGTGGTTCACTACCTGGATGTGCGCGTAAAGCTTCTAAGACTGCGCATAATTCGCCAATCTGATTAGTGCCGTTAGTAGCTCCGCCGGCATCCGCATTACCAGTATGATGGTGTTCGTGTGAGCTACCAGACTCAGCAGTGTGGTCAGCCCAAGCCCAACCCATAGAACCGTTTGGATTGCCAAGTGCAGAACCATCGGTAGAAACAACTATCATTGCAAAACCTTTCAAATCAGCGTGCTACACAAATTCTACAGTACCTTACAACAAAATGTGTTCTTTTTAATGGCTTGTCAATCGAAACGAGTGTGAAGAAACATTATCTCGTTTTTGTGGACTTGGTTGGCGTGTAAGTCCCCAAAAGTGGGAAAACGAAAAAATAAAACTTGCGTCAGAACAACAAACTAATTCCAACGCAAGTTTTATTACAATTTTCAGCGCAAACTTTAGCTTAAATTTACAAGCTGTCTATGCTAAAGCCTTGTCGACTACAGCAGTAGCTTCCTCAAGCACCTTGTCAAGCGCTTCTGGAGAAACGAAGGACTCAGCGTAAACCTTGTAAATATTCTCGGTACCAGATGGGCGAGCAGCAAACCAGTTGTTCTTGGTAGTAACCTTCAAGCCACCAATCTTTGCGCCGTTTCCAGGAGCTTCTGTAAGCTTTGCGGTAATATCTTCGCCAGCAAGCTTAGTTGCTTCAACGTCGTCGCCGCTCAAAGCTGCGAACTTCTGCTTCTGCTCAAGAGTGGTTGGAGTATCAACGCGCTTGTACCAGCTTTCGCCAAAGCGAGCTACTTGATCCTGGTGAAGCTGAGCTGGGTTCTTGCCAGTTTTTGCAGTAATTTCAGCTGCGAGCAAGTCTGGAATAAGGCCGTCCTTATCGGTGGTCCATACGCGACCATCCTTGCGCAAGAAGCTCATGCCGGAGCTTTCCTCACCACCGAAAGCAACTTCGCCGCTAAAGAGCGGATCAACGAACCACTTGAAGCCAACTGGCACTTCCACAAGCTTTGCATTAATAGAAGCAGCCACGCGGTCAATCAAGGAAGAAGACACAAGCGTCTTGCCAATTGCTGTGTTCTTTGGCCAATCTGGGCGAGCACCGCCGAACAAGTACTCCACGCACACTGCAATGTAGTGGTTCGGGTTCATAACGCCCCAATTTGGGCAAACAATTCCGTGGCGGTCGGCGTCCGGATCGGTGCCGCCAACCAAATCGTACTTATCCCAAGCGCCAGCGTTAAGCTGATCAACTAAGCCCTTCATTGCATAAGGGGAGCTTGGATCCATACGAATCTTGCCATCGTGGTCAATAGTCATGAATCGCCAAGTTGGGTCAACTTCTGGGCGCACAACACCAATGTTCAGGCCGTACTTTTCATTCATAAGTGGCCAGTAGTTTACGCTTGCGCCGCCGAGTGGGTCAATTCCCAAGCGCACGCCGCTAGAGCGAATCACGTCGAAATCAATAACGTTAGCCAAATCGCTAACATAATGTTCGCGGTAATCGAAGCCTTCAACCAAATCAGACTTGATTGCTTCTTCGAATGGCACACGCTTTACGGACTTGTAGTTGTCGAGTAATTCGTTTGCGCGAGCTGCGATTGCATTAGTTACGTCTGCTGGGGCAGGGCCGCCTGTTACAGGATCGTACTTAAAACCGCCATCGGTTGGAGGATTGTGCGAAGGAGTGACGACAATGCCGTCAGCCAAGCCGTCGCCGCTAAAACGCTGAGTGCCGTCGGCCGCGCGATTATGCGTCAAAATAGCCTGAGATACAACAGGAGTTGGTACGAAGTCGCCGCGAGAATCCACACGAACGTGAACGCCGTTAGCAACCAAAACCTCAATAGCGGTTTTTTGAGCAGGCTCAGAAAGAGCGTGCGTATCGCGACCAATATAAAGAGGACCAGTTACGCCAGCTTTTTTGCGATATTCAGCAATAGCTTGCGTAATTGCCACAATATGAGCTTCGTTAAACGAAGTTTTCAAAGCAGAACCACGGTGACCGGACGTGCCGAAAATCACGCGCTGTTCTGGAATATTGGAATTTGGAACTTCATCATAGTACGCGCCGACCAAGGCGTCGACGTCGACTAGATCTTCTGGGGTGGCGGGCATTCCCGCATTTTTTGCTACCATAATTTTTTATTGTGCCACGGCGCTTGTATTTTATTATTTTTCTACAAATATTTTATTATTTTTTACAAATTTTGATTTTTTATAACTGGGAAAGAAATTTCCTTAATTTACGCCTCATTCACGTATGATTAACTTACTGAAACGTTGGTTTTTACGCCTGCTGGCACTCTTACGCATAGAGCTTGTTTATCAACAGTGAAGCGCAAATGCTTTGTATAACCTAAAATGTCGCCATCGACTTGCACAGGAGCAGATTTTTCCAACTTCACTTCTGCACTAAAACCTTGCGTTTGGTCAATTCTGGAGCCAGCAGATAGCGAATTCTGTTGCAAAGCGCGCCCGGTTACAGTTTGATGCACAACACCGCGGAATAAATTAGCCCAACCAATTAATCCGCCTGAAGTATCAATAATCTCAAAATCAAGTACACCATCGTCGTAAGCAGCTTCTGGCATAAGCGAAAACATAGGAATCTGCCCGCAATTTCCAGCCATAAGCGTGCGGAAAGTGAGTCCTTTGAGCACACTTTCGTCACCATTTGAACGCTGTAAAATAACGGTTGCACGACACTTCTGCATAAACAAATGTTTAACTCCGGCTACAAAATAAGCAAGCCAACTAATATTTTTCTTTAATTTCGGGTCGGTATCATCAATCATCAGCGCATCAAAGCCGATGCCTGCAATAATCAAGAACGCGTGCCCATGATCTTCATTAGGGTTGTCAAGAATAGTAACGCGTCCAACATCAACTCGTCTAGATCCATGTGAGGTTGCCACTCTTAGCGCTGCGTTTACGTCGTTTACTGGTATTCCCATGTTTCTAGCAAAAAGGTTGCCAGTTCCAATAGGAATAATTCCCATGGCATGACCTTTTCCACTTACTGCGCTCGCAACAGTGCGTACTGTACCATCGCCACCAACTGCTACTACTACATTAGCTCCGTGAGAAAGCGCTTCTAGTGCGCATTCGCGCCCGTCTTTATCAAGCTGTGTATCAATAATTTCGTAGGTGAATTTGCGAGTGTTGCAGTATTCTTGAATACTTTCCCTGTACAATTCTGCTTGCGGTTTTGACGGATTGAGAATGAAAGCGTAGTGCACAGAATCGCCATGACGTTTAGCGAGTTTTTTAGCCAAATGATGCCGTTTCATGGCACGCGTAACAATCATGATGACGAATGGCGCAAGTACAAGCGCAAAAACAATCACCATAAGTGCAATAGTTGCTTGAATAGGCATAGTTGGCATACCCTCCATTCTTGCACATTATTTTCCTTAATATACTAAATTCTGTAGTAAGTTGCGAATATTTACTGTTTTTACACATTTGGTTCATTCTTGATACTTATTTTTGCGTCTGTGAGTTTTTATATCGAGTTCTGTTATATGGCTGAGACTAGTATTGTCTATCATGAGTGAAGGTTCTACTAATTTGAATAATAAGTGCGGTTCTTTTAAGGATTGCTCACTGTTTCAGTTGCACAATACTGTTTACCGCAGTGTAAATTGTGATTCTAGTGCCACTGGTGATGTCAGCGACATTATTCCAATCGTTCTTATTCACGGTTTTCCTGTTGATCATCGCATGTGGGATGCTTGCGCTGATTCATTAAACGCACAGATTGATGCTGCTCTTAGCGAAGGTACGTTAAAACATGATGTTCCTATTTTTGCTCCAGATATGGCTGGTGCTGGTTTGAGCGAGACTCCAAAAGCTGAGCATGCTGAATTTAACGAGGCTGATTATGTTCATGCTCTGGATGCTCTTACTGCATCTTACGTAAAGCTTCTTGATGATTGCGGTTACCATCGCGCTGTGTGGGTTGGTCTTTCTATGGGTGGCTACGTTGCGTTAAATGTGCAGCGTCTTGTTCCGCAGGCAGTTGCTGGCATTGCTTTGTGTGATACTCGCGCTTGTGTTGATGCTCCTCAGGCTCGCGCTAAACGTCTTGAGATTGCTGAGATTTGTGAACGCGATTATACAGTTGACCCTGTTATGCATTTTGCTCACGCTACTGAAAAGGATTCCACTGTTAAGCAGTCACCTGAGTTTATTCATACTTTTGAAAAATGGATTCATGATCAAAAGCCTGAAGGTTTGGCTTGGCGTCAACGTATGGCTGCCTGCCGACCAGATATGGAAGATCAATTGCCTTTGATTACTGCACCAGCTGCTGTAATAAGTGGTATGTTAGATCCTTCTAGTGCTCCTGCAGTGATGCGTCCTATGGCTGAAGCTATGACTGCTGCTAAGCATGTAGAGTTTACTGAGATTGAAAATTGTGGACATTTTAGTGCTACAGAACATCCTTACGAAGTGGCTGCTGCGCTAGTGTCATTGATGTCACAAGTACAACGTTAATTAATTTTTGCATTGCTTTGCGTAGCGTAAAAAATAATTTCGTGCTTTCCTAGTGCTAGACTATCCACGTATCTGTTGCATACGATTATTGAGCAGAGGTTTGAAAATGACTGAATTGCAGCAAAATTCTGAGGGTACTGCTTCTTTCAACATTGCGCCCGATCATGTATCTGATGGTGCGAGTGATGATACTATTGCCTTTGCTCAGATTCCTCAAAATCATGGAAATAGTCAAACTGCTGATAACATGGCAGAGAGTCTTGTCGACAACTTAGGCGAAGTTGCTGATGAAGATGACAGTCAAAGCGCATTTAATAATGATGTTGACTCTAGTGTTGATGGTTATCAGAATATGGCTATTGCTGATAATACCGCTACTGATACGTTTGAAGCTGTGAAACCAAGATCGCGTCATCGAGCTAATCGTTCTGCTTCCGCATTGCTGTATTCGTTGCTTATTTTCATTATCATTCTTGCTGCAGCTTTCTTCGCGTTGAATTGGTATTTCAATAATCGCGTGGCACCTGGCGTTGATTTTGGTGATGCTGCTATTGCTCGCAATCTTACTGGTGAACAGGAAGCTGCAGTGAGAAGTACTGTGCAAAATGCTGTAAAACATACTTCTTTGATTATTAGTGATGATCAGGGTAATCGTATTACGACGAACTTGCAGCAACTTGGTGTGAAAGTTGATCAGCCTGCAACTGTGCAGTCTATTATGAGCGCTAAGCGTAATAATTTGTTTACTCGTATTATGCCATGGGTGCAGCAGACAGTAAGTTTACAGGCAAAACGTAATGATTCTGCAATGGATTTGTATGTGCTACGTAAGTTTATTCGTGAGCGTGACCGTGCAGTTCCATATACAGCAGTATTTGATAAAGCTTCTGATGCCTATACGGTAGAGGATGGTATTCCTGGTCGTACTGTTGAAACTATGCCAGTGCGTGAAGCTGTGAAAAAATTAATCAATCATCCTGGAAAGACTGTAAAAGTTTCGGTAATTTCGCGCCGAACTGATGCGCCGATTAAGCGCGATGCTGCACAGAAACTTGTTGATGATTTAAATAATGTATTAACAAAAAAAATTACTTTTAGCAATAATAATGGTAAAGATTTTACAGTTCCGAAGAGTGCGCTTGCATCGTGGATTGTTGTAAAAGCTGATATTACTCATCATAAGTTGTCTTATACTATAGATGCTGATAAAGCAGACAACTACTTATCGCAAGCGCTTCCTAAAGAGCTGAATCAGCAAAAAGTCAATCAAGAAGATGCTATTAGTAAATCAGGAAAAGTAATCTTTACTACTATGAAAGGCTCTAATGGTGTTGAGATTACTTATACCAGTAGTGTTGCTGAAAAAGCAGTGAATGCTTTACGTAAAGGTACTGATTATAAAACGGTGTTGCCGGCAAAAATCACCAAATTTACTGTTGAGCAAAAGCTTGTTGAGATGCGTATTGTTGTTGATAAGACTACACAAACTGCATCAGTATATAAAAATGATGAGTTGGTAAAGACTTTCCCAGTATGTACTGGAAAGATTGGTCGTGATGATTCAACTCCTGGCACGTTCTTCATTTACTTGCGTTACGCTTCGCAAGATATGCGCGGTCGCAATAATGATGGATCTCCATACTTCTCTCCGGCTGTTCATTGGGTAAGTTATTACAATGGTGGAGAAGGGTTCCATACTGCCACTTGGAATTATAAAGGCATTGCTACAGGTGATGCAGCAAATCATGGCTCTCATGGCTGTATTAACATGTATGAGCAGGATGCTCATTGGATTTATGAGAACTGCCCGCGTGGAACAATTGTGCAGATTGTGGGCACTACGCCGGATGGTCCGGTGCGTCAATGAGCGTACGTGTGAGTGAAGTTCAGCATGATGGTGCGAGTGATAGCGTTGCCTCTTCCGTTGCAGCGCAATCTCAAGCTGAGCGCGTAACAGACTCACAGCTTATTTCTCAACCTGATTCAACAGTTGCATGTGAACACGCGACTGTATCAAAGTTAGAACGTACTGTTCCTTCACAATTTACTCCAGCGCGTGCTGTAGGGTCGCGGCGCGTAAGTAGTGCACCAATCCCTGTGCATGTTACTGCCACATTGTTTGATACTCCTTCGCAGGCTGAACAAATAGATAATAAACCATTTCTAGTACGTGTTGGACGTCGTGTACTCACATCAATAGCAGGCATGTGGATGCGTTTGGCTGGACGTGTTGCTCGTCGAGCAGGATGGTTCCCAAGCATTGAGCCTTATATTGGTTATGGCACGCATCGTTATGCTCGTTTGATTTGCCGTACTGTATACGCACCAAAATTAGGCCATCATTCTGCTTTAAAACGCGGTATTTACGCAATGCTGGTTGTGCCTGCCGTGCGCGTGCGTGTAGCGTTATCAATTGACAATTTGCCTGTAGAGACTGTGCAAATCGGTGACTCTGAAGTGTATGATCGGCTTGAAGAATCACGCGATAGTAGTGCAGAGTATTGTATTTCTGATTGTGCCGGTTACTTAGATTTAATTACTGAGCGTGCGCTTTCACCTGGTCGTCATGTAGTTTCGTATAAAGTTCATGATCGCGAACCGGTGAAAGCAAGTTTATTTGCTATTGATAAACATGTGCCAATTGGTATTATTTCCGATGTCGATGACACTATTATGATTACGCAAGCGCCTTCTCCGATACGCGCTGCATATAATTTGTTGATTATGAATCCGGCACATCGCTCACCGGTTCCTGGTATGGCAGAATTTTTCCGTTCGCTAGAACAGTTGCGAGAGGATGTTCCATTTTTCTACCTTTCCACTTCGCCATGGAACGTTGAAGCGTCAATTCGTCATTTTATTGAGCGTGAAAAGTTTCCTGAAGGACCTTTGTTACTTCGTGATTTAGATCCGCGTCCTAAAACATTTATTCCCAATGGACCGCAGCACAAGTTGGAGTTTGCTACGCAACTTATGGATGATTTTCCGGGGATGCGTTTTGTGCTGCTTGGTGATGATGGTCAAAAAGATCCGAGTACGTATGCGAATATTATCCGCCAGCATCCTGGTCGTGTGCTTGCTGTTGGTATTCGGCAATTACATAAAGATAGTACAGTCGATGATTTTCGCAGCAAAATGTCGCGTGATTTTGCTGTGGCTTTAAGTGCGTCTTGTCGCGCATATATTGCTACGGATGCTCATGCTCCCGAGGTGCCAACTGTTGCTTTTGAAAAGTTCGGTAGTAATACTGGCAGTATTGAACGTGTTGGGGATATTGGAAACGATTCTGGTGATAGTTCAATGCGCGTCATAGAAGCAAAAGGTGCTGCTGGAACGCTGCAGGGTGTGCCATTTTTTGCGGCTCCACAAGGACAAGGTTTAGCTCAAGTGATGCTGCCATTTATTCAAGAAGCGATTAGTAAATAGTAACCTTTTAATGAGGTGAGATATATGTTGAATAAGAAATCGCCTCAACGCACATGCTATAACACTTTCAGAAAAACGTAAAAATATTGTATACAATATTGTAAAAATACTTCAGAATACGGTACTGAAATAATGTTTTCCAAAGGGGTCTGTCTATGAGCGAACAAACTTATGCAAAACCAGCAGCAGCTGATCGCATACCGTCAATTCGTACATTTCATGGCGACACATACATTGATCAATATGCTTGGATGAAAGATCGTAACAATCCAAAGGTGCTTCAATATGTCAATGAACAGAATGCTTACACTGAGCAACGTGTAAAACCTTTAGAAGCATTACGTTCTACCTTGTTTGATGAGTTGCGCTCCCGTGTGCAGGAAACAGATATGTCGGTGCCCGTTCGCATGAATGGCTATTGGTACTATGTTCGTACACAAGAAGGCAAACAGTATACTGTGCAATGCCGTATGAAAGTTACGGATGAGAATGATTGGAATCCTCCCGCTATTAATGATACTGCTGAGCCTGGTGTAACGGTTGGTGAAGAAGTTTTATTTGATGCCAATCTTGAAGCTGAACGCGCTGGTACTAACTTTTTCCGCCTTGGTGGTATGGATTTAAGTCGTGACGGCTCTCGTATGTTATATGGTGTTGATACGCATGGTGATGAGCGTTTTAGTTACTATATTCGTGATTTTGTTCAGGCTTCATCCACATGGGAACCTCTAGAAGAAACATGGGAAAATCTTGCTTCTGCTTCCCTTACTCCAGATGGTAAATGGGTTTTTTATGTGAGATTGGATGATGCGTGGCGTCCGTATCAAGTATGGCGTCATCGTGTTGGTACGTCTACGAAGAGTGATGTAAAAGTTTTTGAAGAAACAGATGAACGCTTTTTTGTTGACGTATATGAAAGTTTTGATGAACGCTACATGATGATAAGTAGTAGCTCTAAAACTACATCTCGTGTACTTATGTTGCCCTTAAGTACACCTGAAGGTGATTTTCGTATGGTTATTGAGCCTGTTGAAGGAGTGGAATATGATATTTCTTTCGCTTGCTTTGAGCGGGCGGGAGAAAATGGTGAAGACATTCCAGTGGCTATCGTATGCCATAACGCTAATAATCCTAATTTTGAAATCGATATTATTGATATGCGTAATTATGCTGCAAAATCTACGAGTTGTGCAGCATATAAACTTGGTGATGGCGTATGTATTGCTTCCGGTTCTCCGTATGGTTGTGAGCAAGGAGATGTTTGGAAAAAAGAAGCAAGTAAACAGCCCATTACCAAATCGTATCGGTCTGCAAATAATCCAGCTATATTGCGCAATACTGTAGGGTTGAGCGTGAGTGGATTATCAATGTATAAAAATTATGTAGCTTTGGCATATCGTGCTCAAGGATTGCCTCATCTTGCGGTAATAAGTAAGCAGCGTGCAGTAGAAGATTTCTTACAAGGTCGTCCGTGGCGTTTTTATGAATTGCAGCCTCATATTGTTCTTGAGCATGATTCTGTGCACGTTAATATTGAGAATGCTGGTATGGAAAGTGCTGATAGTAAGAATTCTTTTGTACTCAATCAAGCACAAACTGAATCGCGCGTAACACTCGCAACTATTTCTTCAATAGAAATCAATAATAATCGTTTGTTTAATATTGGAATGACTGGAAATCCTTCATATGAAGCTCCGCGTATGCGATATGCTTTCGGTAGCTATGCAACGTTAGGGCAACTTCGTGAATTGGATCCTTTAACTGGTAATGATGTGCTATTGAAACGTGGGAAAATTCTTGGTGAATTTGATGAGCATTGTTATGCTGAAAAACGTATATGGATTACTGCACGTGATGGTGAGCGTGTACCAGTGTCACTTGTATGGCGTCCTGATAGGGTTTCTAACACGAATGCTATGTTTATTACTGGTTATGGCGCGTATGAAGTAAGTTCTGATCCTATTTTTTCCGTTGGTCGTTTGAGTTTGCTTGATCGCGGTGTGCTATATGCGCAAGTGCATGTACGTGGTGGTGGAGAAATGGGGCGTGCATGGTATGAGCAAGGTCGGCGTAGTCATAAAAAGCACACTTTTGAAGATTTTGTTGATGCAACGCGCGCACTGCAGGCAGCTGGTTTTGCTGCAGCGAAGCATACAGTAGCTAATGGTGGTTCTGCAGGCGGTTTACTAATGGGTGTTATAGCGAATATGGCTCCAGAATGTTATGCCGGTATAGAAGCAGATGTTCCGTTTGTAGATGCTTTGACTTCTATGTTAGATACTTCGCTTCCGCTTACGGTAACTGAGTGGGATGAATGGGGTAATCCGCTTGATAGTGCTGAGGATTATGCCTATATGAAGTCCTATACTCCTTATGAGCATGTGCCTTCTGTGGATAGCGATGAAGGTCGTCGAGCTTTATTGCATTTCCCACATATTTTAATTACTTCGTCAATGTGTGACACGCGTGTATTAGTTACAGAGCCGCTTAAATGGCTAGCGCAATTGCAGGCATCTGGTATTGATGCCATAGCTCGTATTGAAACTGATGGAGGTCATGGAGGTACTTCGGGTAGGTATCGACAGTGGAAAGAACTCGCATATGAAAACGCATGGTGCTTGCATACTATGGGAATAGATATGTAATTTTAATACACTTATATGTAGTGCTGCTTTTGCTGTAATAAATAATGCGTATATAACTTATGTTGCGATTATGCGTGTTATGATATGTGGTAGAGGAAGCTCTTATATAGGTGTATATGTTGCTGTACGTGAATATGTAAATTGCTGTTCCTAAGTAGTTCGACGGCGATAGCTACTTATTTGCTTGATGAGGGGGTATTGCGATGGCGATGGATGATACTAAGAGTGATGAATTTTCACTGCAGCGTACTGCATTATTTAAGCAAGTTCCAAGCGATCAGATGCAAGAGTTGCTCGTATATTTGCAAGAATCAATTTTTAATAAAGGTGACGCGATTTTTAATGAGGGTGACACAGATCGTCGTATGTATTTACTCGAACGTGGTCGCGTAAAATTAGTACGTCACTCAAATGATAATCGTGTGCAACTATTGAGTATTCACACTCCTGGAGAAATTCTAGGAGAAATTCCCGTGTTTGATCCAAGTGGCGGTCCGCGTACTGCCTCAGCAATATCAATTACGAATCGTACAAGGGTGCTGTGGCTAGAAAATGACGTATTGTTCCATTGGTTGAATAATCATCCTCGCGTAGCTGTTGATATGTTGCAAGTTTTAGCTGCACGTATGCGTGCCAACAATGAACGTATTTCTGATTTGGTATTCATGGATGTGCCAGCTCGTTTAGCTAAAACGTTGCTGAATTTAGCTTCGCGATTTGGTGAACCAATGAGTGATGGTTTGCTAGTTCCGCATGATTTAACACAAGAAGAACTGGCTCAGCTGGTGGGTTCTTCGAGAGAAACTGTTAACAAAGCTCTGATGGATTTTGCTAATCGTGGTTGGATTATGCGCCAAGGTCGTTCCATTATTATTTATAAGCCGGGTATGCTTATTCGTCGAGCTGAGCGTTAGTATGCTTTGCTAGTTTCTGGTGTGATTTTCCAAGTAGAGGCAAGCCTTTAGAATAGTACGCATGCCGAAAAAGAATTCACTGACTGCTCGACGCGTGCTCGCACTATTTCTTACCTATATCACCCTTTGTGTTGCTGGTGGTATTGCTGCAAGTATTATGTTCGTTCCAGGCGTTATGAGTGTGAATAGCGTAGTGAAAACAGTAGTGCCTTCGCTACGCGTTGACGGTATTGATTTTGACGTAACAGCATTGCCGCAAAAATCGCGATTGTATGCGTCAGATGGAAAAACAATTATTGCAACTTTTTATGCGCAAAATCGTACAGTCGTACCGTTGCGTCGAATTTCGCAATATATGCAACGAGCTATGGTTGCGCGTGAAGACCGACGTTTCTTTGAACATTCTGGCGTTGATATGCAGGGTGTTATTCGTGCATTTGTGCAAACTTTTGTGAAAAAGGGAGATATGCAAGGTGGCTCTTCCCTAACACAACAGTATGTGAAAAATGTCTTAATGATTAAAGCGCGTGAAAACAATGATCCACTAGCGGAATACCATGCTTCTGAAGGTACGATTGCTCGTAAGTTACGCGAAATGTTGATTGCTATACAGATGGAGAAAAAGTATTCTAAGCTTGAAATTTTGCAAGGATATTTAAATATTGCGCAGTTTGGCAGTAATAATTTGTATGGTGTAGAAACTGCAGCGCATCGTTACTTCAATACCAGTGCTGCTAAATTGAATTTAGTACAGGCTGCCACTATTGCTGCTATTACCAAGAATCCTGCTCGGTATGATCCTTCTATTGAAAGCAATCAGCCAGAATCACAAAAGCAGCGTAATATTGTGCTCGATTTGATGCTTCGCCAAGGTTTTATTACTCAAAAGGAGCATGATGATGCGGTGGCAATTCCGCTCAAAAGTACACTCAATGTGCAGCGTGAAGTATCAAATATTGGTTGCCAAGCTGCTGGCGATGCTGCATTCTTCTGTGATTATGTAACGAAGAAGATTTTACACTCGCGTGAATTTGGTAAAACTGCTGTTGCTCGTGAAAAGCTGCTTACTGAAGGTGGTCTTGATATTTATACCACTATGGATTTGCGTGCTAGTAAGGCTGCGATGAAAGCTGCTCGTGACACCATTCCAATTAACGATAAAAGTGGTTTTGAAGTTTCTATAGCAGCGATTAAGCCGGGCACTGGCGAGGTGTTAGCTTTTGGTAGTAATCGTATTTATGATGCCACTGACGCTGCACGTTCTGATCCAACGCATACTGCTCTTAACTATGCAGTAGATGAACGTGATGGCGGTGGTCTTGGATGGCAGATTGGTTCCACGTGGAAGCCAATTAATATGGTTGCTTGGATGCTGGCTGGCAAGTCAATTAATCAGCCGTTGAGAACTTCCACGTTGTACAATAATGCTGACTTTAGTTGCAGTAAATTCCGTGGCATTGGCACATGGTCAGTACAAAATTCTGGTGGTGGTACTATAAATCCAGAAACGCCATTGCAAGGTTTAGTTCGTTCTCATAACACTACTCAAGCTTCTATGGCTCAACAGATTAAGTTGTGTTCTATTGCTAACGCGGCGCGCATACTTGGGTATCATAATTCGCCACTTGGGCAGGAAAGCGTGTATTCAGCCAACTCTCTTAATCCTCCTATGACTATTGGTTCTGTGCAGGCATCTCCACTAACAGTGGCGAACGTGTACGCGACGCTTGGTGCAGATGGTGTTGCATGTGATCCTATCGCTATTAAGCGAGTTGTTGACAAGAATGGTAGGCGCTTAAAAGTGCCGAGTGCTCATTGTCATCAAGCTATTCCAAAGGGTGTTGCGCAAACTGCTGCTTATGCATTAAACCAAGGTGTAGTTCAACCTGGTGGTGAGGCTGCAACAACTCAGCTTGATGGTGGTCGCAAAACTTTCGCAAAAACTGGTACTAACGAGCAGTATTACATGACGACAGCAGGATTTGTTCCACATCAAGTTGCATCGTTTGTGGCTGTTGGTAATGCAGAAACGCAGAAAAGCTTTAACGGTATGACTATTAATGGTCGTACGATGGCAGCTTGGTACGGTATGTTTATTGCAACTCCAGCGTGGAAGCAGTTTATGAATGATTATTTGAAAGCTGCTAATATTCCTATCGATAATAACTACGGTAAGCCTGATCCAAAATATATTGCTGGAGGCACTTTACCGGGTATGCATACTAAGACTACGCAAACTGAACAGCAGAAGCGTGATGAAGATGCTCGTCGTCAAGCTGCGCGTGAACAGCAGGAGGAAGCAAATAATCAGGAACAAGCGCAGGATCAATATGAAACTGCTCGTCGTGACGATTATAACGGTTCTACAAGTGATAATTTCTAGCGTTAAATTTGTGCGATGAATTCGCCATATTTACAACATTGCCCGATGTTTGTTTTCGTTTCATGAGAAACTTGTCATAAACATCGGGCAATTATCGTAGAACTTGAATCGGTTTGCGTGTTAGTTGGCATCTACTCCAACAGCATCTGTAACATGTGCGAATCCGTCACGCTGTAAAAGCTCAGCAAGTCCACGCTTGAGTATCGTAATTTGTTGTGGTCCGCGATACATAAGTGATGTAATAAACATCACCAAATCTGCGCCGGCACGAATCTTTTCGTATGCTTGCTTTGGTGTAAATACGCCGCCAATACCAGCAATAGCAAAACGATTGCCAAAAGCTTTGCGCGTGCGGCGAATAAGATCGTTACTCGCGCTGTAGGTAGGACCTCCCGAAAGTGCACCTTCCCAATCTGCAGGAATATCAAGACCTGTGCGGTTTTTTTGCAAATTAGCGATACTTACTCCATCAACTTTATGCTCAGCAAGTACATCAAGAAGTGACTTGAATTGACTCCATCCACCTGGTAGATTGAGTGGCATTTTAACTAAAGTTGGCTGCGGGCGATGAATAGTGTCGAGATCTGTGAACAACTTATCTAATGCTTCAGGTTCCCTAAAAGGCTCACCAACGCGAGTGTTAGGACAGGAAATATTGACTTCAATCATGGAGCTTCGTCCAGCAGCACGTTCCATAGAAATATGGTAATCTTCAATGCCTTCTTCTAAATCGCCAACTAAATCATCGTTGGTGCGCGCAATAGAAATAGACATATTCATGGATTTAGCTTGTGTCCAAGCTTGTTCTGCTCGAGCAATAACAGCCTCACTACCATCATTGGCAAGTCCGGCATGCACTAAAATCGAATCATATTGTGGTAAACGATGATACCAAGGCTTTTGGTTGCCCTCGCATGGTCGGCTAGTCGTAGAACCAACGGTTTCAAAACCAAAACCAGCGTTATCTAACACAGTAGCCATTTGACAGTTTTTATCGAGACCAGCACTTAAACCAAATGGATTAGCAAAGTCCAAGCCCATAACTGTAGTTTCTAGAATTGGATTTGTGTAATTAAGCATAGTGCGCAGCAACCACATAAGTCCTGGTGTACGCTCACTGGATTTGCAAAATGCAATCATGCGCTCATGTGCTTCGTCTGGCGGAATATTAAATACAAAATGCGGTTTGATGACATGTTTGTATGAGAATGTGAAAAGATCAGTCGTGGCTTTATTGACGACATCGTGTAATGAATGTTCAGAAACATGGTACATACCTCTATACTAGGGCATTATTTTGTTATGTGCTATTGTGTAGGAGAATTTTGTGCGTTTACTCACTGCAGGGGCGTTCGTTTTTGTGCGTTTTGTTATAAAAATTGCTTTGTGTACGTTAAAATGTGCGTTATTTTCGTTTTAGTGCCTTGAAACGCTCAATCGCGTTTGTTTTTTGCGTTTCTATGTGCGATAATGTTCACATGATTTCTTCACAGCGTCAGCATTTGATTTTAAGCCGCCTTCGTACGCGTGGTGCAGTTCGTATTACTGCGCTTTCAAAGGAACTTAACGTTTCAGCGATGACAGTTCGTCGCGATATCGCAGAACTTTCAGATCGTGGGCTTTTGAAGCGAGTTCATGGTGGCGCTGTAACTACTAATACTTTGCTCTCAGAGCCACTGTTTTCTGTAAAGTCACAGATGGATATCGGTCTTAAAGATGCTATTGCGCGTTTGGCTGTAGATTATGTGTCTCCGGGGGATGTGATTGCTATTGGTGGCGGTACTACTGCTTACGTATTTGCGCAACATTTGCTCGAATCTCGACGGGCTTCTGGTATTACGATTTTGACTAATTCAATTCCTGTTGCTGAGCTTGTGCAAGCGTTAGAGTCAAAAGATGTTGAGGTTATTGTTACTGGCGGCGTGATTACTCGTTCCAATTCACTGGTCGGACCTATTGCAGATAAGGTTGTGGCTTCACTTCGTGTAAATACAGTATTTCTTGGTACGCACTCGGTGTCGCTTCCACGCGGTTTCTTAATGCCGAATTCATTGGAAGCTGCTACAGATATGGCTTTAATGGATATTGCTGACCGCACGATTATTTTGACAGATCATACGAAATGGAGTTGTACATCACTTTCACTGTTTGCGCGTTTTGATCAGGTTGATACTGTTATTACCGATGATGGTTTGGATGCAGATTCGCAGCTTCGTACGCGTGAACTTGTGAAGGATTTAGTGTTGGCTCCGGTTGTTGAAGATCATGAGATGCTGAGTGCTGCGCACGATTCGGATGCAGATCAATTTGACGAAGATTGATGTGATGTAGCTCAGATCGGTTCTGACTTGTTACGCATTTTTGGATATTTCTTCTGTAAAGTCACTATGAAGATTATTTTGACAAGTTTGCAGAGAATGAGCTGTGTTCGTTTCATGGTTTGCTGAGAGTGATGCTTGCAAGTGTTGTTATGCATTGTGCTTTGCTTGTTGTATCGCGTTTTGAGCTTATGAAGGATGTATCTCTTATACCATGTTTTGCTTGTCGTGAAAGCGTGGCTTGTGTTTATGGTGTATTTCTGAACGCATTAATATTTTTTGGAATTAATATTTTTTGGATAATTTTGGTAGAAGTTCTTGTATTTTTGGTTAGGTATGCAGTAACTGCAAAATCTCATATAAAATATTCTGTTTTTTCTTAATCTATTGATGTGTTAAAACTTGACTTTTGTGAACGGGGGGGGGTACCGTATTAAGAAGTGATAGCTCTTCTTAGTTTGTGCTGTCACAGAGCAATTTGTTTATAAGTTGCTTATCAAATATTTCTTCGTGTATTTTTGCGTGAGGAAGAAGAAAGGATACATTATGTTAAGTAAAAAGGCAATTGCTGCATTTGCTGCCGGCGCCACTTTGCTTTCTGGTCTCGCTTTTGCTGCTCCAGCTTTCGCTGCTGCAACTGCTGCTCCAAAGGCTGCTGCAACTGCTGCTCCAAAGGCTGATGAGAAGAAGGCTCTCGAAGAAAAGCTTGCTGCTGCTAAAGCTGAAGTTGCAAAGAAAAAGGCCGCTGTTGATGCCGCTAAGGTTGAACTTAATGCTGCTAAGGCTAAGTTTATTGCAGAAACTGCTGAGGCTCGTCAGAATGGTGTGAAGCTTGATGAGGTTCACAATGAGATACACGGCTATGATGTTAAAATTGGTATAGTCGTTGGTAATAGTCCAAAGACTGAAAGCGAAAAGACAGCATATAACAAGTGGTTTAATGTAGCCACGGAGTATGCCAATGCGGGTATCGGTCTTGGTAAGGCAAATGATTTACTTGCTAACGCCAATGACACTGTTGCTCTTTATGAGTCTCAATTGAAGCAATTGCCGGCAGAACAGCCAGCTCCAACTCCTGCTCCTAAGCCAGCCCCAGCTCCTGCTCCTGCTCCTAAGCCAGCTCCAGCTCCTGCACCAGCTCCAAAGCCAGAGGTGAAGAAGGTTGAGCATAAGCTTGATTTGGTTGATCTTCTTGGTGGTAAGAAGGTTGAGCATAAGCTTGATTTGGTTGATCTTCTTGGTGGTAAGAAGGCTGAGGAACCAACGTTTGTGTCTCCTGATGGTAGTGAGCATTTGTTCACGAACTATAAGGGTTTGACTGTTCTTCTTTCTGAGCATGGTTTGACGAATGTTGCTGCTTATGATGCTCTTCTTGATAAGCTCGAGTTTGGTTTGAAGCAGACTGGTTGGGCTAACATTTTGAAGAACTTCGGTGGCGATAACTGCGCTTACTTGGGTAAGCTTCGTAACCAGTTGAAGAAGGCTGTTGCTCATTATGGTCATGTTGAGGCTGCTGTGAAGGATATCCTCGCTGAGCTGAATGCTGATTATAAGGATGCTCAGAAGGCTGAGGATTGGGATGCAGCTAAGGTTATTAAGGCTGATCTCGCTACCGTTTCTAAGCTTGCTGAGGTTGCGCATCATAATCGTACTCGTGCTGCAGCTATCTTGGATTCTGCTAATGATCATGCTAAGGATTTGAGCTGCGATACTGGTGCTAAGGAAGTTTTGGATGCTATGAAGAAGGCTGGTAACTTCCCAGGTAAGCCTGCTGCTGCTAAGGCTGCTGCTAAGGCTCCAGCTGCTGCTAAGGCTCCATTGGCTAAGACTGGTGCTGCTGTAGCTTTGGCTGCTGTTGCTGCTTCCGTGCTTGCTGGCATGGGTGTTGCTCTTCGCAAGATCCGTCACTAAGCTAGGCAGTTTATTAGGTTAATAAGTGAATCGTTGCTTGTGGTGGGTTTGCTTTTTTGCTGGCTCACCACAGCGTGTTATTGCGTTCGACGGTTTGTTTACGTTTGGGGTTTTATTCCTGTGATGCGTATGACCATGGTTGCTTGATGCTGTTGGTGGTTGCTATTGTTTCGCTAACTTCCTTTTCCTCACAGTGGTGATTGTTGGCAGTGTTTGGGTGATTGTTGAACGTTGTGTTGGTAGTGTTTGTTAGGAAGATGCTGCTGATTGGTAAAGGCTTGGAGAATGGTGCTGTGAGGGTGCTTGTTTTCCGAGCCTTTTTCTTATGTTTTTTATTGTTGAGAGTTATGTATGCTATTGGGTAAAATGCAGTAACTCTATATTTCATTGCTATCGATACAATTTTTCTTCTAGTAAAATACGTATTTATATCAAGTCTTTCGCATGGGGTAGAATATCAAAGTTATGTGCGATTTTACTGTTGTACTCAGCAAATGATAACGCACATATTTGCAAACACACTCCTGCTGTAGAAAGTCTACAGCCGATAGTCCGAAGGAGGTGGGTGATGTCTGCACATAAATATGAACTGATGTTCATTGCAAATCCTGAGCTGGATGAGCACGGTCTTAAGAAGTTAACCGAGCAATATCTTGAGCTCGTCACCAACGAAGGTGGTTCCGTCGATGGTACCGATTATTGGGGTCGTCGCAAGTTTGCCTACGAAATTGAAGGCAAGACTGAAGGTAACTACGTTGTTGTGAACTATACTGCTGAACCAGCTGTAAGCGACGAACTTGATCGTGTGTTGAACCTTAATGAGTCTGTAATCCGCACGAAGATTCTTCGTAAGGACGCTAAGTAAATACACGTTAAAATAAGTAAATGTGTGTAAGTTGCGCATATTTTGTGCGTACGTGCATGTTGGATTACGCGTGAAGCGAGAAAGAAAAGGCAGACATGGCAGGTGAAACAGTTATCACTGTAGTGGGTAATCTCACTGCAGATCCTGAATTGAGGGCGCTTTCTAGTGGTGCTTCTGTTGCAAGCTTTACCATTGCGTCTACGCCTCGTACATTTAATCGTAATACGAATCAATTTGAGGATGGTCCTGCATTGTTTATGCGCTGCTCTGCATGGCGTGATCTTGCAGAACATTGCGCTAACAGTCTTTCTAAGGGCATGCGTGTTATTGCACAAGGCAGGTTATCGCAACGCTCATATCAAGCACAAGATGGTTCTAATCGCACAGTAGTGGAACTCACTGTCGATGAAATTGGTCCATCATTGCGTTATGCTACTGCACAAGTTAATCGTCAAAGCTCTGCGACTGGTTTTGCTGGAGCAACGCGTCCTGCTAGTGGTGCAGGAAATACTGGTGCTGTTGCGTATCAGGGTGGTGGCTATGCTGGTGGCGCAAATTATGCTGCAAGTCAAGCTGCCTCACACTCTCAGGCAGTAAACGCTCCTGTAACAGATCCATGGAGTACTGCTGCACCAACAAACGATGGATTCTCAACTTTCGGTGCTAACGCTGATTTTGGCGCGGATTCGGAAGAACCAGAATTCTAGATTATGCAATAAACACTATCTACTTGTGTGTAGTATGTGTAGTTCATGTATTTACTTAATTTAATCCCTATAATTACATCATCAGTTAACGCGTTATGCATAACAAATAGCATAACGGATTTGAGAGAGGACATCTTATGTCACGCAAAAGGCCGCAACCACCGGTCAAGCCTTTCAAGAAGAAGCCAAATCCTCTGAAGGCTGCCAAAATTACTGAAATTGATTACAAAGACGTTGCATTGCTGCGCAAGTTCGTTTCCGACCGCGGCAAGATTCGTTCCCGTCGTATTACCGGCGTAACCGTACAGGAACAGCGCAAGATCGCGAAGGCTGTGAAGAACGCTCGCGAAATGGCTTTGCTTCCATACGCCACTACCGGTCGCTGATTGAGAGGTTGTAACAATGGCTGAAACTAAGGTTATTCTTACCAAGACTGTTGCCAACCTCGGTCACTCTGGTGACGTTGTTGAAGTTAAGGCTGGCTATGCACGCAATTACCTGATTCCTCAGGGACTTGCTTTCGCATGGAACAAGGGTGCTGCTTCCCAGATTGAAGCGATGCGCCGCGCTCGTTTGGCTAAGGCTGTTGCTACTCGTGAAGAAGCAGTTGCTGCCAAGGCTCAGATTGAGGGCACTGTTGTAGAGCTTACTGCTAAGGTTTCCGAGTCCGGCAAGCTCTTCGGTGGCATTTCTGCCGAGAAGATTGCTGCTGCTTTGGCTCCAAAGGCTGCTGTGGAAGCTCGCGCAATCAAGGTTGCTGCTATTAAGACCACTGGTGAGTTCCCAGCAACCGTAGCGTTGCATCCGGAAATCACTGCTTCCTTCACCGTGAAGGTTGTTGCCGAGTAGTAGTCGTATAGACTTTACAAAAACGTGTTGGAGCTGGCATGAGGCTTGCTTGTGTGCTTGCGTTTGGTGAGTACTTAGGTGAGTGTAATTGCTGGCGAATCCATTAGGATTGAACTTAAGCATTAGCTCTGCGTTTGTGTTGCATTGAATTTTCTCATTGCGATGCTGCGCAGAGCTTTTTTATGCTGTGATGTTTTGAGAATGTGAATGTGTTGTAAGCATTGGGTTCGTATCGTAGTTTTTTATATTTGACGCGACTAAATTAGAACAGTCAGAAAATTGGGCAAATTTTGTAGGAGATGCAAACTGTGCTGCAAAGCAAATATGAACTGGCTGACGAGCGTAATCTTAGCGTACAAGCGCGCAGCGTTAGCGAAACTGCAGATAGTATGCACAAAAATCAGCATCACATAACTCATATGATTTCTGCAGACCAAACTTCAACGACTTTTGCAAACGCATCTTTTATAAATCCAACTTATGCAGCTTCTGTAAACTCAAGTTTCGTCAATTTATCTTTTGCAAACGCAGCTTCTGCCAATCATTGCAGAACTGGCTATGGCGAAACTTGGGCAAAGGTGATTCTTTTCGGCGAACATTCGGTGGTTTATGGTTATTCTGCAGTAGCTTTGCCGCTGAAAAATTTGCGCATGCGTGCTACCGTACATAGTTGCGATTACAAATCAGTATTAAAACCAGCATCCATCCAAAACCCAGCATCTTCTCAAAGCCTCGATTCGCAAATTACCCTTTCCTGTCTCGGCTTTACTGGCAAACTTTCCAAAATTCCGCCGCGATTGAGCAGCATTCGCACTGCAATCCGTGCTGCGCTTGAATTTGTTGGTTGGAGTGGCGAGCCACTACGAGTCGCAACTGAGTCTGATTTTCCGCCGGAGCGAGGTCTTGGATCGTCTGCCGCTGCTGCGGGAGCTGTAATTCGCGCAATTCTTGACTACTACGACGTGCGAGCGAGTGCGGACGAGCTTTTTGCGTTGACGCAGTCGGCTGAGTGTGTGGCTCACGGTCATCCGTCGGGGTTGGATGCCACGGCAACGTCTGCTTCATGGCCGGTGCGTTTTCGGAGCGGTGAGTTTGCGCGTATGGAGATTAACATGCGCGCATGGCTTGTACTGGCAGATTCTGGTTGCAAAGGTATGACGCGCGTAACAGTCGAGGCTGTACATTCTCGACTGGAAACAAATCCTGTAGCTGTTGACGCACAGCTTGAAGAGTTAGGTGCTATTGCGGTTGCAGCAGAGGATGATTTGGCGTTGGGGCGTGCGGAAGATATGGGCACTCGTATGATACGCGCACACCAGATTTTAGCAGATTTAGGTGTGAGTACATCGCAACTTGACGCTTTGGTGCGAACAGCATGTGCTCATGGAGCATTGGGCGCAAAACTTACCGGTGGCGGGGGAGGAGGCTGCGTGATTGCGCTCACTGATAGTGAAGATTCAGCACATTGTGTTAGTGCTGCTTTACGTAACGCTGGTGCTTGCAACACGTGGATTGTGAATATAGGTGATCCTGCAATAAATTGAATTTTATCTCTACTTGAAATGTGGCATAAACTTTACAGTTACTTAAAGAAAAGACGCTTGTGCGCACTGTTTTGCTAAAATATTGTTTAACACATTAACAAACGAGAATTACTTATCCGCCGCAAAAGGAACAGCATGAAAAACGTTGAAATTCAGCCAAAAATAACGTTTGACTCAAGCATTTCTCCTCATTCTGCTGTAGCTAGAGCGAATGTAAATATTGCACTGATTAAGTATTGGGGTAAGCGTAACGAAAGGCTGATTTTGCCGTATACTTCCTCGCTTTCGCTTACACTTTCAGATTTGTACGCCACTACTAGTGTGTGCTTTGACGACCATCTTGTTTCAGATCGTGTTACGTTAGATAGCTTGCAATTGCCTGTAGATAATTCTACGTATTTGCGAGTAGTTGCTATGCTTGATTTAGTGCGTGAGATGGCTGGAATTTCAGCAAAAGCAAGTGTTGTGTCACAAAATCATGTGCCAATTGCAGCTGGTCTTGCTTCAAGTGCATCCGGATCTGCTGCGCTTGCTGCAGCAGCATCTTATGCAGCTGGGCTGAAGCTAACTTCGCGCGAACTTTCACGACTTGCTCGTCGCGGCTCCGGTTCCGCATGTCGCTCAATTTTTGGTGGATTTGTGATTTGGAATGCAGGTGAGGATGACGAATCGTCTTATGCTGAGCCTGTTATTGCAGCAGAAAATTTAAATCCTGCAATGATTGTGGTTACGTTGGATGATAGCAAAAAGCCGGTTTCAAGTCGAACCGCTATGCGTCGTACAGTTGAAACTTCGCCTGCGTATATGCCTTGGGTTGAGCAGTCGAAGGAAGATTTTTTGCATGCGCTTGCTGCAGTTCGTGGTGGTGACATTGAACAGCTTGGGGAGATTATGGAGCAAAATTCGTTGGGGATGCATGAAACCATGCACCAAGCTGTGCCGCCTGTGAATTATTTGACGGATAAGACTTATGCTGTGCTTAATGTTGTGAAGTCTATGCGCAAGTGTGGTTGGCCGGTGTGGGCTACGATGGATGCTGGGCCGAATGTGAAGGTGTTGACGGTCGTTGATTGTGCAAATCGTGTTGAAAATGAATTGCGCGGACGTGTTGAAAATGAATTGCGCATAATGTGTGAAGGCACGTGTGCATATAGTAGAGGAGATCTCAAATTCACAGTTGCTTTACCTGGTGATGGTGTAACAATAAGGACTTGTATAAAAACTGGTATGAAGTAGGTGGCGGAATAATGAATGAAAATATGGTGGGAAATCTTCTAGAAAAATTGGATTCAGCGGGCGCTACTACGAAAGATTTTTCTGAACGTACTGCTTATGTTCGTGCTTGTGCTCCAGGAAAGCTTTATATTGCTGGCGAGTATGCGGTAGTTCATGGTTCAGCTGCGATTGTTGCAGCAGTAAATCGATACATAACTGTTGTAGTTGACAGTGAAAATTTGGGTGAAGATGGAAAATGCTGCGGTATCATTGACTCAAATACTAAAAAATATGAGCCGCTTCGTTATATGCGCGGTGTAGATGGCGATATTGAGATTGTTGGTGAATATGGCAGTAAAGGTTGCAATTCTGCGGATTCCATTAATGTATTTACCTCTGTAGAATCTTCTCAATGTATTCAACCCTACGCTTATGTACTTGCTGCAATGCGTGTAATGAATGCTTACGTATACGAAAAATATGGGCAAAGTGTAGCTGCCAGACTTTACAATCTTCATATTTCTAGCGAGCTCGACGACGCAGAATCTGGGCAAAAATATGGTCTCGGATCTTCAGCTGCAGTAACTGTTGCAACTGTTCGTGCGTTGTGTCAATGGTATGGTTTGTCGCTTTCGACGCCAAGAATTTGCAAGCTTGCGCTGATTGCATCTGCAATGGTGAAAAAGTCAGGAAGTGGTGGCGATGTGGCTGCTATTTCTTACGGTGGATGGATTTTGTATCGAGCTTACGATCGTAACTGGCTTGAAGCTGAACTTACACTAATACAATCAGGTGATTCTAACGTATGCTTACTGTTGAATAAAAAGTGGCCGCGTTTGGAAATTAAGCGATTGAAAGTGCATTCGGCACTCAAACTTTTGGTTGGATGGACTGGTTCTCCAGCATCAAGTGCGAAGTTAGTAAGTAGTGTAGAAAATGGCGCTCATGTTAGCGCAGGTAATAGCGCAGGTAATAGCGAAAGTAACAGCGCGGGTAGTGGTTTGGATAAGAATTTCTCTAGTTATACTGAGCCTTTTACTTATGAAGATTTTTGTGCGCAAAGCGAAATTTGTGTGCAGAAATTGGCGAAATCACTGGAAAATTTTGAATTAGATGATATTGCTGCTGAATTTGCGCAAAATCGCAAACTTTTGCGAAAATTGAGCGTACTTACTGGAACTGTAATCGAAACGCAGAAATTGACACAACTTATTAAAGATGCTGATTCTGTTGGAATTCCAGCGAAAACAAGCGGTGCTGGTGGTGGAGATTGTGGCATTGCGTTAGCAACAATTTACGAAAAAGATCGGATTGAAAGTATAAAATCTGCTTGGCAAAACCACGGAATCAAGCCATTGAATATTGAGGTTACGAAAATTTTTGGAACAGGCGAGTCTTCTGAAAATATTACGATGGGAAAGAAGTTGCTTCAGAAGTCGCAATTATCTCAAACATCTTTACGTTCTTCGCGATTGCCTCAAGAATCCTCTCAATCTCTCACAATGCAGAATCGAAAAGACGAACACATAGCACTTGCGGATGCACAGTACAAAACGTTCGCATGCTCGGGTTTTGATACCGTTCAATTTATGCCGAATGCGTTACCGCAGGTGGCGTTGGATGAAGTGAATCCTAGTGTGTGTGTACTGGGAAGTGATAGTTTACCTAACACTTCACATGCAGATGCTGCTCCAAGAAACTGGCGTTTGCCGTTCTATATTAATGCGATGACAGGCGGAAGTTTAGCAACTAAAAACATAAACGCTAGTCTTGCTAGAGTTGCAGCGAAAACTGGCGTTGCTATAGCAAGTGGGTCTTTGAGTGCAGCACTTCGCGACGATACGTTGACTAGCACTTTTAGTGTTATGAGAAGTGAAAATCCGAACGGTTTTGTGATGGCGAATGTGAGTGCTGGCACGAGTGCTGATGATGCCTTGCGCGCGGTGAATATATTACAAGCAAATGCGTTACAAGTGCATTTGAATGCCGCCCAGGAGCTTGTGATGCCGGAGGGTGATCGCGATTTTCGTGGGTGGATGCACAATATTGAGCAGATGGTGAGCGTGTGCGAGGCTCAGCAAGTGCCAGTAATAGTGAAAGAAACTGGTTGTGGGATGACAGCTAAGGATGTTCAGAGGCTGCAAGAAGTTGGTGTGCATACGGTTGATGTTGGTGGACGTGGTGGCACGAATTTTGTGGCGATTGAGAATGCTCGTCGATTGCATGGCGACTATGATTATTTGGCGAATTGGGGACTTACAACCGTTGAGTCGCTGCTAGATATACGCAAGTGCGAAATGTTGAAATCTGTAGAAATTTTCGCGAGTGGAGGCGTGCGAACACCTTTGGATGTTGTGCGAGCATTGGCTCTGGGTGCTTCGGCAGTTGGTGTTGCAGGTGAATTCTTACATACGCTGATGCATCAAGGAGAAGATGAGCTCGTGCAACAAATTACAGCTTGGAAAGAACAAATTTGCGTGATTATGGCACTTCTTGGATGTAAAACTGTTAAGGAATTACGTGAGAATGTGGACGTTCGTGTGCGCGATATCGTATGAAATGTCTTGGTAAGTGATATACTTGTGTAGTTGTGCGTTCAGACGTGCTATTTGTTTATGCGATATGCGTGAGTAGTTTGCGTGAATAGTTTGTATGTTTGAATGACGCAAGACTTGCAAGTCAAAGAAAAATAGGAGTCCAATTATGGCAGCTCGTTGCGCAGTATGTGGCAAGGGACCTCAGACTGGTTTCACTGTTTCACATTCGCATATCCGCAATAAGCGCACCTTCCGTCCGAACCTTCAGCCGGTTCGCACCACCATTGATGGCGAGAATGTTCGTCTTCGTGTGTGCGTGAAATGCATTAAGGCTGGCAAGGTTCAGCGCGTTGAGGCGTGATTCGCGTATTGATTGCGTTTAAATTGTAAGGCCCTGAGCAGTGCTCGGGGCTTTTTTGTATTTGCAATTTTTCTCGCGCTCACGTTTGGAGGGTTTGGTTTGGTGTATCGCTCCAAACGTGCGCAATTTTGGGAATTAACCCGCAATTTTTCTCGCGTTTGGAGGGTTTAGCACGTCGTATCGCTCCAAACGTGCGCAATTTTTCTCGCGTTTGGAGTGTGAAACTTACTGTAGTGCTCCAAATGTGAGGTGGTTTTCTCGTGTTTGGAGGGTTTAGCACGTCGTATCGCTCCAAATGTGCGCACGCTCGCGCGGGTAACGCGCTCGCTACTGAGCTTGCGTTGAAAGCACACCGTGCTTTCAACTTGAGCAAGCTCGGCGAATCGAAGTGACTTCTCGCGCATTATGCAGCTCGAAGTCGTCGATTCGCAAATCAGCCTCACGGCTATGCCGTGAGGAATAAGCGCTCAAGCAGGTCGTCGCGTCTAAGCAAATGCTTTACGAATGATTTATAATCGTAAGTATGCCTACCAACTCAGCTCAGATGTACAGTGTGCTTTCCTCGCCCATTTCTGTGCATACTTCGCTTTCTGCAATAATCACAAATAAGCGCCGCGTTTCTGCATTAAAATCTTTAGGCATAGTAACAGTTGAAGATGCATTAACCTACTACCCGTTTAGAGTTACCAATCCTCTGAAAGTTAAGCGCTTACAAGATATTCGTATTGGTGAGGGAATAGCGTTTTATGCGCAAATTCAGTCCCTGCGCGTGGTGCCAATGAATGCTCGCCGTGGGTTTAGACTTGAAATTAATGTTGTACAAGATCAACAATCAAGTGCGCAGCTTATTTATTTTTCTAAAAACCGTCAGTATGTACAGTGGATTGCGTCAAAGCTATATGTAGATGCAACCATAGTAGTTGGCGGTGTGTCGAGTACATTTAATGGACGATTACAATTTACGCATCCGCAGATTTTAATAGTAAATTCAGTAGAAGAAAGTGACAGTTCGCATCAGAGTGAAGGCACTGTTTGTAGTATCGATAAGGGATTGGAAATTTTGAGCGCTCCACAGCCTATCTATCATGCCAATTCGCGTATTGCTACTGAGCGTATTCACGATACAATTACTGATATACTTACATTGCTTCAAACACAAGAATCTACTCAATGCTCTGCACAAGAATGTAATCACACGCTCATACGTGAATCTGCTCAAATTCCCAATATTCTACCTCAATTTGTGCGTGAAAAGCATCATCTTATGGAGCGTGCTGCGGCAATTTACGCACTTCACAATCCACAATCCACTGAAGAATTTCATAAAGCTCTTGAAACATTACGTTACGAAGAAGCATTCGTATCACAAATGGCGGTATTGCAATTTCGCGAAAATGGAAACAATAATCAAGCAAAAGTTTGCAATAATTCGCAACTTCGACAGCAGTTTGTGGAAAGTCTA
The DNA here is from genome assembly GCF_049262705.1 of Gardnerella washingtoni. Classification (NCBI taxonomy): domain Bacteria; kingdom Bacillati; phylum Actinomycetota; class Actinomycetes; order Bifidobacteriales; family Bifidobacteriaceae; genus Gardnerella; species Gardnerella washingtoni. Next base: position 1,142,447 of record NZ_CP058398.1, on the reverse strand, counting down.
CCGTTTACTCTTACACAAGGTCAGCAAGCAGTTATTGATGAGATTGTCAATGATTTACGCAGTACGCATCCAATGCGTCGATTGTTGCAAGGAGAAGTTGGCTCAGGGAAAACAGTGGTAGCGCTTGCTGCAATGCTTGAAGCTGTAGGATCGGGACATCAAGCGATATTAGTGGCGCCAACACAAGTACTGGCTTCACAACATGTTGAAAACTTGCGTCATATGATGCATCGTGCTCAACTTGACGTTCCTGTTATAGTAGTTACTGGTGGCATGAAACTTGCAGAACGTAGACGTGCGCTCGCAGAGGTGGCGAGTGGTAAACCTGCGTTAATTGTGGCTACTCATGCAGCATTTTCTTCGACTTTCCAGCCAACTAACTTAGCAATGGTTGTGATTGATGAGCAGCATCGTTTTGGTGTTGTGCAGCGTGATGTATTAATGCGGAAGATGAGCACAGATGTGAATTCGGATGGACGGGCTGAGCATAAAAAACAGTTTGTTCCGCATCTCTTAGTAATGACTGCAACACCTATTCCGCGTTCTGCCGCTATGACTTGGTTTGGTGACTTGGATGCGTCGTATTTAACAGAGCTTCCAGGAGGTAGAAAACCGATTCGTACCTTTGTGGTGCAAGAAAATGATTCAAATACGATGTCTCGCATGTTTGCTCATATTCGTTCGCGTATTGATGCTGGGGAGCGAGCATACATTGTTTGTGCTCATATTGAGGATGATGATTGCGATGGTAATGATGATTCTGAAAATTTTGACGATATTGCACGATTTTCTCAATCCGACGAAGCTCACGCTGTGCCTTTGCGTAAGCTTCATACAGTTGTTGGCATATTAAAACGGCTTTCTGCATTACCGCAGTTTCAGGGAGTGACTTTTGCGCAGCTTACTGGTCGTGACGATGATGCTACTAAACGTGAAACGATGGAACGATTTGTACGTGGTGATGTGCAAGTGCTTGTTGCAACAACGGTTATTGAAGTTGGTGTGGATGTTCCGCAAGCAAGTTGCATAGTGATTTTTGACGCGGATCGTTTTGGGCTTGCACAATTGCATCAGTTGCGTGGTCGCGTTGGTCGTGGAGGCACGAATTCATGGGCCTTTTTGATTGCACAAATTGAGGAAGGGAGTATTGCTCAAGAGCGGTTGCGAGTACTTGAGCAGTCACTTGATGGTGCTCAAATTGCGCAGAAAGATTTGGAACTTAGAAATGTTGGGGATGTGCTTGGCGATAGTCAGTCGGGTGGTCGTTCGAGTTTGAAACTGTTGCGAGTAGTTCAGGATGCGAAAATTATTGCGGAAGCGCGTAATGATGCGTTGGAAACAATGCAGCGTAATCCGCAACTTACTTCGTTGCCGCATCTTGCTGGTGCAGTACTTGATTTTACGCGTGGTGGAAACGCGGAAATAATTAGCAACTGAAGGTGTTTCTTCAATAGACGTTCCTGCTGATTGCGTAAAAAGGTGACGCAATGAAAAATATACTTTAAATAAAAAGTATACAGAAATTATTATACATGCTCTCAAAATTTATAGTAAAAAATACAATAATAAGGTAATTGTTAATTGAGAATCATACTCAACTTTTGTTTGTTGAATAAGAAAGAATAAACAAAATTATATAAATTTTATTAATTTACGTGCATAATATGAAAATTGTGAATATCCTAGAAAGTGGGCATCATTTGTAATAACAATAGAGATGAGGCAGCAATGACTGAACGTGAACAGCAAATCTTGACTTGGATTCAACAAAACCCAATGATTAGTCAACAGGAACTTGCAAATCTTGCAGGTATTACACGTTCAGGTGTTGCTGCGCATATTTCCAATCTTATTCGTAAAGGATATTTGCGCGGCAAAGGCTATATTGTAACGCCTCCAAGCTATGTAACAGTTGTTGGCGGCATCAGTATGGATGTACTCGGTATTGCGTGCGGTGATTTGATGGATTACACTTCAAATGCTTCGCGTGTGCGTTACATGCTTGGCGGTGTTGGTCGAAATATTGCGGTTGCTTTGGAACGGTTGAACATTCGTACGAGTATGGTGTCTGTGTATGGTGGCGATCATAATGGTGAATTGTTTAGGATTGATGCTGCTGCAAATGGTTTAGATATTGGGTATGCGAAGCAACTTCCTGATTCTATGACTGCTTCATATATGTATGTTGGTGATGCTTCTGGTCAGCGTCTGTTGGCGCTTGATGATATGAGTATTTACAATCATATGACTCCTGATTTTTTGCGTGAGCGCATGTCGATTATTGAAAATGCAGATATTTTAGTAATGGATACTAATATTCCGCAAAAATCTTTGGAATGGTTATGTGATCGTTATCGTCGACCTATTGTAGTGCGTGCGATTACTGATGCGAAAGCTACGCGAGTGCTTTCACGGTTATCTCGCATTGATACTTTGATTTTAGATACTGCTGAATCGCAGGCATTGACTGGTATTAATGCTATTGACGAGCGTTCTGCAGTGCGCTGCGCGAATGTGTTGTTAAAGCGTGGTGTAAAACATGTGTTTGTGAATGCTGGTCGTGCAGGAGTTGCTTATGGTGTTGCAGGTGAAGGTGTGTCATTCTATCCTGTACAAGTAAAGCGTGTGCAGCGCATGATGTTAGCTAAAGGTAACGGCAATATTGGTGTAGAAGCAGTTGGTAACGATAATGGCTCAAGTGATGCTGCTACTGCTGCGTTGATCTATGCTCGTTATAACGATTTTGATGCTGCGAAAACTGGTCGTTTTGCTGTTGCTGCAGCTGCATTGAATACTGAATCAATGCAACCTGTGCATGAGTCGTTTACGCCAGAGCTGATTATGAACCGCATGGCTAATGTTCACGAGCGTATCTGAGTTGGTCGTTGCGCGTGTGTTGAGCTTTGCTTCGTATGTGTAATTTTTTTGCGTAATTTTTTTGCGTAACTGTTCGTAAATCTTCCTGTAAATATTGTTTGCGTCGCAACAGTGCTTTGCTATACTTGTTATTGGTCATTTGTTTATTGTTATAAACAAATGTTAAATAAGAAATGTTATATGACGCAATGATGCGTATGAGCATACGGAATGCGTATTAACGTACAGCGCATGAATCATACGGTAAGTTACGTATACATTGACTTGTTGTTAGTAGCAGACTGTTATTAATAATAGTCTGTAACAAACTGTTGCTAGCAAGAAGCTAACTATTCACAAAGGAGTAATAATGACTTCTATTATCCTTGACTGTGATCCTGGTCATGATGATGCCATGGCCATTTTGCTTGCGCTAGGTAATCCAAATATTGATTTGCTAGGCGTAACAACGGTTGGTGGAAATCAGAGTCTTGAAAAAGTGACCTATAATGCGCGAGCAACACTTGAAATGGCGCATGCTACGAATATTCCAGTACATGCAGGTTGCGATCGCCCAATGATTCGTCCGTTGGAAGTTGCAGCTGCAGTACACGGTGAAACTGGTCTTGATGGTGTAACGCTTCCAGAGCCTACGCGACCATTGGACGAAGGGCACGCAGTTAATTGGATTATTGACACTATTATGAGTCATGAACCTGGTACGATTACGCTGGTTCCAACCGGACCTCTTACCAATATTGCCATGGCTGTGCGCATGGAGCCTCGAATTGTGAGCCGAGTAAAAGAGGTTGTGCTCATGGGTGGTGGCTACCATGTTGGCAATTGGAGTGCTGTTGCTGAATTTAATATTAAGACTGATCCAGAAGCAGCACACGTAGTGTTTAATGAAGCCTGGCCAATTACTATGGTTGGTCTGGATTTGACACATCAAGCGCTTTGCACGCCGGAAGCACAGGCGAAGATCGATGCTGTTGGAACTCCACTTGCTGCGTTTGCTAGTGGATTGATGAACTTCTTCCGCAAAGCATACCAAAATAACCAAGACTTCATTGATCCGCCTGTTCATGATCCTTGTACTATTGCTTATTTGATTGATCACAGTGTGGTAGAGACTCGTCGTTGCCCATTGGATGTTGAAATTAAAGGTGATTTGACGCTTGGCATGACGGTTGCAGATTTACGTGGTCCGGAGCCATCGGCTGAGGAATGCCATACGCAGGTTGCTACAAAACTTGATTTTGATAAATTCTGGGATTTGATTGTTGACGCGCTTAAGCGTATTGGATAATCATACTAGAATGTGCGATGGTTGCAATTATCTCAACTTTTTATGCACTAAAGTTCGTAGATAATTACAAGGATAATTATTTGGATAATTGCATGAAGTATTGCCTAGATAATGTAGCAGAGCAAATCTACTGGATTATCAAAAATCCAATAAATTATCAAAATCTAATAATTAAATTAAAAATTTAGACGGAATTTGATACGAGGTTATGATGACTGAGGTTTCATCTCCAACGCCTTCTATGCTAGATAAAGGCGGTCGTTCAATCGTAGCGCTTATGACAGCGCTGCTTGTTGCTATTTTCGCGTTCCAGTTGAACGCTTCTATGCTATCTCCAGCATTAGCAACAATGACAAAAGAGCTTCACACAACCGATACACAAATCGGCTTAACTCAAACGGTATTCTTCACCGCAGCAGCTTTGTTCTCGCTGTTTTTGCCTCGATTAGCTGATTTGGTTGGTCGAAAAAAGGTACTCATTGGCATTTTGATTTCGACGATTTTAGGTTGCGTTGTTTCTGCGCTTGCTCCGAATGTCACAGTTCTTATGATTGGTCGTATTTTGCAAGGTGCATCTGGCCCTGTGGTGCCAATGTGCTTAATTATGCTGCGCGTAAAAGTTACAGAAGAAAAGCGTTACGCAAAGTTGATGGCAATTTTAACTTCCGTCAACGGCGGTATTGCAGGCGTTGATGCATTACTTGGCGGTTGGCTTGCAGGTCACTATGGATTCCGCTCAGTATTTTGGACGATGGCTTTTATTGCTGTTATTGCCGTGGTTATGGTTGTGTTGGCAGCAGAAGAATCACATGCTGATGATACACCAAGTATGGATTGGGCTGGCGTAGTGACGCTGGGTATTGCATTCCTTGCAGCGTATCTTGCAATTAATGAGATAGATAAGCTTGCTTCCGCAAACTTGACTATGATTGCAGGACTTGTGGTTGTGGCTGTTGTGTTCTTCGTTGTGTTCTGGAAGATTGAGGGCAATAGCGCAGCTCCGCTTGTTTCTACGCATTATATGAAGCAGCGTCGTACGTGGGGATTGCTTCTTTCCACGCTTTTGACTATGACTGGCGTATTCGCTTTGATGAACGGCGTTGTGCCGCAGCTTGCGCAGGATGCGAAGGCTGGTGCACATTTGGGAGCTGATGTTGTGAGCTTTGCAACGCTTACCCCTTACGCAATTATTGGATTCCTGTTCGGACCTATTGCCGGTATTTTGGCCGCAAAGTTTGGATACCGTTTGGTGCTTCGTGCCGGAATTTTGGTAAGTATTATTGGCGTGCTATTTGGCATTTATGTTGCTGGAGTACCATCCGTTTGGGCACTAGTTGTGCTCTCTCTTGCGATGGGTATTAGCTACGCTGGTGTTGCCAACATTATGCTTAACGGTCTTGGTATTGTGCTTTCTCCAAAAGATAATCCAGGTTATTTGCCAGGCATGAATGCTGGAGCGTTTAACTTGGGTGCCGGTTTGAGCTTTGCAATTCTCTACGCTGTAATGACGAATGTTGCCGGAACGAATGGTGCAACAGGCGGATACATGGCTTCGATGGTTGCGGGCATTGTGCTGCTTGTACTTGCGTTTGCTTGCTCCTTCTTGATTCCGAATCCTGAAGAAGTAAATAAGTAAGTTAAGTAGGGTTGTTTTTGACTGCAAACGCCGGGGAATTTTCTCCGGCGTTTGTTGTTGCGTGACGACCTGCTTTCGCGCTTGCTTAATGTGGCGCGAGTTTTGGGGGATTTCTCTCCTCGCACGTCCCGTCCTTCAGTCGCTTTGGCTGTTAAAGGTGTTTATTGTGTTCGCCTTTCTTTAAAGAACGTTGCTCCATCAGTCCTCTTTTAGTGCTCGTAGAGAAATCCCCCAAACTCTGCGTGTTTAATCTTTAATAACCTCGTTTTATCGCAGAGATTTTTCGATTTTTCTTCTTCGCTTGGCGAATCAGCAGCCTACGGCTCTGACGTTCGCCGCGCCCAGTGCGAAAAATCTCAAATCTCTACCACACTGGTATTCGTATACTGAAGTCGCAAAACAAACTGTGGGTTGGTGTGTGGTATGTGTGCTTGGCGTGATGTGTGCAGTAGCAATGATGCTAGTGTTCTTTTAAGCAATAAATACTCAACGTAAGCAGAGCAATACTGCAAAGCTACAGGAATATTTACCAGGGAATTTTCTCCGGCGTTTGTTTCCTTTTGAAGTTACAGCTAAGCTAGAAGTATGCATATTATTGCGGGACGTTTCAAATCTTTGCCATTGACTTCGGCACAATCTTGTACGAGGCCGACCACGGATCGTACGAAAGAAGCTATATTCTCTAGGCTTGATTCGTGGGATGTTACCACGGATGCGCGCGTACTTGATTTATTTGCTGGCACTGGTGCGCTCGGCGTTGAGGCGCTTTCTAGAGGCGCGCGCGAACTTGTGTCTGTTGAGGCTAATGCTCAGGTTGCGTCTCTTATACTTCGTACATCGAAAGCGTTGCAAAGTTCAAAGGCTTGGGATTCTGCACTTTCGATGAGGGTGATTCGCAAGCGTGCGGAGCAGTTCGTTGCAGACTATAAAGGGCAAGCGTTTGAATTGGTTTTTATTGATCCGCCATATGCCTATGAAACCACGGATTGTGAAAAGCTGCTGCTTTCAATGATTGAACATGGTGTTGCTAGTGCTGATGCTGATACGCTGATTATATTAGAACGAAGTGCGCGCAGTGTTCTGCCAGTGATGCCTGATGGCTGGGAACTATTCGATACGCGCAATTACGGTGAGACTTCTGTTTTGTTTATTCAGCCTTCTCGCGACTAATCTTATTTTTTCATAAGTTTTTGCGCGGATGATCGCCTGAAACTTCCCAGCCGAGCGATATAAGGGTCTTTCGATCCGCCTTATTGAGCGCCCTACAATCAAGTCGTTCAATGAGATCCGGTCGAATTTCACTGGTTCGCGCAATGGCTTCATCTCGACGGAATCGGTCTACTTTTGCATGGTTTCCTGAAGTCAATACATCTGGAACGCTGATGCCGCGCCAAGTAGTTGGCCGCGTGTACTGATGATGTTCCAACAGCGCGTCCGTACCTGTATACGACTCTTCAACAATCGACTCAGGATTGCCCATAAACCCAGGAATTAGGCGCGTAATCGCCTCAAGCATAACGCTTACTGCAACTTCGCCGCCATTTAACACGTAATCGCCAATAGAATATTCGCGTACATCAACACCTTGCATACGGTAGTATTCTGGAATACGCGCGTCGTAGCCTTCGTATCGTCCGCATCCAAAAACTAAATTCTGAGCACGACTTAATGCTGTTGCATCTTTTTGTGTAAATAGTGGGGCAGAAGGGTTAGGAAATATAAGAATTGGCTTACTTGGGTCTACTTTATTTGATGTGACTTCTGATTCTTCGTAAGCATCGCAAGTTTCATAACTATCGCAAGTATTTTTTATTTCAGATTTTGGCAAATGAAGCAGCTCGTCCAAACATTCTGCCCATACTTCTGGCTTCATAACCATGCCAGCTCCGCCGCCAACAGGCGTATCGTCAACAGACTGATGTACATCGTGAGTCCATTGACGCAAATTGTGAGCTCGGATTTGCAACAAACCATTATCTTGCGCTTTTCCAAGCAAACTTAAGTCAAGCATCTGAAAATATTCAGGGAATACAGAAATAATATCGATGTTCATCATAATAGTTTTTTTTTAATGGTAGATATGGCTTATGTACTGCTCTGCTCCTACGCTTTTGCGTAATCGCTGATTCATTTGCGTTAGAAATCTATGGATTCGTAATTTAGCAAGTGTACGCTCCATAGTTCTTCACGTGCTGCGCTTTTGTTGTTTTGATAAGTGATTATGCCAATGAATTTACAGTTTAACGATTAAAAGTGGTAGTGTTGAGCATTTTGTGTGCTACGACTTCTTGTTCATTGCGACAATCCGGGAATTAATCCGCCTGGAGGATCAATCATCACGTAACCTGCAGTAACGTTAACTTCTGGCACAAGCGCCTCAACAAACGGTACAAGCGCGGTTTTATGTTCGTCGTCACTTGGCTGATCTAAGCGAATTTTAAGCAACGATTGCGCGCCATCAAGCACGTCCACGATCGTACCAATAATCTGGGAAGGTAATCCCAACTGATTTCCCTCACACAAACGCGCTTGCAAGCCAACTAAATCCTTAATATACCAGGCGTTTTCAGCAGCAAGTTTTTGTGCATCTTCTGCCTGTACGTATAATTCCAAACCATTCAGAGCTTCAGCATCGTTGCGATTTTGCGATTCTTCAAACAGCAGAATCCAACGGTTTTTAAAGGTTCGCGCGCGCTCAATAACAAACTCGCGTGAACCATCCGCAGTATAGAGTACGTTACCAATCTCGAAACGTTCATATGGCTCGTCAGTGAAGATTTGTACAGTCACTTCACCTTTTAAACCTTGTGCTTTACCGATACGACAAACCCTCAGCAGGTCGTTACGATGTTGCTGAGGGTTGTCAAAAGATTGTTGGTCTAAGGCCACGTTCATCTCACCTACGTACGTCCATAATATCCACGCGCACATTGTGATCGCTTAAAGCTTGCACAACGACACGAATAGCATTAGCAGTACGACCATTGCGACCAATAACACGACCAATATCCTCAGGATTCACGCGTACGCGTAGCAGTTCGCCGCGAGCGTTTTCGTGAGAACGTACAGATACATCATCAGGGAAATCCACGATGTTCTTAATGAGATGTTCCACAGCTTGAGCCAGCATGATTACTCAGCCTTTTCCTCAGCTTCAGCTGCTTCGGCTGGAGCTTCTTCAGCCTCATTTGCAGCGGCTTCAGCTGCAGCCTGTGCCTTAGCGGCGGCTTCAGACTTAGCAGCCTTCAACTTCTGAGCTTCAGCTTCAACAGCTTCCACGCGAGCCTGTGCATCTGGACCAGCTTCAGAAGTCTTCAATGTGCCTTCAGCACCATCGAGACCCTTGAACTTCTGCCAGTCACCAGTAATCTTCAGCAGCTTCAATACTGGTTCAGTTGGCTGTGCGCCAACGCCAAGCCAGTACTGTGCGCGCTCAGAATTAATCTGAATCATAGATGGCTGCTTATTTGGATCATAAACGCCAATCTCTTCAATGGACTGACCATTGCGCTTATTGCGTGCATCGGAAATGACTACGCGGTAGAAGGCATAGAACTTCTTGCCCAATCGCTTGAGACGAATCTTGGTTGCCAAAATGGCTCTCCTTATAACTAGAGTCGTGGAATTTCGTTCGGGTGTGGGGCACTCCTTGCGAGCTTCCACATGTTCCTCACGTGACCGGGAAGAGGGCGCCGATTCACGCGAATAACTTATCTATTATGCCTGTTTGTTTGGACGTTTTTAGTTTAGTGGATAGATGGTGATTGTGGCGATGTAGGCTAGGTGATCCGTACCATCAATTATTACATTTTTTTGCCAAACAGCTTGAGCTTCGCAGTTTTTTGCGCAAAATAGCACGTGATCAAGCGTAAGATTTGGCCAGTTAAGCCAGGTAGGCCAGGTGTGTAAACGCTTTCCAATCGAGATGCCAGAGTCTACAAAACCTGCTTTGGTAAGTGCTCGAAAGCTTGGATGATCGACTGCAGAATTAAGATCGCCTGTAAGAACTGTGAGAGTTGCTGTGTTGTCAGTTTCCTTAGTTTTTCTTGTTCCTGTAGACGAAGTCTCCTCTATATTCATGTCTTTTGCAATCTTTGTAGTTGCTATGTTTTTTGTAGTTTCTACTGCTTGATGAGTCGATATAAGAGTTACGAGTGTGCGGATTCCTTTGCTCCAAGCTGTACATCCTCTCATTGGCGACTTTGGATGCGCGGAAGCAAATTTCACACTAACTTTTTTAGTTGCACCAAAATCTAAACAAGTCGTAACGCTTGGTACGCTTGCAGCCTCAATTTTTACGGCATTATTACAAGTAGCAATCGGTGAATATTGTGTAAAAATCGCGTTGAATCCACCATTATTGTGCTTGCTTTGCGCACCTACGCAAGAAGTCGGAAAAATTTCATAAATGCCGAGTTTTTCAAGATTTTTTACTAAAGATTCGCTTAATTCTTGTAAAAGTAACGTATTTATATGATATTTTTTTGCGATTTTGATTATGTGAAATGCGTCTGCTTTTCCGTATCTGCAATTTAGCGTCATAACGCGGATTTCTTGGTGCTGCTTTTCCTGGCGTTTGCGCGACGACCTGCTTTCGCGCAACCTACGCAACCTTCCAAAACAGTACGGTGTATACGACTTAAGTGAAATCAAAAATAGTACAGCGTATGCAATGCATAAATATGCGTAAGATTGGGCTAAAGTAAGCGATTGTGTCACTTTCTCTGCGTAGCATGCGAAGAACAAAAAAGCTCCAAAATTACACAGAAGTAGTGCTCCTGCAATGTAAGTTGCAAGTGGAAGCAGCGCAATAATATATGGAAGTGGGTTATATTTATCCGCACCTGTTGGCAGCCACCGAAGTAACTGCCACAAAAGAAGCGGCACAAATATAACCCACAAAAACGCCAATACTAAAATCATCGACCGAATAATCCAGCTAATCCGCCGCCAAAGTTAGGTGGAAGTTGATTATCTTGATTTGAATTTTCAGAATTCATAAGTTCTTGCAAGCCTTCAGGAAGATTCTGAAGATTTGGCTGCTGTGGCTTTGCAAAAGCAGAACCAGCAACATCGTTACGATTAGATTCTCCAGAAAGGCGATCTCGTAACGCGCGCTCTTCAGCTTCTCTACGCATTGGATTTCCAGACTTTCCGCCCTTCTTCTTTGACTTTTTATCCTTACGTTTCGACTTGCTTCCAGCGCCGCCAAATCCTGGTATGCCACCCATTCCAGGCATGCCAGCGCCTCCACTCATGCGTTTCATCATCTTTGCAGCCTGCTCAAAACGCTGCAAAAGCGTATTAACCTGTGAAACGCTTACGCCAGCGCCAGCAGCAATTCGCGCGCGACGAGATCCGTCAATAATTTTTGTATCTCTACGCTCTGCCGGAGTCATAGAGCGAATAATTGCCTCAGTGCGGTCAATTTCGCGGTCATCAAACTGCTCAAGCTCCTTACGATGTTGAGCCATGCCAGGCATCATGCCTAAGAGCTTCTTCATTGAGCCAAGTTTACGAACCTGCTGAAGCTGCTCCAAAAAATCATCCAAGCCGAAGCTGCCTTCAGCAATCTTTTCAGCAGCCTTGCGTGATTCTTCCTCATCAAACTGCTTCTGCGCATGTTCAATAAGCGTTAAAATATCGCCCATATCGAGGATTCTGGAAGCCATACGATCAGGGTGGAAAATCTCAAAATCCTTCAACCCTTCACCGGTAGAAGCAAACAAAATTGGCTTTCCAGTAACGCTTGCAACCGAAAGTGCAGCGCCTCCTCGAGCGTCGCCATCAAGCTTAGAAAGTACAACGCCTGTAAAGTTTACGCCGTCGTTAAAAGCTTGAGCTGTGCGAACAGCATCTTGACCAATCATGGCATCAATAACAAATAGCACTTCTTGCGGTTGCACAGCATCGCGAATATTGCGAGCCTGCTTCATAAGCTCTTCGTCAACACCCAAACGACCTGCGGTATCAATAATCACAGTGTCGTACATCTTTTCGCGCGCGTAATCAATAGAATTACGTGCAACTTTAACCGGGTCGCCCTTAGTAAACCATGGCAGAGAAATTGCGCTTCCGCCTGTCTGTACGCCCTTTTCTGGTGCAAAAACAGGAACTCCTGCGCGCTCGCCCACAACCTGCAACTGTGTAACAGCGTTAGGACGCTGTAAATCTGCAGCCACAAGCAGAGGAGTATGTCCAGAATCCTTCAACCAGTAGCCAAGCTTGCCAGCAAGAGTAGTTTTACCTGCACCTTGCAAACCTGCGAGCATAATGACAGTCGGTGGATACTTCGCAAAATTAAGCGGCCTATCTACACCTGCACCCAACACCTGCGTAAGCTCATCGTTTACAATTTTCACAACCTGCTGAGCAGGGTTCAGTGCGCGCGAAACTTCCTCGCCAAGAGCGCGCTCGCGAATGCGCGCAGTGAAGGAACGCACCACTTCCAGTGCGACGTCGGCATCGAGAAGCGCGCGGCGAATCTCGCGAATTGTGCCGTCAATATCTGATTCAGAAAGCTTGCCTTTGCTGCGCAAATGCTTGAAAGCATTGGAAAGGCGGTCTGTTAACGAACTAAATGCTGCCATAATGTTCCTATTCTACCTGCTGCTAACGAGTGCTTCTTATTTTTACTGATAACTGATACTTTACTTCTTTATTATGCTACTTCAAATGCCATGATGAACCTTGCGCACTATCTTCAATAATTACTCCGGCACTATTGAGATTGTCACGAATTGTGTCAGCAGTAGCAAAATCCTTCATTTTGCGCGCATTGGCTCGAGCTTGAAGCTGCGAAGTAATAAGAGCGTCCAGAGCATTGTGTTCCTTGCTGCCTTCACTGTTTGCATCAGATTGATGAGTATGTGATAACCAAGGTTCTCCGTAAGGATCTAATCCGAGTGTATCTAACATAGCGCGCACTTGCAGAACGGCAAGATATAGCAATTTTTTGGTGCTACTGTTTTGGGATTGCGAGGATTCTTGCGAAGAATTTTGCATACAATCGTCAAGAATCGCATTTCCTTGACGAATAGCAGTAAATATTGCTGCGTTTGCACCGGAAACGTTCATATCGTCGTTCATTGCGCGCGTAAAATCTTCCGGAAGTGAGTCAGCATCTACAGATTGCACTTCTTCGCGCGTTGGTGTCTTTTCAAGTAATCGGTTTGCTCTCTCAAGAAAGTTGACAATGCGGTCGTAAGCAGATTTTGCTTCTACCAAAGCTTGGTTAGACCATTCCAACATAGCGCGATACTGCACTGCTCCCAAAGCGTAGCGAACAACCCATGCTGAATTATTTGCCAAAACAACTGGTACGGAAAGGCCATTTCCCAAGGATTTAGACATTTTTTCACCCTTGGCAGTTACCCACGCGGAATGCATCCACACATTCGCGCTTTTCCACCCAGCAGCTGTTGTTTGTGCCATTTCGTTTTCGTGATGGGGGAATCGCAAATCTAATCCGCCGCCGTGAATATCAAAATTATCGCCAAGATAACGATGGCTCATAGCTGAGCACTCAATATGCCAACCGGGGCGTCCTTCGCCAAAAGGAGTTTTCCAACGCGCATCCGGCTGATCGAAATCGCAAGGAGCTTTCCAAAGTGCAAAATCTCTAGGATCGTGCTTATCTGGTGAAGCGTCGGCAGGGTCAGTCGGATTGTAAATATCGTTACCTGCTGAATCAATGCTTGGACCCTTTGCATCTGCAATTGCTGCGGCTTCATCACCATCAATTTCATTACGATTTTGATTTTGGTGCGTAAGCTCGCCGTAATGCTCCCAACTTGGTACGTCGAAATAAACATTTCCAGTAGGATTTCCAGAATCGTCTCGAATAACGTAAGCGTGACCACGCTCAATTAAGTGTTCAATCAGCTCAACCATATCCGTAATATGACCGGTAGCGCGCGGCTCAACTGTCGGTGGTAAAACGCCCAAAGTGTCATAGGCTTCACTAAATTCGCGCTCGTAAATGTAAGCGCGCTCCCACCAAGTTTGACCTGCTTCGCTAGCTTTTTTCATGATTTTATCGTCAATATCGGTGACATTGCGCACAAACGTAACTTGATAGCCGAGTCGTAATAACCAACGACGAATTACGTCGAAGGCTATTGCTGCACGAATATGACCAATATGCGGCGAGCTTTGTACGGTTGCGCCGCACACGTACATTCCAACTTTCCCCGGTTTTGTAGGCTTAAATGCGCTTGTTGTATGGGAGGCGGTGTTGTATAAGCGTAAGTTTTCCGCGGCTTTAGTAACGTTTGCGGTTTCTTCGTTCAAAGTCTTATTAAGCATAATTGCTATTATAAGTGCTTCTTTATACTCAGAGTGATTTTGAGAAGTTGTATTTCGTGCGTCGGCTCTTTAGTTAGCGATACAATTATTGCGATTTGGTTTTAGATTTAACTTTAGTAATCCAATTAGATTCATATCTATTACCTAGCAGTTTTTGATTTGTTCGTTACTGAAAGGAATATCATGGCTGAGATTTCATCTGCTCTTATGACGGACATGTATGAATATACGATGCTTGATGCGGCGTTGAAAGACGGTACTGCAAATCGTAAGTGTGTTTTTGAAATTTTTACGCGCCACTTGCCTCAGGGTCGTCGTTACGGCGTTGTTGCTGGAACTGGTCGCATTTTGGAAGAGCTGCAAAAATTCCATCTTTCGGAAGATGATTTGCGTTTCTTAAGTGATCGCAAAATTGTTAGCGCTGAAACGCTTAAATGGCTGGAAAATTTTCGTTTTAGCGGTAAAATCTCCGGTTATCGCGAGGGGGAGATGTTCTTCCCGAATTCGCCAATTTTGCAGGTAGAAGGCACTTTTGGTGAGTGCACATTGCTTGAAACTGTGCTTCTTTCTGTGCTTAATTACGATTGCGCTGTTGCATCTGCTGCAGCTCGCATGGTTTCAGCATCAGCAGGACGTCCTTGCATGGATATGGGAGGCCGCCGCACGAACGAATATTCAGCGGTTGCTGCTTCTCGCGCTGCAGTAATTGGTGGTTTTAAGGGCACAGCTAATTTGCTTGCAGCAAAACTTTACGGCTTAAAGGCAATCGGTACCGCGGCTCACTGTTTTACACTTGTACACGACACTGAGCGTGATGCTTTTACTTCTCAGATTGCTGCTCTTGGTAAAGGCACTACGCTTCTTGTTGATACTTACGATATTGAGAATGCGGTAAAGACAGCTGTGGAAGTTGCGGGTCCTGATCTTGGTGGAATTCGTATTGATTCTGGAGATTTGTGTGCTTTAGCTCGTCGTGTACGAAATCAACTTGACGAATTGGGTGCGAAGAACACAAAGATTACGGTGACGAACGATTTGGATGAGTATGCGCTTGCTTCTTTGCAGAACGCTCCTGTAGATTCTTATGGAATTGGAACCATGCTGGTAACTGGTTCTGGTGCTCCGACTTGCGCAATGGTTTATAAGCTTACTGAGCGCGAAGGTGCGGACGGTGTTATGTATCCTGTTGCAAAGAAGTCAAAGAATAAAGCAACTGTGCCAGGTCGCAAGTTAGCATATCGTTCATATGATTACAGTGCTGATTTGCATGGTGTTGCCGATTGCGAGCGTGTAATTTCTGGATCGGAAGATGCTTTGGCTCAGTTCAAGCCTAAGGATTCATGGGAAAATCTGCTTGTTGATTATATGGTTGATGGCGAGGCTGATAAGCAGTTCATGGGTCACGATGCGATTATGCGTGCTCAAGATTATTGCGCTTCGGCTTTGCAGCGTTTGCCGTTGGCTGCGCAAAGTTTAATGCGCGGCGATCCAGCAATTCCAACTGAAATCCATGTTCTCTAAAATATTGGTATAGTTCATTAATATTGTTCATAAATTAGCGTTACTTTTATGTTGTGAAAGATAAAAGTAACGCTAATTTATAACGAAATAATAGTAATATTAAGATATTAAAAACCGAAGTGGCTCATATTTTCGTATATTTTCTTGCATTCAGGGCATACAGGATAATCGTTTGCTTCACGGCGAGGAATCCACACTTTACCGCACAAAGCAACTACCGGGCGACCAGTTATATGAGACTCTTCAATGCGATCTTTAGAAACGTAGTGTGCAAAACGATCGGCATTACCACCGTCGTCTAAACGAGCATCTTCATCTACTTCAGGACGTTCAAGTACTGAAGTGTTTGTGCCTGAGTTGGAATCTGGGTGAGAGGATTGCGAATCGGCTTCCATAATTGCACGAAGTGTGTTATCTGCGAATAATGTTGAAAGCATTGCACATTCCTTTCTATAATAGTGTTTCATTAAATCTCATTAAATCTAATTAAATTAAACTTAACTTCACTCAACTTAACTAAACTCAATCAAAATCTAATTAAACGTTAGTAATAAATAGCATAAAGCATTATTGCAACAAAATCACGAAAAGTTGTTAAATAATAGCTGCATTTATAAGCACATTTTTTGTTCCCACCCATAATAGTGATACTCTAAAAACATGACTATAGCTGTGTGTCCCGGCTCATATGATCCAGTCACTGCCGGCCATTTAGACGTAATACAACGTTGTACGCATCTATTTGATGAAGTGCACGTGCTGGTTGCAGTGAATGCTGCAAAAACGCCACTGTTTTCGGAATCTGAGCGCGTACAAATCATTCGTGAAGCCGTAAGTAATTTGCCTTATGCGCATAATGCGCATAATACACATGATGAGCATCATCAATTTGGCGAAATAATAGTCGCATCAACCGAAGGATTGATTACTGACTATTGTACGCGCGTTGGTGCCACGGTGATTGTAAAAGGTTTGCGTCAAAACGGTGATTATGAAGCAGAACTTGGTATGGCTTTAGTAAATCGTAAATTAGCTGGCATTGAAACACTCTTCTTACCAGCTGACCCTATACTCGAGCATGTATCAAGCTCAGTAGTTAAGGATGTTGCGCGTCACGGAGGAAATGTTACTGGTATGGTTCCAGATAACGTAATACCTTTGTTACAGAAACGTTTTGCTGAAAATTCGCTACAACGAAGTGATAATGCAGCTACGCTAAGTAAAAGAGACAGGAGAGTAGAAGATGACGAGTGAAAATAGTATGAAAGATGGTATGGTTGAACATGCTGCTACCTCAGTTACTGAAAGTGATGACACTATGGAACGTGAAGTACATGTTGATCGCAGTCAGCAGCTTCCGCTACATCCGGTGCTTGCTGATGATGAAGATGCTCAAAGCAGTGTTGTAAACGCAGTAGTAGACGCACAAAATTCTTCGATGCAGGGTGATTTAATAGCGAGTAATGATGCTGATAACACGGAAACATCTACTGTTGCTGCTGTTGGCAATGAGAGCACCAATATCAATGACATGAATGTAAAAACTGATGCGCATGGAGGCGTAGACAACACATCAGCATCTACAGCAACACCACTTTCTGCTTTTCCACTGCCAGATTTGCGTGAACGTGAAGATGGTGGAGCAATCAATTTTGATGAAGAAGAATCAGTCCCATCATCAATCGCAACAACTACAGTAAGTGATGAAATACGTTCAAAAAGTCGTGCTGAATTCACCACCGTTTACGACATTATAGATGCTATGGAAACAGTACTATCTGAAGCTAAAAATGTATTGTTCTCTCCAGGAATGGTAAAAATTGATCGCGATGATTTCATCGATCAATTATCGCGTTTAAAAAATATGCTTCCAGTACAATTAGAGCGCGCTTCAGCATTAATGCGCGAAGCAGAGCGACGACTGCGTACTGCACAATCACAAGCTAGCTCTATTGTTTCTTCCGCACAATCCCAGGCCGCGGAGATTATTGATGAAGCGCAAGAACGCGCACAATTCCTAGCCGGTCAGGAAAACGTTACAGCTTTAGCTAAGCAGAAAGCACGCGATATTCTTACCACAGCACAACACAAATCCGATAAACTTACTCAAGGTGCTGATCAATATTGCATAACTGTTATGGAAGGACTAAAACAGCAGCTTGATAAATTAGAACAGGATGTGCAAGCAGGTCAGCGCGTGTTAGAAGAGCGTCAACGTGCTGCCGCACATGTGCAAAATGATACGAATGCAGCATTGTACAATGATGCTGAAGATGATGAAAGGAATGAGTAATGACTTCGCATCCTTCCCAGTCACCATGGGCAGTTCCAGTAGCGCAAATGGCTGCGCGCGCTGGTAGCAGTATGTCATTGCACCGAGTATTTCCAGCTCCAGATGGTATTGGAGATTATGTTATCGGCGTAAAACCAGGCAGTGATGTGATGGTTGATGGCGACTTTGATGCCGTAGTGGATGGCTTAATGTTCCAAGGTAGTATTACTGCTCCTGTGCATGCAGAATGTACACGCTGTTTGATGCCACTTCGTCGTGACTGGAAAGTAGATGTATGCGTGTTCTTTCCATATGTAGATTCGCGCTCGCAACATGCTCATAAGCACAACAATGCAGATGAGAATGAATCACAGATTTGGGACGATAATGATGAGTCTGGTAATGTGTATCCGCTAGTTGGTGGTGGTGATTTTGCCGATATTGAGGCACTTATTCGAGATACCATGGTGAGCGAATTACCATTGCAGCCGTTGTGTGAGCCGGATTGTCGTGGATTGTGTTCGCAATGCGGTGAAAACTTAAATGAACATCCTGAGCATCATCATGATGTTACAGATATTCGATTTGCAGATTTGGAAGGCTTAAAAGCACAACTTGAGCAATCTGAAAAGCGCGACGACCTGCCTGAGCGCTGCGATTTAGCGCGCGAAGGCAACTCGGAGCGGAAACTCGCTTAGATTGGAAGTCCAGTGGACTTCCAACGCGAGTTTCGTAGCGAGCGCTTAAAGCGCGAGCTTTTGCGTAAAGCAGATTTCGCTTAAATCTCAAGTAAGTTAATAAATTGTACGGCGCTTGCTGTAATATACAGAACGCTTAAGCTCAATCGATTGAACGAAATAGAGGAAAGATTATGGCACTGCCTAAATACAAGACCTCGCGTGCTAATACGCATTCGCGTCGCGCTAATTGGAAGGCGTCTGCCGTGCAGACTGTGACTTGCCCAAACTGTGGTTCTGAGGCATTTCCGCACATGGCTTGCCCATCTTGTGGCACCTTCCGTGGTCGTGTGTATCGCGAAGCTATTCGCTCTGCACACACCAAGTAGGTTGTACTAATAAAACCCTGCCATCGACGGGTGGCGGGGTTTATTTTTTATTTATTTGATTGCTTAATTTTTTCTTTGTTTGTATGTGTTGTTTGTATTTATTGTTTGTAGTAGATGAGTGTAATGTTGCAAATTTAGCATTTTTGCTGTGAGTGTTCAAAACCTGCGCGAGTAAAAAGTGGTTACTGTGAGTGTTGATGAGGGGGACTATAATAATGACTGCTATGAAGACTCAGAATAAACAAGAAGATCAACAAAATCGTAAGCATCAGCATGAAGAACATGATTTGCAAGTACGTCATAACGCAGGTGGGGTGTTGAGATTGGAGAATACTTCAGCTCGTCCTGGGGATCCGACGCAAGAGCTTTTAAATGCTTTGGGGACTACTATTTCTCCAGATTTACTGGTGGAAGCATTAACTCATCGTTCATTCTCGCATGAACACCCTGGTACAAGAAATTATGAACGGCTTGAATTTTTGGGTGATGCTGTGCTGGAACTTGTGTCGACGGAAACGCTATTTTCTGCTCATCCAGATATGACGGAAGGTCAACTCGCTAAAATGCGTGCGAAAGCAGTGTCCGAATGGGCTCTTTCGGCTGTTGCACGTAAAAAGCTTCACGTTGGTCCGTATATTCTACTGGGTCGAGGTGAAATGGAGCAGGGTGGAAACAACAAAGATTCGATTCTGTGTGATATTGTCGAAGCGCTTATTGGTGCAACATTTGTTGAGCACGGTATTGATGAGGCGCGCTTAGTTGTGCATCGACTGATTGATGATACTTTAGCGGAAGTGCTCACTGAAGGTCCGGCTCTTGATTGGAAAACATCGTTGACTGTGAAAGCGCATGATATGGGTTTAGCGGATCCAGAGTATCGCATGGCGGTTTCTGGACCAGAATATGCTCCAGTATTTGAGGCTCGCGCAGTGTTGGCTCATGCTGACGGTGACGAAGTTTTAGGCGTTGGAAGTGGTTCTAGTAAACGTAAGGCCCAGCTTGCTGCTGCAGAGCTTGCTTGGCATGCTCTTGATTCGCGTACAGTTACGCAAGCTAAGCCATAATTTTATGCACCAGCGTTGTTGTTAACGCTGGTGCATTTTTACAGTTTATTTTTACAGTTTTTAGATCTGTTCGGAAAGCTCCATCCACTCGTCCTCAAGAGTATTGGTTTCTTGAGTATTTTGTTGTAATTCTTCATTGAGTGCTTGCAATCCCACGAAATCGCTTGGGTTATGAGTAGCCATACGTTCCTCAATGTCAGATTTTTGATTTTCGAGTTTGGTAAGTTTGCGTTCAATGGCTGCAATACGTCTGGTTGCTTCGTAATAGGCTTTTCCTGTGAGTTTTGATTGACTATTGGTAGTGTTGTCAGCGTTGTTCTGATTATTTCCTATATTGTTATCGCTGACGTGTGTTTGTGGTGTGTTAATACTACTTTCGTGGTCGCGTTGAAGTTGATCTACGATCTGCAAATACTCGTCTACTCCTCCTGGGAGGTGACGAATTTTGCCGTCGATGAGTGCAAACTGCTGATCAGTTACACGTTCAAGCAGATAACGGTCGTGGGATACCACAATAAGCGTTCCTGGCCATGTATCGAGCAAATCTTCCATTACGGCAAGCATGTCAGTGTCAAGGTCATTGCCTGGCTCATCCATAATCAACACATTTGGTTCATTCAAAAGAATCAGCAATAGTTGCATTCGTCTTTTTTGACCGCCAGAAAGATCAGCAATTGGTGTCATAAGCTGTTCTGGCTTAAAACCAAGTCTTTCCATAAGTTGACCGGGTGTTACTTCTTTGCCGTCAATAATGTAACTTGGTTTGTATCGGCTTAGTACTTCTTTTACTTTATATTTTCCGAGCTTTTCCAATTCTTCTAAACGTTGTGAAAGTACGGCAAACTTTACGGTTTTGCCAATATTGACATGACCGAGTGTAGGTTTGAGCGATCCATCAATAATACTGAGAAGAGTTGATTTTCCGGCACCGTTTGCACCAACAATTCCGAAACGATCTCCAGGACCGATAAGCCATGTTGCGTCGTCGAGAATCATACGTCCGGTAATTGTTTTGTGTTCTGCCGCCGCAGTTTCTGGATTATTTTCGTCTGAGTTTTCTTGATGTTCGTCGACTGCAATCGTAACACTTCCTGTGTGCGTTGGTTGCGCAAAAACTGAGTTTACAATATCGACTTTATGTGATGTTTCTGCAGTAAGTTCCGACAATGCTTCATTTTCTGCAATATCTGGATCGATATTTGCTAGCATTTTCTCATCGTCAAAAATTTGTGTCACATCAATCAAATCGACAACTTGTTTGCCAAGTCTAGAAGTTGCCATTCTTTTAAGCTCAAGCGTATTACGTAATGGTGGCACATCCGCAATAAGTTCACGTGCTTGCTTTACATGGAACTTCTGCTTCGTAGAGCGCGCTCTAGCTCCGCGTGAAAGCCAAGCCAACTCTTTTCGCGCCAAGTTTCGTCTGCGTTCCTCGCGTACATCTGCTTGACGTTCTCTTTCAACGCGTTGCAACATGTAAGCACTATATCCACCTTCAAACGGATCGATTACGCCGTCGTGTACTTCCCACATAGACGTGCAAACTTCATCCAAGAACCAGCGGTCATGCGTTACAATCAGCAATGCTCCTTGCCCGTCTTGCCAGCGGTGAAGCAGGTGTTCTGCTAGCCAGTGAATTGTTACTATGTCTAGGTGGTTTGTAGGTTCATCTAAAGCTAAGATGTCCCAGTCGTGAAGCAAAAGTCTTGCTAAATCTGCACGTCTACGTTGTCCGCCAGAAAGTGTGCCAACTTTTGCTTCCAAATTGATTCCGCCAAGAAGAGCTTCTACGATTTCGCGTGATTGTTGGTCTGCAGCCCATTCGTAATCTTCGCGATTTTCCAAAGCTGCTTCGCGTACAGTTGCGTTATCGTCTAAAGGATCGCGCTGGTCGAGCATGCCGAAAGTGAGCCCACCGCGTTTTGTTACGCGACCAGAGTCAGGTTTCATATGTCCTGCAAGTAGGCGAAGCAGTGTTGACTTTCCATCACCATTTCGTCCAACAATACCAATTCTGTCACCTTCAAAAACGCCTTGTGTTACGTTTGTAAAAATCGTTTTTGTAGCAAACTCTAGTGAAACTTGTTCTAATCCCAAATCATACGTAGGCATAATGCATAAATATAGCTGTAGACTTCTACGAAACAGCTCTCATGCAATACAACGGGTGTAGAAGATAACCGCCACGTGCTAGATTGGTGAGTTATGGCTCAAATCAAGGATATGCTGGATTCAATAAAACCTATTCGTGTTGATGGTCGTGCAGTTGACGAATTAAGACCGGTGCATATAACTCGCAATTTTACTGATGTTCCTGAGGGCTCTGTGCTTATCGAGTGTGGTAATACGCGTGTGATGTGCACAGCAACGTTTACGGTCGGCGTGCCTCGTTGGCGACGCGACTCTGGTTTAGGTTGGGTTACTGCTGAATATTCGATGCTTCCTCGTGCTACAGCTGAGCGCACTGATCGTGAGTCTGTTCGTGGAAAAATAGGTGGTCGCACGCATGAAATTAGTCGCCTTATTGGTCGCTGTTTGCGCGGTGTTGTTGATATGAAAGCTATGGGCGAGTGCCAAATACAAATCGACTGTGATGTGTTGCAGGCAGATGGTGGTACGCGTACAGCTTCAATAACTGGTGCTTACGTAGCATTAGTAGATGCGCTTCGTTGGGCAGAAAAGCATAACGCTATTCGTTCTGCTTCGCATGTGCTTAAGGATTCTGTTTCTGCTGTTTCTGTAGGAGTTATTAACGGTACGCCTATGCTTGATTTGCCATATGTTGAAGATAGTCAAGCTATGACAGATATGAATGTTGCTATGACTGGTTCTGGAACTTTTATTGAGATTCAGGGTACTGCTGAACATCGTCCGTTTAATCGTGATGAATTAAATATTTTGCTTGATTTAGCTGCTAAAGGTAATCGTGAATTGCAAGCTGCTCAGAATGCAGCATTAGAAAAATAAAAAGAGTTGTTGCAAAATAACAATATTTGTAGCAAAATATGCAGAATATTTTATAGAAAAGTGAATATGTAGAAAAATGAATATGTAGAAAAATGAATAATTGTACAAATGTAATGTAATTACATAATAAGTAACTATAAAAGAGATTGAAGGAGAGCGGGCGTGAAACTTGTTGTGGCGACGCATAATGAGGGAAAACTCGTTGAAATTAAGCGCATTCTCACTGAACAGTTGGCAGAATTAGCGAATCAGTTTGAGCTTATTACTGCCGGTTCACTTGGTCTACCAGATCCTGTAGAAACAGGTGTTACTTTTGAGCAGAATGCGTTACTGAAAGCTCGCGATGTTGCTGCTAGAACTGGTTGCCCTGCTATTGCTGATGATTCAGGTCTTATCGTTGACGTATTGGGTGCAGCTCCTGGTATTTTGTCGGCACGTTGGAGCGGTGTGCATGGTGACGATAAAGCTAATAATGCGCTTCTTTTGAAGCAACTTTCTGATATTCCAGATCAATGTCGTACTGCACGTTTTCGTTGCGCTGTGGCTCTTGCTATTCCTGATGCTTGTAGTGAAGTTCCGGAAAGTAGTGTGATGTCGCATGCTCGTGGATTTGAAATAGTTCGTATTGGCGAGATGATTGGTCATGTATTGCGTGAAGAACGTGGCACTAACGGTTTTGGCTATGACCCTTTGTTTGTGCCTGATGAGCAGCCGGTGCGCAACGGCGTGCAGATGGAAGGCTTGACGAGTGCGGAATTAACGCAAGAAGAGAAGAATGCAATTTCTCATCGTGGTCATGCATTACGCGCATTATTACCTGAGTTGCAAGCGTTATTTTTGACAGAATAAGAATAAATTATTGCAAACCGATGTTTATAAACCGATGTTTGTAAAGATATTGCCAATAATTTGCAGTGAATTATGGGTAAGTAGTAAGACTGTATTCAAACTTCGGGTTTTCGTTGAGATACAAGGAAAACCCGAAGTGACGAAATTTAGTAAGTCTATCATTTAGTCTTATTTGACTTTTGATGAAACATACTATCGAGTGTGTTATGCATTGTAATACAAGCGTTTTGCGGTAATCGAACCTGTTTGCTGCATATTCGCCACCCGGACAAAACTGTGTAAAAATAAGCTCATAACCCTTACTGCAGTAAGACTCACAGCATATCGAATGTGGGCTATTTCTTATGCTAAGCGGCGTTCAAAGTAGGTATTAGCTGAATATTTAACAATAAATCGTCAAACTCTGTTACTAATGCAGAATACGTACTGCGCGAATAACGCTAAATCGCAATTATTCGTTACTAATGCAGATTACGTACTGCGCGAATAACGCTAAATCGCAATTATTCGTTATTAACGCAGATTACGTACTGCACCAGTAACATATGACTGTTACTTTCTCAGTTTGTTAGCTGAATTATTAACAGTATTGAGAGTGTTGCTTATAACCCAGAATATTTATCAGCTTAGCTTTACACATTTTTTGAGCTACAACCCAATTATTGCGGGCATACGCGTCTAATTTTGTGATGGAAAAATAAAAAATCTCAGCGGAATATGAGGACATATCCGCATAAGATTCACAAAGTGCGCGAGATGGGACTTGAACCCACACGTCGTAAGACACAGGAACCTAAATCCTGCGCGTCTACCATTCCGCCACTCGCGCGCGTAGTTTCTGGATACAGCCAATCAAGCGTATAAACACAAATAAAACACAGCATTAATGCGCCCGAATGGGTCAGAGAGCCGCTTGACAGAATCGAACTGTCGACCTTCTCATTACGAGGGAGACGCTCTACCGACTGAGCTAAAGCGGCATGTTGCCCGAGACGCATTCGCGACTCGCGCACAAGTTAATCATTATACATTATATCTTCATATTTGTCTAGCTTGGCGTGCCGTTTTATAAACGCTGCTATGCCAGCGTTCGATATCCTGCATACCAACTTCCACTATAATACTCCCGCGGTAACAAAATTGATGATATTGCAAAGAAGCTTGAGTTATTGGTTGCGTATGTTCATTTTTATGTTCGTGTTCGCGTGTTTCTGTCTGCTTTTGTGAGTATCTTGTGAAGTGGATGATAGTGATACAGCGTGCAATCTTCTGCATAGTGTGCATGAATATATTGCAGCAATAATACATGCGATGATTCGTGGTGTCATAGTTTGTTCTATGAAAACGATGATTTGTTGGTTTGTGTATCACATCAGTTGAAAGAAATGAAAGGACCAAAACAATGGCCATCAATCCGCCAGTTGACGCCGTAAAAACCCCAGAATGGGCTGCATTGCAGAAGCATTACGACGAGTTGCAGTCTGAAGGCGTCTGCCTGAAGAAATGGTTTGCAGAGGATGCAAATCGTGTGGATAAGTTGAGCTTCGAAGCTGGAGATCTCCACTTCGATCTTTCTAAGAATTTAATTAAGCCTGAAACTCTTAAGCTTTTTGCCGACCTTGCAAAGGCTGTAAAGCTTGACGAGCGTACGAAGGCAATGTACACCGGTGTGCACATTAACAATACCGAAGATCGTGCAGTGTTGCACACTGCTTTGCGTCGTCCTGCAGAGGATGCTGGCAAGTTCATTGTGGACGGTCAAGATACCGTTGCAGACGTGCGTGAAGTGTTGGGTCGCATTTACGATTTTGCTAACGAAGTTCGTTCCGGCGCTTGGAAGGGCGTTACTGGCAAGAACATCAAAACCGTTGTAAACATTGGTATCGGCGGTTCTGATTTGGGTCCGGTTATGGTTTACGAAGCCTTGAAGCCATACGCTGACGCTGGTATTAGCGCTCGCTACGTTTCTAACATTGATCCAAACGACATGGCAGAAAAGACCAAGGATTTGGATCCAGAAACCACGCTTTTCATCATTGTTTCTAAGACCTTCACTACTTTGGAGACTTTGACCAATGCTCGTACCGCTCGTACCTGGTTGCTGAACAAGCTTCAGGAGTGCGGTGCTATTGACGGAAGCGACGCAAAGAAGGCTGAAGCTGTCGCTAAGCACTTCGTGGCTGTTTCCACCAACCTTGAGAAGGTTGAAGAGTTCGGCATCAACCCAACCAACGCTTTTGGCTTCTGGAGCTGGGTTGGCGGTCGCTACTCTGTAGATTCCGCTGTTGGTACTTCTTTGGCTGTGGTTCTCGGTCCAGAGCGCTTTGAAGAGTTCTTGAAGGGCTTCCACGCAATCGATACTTACTTTGCTGAGACTCCATTCGAGAAGAACGTTGTGGTGCTTCTTGGTATGCTCAACGTGTGGTATCGCAATTTCTACAAGGTTGCTTCCCATGCTGTGCTTCCATACGATCAGTACTTGCACCGCTTCCCAGCTTATTTGCAGCAGCTCACCATGGAATCCAACGGTAAGTCTGTTCGCTGGGACGGCACTCCTGTAACCAGCGAAACCGGCGAAATCTTCTGGGGCGAGCCAGGCACCAACGGCCAGCACGCTTTCTACCAGTTGATTCACCAGGGCACTCAGCTTATTCCAGCTGACTTCATTGCTTTCGTGAACACGCCAAATCCTACTAAGGATGGCGATCAGGATGTACACGAGCTCTTCTTGGGCAACTATCTTGCACAGACTAAGGCTCTTGCTTTTGGTAAGACTGCTGACGAAGTTCGTGCTGAAGGCACTCCAGAGGAGATTGTTCCAGCTCGCGTATTCAAGGGCAACCGTCCAACCACTTCCATCTTCGGCGATGCTTTGACTCCATTTAGCTTGGGCGAGCTTATTGCTCTCTACGAGCACATCACCTTCGTTGAAGGTACTGTTTGGGGCTTGGATTCCTACGATCAGTGGGGTGTGGAGCTTGGCAAGCAGCTTGCAAAGCAGATTACTCCTGCAATCTCTAAGGATGATGAAGCTTTGGCAGCTCAGGATGCTTCTACCCAGAGCTTGATTCGTTTCTATCGTGCTCATCGTAAGTAATGCATTGAGTATTTGATGTAAGCCTCTTGATGATGAAATTCATCAAGAGGCTTTTGTTTATTATTGCAGTTTGTTTATTATTGCAGTTTGTAGATTATGCGAGTATTTGCGCTGAGTTCACAGCCTGCACTATATAGCACTTAGATAGTAGTTACTTTGTTGAATTTATTGCGCTAAATACATGCAAGTGCTTGTGCTTATTTTTGAAATGTGGGTTTTATCAATAAGTGTTGATAATACTTTGTCTTTAAGAGAATTGCGGTTGACTTAAAGGTGGTAATAATTTATAATGAGCACGGTCGGTAGGTAAGGCTACCACGGGGATACGGGTTGCTGCCGCAACACAGTGGAGACACTGCAAGTTGGTTAACAGTTGTTGTCGAATTCAAGGCTTCAACTAATGCAACGCCACCGCCCTGCGAAGCTGAAGCTTGAACGATGAAGGTGATTGCGAGCAACTGTGTTGTTGCTGCTTGCTTGTGCCTTGGTTCTTATAAGCCTCCGATTCAGTGAAGATTTGATTTTGCGTTGGCGCGCACAGGTTGTAGGAGGTGATTTGCCGTGAAACAAGACAGTAGTAGTTGTAATCAGAGTACTCACAGTGCTGTTAGTGATGATTCAGACAGTGTTAGTAGTAGTACGGACGTTCCTCCTGAATATATAAAAGCCGGCAATCGCCACCAAAATGTTTGCGATTAAAGATTGACAGTGAAAGATTTGTATCTGGAAGTTTCGCGCGTAAATTGCGAAGTGAAGTCTCAAATTTTAAGCAAAATATAGCTTAAACGCAAAAATAGTGGTGATAAGCGGCTCTCGAAAAAATAAGCGTTCCCCGAGGACTTATCATGACAATATTTACAACATCTGAAAAAAACAGTGCAGGCACGCAAGTAGACGAAAACACTCGTTTTTGGTCCGATATTATTGTATGCATAGGAATAATTGCACTATTTGGCGTAAGTGCCTTCCTTTTGCAATGTATCAATCAGCCAATTGGTCCGAGTGGTATTCCTTCTAAAGTGTCTACCGACTTAATCAATCTACCTTATTACACCTTGCGATCAGTATTCCGTATGCTTCTTGCGCTAGTGGCATCGCTTATTTTTACTATTGTGTATGGATCTCTTGCAGCGCGTAGCCGTAGACTTGGTAAAGTACTTATTCCACTGCTTGATATTTTGCAGTCTGTGCCAATTCTTGGCTTCCTTTCGGCAACGGTTACTATTTGGTTAGTGTTGTTCCCTGGTTCTATGCTTGGCGTTGAGGCTGCTTCGATTTTTGCTATTTTTACCAGCCAAGCATGGAATATGACTTTTTCATTCCATCGATCACTACTTAGTGAGCCAAAAGAGCTGGATGAGGCGGTTCGCAGTTTGCAACTTACGCATTGGCAGCGATTCTGGGTGCTGGATATGCCGAACTCAATGATTCCTCTTCTTTGGAATTGCATGATGTCGGTTGGCGGCGGCTGGTTCTTCCTTACAGCATCCGAAATGATTTCTGTAAACAATCACACTTATGCGCTTCCAGGAGTTGGTAGTTTTGTGGCACAATCCGCCGCAGAAAACAAGCTTGGAAATATTTGGTGGGCGATTGCTTCGATGGTTATGGTTGTTTTGGCGCTTGACTTCTTCTTGTGGAAGCCGCTTACTGCTTGGGCTGAGCGTTTCCGCATTACGCAGAGCGCTTCGGACGATGAGCGTCACAGTGCTATTTTGACGCTTATTCGTCATTCTCATGCGGATGAAGTTATTAGTAGGTTGTTCTCACCAATTCGTGAATGGCTTGATCTTGTTACGCGTCCGTTTGGTCGCACAGGTTCTAAGTGGCCATCTAAGGCTTCTCAGCGTAAGATTGGCGATTTGCTCTTCAACATTGTGATGGTTGTGTTAATAGTGGCTTGCGCTGCTCAAATGCTGTACTTTGTGGCTACGCGCGCTGGCTTACAAGAGTTTGCTACAGCTGGAGCGTTGGGTGCTTTGACTTTTATGCGCGTTGCTGTACTGATTTTTGTAAGCTCGCTTATTTGGGTGCCAGTAGGTGTGTACATTGGCATGAATCCTAAGATTTCGCGTATTATGCAGCCGGTTGTGCAAATTCTGGCTAGTTTCCCAGCAAACTTCATATTCCCGTTTGCAATGATGTGGTTTATGGCTTGGCATATTGACCTTGGTTGGGGAAGTATTATTTTGATGGCGCTTGGTACGCAATGGTACATTCTTTTCAATGTTATTGCTGGTGCAAGTGCTATTCCGGATGATTTGCGCGAAATGACGCGTAGCTTCCGTTTGAATAATGCGTTGCGTTGGAAAGCCCTTATTTTGCCTGCAATTTTTGGATCTTGGTGCACCGGTGGTATTACTGCAGCGGGCGGTGCATGGAATGCGTCGATTGTTGCAGAGATTGTGGAATATGGTAAGAATCATATGGAAACCCAAGGTTTGGGTGCATATATTACTGCTGCTACAACTAGGGGTGATTCTGTGAAAACGCTTGTAGGTGTAACAGTTATGAGCTTAATTGTTGTGTTAAGTAATCGACTGTTCTGGACGCCTTTGCAAAGGTATTCCGAAAAAAGGTATGTTCTCAATTAAATCGACTGAATAAATCGACTGAATAAATCCGCTAAATTAGATTTTATATAACAGATTGGCAAATATTATGAACACTTTGAACAAAAAAGCTGAATCAACTGTGCCAGCCTCAATTACAAGCGATATTATCGATGCAAAGCACATCAGTCAAAGTTTCACTTCCGACAGTGGTACCACGCAACACGTTTTGCATGATATTTCTTTCACTCTTCGCGAAGGTGAGATTGTTGCAATTCTGGGACGTTCAGGAGCTGGAAAATCCACTTTTCTTCGTACAATGGCAGGTCTTGTGCAGCCAACTGAAGGCACGGTAACATATCGAGGTCGTGAGCTTACTGGGCCAAACCCTGGTGTAGCTATTGTGTTCCAAACTTTCGCGCTTATGCCATGGCTTACCGTGCAAGATAATGTGGAGCTTGGTTTGCGTGCTCGTGGTGTGAGCAAGGAAAAACGCACTGAGCTTGCGTTGGCTGCAATTGATGCAATCGGCTTGGATGGTTTTGAAACTGCTTACCCGAAGGAACTTTCTGGCGGTATGCGTCAGCGTGTGGGTATTGCTCGCGCTTTAGTGTTGCGTCCGGATGCACTGTTTATGGATGAGCCATTCTCTGCACTGGATGTGCTTACTGCTGAAAATTTGCGTCAGGAAGTGTTGAAGTTATGGTCGAGCGAAGAGCGCGATATTAAGTCTGTGCTTATTGTTACGCACAATATTGAGGAAGCTGTGCAAATGGCTGATCGTGTGGTCGTACTTGGTTCGCATCCTGGTCATTTAATTGCAGATGTGAAGGTTGATTTACCTCGTCCACGTGATAAGCACAGCGCTGAATTTGAGGCAATGGTTGATAATTTATATGCCATTCTTACAGGTTCTGCTCCAGAAAGTGCAGCTGAGCAAGATAATGATGAAGTTGCAGATGCTCAGGATCAAACTCAGGCTGCTGCAACTGTTGATGCTGAAGATACTGAAGCTGCAGCCATTGCGGATATGCTTATTCAACGCCATCATGACGATGAGGATGAAGACAAACAGAACGAAACTGAAGCTGAATCCGGTGAAGCGAAAACAGAGCCTGTATCAGTTCGTTTGCTTCCAAATGCAACTCCAGGTGGTATGGCCGGTTTGCTTGATGTTATTTCAGAAAATCCAGATGGCATCGATTTAGCTGATTTGGCTGCAGACTTGTCGTTTGAGATTGATGACTTGTTCCCACTCGTTGATGCTGGCCGTATGCTGAATCTTATTACTGCTGAAAATGGTCATATTGCTATTACTTCCGCTGGTGAGGAATGGCATAATGCAGATATTTTGCATAGTAAGCAGGTATTTGCACGACTTTCGTTAGAACACGCTCCGCTTGTTCACGCAATTGATCAGGCATTGAGCCGTAATCGTAACGGAAAACTTCGAGGCGAGTTGATTTTGGATTTATTACGCAGTAAGCATACTGATGCGTTGGCTCGTCAGCAATTTGATATTGCGATTAGTTGGGGTCGTTACGGCGAATTGTTTGATTACGATGCTGATGATGACGAGTTGACTCGTACTGTTGAAACTGCTCCGCTTGATGGAGTTTCACGCTAAAATAGTGCCAAAGAATGTCCATTATTATGCATAAATTTAATATCTGTATGCTTTCGACGAAAGAATGCCGCATAGTTTTTTTGTCTTTGAGGTCTAGCTGCTTCTTTTATTGAGATTGCGCGGATCGGAAGCTCCTAAAAAGCGAACTTTTTAGGGAAAACTACGTTAGAACGCTTGTTTCTAGCGCTAACTATACGTCGGTATGCGGCGGCGATGGAGGAAATATTATGGTGAATGCTGTAGAAGCATTTGATGCGAAGCATCTTAAGGCTGCTGAAGAAATTCCAGCTTTCCGTCCTGGTGATACCGTTGATGTCAACGTTAAGATTCAGGAAGGTAACAACACTCGTATTCAGACCTTCACCGGTGTGGTGATTGCTCGTAAGGGTGCTGGCGTTCGTGAGACTTTCGTTGTGCGTAAGGTGAGCTTCGGCACTGGTGTTGAGCGTCGCTTCCCACTTCATTCCCCAGCTATCGATTCGATTAAGCTGGTTCGTAGTGGTCGCGTTCGTCGCGCTAAGCTTTACTACTTGCGCGCTTTGCGTGGTAAGGCTGCTCGTATTGCCGAGCGTCGCGATAACTCTGCTAAGTAAAATTAGGATTAAGGTGAGGATTACTTATGGCATTTCGTGGCACGCAAATGAGCGATAATCATATCGTTGCTGTAGCGGGTCATGGCTTGGATCCTTCACCGGTTCCACCAGAGCCGGAGGGTTATGTACCGTCCGGCTCTCACGTATCTACACATAGAAAAGCTACTAAGAATTACAATAAAAATAACCGTTTTGCACATGCGCGTCGCAATGAGGGAGATCGTTTCTCGCTGCGTGACGTATTGGTATGGTTTGGTATTCCAATCTTTTTGGTTTTGCTTGTGCGTCTATTTTTACTGGGTGCGTACACTATTCCATCGGGTTCTATGCTTGATACTATTCACATCGGTGATTATGTAATTACTACAAAACTTACGCCACGAGTATTTCCATTGCAGCGTGGAGACATAGTAGTTTTTGAAGATCCTGCGCATTGGTTAAGTGGTGAAAGTGCGGTCAATGGTGTAGTCGGTAAAGATTTAATTAAGCGTCTTATAGGATTGCCTGGCGACACTGTTGAATGCAAAGGTCCTGGAGAACCTATTGTTGTTAATGGAGTTGAAGTTCACGAATCTGCGTATATTCGGCCAGGCGTTGACCCAAGTGCTTTTCCATTCAAAGTGAAAGTTAAACCAAACCATGTGTTTGTGATGGGAGATAATCGCGCCAACTCCGCTGATTCTCGTTATCATCGTAACGATGGTGATGATGGTTTAGTGCCGATTTCAAAGATTGAGGGTGTTGCGGTATTCCGTTCATGGCCAATTAGCAGAATTGGTTTTTTGGATGATCATCACGATGCTTTCGATAGTGTACCTAATCGGTCTGCACAATAGTATGTATGTGCACATATTTATGTAATCTTTAATGGCGTCTTATGCTTGTGAATTGTTTGTGATTACTAGTAGTTTGCATGCATAAGTGTGCGATAGTTATCAATAAGTCGAGAGTCTGTTAGTAAAGTTTTAATGATGCCAGCTAAATCTTCTCACGTGCCACTTATTCCATCTTTTCACTATGAGCAGGCGTTACTTGTTGAAGGCTACGATTGGGTTATTGGTCTCGACGAAGTTGGTAGAGGGTCACTCGCAGGACCAGTGATGGTTGGTGCTGCAATTATTGGTGCAACTCAAATTACAGCACAATCCATGCCTGAAGGTTTGGCTGATTCTAAATTGCTTACTGAACGTCGGCGTGAGATGCTTTATGAGCCATTACAGCAATGGTGTACTACTTGGGCAGTCGGTTCCTGCACTAATCGAGAAATTGATGAGTGGGGTATAAGTTATGCGCTTGGCGTAGCTGCTTTGCAAGCAATTGCGCAAGTTGAAATAGCCATCGATAAATTGTATCCGAATAAAGAACATCGCTTTGCTGCAATACTGGATGGTCCTTGCGATTATATTAATAAAGTCGCTGATACTTTTGACGCACCGTATGTACCTTTCCCAGTAAAAGTGCATACCCTAGTAAAAGCAGATCGGCAATGTGCAAGCGTTGCTGCAGCTGCAGTATTAGCAAAAGTTACGCGAGATAATCTTATGGTGTCATTGTCTGCAAAACCGCAATATAAAGTTTATGATTGGGCAAGCAATAAAGGTTACGGTTCTTTGGCTCATCGTCTTGCAATTAAAAAAGTAGGTCCAAGTGATTTGCATAGATTATCTTGGCATCTTTAGAGTACTTGAGTATCAACTTATTAAGTTGTGATTGGTAAAATCATTATTGAGCGAGGATTACATATGACAAAAAGCAGAGAAAAACGTGTGTCAATGCTTGATGTTGCGCATGCTGCTGGAGTAAGTCATCAAACAGTTTCTCGTGTTATTAACAATTCGCCAGATGTTTCTGCAAACACGCGTATGCGAGTATTGCATGTGATTCAACAACTTGGATATCATCCCAGCAATTCTGCTCGGTCTTTAGCAACACAACAATCGCGTACGTTAGGACTTATTGTTGGTGCAGAAACAAGTTCTTCGCGTGATATTATTGCTCCTATCGAAGCTCAAGCTAAAGCGCGTGGATTGTTCCTTTCTGTGAGCATGGTTAATGAGATATTGTGCGAGCAGAGTGATATTCGTGCGTTGTGTGAAAGTTTTGAAGAACAGAATATAGATGGTCTTATTGTTGATGCGCAAACGGACGCAATATTTACATCATTGTGTCATACACGCATCATGAAACCTTGCGTGTGTATTACATCTACCCATGGTGCCATAAGTGCTCACGAAGGTATACATCTGCTGCATTGTCACAGTAATGTGGATTATTCAATAATCGGTATGAATCAATGGCGTGTTATGAACGACATTGTGTCTCTTATTTCACATTATGGTCATCGTCATGCTATTTATTTTGCTGGTCCTGCACAATGGAGGGGAGCTGCAACACGCTTAATTGCGTGGAGATCGTTGTCGGCAATGCAGGGTATCCGTTCTCATATTGTGCAATGTGCATCATGGAAATCTTCGGAAACATATGCGCGCATGAATCATATGCTAGAAAAATTTGGTATGGAAGGTATTACTCTTCCGAGTATTGTTGTTACTTCAAGTGATGAGCAGGCAGTGGGTGTTGTGCGTTCACTGTATGAACATGGTTTAAAAGTTCCGAACGATATTAGTGTAATAGGTTTTGGTGATATGCCTGCAATGAGTGATTTTTTCCCACCTCTTACCACTGTTAGTGTTGATACGCAACAGTTGGGTTCATTGGCTGTTCGCGAAGTTTTGCGTTTGATGCATCATGGTCCTGAACCAGCATTTCCCGACATGGCTCATGGTGTTGGCCAGATACCTGCAAGTGTTGTTGTTCGTTCTTCGCTTGCGGCTGTGTTGCGATAAATCTTTTTAAGAACAAAATGTGCGTGAAACACTCGTGAAACACCAGTGATGAGTTTTTAGAAAAGGCATAAAAACGGCTTAAAATCAGCATAATAAGGCGATTGCCGGCGTGTTGATGGTGCGTGTACAGCGTAATCTTAAAAGAAGTTGGGACATACTATTTTTAGAGGATGTAAGACAAAGATTAGGATAAAGAAAAGGACCGGGAGATGATAAATCGCTGTTTTGCGTTCGTACCAGGCATCAAACATTTAGTTGCTTTAAGGTCGACGTGTCTTGCGGTTTCTTCTCTTATGAATATCGCATTTGTATATGTATGTGTTGGTATGCTTTCGCCAATACTTCGACCTGTGCGCTCGTTAGGTACTTCCTTAATGAGTTCCGTGGAATTTACTTCTTACGTCATTGCGTTAGCGGCAATCATTTTATTAAAATATGCGACTTTTCATTGGGCATGTACTATATCGACAGATATTGAATCACGCGTAGCGATGCGTTTGCGACCTAAGATGTTGCATGCCATGTTATCGTTGCGTTCGTCAAATGTTGAAAGTTTTGGTGATTTTGCTACGCTCTCAGTCAATGACGACATTGCTGCAATTCAACACTGCATTGCGATTCTAGTACCGCAAATTGTGGCTGCTATTCCTATTCCTTTAATTATTGCTGCAGTTTTGTGTACTGTTAATCCTGCAATTGCTGGTATTTGTGCTTTAGCTGCAGTATGTAATGGCATAGCTATGGCTTTAGTACTGGTTTTGGGAGCTTCTTATTGGCGTTGTTTGAGTGCGTTCTGCGCATATGGTATTACCAGCATTGCAATTGTTGCAACAGTTTGGTTGTCGTCAGTAAAGGGTGTTGGTCTTGCTGCAGCGCTACTGACTATGCCATTATTAATGTTAAGCGTTCAACCATTGCGAAACGTAAGTAAGCATATGCATGTGCTACGTCATGCTGTGCACGGTATGCGTCATGTTGAGACATTGTTGAAAACTGTTACTGATTCTTCTGCACCAATAGCATTTAGCGATGATGGCACAACCTTATCTTTGCCAGATGGTGCTACTAACATTGCTTTGCGTATGCGGTGCGATATTCCAGAAAATCATGATTCTAATCGTGAAGTTCAACGTGTATCAATAATTGCTCGTTCTGGTCAGGTGCAAGTTGTTCCAAGCAAGTATCAGTCTGTGATGCGTGAAGGTATACTTTCGGGAACTGGCTTTACAAAAACTGCTGATGTGCTGCTCTCGTATCATGATCGTTATGAAGTGCAAGAAGACGACATTTCACCATTTGTTGTTTCGGATGCGTTTGATGCTAATGAGCATGCTTCATATTTACCATTACATGATGTTACTTCGGGAGCTTTAGCAGACGTTGTTACGCTTGTTAGTGAAAGAAGTCACTTATTTGCTACTACTTTGCGCGAAAACTTATTGCTAGCTGCACCAACTGCTACAACAACCGCAATGTGGGATGTTTTACGCGCTGTGCGTGTGGATGGTATAGTCTATGCAGATTATGACGGCTTAGACATGCCAATTGAGCGTTTACTGCATAATCCTGAAGCAACATATAAACCTGCTGATATTATTCGTCGTATTATTCTTGCACGAGCTTTATTACGTCGTACACCAGTATATATTTTCGATTATTCTGTAGAAACAATCAGTGATTTTGAAGCAAAAGCACTTATGAAAGTGTTACGTCGTATGGCACGCTCGTCGACTGTAATAGTTCTTATGCCGAATGATGCTGGAGTTACTTCTGCAGATGCTAATGTGACAGTAGAAACACATCTTCATATTGCTAACACTGATCTTCAGCATGTTTCGCAATCTCAAGAATCTTCCTCATCTCAGCATTCTGCTCGTACCATCAATGCTTCTTTGTCGGAACTAACGTCTTTAGGTCGAACTCGTGCTGTGTCAAAAGTTAAGCGAGTAGTATTTGCTATTATTTCAACGTTTATTACTGCATTGAATCTTGTGGCTGCTGTATGTATTCCGGTAACTATTGTTGCTGCGATGTTTGCAGTCGCAGGACGACCAATATTTGGTTTCGTAATGCAACAGTGTGTGCTAGTAGCTGTAGCTTGCATGTCAATTCGAGCACTTACACTAGTGCTATCTTTTGCCGGTATTGATATGCATCATGATCATTTACATAAAGCTCATATCAGTATGAATGTTGGCATGATTTGTGCAGTTATACCGTTGATTGTTGTGCTGTACTATTTCGACACCAATTTGGCATACTTAGCAATAGTAGCTTGTGTACTTATGGTGTTGATAATGCCTCAATATTTGTTGATGCGTTCAAAGCATATTGTGAATAAGGTGTGTGTTGAGCAACGCGAAGTTGAGCGTGAAGTCAGTGATATTGAGCTTGGTATCGATGAAGTATTAGCATTCCGTCAGGGTGAGCATTGTGTTAACCGTATGATTGCTTCTATGAATAAAGTTGCGCAGCAAAACATGCGTTTAGCACGTAAAATTGCTGGAGTTTCATCGTTTGTGCTAGGTGTGTCGTTATTAGCTATTGCGTTTGCAGCTTTAATTGTTTCGCATACTATTCATCCGGTGCCAGCAAATATTCCAGCATGGAGTACTGTGTATGCTGTTATGGCAATAGTGTTGCTAGTTGTTCTGATTCAACAAGTGGTGGACGTAGTGTTGCAGCGTATACCTTCTATGGTGCATATAACATCTACTAAATAAGATTTTTGATGAACGCTCAATGAACTTTGTGGTAATACTCGTTGTGTTAAAATCGTTATTTTAAGAATATGCATACGTTAAGTTGGGGGACTAAATATGCGTAATAATGATACACAAGAGTTGCGTTGGCAGAGCTTATCGCATCAATCGCAACGTAGTAGCAACAACATAAAGCAACGTAACAATCGCAATCAACCTCGTAGACAATGGCTTGCATTATGTTGGCTACTGGTACTCGCTATACTATGCGGTATTGTTATTGGTCTTATATTGCCAAAAATTAATCATACTGCTGGTCAACTTACTGGTGAATACGAAGCAAATGGGGAAGCTGCTCAGGTATTACAAAAACTTCATATTGCTCATCCTCATCGTTCAGGGTATGAGCGTCAAGTATTTGGCTACCGAACTACTGATGATGATGGTAATGGCTGTGATGTAAGAGAAGATGTGCTCGCACGTGATTTGCAAGATATTCGATATAAGTATGCTGGATCGTGTCAAGTGCGTTCAGGATTATTACATGATCCGTATACGGGTAAAGATATTCGCTTTGTGCGTGGACGAAAAACCAGTGCTTTAGTGCAAATCGATCATGTTGTTGCATTGCAAAATGCGTGGGAATCTGGAGCATGGAAGTGGAATACTGCTAAGCGTTTGAAATTTGGTAACGATATGCTTAATTTGCTTGCCGTACAAGGTGCTGCTAATCAAGAGAAAGGTTCTGCATCTGCTGCGTATTGGCTACCATCGAATAAATCGTTTCGCTGTGCATATGTAGCTCGTCAGATTGCTGTCAAATATAAGTATGGTTTAACAGTAACGCGTGCAGAAAAGCA
The DNA here is from genome assembly GCF_049262705.1 of Gardnerella washingtoni. Taxonomy (NCBI): domain Bacteria; kingdom Bacillati; phylum Actinomycetota; class Actinomycetes; order Bifidobacteriales; family Bifidobacteriaceae; genus Gardnerella; species Gardnerella washingtoni. Next base: position 1,104,323 of record NZ_CP058398.1, on the reverse strand, counting down.
GAGTATGGCAGCAATATTGCATAATTGCAATGTACAAAGCTTACCTTCAGATAAGCAAGGGTTAACCTCAGTATCTACATCCAAATAATATGTGAGGAAACGGTTTAATACTGGTGACGTGTGTGATCGTGCATAACATCATGATGTTCAACAGTGTGAGGAATATGCAATATGCGCATGCGGTCAATGGCTCTACGTGCAAGATTATGTGCAGAACCAGTATTTTCACCCTTGACCCCAAAGATTACGAGTAATGCCATAACTCCAGTGATAATAGCGCTAATACGTAGTGTCCACTGCACGCCAAAAATACTCGCAGCAACATCTGCAGCATGTCCTGTGCCAGTAACAGAGTGATGCCAGGTAGTCAGTACTGTCATAGTAACTACAAGCACAGGCGCACCAATCGCACCCCATAGCTGGCGCATAGTATTGGTGACTGCAGAACCATCGCCAAGCTCTTGAGATTGTAGACAATTAAGAGACCAAGTCGTTATTGGCATAAGAAGGAATCCCATACCTATTTGTCGCGTGAATTGCCAAATAGAAATCCACCAAATCCACGTATGCATGTCAATAAGGCTCATCATCACAGTGCCAAAAAGCAAAATAATAGAACCTGCCATGGCAACTGGACGCACGCCAAAACGATCCAACATGCGACCGCCAAAGTACTGCGAAATAGCCATGCCAAATGCGCCTGGAAGTAAAATTAAGCCACTCATAGTAGCAGAAAAACCGCGATCAGATTGAATATACAGTGGAATGAGCACCATAATAGAGCTAAAAGCGAAGAAAGTAAGGCATGCACAAATAGTGCCAATCATAAAATAACGATTTTTTAATACGCCAAGACCAAGCAATGGAGTATGACCGCGTCGTTGTGTACGAAGTTGACGAAGTATAAACCAAGCAATACCAACAGCTCCAACTACCATAGGCACCCAAGAAAGTGGGTGCGCAATTCCGCATGCTTCAATATTAGTAAAGCCAAACATTAAACCGCCAAAACCAATAATTGACAAGCCTACTGAGAAAAAGTCAGCATGCGCATGAGGGTCATGTTCGCCAAAATTATGGAGGAAAAGAGTAGATAGAATCACTGAAATAATACCGATAACAGTTAAAGAGAAGAAAATAGAGCGCCAACCATTAATATCAGTTTGCAAACCGCCAATAGTAGGACCGATTGCTGGTGCAATACTCATAGCCATGCCAACACTGCCCATAGCTACGCCACGTCGTGTAACAGGATAAACAGAGAATACTGTGATCTGAAGCACAGGCCACATAACTCCTGTGCCAATCGCTTCCAGCGTGCGTCCAAGCAATGCCATGACAAAGTCATTACTCAGCCATGCCAACACGGAACCGAGAGTAAAAAGCAGCATGGAAGTAATAACAATTTGGCGAGTGGAAAATCGACGCGTTAAGAATGCTGTAAGAGGCACCATAATAGCCATAATCAGCTGAAAAATAGAAGTAAGCCACTGGCCGGTAGTAACACTAATGCCAAATTCGTGAACAATTGTTGGAAGAGCAGCAGTTAGCTGAAGTTGTGCAAAATTACCAATAAAAGTAATAAACGTAAGAATAGCGAGAGAAATAAATGCTGGACGCGTAAGACGATTATTGTGATAGGCTTCTTCGCCAACTAGCGCATGACTGAGATTATGGCTTGTGCGAGATAACCAAGTTGATTGTGTCACAATAAAACATCCTTTGCTTATATCATTCAGTTGTATATAGTAGTTGCACAATACGTAATTATGCAAAAGCTTATGCCCAGTAGGCTGCTTCGCAATAAGAAAATTGTCAATAAGCTACTAAAACAGTAACTTATTGACTTTGTGCTCTCATGTGCAATATTGCAACAGCATGCAACGTACAGGTAGTACTTAGTGCTGCGAATAGTGTCACTCATAACGTGAATCTTGAATTAAGCTTCACGCAAAAATAAGATTTTAAAATTTATAGTAATCAGTAGCTTCGGTAAGCAAGCCAATGATTGTACGCACCCTGAATAGAACCGTAACGACCATTGCAATAATTCCAGAACCAGCGAAGCTGCGTTTGATAATTCGTAGCCCAGTCAGCGCCAGCAGAAGCCATTTTGCCGCCTGGCAAAGCTTGTGGTAAACCGTAAGCTCCAGAAGGATTCATGGCGTTCACGCGCCAACCGGATTCATGAGAAATAATAAACACAGTAGCAGTAAAATCTGCTTCAGAATAACCGTTAGAAAGCAGCCAGTCATGTGCCCACTGCTGCATCTCGCCAGCTGGAACCGTGGTACCAATGGAAGATGCCAAGCTGCTACTTACCGAAGTCCCGCCAGTGCCAACGAGAATAACTTTATCTTTTGGTGCTTTCTTCACGTAAGAAGCGAAGATATTGGAGGAAACAACTTTACCTTTTGCACGCGTAACGATTTTTGTTGTTTCCATTACGCCATTAGCGCCATCACTTTGCACTTTTTCAGTGCCCTTTGGCAGAGCAGCTGTTTCCTTCTTAACGACGTTAAAAGCAATCGCATCGTCTGAAGTTTCTAACTTTGCGCCAGCACGATTAATTGTAATAACTGTTGATTCGTCAACCTTCGTAGTAAGCGATGGTGTTACAACATCATGCGCTTCAAGTGTAATATCTCCAGCCTCAAGTACAGATTTAACATCAGTAAAATGAGTGCCTAAAATAGTGCGATGATGACCATTGATAACTACGTTAATATACGATGTTGCACCTTTGTTGAGTGCCTCTCGCGCAGCACCACGAGAAACCTGTGTAGTATCAGTAGCAGAATATGCGGTAAGTGGAGCAGTGTGACCTTGAGCTGAAGTATAAAAACCACGCGAAGCAAAACCAAGCGTCACCAAAGCTGCGAAGCCTGCAATAATTGCACCCAACTTTGCCCATTGACGTAAACTGAGCGAACTAAGTGTAACAGTATGCTTGCGGTGACTGGTCATAACCCTCCTTATTTCTGCAATTAAGCTACTCGTAAACACATGCAGTGTAAATTAACAAAACATGAGCAACGTGCACAAAACCGTTTCCAGTATATCTCGTGGCGTATATCTTGTTATATGCATCACATTTTACAGTGAGCATTACAGTGTTATAACTATTTTTTGCAACGTATTGATGCTATCAAGACTTTTAATTATTTTTTGCTTCATACTTTTTTGCTTGCTCAACTAAATCTTCTAAATCAGAAGCAAGGAGTGATCCGGCTTGACGATAAATAACTTCTCCTCGTTTAATAACCATAATTGTTGGAACAGCTTTAATTTGAGCAGCTTCAGCAATTTCATTACTTTCGTCAATATCAATTTTGACAAAAGGAATGTCAGGATATTTTTCGCTAACTTTCTCAAAAATTGGACCAAACGCACGGCATGGACCACACCAAGTAGCCCAGAAATCAACAACAACAATTTCATTCGTTGAAGCAATTTTTTCAAAATTTTCTGTATTTGCATGTATTGCTGCCATAGCATCCCCCTATATATTGTGCGTATTTTAATCATTATATCTGTCGGCGTGCATAAAACTTAGGCTTCTGTCGCCTTGCGGCACTAGGCTAGGGGTCATGCTTGATATCCAATTTATTCGTGAACATGCCGACGTAGTTAAGGAATCGCAGCGCAAGCGTGGCGAGTCCGTTGAACTCGTTGATGAAGTATTACGCAATGATGATTTGCGTCGTAGTGCGTTGAAAGCTTTTGAAGCTGCTCGTGCTGAACAGAAGGCAATTGGTAAAAAGGTTGCAACTGCTCCTGCGGAAGAAAAAACTGCTTTGATTGCTGAAACTAAAGAGCTTGCTCAGAAGGTGGCTGCATATAAGGCTGAGTCCGAAAAAGCTACTGCCGACTACACGACTGCTATGTGGAAGCTTTCTAACATCGTCGAAGATGAAGCTCCAGAAGGCGGTGAAGATGACTACGTGGTCGTTAAGAAGGTTGGTACGCCTCGCGATTTTGCAGCTGAAGGTTTTGAGCCGAAGGATCATTTGACGCTTGGAACTGGCGTTGCTGGCATCGATATGCGTCGTGGCGTGAAGGTTGCTGGCTCTCGCTTCTACTTCTTGCGCGGCGCTGTGGCTCGTTTGCAAATTGCAATGCTCACTATGGCTGTAGATCAAGCTGAAGAACACGGTTTTACGCTTGCCATTACACCAACGCTTGTTCGTCCAGAAGTAATGCGTGGCACTGGCTTCTTGAATTCTCACGCGGATGAGATTTACCGTTTGCGTGAGCCGGATGATCAGTATTTGGTCGGTACTTCCGAAGTTGCTTTGGCTGGTATGCATGAGGATGAGATTCTTGACTTAAGCAATGGTGCTTTGCGTTATTGCGGATGGTCGAGCTGCTACCGTCGCGAGGCTGGTGCCGCCGGTAAAGATACTTCCGGAATTATTCGTGTGCATCAGTTCGACAAGGTTGAGATGTTCGTTTACTGCAAGCAGGAAGATTCTCGCGCTGAGCATCAGAAGTTGCTAGGTATGGAGCAGGAAATGCTTGCTAAGGTGGAAGTGCCTTATCGCATTATTGATACTGCTGCAGGTGACCTTGGTTCTTCTGCTGCTCGTAAGTTTGATTGCGAAGCCTGGGTTCCAACGCAGGGTCGTTACCGTGAGCTTACTTCTACTTCTAACTGCACTGAGTATCAGGCTCGTCGCTTGAATGTGCGTGAACGCATGGAAGATGGCGGAACTCGCCCAGTTAGTACGCTTAACGGCACTTTGGCTACTACTCGCTGGCTTGTGGCTATTTTGGAAAATCATCAGCATGAAGATGGTTCGATTGATATTCCAAAGGCAATGCAGGCTTATATGGGTGGTAAGGAAGTGATTGAGCCGACGAAGTGGGAAGCATAAGTGTTGTATTTTGCTTCATTGCTTTGAGGTTTTATTATCCAGATTTTAGTCTGTAGTTTTGTACGTAATTGCGTGCGCAAGTTTTTGTGCTTGCGCACGTTTTTGTTTGCAAACATGTGTGGTGGCGTAATATGAGGTTTTTCAAATAACAGTGACTTGCTGTTAGAGGCTGAGAAATAAAGTATGTGAGCAAGATGAATGTTGTGCGTTCCATGCATGGTGATAAGCTTAACCTTCGTGCGTTGAAAGCGACAATTTGATTGCTTTCGTGCGCAAATGGATGGGTGTCCGAGCGGTCTAAGGAGACGGTCTTGAAAACCGTTGTAGGGAAACCTACCGCGAGTTCGAATCTCGCCTCATCCGCGAATTAACTAAGCCTAAAGCATGTGAAATTGCTTTAGGCTTTTTTAGTTCGCCGAGCTTTCTTAGAACTGAAAGTGCAGTGCACTTTCAGTGAAAGCGAGGTCTGCCTGCGTCCCGATTGACGCAGGCAGGGCAGATTGGTATGTTCCAATGCAAGCGAGGTCTTTCTGCGTCTCGATTGACGCAGGCAGGGCAGATTGGTGTGGTTTGTGATAGCGAGTGTTTGGGGACTTGGGTGGGGTGTAAGTCCACAAAAGCGCGCAACCTTCCCCGCGTTTGTGCGACGACTTGCTTTCGCGCTTAAAGCGTAGCGCTCAAGCAGATCGTCGCGCAAGCTCTGAGGCGCTTTCTATGCTATAATCTCACCCAGTGAGGGTTTCATATGTTTTGTATTAATTGTGGTAATCGCCTTAACGGTACTGGCAAGTTTTGCGCAAATTGCGGCGCGAGGGTAGAAGATGCAGATTCTCAGCAGCAGTCGCTTGTTTACGTTCAGCAGCTTAATCCAGTCAAACCGAAGTTTTCCAAGTTCCTTGCAGTATTAAGTCAACCTAAGAATCTTATTATTACCGTAATCTCCGCTGTTGTTGTAATTGTGCTAGTTGTATGCACTTGCGTATGGTATTTCCGCTCAAATAATAATTCTTCATCAACTCGCGGTGCAAATTCTAATCTGAATGCTGTGGGCAACACTTTTCATCACGGAAGTGCGCCTAAAGCTTTAACTCAAGACGATATTATTTCAAATGCCGGTAAAGCCTACAAAAATGTGATTAATAGCGGATCTTATACTTCTACTAATTTTCCTCAGCATTACAGTTATTACTATGCATTGTGGGATATTGATGGCGACAATATTCCGGAAATGGTTGTTACTGCGTCTGAAGGGTTCAATATTGGTGAAGATGAATATATTCACGTATTCTCGTACAAAAATGGGAAGATTGTTTCGTACCCGGACATTATAGATAGGCATGATATTTATGAAGAGCGTGGCACTATGTTCTTCGGCGGTAATCATGACGGTATTGTTGTTGCAAGATCGTATCAAACTCCTGAAAATGATGGTGTTGATGGTCTTCCTTGGCATGTGTATACATACAAAATTAATGGTAAGAGTTTTGATAAATCTACGGTTGACGTTGCTAAGCCTATAGAATTTAAGACCAAATTTACTACAGGCTCGTTGGCTGGTTTGCAAAATTTCGTGTATCCAAAATTTGTGTCCGTTAACGACTTAACTGATATAAACAATCTGATTAATACTCCGAATTTAACTCCTGAGCAGAAGAAGATGAATAAAACTATTAATGAGTGGCTCGAAAAAGGGTATCAAGTTTTTTCTGGAACTGTTAAGAGGTTGAGCGCTGAGGAAGCGTACGATTATCCTGGTACTACTCCAAATGATCCAAATGCTAAGGATGAAGTTATGAAATCTCTTAACGAAGGAAACGGTACTTTTGACATTATTGCATTAGATCAGAAGCGTTCGGGTAACGGTTTTTGCAGTGGAATGTATGGTGGGTTTATGCCAAGTCACATGATATTTGATCTTGTTTCTGTTCGATTTGATAATTCGGATAAAGATCAGGCTGCGTTTGTTGAAAAGTATGCGGGCAAAAAGATTATGGTTGCGGCTCGCCCAGGTAGTTACGACGGTGGAAATTGGATGGAATTGCCGGCTCGCCAGCCTACTGTGGGTGAGATTCATTTGATAAAGGAGTATAGCGAGTAGTTTTGGTCGCCTATTTTGTGGCTCGCTTTAGTTCGAACGATAGTGGCGCTCTTGCGATGATATGCCGTCCAGGAAGAAGTGTGCGCGCTCGCGGTGAGACGTATCGCTTACGAAATCTTCCGGAGCGTAAGGCGCAACGCTAGAAAACATCGCTTCGTAATCTGCAACGCTTAATCGCACTCTAGAATCGAGCATATCCGCGTGCTCTCGAGCAAACAGCGCGTCTTTAAATCCTGGAACAAGAGTTGCGCTAAAGAACTCGCCAACAGCGCCGGATCCGTAAGAAAATAGGCCGATTTTATCACCGCTTTTCAGTGGAGGAATGTCACTATTTTCGTGAGTGCATCCGTCTAACTCAAGTTCGTCTAACTCAAGCAAAGAAAGCAATCCCAAATACAGCGATCCAGTATAAATATTGCCTACGCGACGGCTGTACTTTGTGCTTGTTTCGTAGCGCGAAAGTAGGCATTTACGTGATGATTCGCTTAAGTTGGTAGCGTTGCAAGTATTGGTAGCGTTGCAAGTATTATCGCAAGAATCCATCGCCGCTTTAAGCGCTTTCAAACCCATTTTCGTATACGGCAAATGGAAGCAAAGCCCTGCAAAATCGTTGAAATTGCAATTGTTTTGCGCACAATACTTTTGCCAAACGTCGCAGAAAAACTGTATATACTGCTCAGTCGAGAACTTGCCGCGAGCAAGCGCTGTGTCCTGGTAAACCGGTCGCCAAAAGTCTTGAATATCCGCAGATTTTACAACACTATCGTCGTTAATTTTAAGCACGTGCGGATTCGTGCTAACTAACATTGCCACAGCCCCTGCTCCCTGCGTTACTTCGCCAGGAGTTGCAAGACCGTATCGCGCAATATCGGCCGCAATAACGAGCACTTGCGGATCTTTTTCTGCGTGCGCGCGCACGTAATCGCATGCCATCATCAAAGCCGCGGTGCCGCCGTAGCAAGCTTCTTTTACTTCAATGCAACGCACCCACGGCGTGAGTTTTAACAGATTCTGAACGTACAGTGCGCTTGATTTGCTTGCGTCTACGCCGCTTTCTGTGCCCACGATGAGCATTTTGAGACGATTGCTATCGATGTGGGGTAGGAGTGGGTGCGCGGCTTCGGCGGCGAGAGTAACGATGTCTTGGTGATTAGGCGGCACGGATTGCTCGCTTTGGCCGATGCCGATTGTGAATTTGTTAGGGTCGATTCCGCGCGCGTTTGCCAGATCCGTGAGATTTAAGTAGTAGTGAGGAGTGGCGAAGGAGATACGGTCGATGCCGACGGTGAGCGATGATTTTTTAGAATTGTTCGTAACATTATTTGTAGTATTCATGGTTCCTCAATCTTGGTTGTAAGCTAGTCGTTTTGTTTTTGATTTACTGGTGAAGTTTAGATTTTATAGGTTTTGCGAAGGATAGTAAGTAAATGTGCAGCTTGTTCAGTAGTGCGTTCCGCAGGTTGTAACTGTAAAAGATCTTTTGAGATTTGTGAGATTTCTGCACCTCGTGCTCCGGCTGCAATTGCAATATTGGATGCCTGCAATGCCATGTGACCTGCTTGAATTCCGGGGCCCGCCAACGCGCGCAGTGCTGCAAGATTTTGCACTAATCCGAGAGCTGCAAGAGTGTTTCTAAAGTCGTTTGCATTTTTATATTTGCCGATTCTGATGGCGAGTTTTGCCATTGGAAGAGATGAGATTGAGCCGCCAACAATGCCAACTTGTAGTGGAATTTCAATACGACCATGGAGTATGATTTGGTGGTTTAAGGTTTCAGTGTTCCATGTTGACAGTGGTAGGTAGCGACCGGAGTGCGCCGCCCACGCGTGTGCTGCCGTTTCTAGCGCTCGCGTATCATTTCCTGACGCGAGCGCGGCTCCTGCAATGCCGTTGAGGATGCCTTTGTTGTGCGTGGCGGCGCGATCCGGGTCGCTAGCGGCTAGCGCGCTTAATGCCGCGATTCGGCGCGCAAGGCGCTTTCCTTCGCCTTCGCGTTTAGCTTCTTCAAGCCGCCTTGAAACTAAAGCTTCAACCGGTATGCGCACTTCTGCCGTGGTGGCAACGCGGCTTGTGTTGGTAAGAATTGCTACAAGCGCTTGCACGCCGAGCCAGCTTTCCAGCTGGGCTTTGACGGCTTCGCCCATAGTGTTTACGGTGTTTGCGCCCATTGCATCGCATGTATCTACGTCAATCTCGAGTTTGGCGAAGCCATGCAAAGCTGAAACGCGGCATCCGCGCGCGCCGCCACCCCTTTTCATCATTGATGGGTGTGACTCGTTTGCAACGCGTAGCAGCTCTTCAACCCTTTCGCAATCTTCAGCAATCTCGCTCAAACGCGCCGCCACGCTTGAATCCGAGTCTTCAAAAACTATTTGCGCAGTTGTTACGTATTGTGGCGAGTTTGCTACAATGCAGCCTTCAATGCTTGTTGCAGCAATTCTCGCACCATTGCAGGCGGCTGCAATCACGGACGGTTCTTCGGTTGCAACCAGCACGTTCCGCACTTCGTCGTTCACGATTAGCCCGCGCACAACGCCAACTGGCAGCGTATACTTTCCAATCTGATGCTCAATCATATGATTTGCAATGTCTGCAGGTATGGTAGCGTTAGAACTTTCTGCAAGCTGTTGAATCAGCAATGCTGCTTCAGTTTCATTTAAGCATCCTTCATCTTTTAAGGTTTTGATGCGGTTCCTCACGTTTAATTCACGAAAAGCAGTCATCGAAATCACCTCATGATTTTACCGACTACGAATGCTACTGATTGCTTCGCATTCTAACTTAATTGCTTCGCATCTTAATCTGCATTGCAACGCCAATTCCGCCGCCAACGCACAGCGCTGCCACGCCGTTTTTCTTATTACTGTCTCGTAAAGCGTACATAAGCGTTGTTAAAATCCTCGCTCCGCTAGCTCCCAGTGGGTGACCGAGTGCAATCGCTCCGCCGCGTACGTTGAGTTTTGCTTCATCAATATGTAATTGTTCAGAAACTGCAATACTTTGTGCTGCAAAAGCCTCGTTAATCTCAAACAAATCAATGCTTTCAACGCTGCTTCCAGTTGCGTGTAGCATGCGTTCCATCACGTGTTTTGGAGCGTATCCCATTAAATCTGGGTCTATTCCGCCTTCTGCAAATCCCACAATTTCTGCAAGATATTCAATGCCGTGAGCTTCTGCGTAATCTTTGCTCATGAGTACGAGTGCTGCAGCTCCGTCGTTAATTCCGCTTGCGTTTCCGGCAGTTACAGTGGATTCGCGCGCACTAACTTCGCGCTCCGCGCCTGAATTTTCGTCCGACGCTTTAAACAGCGTGCGCAATTTCGACAACTGCTCTAAAGACGTATCTGCACGAGGATGTTCGTCGCGAGTTACAACGGTTCCGTCTGCAAGAGTTACTGGCACAATCTCAGAATCAAAATCGCCTCGCTTAATAGCGGCAACAGCTTTTTGGTGAGATTTAAGCGCAAAAATATCTTGTGCTTCGCGAGTAATACCAAATTTTGCGGCAACATTTTCTGCAGTAACGCCCATTGCGTCGCCTGTAAAAGCGTCGTTTAAGCCGTCGCGCTGCAGGCCGTCAATAAGCGCAAAATTTCCGTATTTGTGTCCGCTAAATCGCGAGTTAGTTGCATAAAATGGCACGTTGCTCATACTTTCGGTGCCGCCTGCAACAACAACTTGCGCGTCTCCCATAACGATTGCGGATTGCGCCAAGCGCACTGCTTTTAAGCCAGATCCGCACACTTCGTTAATAGTCATTGCGCAGCTGGAAGTGTCGAGTCCTGCGCGCAATGCGATTTGGCGAGCTACGTTCTGACCGCTGCCTGCTTGCAAAACGTTGCCAAAAATGGCCTGATCTACGTCGTGAGCATTAAGACCTGCGCGTTCGATTGCGGCTTTTGCGGCAATCGTTCCTAAATCAACTGAGGAAAGCGAAGATAAGCTGCCGCCGAATTTGCCAATAGGCGTGCGTACAGCGCTCGCAATCACCACTTCAGTCATATGTTTAGCCACCTAATCAATTGTTTGTTGCATTATGTATTGCAACATGCCAACCGGACTACTTTATCGTATTCTTACGTAAAATCGAGAGTCTCTAGTAATTTTTCTCGTTTCCTTCACATTTGCACTTGCTTGAGTGAGTTTGTGCGCTTAAAGCCGACCATAAATGCCGTAATATTCTCCGGCAAATGTTTCCATAGTGGGCTGAAGTAACTACAAAAGCCGGAAAACTATACAGCGTTTGTGGTCAAATGCAACCGGAGTGACAACATTTGCCGAGGATTTTTCCGGAAAATGTTTCTGTAGCTTTGCAGTCGTGCTTTGCGAACGTTGATTCTGTAGCTTTGCAGTCATGCTTCTGCGAACGTTGCGTCGGAAGCTTTGCGCTAGTGCTTTGCAAACGTTGCTTCCGTAGCTTTGCAGTCGTGCTTTGCAAACGTTGAGTATTTGTTGCTTAGTGAACTTTAACAGTATTGCTCTGCAGACGCTGAGTATTTATTGATTAGAGAACACTAGCATTCGTGCTGCTGCACACACCACGCCAAGTACTCTTACCACACCACAAAACACTAGCGGTTTTACTAGTAGTGGGAGATAGGAATTGCTTGCGAGGTACGAATATTCGTGTGGTGAGATTTGAGATTTTTTGCACTGAGTGAGGCGAACGTCAGAGCCGCAGGCTGCTGATTCGCCGAGCGAAGAAGAAAAATCGAAAAATCTCTGCGATTAGCACGGTTATTAACGAATTAGCATGCAGAGTTTGGGGGATTTCTCTACGAGCACTAAAAGAGGACTGAGCGAACGCAACATAACGTAAACAAGGTTTTACTACAGTAAAAATGTTTCATATGAGTGCGGAGTGAAGGACGGGACGTGCGAGGAGAGAAATCTCCCAAAACTCGCGCCACGCCAAACAAAAACTCGCGCAAACACAAATTTCCTTGACCTCACAACACTGAAAACCAAACACATTAGCCAAAACTCATAGACGATACGCAAGTACCGCGCAAACACAAATTTACTTGACCTCACAACACTAAAAACCAAACACATCAATCAAAACTCATAGACGATACTCAAGAATAACGTAAAGAAAGTATCACACTCGCTACTTACGGAACGAAATCGAGCCGTCAACAGGATCCATCGCGTCAACAATAGCGAGCGAATCCAAGTTATATCCTGCCTTGCGAAGCGCATCGCCGCCGCCTTGGAAGCCCTTTTCAATCGCAATACCGATGCCGGCAACTGTGGCTCCAGCGTGATCGCAAATGTCAATTAAACCTTGTAAAGCTTTACCGTTAGCCAAAAAATCATCCAAAATAAGCACGCGATCTTCAGCGCTCAAATACTTACGAGACACAATCACCGGAAATTCTCGCTGCTTCGTAAAAGAAAATACTGTAGAAACGTATTGGTCTCCATCGAGATTAATAGATTGCGCTTTCTTGGCAAAAACCACGGGAATATTTCCAAAGTGACGCGCAGCAACGCAAGCAATACCAATTCCAGAAGCTTCAATCGTAAGAATCTTATTAATGCCAGCATCGCGGAAATGTTCTGCCCAAGCAGCTCCCATATGGTCAAACAACGCAACATCGCACTGGTGATTCAAAAAAGCGTCCACTTTCAACACGTTGCCAGGCTTCACAATGCCATCTTTGCGAATGCGTTCCTCAAGTTCCTGCACGATGTATCAATCCTTTCGTATACTCCAACGATTCCCATTTCGTCATTTTGGAGCTTTTTGCAAGTTATTCGTATTATGTAAATTTACGATTTGCAGTACGCATAAGCATACCCATAGCCGTGACACAATACATACTTAAAACGACTGCAGTATGTGGTAAACCTGATTAGACGTGTATGCAATCAAACTGTGGGGGCACTGTGATTGCTCAAGATAAAGCGTAAGTAAATTAAGCAGTATTAACGGAGTGTCAGTATGAGTAATTATGGGTACATAAGTGATTTATTAGGTGAACCAGTAGCTAGTAATGAATCGCCTGATAATTCTGTTGTGTCTGATAATTCTGTTGTGTCTGACAATGCGGCATTTGCTCCTGCAGATTCTATAGATGAAATGCAAAATTTTTATACTTCTGACGAACAGTTATACGATAATGCTGCTAATGCGAATGATTATGCAAATTACGGATACGATGAATACGCTGATGCTTATGCGCAAGAATACGTGCCTTCGCAAGAATATCAGCAAGACGCTTCGCAAGAATATCAGCAAGAAGAGTCTGCTCTGCAACAAGAACAATATTTGCAACAAAACACTTCACAAGAAACGTATTTGCAAGAATACACTACTTCGCACGTTACGGTTGATCCTAAAACGTTGCTGGATGGTTTAAATCCGCAACAATCTCAAGCAGTTCAATACGATGGACCAGCGCTACTCATTGGAGCAGGCGCTGGAAGTGGTAAAACGCGAGTTCTTACGCGCAGAATCGCTTGGATTTTAAGCCAAAAAGGTGCGTGGCCAAGCCAAATTCTCGCAATCACTTTTACCAACAAAGCCGCTGCAGAAATGCGTGAGCGCTTAAGCCGACTTATCGGCGCCGAAGCAAATACTATGTGGGTTTCGACTTTCCATTCCGCGTGTGTAAAAATACTTCGCAGATCTGGACAATATATTGGTTTAAAATCAGGTTTTTCCATTTATGATACTGCTGATTGCGAGCGTTTAGTAAAAATAATTGCAACTGAACTTAACGTTGATATAAAGCGTTTTACGCCGCGTAGTATTTTAGGTAAAATTTCGGATTGCAAAAATAGTTTGATGAGTTGGCGTGAGCAACTCGACATGTATGCAAACGATTACAAGCCTGGCGTTGCAGGTCAACAAATTGCGCATTCTGGGAATGCTGAGGCTGTGTACGCAGTTATGTACGCGGAATACCAGTATCGTTTGGCGCAAGCGAATGCAGTTGATTTTGACGATTTAATTATGCGAACCGTGCAACTTATGCGTGATGCTCCAGAAGTTGCTAAATACTACCGTCACAAGTTCCGCTATATTTTGGTTGACGAGTATCAGGACACTAACCACGCACAGTATGAGCTTATTCGAGAACTTGCGGGAGTTGATGTAAAGCAAAGTAACGCAGTTGCAGTACAGCAGTCGCAGCAACCCGATGATCCTCCTGCATCAATCACCGTCGTCGGCGACTCAGACCAATCAATTTACGCATTCCGCGGCGCAGATATTCGCAATATTCAAGACTTTGAGAAGGATTTTCCAAACGCAACTACTATTATGCTTGAGCAAAACTATCGCTCTACGCAAACAATTTTGGATGCCGCAAATGCTGTTATTGCACATAATCAAGGTCGAAAGCCTAAAAAATTGTGGACTGCTTTAGGTCAAGGTGCTCCAATTACCGGCTATGCTGCAGACAGTGCTCAACAGGAAGCAGCTTGGGTTGCGGAAGAGATCGCACGATTGGCTGGAGAAGAAGGCATCGCATATTCAGATATGGCAATTATGTATCGTGCTAATGCACAATCACGTTCGTTAGAAGATGCACTTATGAAAGCAGGACTCCCATATCAGCTGGTTGGTGGCACAAAATTCTACGAACGTCGCGAAGTAAAAGATGCGCTCGCATACTTACAATCTATGGCAAATCCGGACGATGACGTGAATATGCGCAGAATTTTGAACGTACCAAAGCGTGGACTTGGCGCTCGTGCGGAGGCTTTGCTAACGCTTTACGCCCAAACACAAGGAGTGAGCTTCTGGCAAGCTTTGGAGCATTTGGAGTCGATTGACGGCATGCCAACTCGCACTGCAACTAAGCTTAAAGAGTTTCGCAATCTTATGCACAATTTAATGACGTGTATGCAAGACAACGATTCGAAGCCTTCTCAAGTTATTGACAGTATCTTAAAAGACAGCGGTTTGCTGGAAGATTTGCAACGTTCTGAAGATCCGCAGGATGCTGCTCGCGTGGATAATTTGTCACAATTGCAGTCGGTTGCTGCTGAGTATGAGCAGAATACTCCAGATGCTAGCGTAGCTGGTTTCCTCGAAACGACAGCTCTTGTGGCAGATTCGGATCAGTTGCCGGACGAAAACGAGGATACTGGCAAAGTTACGTTAATGACGCTTCACACGGCTAAGGGTTTGGAGTATCCGGTTGTGTTCTTAACTGGCATGGAGCAGGGCACGTTCCCGCATGCTCGAGCTTTGGAAGACGATAGTGAGCTTTGCGAGGAGCGCCGGCTTGCTTACGTTGGAATTACGCGTGCTAAGCAGCGTCTATATGTGACGCGTGCTGCTGTGCGTTCGCAGTGGGGTCAGGCTCAGGAAATGCTGCCAAGTCAGTTTTTGGATGAGATTCCAAATAATTTGATTGATTGGAAGCGCAGAGAGGCTGATGTTGAGCGTTGGGGGGCTTCGTCTAGGCGCGGCGATGATTTCGATAGCGATTTTGATGGTGATTTCGGCGGCTGGGATGACGATTATAGCGATACTTTCAGCGAGAAAACGACCTACGGTGGCAGCGCTTACGGTTCCAGCAGATCTCACAGCTATGGCAAATCTTACGGTTCCGGCAAATCTTACGGATCTAAGTCGTATGGGCGTAAATCGCATAGTTCTTCATACGGTTCTGCCTATGGTTCTGCCTATGGTTCTCAATCTCAATGGTCAAAATCAAGTGCAGTAAAAACACGTAAAACTATGGCTAAATCAGCATCGTCAACAAGTGCAACAAAACTTGGCTCATCTTCCAGAGTAATGGATAAAGACAATAATCTTAATATTGAAGATTTCCAAGTCGGAGATAAAATTACGCACGATACTTACGGCTTAGGAACTGTGCTCGCAACTCAAGATAAGGGCAGGAATTCCATTATTACCGTCGACTTCGGTTCTGACGGCGTCAAACGATTAATGCTCCGAGTAGCGCCTATAGAGAAATTATAAATTTTTTCTTTTATGTAGCTTACTCGTAAAATAATGCGCAATAATCAAAAATTGCACGCATGAATATTGGTAATATTGTCATAATTAATGCTGCAATTATATACATGAAAACAAAATATTCAAGACTTGTTTTCTCTTAAGCTATAAGAAAAAATATAACAGTAAACGAAAATATAACTTCAGAACATTAATAGTTATGAGGTATGGGGAAACTATTGCAAGTGCTTGGTTGTGGGTACTTGATTGTGAATGCTGGGAAGTTACGGTTTTTGTATGCACAAAATAAGGATGTGACGAAAGCGTGGCACTTGCAAACGTGAGTGCCGTAAGGCGTGTGGCATTAAAGACAATGTGACACTAAAAAATTAATAACATACATGTAACGAGGTATTTATTATGAAAAACAAGTTATTCGCATCAATTCCTGCAATTATTTTTGGTTTGCTGATTGCCATTGCGCCATTGACGTTTGCAAAGCCATGCGCAATTGGAGGCATGAGCAAAGGTGGAAGCATGCACAAAATGCCTATGATGATGCAACCTATGGCATGTTACTACACAGGTCGTGTGGCTATTGGAATTGGCGTAGTTATTGCAGTTCTCGGTATTATTGCATTGTTTGTGAAAGAACAGGTTCGCGCTGGCTTAAATATTGCTGTAATGGTGAATTCTTTGCTTATGCTTTCTGTTACAACATTCCTTATTGGTGTGTGCAAAAGCCCTATGATGCATTGCGCTTCGGTTATGCGCCCAACGTTGATTGTGCTTTCCGTTCTAGCATTGGTGTTCGCAGCTGTTTCTGTGTATTTCGACACTAAGTCTTCTTGCGAGTGCGCAGCTAAGTAGTAACGAAGCTAAGTAATAACGCAATTAATGAAGTAATTCTAGAAAATTTTAGTAAGTAATTCTACTATGCGTACTATTACATTGAAGCGATTGCCGCTGGAAAATATAAAACGCAAACCTTTGCGCACTTCTGCACTTATTGTTGTGGCTGCATGTTTGTCTGCAATATTTTTCGGCGGCTCGCTGCTTTCTATGAATCTTGCACAAGGCTTAAACAGTATGCGTGAGCGAATGGGAGCCGATATTATGGTTATTCCACAAGGCACGCATACTAAAGCTGAAGCACTTTTAACCAACGGTGGTTCTAGTACATTTTATTTTACTAATAATATTGAGGATTTAGTAAGACGTTCGCCTGGAGTTCAAAAAGCAAGTGCACAAACGTATATTTCTTCACTTTCAGCAGGATGTTGTGCGGAAAAATTACAAATTATTGGTTTTGATCCAGATTCAGACTTCGTTATTGGTCCTTGGATTTATTCGCAGCACAAAAAAACTTTGCAAAAAGGTGAGATGATTGCTGGAGCAAACGTACTTGTTTCTTACATGCATACGGTTCGTCTTTTTGGGCATCAATGGCCTGTAGTAGCTCAGCTTGCAAAAACTGGTACGAGCATTGACAATTCAGTATTCGTGCGCCGCGAGAGTGTGCCGCAAGTAGTCGAATATTCTACAAAAGTGCACCACACTGCCATTCCTAAAGAGTATGCAAAAAAAGCAATTTCTGCTGTTTTAGTAAAAATAAGCAAAGGTTATAGTGCTAAACAAGTTGCCGAAAATATTCGTAAAACAACTAGGATTCCAAGCATTGGAATAGTTTTTCCAGGTGGAATTACTGCAACTACTCAAGCTAATCTTGGTGTTGTAACGCGTACCTTAACGCTCGTAATAGCGGCATTCTGGATTGTTGGTATGTTGGTTCTGATTGCAGTTTTCGCAACATCTGTGAATGAGCGTAAAAAAGAATTTGCTTCTTTACGCATACTGGGAGTTAATCGAACGATGCTGTTGTCAATTGTTGCTCACGAGTCCGCAATACTTGGTTTTGTGGGAGGTGTTATTGGTGTTGCATTTGCAAGTCTTATACTCTTCCCTTACAGCTCGCTTATTGCGCAGCAAGTGCAACTTCCATATTTGGAGGTAACGGCGTTACCGGTAATAGTACTTATGACTGTGAGTGTGATGCTCGCAACAATGGTCGTTATTGTAGCTTCAGTACTTACTACGTGGCGTATTGCCATACGTGAAACGTATGTAACTCTTCGAGCAGGGGAGTAGTCAGCATGAGTGAAAAATCGGTATTGAATAATGAAAAATCAGTATCTCATAGCGAAAAATCACCTCTTGTTGCACTCAAACTTATGCATGTGACACGAGAGTTTGTGCGACGAAAGCACAGATTTGCTGCAGTAAATAATGTGAGTTTTTCGTTGAGTTGCGGTGATTTTGTGGCAATTGTTGGAAAATCTGGCAACGGAAAATCTACTTTACTAAATTTGATTGCAGGATTACTGAAGCCAACTCACGGAAGTGTAACGGTTTGCGGCGAAGAGATTTCTGCGCCCAAATTTAGTGATGCGCAGGTATCTCAATTGCGTGCGCAAAATTTAGGTTTCGTTACGCAATCGCAAACGCTTTTGCCGAATATTACTGTATACGATAATATTTTTCTGCCTGTTCAGATTGCTAAAAGTAGCAATCAAAAAGGCAGTAATCAAAAAAGTAGCAATCAAAAAAACAAGAGTGCAGACGTTGAAGATTACTACTCAAATCGCGCTCTTAATCTGTGTAAGCAATTGCATATTGAAGAATTGCTGTGGTGTTATCCAAGGGAGCTTTCCGGTGGTGAGATGCGTCGCGTAATGATTGTGCGCGCTCTTATCAATAATCCAAAACTTCTACTTCTTGATGAGCCTACTGGTGATTTGGATTCTGAGCATACTCGCATAGTTATGGAAATATTGCGTACTGCATCAAATAATGGTTCAGCTGTGCTGATGGTAACGCACGATTCTGAAGCTGCTCGAAGCGCGGATCGCACCTACACAATGGATGCTGGCTCCATTCGCTGAAATTAGTTCGCGTTTGGAGGTTTTGGACTGGCGTATCGCTCCAAATGCGCGCAACTTTTCTCGCGTTTGGAGGGTTTAGTGTGGGTTTGCGCTCCAAACGTGAGGAACTTAGTTCGCGTTTTCCTATTTTTTGATGCGCGAGTTTTTATACACAACGCATTGACCCCTGCCACGCAATCGCATAGCAGGGGTCAAGCGGTATGTCCTTAAGAATTAAATCGACGAAATTAACGAGCGTAGTATTCGACGACGTACTGGATGTTGACTTCAACTGGAATCTGATCGACTTCCGGCTTACGAGTCAAAGTAGCCTTCAAAGAGGCAAGATTCACATCGAGGTAACCAGGAACTGCTGGCAAAACGTCGCGATGAACGCCTTCTGCAGCCATCTGGAATGGAACCATGGTCTGGCTCTTAGCACGAACCTGAATGGTCTGACCTGGCTTCACGCGGTAAGATGGGCGATCAACAAGATTGCCATCAACCAAAATGTGACGATGTACAACAAACTGACGAGCCTGGGCAGTGGTGCGAGCAAAGCCTGCGCGCAAAACCAAAGCATCAAGACGAGTTTCCAAATCGGTGAGCATTGCGTCACCGGTCTGACCTGCAGTGTGCGTACCCTTCTCGTAAGCAGCACGAAGCTGCTTCTCGGAAAGACCGTACTGAGCGCGAAGACGCTGCTTCTCGCGAAGACGTACTGCGTAATCGGACTCGGTACGACGACGAGTGCGGCCGTGCTCACCTGGAGCATATGGGCGCTTCTCGAAGATACGCTGAGCCTTTGGGGTCAAAGCGATGCCGAGGGCGCGAGAAAGACGCACCTGACGGCGAGAACGCTGAATGTTAGTCATAGCTAATCCTTTAATTCTGTCGTTATCTGAACGGAACGCAAGTCAAACTTTTAAGCATTCGTTAAAATACTTGAAAATTACTCACGCTGAGCCGGCCTCTCCAGTGCTTCTTCGTGCTAACACACGAACGCGTAAGTATTAAAACGTTGAAATAACGCCATAACTACCGCGCGCCGACCCACTGATGGGCTAAGGCTCCAGATGATGCTTACACAAAATAGGCATCGTTTCTAATTCTACACACCAGTAAGAATAATTGCTGATATTTTTCGCACAAATCGGTTGCTTGTATGTTTATGAAGTTTTGCAGTTGTGCTCTGCAGACGTTGAGTACTTATTGCGTAGAGAACACTAACATTAGTGCTGCGAAGGCAATTCGGAGCGTGAGCTTGCTCAAGGTTGAAAGCACAGTGTGCTTTCAACGCAAGCTCAGCAGCGAGTACACGCAAAGTGTACGAGCGTTGTACACGATGCCGAAATTTCCTTGACCTCACAACACTAAACACCGAACACATTAGCCAAAACTCATAGACGATACTCAAGAATCTCGCAAAATAAAATCGCCACTTAAGAAAACCCACCAGCCAAACACCAGCCAAAACTCGCGCCACATTAAACAAAATCGCAACTAAAATATATGTACCGCGTGGTGCAATAATGGAGTTATGTTGCTGCATCTTTATTTAGTGCGTCACGGTCAGACGCTATTTAATCGTTACAATCGTCTGCAAGGTTGGTCAAATTCTCCGCTTACCGAAAAAGGTTTGAAGGATGCTGATACGGCTGCAAAAAAGCTGGAAAATGTTACTTTTGCCGCCGCATACTGTTCGGATACTACGCGTGCGCAAATCACAGCTCAGCGTATTCTCGACGTAAACGAAGCAGCTGGTAACGCTCGTCCGAAGCTTGTGAGCGATATGCATTTTCGCGAGCAATGCTATGGCTATTTTGAAGGTCAAGATATGCAAATGGCTTGGTGGGCAGCGGGTGCTCCTCATGGAGCTCACACTTATAATGAAATTGTTGAAAAGTTTGGGCTTGCAGCCACTCGTGACATGCTTAAAGAGGCAGATCCTTTCCACGATGCCGAGTCAGATATTGAGTATTGGACTCGCGTAGAGGAGGGTTTTGCGCTAATTGCTGCAAATGCTTCATTGCATGATGGAGATAATGTTTTGCAAATTTCACACGGAAATACACTTTTGAGTTTGATGCACCGTTTTGCTCCTGCCGGTTACGATTTAAGCGAACGTCCAGCAAATGGAAGTGTAACGCGACTTGATTTTGACACTACTCAGCCCATTGATAATGCCATCACTATTCAAGGCTATAACGAGTAGCTTTTGCTTTTACTTGCTTAAGACATATGCGTCGTTACCGTTCGTTAGTCTTAAGTCATTGCGAAGGGTTGAATACATAGTCTGTTTTGCTGTTATATGAGCTTTCAGCACAGCGAAATCTTAAGCAAAATAGTACAGAAAGAGGTTACGATGAGCGTTGGAGACATAGCTGCTCTTATTGCTGCAATTGCATTTGCTGTGCTTTCAGGCTTTTTGATTTATCCGTTAATCAGATTGGGCAAGTTGTTTGATCAGATTGCGAAAACTGTTAAAGAGTCGGGTGAGCATGCGATGCCTGCAATTGATGAGTCGGTTACAACTATTAAGCAGGTGAATAAAACTCTTGACGATGTAAATGCTGTTTCAGGAGCTACTCGCACAACTGTTACAAATATTGGTGCTCTTACCGACTTGTATGGAGCATTCTTAGGTAAACCAATTGTGAAGATTGCTGCTGCCGGCTATGCACTCAAAGACACAGTTGCTTCTTTCTTTAATAAGCCAACGGTGCCAACTGATTCACATTCTACTGGACGTCACGCTGCAAAAGAATCTTCCGATAGCACTGCAAGCAGGGGTGAGTAATGTTTAAGCGCTTATTTTGGATGTGTGTTGGCATTGTAATTGGTGTACTTGCAGTAACAAAAGCACGTGCTTACGTAAAAGCGAAAATGCCGGATACTGCTCGCAAATTTATGTTTAGTAAAGAGCCGGAAAATATTACTTTGACTACTGTGTTAGGTTTGTTGAAAGATTTTAACGCTAGTCGCAAAAAGCATGAAGCTGAGCTTAATTCGCGTTATGCTCATCGCCGTCACGAAGAATTTTAATGAGGATTTTGTTAAATCTGCTTGCGTTTTATGAGAATGCGAGTTGGAAGAGTTTGTTTAAGTTAGGTATTGAAGTACTATATTGAATGTTTGCATGATTGCGTCGTGCGTCATGCGGCACGATTTCATGTAACATGTGTGTGCTTTTACACATAACTGTTTGATTGAATCTTGCTAAAAATTACACAAGGAGTTCGTACGTATGCGCACAGCAGAAATTGCAAAGCGTTATCTTGACTATTTTGCTAAAAATGGTCATATGGTCGTTCCTTCGGCTTCTCTTATTTCGCCGAACCCAACGACATTGTTTACTATCGCCGGCATGGTGCCGTTTATTCCTTACTTGCTTGGTGAGCAGACGCCTCCTTCGCGCCGCATGGCATCAAACCAGAAGTGCGTGCGTACGCTCGATATTGATGAAGTTGGTAAAACTACTCGTCACGGCACGTTCTTCCAAATGGTTGGTAATTTCTCGTTTGGCGATTACTTTAAGGAAGAAGCAATACATTATGCTTGGGAGCTTTTAACTAGTCCTCAAGATAAAGGTGGATATGGTTTTGATCCAGAAAAGCTTTGGGTAACCACGTACACTGACGACGATGAAGCTCGCGCAATTTGGAAGAACGAGGGCTTTGACCCAGAGCATATGCAAGTTTTCGGTATGGAAGATAACTTCTGGACTACTGGTGGTCCTGGTCCTGGCGGTCCATGCTCTGAAATTTACGTTGATCGCGGTCCTAAGTACGGTCGTGATGGTGGTCCTGCCGCTGACGAATCTCGCTTTATTGAGATTTGGGATTTGGTTTTTGAAAATTACCAGGTAGATAACGTCAAGTCTAAGACCGATTTGCATATTGCTGGTGAGCTTGATCAGAAGAATATTGATACCGGCGCTGGTTTGGAGCGTTTGGCTTACCTTATGCAAGGTAAAGAAAATATTTATGAAACTGACGAAGTTTACCCAGTTATTGAAGCTGCAGAAAAGCTTAGTGGTGTAAAGTACGGAAGCAATGCTGATGCTGATGTTCGTTTCCGCGTTGTGGCAGATCACGTGCGTTCCGCTTTGATGATTATGAGCGACGGCGTGCGTCCAAGTAATGTTGGCCGCGGCTACGTTCTTCGTCGTCTTCTTCGCAGAACTGTTCGCGCAATGCGTATGCTTGGCGTGCAAGACCCAGTTTTGCCAACCCTGTTCCCAGTTTCTAAGGGCGCTATGGAGCCAAGCTATCCGGAGCTTAACGATACTTTCCACGAAGTAAGTGAAGCTGCTTACGGTGAGGAAGATGCTTTCCGCCGCACTCTAGAAAAGGGCACGACTATTCTCGACTTGGCTGTTGAAAAAGCTAAGAAAGAACACAAGGACGACCCTATGGTTGGCGGCGCAGACGCCTTTACTTTGCACGATACTTACGGCTTCCCAATTGAGTTGACTCTGGAGATGGCTGCCGAGCAAGGTGTTAAGGTTGATGAAGCTAAGTTCCGCGAGCTTATGAGCGAGCAGAAAGGTCGCGCTCGCGCTGATGCTTTGAAGAAGCGTCACAATGTGGATGTGAGTGTTTACGACGATATTAAGAAAGAACTTGAAAAGCCAATTGACTTCCTCGGTTACACTGACTTCTCCAGCCGTTCCAACGTTTTGGCAATTGTTGAGGCAGGTAAAGGTTCTGTTAAAAGTGTCACCGCTCCTGCAAACGTTGAGGTTATTCTCGATCGCACGCCATTCTACGCTGAGCGTGGTGGTCAGATTGCAGATCAGGGCGAGATTATTTCCGACGACGGCGCAATTTTGGAAGTTGACGATGTTCAGCGTCCAATCAAGGATTTGATTGTTCACAGCTGCCGTTTGACTGAAGGTACGCTTAACGTTGGCGCTCCTGTAAACACGAATATTGATCAGGTCCGTAGGGCTGCTTTGGCACGAAGCCACACAGCTACACATACTCTTCACAAGGCTTTGCGTGAAGAGCTTGGTCCTCAGGCAACTCAGCGCGGTTCCGTGGTTGATCCAGACCGCTTGCGCTTCGACTTCCAGTGGCCAAAGGCTGTTGATAAGGATGCGCTTTCACGCGTTGAAGCTCGTGTCAACGAGCGTATTCGCGACGATTTGCAGGTTGTTCCTAAGGAAATGCCAATTGACGACGCTTTTAAGCTTGGAGCAATGCACTTGTTCGGCGAAAAGTACGGCGATGTTGTGCGCGTGGTTGAAATTGGCGACGGTTGGAGCCGCGAGCTTTGCGGTGGCACTCACGCTAAGAGCACCGGCAAGATTGGTATGGTCACTATTCTTTCGGAGTCTTCCATTGGCTCTGGTGTTCGTCGTATTGATGCACTTTGCGGCGAGGCAGCGTACGAGTATGGCGCTCGCGAGCACGCTTTAGTTGCTCAATTTGCAGACATGGTGAACGCTCGCCCAGACGAGTTGGTTGAACGTTTGGAATCCTTGCTTAACAAGATGAAGGATTCGGATCGTAAGCTCGCTGCAGTCTATGAGTCTCGGCTCGCTAATTCCGTTCCAGCTCTGATTGAGGCTGCTAAAGCTGCTGCCGGAAACATTAAGTTGGCTGTTAAGAACGTTGGTAACTTTGGTTCCTTCGATACGCTCCGTAAGACGGTGCTCGACGTTCGCTCTCGCCTAGGTGAGGATGCTCCTGCAGTAGTAGTTTTGAGCGGCGTAAACGAGGATGATAAGCCAATGGTTGCTGTGGCCACAAACGAGGCTGCGCGCGGACTTGGAGCTAAGGCTGGTGACTTGGTTCGCATTGCTTCTAAGGTTCTCGGCGGCGGTGGCGGCGGCAAGCCGGACTTCGCTCAGGGCGGCGGTACGGATGCTTCTAAGATTGACGAAGCGTTGGAAGCTGTGAAGCGCCAGTGTCTAAGCTCGCATAATGCGTAGCTATCCGCTTAAAACAGAACGATATAATCTTTACCAAAAGCAGCACAAAATTCATGGTGTGGTTAGGTATTGATTTGGGTGATGCTAGGGTCGGACTTGCTCTTTCCGACCCTGAGCTCACTTTTGCGCACCCGATTGGCAATGTGCAAGTTTTCGGAGATTCTTTTAGAGCTATTGACGAAATTATGAGTCTAATAGAAGAAAATCAGGTTAAACGTGTTGTAATTGGCTTGCCTCTTCAATTAGACGGTTCTGAAGGAAAATCTGCGAAAAAAGCGCGTCGTTGGGGGAAAAATTTAGCTAAACGTATTCAAATAGCACAAAATGATGGTGATTGGGCGCTTTCTTATGTGCCTGATATTGTTTGGAAGGATGAGCGTTTAACAACAGTTAGTGCTCATCGGCAGTTGCTACAAGCTGATTTTTCTACTCGGCAACATCGTCCTATGGTGGATCAGCAGTCAGCAGTGTTGATTTTGCAGTCAGCTCTTGACTCAAATCATGCAGAGTAGCTTTGAAGTGTGTGTAACAGAAGTAGAAATAACAAGAGGAGCATAGCGTGTCTGACAATTTTGACGAATTCTTTGACAAACATGCGCAATGGACTGAGCATGATGGTAAGCCGTCGTCAAAATCAACTCATTCTTCTACTAGCTCATCTTCAACTGCTAGTTCACGCAGAAAAGCAAGAGCTCGCTCTGAAGCAAAAAAACGTAAGCAACGAGCAAAAATAGTTCTAGTTATTCTACTTATATTCGTAGTAGGTGTTGTTGGCTGTGTGGGCTATAGCGCAGTGAAATCGTGGCATTCTGCTCATGATAGTGAAATTGTTGCAGATTGGTCAGGACCTAGTTTTGGATCAGTTGAATTTACTGTTGATACTGGCGAAGGTGCTATTGCTATCGCCGCAAAATTAGTGAAAGCAAATGTTGTTAAATCGCAGGCAGCATTTACTTCTGCTGTTGCAGCAAATAATAAAATCTTGTACCCGGGTGTTTACTTGTTGAAGAAGCATATGGCTGCCATAGACGTGGTTAATATTCTTTCCGATCAAACAAAGGCAGGTGGCTTCCTTGATGTTCGTGCAGGAGAGCATGCGACGGATATTTTGCAACGTGCTTCAACTCTATCTGGAATAAGTCTTGACAAGTTTAAGGCAGTTTTAGCAGATGGTGTTGCTGGCATTTTGCCTCCTGAAGCTCATGGCAATGTTGAGGGTTGGCTTGAGCCTGGAGTCTATAATGTAAAGTCTATGAAAAGTGCAGAAGATATTCTTGCTGCAATGATCAAAAAGCGCATTTCTAAGCTTGATTCGCTTGGTATTCCTAAAGGTGATAATCGTGAGAAAGCGTTGATAATCGCTTCAATTGCTGAAGCTGAAGTGAATAATCGTGAATATTATGGAAAAGTTGTGCGCGTAATACTTAACCGTTTGGCAAAAGATATGCCACTTGGCATGGATTCCACTGTTGCTTATGGTGCAGGAGTAAAGCCTTTAAAGATTACGCAAGCGATGCTTGATGATGCTCATAATCCGTATAACACGCGTATTCGCAAAGGTTTGACGCCTACACCTATTGGTATTGCTGGAGACGATGCGTTGCTTGCTACGCTTAAGCCTCAGGATGGATCGTGGATTTACTTTGTAACCACGAATTTGAAAACCGGTGAAACAAAGTTTACGGATAACGAAAAAGAATTCTTACAATTCCGTGACGAGTACAAGCGTTCCAACGAAAATGCCAACTAGGTTTTTGTTTGTTGTTGTGCGTGAGTGATATATCTCATTCGCGACGACATGCTTGAGCGCTTATAGCGCGAGCGTTACCTCGCTTTTGGAGGGTTACGGCTGGTTTGGTGCTCCAAACGCGAGAAAAGTTTCCGGCTTTTGGAGGGTTTTAACCACATAGATGTGTTGAGATTGTAACAGTTTTGCAAGTGTTCGTAATCTGTTTTAATGAAGCAATTAATGATTACGATACTATCGGCGCTACCAACGCTTACATGTTTAATTTCAGTTTGTATAACGGATATAAAAAGTCGCGTAGTTCCAAGACTTTGGATTATTATTGCGCTATTTTTTCAATCTTTTGCGAATCTTATATATTCGATTATTTGGTTTAGAAATATTAGCGTGCTGATGTTAGGATGGATTTCTTGCGTAATTATTTTTGCAATTTACTGGATTATGCAAAAAATTTCCGCAAAAAATGCTATCGGCTTCGGAGATATTACAAGCGCGGCAATGATTGCACAAGCCTTAGTATTATTCGGCTTTGACTGCTTAATTTACTGGTTTGCTTTAGTTGGAGTAGTTGGCTTAGTTTGGCTTTTAGCATGGAAAATTTACTGCAAAATCCGCATGCCAGCTAAAGCATCAATACCATTCGTACCGG
Organism: Gardnerella washingtoni; assembly: GCF_049262705.1. NCBI lineage: Bacteria > Bacillati > Actinomycetota > Actinomycetes > Bifidobacteriales > Bifidobacteriaceae > Gardnerella > Gardnerella washingtoni. The sequence goes on along the minus strand of NZ_CP058398.1, from coordinate 1,077,173 downwards.
TAGAAGCAATATCTGCCTTACTTGCAGCATTGCTGTCAATCACAACCCACTCAATACTCGGTAGTTAGTAGAGTAAGTAGTTAAACGCGTAAATGAGTTAAGAATGGAGAATAGCATGCTGAGATGGCAAACGGCAGGGGAGTCGCACGGTGAAGCATTAGTTGCCATGATTGAAGGTTTGCCGGCTGGTGTGCGCGTAACGAGCAACGATGTTGTTGCGGAGCTTGCGCGTCGTCGCCTTGGTTATGGCAGAGGTGCCAGAATGAAGTTCGAGCAAGACAAAGTGCGGCTTCTTACTGGAGTTCGTCATGGGGTAACGCTTGGTTCACCGATTGCTGTGGAAATTGCGAATACAGAGTGGCCAAAGTGGACGGAAGTAATGAGCGCGGATCCTTTGGATTATGAGATTTCAAAAGAAGGGCGAAATGCGCCACTTTCTAGACCGCGTCCAGGGCATGCGGATTTAACTGGCATGAGAAAGTACGGTTTTGATGATGCTCGCGAGGTTTTGGAACGTTCAAGTGCTAGGGAAACAGCTTCGCGAGTGGCTTTGGGTGCCGTGGCTGCTGCATTTTTGGAACAAGCTTTAGGTGTGCGCACTGTTGCGCATGTTGTTGGCATCGGTGGTGTATATGCTAACAAAAGTTTAGGTTTACCAACACCTGACAATATTGCTGATTTGGATGCTTCCCCAGTTCGCACTCTCGATAAAGATGCTGAAGCGCGAATGATTGCTCGCATTGATGAAACAAAAGCGAATGCGGATACGCTCGGTGGAGTCGTGGAAGTTCTCGCATATGGAATGCCTGCAGGAGTCGGTACGTATGTGGAGTCAGATCGCCGCTTAGATGCAGCGCTCGCGTCAGCGCTTATGGGAATCCAGGCTATTAAAGGTGTGGAAATCGGAGATGGCTTTGCAGAAGCGGATCGCCCTGGATCGGCTGCTCACGACGAAATAGTAACAGACGAAAACGGTAAAATTAAGCGTCTTACTAATCGCGCTGGTGGTATTGAAGGTGGCATGTCAAACGGCGAAATTATTCGCGTGCGTGCTGCAATGAAACCAATTCCGTCTATTCCGCGCGCTTTGCGGACAGTAGACGTGCTTACTGGCGAAGCTGCTCAAGCTATTAATCAGCGTTCTGATTTTACTGCTGTGCCAGCGGCTTCCGTAGTTGCAGAAGCGATGGTAAGACTTACTTTAGCAAAATATGCTTTAGAAAAATTCGGTGGAGATAGTATCGAAGAAACTAAGCGCAATGCTACTCAATATGTTCAATCTTGGAAAGAGCACATGCGGTGAATGTAAAAGCGGTGAATGTGACCACAGTAGGCGAGAATAAAATGCCGTTAGCTGTTATCATTGGCATGCCTGCAGCTGGAAAATCGCGTGTTGGTCGTGAAGTTGCGCACATCATGCATCTGCCTTTTTACGATACTGATACCATGATTGAGCACAATATTGCTATGTCAATTACGCAATATTTCGAGCAATATGGTCAAGAGGCTTTTCGTAAAGTAGAAGCTCGCGTAGTGCGCGACATAATTTTGGGAAATCAAGCTGCGGAAGGCATTGTGGCACTTGGCGGTGGTGCTCCTATTCGTGAAGAAACGCAAGAAGTTTTGCGAAAATACATGAATTTGGGTGGTCGTGTTGTTTATTTACAAGCAAACGTAAAAGAAGCTGTTGAACGCGCGAGTTGGAATAATAATCGCCCAATGCTTATCGGTGACGATGCTGAAAAACGTTGGATGGAATTATTTGAGCAGCGAGATCCAATTTTTAGAGCAGTATCAAATATTCATATGCCAACAAAAGGCTCTACGCCATACATGGCTGCAGAAAAATTAAGGAGCATGATTATGCAACGCATAGTGCATGTTACAGGCGAAGCGATTGAACCCTACGATGTGCGAATTGGTGACGGCGCAATGCATCTTTTGCCGCAGATGCTTGGGACTAAGCCAATGCGAGTAGCACTTGTTCACACGCAGCCAGTTCAACGTCACAGTGACAAGGCGCGCGCTATTCTGCGCCAAGCAGGTTATGAAGTTTTTGACATGCTTGTTCCGGATGCGGAAGCCGGAAAAACTATGAAAGTTGCAAGTGGACTTTGGGCGCGACTTGGGGATGCAGGTTTTACTAGATCCGACGCAATTGTTGGCTTAGGCGGCGGCGCTGCAACGGATGTAGCTGGTTTCGTTGCAGCAACCTGGATGCGTGGAATTCGTTATGTAAACTGCCCTACTTCGCTTCTTGCAATGGTTGACGCATCTACGGGCGGTAAAACTGGTATTAATACGGATGCTGGAAAGAATCTAGTTGGCAGTTTTTATACTCCAGCTGGCGTTTTAGCAGATACTTCTACGCTTGCAACTCTTCCAAACGATATTCTTATTGAAGGTTTGGGAGAGGTTGCAAAATCTGGGTTTATTCGTGACGGCGAAATTTTAAAGATTCTTAGCGACTCCCATAATGCCAGACTTTTGCGTGAGTTTAATGGCAATCAGCTAGAAAATAATACTGAGCTTCAAAATCTTATTGTGGAACTTATTGATCGCACAGTTCGTGTGAAAGCATATCATGTATCGAGTGACTTAAAAGAACAGGGTTTGCGTGAGTTTTTGAATTACGGACATACTTTAGGTCATGCGATTGAGCAGATTGAACATTTCCGTTGGCGTCATGGAAACGCAGTTGCTGTTGGCATGGTTTTTGCGTCGGAGCTTGCGCAAATTTTGGGATATTTGGATGCGGAAGACGTTGCATATCATCGTTCGCTTTTAGATTCGCTCGGATTACCAACTTTGTGGCAGTATGGAGAAGATGTTGAATCGGCGTTTGAGCATGTGCTTAATCTTATGCATCGCGACAAAAAAGCGCGCGGCAATATGTTGCGATTTGTAATTTTAGATGGTATTTCAAATCCTATTCATCTTGACAATCCTCCTAGTGAAGCGGTTCAGGAAGCGTTTAGACGAGTTTATCAGCAAAATTAATGAATCTTACGAGGTAATAATGGAAAATCATCAGCTAAAAAAAGTGCTTGTAGTAAACGGACCGAATTTAGGTCGTTTAGGTGTACGTCAGCCGGACGTATATGGTAGTGAGAATTTTGAAACCTTGCGCGAGTATTGTGAACAATGGGGTACGGAGTTTGGTTTCAAAGTAGAAGTGTGCCAAAGTGACGACGAAGCACAAATGGTTCACTGGATGCACGAAGCTGCCGATACTCATACGCCAGTTGTGATGAATCCTGCTGCCTTTACACATTACAGTTATGCGCTTGCGGATGCGGCTCACATGGTGTTGGATGCAGGCGTACCACTTATGGAAGTACATATTTCTAATCCTGCTGCGCGTGACGCTTTCCGTAAAATTAGTGTAATTAGTCCTGTTGCAACTGGCACTATTACCGGCATGGGATTGTATGGCTACAAGCTTGCTTTAGAAGCCGTTGCACATCTTGTTTGATTTTGTTCGATTTTTTGCGAATCAACACCCGCGTCGAGGCTCGAAGATACCATGGAGTTCCATGGTTAGAAGCAAACATGGTAACTCTCAGGAGCATATTACAAAGCATATTTTTGTCACTGGTGGCGTTGTTTCGTCCCTTGGAAAAGGTCTTACCGCATCTTCGTTAGGCCGACTTTTACGCAGTCGCGGATTGCATGTATTACAACAAAAACTCGATCCTTATATCAATGTTGACCCGGGCACAATGAACCCATTCCAGCATGGTGAAGTCTATGTGACGGAAGATGGTGCAGAAACAGATCTCGATATTGGTCATTATGAACGATTCCTCGATGTTTTCTTAAGCCAGAAAGCGAATGTAACTACAGGTCAGATTTATCAATCTGTGCTTCGTAAGGAGCGCGCTGGTGAATATTTGGGCCAGTGCGTGCAAGTTATTCCGCATATTACTGGCGAAATTAAGTCGCGTATGCGCGCGCAAGCAAGTGACGACGTAGATGTGATTATTACGGAAATCGGCGGCACGGTTGGTGATATTGAGTCCCAGCCGTTCCTTGAGGCTGCTCGCGAAGTTCGCCGCGATTTAGGTCCAGAAAATTGCATGTTTGTGCACGTTTCTTTAGTGCCTTATATTGCTGCGGCTCACGAATTAAAGACTAAGCCAACTCAGCATTCTGTGATGATGCTTCGTCAGCTTGGCATTTCTCCAGATGCTCTTGTTTTGCGTTCGGATCGTCCGCTTAATCAAGGAATTAAAGATAAGATTTCGCTAATGTGCGATGTTGATGCTGAAGGCGTTGTGAACTGCGTTGATGCCCCAAGCATTTACGATGTGCCAAAGATTTTATTCAACGAGGGCTTGGATGCTTACGTTGTTCGTGAGCTTGAGCTTCCATTCCACGATGTTGATTGGAACGAGTGGGAAGATTTGCTTGAGCGCGTGCATCATCCGAAGCATGAGCTCAACATTGCAATCGTTGGAAAGTATATTGATTTGCCAGATGCATACCTTTCCGTTACTGAGGCTATTAAGGCTGGTGGTTTTGCAAACTGGGCTAAAGTTAACGTGCGCTGGGTTGCTGCCGACAAGTGCGAAACTCAAGAAGGTGCGGCTGCAGCTCTTGACCAAATGGACGGCATGGTTATTCCAGGCGGCTTCGGCATTCGCGGTATTGAAGGTAAGATTGGCGCGCTCCGTTACGCTCGCGAGCACGGCTTACCAACACTTGGTCTTTGCCTTGGCTTGCAGTCCATGGTTATTGAGTACGCTCGTCACGTGCTTGGGCTTGAGGATGCTAATTCCACTGAGTTTGAGAAGGATTGTGGTGACCCAGTAATCGCAACTATGGAAGAGCAAAAGGATATTGTGGCTGGTAAGGGAGATATGGGTCACACAATGCGACTTGGCTCTTATCCTGCAACGCTTGAAGAAGATTCTATTGTTGCTGAGCTTTACGGCACGACACATGTTACTGAGCGTCACCGTCACCGTTATGAAGTGAATGTGGCGTATAAGGATCGTTTGCGTGAAGCCGGTTTGCGTATTAGCGGTCAAAGCCCAGATGGTAATTTGACTGAGTTTGTGGAGCTTCCAAAGGAAGTTCACCCATTCTACGTAGCAACCCAAGCTCATCCAGAGTTTAAGTCTCGCCCAACTAAGCCTCATCCACTGTTTGCTGGCTTGGTTGCGGCGGCTCTTGAGCATCAAGCAGCTGCTCAAAATAGCAAGGCAGATAACTAGTCTTAAGTATGTAAAAATAAGCGGTAGAACTGGGTTTCCTAAGTTTTACCGCTTTTGTTTTATGAGATTGTGATAAACATTACGTTTTGCGTGTAACACAGCTATACCACGAAATCGCATTACGCGGTAACCTTAGATAGGTAAGTAATGTGAGTAGGGAGAGCGTAAGAGTGATGCTTACGGGGGCAGCTTTTGCGAATTGATGCGCATGATGATGCGCACAGTGATGCGCACAGTGATGCGTTATGTGTGGAGGTGTTATAGACGTTATGGGCGTTACAGAAAATAATGATCATGATTCATTAAAAAATAAAGCTGCAGACGTTGAAATGAGCCAGTATGTGGCAGATCGCGCTCGCGTTAATGAGGATAAAATTCGCCAGGACGAGCAAATCGTTGCTGAATTTGGCGAGTACAATTACGGCTGGCATGATTCGGATGCTGCAGGCGAGGCTGCAAAGAAGGGTATTGACGAGTCGGTTGTTCGCGCAATTTCTGCTGACAAAAATGAGCCGGAATGGATGCTAAATCTTCGTCTGCAAGGCTACCGTGCATTTTTGCAAAAGCCGATGCCGGATTGGGGAGTAGATTTAAGCGGTTTTGACGCTGACGATTTTAAATATTATGTGCGTCCGGTTCACGATCAAGCGAAAACTTGGGATGATTTGCCAGAAGATATTCGCAAAACTTACGATCGTTTAGGCATTCCGGAAGCTGAAAAAAAGCGTTTAGTTTCTGGCGTTGCAGCGCAGTACGAGTCGGAAGTTATTTACAATTCGATTCGTGAAGATTTAGCAGCTCAAGGCGTAATTTTTGTTGATACGGATACAGCAGTGCAAAAGTATCCAGAGCTGGTAAAAAAGTATTTTGCAACTGTGATTCCGGTTGACGACAACAAGTTTGCGGCTCTGAACACTGCGGCTTGGAGTGGTGGCTCGTTCGTGTACGTTCCAAAAGGTGTTCATGTGGATATTCCTCTTCAGGCTTACTTCCGCATTAATACGCCGAATATGGGTCAGTTTGAGCGTACGTTGATTATTGCAGACGAAGGCTCGTACGTGCATTACGTTGAAGGTTGCACGGCTCCGATTTATTCCACGGATTCTCTTCACGCTGCAAACGTTGAAATTGTTGTGGAAAAGCATGCGCGCGTGCGATACACAACTGTGCAAAACTGGTCAAATAACGTGTATAACTTGGTAACTCAGCGAGCTTACGTGCGCGAAGGCGGTACAATGGAGTGGGTTGACGGCAACATTGGCTCCAAAGCTACTATGAAGTATCCTGCTTGTATTCTCGCAGAGCCGTATGCAAAAGCAGAAACTATGTCTTTGAGCTTTGCTGGCTGTGGCCAGTATCAGGATACTGGTGCGAAAATGATTCATTTGGCTCCGCACACGAGTTCAACGATTGTTGCGAAGTCGATTTCGCGCGGCGGCGGACGTTCAGCTTACCGTGGTCTTGTGAAGATTATTAAAGGCGCGAAAGGCTCTAGTTCTTCGGTTGTGTGCGATGCTTTGCTTGTTGACGATTTTTCTAGGTCCGACACTTATCCGCATGTTGATGTGCGCGAAGATGACGTTTCGATGGCTCACGAGGCTACTGTTTCCAAGGTTTCCGAAGATCAGCTTTTCTACTTGATGAGTCGTGGGCTTGAAGAAAAAGAGGCTATGGGCATGATTGTGCGCGGCTTTGTGGAGCCGATTAGTCGTGAGCTGCCAATGGAGTACGCACTTGAGTTGAATCGCTTAGTTGAGCTGCAAATGGAAGGATCCGTTGGCTGATGAGCGAGATAGCAAGTAGTGAAAATATGGAAGATACTGGGTTTAAAAATACTATGTCTGAAAATATTACTGATTCTAAAAATTCTTCTGCGCGTAAGGAAATTACTATTCCTGTAGCAGATCCTAATGATCCGTATGCGGTTCCTGCCGCAATGCCTTCTAGTGCCGATAAATCCGTGCGCTCGTTCAATGTGGAAGATTTTGCGATTCCTACGCGTAAGCAGGAAGATTGGCGATACACTCCAGTTGAGCGAATTCCCGAGTTTTTCGAGCGTTTTGAACCGTCTCATAGTATTCAAGTAACGCTTGAAGGCGTTGGTGGAGCCGCTTTGGATGATTCTTACGTTGGAAGCGACGGTTCCGTAAGTTTGCAAGTAAAGCCGCAAAACGAGGCTCCTCACACCGACATGAAACCTTCTGATCGCGCGGCTGCAGTCGCATGGAATGCGGCGAAGCAAGCGCACGTACTTCACGTATCTGGCGAAATCAAAAAGCCAATCGTGCTGAAAATTCAGGGTAATCTCGTAAATAGCGCAAATGAAAACGCTGTACAGTCGCTTGACGCACTGCACTTAGTAATCGAAGCTGACTCTCGCTCGAATGCGGATATTATTATCGAACATACCGGATGCGCGAAACTTGCTGAAGGTGTGGAAATTATCCTCGGAAAGCACGCGCACGTTTCTACTACCTTTATTCAAGAGTGGGATTCGGGCAGCAAACACGTTGGAAATCAGCGTATTCACGTAGGTGAAGGCGCTTCGCTTCGCCACACAATGGTCACTCTTGGCGGAGATGTTGTGCGCATTCGCATGGATCAGGATTTTGGCGGCGAACAGGGCGATTTGAACATGCTTGGCATGTATTTTGTAGATCCTGGCGAGCATGTTGAGCACCGCACAATGGTTGTGCACAATTATCCAGAATGCAAGTCCCGAGTCGTGTACAAGGGCGCTTTGGAAGGAAAGGGCGCGCATTCGACTTGGGTTGGAAACGCGCTTATTAAGCCGGAAGCTCCTGGCACAGATTCGTACGAGTTGAACCGTAATTTGGTACTTACTCCTGGCGCAATCGCCGATTCTGAGCCGAATTTGGAAATTGAGAACGGCAATATTATTGGTGCCGGTCACGCAAGTTCAGTCGGTCGATTTGACGACGAAGAGCTTTTCTACTTGCAGTCTCGCGGAGTTAGTGAGATTGAGGCTAGAAAGCTTGTTGTGCGCGGATTCTTTAACGAGCTTATTGAAGAAATTGGCGTTCCGGAAATTGTTGATCACTTAATGAAGGCTATTGATCGCCGTCTTGCAAGAACGGAAGAATAGGAGAAAAACATGTCAACTTTGGAAATTAAGGATTTGTACGCTTCTGTAGAAACAAAAGAAGGTCGCAAGCAAATCTTAAAAGGCGTAAATCTTACAGTTCATTCTGGCGAAACGCACGCAATCATGGGTCCTAACGGATCTGGAAAATCTACTCTTGCCTACACTTTGGCAGGTCACCCAAAGTATGAAGTCGATTCTGGTCAAGTACTTCTCGACGGCGAAGATATTTTGAAAATGACTCCTGACGAGCGCGCAAAAGCTGGATTATTCCTCGCAATGCAATACCCAGTAGAGGTACCGGGCGTATCTATGACGAACTTTCTTCGCACTGCAAAAACCGAAGTAGATGGCAAGGCACCATCTTTAAGAAGCTGGGTGAAAGAACTCAGCGAGGCTATGAAAAAGCTTCGCATGGATCCAAAATTTGCGTCACGCTCTGTAAACGAGGGCTTCTCTGGCGGCGAAAAGAAGCGCGCGGAAGTTTTGCAACTAGAGCTTTTGAAACCAAAGTTTGCAATTTTGGACGAAACTGATTCCGGACTCGACGTTGACGCGCTTCGAATTGTGTCGGAAGGTGTGAATAGAGCCAAAGAAAACACCGGTTTGGGTATTATGATGGTCACGCATTATACGCGAATCCTCAAGTATATTAAGCCGGATATCGTGCACGTTTTTGCGCAAGGTCACTTTGTAAAGACGGCTGGCCCGGAGCTTGCGGACGAGCTGGAAGAAGAAGGCTACGACAAGTACTTGCCGGAAGGTGCAACCGAGTCGGCACTGGCTTAAGCGCAGTTTAAGTACAGTTTAATCTATCTGTATATTTGTAAAAATAGCGTAAAAATAACGTAACAATAACGGTTTAATATGGCTACAGAAAATATTATGCGAGAATTTAGCGATTTGCGCTCGCAGTTTCCGATTTTACGTCGCACAGTTCACGGCACTTCGCTTCACGATACTGTGCACGGAAAACCCTTGATTTACTTGGATTCTGCAGCAACTTCGCAAAAGCCGCAAGTTGTAATCGACGCCGAAAAAGAGTTTTACGAAACAATTAACGCTGGTGTACACAGGGGAGCGCACGAGTTGGCTGCACTTTCGACGGTTGCGTTTGAACAAGCGCGTGCGAAAGTTGCGTTGCTTGTTGGGGCGTGTGCAGATGCTGGCAGTGAGGAAATTGTTGTTACTCCGGGCGCTACAGGCGCGCTGAATCTTCTCGCAACTGCTATTGGTAACGCTAGTGCGAAGGCAAAAATCTGCAAAAAAGACAGTGCTGATTTAGCTGATTCTGCAGACTCTACCGATTCTAAGCGTGCTTTCCACCAAAATTTCGCGCTTCGAGAAGGTGACGTAATAGTCGTATCTCGCGCGGATCATCACTCTGTTTTGCTGCCATTCCAAGAGCTTGCTCTTCGAACTGGTGCTGAGCTTCGCTGGATTGACGTAACAGAGGACGGCCGCGTGCGCACGGATGAAGATTATTTGCGAACAATTATTGACGAGCGCACAAAAATCGTTGCAGTTACGCATATTAGCAACGTTACTGGTGCTATTACGGATGTTTCGTCGATTTGCAAGCGCGCTCACGAAGTTGGTGCGATTTTTGTGCTCGACGCATGCCAGTCAGTGCCGCATATTCCGGTTGATTTTCACGCGTTAAACGTTGATTTTGCAGCATTTAGTGCGCATAAAATGTACGGTCCTACGGGAGTTGGATTCTTGTATGGTCGCCGTGAGCTTTTGAACGCTCTTCCGCCGGCGAATTTTGGCGGTTCAATGGTGGAGCTTGCGTGGCTTAACAAGCCAGCGCAATACATGGATGCGCCTTACCGTTTTGAAGCTGGAACTCAGCCGGTTGCGCAAATGGTTGCTGCTGGCGTTGCAGCGGATTGGTTGCGCGCGGTGGGCATGAACCGAGTTGCAGAGCATGAGCAGGAAATTGCTGCAGAATTGCTAACATTGCAGGATGTTCCGGGCGTTCGCGTTTTGGGGCCAACTGATTTAGAGAATCGAATTGGCACGGTTGCTTTTGAAGTTGAAGGCGTACATCCACACGATGTTGGACAGTTTTTGGACGCTCAAGGTATTGCGATTCGCGTTGGGCATCATTGCGCTCAGCCGATTCACCGTCATTTTGGCGTGTATGCTTCAAACCGCGCTTCTGTTGGCGTTTACAATACAGTTGATGAGGCTCGCGCGCTTGTTGAAGCCGTCTCCCACGTTCGCGCCTACTTTGGCGCATAATATTGTTAGCGAGCGAGTTGGAAAGTTAGCGAGTTAGCCAAGCGAATCGGCGAGTCAGCATGCATTGTTTTATTTAATAGCTTTATGCCTTGTTTCTTTTAATATGCCTTTTTTAAAGTCAGACCACGAACCAAAAAATTTTTCATCTGTCTTTGTTATGTGTTTATTTTCGTATTTGAGTTTTGTAAGTTCTACCATGCAAATGTAATCTGCTATTTGTGCTAGACGATACTGTGATTGTTTTGCGTATCTGTATATGGTCGCATTTTTTGACAAACTATATTCCATTGCTTTGTGTATTGCATTAACTATTGATTGCTGACCATTGTCATAGTATATTTTTATTTTTTCATATTGTTGCATATATTCCATATTGTCGAATAAAAAATTAATTAAATCTTTGCGCATTGCCGCAGACAATTGACTTGTTGATTCGTATTTTCTGTTTGTGTATACAAAAGTATGGTAATGAATTTCAACGTGCCTGAAGAATATTCTAAATGATTGCAATAATTTTTTTCTTGTAGACATGTCTAAACATTTATAATTATCTTTTTTGTTCATAAGAGGTGAAGCATGAAAGGGTATATTAGGAAGTAGTCTTTGTTCGAGTGAGTTTTCGTAAAGTTTTATTGAATAATCTAAATTATTTGATTGATCATGAAGTACGATAGTTAGTATGTAATAATAGTCTGATAAATTATCGCTGCCTGATTCGTCTATGAATATGCTAAGTTCTCTCATGCTTTCCCCAACTTTTTGACTTATAACCCAACTACACGGATAAGTAAGTAAAACAAAAGCCGGGGAAAACGTCCCCGGCACTTGGAAGCCTTTACAAAAGACCTCTTATAATTGTATCACATATACGACACTATTAAATACTTATTTTCTTGCGGCTATTACTACGATTGTTTAAAAATAATATTTGAAATAATTGAATTTGAAAATATAAAGCATAAACTTGTGAAGTTGATATGTTATTGAAAAAAGTTGTTGAGTTTTCTAATGATGAATCGTTTATTAAAAAATAAGTGATTAAATATTGTTAGCGAGCGAGTTGGAAAGTTAGCGAGTTAGAAAGTAGGTAAGGAGTGCGTATGTTTGATATGGGTTTTGGTGCGGGCGCTGGTTTTGGTGCGGGCGCTGGTTTTGGTGCGGGCGCTGGTTTTGGTGCAGGTGCTGGTTTTGGTGCAGGTGCTGGTTTTTCAGATGCGTCTGGTGACGGCTTGGAAAGCATGTATCAAGAAGTGATTTTGGATGCTGCGCGAAATCCGCATGGCAAAACTCATTTTGAAAGCACGGATGCGCTCGCACAAGCGGAACTGCAGGAAGAATCTCAAGAATCTGCTGAAAAGACAGAAAATGCAGAATCTGCTAAAGCTACAGAAAATGCAGAATCTGCTGAAATCACACTAAATAATACTCACGAAAGTTGCGCTGTTGCATCTGGCGAAAACTCTGCTTTAGGCCAATCGCACCAATTCAATCCAACTTGCGGCGACGAAGTCACCATGCGTGTGGAACTTTCAAATAGCGCGAACCTAAAAAACCCAATAATTTCAAGCGTTAAGTGGGACGGTCACGGCTGCTCGATTTCGCAAGCAAGCCTTTCGATGATGGTTGATTTGGTCGAAGGAAAGTCGGTTGACGAAGCGTTGCGATTAGACGCGCTCTTCCACAAACTTATGGAATCTCGAGGCGTAGGTTTGCAAAACGAAGAGGACGAAGATGTGCTGGAAGACGCAATGGTTTTGCAAGGCGTATCGCGCTATCCGATGCGAATCAAGTGTGCGCTTTTGGCGTGGGAAGGCTTAAAAGACAGCATTGCAAAGGCTTCACAAAACTTAAATCCGCAAATTCTTGGCAGCTTGTAAAATCGAACTTTGGTACAAGCAAAGCAAGGAATATTATGGTAGAAAATCAATCGGCAATTGATGTGCAAGCGGCATCTAAGGAAACGCAGCCAGCTCCTTTAAGCGCGAACGATATTGGCAGGGTTACCGAAGAAGATATTAAGGAATCGCTTCACGATGTTGTCGATCCGGAATTGGGTATTGATGTTGTTGATTTAGGCTTGGTTTATGGCATTGAAATTGACGAGCTGGGTCGCGCGATTATTACCATGACGCTTACAACTCCAGCTTGCCCGCTTACTGATTTGATTGAGGACGAGTGTGCGAATGCGCTCGCAGGTTTGGTGGAAGAGTTTCGCATTGATTGGACGTGGAAGCCACGCTGGAGCGTTGAAAACATTAATGAAGACGGTCGCGCGCAGCTTGAGGCGCTTGGATACAATCTCAACAGTTTGCAGGCGAGTTTTGCAGCAGGTGCTGTTGGCGGTGCTGGTTTGATGGGCGCTGATGATATGAGCGCTGGTATTCCGCCAACTGTGTGACTTGGATTATCTTAACGTTCGTTTTTAGTGTTTTTCTTAATATCGGTATAAACAAGTGGAAATTATGAGCGCAGAAATTAAGGCAGTGAGTGCAAACGGAATTTGCGATATTTCCGATATAAATAATGTGCGCGAATCTGCTTCGAGAGAAATCACTGACGTTGTTTTTGACTTGCAGCTGCTAGTGGATTGGGATGCGCGCCGCACGCTGGCTGCAGATTATCCGGATTTTATTGGGGAAGTGCTTTTTAGTTTCGAGCCGGAATGGGGATTTGAGTTTCACGAGTCTTTGCGCGAGGCTGGGTGGAGTAGAAGTCGCGCGTTGACTTCATTTGATGAGCATCACGGGCCGGCAGTTACGTGGCTATATCGTTTGTATTTTGAGCGTTTCGAGTGTGGTTTTGTGGGCGAGCGCGCGGATGCTTCGGCTGCGGCGCGCGAGTTGATTGCTAGCGACGTGCGCGTGTGGGCGTTGGGTAATGCTTCTAGCGATTGGCTTAACTGCGCGCGAAAAACTTGCCCAATACTCGGCGAGCTTAACGGCGTTTGTGCATCTTACGAATCGCATTTGCGCAAACCCGACGTAATGCTTTACCGCGCGTTTTTGCAACAAGCCGGTCTTTCCGCTGCCTCCACGATTTTCCTCGAAGGTGACTCTCGCGCCGCTTCTGCGGCGTCGCTGCTTTATTCTTAAGCTGCATCTTAAGCTGTTGTTTTTCGTTACTGGTGCAGTATCAGTATGCAGTTTGCGTTCGCACGCTTTGACCGAGCTTGAAATCATTGGGATTTCAAGCTCCTTCAAAGCGTGATTTGGCTCAATTGTGAAGCACGGGGTGCTTCACATGCCAAATCAACCGAACGGCTACCAATAGCCGTGAGGAATAAACGCTCGCTACTGAGCTTGCGTTGAAAGCACACTGTGCTTTCAACCTTGAGCAAGCTCAGCGAATCGAAGTGACTTCTCGCGCATTATGCAGCTCGAAGTCGTCGATTCGCAAATCAGCCGAACGGCTACCAATAGCCGTGAGGAATAAACGCTCGCTACTGAGCTTGCGTTGAAAGCACACTGTGCTTTCAACCTTGAGCAAGCTCAGCGAATCGAAGTGACTTCTCGCGCATTATGCAGCTCGAAGTCGTCGATTCGCAAATCAGCCGAACGGCTACCAATAGCCGTGAGGAATACGCGCTCGCTTACGAAACTCGCGTTGGAAGTCCACCGGACTTCCAACTTAAGCGAGTTTCCGCTCCGAGTTGCCTTCGCGCGCTAAATCGCAGCGCTCAGGCAGGTCGTCGCGCGCGCTCAGTCGAATCTAAATTATTGCTATGAGTCTATAGGTAACTTTTACTTGCATTCTATAAATTTTTATTTAATGTTACCAGATTTACAAAACTGCAAACATTCGTTAAAATACAAATTATAAGGAGGTGAGATTATGCAAAATAACATGAAGAATATGCAGTTTATATCAATAGAAGTTCTTAAATCGCATGGGTATTCTCTGTACAAAATAAATCAGTTTGTAAAAAGTGGCAATCTTGAACGTATTAATCGTTCATATTATGAGAACTTGGAATATAACGGAGAAATTGATGATTTTTATGCAGTTCCAGCGTATTCTCAAAATAAAGGTGTAATTTGTCTAATTAGTGCAGCTTCTTATTACGGGCTTACTACAGAAAAACAAGTATCAATAGATGTTGCAATCCCTAGAGAATCTCGTATACCTAAGTGTATTAATTGTGCAGGGATGGAATTTTATCGTTTTTCAAAGCAGAGATATGAAACAGGAATAAGAAAAATTGAGGTTGGAGAGAATTATTTTTATATTTATGATATAGAAAAAACTGTTTGTGACATCATTTTTTATCGCAACAAACTTGGTTTTGAACCTGCAATTGAAATTCTACGAAATTATCTCAGCATGAAAAATAGAAATATTAATAAACTGATGAAATATGCAAAATTGCTTAGAATTGAATCATTTATGAAACAAATATTGGGGGTTATGATATGAAAAATGCTAGTTTAATCAAAGATAGGCTCGCGAATTACTCAAAGAAAAATGACAAACTGTTCAGTGATGTATTAAATGTTTATGTTTTAGAGCGAGTCCTTTTTCGTATATCCAAATCTAATTTTGCTGACAATTTTACGCTAAAAGGAGGAATACTTCTTTATGGACTATATGAAAACAGTTTTACGCGTGCGACTACTGATATTGATTTGCTTGCTAAGAATATTTCAAACAGTAAATCTAAATTGAAAGATGTTTTCTCGCAAATATTATCTATTAAAACTGATGATCCTATTAAGTTTGATATAGATAATTTGGAAGTTAATGACATAAAAAAGTCTTCTGAATATCACGGTGCAAGAATAAGTACGACAGCATATCTTGATAGGACTAGGGTTCATGTGAGCATTGATATAGGGTTCGGCGATGTAGTTTATCCTAATCGTGTTACTATGAATTATCCGACTATTCTAAATGAAGAGTCTCCTATTATGTTTGCATATTCTACTTATTCTATAATTTCTGAAAAGATAGAAGCTATTGTTGCGTTAGGTCTAATTAACAGTAGATATAAAGATTTTTATGATATCTGCTTGATTTGTGAGAATGAAGATTTTGATGGAATGGTTCTTAGAGAATCTTTAATTGAAACTTTTTCCAATCGAAACACTTCTTTTGGTGAGATTGTGGCTTTTAACGAAGATTTTGTTAAGGATTCTGAGCGTTGTGTTCGTTGGAAGGGTTTTATAAAGAGAAAAAGAGTAGAAGACACTCGTAGTTTTTCAGATGTAGTTTCAGAAATACAAGCGTTCCTTTTGCCTGTAATAAATTCTATTCGTAAAGACGAAGAATTTAATATGACTTGGAAACATAAAGATATGAAATGGATGTGAATTTTAAATAGTTATTAAATAATTGTGAAATTGTGGAATTTCTGTTTGAGGAATATTTTAACGTACTTATTCGTAATTTGTATTATTTGTAGCTTGCTTTTGTGCTTTATATTTTCATAGATAACGCACAAAAGCGAGTTTTTTTATAAGCGTTTATTTAACAAAGATAAAACGCTCGCGCTTTATTGCGCGCGCTCGGCCGCTTCGAGCGAATCGTAGCCATACATGCGCACAGTATTCGCGATTATTATTTGCGTAAGATTTAGATTTTCCGCGCGTAAGTTATTTACAAAACGCTGGTATTTTGCGAAAGTTGCGTCAGAATACGTGCTTAATTCGCCTCGCAAATACGTTTCAAAAGACGTATTTTCTGCCGTATCTTCGCTAGTTTTAAGCACGCGCATCGCAAAACCCAAATGCGGGTAGCGATTGCGAAAATCCGCAGCCCACTCAACTTGCGTTACGATAATCTGCTCCTGCGCACTTTTTCTAGGCTCCAAAATCGGCTTAATGTAGGGCTTAATCGTGCGCTCAAAAATTTCCGGCGCAGTCGACTCCATCATTCTCGCATACTTTTCCGTAATCAAATTGCGGCCGCCGCTATTCGCGCGCTCAAGATCCTGCTTATAAGACTCTTGCAAATTGAGCGGCCACGCCAAAAACTGACTCACGCGCATAATGTGAAAAGTCGGCCAGTTTCCTTGACAATTCGCGCGTCCGCCTTCGTTTTGCGTAAGCTGAAACTGATCCCACTCAAGTTTGGTGATTTCTTCTGCAAGTTTTTGCACTTCCAGATTTTCTTCTTTCGTATTTTGCGTTTTCGTATTTGCTGATAAATCGCACATCATAAGCTCCTTAAGCACGCAGCGCGCGAATTAATATGCGCTTCAACGTACGGCCGCTGCCATTCCAAAAAAGTTTCGTCGCAATCGCTTAAGCCCTCGTATTGCAACTCTCGTACAATGTCTTCGCAAATGCTGTTAATTATTGCGGTAACTTGCTTTTGCACAAGTCCAGCGCCTTTGCCGCCTTCGCCAAAACCGTCGCCGCCAAAGCAAGCAGCGGAAGAAAGTCGCATCAAAGACTCAAGTTTGTTACATATTTCTGGAAGTCTGGAAGCCATGCGATTGCTGAGCTTGCGCAACGCCGCAAACTGCCACTTGTAGTACGGCAAGTAGCCTGCGGTTACAGGATTGTTGAGCAGAAAAACAAGGGAAGCGGTCGCGTGAACGAATTCGTTAATAGAAAGCCATGCAGCTGCTCCGTCTTTTCGCGACAACATGCGTGGAACATTGTATTGACCTGCTTGAGCCATCATGCCAAGTCTGCGTGAAATGAGTGAGATTCGCACGTCGTCCGGCATGAGCTTAAAACTTTGGCGCGTTTTGCTAAATTCTCCAAGCGGATCCGCAAAAATTTTGCCGTTCGTCGCTGCTGCAAGTGTGCTTTCGTTTAGTGATAGCCATAAATGCGGCTCGTTTGCGGCAGGGGCAGTGGGGAAGCTGGTGATGTTTTCAAAAAATTCGCTTATGCTAAATACTCCAACTCGCTTGCTACTGGCACATGATTTAGCGCGTGGTGTTTCTTTGCGAGAGCCAAATCCAGCGTATTCTTGCGGAAGTGCGTCATAAGCGTTTTGCAAATCCGCGCCAATTTTCGCATAATCTTCGTCGGTAAGCCATAAGCAGAAGCCTGGTCCAAAATCGTGATCGCGCGAAATCTCGTCGTCAAAACCGTAACATTCGGAACCATGACCAACTAATCCCGATGCAATGCGATTTTTGTATTCTGCGAATTTTGGCTGATCAAGTAACGGCTTTCCGTAAGTTTTCCAGTATGATTGCGCTAATTGCATACCGTTTTTGATTTTTTGATTATGTTCTGTTTTTCTGATCTTATTGAAGTTTGTCTGTAACTCGTTGGTTGCTTGCGGTTTTTCTGAAGTGTTTTTAGAAATGTTTTTGGTAGTGTCTTTATCACTATCTTCAGCAACATTAATTTTGGTAGTGTCTTTATCACTATCTTCAGCAACATTAATTTCAGCAAATTTTTTTGCCATATCTTGTGCTTGGTGCAAATTTTCCGCAGTAATTGCGTATGATTCGCTATCTTTTCCGTAACACTCAGCGATTAAAGCAAGTGCTTTACTATAACTTTCCGCCGCTTGAGCATACTTTCCGCGCGTACACTGAACCTGTGCAAAACCTGCCAAAGCAGAAGCGTAATGCGGCTGATTCTCGTTATTTCCTGCAACGTACATGCGGACGCTGGTCGAGGCGTGCTTAAAAGCGGATTCAAGAATCTCGCTAACAAGAACCGCGTTAGTATTTGCATTTGACTTTTGTGAGCAGTTTTGCGTGCGTTCTTGCGTGCGTTCTTGCGTGCGTTCTTGCGAGCACTCCTGCAGCATCGCAAGCGCAATATTCGTGTGCGTGGCGGCAATATCGATGTCATGTTCAGGATCTGTGCTCGTATTTTGCAAAATTTCAAGCGCTTGATTGAGCTCTTGAATTGCCTCATTCGTACGACCGGTTTCGCTGTAAAGCATTGAAAGATTGTTGTGAAGTGCTGCGAGCTTGCGGTTGTGTGGTCCAAGAGTTGTTGCAGCATCGTTAAGTGCCTGAGCGTAAATTTTGGTTGCAGAATCGTAGTTGCCAGCTGCCCGCAAACTTGTTGCCGCGTTAATGAGCGTGGTAGTGCCGGCTTCGGTGCCAGCTAGGTGCATCTTTTTTGCCAAATCTAGCGCATTATCAATGATTGGCTTGTTTTTTGTGTGCTCGCCGCGCGAACGGTAGAATCCCATGAGTTCGTTGAGAATAGATAGTTGCAGAGGATTATTGAGGTTACTATTGCGTTGAGTTTCAGCAAGTTTTTGCATCAAATACGATTCAATTGCATTTGCGCTCGCGTGATTTGCAAACATCTTGTCAAGCTCGCTATATAACTCCGCAGCGTTCTCCATCAAAGCCCCCTTGCTATTGCCTTGCGTGCCAAATCGACATTAACTTTACAGCCTTGCAACGAAAATGATATGCGAGGACTTACTTGAGTGCTGTGTATTATCGCGCGCTATAAAAGCGGGTATATGCGTTGAGACTGCATCAAATAGGTTTGAACAAAAGCGACATAATCACGCCAAAATCAAAAGTCGGGCTGGCGGGATTTGAACCCGCGGCCTCTTCGTCCCGAACGAAGCGCGCTACCAAACTGCGCTACAGCCCGATGTTGAACGCATCTGAGCAAGAACAAACCCCTATAGCACGATTACTATAGAATGAAGTGATCATAACGCCTCAACAACGTCGCTATATTATCGTGCAGTAGATACAAATTTGAAATGTGTGTCGTTGTGCTGTTAAATACCATGCTATGGATGCTGTATGAGTTTATGCAAACTGATATGCAATTGCTTTTTTATGTTTTTCCTAATGTTTTTTCCTTAATCTTTTATAGTGCTGTGCAATATTGGTGATGTTGTATGTGAGTAAGCGTGTCGTGCATATGTTATTTTGCATCATTATTGTGTGATTGAATTTTATAAGCACGCAATTTTATAAACGAGATGCGTAAGATTTCGCTATCTTTTATAAATTTCGTAAATAATATAGTTTATCTTGTGAAAAGAATAAAAATTTTTTCTGTAAAAATATTTTTTCGCTGAAAACAGAAAAATATAAAAAATTCCTATAAATCTTGATGAATGCTGCACATAATTATTTCCTCAAGAATGAAAGAGTTAAGAAAAACGGCTGCATCGCACTTGTCTGTAGTCCCTACTGGCTACAATTAGCGATTATGACTGACACCAATACTGCAATGTCTGCCGCTCAAAACGCCGCAGAAAATGACGCAACAGATAACGCCAATGAAATTGACACTGTTGAGCATGCTGAAATGCTGCTCGCTCAAGATGAGGCTATTGCAAAGCGCGTAAACGAAGGCGCAACTCTTGACGAAGCAATTGACCCAAGCAATAAAGAATTTGGACCTCTTGCTCATCCAGAGCAGGTACAGATGCGCGTTGCTAAGCGCGCGATGATGCTTAAGGAGGGTGTGCAACCTTATCCTGTGCATCTGAACGTTACTGACACCATCGAAAAGGTGCGTGCTGATTTCGATGGCAAACTTCAAGCTGGCGAAGAAACCGATACCGAAGTTGGTATTGCAGGTCGCGTGCTTTTCTTGCGTAACGCTGGTGGCTTGTGCTTCGTTCAGCTTTCAGCTGGCGACGGTACTACGATTCAGGCCATGGTTTCCAAGAAGGAAATTGGCGAGGAATCTATTAAGAATTTCAAGCAGATGGTTGATTTGGGTGATCACCTTTATGTTCGTGGTCGTGTGATTGCTTCTAAGACCGGCGAGCTTTCCGTTTTCGCAACCGAGTGGGCGATTGCAGCTAAGGCTTTGCAGCCGCTTCCAGCTTTACACAAGGAATTAAGCGACGATACTCGTACGCGCAAGCCATATATTGGTATGATTGCGGACGAGAAGATTCGCGATATGGTTCGTAGGCGTTCGCATGCTGTGGCTTCTCTTCGCCGAACTTTCGACAGCCACGACTTCTTGGAAGTTGAAACCCCAATGTTGCAGACGGTTCACGGAGGCGCTGCAGCTCGTCCGTTCACCACTCACATGAACGCTTTCGACATTGATCTTTATTTGCGTATTGCTCCAGAGCTTTTCTTGAAGCGCTGCTTGGTTGGTGGCATCGACCGTGTGTTTGAAATCAATCGTGATTTCCGTAACGAAGGTGTGGACGCAACTCACGCTCCAGAGTTCACTATGCTTGAGGCATACCAAGCTTACGGCACTTACGATACGATTGGCGCTCTTACTAAAGAGTTGATTCAAAAGGCTGCTGTCGATGCTTTCGGCTCTACCAAGGTGACTTTGCTGAACGGTGAAGAGTATGATTTTGGCGGCGAGTGGAAGCAGATTACCATGTACGGCTCACTTTCCGAGGCTTTGGGTGAGGAGATTACGCCGGAAACTTCCGTTGAGCATTTGGGCGCTATTGCAGACAAGCTTGGCGTTGAGCGCGACGAAGTGGAGAATCACGGCAAGTTGGTTGAGCACTTGTGGGAGCACTTCTACGAGGATAAGCTTTACGCGCCAACGTTTGTGCGCGACTTCCCAGTGGAGACTAGCCCGCTTGTTAAGGGTCACCGCACGAAGCCAGGAATGGTTGAAAAGTGGGATTTGTACGTGCGTGGCTTCGAGCTTGCAACCGGCTACTCCGAGCTTAACGATCCTGTTGTACAGCGCGAGCGTTTTGTGGCTCAGGCTAAGGATGCTTTGGCTGGCGATGTTGAGGCAATGGATATTGACGAGGACTTCATTGAGGCTCTCGGCGTCGGTATGCCTCCTGCTGGCGGCATGGGCATGGGTATTGATCGTTTGCTGATCGCTCTTACGGGCGCAACTATTCGCGAGACGATTACGTTCCCACTTGTAAAACCACTTCGTTAGTTGGTAATTTTTAGTAGATTGTAAAGCCGTTGGATGTTGTTGAACATTCAGCGGCTTTTTGTATGCGCTGACGACCTGCTTGAGCGCAGCACAGCGCGCGCGAAGGCAACTCGGAGCGGAAACTCGCTTAAGTTGGAAGTCCAGTGGACTTCCAACGCGAGTTTCGTAAGCGAGTGCTAGTGCGAGCTTTAGAACACATTTGGAGCATTTAGGTCTGTCGTCGTAAGGCGTGAATAAACTAGGCAATTATGACATATAAATTAGTATTGCTCCGACATGGTCAGAGCGCATGGAATAAGACCAATCAGTTCACTGGTTGGGTTGATGTACCGCTGACTGAGCAGGGTGTTGAGGAAGCTAAGCATGGTGGCGAGCTTCTTAAAGAGAAGAACGTTCTTCCAGACATCGTGTTCACTTCTTTGCTTCGTCGCGCTATCAACACCGCGAATTACGCGCTTGATGCAGCCGACCGCCTTTGGATTCCAGTTCGCCGCAGTTGGCGTTTGAACGAGCGTCACTATGGCGCTTTGCAAGGCAAGAACAAGTCTGAGATTCGTCAGGAATATGGTGACGAGAAGTTTATGATTTGGCGTCGTTCTTACGCAACTCCACCTCCTGAGATCGATCCAAACGACGAGTATTCTCAGACGAACGATCCTCGTTACGCAGGCGATCCAGTTCCAGAAACTGAGGCTTTGGCAAACGTCGTAACTCGCGTAACTCCTTACTGGGAGTCGGATATTATTCCTGAGCTTAAGTCCGGAAAGACTGTAATGATTGCAGCTCACGGCAACAGCTTGCGCGCAATCGTTAAGATGCTCGACGGTTTGAGCGAGGAAGAGATTTCCAAGGTGAATATTCCAACCGCTATTCCGCTGCTTTACGAATTGGACGAAAACTTCAAGCCAATCAAGCCTCGTGGCGAGTATTTGGATCCAGAAGCTGCTGCTGCCGGTGCTGCCGCCGTGGCTGCTCAGGGTCAGAAGTGAGATTTTAATTCGCTGGCTTTAGTTCGTTTAAGTTAGCTTTGAACTGCTTAAGTTAGCTGTTAAAATAAAAGTAGGTTTGCAATTAATTTGCAGACCTACTTTTTTGTATAGTTATTTAAGCAACGTTTTTCACTACTTCGCTACTTCGCTACTTAATCCTCGCGAATCAAGCTACAACCGTGTCTTTATCTGGTTCCGGCGTCTTCGATGGGTCAAATCCAGACACAATAAACACTACTTGTCTTGCTGTGGCAACGCAATGATCTCCAATTCGCTCAATAAATCGGCTCAGCAGCACAACGTCAATCAACTGCCTGCGAGTACCATGCCAATTTTCTCCTTCAACCAACGCAAAAATCTTCTCATGCAACTTATCTAGCGCATCGTCACTCGCAATAATAGTTTCTGCCATTTTTACGTCACGATGAGAAACCATGCTTGTTAATTGCCCTGAAAGCTTATGTAAGAAATCAATCATTGTGACGATAATTTCGTGCGCTTCTTGTGGAATAGCAGAGTCAGGCCAAGTGCGTCTAGTAATTTGAGCGATATGGCTAGTCAAATCACCCATTCTCTCAAACGTTGCAGCTAATCGCATAGTGGCAACAACTTCGCGCAAGTCCGTTGCAACAGGGTTTTGGCGCGCGAGCAGCGTCAAGCATTGATCAATAGTGTTTGCTTCTAAGGCATCCAAATCTGCGTCTTTGTCAATAACGGTTTGCGCTGCTTCCAAATCCGCGTTCACAAGCGCGTTTCCAGCATCGTTCATAGCTTTTGACACAAGTTCAGCCATGCGTTCGAGGTTTGAAGCTACTGCCTTCATCTCTTCGTTGAAAATTACTCGCATGGTGTATCCTTTCCTTGTTGCAGTAGGCTTTTGTAAGTTTTAAGGCTACTTATTTGTCGCGTTTACTTTGCAGACATCCTTATCCGCAGACATCCTTATCAATTATAAACGACGCTCGTAACGAAGCGACTACATTGCGCATCGATGTGAAGAAAATGTTGCTTTTTAGCTGCAGAGTTACCAAAGCGTGCAAAATATGAGAGTATAAAAGTATGCCTCAAGATTTTTCTGCGATGGTGTTTATAGCATTTGGCATATTAGCGTTGTGCGTTTTAATTGCGCTGTTTATGTTAATGTCGGATTGGTTTTTGTTGTGCTGGCGTTTTGTGATGTGCGCATGTAATAGTATGCGCAGTACGCATGATAATTTACATGATAATTTACATGATCATATACATGATGATGCATACGATGATGCGCCTGATGATATAAGTGCAGATGCGGCTCAAGTTTTAGTCATGCTGAACACTCCAACTGTTGTTGTTGATGCTGATAATGATGTGATTCGAGCAAGTTCTGAGGCTTATATGTTGGGTGTAGTTATTGACGATTCGATTGCTCAATCTCGTGTGCTTCAGGCGATTAATACTGTGCGCGCTTCTGGTGGTTGTGAGCGTTTTGCCTTAGTAACTTCTACGCCTGATCGTTATATCACTATTGGAGATGGAGGAAACAACGAGGTTTCTGTACCTTCTGTATCCTCTGTATCTTCTGATCACCCAACTATTATTTCGCGACCAAACTGGCTTACTATTACGGTGGGTAATATTGGTCACGGTATGGTTGCGGTAGTTATTGAGGACACGAGCGCAACTCATCGTTTTGCGCAAACTCGTGATGATTTTATTTCAAATGTTTCTGAACAATTATTATGCTCAACTCGCACACTAACGCAGCTTACGAAAGTATTACAGGAAGATAATATATCAACGCAAAAAGTTAAAGAAGTAGCGCAAATTGCAAATAAATCTTCTAAAAAACTTGAACATATGCTCGAAGATTTGTTGTGGTTAGTTCGTGCACAAAATCCTATTGATATGAGTACTGCAAAAGTGCTTTCAGTACAAGAGATGCTGTGTTATGTACAAGAGCAGGTTTCGTCGCTTGCTGATTCTTGTTGTGTACGTGTGATATTGAAAGTAGATTCATCGCTACATGTGCGCGGCGAAGTTGAGCAGATTCGCACAGCAATTCGTAAGTTAGTTGAGAATGCGATTATATATTCTCCAGCAAATGCTGTTGTATCTATATCTGCTTCGCTTTCAGCAGATGGTCAGTACGCTGTTATTCGTGTGGTTGACCGCGGAATTGGAATTGATATGCAGGATCAGTCGCGCATTTTTGAGCGATTTTACCGAGCACATAATCAGAATAGTCAAAGTCAGGATGGTGTTGGCTTAGGACTTGCTATTGCAAAGCATGTGGCATTGACGCATCACGGGAACATTACATTATGGAGCAGACCAGGGCAGGGGACAACAGTAAGTTTTGCATTACCAGTAGTGAATAATTAGGCTACTTGTTTGGTTATTTGTTGAGATTACTTGTTTGGGTTACTTGTTGAGGTTGTTTGCTTCAGTGATTTGCTTAAATTACTTTCCCAATCGACGATAATCCCAACGATCAAAATGTTCCCAAATGAGTAACAAAATACCAATAATCGTTCCTGCTGTGCACACTGTTACCGGGAACCAAGTTGTTATATGGAGTGTTGCAAGAATAAGCGCAACGACTAAAGCTATCATCCATATAAGTGTGCCTATAGTGAAAATCTTGCGTAAATCCACTCGTAGCGGCTTGGGTGCCTGCTTTCGTGCGTCAGGATTAACTATAGGAGCAAACTTCATACTCCTACCATACACCGACTAGGTGCTAAGCTAAAAATAACTGTTTTACTTCTCTGCGTTTCCTACATCCTCGCCACGTTGTAGCCTTGTTGATTAGTGATTTGATAGTGGGCAGCGGCGTGCTAGGTTGTCGCAGTTCATGAGTTCTACATAAGAAAGTGATTCGTATGAAGCATGCTGCGCATGGTGCTCCAAAAGCAAAGAGGCACAATGATTTGCCTTTTTCGCTGTTTGTAGCACAACATGGTTTACACGGTGCACATAGTAATCGTGCTGCATCATGTGATAGTACGCGGAAGCTTAATTCTCGTGAACGTTTGATAGCTGTTGCTGCAGATAATGGTGTGGTTGTGGAGCTTCCAGAGGAAGTTTCGCAGCGTTTACAAGAGCTTATTCCGCAAACTAGGCGTGCGATTCGTTTGTCACGTCTTGCGCATGAGCGTCGTCGTAATGTAATACTTTCAACTTCATTGTTGGCTATGGTTGGTGCGGTTGCTGCAACCATGTCTTTGACGAAAATGAATACGCTTGATTCGCATGCTGCTGTGCTTGAGCCTGCAATGACAACTATGGATGATCGAGCGTCTGTTCCTTCACGTTCTAGCCAACGTGAATCACTTGATTCAAAAACAGTGATTAATAATGCTGTGGATGCTTTAGAGAACGTTGCTGCTCGTAATGCTCATGCCAACAATACTGGTCGTAGTACGGGCAGTTTCAATCAGCAGAATACTTCTTCTTTACAATTTGGCACTGCTTCCACCATGTCTTCGCAATCAGATTCTTGGAATCTTGGTTCAGATTCAGGTTTTAATATTGCAGAAATGTCACGTTCTGCAGCTGATAACCCACAGGTTGCTTTGTTAATGGACAAAGATTCTGATGTGTTGCCGAAGGACTTTAAACCGAACCATGCTACTGGTGACAGTGGTAATGCTTACGAGTTTAGTCAGTGCACATGGTGGGTGTATGTGCGTCGTCACCAGCTTGGTTTGCCAGTTGGTTCGCATATGGGTAATGGCAATATGTGGGCAGATTCCGCTCGTGGACTTGGTTATTGGGTTGATCATACTGCTCGCCACGTTGGTGATATCATGGTTTTCCGTGCTGGTCAAGCTGGTTCCGATCCAGTTTATGGTCATGTTGCGATTGTTGAGAAAATTAATCCAGATGGTTCGATTGAAACTTCTGAATCAGGTGCTTCGTTACATGGTCGCACGTATTCACGTAAATTTGATGCTAAACAGATTTCGCAGTATCAATTTATCCATTACTGATTTTTGCTACGCTCATTGCTAGGTATCGTTTATTCTCGTGATTGCGTGCAGTCTATCTGTAGTTTGTATGTAGTTTGTATGTAGTTTGTTTTTCTGTAATTTGTACTGATATTGTTGGGAATTAGGCTAAGATTATTTGCTAAGATTTCTATGTAGTAAGTTTATGATGTAGTAGGTTTATGATATCGTACGAAAGTATGCTAAAAAAGAGTAGGATTTTTCCGGTTATTGTATCAGCGACGGTTGCTGCTTCGATGTTTTCTGTAATGGCTCCAATCGCCGTCGCGGAGTCTTCGCATAAACTCGATGATTCAGCTGTCACATCTACGCGTTCATTCCCAAAGGTAACAAGCGTTCGACGTGATATTTTAACTGAATCTACTTCTACGGATGTTGATCCTAATTCTTCTTGGGGTAGTATTGAAACTCTTAATGTACCACAAACTAAGTCTCCTAAAGAAATAGCTGCTGAGCGAGCTCGTCGTGCTATTGCTGCTGCTGGTGTTGGTGCTGATGCGCCTGCTAGCCGTTCTGGTGTTCGTGGAGTAGTTCAACAGGCGCCGATGCCGGTTGTTGTACCTCCAGATGGTAAGTCAGTGGCTGCTTTATTGAATTTTGCTACGCAATTCTTGGGCAAAGTGCCATATCGTAGCGGTGGTAATACGCCAGCCGGATGGGATTGTTCTGGTTTTGTACAGTATGTTTTTGCTAATATTGGTGTTGCGTTGCCTCGTACTTCTGGTGCACAAGCTACAGTGGGTACGCCAGTTCCAAGTCTCGCGCAAGCTCAGCCGGGCGATATTATTGCGAACGGTCAGCACGCTTCTATCTATGTCGGTAATGGTATGGTGATTAATTCTCAGCTTGCTGGAACCAAGTATGATCCAATTCGTTATGTGTTCCCAGGCAGCTATGCTATTCGTCGTATTCTGTAGTTATATATCGCAAAACTATCGGCATTCAATCTAAAATTACGCTACAATAGTGAGTACATGTTGTACACAAGTGACGCTGTTGTTACAAGTGCTATATGAGGAGGTTGGCGTATGGTTCCCGAAAAGGCTGTGCTGGTTGGAGTTGATGGTTCTCACGCGAGTTATAAGGCAGTGTGGTGGGCGGCAAATTATGCAAAGCATGCTAATTTGCAATTACAGATTGTTTGTGCTTATTCTTTGCCAAGTTATGCTGCAGTTTCATTTGATGCTACGTATACTGCAATCGGCGACGATAAAGCAGCTCATCACGATGCGCAAGAAATTCTTTCAAAAGCAAAAGCTGTGGCTCTTGAACAAGGTGTTGATGCAACTACTTTGATTGTTACTGGTGACCCTTCATCAGTTTTCGTTGAACTTTCGCGCAACTATCAGCTTATTGTGATTGGTAACCGTGGCAAGGGTGGTTTGGCGGAACGTTTGCTTGGAACGACTAGCTCGTCGCTTCCTGCGTACGCGTATTGCCCAATTGTTGTTGTGCCTTATACTGATGACGATGGTCAGCGTATTCACTTGAACAATACCATTACTCGAGTGGCTGTTGGTTCTGATGAGTCTAAGTGGGGTCTTAAAGCGCTTGAAATTGC
Organism: Gardnerella washingtoni; assembly: GCF_049262705.1. Classification (NCBI taxonomy): domain Bacteria; kingdom Bacillati; phylum Actinomycetota; class Actinomycetes; order Bifidobacteriales; family Bifidobacteriaceae; genus Gardnerella; species Gardnerella washingtoni. Next base: position 1,049,290 of record NZ_CP058398.1, on the reverse strand, counting down.
AGCTAATTTAGCAGATAGTTGGAATGCGGAGCTTGATGTGATTTCTGCAGTCCCTAGTGTGCAAGGTGCTGAAGGTGATACCGCTGTGATGGGATCGTATATGGAAGATCTTGAGGAGCGTGTGAAGCCGATTTTGAAGAATTTGCCGAATTTGCAGATTCATCGCACTGTGGTACCTGGCTCTGCTGTTGATGCGTTAACTCAAGCGAGTTTGAATCATGATCTCGTAGTGGTTGGTTCTCGTGGACGTGGTGGATTCACTGGCTTGCTGCTTGGTTCTATCAGCCAAGGCTTGTTACAGCATTCTTCAAGACCTGTCTATGTGGTTCCGCGTAAGTATGTGGAATATAATGCTGCGCAAGTTGCGGAAGCACAGAAGCAACATACGGAAGCGTCTGTTGATGATATTTCCGGAGTGCATGAAGTTGATGTGCCAAAGGCTGGGGTAGAAGCAGCTAAAGAGATTGAGCAGACGATTGATCCGCTTCGCTGACGTTTTCTAGCATTTACTAACATTTGCGCGCGTTTAATAAGCCAAATCGCAAATATTTACTTTTTAATAGTAGAATATATGTCTAATGAAAGGAGTGAGTAATGGATAGTAATGTAACGGTTCTTAATTCTGAAAATAGCGCGAATTTTACTGTTAAGTATGATGGTATTGCGTTGCAGTCTCATGAAATGGATGTTAAGCAGCTTGCTCCTGCACTTTTAGCATTATCTCAAGCGTTTGAAAAAATTCAAGCTCATACCGCTCCTAATTGTGTTATATCGTTGAAAGCAAAGGCTACTCGTGAGGGTTCTTTTAATATTGATCTTATTGCGAGTGTTACTAATAGCATTGTTGATTTGTTTACTAGCCCTCAAGTAAATGCTGCAATTAACGTGGCTGCCATTGTGGGTGCATTTTTAGAAACAGTTAAAATTGTTAAGCATTTTTTGCATAAGGGTGCTCCAGTAAAACAGACTCCTGATAAAACAGATGAACGTACTGGGTTGGAGTGCGTAAAATTAGAGTTTCCAGATGGCTCTAAGTTGACTACTTACAAGGCTTCTGTTGAGCTTTTAACAAATGAAGAATATTTGAAGGCTTTGAAGGCAACTGTTGAACCTGCTACATCTGATGGTGTTGATTCTGTAACATTTAGCGATGATTATTGTGCAGAAACTGTAGATTCTGAAGACGCGTATGGAATATCGCAGTATTCGTCTGTGAGCACCAAAACTGAGGAGAGTACCATTAAAATGGTGGTGCAAGCGTTAGATATTTCGTTCCGTGATGGTGGTAGATGGCGTATTACTGATGGTGTGAAAACTCAGTTTGTTCAGGTTGAAGATAGGGATTTTATTAAGCGTTTGAATGATGGTAAAGAGTCTTTTAGAAAGAACGATATTTATAAAGTTGCTATGCTGATTCGTAAAAGTATTGACAATAATGGCATGTTGACGACTCAATATGTTTCTATTAAGCAAGTTTTAGAACATAGGACTGCATCAAGCCAGCCACCATTGTTCTAGTTTGTTTTATCTACACAAAAAGTGTTGAAAACATTGGGGTTTGCTACAAAAAACGCCACTGTGTGAGCAGTGGCGTTTTTGCGTTTGTGGAGTCGCGGGGAATTGAACCCCGGTCCGGTGACCGTACCCTCGGTCTTCTACGTGCGTAGTCTGCTGGCCGTGCGGCAGTTTTTCTGCCCCCATGTTATCGCAGACAATTCATGGCGAGCATATCTACAGAAAAAGTCCCTAAATTGCCCTGCAGCCCGGCAATTCAAGCAAGTCTTCTCATGACGTTCAGCACCACCCCGAAGACGTGAGTGGGTGAACGGAGCAGCTGCTCACTGGTTAATCCTGGCGCGAAGCTCAGGCAGCGAGAGCGAACTCAGTGCGATTAGATTTAGCACTTATTCTTTTGCGAAAGGACGTTTACGAGTGGACTTTCGCATTCTCGGCACGCTTCCCCGCGGCGAACAGATCGCCGTCGAAACCGATCGACCCCTTTTGATTTTTCAAACAATCGTTGCTTTAAAGCACACGTTTTCACATTGTATCATATATTGCGCGCTGTGCTGCGCTCAGGCAAGTCGTCAGCGCACACCAACCACAACCTAGTTTCTAAAATACAACCACACTAACCTGCCCTGCCTTCGTCTTTATTGACGAAGGCAGACCTCGCTTGCGTTGAAAGCACACTGTGCTTTCAACCCTGAGCAAGCTCGGCGCTCCGAATTGCTTTCGCGCGCGCTACGCTTTATGCGCTCAAGCAGGTCGTCGCGCGCGTTTGTTTACTTAGAGCGTGTGTAAGTCCCCAAACGCGCGCATACTTCCGCGAGTTTGTGGACTTGGGTGGAGTGCAAGTACACATTTGCTCGCACTTTATCCCGAGATTGTGGACTTGGGTGGAGTGTAACGCTCGCGCGATCTAAGCGCATTCGCTACTGAGCTTGCGTTGAAAGCACACTGTGCTTTCAACCCTTAGCAAGCTCAGCGAATCGAAGTGACTTTTCGCGCATTATGCAGCTCGAAGTCGTCGATTCGCAAATCAGCCGAACGGCTATGCCGTGAGGAATAGCGCTCAAACAGGTCGTCGCGCATTTTCCGGTAATTTTTCCGGTGTTTGTTGTTGTTTTTGTGGTTTTTGACTATATTTGCCGGTAATTTACAGAGCATTTATGGATTTTTTAAAATTTATGCAAAAACGTATTATTTTTTACAAAATTCTCTGGGGGGGGGGTATGGGTTTTGGTGTATTATGTAAAGGGTGCTTAGATACAGCGGTTTTGTTGGTTGCTCGCAAACTGTGTATGTCAATGTTTTTATGCATGGTTCATATCTGTGCATACCTATGCAATAAGTTGGTGGTATTGCATAGAGCTGTTTGACATTGTGTTTATTTTGAGCACATGCGCTGTGCTTGTATACAGTACGCATATATTGAGTAGTTGCATATTTATGCGCAATATGCACTGTACTGAGGTTGTGAGATAAGGAGTAGCGATGGTAGATCGTAGCGAGTTACACAGTGAGATGCCAAAGAAAACACTTCGCAAAGCTCGTGCTGTTAAGCGTTCTCGTGCTTTGCGAACTGGTGTTGCAGGTGTGGCAGTTGCTTCGACTTTAGCGATGATGCTGCCGTCTGTTGTAGCTTCGGCGTTGCAGCCTACTCAGAAAGATATTATCGACGCGTCTCATATGACGCAAAATATGGGCAAAGGCAAGCCTGATCCAGATGAATTGAACATGCAGCGTTGGGGCGCTAGTGTGCTTCACAAGAGTGTGCAAACGCAGAAATGGGCAGAACTTGCTCGCCGTGAAGCTGAGTTGCAAAAACAACGCGAAGCTGAGAAGGCTCGTGAAGTTCAGGATAGTCAACAAGCTCAGGAATCCACTAAGGATGATGAGACTAAGAAGATTGGTGAAGTTAAGCAATCTCCAGAGGGGCATAGTTTTGGCGGGAATCTTGGGGCATCTTCGCAAGCTTCTGTTTCTCATCCTCATGAGACATTAGTGAGTAAGAATTCTGTTGGAAGTGCTGTTAAGAATTCTGCTCATACTTCTAATTCTGCAGCTGACAATAAGGCGAATAATTCTGGTAATTCTGAGAATCCTGCAGCGAAACAACCTGCACAACCTGCAAACGCACAACCTGCAAACGCACAGCCAGAAAATTCACAGCCAGAAAATTCACAGCCAGAAAATTCACAGCCAGCAAACGCGCAACCTGCAAACGCACAGCCAGCCGCGAAGCCAGCAGAAGCAAAGCAGCCAGAAGGAACAACGCAACCAACAAATGCTGGTGATGTTAAACCGGCAGAGGTTAAGCCAACTGAAAATAAACAGCCTGTAAATACTGAAATTGCGAAACCTGCAGCAGGGCAGAATACAAACGCACAGTCTGCAAGCACTCACGCAGAAAATACTAATACAGTAAGCGATGCAAATACAACAAAGGTGCGTGCTCGTAGGTCTATTGAGAGCAGCGATAGTGCTTCTGATAGGAGTAGTGTAACTACAACAACAAGTGCTCCTGCGGCTCCTGCAAATAATGCACCTGCAACTCCGACTGCGGCTCCTGCAAATAATGCACCTGCACCTTCTGCTTCCACATTTTCGGCAGGTGCAGAATCTAATGCTGGTGCTGGAACTACAGCTAAGCCAAGTGCAGAAAAGCCAACTGCACAAGGCGCTGCCGCTGCACAAGGTTCGCATGATAATGCGCAAGGTGCAACTACAGGTGCCACAGGCGAAGATAAAAGCGCTACGCCTTCAACTACTGGCTCAACACATGCTTCAGAGCCTAGGTCTGCTTCGAGCAATGATCCAACGCCTTCACCTGCTTCTACGCAGAACGCTGGCACACAGGGCGCTGGTACAACAACAACTAATAACGCAGCAACTGATGCAAACAGCCAGGTAATTAAGCCGAATACAGATAATCCAGAGGCGAAGAGTACAGAGCAAGCCAACAAACAGGTACAAACCGACAAAAAGCCAAAAGCTACGTACAATTTGAAAATTCGCTATACGATTGGTGGCGCTGCGAATAAGCAGCTTGTGCAGCCGTACGAGCTTACGATTGACGTTGAAAAGTTGAATAAGCTTGATAAAGATGGCAAGTACGAATACATTGAGCTTCCAAAGTCTGCTGGATACCGCCCATCCGTATATCATTCTGGTGATTACCAGTACTACGTTAAAAAAGGTGAGGGAGATAACAGCAAGTTCGTTATTGACGATGGCACGGATGCGGATGCTATTCGCTACTTGCGTTTGAGCAAGAAGCTGATTACTGATTACGCTGTAAAGGAAAGGCCGGCTGTTGGGGGCAATAACGGCGCTCAAGCTCCGCAGTCTCAAACAACAACGCCTTCGCAGACAAATCCGCAATCTTCATCCTCTACTCAGCCAAAAGCAGAAGATGGCATTCAGTACTACGGCGAGTTGAACATCAACTACGCTCCTAAAACAGCTAAGTACTATGTGCGTCACTTGGTGCAAAGTCTTAAAAATAAAGATGAGTTTGATGAAGCGCCTAATATTGGCAAGCCTATTGTTGTAGAACATAAAACTAAAGACAAGAAAGGCAACGTTACAACAACTTCAGAAGTTATTCACGTTACGGAGATTACTGGCACAGTTGGCTCGGATGTAACAGCTGTTTCAACGTATATTCCAGGCTATGAACCGGAGCACAATCTTATTAGCTCGCCGCTTTCGGATTCTGAAGATGAAAGCGACAAGCTTGTTTTGAACCTTCGCTACTACCGTAAAGCGTATGAAGTTACTTACGATTCTGCTGGCGGCACGGATGTTACTGCTCAAAAAGTGTATTATGGCCAGGAAGTGCCTGAGGTTCCAGAACCTACGTATCGTGGTCATGAGTTCCTGGGGTGGCAGTTAGTACAACCGGGGGATAATACTAATCGTTCGGTGGATACTAATCGTTCGGTGGATAATAATCGCTCGGTGGATAGTACTAATCGTTCGGTGGATAATACGAATCGTTCGGTGGATAGTACTAATCGTTCTGTGGATAATACTAATCGCTCAAGTGCTTCTAATAGGTCTGTAACTAATGAAGCGGCTAATTATACGATGCCGGATCACAATGTGCAATTCCGCGCGATATGGTCGGCTAACAATACTACCAGCTACCGCGTGAACGTGTGGGTGCAGAAGGCGGATTTGGTTGATAAAGAGCATCCGGATTCGCTTGCAAACTACGACTTTGTTGGTCTTGTTGAGCGCAAGAATGTGCAAACAGACAGTGAAGTTGCGCTTGATAAGATGAATGATGCTGGCGTTGTTGATGATGCTAGTAAGCTTAATGGCGCAGACGAAACTGATTATGTAAAGAACCCGGAGCTTGGCTTAACTAAAGAAGAGTTGCAAGGCAAAGATTCTAAACACGAAACTGGCTTAATTGCAAAGTTCAACTGGATGAACGATACGCATGTAACAGACTTAGACGGGTATGATACCACGAATCCTGGTGCCGAAAGCAATTACCTTAAAAATTCTAGCGGTAATTATGTTACAGGTCCTATTGATGCTAAAACCCCTAATTGGGATAATAGAGTTTACAAGGACATATTCACGCGCTACTTCCACGTGAATAAGGATCTTACTAAAAAGCTTAACAATGAGCAACATGATTTTGTGCCGGGTCGCCCAGATTTAGGCAAACGTAGTAAATCGCAGCTTTGCGCGGACGACTTAAACAACACCCTCAACTTAGTTTACGACCGCAATACTTATGAGCTTATTTTTGCTAAGCCGGCTGGCGTAGATAATGGTGACAATGCTGCTATAAAAAGAAAAGATGAAAACGGCAAAACAACTATTTATTGCTATGCTGGCGGTGGCGGTTGCTCAGATAAGTATGTTGGTAAAGACAAGGATGAGCATGGCACTGAGATTAACCATAAAGGCTACCGCGTAAATGTTCGTTACGGTCAAAAGCTTACTGATATTTGGCCTGATGTAAATGAATTATATTTTAGTGAAGAGGGAAAAGGCTCTTTAGGGTGGCAGCTTGGATTTGCAGGGGTTGTAAAGTATCGTGACACTCCTCCGTATCGTTTTACTAAAGAAGAATTTGCTGACCCTCGTTGGCGTGCTGCTTTTAAAAAAAATCCAAAAGACAAAGTAATACCTAAAATTAGCGATGACCCTGAGCATAACCCTCAAGTTACACACGAGTTAAAAGATAATCAGCGTCTGCTTACTGCTGATAGCAGTGATCAAAGTCAGCCTATACAGGTGATTATTAGGAAGCAAAGTATTGCCTCTGCTAAAAAGGGTGGTGACATAAGCGAGGACGATTATGAGCTTTCTACCGATTCTTATAGCAAAGATGATACTCCTAGCAATGACTATGATTATCCAGCTCCATCTATTGCTGGTTTTAATCCTGCTGATGGTTATGATACGGCAAGAGTTGGTGGTGCCCTTGATGAATCAGACTTTAAAGATAATCTGGAAGTGTGGTATAACGAATCTCATGCTCATGGGGATTGGGATGATTTAAGTGAGGATGAGCAGAAAGCTTTTGCTAAAAAGTATCATTTAGCATTTAGAAAATTTAGGGGCGTTCCAGTAGATGAACAAGAAAATTATGAAAGTGATGATGCAACTGAATTTGATGATAACAAACCACTTGAGTTTAGGTACGACCGCCAGAAGTACTTCGTGCGGTTTTATAATGCGGACGGCAATGCTATAACAAAAGACAATGTCGCTGCTAAAGAAAAACTGCCGTTTGAGTATAGCTTGACTAAGCGCGGCAAAAAAGATTTGACGGGCGAAGATTTGACGAGCGAAGACAAAGAGCTATACGGAAACGATACGTCTTACGATGCTTCTGTAACTAAAGACGATGCTGACGATATTTCTAAGCAGTTCGATGGCAGATACACTTTCACGCTTAATGGTACTAAGTACTCCATCGTTCGCCCTAAAAATTTGCCAGAAGACTACGTGTTTAAAGGCTGGGCTGTTGATCAAGCCGGTATTCATCTTATAAATGGCAAGATAAATGACAATAGTGAAGGTACTGAAGGCGACGGCAAAGCTGGAAGCAAAGATAAAGGCAAAGCTAAAGATATTACGATGCCAGTCAACGGCATTAAGCTTTACGCTGCGTGGGGTCTTCCAACTGATATTCAGCACACTGTAACGTTTGACTACCATATGCCGAAAACCGACGACAACGGCAATGAGATAGAGAACTCCGACGTAGTTACGAAAACGAAGTTCCCTCGCTACCATGTTATTGACGAAAAGAATGACATAGGCACCCCAACTCGCAAAGGCTACGACTTCTACGGCTGGGAGATTAAAAAGAACGGCAAGATTTTGCCGTACGCTTTTGGCAACAAAGTAGTCGAAGATATAACGCTTGATGCAGTGTGGGTTAAGGATACTCGCTACAACGGTACTTTTAAGCACATATTCTTAAAGCCAGGGTACACGTTTGCTGAATATAAGAATGCTACTGATGATACAGCCAAAGCCGCGATGGTGGATCACATTTCTACTCAAACGGTTTCCGGTTTGCGCGAGCATTTGCGCTACAATGCGGAAGCAGTCTACAGTGACGAAACGCACTTCCCAGATAAGCAGTTCACAAGCTTTGAAGCCTCGAGCAATGAGAAGCAGAATACTGGCGAGTTTATTTACCAAACGTACAATACGCGCAAGTATAAGGTAAAGTATATTGATCAAGACGGCAATGAGCTTCTTCCTGAAAGCGAAGTCAGCTCTGTAAATCGAAAGTACGACGTAGCATTCTACAAGCCGATTGAAGGCTTTATGCCGGAAACTACGCAGCAGAATATTGAATACGCTACTGACGAATATGGCAAGCAGATTGGCGAGAAACCAATCACCTTCAGATATAAAGACGTTCGCGTGCTTAAGCGCAAGTATATTGCTGAGAATCCTAATGCTGAGAATCCTAATGCTGAGAAGCCTCCGTATCGCCCGGATCACTACACGCGTTACGTGTTCAAAGTGGCCGATGGTCAAGGCTCTATGGGTAGCGTTGTTGACTGGCAAGGAAACAATGTAGCTGACGGCTCTGCTCTTGTGTACGATGCGATTAAGGGCACGAAGGCATACCAGATGCCGCTTCCAACAGTGGAAGCGAAGCCTGGATTTGAGTTTGCTGGTTGGACTTCGAAAATCGGTTCGTCTACTCTTGGTTCTACGGAGCTTCAGTATTCTGATGGCGTAAATCGTTTGCCGATTCGCTCCGAAGAGCAGAACAGCCCTGAAGTAATTTACACTGCTAAATTCAAGCTGAAGGCTCCTGTTGCTGCAGCTCCGCAAGTGCTTACGCCAATTGAGAAGATTAGTACCGGAAGTGGCGAGTCTGCTAAGAAGCTTATAACGAATGCTAAGGAGTATCCAGAGGGTGCTACGTTCAGCTTTGCGCCTGGCGAAAAGTTTGACAGCACTCCGGGCTTGCACAAGATTAAAGTGCAAGTAGCTCTTAACGGCAACACTGCTCAAGCTGAAGTGCTGTACCGCGTGCTGCCAGATTTGGTGTACGAAAGCGATTGGGAAAAGTTTAAGACTAGCGACTACGGCAGTAAGCACGCTACCGAATATGCGCCTATTACCTTTACTGGTAGTAACGATGAAGGCACTATTATTGGTCATGATACGACTGGCACTACTCCTTCTACCGGCGGAACGACTACGCTTACTGCGTACGTTTATAAAGGTAAGGATGTTAGAATCCGCGTGCCGCAAGCTTTCGGCATGGATCATGGTAAAGATAACTACCACTATGTGTTTAAGGGCTGGGCGACTAGGGTTGTAAAGCCGACTGCTGCGAATCCAAATCCAGAGCAGAAGTTTGACATAAATTCAAGCGACCGCTACACGGATGCGAATTTGCAAAACGGTGTAACTTACCACGCTGTTTACAAGAAGATTGACTACTTCTCCAATTCGTCTGACGGTGGTGAAGTTCCTAAGGATGCTGTAGTTGCAATCTTCAAGCCTGCTCCAGGACGATTGTGGAATGACAAAACAAGTGGTCCTAAGGTGTTCTATGTAAAGAAGGGCACTGATATTTCAAAAATTCCTTACAGTTCTAGCGACCCTACTAATGCTTTGGAGAAGCTTAAAGCAAACCTAACCAATGCTACTGGCACTTGGAATCGAAGCAGCATGCTTAATGACGGTAAGAAAGTTACTGAAGTTAAAGATGTTGCTGACGTGACTGGTGATTGGAAAGACGGCTGGAAAGTCAATGAATCATTCCAAGAGTTCGTGGCAGATCAAAAGGATTGGACAGAGCCAGATGTGCAGACTGATTACTTGGTTGCTGTGCAAGATAAGCGTGACACGCTTCCAAAGTTAGACGAGTATTTGACAAATCTTGCTGCTTTGAAAGAAGAGGCAGAAACTAAGGGCGAGATAAAGGATGTAACAATCGAATACGATTTGCCTAAAGGTAAGAAGCCAGAAGACTTTGAGAAGAAGATGCTTTCTAAGCCTTCTTTGTATACTGTGCCGCTAAAGATTACAGTCAATTACAAGGACGGAGTGGAACCTAAAAAGTATAAGCGCGTTGCTCGCCTTAAGGTTATTTATCAGCTGATGTACCCGGAAAGCTTGCCGAAGGAGACTACGCAGGAGACTACGCAAACTGGTGCTAATGCTGAACTTAGTAAAGTTCATAATCCAAAATATTACGTTCAAGTCAAATTTGAGAATGCTCAGAATGATAGTGAGTCACCGAAGGGCAAGGGTGAATTTGCTGCAGGTTCACGCAAGTTGTACTATGCGTATAAGGGATCTGCTAGTGGCGTTCGCGCTCCGCAGGTTATTGGCAAAGATTACGACGCTAACGGATACCATTACGAGTTCCAAGGCTGGGAGATGCGGCAAGATGATACATCTGTAGCAAATTCGACCAATACGCCAAATATTGCGAATAGTACAAATACTGCTGCACCTGCAGTTCCTGTTATGACACTGTTTGCTGCTGCGGTTCCAACGCCTACTACCGTACAGACTCCACCAAAAATTAAGCTATATTCTAATGCTGAAATTGCTGGTAAGAAGTTTGACAAAAACACTACTTTTGTAGCGCATTATAAGCTTATGAGGAATGTAATCGACGCTTCTGAAAACGACAAGATTCCAGACGGTTACGTTGCAACCATATTCCTTCCAGAAATTGGTCACCGATGGAGCAATGGTGAATATAAGCCAAAGCTGCTGTATATTCGCCATGGCAAAGATATTAAAGATAATATTAAGTTCGCGCAAGAAGTTGCAGACGATACTGGTAAGCTACTTTCTGGTTTCGTAAAGTGGCGTATGTACGATGCTAAAGGTAATGAGTCCAATGTTAATTGGAAGCACGCGTGGGATATCGCAACTCCGCGAATCTTTGTTGCTGAGCAAACTGGTATTTCGGATATAAAGATTCCGGAAACAGTTATTGGCGTTGGAGATGCGATTCCAAACCTTAATAAGCTCGTGCATAACACCGATCCTAATATTAACGTTTCTATTAATCGCGTTGACGGTCAAGGTGAAAAGCCAAAAGACGCTGATAATACGCAAGATGCTAAAGATTATAATACTTACGTATATCAGCCTGGAACTGCCACAGTAACTGTAGATGTTACGCGACCTACAGACGAAGTTGATCCTAAGACTAAGGAACGGAAAACTATTACTACGAAGGTTCAAGTTCGTTTGCATGTTTTGCCTAACGTGATTGCAGATAACGATTTGCCAGCTGAAGGCACTGCGGAAGCCAAGTTCGTACAAAAGAACTATAGCAAGGTAACGTATGTAGCTGGAGATGGCGGAGAAATGAAGTCTCCTGTGTTCACATACTGGGTGCGTAGGGGTGCTAAAGATTTGCAAATGCCAGTTCCAGACGTGCTTGCTGATAAGGGCTACGTGTTTAAGGATTGGACTTCTATTACGACTGAGACTCCAGCAGTTCCAGCAGATAAGCGCAAGGCTACAGAAGAAGAACGTGAAGCTTTGGCTCGTATGGCAATAATGAGCGGTAAGACGTTTGTTGCTAATGTTATTCGTAGGTCACACACGTCAACGCTGGCTGCATTGCAACATCTGTTGGAAGAAGCGCAAAAAGTTAAAAATGATCCTATTGCAACTGATGTTGAGCGCGAGAAGATAGCGAAATTTGCTGAAGGTGACAATAAGCCATGGGTTGCTAAGCTGATTCGCAATTCTCGCCACAGTACTGTAGAAGCCTTGAATAATTTGCTGAAAATTGCAAATGTTAATGGCGAGCATGAGATTTTGGCGCTCATGGCAGAGCATGAGAGTAAGTTCTGGGTTGCAAGCATTATACGCAAGTCGCATAATTCTAAGATTGAATCTCTTAAGTTATTGCTTAAAAATGCTGGAGTTGATCCAGACAAGCCTCATGATTATAGCGTTGATATGAGCGGTATTATTGACGATCAGCGAGAAGTGTTCGCTGAGCTTGCTGACGATGCGAATAAGCCATTTATTGCAAAGATAATTCGCAGCTCCAAGAAGTCTAGTTTGGAAGCTTTGAAGCAGATTTTGCGCAATGCTGGTATAAACCCTGAAATTTCGTTGCCAAAGCCTAAGCCAACGCGCGAAACTACAATTACTGCAAACTTCAAGCAGATGAAGCCTATGAAGTTTACGTTTGGTGGTTCTACGCGTGAGTTTACGCAAACAAAATTTAAGCTTACCGATAATAATGATGCACCTAACAATCAGCTTGCTGCTGGTTCTGGAAATGTGATGAACAACATAACAGCATCTTGCTCTGGAAGCCAATGCACTATGGCTGGTATTCCTACAATTACTGATTGGAAGCAAGGTGAAAGTGCGCGCGTAGTGCCATTTGTGTTTAGTACTACAGATAATTACGGTAGGCGTGCTGAAATTACAGTGAATATGACTGTGGTACGTGAAGAGAAGAAGCCGGTGCCTCCAACGCCTGTGCCTCCTACTCCGCAACCTGAGCCGGTGCCGCCAACTCCGGTGCCGCCGGAACCTGTACCTCCAACTCCGGTGCCACCAACTCCAACTCCGGTACCGCCAACACCAACTCCGGTACCGCCAACACCTGTTCCACCAACTCCGGAACCGGTGCCTCCAACGCCTGAGCCGCAGCCGATGCCGCCGGAACCTGTTCCACCAACTCCAGTACCGCCAACTCCGGTACCTCCAACTCCAGTTCCGCCTGCTCCGCAGCCTGAGCCGCAACCGGTGCCTCCAACTCCGGTTCCGCCAACTCCGGTTCCACCAACTCCGGTTCCACCAACTCCGGTTCCACCAACTCCGGTTCCACCAACTCCGGTTCCACCAACTCCGGTTCCACCAACTCCGGTTCCACCAACTCCGGTTCCACCAACTCCGGTGCCTCCAACGCCGGTGCCTCCAACGCCGGTACCGCCAACTCCGGTGCCTCCGGAACCTGTTCCTCCAACGCCGGTGCCACCAACACCTGTTCCACCAACTCCGGAACCGGTGCCTCCAACGCCTGAGCCGCAGCCGGTACCGCCGGAACCTGTTCCACCAACTCCAGTACCGCCAACTCCGGTACCTCCAACTCCAGTACCGCCAACTCCGGTACCGCCAGCACCAGTACCACCAACTCCGGAACCAGAGTACCCAACCGCAATAGCGATGCCGGAACCTTTGTTGCATGTAGATGCAGAACGTCAAGAAGAGCCTGCACAGCCTGCTCCATCGTTAGCAAAAACTGGTAGCGATGAGTCTACTGCAGCTCTTTGGTCTGCTACGCTTTCGGTATTAGGTTTTGCTGTAGGCAAAGCTGGTCGCCGTCGTAAACGCAAAAATAACGAAAGCTGATTTAGTGCGTCGAGGGTGGTGACTAAAATTGCGAAGGTTCCGGTTCACGCTTAGCTATTGGGGCTTTGCGACCCGGGTCGCCCGAATTCCATAGGAGACATTATGAAGCAGGGTATTCATCCCGATTATCACGCAGTGCAGGTTACCTGCTCTTGCGGAAGCACTTTCGTAACTCGTTCCACCGCTGATGGCGATCACATGACGGTTGACGTGTGCTCAAAGTGCCACCCATTCTATACCGGCAAGCAGAAGATTCTCGATACCGGCGGCCGCGTGGCTCGCTTCGAGAAGCGCTACGGTAAGAAGACTAAGTAGCTTTTATGACGCCAGCCCTGTTTTCGTGTAACTTCGCGAAGCGGGGCTGGCGTTTTATGTACTCAATATGTGTATGTTTAATTTTTAATTTTTAATATTTAATATTTTTGATTCACAATCCGCTTGAGGCGCGACTACAAAGGAATATGATGGCTGAGTCAGTAGATGAACAGTTCCCAGCAGCAGTTACTGCGTTAGAGGAGTACCGCGATATTGAAAGTCGCATGGGAAGCCCGGAAGTTGCGTCAAACCCGGACGCTATTCGTAAACTCGGTCGTAGGCATGCGGAACTTGGTTCAATCGTAAACGCTTACCTCAACTACAAGCAGCTTTGCGACGACTTTGAAGCCGCAAACGAAATGGCAAGCGACGATCCGGATTTTGCTGAGGAAGCTAAGCGCTTAGAAGCGCAACTTCCAACGGCAAAAGAAAAGCTTCGCACAGCTCTCATTCCTAGGGATCCTGACGATGCTCGCGATATGATTATGGAAATTAAAGCTGGCACAGGCGGCGAGGAAGCGGCACTATTTGCTGGCGATTTATTGCGTATGTACATGCGTTACGCGGAAAAGCGCGGCTGGACTACTGTAATCCAGAGCGAAAATTCAACGGAACTTGGCGGTGTAAAAGACGTTCAACTTGCGATTCGCGCAAAAGGCACACCTGCTCCAGAAGACGGCGTGTGGGCAAGCATGAAGTATGAGGGTGGCGTTCATCGCGTGCAACGAATCCCAGTTACGGAATCGCAAGGGCGTATTCAAACTTCTGCAGCTGGTGTAATCGTGTTCCCAGAAGCAGACGAAGATGACGACGAAATCGAAATCGATCCAAAAGATCTGAAAATCGACATTTTCATGAGCTCCGGTCCTGGCGGACAGTCTGTGAACACCACGTATTCTGCGGTTCGCATGACGCATATTCCAACTGGCATTGTGGTGAGTATGCAGGATGAAAAGTCGCAGATTCAAAACCGCGCTGCAGCTCTTCGTGTGCTAAAGTCGCGCTTGCTCGCTATGAAGCACGAGCAGGAGGCAGCAGAAGCGGCGGATATGCGCCACTCGCAGGTGCGTTCGCTCGATCGTTCTGAACGAATCCGAACGTACAATTTCCCAGAAAATCGTATTGTGGATCATCGCACGAACTACAAGGCTTACAATCTTGACCAAGTACTTGATGGCGACTTGCAACCAGTTATTGACAGTGATATTCAAGCAGATGAAGCTGACCGTTTAGCACAAGCTAAGTAGCAGTGGTTCAGCATTATTTTGTAGAAATTATTTTGTAGAAATTAAGCTTCTATGATGCGTGAACTTTTGCGAAATGCTACTATGCGGCTTAGTCGAGCAGGCGTAGAATCGGCAGAATATGACGCGCGTTTACTGCTTGCGGAAGCATGCGGCGTGAGCTTAGCTGAACTTAATAAGACATTGCTGATGGGTAATGGTGTTGGTTCTGCTCATATTTCTGCTGGATATGTTGATCGTTATGAAGCTTTCGTTAGTAGACGTGCTTCTCGCGAGCCATTGCAACATATTGTTGGTCATGCGCCTTTTCGCTACTTAGATTTGCGAGTCGGCAAGGGTGTTTTTGTGCCGCGCCCGGAAACTGAAATGGTAGTTGAAGCTGGATTGGATTGGCTGCGAGAATCGCGTGTTAGTAAGCCTACGGTAGTAGATTTATGTGCTGGCTCGGGTGCAATCGGATTGTCAGTTGTGACGGAAGTTGCGGATGCGCAAGTATGGGCTATAGAAAAATCTCCTAAAGCTTTCCAATATTTACAAAAAAATTTTGAAGAAACTGCAAAAAAGCAGGAAAATCTGCATGTATTTGGCAGGTATCATGCTGTGCTTGGTGATGCAACAAAAGCGCATATTTCGGATTTAACTCCGGAACTTGCGCAAATTTGCGGCAAAGTAGATTTAGTAATCACGAATCCGCCATACGTGCCAGAAACTCAAGTGCCGGAACAGATTGAAGTGCGCGAATATGATCCTCCGCTTGCGTTGTACGGCGGTTCTGCGGACGGCTTAGCTATTCCGGAGCAGATTATGCGCGCGGCTTTCTCGTTACTTCGTCCCGGGGGAGCGCTGGTGATGGAGCACGATATTTCGCAAGGTGATGCGCTTCAAAAATACGCAGAAAGTATAGGTTTTGTGCGTTCGTGCGTTGGCAACGATTTAACAGGCAGACCAAGATATACTTTTGCAATAAAATAAGAAGCAGAATAAAAAGCTAAGAAGCAACATAAGAAGCAAGGGGTAATGAAAGAGGCAAAAATGAGCAAAATTTGCAATATCAACGAAGAATCACTGCAAATGGCAGCGCAAATTATTAACGAAGGTGGCGTAATTGTAGTGCCGACTGACACTGTGTATGGCGTTGCTTGCGACCCGTTTAATGAGAAAGCGGTTGCAAAAATTTACGAACTCAAACGTAGGCCTCGTGCAAAAGCACTGCAAATTTTAATGAGCGGAGTAGAAGATTTAAAAAAACTTGGGCTTTATTTGCCTTCTCCGCTTGATATTTTAGGAGAAAAGTTCCTTCCAGGTGGATATTCTCCGATTGCGCGCGCGAAGGAAGGTTCGGTTGCTTCGCATCTTGCAACGCTGTGCAAAACAGATAAAAGTGATGCGCAAAATGATGCACAATCTGAAGCGACGCAGGGTGTACGTGTACCAGATTGTGCAGCATTGATGCGGATTTTGCGTGTAACGGGACCTCTTGCGGCTTCTAGTGCGAATCGCAGCGGTAACGAAAGTGCAGACAGCGTCGAAGAAGCAGTGGATGCTTTTGGTGACGAAATCCCTCTGTATTTGAACGCAGGTCCGACTCGCTCGCATGTAGCAAGCACGGTAGTTGGTGCAGATTCAAACAACGAAGACGGCATCGTGATTTTCCGCGAAGGAGTGATTTCGGAGCGCGAAATTCGCGCGGCTTTACGGAACTAGTTACCTAAATTTTGCGATACTGTCGGATCGACACAATCAAAATAAATAGGAGAAGATTCAGATCAATCCTACGAATTTTATAAAACCTATAGAGCCTACAAAACTTACAAAATAATCGCATAGTAAAGGATGCAATCGATGAGGGTATACCTGTTTATTGCGGCCATCGCAGGTGGAGCTACGTGGCTTATTATGCCACTTGTGCGTCATCTTGCGATTCTCATGGGAGCTGTTGGTAAAGTTCGCGCGCGCGACGTGCATACTATTCCAACTCCGCGCATGGGTGGGGTAGGTATGCTTTTTGGTTTCGCAGTAGCGATGGCGTTCGCTAGTTCTATGCCGTTTATTTCCGGTCTTTTTGCAGGCTCGCATCAGCCGTGGGTGGTGCTCGCTGGGGCTGTTATGATATGCCTGCTTGGGGTATGCGACGACATTTGGGATTTAGATTGGATGCTAAAACTTGCCGGTCAGCTGCTTATAGCTGTTTTTGTGGCATGGGGAGGGTTGCAAATCGTAACTTTGCCGCTCGGATCGCTCGTAACGGCATCGCCAAGCGTATCAATCGCCATAACTGCAATACTCATCGTAGCTTCAATTAATGCAGTAAATTTTGTGGATGGACTAGACGGACTTGCTTCCGGAATTGTTGCAATTGGCGGTATTGCTTTCGCAACTTATTCGTATATACTTGCTCGCACATCGCCGTCCTACGCTTCAATGGCAACGCTTATTGACGTTGCTATGGTGGGCATGTGTGCGGGATTTATGTTGCATAATTGGCATCCTGCGAAACTTTTTATGGGCGATTCTGGCTCCATGCTTATCGGCTACTTAATTACGTGCGCGTCGATTATTATGACCGGTCATTTGGATCCTTCCGCCGTTCACACGAGTATTTATTTGCCTGTATTTATGCCGATTTTGTTGCCGATTCTTGTGCTGTTTTTGCCAGTTCTTGATATGTGCCTGGCGATTACGCGGCGCGTTGCCAAAGGGCAGTCGCCGATGCATCCGGATCGCATGCACTTGCATCACCGCATGTTGAGAATTGGACATTCTGTGCAGGGTGCTGTGCTTATTTTATGGGGATGGGCAGCACTGATTGCATTTGGCTCTATTATGATTTTGTTCTTCAAAGCTGTGTATGTGCTTATTGGCATGATTCTTGCTGCTGTGCTACTTACTGTGCTCACAATGATGCCGTACTTGCGTCGCCGCCTGCCCGAACTTCGCAATTCGTAGCGTTTCGTGCGGAGTTTCGGCAAACGTCATAGCAAAAACGTATAGTAACCCTATGGCTACAACTGATATGAACACGAAATCCGTGTATGCTCCTGTTCCACCAATTTTCGAGAAGCTCGGTCTCGCTTATGACGATGTCCTTTTGCTTCCAAACGAAACTGATGTTATTCCGTCCGAAGTGGATACTTCCACTCGGCTGACTCGCGAAATTACCATGAAAGTGCCGACTATTTCGGCAGCTATGGATACTGTTACCGAGTCCGATATGGCTATTGCCATGGCGCGTAATGGTGGTATTGGCGTACTTCATCGCAATCTTTCTATTGATGATCAGGCTGCGCAGGTTGATATTGTTAAGCGCAGCGAGTCGGGCATGATTACCGACCCACTTACCGTTCACCCAGACGCAACGCTCGCCGATTTAGATAAATTGTGCGGGCGTTTCCATATTTCTGGTCTTCCGGTAGTAGATAGCGAAAATCGTTTAGTTGGTATTATTACCAACCGTGACATGCGTTTCATAGCTTCTGAAGATTACGATCGCTTGAAAGTGAAGGATGTGATGACGCGTGAAAATCTCGTCACTGGTCCTTCCAATATTTCTAAGGAAGATGCTCACCGCTTGCTTGCGGATAACAAAATTGAAAAGTTGCCTTTGGTTGATGCTGACGGTAAGCTTACAGGCTTGATTACTGTTAAGGACTTTGTAAAGACTGAACAGTATCCAGATGCTACTAAGGATGATCAGGGCCGCTTGCGCGTTGCCGCTGGTATTGGTTTCCTTGGGGACGCTTGGCAGCGTGCGTGCGCGCTTATGGAAGCTGGAGTTGACGTGCTTGTGGTTGATACCGCAAACGGCGAGGCTCGCTTGGCTCTCGATATGATTCGTCGCATTAAGGCAGATAAGGCTTTCGATGCTGTGCAAATCATTGGTGGGAATATTGCAACTCGCCAGGGTGCGCAGGCGATGATTGATGCCGGCGTTGACGCTGTAAAGGTTGGCGTTGGCCCAGGCTCTATTTGCACTACGCGCGTTGTTGCAGGTGTTGGTGTGCCTCAGCTTACTGCTGTTTACGACGCTGCTCAGGCTTGCAAGGCTGCTGGAATTCCGTGCATTGCAGACGGTGGCATCCACTATTCTGGCGATATTGCTAAGGCTTTGGTCGCTGGCGCGGACACCGTTATGCTCGGTGGTACTTTGGCTGGCTGCGAAGAAGCTCCAGGTGAAAAGGTTCTTCTTCACGGCAAGCAGTACAAGCTGTATCGTGGCATGGGCTCGCTTGGCGCAATGGCTCCTCGCGGTAAGAAGTCTTATTCTAAGGATCGCTACTTCCAGGCAGACGTTACCAGCTCTGATAAGGTGGTTCCAGAAGGCGTTGAAGGCGAAGTTCCATATCGCGGTCCACTGAATGCTGTGCTTTACCAGTTGCTTGGTGGCTTGCATCAGTCCATGTTCTACGTTGGTGCGCACAATATTAAAGAAATGCAAGAGCGCGGTCGCTTTATTCGCATTACGGATGCTGGCCTTCGCGAATCGCATCCTCACGATATTGTGATGACTGCAGAAGCGCCAAACTACAGCGGTTTCCACAACTAAATCGCGTGGTGCGCGTGGTGTGCGCTATGTATGCGATTAAATTGCGTATAAATTGCGTGTAAATCGCAAGTAATTTTGCATTAAACGGCGAAAAGTTACGCAAGTTCCTCACAACTTGCCTGCTTTTCGTCGTTTTTAATACGCGCTTCGTCGGTACGAAGATGTAGGCTTGTGGGTTCAAAAAAAATATTAGGAAAGGAACGAAAATGGCTGAAGCTAAGGAAGATCTTACGTTTACGCCGGAAGAATCGCGCTTAATTTGGATTGATTGCGAGATGACTGGACTCGATATTTTCCATGACGAATTATGCGAAGTATCTGTAGTTCCAACTGATTTTAATTTGAAAGTTCTCGACGACGGCATTGATCTAGTGATTAAGCCGAGCGATGCTGCTGTGGCTCACATGAACGATTTTGTACGCAATATGCACACTTCTTCCGGACTTGTTGACGAGTGGAATAAGAACGGTTTGCCGTTAGAAGAAGCGCAAAAGCAGGTTGTTGAGTACGTAAAGCGTTTCCTGCCTGCTCGCGGAAAAGCGCATCTTGCTGGAAACTCAGTTGGTTCTGACAAAAAATTCCTCGACCGTTACATGCCAGATTTAATGGCAAATCTGCACTATCGTGTCATCGACGTAAGCACGCTGAAGGAAATTTCACGCAGACTTTACCCTGACGTTTATCGCAATAAGCCGGCAAAACACGGCGGTCACCGCGCGCTCGCGGATATTATTGAGTCGATTGATGAGCTTCGTTACTACCGCGATATGATGTTTGTTCCAGCGCCAGGACCAAGCGAAGCACAGGCAAAAGCCGGTGCGCAGCATATTGAAAGCACGAGCTTGCTTCGTGATTACGAGCGTCGCGGAGAAGCATTAGAAGATGTAAATTCCGCAGAAAAGCGCGACTATTAAACACAGCGTGACTATTCAATAAAGCGCGATTACTAAACAAAGCGCGACTATTAAACGTATTAAACGTATTAAACGTATTAAACGCAATAAAAGGTACTGCCAATGAAGCAATCCGAAGCTCTAACCATAATCAACGCTGGCGCGAGCGCGTTCATTACCGGCGCTCCGGGTGCAGGTAAAACCTACGTATTAAACGAAGCTATTCGCGAAATGCGAAAAAACGGTTTAAGTGTTGCTGTAACTGCTTCTACCGGCATTGCGGCAACTCATTTAAACGGTCAAACCATTCACTCGTGGAGTGGAGTTGGAGTTTCAAACGCGCTTACGGATACACTTCTTAAAACCATTAGAGCTCGGCGAGGAAAGCGCATAAAAGCTACGGACGTGCTCGTTCTGGACGAAGTTTCTATGATTCACGCGTGGCTTTTTGACATGGTTGACGAAGTGTGCCGTAAAGTGCGCAAAAATCCAGCTCCTTTCGGTGGACTTCAAGTAGTTATTTCAGGTGACTTTTTCCAACTTCCGCCTGTAAGCACTTCTATGCGAAATCGCGACGTGTTCGAGCCTAGCGAGGAGTTCATTTCGTCGCGCGAAAAGTATGCTGCTGCCGGCAAAAATCCGGAAGGCTATATTACGGAATCTTTCGCATGGGATGCTTTGAAACCTGTTGTGTGCTACTTAACTGAGCAGCATCGTCAGGATGATGGCAAATTGCTTGAAGTTTTAACGGATATTCGTGGCGGTCTTGTAAGTGACGACGACAAGCAAGTGCTTGCTAGTCGCCTTGGTGAGTATCCGGAAGATGACGAAGTTGCAGTGCATCTTTTCCCAACGAATTCGCAAGCAGACGGATTAAATAATGCTAAACTTGCGGCAATTGATGCGGAACCCCACGAGTTTGTGGCAACGGAAGCCGGTCCTAAGAATCTTGTTGAGCGCTTAAAGAAGAATATGCTTGCTCCGGAGCGTTTAGTTTTGAAGGCTGGAGCTGCTGTAATGGCGTTGCGAAACGATCAGGAAAAGCAGTACGTAAACGGCTCTGTTGGGCGTGTTTTGAGGTTCGCGCCTGAATCTAAAGGCGGATGGCCAATTGTTGAGTTTGAAAATGGCAATATTGTGACTCTTAAGCCGGCTGCTTGGGAAATGACAGACGGCGAAACGGTTCTTGCTAGCGTAAATCAAGTGCCGCTTCGTTGCGCGTGGGGAATTACGATTCATAAGTCTCAAGGCATGACACTTGACAGTGCGGTAATGGATTTGCGTAGAACTTTCGCTCCCGGAATGGGATACGTGGCGCTTTCGCGTGTGGAAAATCTGGGCGGACTTTATTTGGAAGGTATTAACGATCGCGCGTTTAGTGTTTCAGCAGATGCTGTACTGCTCGACGGATCTTTGCGTGAGGCTTCACGGCGGGCGAGTGAGCTGCTTTTTAGCGAGGGTGCTTCCGCGTTTGTTGCTAAAAAAGAAGATGTTGATTTTGCGGATCAGCAGGAGCTTGATATTTTTGTTAGCGCAGACAGTATGGATAGCACTGTTAATGACGAGTTTGGATTCAATGACGAGTTTTAGTTGAAAATTACGTATTGTGAGTTTGTTTAGTAGTGTAAACAAGTGTTTATGTCCTCATGCGCACATAGATTGGAACGCATGAATTCCAATGTACTTCGTATGTCTCAGCTGTTCCTTCGTACGCTGCGCGAGGATCCTGCAGACGCGGACGTGACTTCCGCAAAACTTATGCAGCGCGCAGGCTATATTCGCAAATCTGCCCCAGGCGTGTGGACCTGGCTTCCGCTAGGACTTAAGGTTTTAAACAAGGTTCAAGCGATTATTCGCGACGAAATCAACGGCATTGGTGCGCAGGAAGTTCACTTCCCAGCGCTTCTTCCGCGTGAGCCTTACGAAGCCACTCACCGTTGGGAAGAATATGGCGATAACATTTTCCGCTTAAAGGATCGCCACCAAGCTGACTATCTTCTTGCTCCAACGCACGAAGAAGTTTTCACGCTCCTTGTTAAGGATATGTATTCTTCCTATAAGGACTTACCTGTTACTTTGTATCAGATTCAAACGAAGTATCGCGACGAATTCCGTCCGCGCGCTGGCCTTATTCGCGGCCGCGAGTTTATTATGCAAGATGGTTATTCGTTCTCGATTAACGAAGATGGTTTGAAGTCTGCTTATGTTGAAGAGCGCGCTGCTTACGCTCGCATTTTCGACCGTTTGGGCATTAAATACGTGATTGTTCACGCTGTTTCTGGCCCAATGGGTGGTTCTGATTCCGAAGAGTTCTTGGCTCCAATGCCAATTGGTGAAGATACTTTTGCGCTTGCACCTTCCGGAAAAGCTTGGAATGTTGAGGCTTTGACCACTCCAGAAATGCAAGATGTTGATTATTCGGCAACTCCTGCAGCAGAAGCTCTCGAAACTCCAGATGCTAAGACGATTGAAGCTTTGGTGAAGGTTTCTAACGATTTGCATCCTCGCGAAGATGGACGCGAATGGCAAGCTTCCGACACTTTGAAGAACCTTATTATTGCTGTTAAGCATCCGGCAGACGCTGAAGGCGGCGAGCATGAGGAGCCATGGCGCGAAATTGTTGCTATTGGTATTCCGGGAGATCGCCAGGTAGATATGAAGCGTCTTGAGGCTCAGTTTGCTCCTGCAGAAATTGAAGAAGCAACTGAGGATGATTTGAAGTCTCATCCTGAGTTTGTAAAGGGCTACATTGGCTTTAGCGTATTGGGTCCTCAAGCTCGCCAAGAGGGTAGGGGTATTGCAAATCCTGTTCGCTACTTGATGGATGCTCACGTTGCAAAGGGAAGTGCCTGGATTACAGGAGCCGACGAAGAAGGAAAGCATGTTTACAACGCTGTGTACGGACGCGATTTTGAAGCAGACGGCGTTGTTGAAGCAGCACAAGTTCGTGACGGCGATATGAGCCCAGATGGTTCCGGTCCGTTGAGCTTCGAACGCGGTGTGGAAATCGGCCAGGTGTTCCAGCTCGGCTTAAAGTATTCTAAGGCTTTGGGCTTAAGCGTTCTTAACGAAAACGGTAAGGCTGTGCCGGTTTGGATGGGTTGCTACGGCATTGGTGTGAGCCGTGTGCTCGCATGCTTGGCAGAAACACATCACGACGACGCTGGTCTCGCATGGCCTATGGCTATTGCTCCAGCTCAAGTTCACGTTGTTGCTACTGGCAAGGATCAGGTTGCTTTCGATGCTGCTGAGAAGGTTGTTGAGGAGCTGAGTAAGCAGGGAATTGAAGTAATCTTCGACGACCGTCCAAAGGTTTCTCCAGGCGTGAAGTTTAAGGATGCTGAGCTTGTTGGCGTACCTCTGATTGCTGTAGCTGGCCGCGATACCGTGAATAATGGCACGATTGAAATCCGCAATCGCGATGGTTCTGATGTTGAAGCAGTTCCAGTTGATGAGGCTGCAAGCCGCATCGCTGAGCGAGTAAACGCTTTGCTTGCGTAACGCTTTACTTGCGTAACGCTTTGCTTGCGTAAGTTTTTATAAATCGCAATTTGCCGCCAAGAATAGTAATATTCCTGGCGGCATTATTGTTTATCGTGGTGCGAGAGATATTATTTTATTTTATTTTCTTTTCTTTAGATATCTGCATCACCCCCAAATTCGTCGTTCATAGCGTGTGAGTGAGAGTTAGTTTGTTCAGTTTGTGCACTTTTTTCGCTGCGAGTATTTTCTTCAGTTTGTGCACTTTTTTCAGTTTGATTATTGGTATCTGATTGATTCGTACGCTTGGTAAATTGCGTAGTTCCGCGATTCAAATCATGTCCAATAGCGCAGGCTTCCAAAATTAAACGATTATAATCATTTCCATCTTTCGTCCAGCTTTCGGTACTTAGGTTACCGTAGACCATAATTGCATCGCCTTTATGTACGCTTTTCAGCACATTTGAAGCTAAAGTGCGGTATGCTTTCACTGTCATCCATGTAGTTGGCCTATCGTGCCATTGGTGCTCATCGTTACGGTAATATGATTGTGTGCTTGCAATGCGTAGCGAACAAGCTGGAAAATTTTCATTACGTCCAAAACTGACTGGTTCAGCTCCTACGTATCCGCTTATCGTCACCGTGGACTGTTGTTGTGCCATGTTGTATCATCCTTTCACAAATTGGACTGCAGCCATTTCAGCCCCGAAATCAGAGCCACCATTGCCCCTGAGCTTCGCAGCCATGAGGAAATGCCGCAGTAGTAATAACTATGAACTTTGCGCAACAACTTTGCTAGAAAATTCTTCTATTGTGGTTAAAAGCTATGTTGTATCCACAATGTAATACATCTCTTGACATAGCAAAATATGTAGCAACGCTGCCCATAGTTCTATCTGTATATGCATCATAATTCCTTATCGCAAGGTAACATTGAGCAGACGTGTTGAAAATATTGAATGCAGTGAAGAAGATATGTATGGTGCAAAACAGCTATGAAGAGGCAAAATATAAGCCTGCTATGTGCGTAAGTGCATTAGCGCATCCTTCAATACATGTTTCAAAAGATGTTGCGAAGAATGCATTAGTGCGTACGAGTGCTGTAATAATTGCGTGCTTAGCTGCGTGCTTAGCTGCGTGCTTAGCTGCGTGCTTGGCTGTGTGTTTGGCTATGTGCTCGACTGCAAGTTTACCTGCATACGCAATATTCGCAAATTTTACTGATTCTCCTGTAGAAAATTCGCACCAATATCAACAGAACCCAATCATTCAAACAACTCACACTGCTTCCACTACTGCTTTTATTCAGTCTGACAGTGTAGCTCGTTATGTTCTCGCTTCTATTCGTAATGCAAGATCGTGTCTTTACGATAATCGTGGCACGTATTTTAATGGTATGCCTTTGCAAGATTATGTGAGTCGTTGTGGTCTCAGCAAAGAAGCGTATGTAAATAATATTCAATATGATGCTGCGAATGAGCAGGATGCATTTCGTCGTGCGCAAGAAACTGCTCAGCATGGAAAGTTTGGTCATTTTGGTCCAGATGGTGTGAGTGCGCCTGATTATACGGGTCGAAAAGCGTGGGCTGAAAATTTAAGTTGGGGAGTGGATCTTGCTGGCTCTATGCAGCTGTGGATTCAGAATGAAGAATCGGCATTGCGAGCCACAGGAGGAGCTTTTAGCGAAGATAATGGTCACTTGTACCAAATCTTGAATCCTAGCAATATTTCTTTCGGCTACGGAGAGGCTTCGGGTGGTCCTTATGGCGTTGTTGGCGCACTAACGCTGTCGGAATATAACGGGGATATTGATTATCCTGATGGCAAAATTGGTCCTGAATCTCCCGAAGAGCAAAAAAAGCGTGCTGAAGAGGAACAAAAAAAGAAAGAAGAGCAGCAGCGTAAAGATGAGGAAGCTAAGAAAAAGGTTGTTGCTCACGAAAAACATGGAAGGCGCGTAAAACATAAGCATCATAAAAAATTTGCGAGTGCTATGAAAAAAAGTAGTGTAACGCATGGGTTTATGCCGTTTGTTATTGTGCTGTCAAGCGCGCTTGTTTCATGCGTTGCAGCAGTAGTAGCTTGGATTTTCTTAAGACGTCGTTTAGTTGCAAAGCGTCGTTTTGCAAAGCATTCTTTAGTTGCAAAGCATTGTTGATAAGCCTGCAAACATTGTTAAGCCTGCAAACGTTGAGCAAAGAACGCTTGCAGGCTTTTTTATTTTTATTTTTTTTTTATTGCTAGTTTTCCATGCTCAATTTGAGATGCTTTACCAAATGTGTACGCGCTCAGCAGGGTCGAGCCACATTTCGTCGCCTTCTTTAACATCGAACGCATCGTAGAACAAGTCAACGTTTCTAGCAATGCCGTTAGTGCGGCATTCAGCTGGGGAGTGTGGGTCGATTTGAAGCAGCTGCTCCGCAATCTCGTTACGAGCTTTAGAACGCCATACCAACGCGTAGCTTAAGAAGAATCGTTGCAAAGCAGTGAAACCATCTACTTCAGGAGCGTTCAGCAAAGTTTCGCGAATAGCATCTTCACTTCCGTCAATCTCACGCCCTTCGCTCTTTTGCAAAGCGAAAGCGTAGGCTTTCAGTGCAATAGTTACGCCGCTTAAATCGCCAATATTCTCGCCGATTGTTAAAGCGCCATTTACGTGAGGCATTGCATTGCGCTCTTCTTTGTTCTTTAAGTGAGAGTATTTAACAATCAATTGCGTTGGTGTAAAAGCATTGTATTGTTCAATAAGCTTTTTAGTGCGCTCAGTAAAGTTGGTTTTGTCTTCTTCAGTCCACCAATTGTTAAGCACGCCGTCGCCGTCGTATTCGCAACCTTGATCGTCAAAACCGTGGCCGATTTCGTGACCAATCACGGCACCAATAGCGCCGTAATTTGCTGCGTCTGGAGCGCTTGGGTTAAAGAATGGTGGTTGCAAAATAGCAGCTGGGAACACGATTACGTTCAGCAGAGGATCGTAGTAAGCGTTCACAGTTTGCGGAGTCATCTGCCATTCTTCGCGGTCCACAGGATTTCCAGCTTTTGCAGTATTCCTACCAAAGCCGAATCGAGAAACTTCGCGCATATTCTCAACTAAACCAGCGTTTTCTTTAATATTTAAGGCAGAGTAGTCAACCCAATGATTCGTGTAACCAATATTCGGCTCAAACTTACTAAGCTTTTCCAAGGCCTTCGCTTTAGTCTCCTCGCCAAGCCAGCTGCTGTGCGAAATCGACTCGCGGTAAGCATTAATAAGATTGTTAACTAATTCCTGCATATACTTTTTAGAAGATTCAGGGAAGTGCAGGCGCACGTATTCGTGACCAACTTCTTCTCCGCAAGCATCGTCAACAACGCCTACTGCTCGCTTCCAACGGTCGCGTTGCTTTGTGGCACCAGAAAGCACTTTGCCGTAGAAGTCGAATCTAGCTTCGGCAAAATCTTCACTCAGCAGGCTTGCCCAGCACAAAATCACGTGCACGCGCGCCCAAAGCTTCAAATCTTCTAAGTCAGCTTCCTGCCAAATCTTATTCAATCCTTCTATAAAGCTTGGCTCGTGAACTACTACTTTGTTAAAAGCTTCACGAAGATTGATTGGCTGGTGCTTTGCTTCTTCGCAATTGTCGTACGCTTTTTGTGCAGCATCTAAGAAAGCGTCGAGATTCAGCGCTTCAAGCGTTTTTGCCAAATCTGCATAATCGTAAGGATTATAAGTTTTTTGAGAATCGCGAGTTGCCACGTTATCCCAATGCTTGCTTGCAATCTGCGTTTCAACATTCAAGAAACGCTCGGCTTGCGTTTGAGTAGTAGTTGCGTCACCGTAACCAGCTAAGCGCAGCAGCGAAGCTACCATTTTTACGTATTCAGCGCGAATTGGAGCATAATTATCTTCGCGATAGTACGCTTCGTCCGGCAAGCCCAATCCCGACTGCTCAATATGCATAATATTCGTCTTAGGGTCCTTAGGATCCCCGTAAACGCCAAAATAGAACATTGCGTCCGGTCCGCCGTAAGGGTTAAGTGAGCCAAGAGTGCGAACCAAATCTTCCTTATTGCTAGCCGAATCAACAGCGTCTAAATCGCTTTTAATTGGTGTAATTCCAGCTTTTTCAATAGCTGCAGTATCCAAATAATTACGGTATAAAGTTTGCGACTTTTTAGCTGAGCAATCTTCGCTTTCTAAAATATCTCGAATTTGCGTCTCTGCATCTTCTGCAAGTTTGTGGAAAGCGCCGTACATTGGGCGGTCGTCTGGAAGAGTGTAAGTGTCAATCCAAGGACCGTTTATGTAACGGAACAAGTCGTCTTGTGGACGAGTAACTGACGAGAAGGAGGCTGGATCGAAATCTACAGCAGAAATTTCTTTCTGTGATTCGTGATTGCCTTTATTATTGTTTTCATTGTTATTAAGCATGAATTTAGCTTACAAGTATTAAGCGACACTATGAGCTAATATTTTCGTTATATTTTCCTTATGTTTTCGCGCTATCTTGCGCTATTTTCGTGCCTGCGCGTTAGTCTTGAAGCATGATTGAACTGAAAACTCCAGCTGAGATTGAAGCGATGAAACCTGCAGGTCGCTTTGTAGGTAGTATTCTTAAAGATTTGAAAGCAATGACCAAAGTTGGCACGAATCTTCTCGAAATTGATGACTTCGTTCGCCAGCGTATTATGAGCCGCAAAGGTGCTTCTTCTTGCTATGTTGATTACGCTCCTGATTTTGGAACAGGTCCTTTTGCGCACTATATTTGCACTTCTGTAAATGATGCTGTTCTTCACGGTGTTCCTTACGATTACAATCTTAAAGATGGTGATTTGCTAACTCTTGATTTGGCGATTAACGTCGACGGCTGGGTTGGTGATTCAGCTATTAGTTTCGTTGTTGGAAAGCATGCAGATCCTGAGGATTTACGCTTAATTAAGTGCACTGAGGAAGCTTTGGAGGCTGGCATTAACATGGCTCAGCCTGGCAACCGTCTTGGCGATATTTCTGCAGCTGTTGGTTGCGTTGCTCACGAGTATGGTTACAGCGTAAATCTTGAGTTTGGCGGTCACGGAGTCGGTCATATTATGCATGGTGATCCTCACGTTCCTAACGACGGTACTGCTCATCACGGCTATAAGCTTCGCCCAGGTCTTGTGATTGCAATTGAGCCATGGTTCTTAAAGACTACTGACGAGATTTACCAAGATCCTAAGGACGGCTGGACTCTTCGCTCTGCTGATGGTTCTCGTGGTGCGCACACTGAGCATACTATTGCGATTACTGAAAATGGCCCAGAGATTTTGACTGTACGCTAGACTTATAAAGAGTTGATTTTTGTAAGTATTTCGCGAGTAGTAATTGCGTAAGATAGATGTAAAGAGGTACGTTAAGTAAATGGCGGAATTTGATTTTGCCCAAGCGTTAAATGAAGTTGAAGCAAAGTATTCTTCGATTGCTAAAGCACTAGATGTCGATTCGTTGAAGGCTACGATTGCTGATTTAGAAAAGCAGGCTGCTGAGCCTGGGCTTTGGGATGATTCTGAGCATGCTCAGCAAGTTACCAGTAAGCTTTCTGCAGCTCAGTCTCAATTGAAGCGTTTGCAAACTGTTGAGCAGCGCATTGAGGATACTAAGACTTTGATTGAGCTTGGTGAAGAAGAAGGCGATGCTGATTCCATGAGCGAGGCTCAAGAGGAGCTTGGCTCTATTGCTCACGAGTTGGACGATATGGAAGTTCAGACTCTTCTTGACGGCGAGTATGATGCTCGATCTGCCGTTGTTACGATCCGTTCTGGTGCGGGCGGTGTGGATGCTGCTGATTTTGCTCAAATGCTTCTTCGCATGTACTTGCGTTGGGCTGAGCGAAACGGCTACAAAACAAAGATGATGGATACGTCTTATGCAGAAGAAGCTGGTATTAAATCCGCTACTTTCCAGGTGGACGCACCTTATGCATATGGTCGCCTTTCTGTAGAAGGCGGCACTCACAGGATGGTTCGTATTTCTCCATTCGACAATCAAGGACGTCGCCAAACTGGTTTTTCTGCTGTTGAAGTAATTCCTCTTGTTGAAGCTACGGATCATATTGATATTCCAGATTCCGACATTCGCGTGGATACTTTCCAAGCTTCAGGTCCTGGCGGTCAGGGTGTGAATACTACGTATTCTGCTGTTCGTATTACGCATTTGCCAACCGGCTTAGTTGTTTCTATGCAAGATGAGCGCAGTCAGATTCAGAACCGCGCCGCTGCAATGGCAGTTTTGCAATCTCGTTTGCTGGTGCTTAAGCATGCGGAAGAAGCTGCTAAAAAGAAGGAGCTTGCTGGAGATATTAAGGCAAGTTGGGGAGACCAAATGCGCTCCTACGTGCTTCACCCGTATCAGATGGTGAAGGATTTGCGCACTGGCTACGAAACTTCGCAAACTCAGGCTGTTTTTGACGGCGATATTGACGGCTTTATTGAAGCTGGCATTCGTTGGCGTCACGAGCAGCGAGTTGCGGCTCAAAAAGAAGCTGAAGCGGAAGCTTAAGAAGATCTGTAAGAAGAATCTTAGGTAAAATCTTAAGCAGAATCTCAAGCGGAATCTTAAACATAAGTTTACATTAAGCTCAAAAACTAACAATTACACATAATCTTCGGAAGGATTGAAACAATGTCGCTGATTTCATTAGATCATGTGTCAAAAATATATCCTCGAGGCACGCGTCCTGCGTTAGATGACGTATCTTTGCATGTTGATCGCGGCGATTTTGTGTTTTTGGTTGGTGCATCTGGCTCTGGCAAAACCACATTGCTGAGTTTGCTGCTTCGCGAAGAAGAAGCAAATGGTGGAGAAATTCACGTAGCTGGTAACGATTTGCGTAGACTTTCTAACCGTCAGGTTCCGCAGTATCGCAGATCTCTTGGATTTATTTTCCAGGATTATAAGCTGCTTAATAATAAAACAGTTTATCAAAATGTTGCTTTTGCTTTGGAAGTGATTGGTACGAGTAGGGCGACTATTCGTTCGCTTGTGCCGCGCGTTCTGGAAACCGTTGGCTTAACTGGTAAGGAAAATAACTATCCGCACGAACTTTCCGGCGGCGAAGCACAGCGTGTGGCAATTGCTCGCGCATATGTAAATCATCCACAAATTTTGCTTGCTGACGAGCCTACTGGAAACTTGGATCCAACTACTTCTCTTGGTATTATGGAAGTTTTGGAAGCTATTAATCGCACAGGAACTACAATTGTTATGGCTACGCATAATGAGGAAATCGTGAACTCTATGCGTAAACGAGTTGTGGAGCTTCATGAGGGTAAAATCGTGCGAGATGAGCGCGAGGGATCTTACGATTCTGCGCTTTACTTCCCAGATTCCGACGTTGAACAGAAGTCTAAAGCACAACAATCTGTTGGAAACATTGATGATTCAGACAGTCATGCGATTCAAGATTCAGCTCATCAAACGCATCATACTGAACGTCATAAGAAACTTTCTAAAAAAGCTCAGCGTGCTGCTCAAGCTCAAGAAACAGTTGATATTGTAACGCAATCCTTGCAAGGTAATACTTCTGAGAATGAGGGAATTGCTCGTTTAGCTCAGTCGGTTCATTCTGGTCGTACTGGTCGTTATGGCGAAGTGTTCCAGTCTTTGGAAACAACAATGACTTGGGGTCGTGGATTGCTTTCTGTGAGCGATAAGCAGGATGACGATATTGAGCATGAGACTTCTGAAAGTGGAACTCCTGACGATAAAACTCCTGACGATAAAACTACTAACGATAAAACTACTAACGATAAAACTACTAACGATAAAACTACTAACGATAAAACTACTAACGATAAAACTATTAACAACGATATAGCTAGCAATATTAAGCAAACTGCTACTGATTCAGTAGACAGCGCTAACAATAGTGCAGATAATTCGCAAGCTCAGTTAGAAGAGTCAGTTATGCGTGAAGAATCCGACAATATTGAGGATACTGAATCTGCTCACACTGCTGAATCTGCTCACACTGCTGATGATGCTGCAAGCACTGATGAATCGCAACAAGAAGTAGACAATCATATGTCGCAGCAGCAAGAGGTTCTCAATAAGTCGTCTCTTCCTCCAATGCCGCCAGCTCCTCCTCAATCTGCACCGTCATCTGCAAACAATGATAACGGTAATAATGGCAGTGATACTAACGTTACTAACGACAAGAGTAATAGCAACAATAGTAGCGACAATAATAATGCGAGCGAAGCTGAAGGAGCGAAGTAATGCGTTTACGATTTATTTTTTCCGAAACATGCATTAGTTTACGCCGTAACGTTTCAATGATTCTTTCCGTTATGCTTGTAACGTTTATTTCCTTCCTTTTTATTGGTGCTTCTGTGCTCATGCAAGCTCAGATTACTCAAGCTAAAGGCGACTGGTACGACAAGGTTGAGGTTGTTGCATGGCTTTGCCCAGACGGCACAAGTCAATCTCCTTCCTGCGCTTCTGGAAAAGCCCCAACAAACGCTGAAATAGTAAAGCTTGAGCATGTTATTCACCAAGAATTAGGCGACGACGTTTCAAATATTACGTACGTAAGTCGTAACGAATTTTACAAAAATACCTTCCTAAAGCAGTACCCTAATGGAATGTATCAGGGTAGAACGCTTACAGCCGCAGATATGCAGGATTCGCTTCGTTTGAAGCTCACGAACCCTATGAAATACCAGGTTGTTTCGGAAGTTCTTTCTGGGCGAGATGGTGTGGAAGAAGTTGTCGATCAGCGCCAAATTTTCGATCCTGTTTTCAGTGTACTTAATCGCGCTACTGTTGTGACGATTGTGCTTGCAGCAGTTATGGTTGTGGTAGCTATTATGCTTACTGGCACTACGATTCGTATGTCTGCAGCGAGCCGCCGTCAAGAAACCGAAATTATGCGCTTAGTTGGTGCTTCTAACTGGACTATTCGCATGCCGTTTATTCTTGAAGGTGCTTTTGCTTCCTTCGCTGGTTCTTTGCTTGCTGGTGCGGCATTAAGCTTGGTTGTAAAAGTGTTTGTAACTGATTGGCTTGCACAAAATGTTCGTTGGATGCCATTTATAACGCAATCTACTGTGTGGTTATGCGTTCCAATGCTGGTAGCCGGTGCAGTAGTGTTGTCGATTATTGCTTCAGCTATTGCTTTAAGACGATATTTGAAGGCTTAGCGCAATATTAAATTAGCGCAGTATCAACTTAGTGCAGTATCAAAATTGACTTCATGAGTGGAACTTATGTGAGTCCTAACATGATGTAAAATGTAAGTTTTGCGACATTGGCTCGCGTGGTTCCTTGCGTCACGATATAATTCGCAGTAGTGATGTGGAAAGGGAAGTGATATGAGCGAGGCTCGACGTAGCATGATTGCAATTCGGCGCACTCATACGTTAGTGAGCTTAATTGTTGCTGGTACCATGATGCTTGCTGGCGTGGTTGGCTCAGTGTTAACAGCATCTGAAGCGCGCGCAGTAAGTATGAGTGAGTATAACCGTAAGGTGCAGAATAATGAGAATTTGAAGCGCCAACTTGCGGGTGTGAATAAGCAATTAGCGAATAAAATTCTTGAATTGAACGATCTTAATGAGCGTCAAATTCCAAGCCAAGTGCGTGCTGCTCAGCAGGCGGATGAACAGGCTGCTCAGGCGCGTAGTCTTGTGGAATCAACGCAGCAGCGTTTGCAATCTGCGCAAAAAGATAAGCGCAATTTGGAAGAAAAAATTAAAAAAACTGGTGCTGATTTTGATGATGCTAAAGCTGCGGTAGCTCAGTTAGCGCGTAAAAGTTTCCACGGTTCGCAAGCTTCTGATGTTATGGGCATTGTAACAAAATCCACTACGACTGAGCAGTTTGTGGGTAAATTGCAGTCGGAAGCTGCTGTAGCTCGTAGTGAAGCGAATGCTGCTAATGATGCTGCTGTCACATTGAATACTTCCATGAACCGCCGCCAGCGTTTAGCTGCTATTGAAACAGAAATTGCAAAACTTAAGCAGCAGGCGGATACTCAAGCACAAAGTGCGCAGTTAGCTGCACAGGCTGCTAATGATCGTAAAAAATCGTTGCAAAGCTTGCGCGATCAAGGTGAAAATATTCGTAAGCAGTTAGAAAGTCAAAAAAGTAGTTTAACTTCGCAATCTGCTCGTGAAGCTGCAGAGATTATAGCCATGAAGTCGGCTATTGATGCTCAGGCTCGTGCTCTTGCTAATAAGGCTGTTGCTCGCGCTGATCCGAATGCTGGTAATCGTCAGCAGGTTAAGGGTGGTGCCGGAGTTAATGTTTCCTTACCCCCGATGCAGCTTTCTAATGGCGCTGCTAGTGGCATGAATTATACTGTTCCTGGTAATTGTCCTGATCGCGCTGGTTTCTGCTACGGTCATAATACTGGTAATACTGTTGGCGGCTCTGCGTATCCTGCACGTCAATGCACTTTGTGGGCTTATTTGCGTCGTTCGCAGCTGGGACTTCCTGTTGGCTCTTATATGGGTAATGGAGCAGATTGGGCAAATACTGGTCGTCGTTTAGGATATTTAGTGAATCGTACACCACATGTTGGCGCGGTAATGGTATTTGCTCGTGGTCAGCGTGTTGGTAATTGGAATGCTGATTGGCAGTATGGTCATGTGGCTGTTGTTGAGCGTGTGAATGCCGATGGTTCGGTGCTTATTTCTGAAGGTGGCACTGGTTTCGCAACATTCCCTGCGTATGAAACTATTTATAATCCTGGTAATTATGAGTATGTTCATTATTAAGGGTTATAATGCTCATAGTTCGCAAAATTGTAGCGCTATTGTGGGTTATTCGGCGCTCTGATTTTGGAACTGTATGTACTTGCCATAAGATAGTAATGTCTTATGGCAAGTTTTGTTTATAGTTGATTCTTGTATTTGTTATGTATAAGTTGATGCGTATTGGAGGGCAATAATGGTAAAGAAGCCTGCGCAAGATGGTACAGTCACTGTTGCGCAAAATCGTAAGGCGCATCATGATTATGCTATTGAAGATTGCTATGAGGCTGGTCTTGCACTTACTGGCACTGAAGTGAAATCATTGCGTGAGGGGCGAGCATCGTTAGCTGAATCGTTTGTTACTATCGATCGTCGCGGTGAAATGTGGCTTGAAGGTGCGAATATTCCAGAATATTTAAACGGTACGTGGAATAATCATGCGCCTAAGCGTAAGCGTAAGCTATTGCTTCATGCAGCACAGATTGCTAAGCTTTCGAGACAAACTGAAGCAAAAGGCTATACGGTAGTGCCATTGCGTTTGTATTTTAAGGGAAGTTACGTAAAAGTAGAGATTGCTTTAGCGCGTGGTAAGAAGGAATTTGATAAGCGTCAAGCATTGCGTGAAGAACAGGATAAGCGTGAAGCTTTGCGCGCTATGCGTTACCGTAATTTGCGCGCTCGTGGCGTTGACTGAATACGGTCAGTGATTGCAACCTTTCCCGCGTTTGCACGATGACCTGCTTTCGCGCTGCGATTATTTACCCCGCGTTTGCGCGACACGCCGTATAATATTCAATATTACGCATAATATGCGCTAGGTTTTCGCAAAAAGCCAAGTATTTCACTAATAAACAGCATACTTATCTCTGTATATACATATCTTGTATAAATAATTGTGAGAATAGTAAGGTTATCGTGTATAGTTATACACATCAATGCAAATTATAGATTCTTAATACACATACGAGGAGAAGAACTATGTTGAAATCTATGAAGCCTATTGCTGCTCTTGCGTCTTTGGTATTGCTCGGCAGTATTGCTGCGTGTGGTCCAGCCGATTCCAAAGCAGCGGATCCAGATGTTGCTCGCAGCTACGACGTGAGCCAGGTTAAGAAGGATGATGCTGTTGCGGCATTGGTTCCGGCGGAAGTTGCGAAAACTGGTGAGCTTACGGTTGGTGTAAACGTAAGTTATGCTCCTGCTGAGTTCTTTGCTGCCGACGGCAAAACTCCTGTTGGTTACGAAATTGATTTCTCTAAAGCATTAGCAAAAGTTATGGGCTTAAATGCTAAGATTATGCACGCTCAATTCGATTCTATTATTCCTGCAATCGGCAGCAAGTATAACGTTGGTATTTCGGGCTTTACAGTAAATGCTGAGCGTATGAAGTCCGTTGATTTCGTAACTTATGCGAATGCTGGATTGTCATTTGAAGTGCGTAAGGGAAATCCTACTAAAGTTGATCCAAAGAACCTTTGCGGTAAGAAAGTGACTTTGGAAACTGGTACTGTTGGTGAACCGATTATGGAAGAAGCCAAGAAGCAGTGTGCTGCGAAGAAAGATAAGCCTCTCGAAATTATGAGTTTCAAGGAGCAGACTGACGCAACTACAGCTCTTCTTTCTGGTCGCGCTGACGTTATGTATGCGGATACTCCAGTAGCTGGTTATGCGGCTATTAAGAACGCTGGAAAACTTGAGATTCTTGCTAATAGCAAGGATGCTGAGCCAATGGGTGCAGCTGTGAAGAAGGGTGATGCTGCCATGCTTAAAGCGGTGAAAGCTGGCATTGATAAGCTTATGAAGTCCGGCATCTATAAGGATATTCTCAAGAAGTGGGGTGTTGAGGATGTTGCTATTGATAAAACTGTAGTAAATCCTAAGATGTGATTGAGTTACAATCTTAATAATTACATCAGGTTGTACCTGCTATCGTTAATCTGAGTCGTAATTTTGCGACTCAGATTATTTCGTTACTTTACTGGCATTGGTTACTTTACTGATACTAGCTACTTTACCGATACTGGTTATTTTACTAATAATTGATGAGCATGAAAAAGCGTACTGACAAGGGGAATACATTGAATTGTGCAAATAAGCAATCTTCTGCGACGAAAGATGATGCTGTTAACGCCGAGCACATTTTGCCGGTTAAAAAGCCGGGTCCTATTATCGCTGGCGTTATAGTGGCGGTGATCGCGTGTTCGCTTCTTTACAGTATTATTACTAATCCGCGATTTGAATGGCAAGTAGTAGGTGTGTACCTTATAAGCGACAACGTGCTTGCTGGTATAGGCTGGACCTTGCTTTTAACGGCGCTTGCTATGCTTATTGCAATTGTGCTTGCTGTTGGTTTAGCAATGATGCGAAAGTCAGTAAACCCTGTTCTTCGCGGTGTGAGCTGGTTCTTTATTTGGTTTTTCCGCGGCACGCCTGTGTATACGCAGCTTGTGTTTTGGGGCATGTTTGCCGTGCTTGTGCCACGGTTGGGCATTGGTATTCCATTTACTTCTGTAGAGTTTTGGTCTATTGATTCTAATGTAATTATGACTTCGCTTACGGCTGCTGTTGTAGGTTTGTCACTGAACGAAGCAGCGTACTTGTCGGAAATTGTGCGAGCTGGTTTGGAAGCTGTTGATGCTGGTCAGGTTGAGGCTGCTCAGGCGCTTGGCATGGGTAGGGCTTTAACGATGAGGCGAGTGATTCTTCCGCAAGCAATGCGCATTATTGTTCCGCCGCTTGGGAATGAGACTATTGGCATGTTGAAAACTACTTCTTTGGTTCTTGCAGTACCGTTTACGCTGGAGCTTCAGTTCGCTACGAATGCTATAGCTAACCGTATTTATAAGCCGATTCCGTTGCTTCTTGTGGCAAGTATTTGGTATTTGGTTATTACTTCTATTCTGATGGTGTTGCAATCTATGCTTGAAAAGCATTTTGGCAAGGGCTTTGAAGCGCGAGATATTGTGAAACATGCTCAATTAGATACCGATAAAGGTCAACGTGGCGACCAGTCTTTGCATGCTCAACAAAAGAATGTTAAAGGGCGTAACGATGCTACGATGCTCGGTTTTAATGCTTAATGAGTAATTGCATAAAGCGAAATACAGTAGCGAAATAAGAATGAGATTGGATTATAAAAATGACAGATACAGCAGCAAACGCTACAGCAGCAAACGTTCCGGCAGTCGTAATGAAGAACGTGCATAAATCATTTGGCAACTTGCAAGTATTAAACGGCATTAATATGACGGTAAACCCGGGTAGTGTAACAGTAATGTTGGGACCTTCCGGATCTGGAAAATCTACGCTTTTGCGCTTAATTAATCAGCTTGAAACGTTGACTTCGGGAAGTATTTGCATTTATGGCGAGCGTATTGGTGTAAAGCAAGTAACGCGTAAAGGAAAGCAATGTTTGCAAGCGCTTGACGATAAGGAAATTGCTCAACAGCGCGCAAAACTTGGTATGGTATTCCAGCGTTTTAACTTATTCCCTCACATGACGGCTTTGGAAAACGTTATGGAAGCGCCTGTGCATGTGTTGCATATGAATACTCAAGAAGCGCACGACTTAGCTGTTGAAGAGCTTAAACGCGTTGGTATGGCTGAGCGTATGAATCATTATCCGGCAGAGCTTTCAGGCGGTCAGCAGCAGCGCGTGGCTATTGCGCGCGCGCTTGCTATGAAGCCGGAGATTATGCTGTTTGATGAGCCTACTTCTGCGCTTGACCCGGAACTTGTTGGCGAAGTGTTAAACGTTATGCGCGATCTTGCAAAAGACGGAATGACGATGATTGTAGTAACGCACGAGATTGGTTTCGCTCGCGAAGTTGCGGATCAAGTCGTGTTCATGGATGGTGGTGTTATTGTCGAACAGGGCACTGCTGATATTATTACGAATCCACAAACTGAGCGTTTTCAAGATTTTCTGCAGCACGTTTTGTAGAACTTGCGCAGCACTAGACGTACGTATCGTTAGACGTAACTTGCGCAGCACTAGACGTAATTTGCGTATCGCTAGACGTAACGTATGTATCGCTAGACGTAACGTACGTATCGCTAGACGTAACTTGCATCACTTTTTTGCGTATTGTTATGTGTATCTCTGGCGTGCGCTCGCTTGTGTATCGTACAATAGAAGATTATGTGTGGCATTGTAGGATACGCAGGTTTTGGAAAAGTTTGCGCAAAACCTTTGGAAGTTTGTTTAGGTGGATTAGAGCGTTTAGAGTATCGCGGTTATGATTCTTCAGGTGTGGCGTTGGTTGCTCCTGGAATGGATCGCGTAACTGTGCGTAAAAAGGCTGGACGTCTAGCTGTGTTACGAAGCGATATTAGTGCGCATCCTATGCCGGAAGCGAGTGCAGCTATTGGGCATACTCGCTGGGCTACTAACGGCGCTCCTTGCGACGTAAACGCGCATCCTCACACGAGTGCTGATAGCAACATTGCGCTTATTCACAACGGCATTATTGAAAATGCTGTGGTATTGAAAGAGCAACTTCACGAAGAAGGCTACGAGTTTTCTTCTCAAACTGACACTGAAGTTGCAGCGAAATTGCTTGGTAAAGTCGCGAACGAAATCGTAAGTGAAACTGGCAAACCGGACTTGTTTACGGCTCTTCGCCGCACTGCAAAAATGCTGAAGGGTGCTTTTACGCTCTTAGCTGTTGATATACGTCAACCGGGTATTGTGGCAGCTGTTCGCCATGATTCGCCATTGGTTGTTGGTCTTGGCGATGGCGAGTACTTCTTGGGTTCAGATGTTGCTGCTTTTGTAGCTTATACGGATCGCGTTTTGGAAGTCGGACAAGATCAGGCTGTTTGCATTGGCAATATTGACGGCGCTGGTAAAGCTGGCCTGCTGCTTACTGATTTTGATGGCAATATTGTTGAAAATCCTACGTGTTTTACAGTTGATTGGGATGCGTCTGCTGTTGAAAAAGGCGGTTGGGATTCCTTTATGGATAAGGAAATTCATGAGGATCCGCACGCTGTTGCCGACACTTTGCGCGGTCGTTTTGATGCTCAGGGAAATATTGTTCTTGACGAAGTACATATTGGTCAGGATGTGTTGCGTGCGATTGACAAGATTATTGTAGTTGCTTGCGGTACGGCAAGTTACGCTGGTTTGGTTGCAAAATATGCGATTGAGCATTGGGTGCGCGTGCCGGTTGAGGTGGAACTTGCGCACGAGTTTCGCTACCGTGACCCTATTTTGACGCATCGCACGCTGGTGGTTGCTATTTCGCAATCGGGTGAAACGATGGACACGCTTATGGCTTTGCGTCACGCGCGCGAGCAGGGAAGTCGCGTGCTTGCAATTTGTAATACGCAAGGTTCGAGTATTCCGCGCGAATCTGATGCTGTGCTTTACACGCACGCTGGTCCGGAAATTGCTGTTGCTTCTACGAAAGCTTTCGTAGCGCAAATTGTGGCAGCATACATGCTTGGTCTGTATTTGGCACAAGTAAAAGGCACAATGTATCGCGACGAAATTCAGCAAATTGTTGCGCAACTTAAAACTATGCCAAGTAAAATCCAGCATGTTCTCGATACGCAATCTGACGCAATCATGAAAGCGGCTGAGCATACGCTGGAAGCTAAGTCTTTCCTATTCTTAGGTAGGCATGTTGGTTACCCGGTTGCTATGGAAGGTGCTCTGAAGCTTAAGGAAATTGCGTACACGTTTACAGAAGGTTTTGCAGCGGGTGAGCTTAAGCACGGTCCGATTGCTCTGGTTGACGCTGGTGAGCCGGTTGTTGTAATCGTTCCTTCTTCTCGTGGGCGAGACGTTTTGCACTCAAAAGTAATCTCCGGTATTGAAGAAGTCAAAGCGCGTGGAGCGTTTACTATAGCGGTTGCGGAAGAAGGGGATCCAGACGCGTCACGTTATGCGGATATTGTGTTCTGGAGGCCTGAGTGTCCAACGCTTTTAAGCCCACTTGTTGACGTAGTTGCGTTGCAATTATTTGCTATGGATATGGCGAAATTGAAAGGCT
The DNA here is from genome assembly GCF_049262705.1 of Gardnerella washingtoni. NCBI lineage: Bacteria > Bacillati > Actinomycetota > Actinomycetes > Bifidobacteriales > Bifidobacteriaceae > Gardnerella > Gardnerella washingtoni. Next base: position 1,008,750 of record NZ_CP058398.1, on the reverse strand, counting down.
ATGATGTTGATAAGCCGCGAAATCTCGCCAAGTCTGTAACTGTTGAGTAACTTTTGAACAATCGTAAAGCAACTGTAGAGTAAACATAGATTACGCGAAGTACGGATGGCAAAGAGTATGTTTACGTCGGTAAGATTTTTACAACAACGCAAGCAGTGTAGATACTTGCTTATGTCATTACTTTGCATTGTTGTTTTGCTGTTAATTTCAGGCTGCTCTCATGCTGACGCTCGTACGAGCATTACCGTGTGGTCGTGGGAACCAAGTATGAAGCGGCTTGCGGCGGAATTTGAGCGACTTAATCCAGATGTTCGTGTAGTAGTCAAAGATACTAGTGGTTACAATAATTTCAATAGGGCTATTCAAGATGGCTACGGTATGCCAGATGTTGCGCAACTTGAGTATTTTGCGCTTCCACAATACGCTGTTAGCGGTCAGTTGTTAGATATTACGGATCGCGTGCAAGGTACGCAAACGTTTTACACTCCTGGCACATGGTCGTCTGTGCAATTGGGCGGGCGCGTGTATGGGTTGCCTATGGATTCTGGACCAATGGCATGGTTTTATAACGATGATGTGTTTAAGCAGGCTGGTGTTGATGCAACGCAAATACACACTTGGGAAGACTACCGTCACGCCGCTCGAAAGCTGAAAGACATTGGCGTGTATATTGCTGCAGATTCGGGGGATGCGAGCTTTTATAACGCTATGATTTGGCTTGCTGGAGGTAAGCCTTTTATTACTTCGCACGACGGCAAAACGGTGACTGTTCGTTTAGACTACGATAAGGGAACTCAGGCGTTTACTAAGTTTTGGCAGTCTATGATTGACGAAGGCTTAATTGATACGCGCACTACTACGTGGACGCAGCGTTGGAAGAATGGTGTTGGAGCTGGCAAAATTGCTTCTGTATTTGCTGGAGCATGGATGCCGTCGCTGTTGCTTGAGAATGTGCCTGGTACAGCAGGGTTGTGGAAAGTTGCGCAAGTTCCTACTTTGCACGGCGAAAAGCGCAATGCGGAAATGGGTGGTTCTGCGCTGTCAGTGTTGCAGTCAAGCCGAAAGCCGGAAGCTGCATTGCGTTTCGTGAATTTTGTGTGCCATGACATGCAGGGTATTAATACGCGTGTAAGTGGGGGAGCGTTTCCTGCGGATGTTGTGACGCTTGGGGATGCAGCATTTTTGAATCGTACAACTATTCGTGATTCGCGCGGAATTGACATACCGTATTTTGGTGGTCAAAAGTTTAATCAAGTATTTGCTGAGGCTGCAAACAATGTGGATACGGGGTACCGGTATTTGCCGTTTGAAGTGTATTCGCGCAGCGATTTTCGGGCAACTGTTGGTCAAGCGTATGATTGGAGTCGTAAATCGCGCGCTCGTCTGAATGTGCAGTCTATGATTGATGCCGGAATTACGCAGGACGACGGAAGTCAACTGTGGCTTCCGGACGACCCTGGTCCTCGAATTTCCATGAAAAAAGGACTTAAGTTGTGGAGCAAGGATTTGCAAGAATACGGCTACAATCAGGGCTTTATTATGAGGTAGCCGTCGGTATAAAACGTCAAATTTACGCAGTATAAAACGTCAAATTTACGCAGCTTGGGCGAGTAAATCTTGCAAAATGTACAGGTAGATTAGCGTAAATTGAGTAAGCAACTAGCGAAAGTCGAGTAAGCAACTAGTGCAAACTGACTGAGTGACCAGCGTATATTAACTGAGTAACTAGCGTATATTGCGCCGGTAAATCGCAGCCATACCCTTAAAAATAAGATTCGGATCATAATAGTCAATACTTTGCACATCTTGCTCGAATAATCTACCTAAGCCGCCTGTAGCAATCACGGTAAAAGGCTCACCAATTTCAGTTTTGAACTGCTCAATCGTGCGCTCAATGCCGCCCAAAAAACTGTAGTACAGTCCAGCTTGCATGGCAGGACGCGTGGATTTCGCAAGAACCGACTTTGGTCGCGCAATCTCAACTTCTGGAAGCTGAGCTGTGTTATCCCACAAAGCTGCTGCTGCAGTACGAATACCCGTACAAATCAATCCACATGTAATAGATCCGCTTGCATCCACGTAATTGTAGGTAGTAGCGGTACCAAAATCAATCACCAATGCAGGTGCACCGTATTCGCTAAATGCACCAACGCAATCTGCAAGACAATCCGCACCAAGAGAGCGTGGTTCGTCGATGCGGATATTCATGCCAGTTTTAACTCCAGGACCTACAATCATCGGGTCGATTTGCAAGAATTTGATAATACTTGCACGGAATGAGTGCATTACTTTAGGTACTACGGAAGCAACAATCACATCTTCAACGTCGCTTACCTTGAATCCGCTTAAATGCAGGAATTGTGTAATCATAATGCCATATTCGTCGGAAGTGTGATTTGCTTTCGTTGTCATGCGGTATGTGCCGGCAATGTGGTACGTGTCGGAAGTGCTGTGGGTACCGGAAGTGCTGTATGTGTCAGAAGTGCTGTGGGTGCCGGAAGTGCTGTTGTGCTCCAAAAAGCCGAGCACAATATTCGTGTTGCCAATGTCTACTGCTAAAAGCATGAGTTTTCCCCCGTATGAGTGAGGCGTTGTGTTTTGTGGTTGCGTTGTTGTGTATTTGTAGTGTTGTGGTTGCGCGCTATTGTAACTGCGCACCAACGTGCTTTTCGCACGTCTGTAAGTATATGGTAATGCGTGACTTTATAAGCGTAAAGCATAAAGCGTAAAGCGTAAAGCGTAAAGCATAAAGCATAAAGCGTAAAGCATAAAGCATAAAGCATAAAGCGTAAAGCATAAAGAATGTTATTGAAATGTGCCATTGGTAGCAGAGCACAAATCCGCATGAATTATGCATATTTACTGTTTCGAGTTATAGGAGTATACTATAAAAGGTATAGCGAACGCAAATAGTATGTTCACAGTAGAACTTCATCAGCGTACAAAATGAGAGATATGTGCCATTTTATGTGAGTTAACGACTATTGCGTATCACGAGGGTGAGGGAATATGAAGAAAAATATGAAGCATCGCGTGTTAGCAGTGTTGAGTGCTGTTTTGTGTGTGGTTGCTATGACACTGAGCGTGGCAGTACTGCCGGCGATGGCTTATGCCAACATAACGAGGAATCCACTGTTTGCTGCTGCCTTGGCTGCTGTTACTGAGAATAATAAGAGCAAAGATGCAAAAGAGAAGGGTAAAGGTGAAGGTAACAGGGCAGCTAATGGGGAAGCTGGTAGTGAATCTAATGGTGTGGCGTCTGTAAATAACGGCAATGCTAGCGAAGGTGCTGGTAGTGACGCTGGGAATGGCGCAAAATCAGGCAATGATGCCGGTGGTGAAAATAAAAAACCTAATGTTCCAGCGAAAGCTCCTAAGAATGAATCAACAGAAAAAGGCAAGCAAGCAGATAAGAACAAGAAAAATACCGAAGCTAAGAACAAAGACGCAAAAGAGAAGGCTAAAAAGGAAAAAGACGAAAAGAAAAAACAAAATCGCAGCGCGGGTGATGGTGAGAAATTAACACTAGATGAAGTTAAAAAGCTTCCTGCTTGCGTGGCTGAAATTAACGAGGATAATACTAAAGTTACGATTAAGTCTCCATCAGGGGAAGCTAAATGTGCTATCAGTGCCAATGAGAAGAGTGATGCATTTGATGCTATTCGTGAAAAAATTGAGTCTCTCCCTGCTGGTGATGGCAAAATCGATTTTGTAGACGGTGTTAAAGCGTATGGCTACGGTAGTTTGTCAAAAGATAAGGAAGGTCTTTTTTCGGGGGCAAACGTTTCTCACATTCGTAATGGCAAAAACTTTGATGTAAGTAATGTTACGGATATGTCGTATCTGTTTAAGGATTCCTCACTGAGTGTTGATTTCTTTTATGTTAATTTTTATGATCCAACGAGTTTAATTGGTTGGGATGTGAGCAAGGTTACGAATATGGAGAGCATGTTCGAGGGGTGCGCGCGTCTACAAAATCCTAAAGGTATGAGAGATTGGAATGTTAGCAATGTTAAGAACATGAAAAACATGTTCGAGGGGTGCACTGGTTTAGAAAATCTTAGCGGTTTGGAAGGTTGGGATGTGAGCAAGGTTAAGAATATGGAGGGCATGTTCGCGTCTGTTATTAGGAACCAAAATCAACATGATGCTTTGGATATAAACGGGTATGCAGGTGAGATGGCGATTGCTTCGGTTGAACCTTTAAATAAGTGGAATGTTGACAATGTTACGAACATGAACAGAATGTTTGAGGGTTGCACAAGCATAACAGATTTTACTGCTTTGGAAGGTTGGGATACGAAAAACGTTGAGGAAATGATCGGTATGTTCGAATACTGCAAGAGTATGAGTTCGCTTGTATTTTTGGAAAATTGGAATGTAAGTAACGTTAAAGACATGATGGTAATGTTTGCGCTGTGCTACAAGATTAAAAATACTAAGGGCCTAGAAAATTGGAATGTAAGTAACGTTAAAAAAATGGATGGCATGTTTGCATATTGCTCTAAGCTCAATAGTATCAGTGGATTATCTAATTGGAATAAAACAGGTAAGAGCAGTACAGACCAATTAGCTAGCACGTTTAGAATGTTCTATGGCTGCAGTTTTCTTACTAGTCTTCAACCTTTGAGCGGTTGGAATGTTGGCAGTGTTACGGACATGAGCAGCATGTTTGACGGTTGTGGCAGTCTTACTAGTCTTGAACCTTTGGAAAAGTGGAATGTTGACAATGTTACGAAAATGAGTAGCATGTTCAGCAGTTGTAATAGCTTAACCAGTCTTCAACCTTTGAGCGGTTGGAATGTTGGCAGTGTTACGGACATGAGCAGCATGTTCAACGGTTGTAATGGCTTAACCAGTCTTCAACCTTTGAGCGGTTGGAATGTTGGCAGTGTTACGAAAATGAGTAGCATGTTCAGCGGTTGTCATAGCTTGAGTAATCTTAAAGGTCTAGAAAAGTGGAATGTTGGCAGTGTTGAGAACATGGGCAGCATGTTCTCCGATTGCTACTTTGAGCATACAAACAAAAAAGGTGATGTAGTAAAAATAACAGGATTGACTGATATAAGTGCATTGAGTGGCTGGAATGTTGGCAGTGTAACGAATATGTTTAACATGTTCAGTGGTTGTACTCGCTTGGGTAATCTTAAAGGTCTAGAAGGGTGGAATGTTAGCAATGTTACGAATATGTCTAGCATGTTTTCTGATTGCAAAAAACTTACCGGCGCTGTGGATTTAAGCAAGTGGGATATTTCAAAAGTTACGGATTTTACTTTGATGTTTTCCAATGCAGGAGCAGAAAGCGGCGACAGTCTTATATTAGATTTCAGCAATAAGAACTTTACAAAACCTACTAATTCTGAGTCTACTACTGTTTCTGTTGATGGTATGTTTGGTGGTTTTAAAGGCACGTTGATTGCGAATGGATGGGAGTCTCAAGGTTTTGATGATCATCCTGATGATGATCCTATCAAAAGTAATTTTGCTACGGGTGGAATATTCTCCCTCGATGAGAATTATCACAGCAATAATATAGTCGTAACTAATAATGTTACGATTTTAGATACAATTTCAAACGATGATGATTTTAAAAATATTGCATACTACATTCCTGTTAAAGCCAAGCTAATGGAGCCTGGCGATATAAAAAATGACAATATGACATGTGATTGCAATATAGACTCGGGTGGTACTACTTATACGTACTATGTTCATGCACTGTATAATTCGAGTAATTTAGAGAAGAAACAGAATGAAAAATCGCAGGATTATGCGTACAGAGTTGTAAAAAAGAGTTTCGCTTCAAAGTTTAGAAGTGCTATAGATTCTCAATCGGGCGAAGTTACTGGTGGTGAGGAATTTGGTGGAAAAGAAAATTCTAGTTCTAGCTTGCGTAGTGCAAGGTTGAAATCGCGTGTAAAGAGGTTGCAATCTATAAAGAAATCGCGATTTGTAAGAGATGACGGTGATGGAGAAGGAAGTTCTGAACCTGAACCTGAACCTGAACCTGAACCTGAAGAACAGGGCAGTACTTATAAAATCATGTTTAAGAAGTCAAGCGGAACAGGAACTAACTGCGACTGGACAGAACTTAGCGAAGGTGAAAAGGGTGCTGCGCCTGATAATCCAATGTCTCCTGTAACGTTCTTCACTACGATGTACTATTTGGAGACCTTTGTTAAGCCGGTGCCTTTGCCGCATACTGGCGGTCAGTCGGCTGTTATGTTTACGTTCTTGTCTATTGGACTGTTCTCAATGTTCGCGGTTGCTGGGGCGTTCGGTCGTCATGGCTGGGTTGCGTCTGTGCTCTCGGGCACTGCTTTGACTGGGTTTGTGAAGGCTTTTGGCGGCGGTGCGCTCGATATTGCGGCCGGCTTTAAGCACTGCTTCGCGCATTCTGTTGTAAGTGGCTCTATGCTTAAACCTGTTGTAAGTGCGGCAACCGGCTTCTTTGCTCGGTTCCGAACTGACGATTCCACCTTCGGCAAGCACACTAAACAGCGCTAACGTTTATTCGTTACTAACACAGTACGGTTTCTGCGTGCGTAAGTCCACATTTGCGCGCATATTACCATTTTTCGTTCTTCGCGCAGTATGGTTTCTGCGTGCGTAACGTATAATTGCGTTTTTTCGTTACTGGTGCAGATGAGCGACTGCGTTAGTAACGGAAACTATCGCCTCCGCTCCGCCCTGCTTTCGCGCGCGCAATGTTGCGCTCAAGCAGGGCGTCGCGTACGCGAAACACTAGCGGTTTTATTAGTAGTGAGAGATAGGAATTGCTTGTCGAGCAATATAAAAGCGGAGCGATAGTAGTAGTCTTGTTGATGAATAACTATTTCCGCAAAAAAGTAAGCAAAAAACTAAACTTAACTACCTGTCCACTAGTCCAAATGAGGTATAGGAGCGTAGCGCTGCGAGACAAGTAATTCCTATCTCTCACAGCCACATAACCCTGCCCTGCCTTCGTCAATCGAGACGAAGGCAGACCTCGCTTGCGTTGAAAGCACACTGTGCTTTCAACTTTGAGCAAGCTCGGCGCTCCGAGTTGCCTTCGCGCTTATTCCTCACGGCATAGCCGTTCGGCTGATTTGGCATGTGAAGCACACTGTGCTTCACATGCCAAATCACGCTTTGAAGGAGCTTGAAATACCATTGATTTCAAGCTCGGTCAAAGCGAGCGCTCAGGCAGGTCGTCACGCACACCAACCACAACCTAGTTTCTAAAATACAACCACACTAATCTGCCCTGCCTTCGTCTTTATTGACGAAGGCAGACCTCGCTTGCGTTGAAAGCACACTGTGCTTTCAACCTTGAGCAAGCTCGGCGCTCCGAATTGCTTTCGCGCGCGCAATGCTGCGCTCAAGCAGGTCGTTGGCGCACACAAAACACAACCTAGTTTCTAAAGCACAGCCACATAATCCTGCCCTGCCTTCGTCAATCGAGACGAAGGCAGACCTCGCTTGCGTTGAAAGCACACTGTGCTTTCAACTTTGAACAAGCTCGGCGCTCCGAGTTGCCTTCGCGCTTATTCCTCACGGCATAGCCGTTCGGCTGATTTGGCATGTGAAGCACACTGTGCTTCACAATTGAGCCAAATCACGCTTTGAAGGAGCTTGAAATACCATTGATTTCAAGCTCGGTCAAAGCGAGCGCTCAAGCAGGTCGGAGCGCTATTCGTTGAACATGTCTGAGTGCGTTCCCGTGCGAGAAAGCACGAGTACCACGTCATCGTTATCTATGCGATATATAAGCAGCCAGTCTGATTTTACATGGCATTCGCGGAATCCTAAATAGTTGCCTGTAAGTGCGTGGTCACAGTATCTTTCAGCGAGTTTCTCTTGCGGTGCAATCATTCGCACGACACTATCTAAGAGTTTTATGTCGTAGCCACGCTTTTTTATACGCTTAAGATCTCTTTTGAATGAGTTTAATAATACGACTTTTAGGCTCATTTTAGTGCGTCCTCCAATGCTTCGGTAACATTGTCGTAGCGCTTGTACTCTTCTGGATGCGCTTTCATGTAGTCATATTCCTTAAACGCGGCGATTGTTTCTTTATTGTATTTTGGCTGTTTTAAGTCGAAGGGGAGTCCTTCTACCATAAGCGACTTGTGCAAGAACATGTTGATTGCGTCGCTAAGAGTTATGCCAAAGCTGGCGAATAATTCTTCTGCCTGTGCTTTAACATCCTTGGTGACGCGCACGTTGATGCTTGCGGTTTTCGCTGCGGTTTTTGCTTTCGTTGTGGTTGCTGTTGCGCTGATTGCCATAATATGCTCCTTGATTTTATACTTATAATTTTTGCTTCTATAAGCGCATTAGTTTTCTTGACTCGTTAATTTTGTTTAATTTTGATTTGTTTTTCTAGCTCTTTTATATTCATATATCAACTTTTATTACATTCTACAATGTATTGCACTGTTATACAATATTATATAAACGTTTTACACTGTATTACAATTGCATTACGTTTGCTGTGCGTTTACGTTTACTGTGCAACTTGCTTAAAATTCAAAGTTTTTGAATTCGGCGTTAAAAACTTTCGTATTTTGGTAAGTTTTTGACTTCCGCGTTAAAAACTTTGTTGCTATTGCAGATTGCGTTTGGAGCAAATAACCGTATGACACGCTCCAAACGCGAGATAAGTTCCCCACGTTTGGAGCAGTTCACCAAACAAAACCCTCCAAACGCGAGATAAGTTCCCCACGTTTGGAGCGACGACCTGCTTGAGCGCTACGATTTAGCGCGCGAAAGCAAGCTCAGCAGCGAGGCGCTTATAGTGCGAGCATCAGCCATTTTTTGGAACATTTGCCGGAAAATTACCCGGCGTCTGCGCGAGTAACGAAAAAACGGGATTATACGTTACTAATGCAGTACGCAAACTGCGCGAGTAACGAATAAACACTTTTATGCGTTATTAACGCAGTACGCAAACTGCGCGAGTAACGAAAAAACGGGATTATACGTTACTAACGCAGTACGCAAACTGCGCGAGTAATGAAAAACGGTAAGCTCACGCGAGCTTACCGTTTTTATGGAGCATTTGCGGGAGATTTTCTCCGGCAAATGTAGTTGTTTTGTCTAATTTTTGGAACATTTGCCGGAGTTACGAATCAGATTACAAATCTAGGAAAAGCTGGTGGATCCGCGTATCGTCGTCAAGCTCCGGGTGGAAGGATGTGCCGATTTGGTTGCCTTGGCGCGCGGCAACAACGTGTCCGTCAACAGTTGCAAGAACTTCAGCATGAGAGCCGACTTCTGCAATATAAGGCGCGCGAATAAACGTCATCGGCACCTTGCCAAGATCGCCAAAATCAGCTTCGCAGTGGAAACTTCCGAGCTGGCGGCCGTAAGCGTTGCGCTTAACTGTTACATCCAGCGTACCGAAGCCGTTCACCTCGTTACCTTCCACGTTCTTCGCAAGCAAAATCAAGCCTGCGCAAGTGCCAAGAACCGGCATACCGCCAGCAATCCTCTCACGCAAAGGCTCGAGCATATTTTGCTCGCGAAGAAGCTTAGCTTGCACGGTGCTTTCGCCGCCCGGCAACACTAATCTGTCGAAAGACTGCTCCAAATCGCGCGCCTGACGAAGCTCTATTACGCGCGCGCCCAGCTCTTCCAGCATCAAGCGATGCTCAAGAAAAGCTCCCTGAACAGCTAAAACAGCTACAGTGTGAGTGGAGTTACCAGTAGTGGAGTTACCAGTAGTGGAGTTACCAGTAGTGGAGTTACCAGTAGTGGAGTTACCAGTAGTGGAGTTATCAGTATTGATAGGGGAGTTTGTCAAAATCACTCGCCTCGCTCAGCCATCAAAAGCTTAATTTCCTGCTCATTAATGCCAACCATAGCTTCGCCCAAATTCTCAGAAAGCTTAGCAATCATCTTGGCATCTTTGTAATTAGTTACAGCCTTCACGATTGCGGCGGCGCGCTTGGCTGGGTCGCCCGACTTAAAAATGCCGGAGCCAACGAACACGCCTTCAGCACCAAGCTGCATCATTAAAGCAGCATCGGCTGGGGTAGCAACACCACCTGCAGCGAAGTTCACGACAGGAAGCTTGCCATTCTGCGCAACGTACTTTACAAGTTCAAATGGCACGCGCAAATTCTTAGCTTCCTCAAAAAGCTCATCCTCACGCATGCTGGTGAGCTTACGAATTGCGGAATTCATCATGCGCATGTGACGCACTGCCTGAATCACGTCGCCAGTGCCCGGCTCGCCCTTGGTGCGAATCATAGAAGCGCCTTCGTTGATTCGGCGCAAAGCCTCGCCCAAATCCTTAGCACCGCAAACGAAAGGTACAGCAAAATCGCGCTTATTAATATGGTATACGTCATCGGCTGGGGAAAGAACTTCGCTTTCGTCAATATAATCAATCTCAATAGCCTCAAGCACCTGAGCTTCAACAAAGTGGCCAATACGGCACTTTGCCATCACAGGAATAGACACAGCCTCCTGAATGCCGTGAATCATTGCTGGGTCGCTCATGCGAGAAACGCCACCAGCTGCGCGAATATCTGCAGGAATACGCTCCAAAGCCATAACTGCGCAAGCTCCAGAATCTTCAGCAATTCGCGCCTGCTCTGGGGTAGTGACGTCCATAATGACGCCGCCTTTAAGCATTTGTGCAAGCTGACGGTTTAAAGCGGTGCGGTCTTCGCCGCTTTGATTTTGCGGATCTGAGGATTCGTTCACGGTTACTGTAGTATTCAAGTTCTCAGCCATCATTCCTCGCTTTGTGTGAGATGCGTTTTGTGCAGTTTTTGCACTGTATGCGCCTTGTTACGTTGCTTTACATCTGTATGTTTCGCAAATTTGCATGCATTTGCGCAGTAATTTTTGCAGATTATTGCGCACGTTTGCAAGTTTGCGTTCTGTTGGCATTTAACCACATTCGTAGGATATATATCTCGTAAAGCGTATGTATTTCATACATATTACAACTTTTATGAATATTACAACCTTGTGTGTGCTTACTTGTGTGTGCTTACTTGTGTGTGCTTGCGAATTTGCTTATTCATTCATACAAATTATTTTCATACCAATTATTGATGAGCTTTTTCATACAAATTATTGGTAAGTTTTTTGGATGAGTGCACGGTGAGCCTGGTTTGTTAATAGGCTACGATTGGTAAAGCCTGCGACTTGAGGCGTAATGAGTAAATTGTTACAACTTGCAATTGCAATTGCGCTGTAGCGTTGAGCAAAATAAAGAAGTAAATAGTAATAAAAATAAATAGTAATAAAAAATTAGTACCATTTATATGCCATTGAGAAAGGTTATGGTATGGGTAACACAAAACCCGAGGAAGGCGTGCACGAAGAAATCGGCGCGACCGAAATGTTCTCTGGTAAATCTCAAGCGAGTACTTCTCAAGCGAGTACTCCTCAAGCGAGTACTGACGAATCGCTGAATGCTGCTGCAAAATCACATAATTCTTCGAGTAAGCATAAGCTCAGTAAACCTTGGTTATTTGCGATAGCGGTTATTGCAATTGTTGTAATAAGCGCGATTTTTGCTACGTTTACTACGCAGCACCAATCTCATTCATTGCCGATGTCATCAACGATATCGCACAAAACTGTCACAATCGGTTTAAAACTTGCTCCTACAAATCTCGATATTCGCAATCAATCTGGTTCTGCACTTGATCAGCTGCTTATTGGCAATGTGTACGAAGGTTTAGTTGCTCGTAATGCAAAAAACCAAGTTTCACCTTCCTTGGCAAAAAGCTGGGAAGTAAGCAAAGATGGTTTGCGCTATACGTTCCATCTTCGTAAGAATGCTGTATTTTCTAACGGTCACAAGCTGACGGCAAAGGACGCAGCATGGTCGTTTAACGAACTTGTTGATAAGCAGTATCGCGGATCGAATATGGTTGGCAAAGTTGAGTCAGCAAAAGCGAAGGATGATTACACATTTGAAATTACGCTTAAAGAGCCAAATGCTAAGTTACTGTGGGCACTTTGCAGTCGCTCCGGTTTAGTATTCGACAAAAATGCTCAATACGATGCTAAAACGCAAGCAGTTGGTTCCGGACCGTACGTAATCGACAAGTTCGTGCCGAACGATCGCGTTGTATTAAAAGCAAATCCGCGTTATAAAGGTATTCATCCTGCGCAAACCAGCAAAATTGTTGTGCGCTATTTTGTAGACGATAATGCTGCTGTTGACGCGCTTTCTTCTGGTGCTGTGCAAGCGCTGGCACCTATTTCTGGTCAACTTGCTAAGCCTTTTAAAGATGATTCCAAGCGTTACGTAGTGCGTGCTGGAAACGGTACCGACAAATTTGTACTTGCTATGAATATGAAGGGTGAGCGTACGAAAGATAAGCGCGTACGTCAGGCTATTCGCTACGCAATTGACCACAAGCAAATTATTGCATCTCGTGGCGGCACAGACGTGTCACTTGGTGGACCAATTCCGTCTCTCGACCCTGGCTATGAGGACTTAACGAAGTTGTATCCGCATGATGTACGTCGCGCAAAGGCGCTTATGAAAGAAGCTGGCTTCGATGAGTCGCATCCGTTGCAGCTTTCGCTTACTTATCCGAATATTTACGGTACGCAACTTGGTGACCAGTTGCGCTCGCAGCTTAAGCCGGTCGGTATTGATTTGAAGGTGAATGTGGTTGAGTTTACTACTTGGCTGCAGGATGTGTATAAGAATAAGCAGTATGATTTGTCGATGGTTGATCACAATGAGAGTCACGATTTTGGTCAGTGGGCGGATCCTACTTACTACTACGGTTATGACAATAAGCAAGTGCAGGATTTGTACGCTAAGGCAATGCTGAGTGCGTCCGAAAGTGATTCGGCTAAATTGCTTGCTAAGGCTGCGCGAATTATTAGCAAGGATGCGCCGGCTGATTGGCTGTTTAATTACCGCGTGGTGACTGCGAAGGTGAAGAATCTTGAAGGCATGCCTTTTGACATGAATCAGGAGATTTTGCCGCTGTACAATTTGCGGCTTAGCTAGTGTTGGATTTGCTAAGCGCAAATCAAGAGACACTAACGCAGAACGCAATCTGCACCAGTAACGAAAAAACGACATTATATGTTACTAACGCAGAACGCAATCTGCACCAGTAACGAAAAAACGACATTATACGTTACTAACGCAGAACGCCAACTGCACCAGTAACAAAAAAATGCGTCTATCCGTTACTAACGCAGAACGCCAACTGCACCAGTAACAAAAAAATGCGTCTATCCGTTACTGGCGCAGCGCGACGACTGCGCGCGTGTCTGAATTCGTGTACTTGCGCTGCGCTTCAACTGGAAGTCCATAAAAAAGGAGGCGGTTTATGTTTCGTATGATATGCCAACGTTTGCTGCTTTTTATTGCGGCATTATTGTGCATTTCTGCGGCTGTTTTTCTTGCGCTTCGCGTGCTTCCTGGCGATGTTGCACAAGTGATGGCTGGTCTTAATGCTCCTCGTGGCAAAGTTGAGCAACTGCGCGCTGAGCTTGGCTTGAATAAGCCGCTTTTTACACAATATTCGGATTGGCTTTGTGGTGTTTTGCGTGGCGATTTTGGTGTATCTATGTTGACTGGTCGTTCTGTAAGCACGACTATTGCTAGTCGCGCGACTATTACTTTTCCGCTGATTTTTTTGGGTCTTGCAATTGCGCTCGCAATCGGTATTCCTCTTGGCTGCTGGCAGGTAACTCGCGATGGAAAGCCAATTCAGGCGATTTTGCGTTTTGCTGCTCTTGTCGCAGGCTCTGTGCCAGCTTTATGGGGAGGTATGTTGCTTATTTTGTTGCTTGGTCGAGGTGTAGGTGTGGCGAACTTACTGCCGACGCAAGGTTTTCCGACGGATGGTTGGAGCGATTTTTCTGAAGCGTTTTTGTCGCTATTGTTGCCGGCAATTACAGTTGGAATTATTGTTGGTTCTAGTTTTATGCGCTACACAACAGCTGTTTTGGAGAATATTGCGCATAGTGAGGTTCTGACTCAGGCAATGGCTTGCGGCATGACACGTAAGCAGGCTGTGTGGCGAGTTGGTTTGCGTTTGGCGCTTCCGCAGTTGGTTTCTGTTGTCGGTTTGACTTTTGCTCATATGGTGATGGGTGTGATGGTTATTGAAAACCTATTTTCGTTACCTGGTATGGGTATGGGGATGATTCGTGACGTTGGTTTGCGTGATTTAATTGCTGCTCAAGGTGAGCTTTTTATGCTGGCTGCATTGTTCTTGCTTATTGGCTTAGTGATTGATATTACGCATCGTCTGCTTGATGCTCGACTATCTGAAGATGCAGTTGAACGTTAATTTTTGGTGATTATGTTAGTTGATTATGTTAGTTGATTATGTTAGTTGATTATGTTGAGGTTTCAGGAAGATGATGTTGTGAGCAAGACACAATCCGCAGCTCGTCCCGCGGCTCGTACCGCAGCACAATCTGCAGCTCGTCCTGCAGTGCAATCTGCAGCGCAATCTGCAACTCAATTCATAGCGCACTCAACTATGCTCCAACGCATCTGGCATGCAACTTTCGGTAAATTCGTGTGCGCTACGCTTGCACTGTGGCTTGCTGTTGCTGCTATATCATTGTTTTGGACGCCTTACGCTCTTGTGAAAACAAATGGCTACGAAGTGTGGCAGAAGCCTTCGTTTGCGCATTGGCTTGGCACGGATGGCACTGGTGCAGATATGCTGAGCTGGCTTATGGCAGGCTCTAGAATTGAGCTTGTGTTAGTCGTCTGCACGGTGTTGGTGTCGGCTGTCATCGGTGTGGTGTTGCTGAGTTTGATGATCGCTCGTTTTCGCTTGGTTCGCGCCATAAGCATTATGGCAGTGGATGCGCTTATTTCTATTCCGACTGTGCTAATTGCGTTGATGCTTGCTGTGCCAATGGGTGCAAGTGTTGCTGTGATTGTGCTTGCTTGCGGCGTGGGCTATGGTTTGAATTTAGCGCGTATTGTGCGACCAAGTGCCCAGCTTGTTTTGCAATCGGATTATGTCAATTCTGCAATTTCTCAAGGTGCTTCAAGACGTTATGTGTTATTCCGTCATGTTTTGCCTAATATTATGCCTGTTGCTTTTGTGCAGCTTTCGCTTTCTGCAGGAACGGTGATTTTAGCGGAAAGCGGTTTAACGTATTTAGGTGTTGGTGTTCCTTCTGGCGTGCCAAGTTGGGGGCGTGTTTTGGCAACTTCTGTAACGCTTATTCATGTAAATCCTTTGGCGGTTGTGTGGCCTGGTTTGATGGTGACTGTGGTTGTTGTAGCATTGAATCTTTTAGGCGATGTATTGCGTACAGCATTACATCCTTCTGCGAAACCGCCAAAAATACAAAAATTACGAAAAATCAACAAAAACTGTCAAAAAATCGCCAATAACTACGAAAGCTACGAAAACTACGAAAGCTACGAAACTGTAAAGCTGCAAAAGGGTAAAGGAATAAAGTAGGCGCACAATGAGCTTAGATATTCAAAATCTTGTGTTACGTCTTGATGAACAACTCATTCTTGACCATGTATCACTGCATGTTAACGATGGTGAGCGAGTTGGCTTAGTTGGTTCTTCTGGTTCTGGCAAGTCTATGCTTCTTCGTGCTGCTACTGGTTTGCTGCCAGTTCGCGCTCAAGTTTCTGGTTCGTGTGTTCTAGGGAGCATGCAAACGGTTGGTGCTAGCGATGAAAGTCTTGCGCATTTTCGTGGGAAATACGTGGGGGTGGTATTTCAGCAGGCGAATCGCGCATTAAATCCAATGCTCAGTGTTGAGGAGCAGATTTCGCTTCCTTTACGCATCCACTATCATCTTGATGCTGATGATGTTCATAATCGTGTGCTTACTATGCTTGATAAAGTTGGTTTGCCGCAGAATATTGCTTCTCAACGCACGTTTGAGCTTTCCGGCGGTCAGCAGCAGCGAGTTGGTATTGCTACTGCGCTTATTACTTCTCCTCGCTTGATTTTGGCTGATGAGCCTACGACTGCGCTTGATTCTGTTACTCAGCGCGATGTTGTACGCATGCTGGCGTCACTTGTAGACGATATGGGTGCTTCGATGCTTTTTGTAACACATGATTTTTCGGTGCTCTCTCACGCTGCAAAGCGTTGCTATGTGCTTGATTCTGGGCGATTGGTTGATAGTGCAGATGTGCAAGATTTGCTTGAAAATCCACATGTAACTTCAACGTTGCAATTGGTGAGTGCGGCTAAAAAGTTGACGTTGCGCTCGCAAAAATTGGATTCTACGAAAGTTAATTCAATAAAATTTACTGCTGAAAATAGTAATATCGAAAATAGTAATAGTAAAAGTAGTAATAGCGAAAATAATAATACTGAAAATAACAATATCGAAAATAATAATAGAATTACGAAAGATAGTGGAAATAGTACAGATTTAGCACTGATTGTAGCGAAAAATATTCACGTTATTTTGGGGCATGGAAAGCGTTGTGCAGAAGTGCTGAAGGGTGTTGATGTGTGCGTTCGCGCAGGTGAATCGTTAGCGATTATTGGTGGATCTGGTTCTGGTAAAACAACGCTTATTCGCTCAATACTAGGGCTTCAAGAAATTTCTGCTGGAAGTATTGCGTATGATGGGAAAATCCTGCATTCTGTGCATTCGACAAATAATACGAATAGTGCAAATAATGCAAATTGCGTAAGTAATTCTACGAATACTCAGAATTACGTAAATAATTCCACAATCCTCTCGAAGTACAAAAAAATTTCAGCTTATGATATGCTTCGTAAAGAAACTTCTCTTGTTTTCCAGCATCCATTTGCGGCTTTAGATCCGCGTTGGACAGTTCGCTCAAGTGTTGCAGAACCGCTTGAAATATGGCGAAAATCGTTGCGATTAGACAATGAAACTATTCGTCAGCGAGTTGATGACGCGTTGATATTAGTGGGCTTGCCTCCCAAAGATTTTGCTGAACGCTACCCTCACGAACTTTCTGGTGGTCAAGCACAATGCGTTTGTATTGCTCGCGCTTTAATCAATAATCCGCGCGTTTTGGTTGCAGACGAGCCAATGAGCGCAATTGACGTTGCCGAGCGCACTCGTATTCTCGACGCTTTTGCCGCTATTAGAAAAGAACGCCCAACAATGTCCTGCATTTTCGTAAGTCACGATTTAGGAATGATTCAGCATGTAGCAACGCGTGTTATGGTGCTTCATGATGGGGAAGTTGTGGAATCTGGCAGCGTTAGCGATGTGCTGAATCGTCCTCAACATGATTACACTCGTGCGCTTGTGAACGCAGCAAGTATGTAAACTGAAATCTCTCAACTAACAAATCTTTCAACTAACAAATCTTTCAACTAACAAATCTTTCAACTAACAAATCTTTCAACTAACAAATCTTTCAACTCATTAGGCGACTTGTCTACTATAGAAGTAGTCAGTACGCTAAAGAGTACGTTGTTTATTGTGTAGTTACATGAAGGGACTATTTATGAGTGAACAGAATGCCTCGCGACCTCGTCCAGAGAGCTTTGAACTCGATCACACGAAAGTCAAAGCACCTTATGTGCGTTATATCGATACGCAACAAGGTCCTCATGGTGATGTTATTTCTAATTATGATATTCGCTTAACACAGCCTAATGAGGAAGCGATTCCTACAGCTGCTTTGCATACTATTGAGCATACAATTGCGGTGTTGCTTCGTGAGCGTATTGACGGTTATATTGATTGCTCGCCGTTTGGTTGCCGTACTGGTTTTCATTTGCTTACGTGGGGTGAGCATAGCACTGAAGATGTGGCGCGCGCTTTGAAGGAATCGCTTGAGTTTATTGCGTATAAAGCCACTTGGGATGATATTCCTGCAACAACTATTAAATCTTGCGGCAATTATAGAGATCATAGTTTATTTGGTGCGCGTCAATGGTGTAAAGATATTCTAGCGAAGGGAATTAGTTCGGATCCTTTTGAACGCAAGATTGTGTGAGCAATCTCAACTAACTTTGCGTGACTTGCGTAGTCTTGCGCAATTTTATTTGCTTTCTTTGAGAGGTTGGTATGGAAGATATAACATTAAGAAAAGCAACGCTTGGTGACTTGCGAAATATTGAGCATATTTATGAAAATGCTCGCAAATTTATGCGCGTTACTGGCAATCCGCATCAGTGGGGGAATAGTTTTCCGCTTGTCTCAAGTGTTGTTGAAGACATTCGTTTAAAGCGTTTCTATGTGATTGTTGATGAAGATCCTGAATCAGGTAACGAGCGTATTCTAGCGCAATTCGCATTATGCGAAGGTGTTGATGAAGTGTATGCCAGCATTGACGGTGCGTGGCTTGATGATGTTTCTCCTTACGTAACTATTCACCGCTTAGCATCGTCAGGTATAAAACCGAAAATGGCAACAGCATGCTTACATTGGGCGCAGCAGCACTATAGTAATGTGCGCATTGACACGCATCCAGATAACGCAATTATGCAAAAAATAATTACGCGCGCAGGTTTTAGTCGTTGTGGATTAGTTGTTATTCCAGATCGCGCACACAGCGCAACACGCATTGCGTACCAATGGTTGCAATCGCGCAATCATGTGCTATGAAATGCGCATATGTTCTTAAAAAGCTTATGGAGAGTATGCAAAAGAGCATGTAGCATTAAAGCATACTAAATCAGTTAGGTGAGTTATGAGTATAGATGTAAGTAATACGGCAAGTCGTAGTGCAAGTAATGTAGCAAGTAATGCAGCAATATTAACAGCAAACTATGCTCGTGCTTTAAACACATACCCCGGTCAGGTAATCGTTGATTTGAAAGCACTTCGAGATAATATGCGCACGTTAGTTGCACGAGTTTCGCAAGATTTGCAACCTGGTCAACATGCGCCGGAAGTTATGGGAGTCGTAAAAGCAGACGGGTACGGTCACGGGCTTATTCCGAGTGCGCTCGCTGCTTTAGCTGGAGGTGCTACTTGGCTTGGAACAGCGCAGCCCTATGAAGCGTTACGTTTGCGTGCAGCTGGTATTGATTCCAGCCGATGCCATATTCTTACTTGGCTTACTAGTGCTCCAACTACTCGTTTCGCGGATTTAATTACTGCAAATATTGATATTTCTGTTGGATCTATTGACTCGCTTGATGCTGTAGCTTTTGCTGCACGTGCTTTAGGAAAGCCTGCGCGTGTGCACGTAAAAGTCGATACTGGTTTTGGACGAAACGGTTTCACTCCAGCCGGTTTTAGTGCCGCTTTAGAAAGATTGCAACAATACGCTAGCGAAGGCGTGATTGACGTTATTGGGCAGTGGAGTCACTTAGCAGTAGCAGATTCGCCAGACGTTCCAGAATTTGTAGAAGCAACCGACCGACAAATTCAGCAATTCCACGAGTTTACAAAGCGAATGAGTGAAGCTGGTTTAGCGCCTCAAATCCGCCATTTAGCGAATACTGCAGCAACGCTTAACCGTCCAGAAATTCGTTTTGAGTTGGTGCGACCAGGAATTGGTTTGTACGGCTATGAGCCAGATCCTGCAATGGGGGATTCACAAACGTACGGATTGCAGCCAGCCATGACACTTCAAGCGCAACTTGGCACAGTAAAAACCGTAGAGGAAGGACATGGAATTTCCTACGGACGTACGTATTTGACTCCACATAACACGAGCACTGCTATTGTGCCGCTTGGGTACGCTGACGGCATTTTGCGTTCTGCTTCCGGATTTGACATGCAAGGTGCGCGTCATATAGATAAGCCGGGTGGACCGGTGCGCGTGGAAACTAACAAGGGTGCGCGAGTTTTGAACGTTTCTGGGCGAGTTTGCATGGATCAGTTCATAGTTGATGTAAAAGGCGATGCCGCAGAATTAGGTGTACGAGAAGGCGATACTGTAACGCTTTTTGGTCCTGGAAGAGGCTTGGAATTTGCTGAGCCAACTGCCGACGATTGGGCGAAAGCCGCAGGAACAATCAGCTACGAAATTATGACTGGAATCGGTGCTCGCGTGCCGCGTTTGTACCGCAATGCTTATGAAGTGCTATCTTCTAGCGATATTGCAAAACTGGACGAGAAAAGTCTTATATAGCTTGTTGCGCTTGTTTTAGAAGGTTAATAAAGTAGCCTTCATTGCAAATAAAAGAGGTGTTGTATGTGCGACGAAGTAATTGATTCAGACAACGAAGCTGTTGGCGAATACGATTTGCACGATACTGAACGTTGGGCGAGCGAACCTCATCACACTCGTGCTAGAACGCCATTCGAGCGTGATCGCGCGCGCATTATTCACTCTTCAGCGCTCCGTCGTCTGGGTGCAAAAAGCCAGGTGTTGGTTGCAGGTTCGGACGATTTTGCTCGAACTCGCTTAACGCATACGCTGGAAGTTGCGCAAATTGGTAGGCAAATTGCAGCAATGCTCGGCTGTGATCCAGATGTAGTTGATTGCGCATGTTTATCGCACGACTTAGGTCACCCACCCTTTGGACACAACGGTGAGCGCGCGCTCGCGGAATTAGCAGAAAATATTGGTGGATTTGAAGGGAATGCGCAAACTCTTCGCCTGCTTACCCGCTTAGAACCGAAAGTTTTTCGTGAAAACGGCAGGAGTGCGGGAGTAAATCTTACTCGTGCAGCACTTGATGCTGCAGTGAAGTATCCGTGGGGGTTAGAAGAAGCTAAGGCACACGACAAAGGCGAGCGCGATTTGAAATTCTGCGTATATCCGGATGATCGTGAAGTATTTGAGTGGCTGAAACTTGAGGCACCACACGAATCGAAGCCGATGGAATGTCAAATTATGGACCTTTCGGATGATATTGCTTACAGTGTGCATGATGTTGAAGATGCAATTGTAACCGGCGCTTTTAACCCCGCTTTGGTGGCAGATGCGAGCGTAGTGGATCAGGTTATTAGCGAAATGCATGCTTGGTACGGCAAACAGTGGGATGCAGATAAGCTTTTAGCGGCGTTGCAACGCTTACGTGCGCTTCACATGTTCCCTGACTCGTTTGATGGTTCTAGGCGTGCTTTGGCGCAGTTGAAAAATATTACCAGCGCGTTGATTGGTCGTTTTGCGTGCTCTGTTGAGCGTGCTACGCGTAAGCGTTATGGTACTGAGCCATTAATTCGTTACCGTGCGAATGTGGTGATTCCAGAAGACACGTCGTATGAGATTGTAATGCTGAAAAGTTTGGCTGTGCATTTTGTGATTGAGCCGCGTTCGCACGAGTCTTATGAGCGTGAACAGAAGATGCTGAAGGACTTAGTAGAAGTGTTTATGAGCAAATCACCACGACCGCATGACGCTATGGAAGCTGTGTTTGTTGGTGATTGGAATGAGTGCACGAATGATAATGATCGGCTTCGCGTGGCGATTGATCAGGTGGCAAGTCTTACGGATGGTTCCGCTGCAACGCTTCACGCGGCTTTGTGTTAAAAGATGCTGGGTGGCTGGCGGTGCGCTGGTTTGCTGGCGGTGGCGCTGGTTGAGGTAGTACTGTATTAGTTGAGATAGTACTGTATTAGTCAACTGCTCATCGTGTGCTCATGAATACATACCCTTATTTTATTAAAAATACTCGTATTTGATAGTTGCATCTTTGAAAGATTTATGCACAACTCAGTGAGCTAGTGGCGCGCAACGTGTGCACGTTGAGAATGCTTAATCTGAATACTATGCGGAACCACAGTGCTGACATACTATGCGGAACTACGATTTACGGTATTTGTCTGTTCTTCATAGCTACTGATGGATGTGAATATACTCTCTTCAGCCACGCTTATTTACGCAGTCTTACGCCACACGGACACGATGGCGTTTTTTATAAAATATCGCTGCTTATTCTTGATTTTTGCCCAGGGTAGGGGGTATGTTGAATATATGAGCCGGCCATTGGTCGGTTTATGACTGTACCGAAATTGCCCCTAATATGATTTCGGTAAGCAAATTCATTGCACGTTTACGCGTGAGAATGAAGAAGAAAGGGAAATTATGTTAAGTAAAAAGGCGATTGCCGCATTCGCTGCTGGCGCTACGCTTGTTTCAGGCTTAGCACTTGCCGTACCTGCGTTGGCTGGTACAGAAGGCGATAGTACTGCTACTAATCAAACTACGCAGAAAAGCTTCCTTACAATGACTGATGAGGAAGTTACTGCTGCTTTTACTAATGTAGATTATAAGACTGCAAAAGCGCGTTATGATGAGTATGCTGCTGAAGTTCATGGTCTTGAAATGACTTCAACTGATAAAAATGCTGTTCAAGCTGCTAAGGATAAGCTTGATATGGCATCGACTCTATTCCAAGCTGTTGCTAAGACTGAGGCTAAGAAAGTTCCAGCCGAGCCTTCCAAAGAACAGAAGGATTATGACGCTAAAATTCACGAGATTGATGAGAAGGGCAATCTGACTCATGTACTCGAAGATTTGGCTAAGAAGGCTGAGTCTGAAGGTTTGACTTTCACTGCTAAGTATATTCGTAGTGCTAAGACTGTTGAGAGTGCTAAGAATTTGCTTGCTGAGGCTGAGAAGGCTAAGGCTACTCAGGCTGCTATTGAGGCTTTGGCTAAGAAGGCTGAGAAGGAATTGCTTCATGAAGCTGCTCAGCAGATTCGTGCTGCTAAGACTGTTGAGCAAGCCCGCACTATTCTTACTAAGGCTGAAAACACATTAAAGAATATTCCTGCTCCAGTAGTTGATAAGCCTGTTGATGACGTGACTGTTGCTCCTGAGAAGGAGGAAGAGCCTACTAATCCGATGTTTGTGACTGAGGATCCTGATGAGTTAGCAGAGCGTTTGGAGCTTGAATCTAATCCTTCCTTCTATAAGACTGAGGATCCTGATGCTATGGCTCAGCGTCTCGTTAAGGAAGCTGCTATTAAGGCTGCTATTGAGGCTATTGCTAAGCAGGCTGAGAAGGAAGGCTTTACGTTTGTTGCTAAGCAGATTCGTAAGGCTAAGACTGTTGAGGGTGCTCAGGCTTTGTTAGATGCTGCTCGTGCTTCTAAGAAGACGCCAGAGCCAAAGCCAGTTCCACCAACTCCTGCTATTAATCCTGCTATTGAGGCTATTGCTAAGCAGGCTGAGAAGGAAGGCTTTACGTTTGTTGCTAAGTACATTCGTAAGGCTAAGACTGTTGAGGGTGCTCAGGCTTTGTTAGATGCTGCTCGTGCTTCTAAGAAGACGCCAGAGCCAAAGCCAGTTGTTCCTCAGAGTGGTAAGGGTGAGGCTCTTGTTCAGCCTGAGCTTCCTGAGTTGTCTGCTGCTGACTTGTTCAAGGGCTTGACTTATGACCAGGCTAAGGCTTTGTACGAGGAAATGGTGAAGAATGCGGCTGCTGCTGGTGTGAAGCCTGATAAGGTTGCTGATAAGGATGATCAGGATCCTACGGTAAGGCTTCTTGCTCAAGCTAAGGCTGCTTTGAAGAAGATTGCTGATTCTACTATTGAAGAGGTAGCTAAGAAGGCTGAAGCTGAAGGCTTTACGTTTGTTGCTAAGCAGATTCGTAAGGCTAAGACTGTTGAGGGTGCTCGTGCTTTGCTTGCTGAAGCTGAGAAGGGCAAGAAGCCGGCTCCAACGCCAGTTCCACCTGCTCCAAAGCCAACTCCAACGCCGACCCCAACGCCGGTTCCACCAGCTCCAAAGCCGACCCCAACGCCGACCCCAACGCCGGTTCCACCAGCTCCAAAGCCGACCCCAACGCCGGTTCCACCAGCTCCAAAGCCGACCCCAACGCCGACCCCAACGCCGGTTCCACCAGCTCCAAAGCCAACGCCAAAGCCTAAGGCTGAGGATCCAACGTTTGTGTCTCCTGATGGTAGTGAGCATTTGTTCACGAACTATGATGGTTTGACTGTTCTTCTTGCTAAGCACGGTTTGACGAATGTTGCTGCTTATGATGCTCTTCTTGATAAGCTCGAGTTTGGTTTGAAGCAGACTGGTTGGGCTAATATTTTGAAGAACTTCGGTGGCGATAACTGCGCTTACTTGGGTAAGCTTCGTAACCAGTTGAAGAAGGCTGTTGCTCATTATGGTCATGTTGAGGCTGCTGTGAAGGATATCCTCGCTGAGCTTAAG
This sequence comes from Gardnerella washingtoni, assembly GCF_049262705.1. Lineage (NCBI taxonomy): Bacteria > Bacillati > Actinomycetota > Actinomycetes > Bifidobacteriales > Bifidobacteriaceae > Gardnerella > Gardnerella washingtoni. The sequence continues at coordinate 984,767 of NZ_CP058398.1, read as the reverse complement.
GATGATTATAAGGATGCTCAGAAGGCTGAGGATTGGGATGCAGCTAAGGTTATTAAGACTAAGCTCGCTGCTGCTTCTAAGCTTGCTGAGGTTGCGCATCATAATCGTACTCGTGCTGCAGCTATCTTGGATTCTGCTAATGATCATGCTAAGGATTTGAGCTGCGATACTGGTGCTCAGGAAGTTTTGGATGCTATGAAGAAGGCTGGTAACTTCCCTGGTAAGGCTGCTGCTAAGGCTCCTGTGAAGAAGCATGCTGCAGCTGCTGCTGCTCCATTGGCTCACACTGGTGCTGCTGTAGCTTTGGCTGCTGTTGCTGCTTCCGTGCTTGCTGGTATGGGTGCTGCTCTTCGCAAGATCCGTCACTAAGCATAATTGCTAAGCGAAATAGTGTTGCTTTGAGTGTAGCTTGTGTGAAGCTCTGAGTAGTATTGTTGAGCTATTGAATGAGATGGGGATTGAGGTAATACTCAGTCCCCATTTTTTTTTATGCTCATACCTTTTAGTCGGGTTATAGGCTCAAAAGTGTGTAAAGCTAAGCTGATGAATATTCTGTGGTGTAAGCCACAATCCAAACACTGTTACTCATTCAGTCAATCGACTGAGAAAACAACGGTCATATGTTACTGGTGCAGTGCACAAACTGCGCCAGCAACGAATAATTGCGATTTAGTGTTACTCGCGCAGTATGTAATCTGCGTCCGTAACGAATATCGGCGTTTTTTCGTTACTAGTGCAGAATGACTGCGCATAAGAAATAACCCACATTTGATATACGATGAGCCTTACTACCGTAAGGGTTATGAGCTTATTGTTTACACAGTTTTGTCCGGGTGGCGAATGTGTAGAAAACAGATTCGATTACCGCAAAACGCTTGTATTGCAATGCGTGAGACATGATTTCTTACACAGTTTTGGTATATAACCCCTTGAGTGCATTATGGCAAACGGCAAAACTGTGTAATCGTCAAAAACGGGGATTGTAGTCACGCGCGCAATACCACTCGCCGTCGGTTTGCGATAAGCTAGACACTATGGTTGGAATGATTGTGAAAGAAGACATTGAGCGCGTGCGCGCAGCAGCAGACTTATACGATATCGTGTCTGCAACAGTAACACTGAAGCCTTCTGGAACTGGCACTTTTGTAGGTCTTTGCCCATTCCATGATGAAAAAACACCAAGTTTTAGCGTGCGTCCAAGCTTAGGAATGTGGCATTGTTTCGGCTGTGGTGCTGGTGGTGATGTATTTAAATACGTCGAGAAGAAAGAGAATATTGATTTCCGTGAAGCAGTAGAGTTTTTAGCGGACCGATACCACATTGAAATGCACTATCAGCAGCAGAACGGTGACGCTCAAGCTCATGCTGGTTCCAAACGTGCCAGACTGTTAGAAGCAAACGAAGAAGCACAAAAATTTTTCGTTTCGCAACTGAGCACTGAGGAAGCTGCTCCTGCACGCGAATTACTTGCAGGGCGAAACTTTACTCCGCAACAAAGCGCGTATTTCGCATGCGGTTATGCGCCTAAAGGTTGGGATAATCTAGTCAGATACTTAGCGAATAAAGGTTTTACGCGTCAAGAACTGCTTGATGCTGGCTTAGCTCGACTCGGTCAGCGCGGAATATACGACTACTTCCGTGGCCGCTTAACTTGGCCTATTCGCGACTCTACTGGTAGAACTCTTGGTTTTGGTGCTCGCAAACTGTACGACGACGATGCTATTAGTGCAAAATATATTAATACTCCCGACACTGCGCTATACCGCAAAACGCAGGTTCTATACGGAATTGACTTAGCCAAAGCAAATATTGTTAAAAAACGTCAAGTCGTAATCGTTGAAGGCTACACCGACGTAATGGCATGCCATGTAGCTGGAATTGACACTGCAGTTGCTACTTGTGGCACTGCTTTTGGTGTTGAGCATGCAAAGATTGTGCGCAGACTTATTGCAGACGATTCTTTGGGAGCAATTCAACTTGTAGGCCCTATAAAAGTAAATGGTCAGTCAGTAAGTTCACGCATCGTATTTACTTTCGACGGTGATGCTGCTGGTCAAAAGGCTGCGCTTCACGCTTTCGGCTTGGATTCAGCATTTTTAACGCAAACATTTGTTGCAGTAGCTGACAATAATCTTGACCCTTGTGATTTACGCATTCAGCGTGGTGACGAAGCTGTGCGTTCGCTAGTTGCTCACGCAAGTCCTCTATACGATTTTGTGATTGATACGGTAATTAACCGTTTTGAAACATCGTATACTACAGGTCAAATGGGTGCGGTGAAAGCGGTGGCACCTCTTATTGCACAAATTCGTGACCGTTCGCTGCTTGACTTGTATATGCGTAAAGCTGTGCGTGCAATCGGTGTTGATTTGGTTGTGATGCGGCGTGAAGTTGAGGCGGCTCGCCGTCGTTTGCAAGTTCGAGATGACGACGCTTACGCATCTAAGTATCATATGATTCCAGCAGGTGTGCAGCAGACTGGTGTTGAGCGTACAGCAGATTCTCAATCTTCTCGAATAGCAATCATGCGAAGTGCGGCTCAAAATCAGCGTTATTATCGCGTAGATGATGCTGTATTCATGTGTGAGCAACAGTTTATGGCGTTATTATTACAAGTGCCGCTTGCGTTTAACGAACAATTATTTGCGCAACTTACGTTAAATAATTTTATTACTCCTGTATTTCGTACGCTATTCCAGGCATTTGTTGCTGTGGGAGGATTGCCAGCCGGTAATGTTACGCAAGGCTTGTGGTTGCATATGATGACAAAATCTGCAGGTCCACTGCTTGAATCAGTGATTACTGAGTTGTCTGTTATGCCTCTGCCGCTTCCTGCATCTACTGAAATATTAGAAGGCACGAATAATCAACAAGTACAACAAACGCAACAAGTGCAACAAACTGCAGGTGGATCACCTTCAGAGCCGCTGCGTAGAGCTACAAGCGCAGAAAGTAAGTATGCGAACGAGCTGCTTATTCGACTGCTTGATATTGGTTATATGCGTAGAATTGGTGCGGCTCGAGCGCGCATGGCAAAACTGCCGGATGGGCAAGAAAAGCTTGCGCTTCTTGGGCAGATCACTTCTATGGAAGCTGCGCGCAAAAGCTTGCAATCGCAAATCATGTAGCTTTTTTATTTGCAAAACTTATTGTGCAGAGATTAGCAAAACAAATGCTCCAAATGTGAGATAACGCTCGCGCTATAAGCGCTCGCTTACGAAACTCGCGTTGGAAGTCCACTGGACTTCCAACTTAAGCGAGTTCCCGCTCCGAATTGCTTTCGCGCGCTAAATCGCAGCGCTCAAGCAGGTCGTCGCGCGCGTTTGGAGGGTTTCACAGCCACAAACGCTCCAAACGTGAGATAATTTTCCCGCGTTTGGAGCTATGCGTCAGTTACTAAAGTCAATATCTCCAAGCTTTTCAATAAGCTTCATATTCTCGCTGTAATCAACTGGGCAGGAAATTACGTCCACTCCGCTTTCTTGCTCCAAAGCTGCGCGAAGCATATTGTACAAATCTTCCGGCTTCTTAACGCAGTGACCACGTGCCCCAAAGCTTTCAGCCAATTTTGGCACGTCCGGATTATGGAAGTCCACGTACTCGTGTTCACCTGCATGAAGCTCCATCTTCCACTTAATTAAGCCGTACGCGTTATCTTCCCAAACAAGAACCACCATGCGGCTTCCAACGCGCACTGCAGTTTCAATTTCCTGCACGTTCATCATGAAGCTTCCGTCGCCCATCACAGCCAAAACTGGTTTTGTGTTCATTTTGCCGGAATTATCGCGAATAAATGAAGCTCCAACAGCGCCTGGAAGCGTCCAAGCCATAGTAGAAAGACTGTTGTCGATTATGCAAGTATTCGGGTGCATAGTTGGGTACAAGCGTGCCATCCACATTTTAAGAGCGCCCGTATCTACAAGCACCTTCGTGCCTTCAGGAACAGCGCGACGAATATCGTAAACTACGCGCTGCGGTTTCATTGGCATGCTTTCGTCATTTTCGCAAGAGTGTAGTTCTTCTGTAAGCATTTGTCGAATACGAGGGTGGCTTACGTCGAAAGTAATGTTGCGATCCTTTAATACTGAAGTAAGAGTTTTCAACGTCTGCCCAATATTTGCCATAATGTTCAGCGCAGTAGGGTAGTGCGCGTCAGTATCTTCCACAAAAGTATTGATGTGAATAATAGTTTTATCAATATTCGGGTTGATTTTCTTAGGATCAAACTGCTGAATCGAAAAACCGACTGCAATAATCAAATCAGCCGTATCAAACGCGAAGTTCTCGTAATCGCGGTGCATAAAGCCAACGACGCCAAGCGCATTCGGATGATTATCCGGGAAAACACCCTTACCTTCAAACGTAGTTGCAACCGGCACATTAAGTTGCTCAGCAAATGCAAGAAGCTGATTTTCTGCGTGAGAGCGCGCAACACCATTTCCTGCCAAAATAATAGGCTGCTTTGCGCGGCTAATAATTTGAGCGGCTTCCTCAATAGTGTCCGGAGCTGGCATAATATGCAGCGGATGCGGCAGTGGAAGCGGTTTTGCGTCTGCAGGCGCTGGCATTTCGCTAATATCTTCCGGAATAACAAGGCAAGTAGCTCCCGGGCGGTTACGACCCGCAATAGAGAACGCTTTACGAACCATCTCCGGCGCAGAAGCAGGAGCAAGCATCATAGAAGACCATTGTGTAATCGGCTGGAAAAGTGCAACTAAATCAATAATCTGGTGAGATTCCTTATAAAGCCTAGAAACGTTACCTTGCGCGCAAATTGCAACAAGTGGGGTAGTGCTTGCGTTTGCTTGAGCTACAGGAAGCGTAAGATTTAGTGCTCCAGGACCCAGTGTTGCTAAGCATACGCCCGGCTTTCCAGTAATATGAGCGTAAGTTGCTGCCATAAAACCAGCACCCTGCTCGTGGCGAGTAAGTACAAAACGAATGCGACCATCGCGCTCAATCGCCTCAAGAAGTGGAATATTTTCCTCACCTGGTATGCCGAAAACTACTTCAACGCCTTCGTTGACCAAGCATTCAACAACTAAATCTGCAGTGTTTCGCTGGTGGTTTTCACGAAGATGAATTTGACGAGCAAGTTTTTGTTCAAGCTTCTGATCTTCTGTTGTGTTTATTTCTGCCATAATTCGCTTCTTGTGTAGACAACAAATTCTTTGTTTTAATATGATATACGCAATCTTGTCTTTAAATGCAATTTTTGCGATGCGCGTGTCCTAAAAAAGGGCGGATTTTTGTATTGCGTATTTGCGGCTAAATCTAGCTCTTAATAGTCTCCTATGCCTTGCTATTTCAATGATTTTGTCGGGAACTTGGTGGCTCCATGGGAAAGGGTTTCTAGTATAATAGGTTAAGTTGTATCTACTGCCTTACGGAGGAATGATGAAGCGCTGGCTGTTAAACGTGGTCAAGTGTGAAACCATTCTTATTGTTGCGGCTATTTTAGCGATTATTTCTTGTTTTCTCGTGCCTCCGGACGCTCAATATGTAGGTTATATTCATGTAAACACTATTTTGCAGCTTGTGTGCTTGATGATGGTGGTGTGTGGTTTCCAGCGTATTGGTGTGTTTCGCGCGATTGGTGCGCGCTTGCTTAGGCATGTGAGAACAGAACGTGGACTTGTACTTGTGCTTATGTCGCTCACGTTTTTCTCTGCAATGTGGATTACGAATGATGTGGCATTGGTCACGTTCGTGCCGTTTGCGCTATCTGTGCTGGTGATGGCAAATGCTGAAAAACAAGCGATTCTTGTGATTACGCTGATGACGATTGGCGCCAATGTTGGCAGTATGCTTACTCCTATTGGTAATGCGCATAATCTGTACTTAAAAGCGTTAACGCATATGTCAACGCAAGATTTTTTGAAGATTATGGCACCATACACTGTTACTGCTGCAGTGTTGATGGTTGTGTTTGCGTTCGTGTTTTTTAAATCGCGTAAAGTTGATCAGTTTGTTGGTTTGCATGGCGACGATATTGAGCAGAGCGTGTTAGCTCCTTCGCATGGTCATCCGCAGCCGGATGAGATTCGCGTAATGGGCTATGGTATGAGTTTTACGCGTTGGCGCGTGATTGTGTATAGCCTGCTGTTTGTGGTGTGCTTGTGTGGTGTGAGTGGTTGGATTCCAGACTGGCTGATGCTAGTGATTATGGTGGTTGCTTTTCTTCTTTGTGACCGTCATGTGTTCCGTGTACTCGACTGGGCGTTGCCACTTACGTTTATTATGTTCTTTATTTTTATTGGCAATATGCGTCGCGTTCCTGGTTTTAGCGATCTTGCGCAAATGTGGGTTGGTACGCACCCTATGGAAGTTTCTGTGGCTTCGAGCCAGTTCATTAGCAACGTTCCAACGACGATTTTGCTTTCTGGATTCTGTAATCAGTGGAAGATGCTGATTATTGGTACGAACCTTGGTGGTATGGGCACGCTGATTGCGTCTATGGCTTCGCTTATTTCCTACAAGGGCATTACGCACCAGTATGCTGAGCATAGGGGACGCTATTTGCTTACGTATACGTTGGTAAACGTGTTCTTCCTTGCTGTGCTCATGTCGCTTGCGTGGATTATTGAGTAGTGTTTGCTTCGTTGCGTTTGCTTCCCTGCGCAGTAGTTATAAGTGGTGCATTATTTGGTTTGAGTAGTGTTGCTTATTATTTTTTTAATTGCGTTTATTGTGTTGAATATGTTTGAGTCTTTTGTTGCATAAATAAGCATTATTTGCGATTATATGGTGCGTTATATGGCGCGTTGATAGTGACGTTTTGATATAATAGCCATTTGTTTGCCTCTGTAGCTCAAAGGATAGAGCAACGGCCTTCTAATCCGTTGGTTGCGCGTTCGAGTCGCGTCGGGGGCACTTTTACCAAGCCCGAAATTATAAGAATTTCGGGCTTTTTAAAAGTGCCGAGCTTGCTCAAGGTTGAAAGCACAGTGTGCTTTCAACGCAAGCGAGGTCTGCCTTCGTCTCGATTGACGAAGGCAGGGCAGAGTCGTGTGGTTTGTGTTTTTGGTTGTGTTTTTGGTTTGTTGTCTCTTTTACCAACCCCGAAATTATTGGAATTTCGGGGTTATAGCCCCAAAAGTGTGTAAAGCTCGGCTGATGAATATTCTGTGGCATAAGCCACAGACGCAACACTGTTAAAAACTCAGTTATCTAGCTGAGAAAACAACGGTAATCACTCAAACACTGTTAAAAACTCAGTCAACAAACTGAGAAAACAACGGTAATCACTCAAACACTGTTAAAAACTCAGTTATCTAGCTGAGAAAACAACGGTAATCACCCAAACACTGTTAAAAACTCAGTCAAGTATCTGAGAAAGTAACGGTTGTATGTTACTGGTGCAGTACGTAATCTGCGTTAATAACGAATAAGCGGGGTTATACGTTCTTCGCGCAGTACGTAATCTGCGTTAATAACGAATAAGCGGGGTTATACGTTCTTCGCGCAGTACGTAATCTGCGTTAATAACGAATAAGCGGGGTTATACGTTCTTCGCGCAGTACGTAAACTGCGCTAGTAACAGCGTTTGACGATGTATTGTTATATTCAGCTAATACATACTTGGAATGCCGCTTAGCATAAGAAATAGCCCACATTCGATATGCTGTGAGTCTTACTGTCGTAAGGGTTATGAGCTGATTTTTTACACAGTTTTTGTCCGGGTAGTGGCGAATATGCAGCAGACAGATTCGATTACCGCAAAACGCTTGTATTGCAAGGCCTAAGACATGATTTCTTACACACTTTTGGCCTATAACCCGAATTTCGGGCTTTTTAAAAGTGCCGAGTGCTCAAGGTTGAAAGCACGGTGTGCTTTCAACGCAAGCGAGGTCTGCGCGCGTTTGTTTACTTGCACCCTACTTAAGTCCCCAAACTTGGGGTAGTGTGTGCGCTTTTCCTCTCCGAATTGCTTTCGCGCTACGCTTTAAGCGCTTCGGCAGGTCGTTGCGCGCGCTTGGAGGGTTTCACGGTTATGAACGCTCCAAATGTGAGATAAGTTGCGCGCGCTTGGAGGGTTTCACGGTTATGAACGCTCCAAACGTGAGATAACGCTCGCGCTATAAGCGCTCGCTACGAAACTCGCGTTCACTGCTTCCGGCAGTTTTCGCATAAACCGAATACTTCCAGCGTGTGGTCAACAACTGTGTAACCGTGCGCTTGCGCAATCTTATGAATCCATCCTTCGTCATCAGGTGGCTCAATATCAACAGTTTTTCCGCATCGTTCGCATACCAAATGGTGATGATGCGTATTTTCGTCACAAATACGGAATAATTGTTGTCCGTTAAAACGCACAGTGTCTACTTCGCCGCTTTGTGTAAGCGCATTTAATCTGCGATACACAGTGGCTAATCCTATTATTTCGCCATTTTTAGCTAGGATGCGGTGTAAATCTTGTGCAGAAACAAAATTACGAGATTCACGCAAATAGGCGAGTACAATCTCTTTTTGCTTCGTATGCCGACGTAAAGGTCCGTCAGTCATCTCGCATCCTTTCGTTATGTCTTTTACAGCAACTATTGCAAGACTTTTACAGTAACTATTGCAAGGTAGTAAGTCTCATCAAGTACCTTGCAATAGTTACATATACTTATTTATTACTTTTATTACTATATATTGTATTTAGTCGAGCTCATCATCCCAGCAGCCGGTAGAATCTAAGGCTGCCGCAGCTTCAACTGGATCGTCGCTGAGTACCGTAATATGACCCATCTTGCGGTTCTTGCGTACTTCCGCTTTTCCGTAATCGTGCACATGCCATTCTGGGTGCTCCAAAATGAGTGAGCGCACAGGAGCCACATGCTGTCCTAACACATTCACCATAACTGCTGGAGAAAGTAGCTTAGGCTTTTGCAAAGGCCATCCCACAATACCGCGAATATGCGCTTCAAACTGGTTCATATCACAAGCTTCAATGGTGTAATGCCCAGAATTGTGTGGTCGAGGTGCAAGTTCGTTTACTACTACGCGATTGTCTTTCGTAATAAAAAGCTCAATACCTAAAGTGCCTGCAAGTTCAAAGCCGCGAGCTAATCTCAAAGCTAGTTCGTGCGCGGCATGTTCAACTTGTGGATCAACTACAGCTGGTGCAAGCGTCATGTGCAAAATACTATTGTGATGCACATTCTTTACCAGAGGGTACGTTACAAAATCTTTACCGTTGCCAGAAACGAGAATAGACGCTTCAAAAGCAAAATCAACAAAACCTTCAAGAATTGAAGGTGGGAATTTGCCGCCGCGATCTGCACGATGATGAATATTTGCTACATCCTCTTCGGTACGCAGCACATCCTGACCGTGACCATCATAGCCGCCTCTGCGAGTTTTCAAAATAGCAGGCAAACCGATTTCGTCAATAGCAGTATCCAGATCGTCAAGATTATTTACTTCTCGCCATGGAGCTGTTTCGATTCCATGACTATTAATAAAGGTTTTTTCACTTACGCGATCTTGCGTAATTCTCAACAAGTCAGTTCCTTGAGGAATAGCAGTAAGATGACGAACTTTATCGAGTGCGTCTGCGCTCACGTTTTCAAACTCATACGTAAGTACATCGCAACGTTCTGCAAGTTCTCTTAAGCCCTCTGGATCGTCATAATTAGCTTCAACTTGTAAATCTGCCACTTGGAACACAGGGCAATCAAGCGTCGGGTCAAGAACACCAATTCTAAAGCCCATATGACGCGCTGCAATAGCCATCATGCGTCCCAGCTGACCGCCACCGATGATTCCAATAGTGGCACCTGGCATTAAACGTTCAACAGCGCCATTAGTAACTTCAGATAAGGTCGGCATTAGATTCCTCAACTTTCGCTTTAAGTTCTTCGCGATACGCTGCAAGCTCGTTAGCAAGACGCTCGTCGGTTGTGCTTAGAATACTTACGGCAAGTAAGCCTGCGTTAGTGGCTCCAGAGTTACCGACAGCAGTTGTTGCAACAGGAATACCTCCTGGCATTTGCACAATCGAAAGCAGTGAATCCCACCCTGAAAGAGCATGAGAACGCACTGGTACGCCAATAACAGGCAGCGTAGTTTGTGCAGCAATCATGCCAGGCAAGTGGGCAGCTCCACCAGCTCCAGCAATAATAATATGGAACCCTTCTTTGCGGGCATTATGCGCAAAGTCAGCCATAAGTTCTGGCGTGCGATGTGCGGAAATAACCCGTTTCATATAAGGAATTTGGAACTTATCGAGGATTTCACAAGCATGACGCATAGTCTCCCAATCACTTGAGGATCCCATGACGACAGCGACGGTTGGCTTTATTTCTGACACGATGAACCTCCCTGACGTGCACTTGTTACTTTACGCAACCGTAGGGAGAACTCGCCGAAGTTTGATACAAAACTTAACAAATTATTTGTTAAGTTTTAGTTTCATTTGTTCGTCTCACCACTTTTCGGTCGTAGCGATTTAGCCATTTCTAATATTTGCTTTGCACTAGCTTCTGGCAAGTACGCGTGAGTTACAGCTAGCGAGATTTGTGCTAATTTTGCCGAATCCATGTAGCAGATATACACTGAACTTGCTGTTGGTTGGAATTTTTTCTTGAAGAAGTACAATGATTTAAAACCGTAAGCAGGTTCCAAAATGTCTGACATCATGGAAAGTGCGTGAGTAATAACATTGGTTGATTGCGGTTCGCCGTCATGCAATGACTGTTCGTCAATACCAGCCAAAGGTGCTGCTGAAAGGCTCATAAATTCTACAGCTGATTCAGGGTGCTCTAAGCCCTCGTCGCGTAAGCGTTCTGCCATACGCGCAATAAGTAATTCCATAATGCCGTTAGGGCTATCAGTACGGTGACGCATAAAATCAAGCGTCCAACCAATAATCCGGTGATTGCGATACGTAGGCATCCAGCTTGTTACGCCTAGAACGCGACCTTGCTGGTTAATGGCATATAAAATTTTTACGCGTTCGTCTTGAAGCTCATCCAAGCCACCCAAAGTAAATTTCATTTCCGGAAGAGCTTTCAACTCAGCCCATTCTTCTGAAATTTCTACAATCTGCTGTTGAATATCCCATGGTGCTTCATTATAAGTAGTTAAGACGTCAACAATACCGTCTCGTTTTGCTTTGTTAATAGCAGTGCGAATATCTTGCCATTTTTTGCCGCGAGTCTGCCATTCGTGAGGATTTACTAGCATGTCAGTACCGACTTTAATAGCGGTAAAACCAAGATTTTCTAGTTCTTGACGTATATGATCGTGGACAGCATAAAATGCTGGAGTCCACGAATTTTTTTCACATACTTGAATAAATCTGCGAAGATCTTGCTTATATTCGTTTGTATTACCAAAAGGACCAGTAAGAGTGAGCGCAATACCGTAGTTTAGACGGTAGGCGATGGCAGATTGACCAGTTTGTGAGAACCAGTAATAATTATCTGGCCATGTGGTCATAAAGCTCATCGTATTGCCGCCAAGTTCTACTAAAGAGCTTGCTCGTTTTCTATCTTGTTCGCTTGTAGAAAGCTTACTGCGGAACCAAGTAAAGCACACCATAAACAGCACTGCCCAAAATATTACGCCAACAGACTGCGCTAATGCCGAAGATAATGGTGTTTCTGTGCGAAGCATGGCATTAGAACGATTACCAAAGCCGAGTGGCATCCAGCGCCCTGGTAGATCGCGTAGTAAATGGTAAATATCGGCAGACGGTTTAAAATCGTCGGGTATCATAAGGCTTAAAGTAATATACCCGGTACCGGTAATGTATAAAGCGATAATAATAGCAATTAAACCTAAGCGCACTTGCAGTCGATTTGTGCGAATAGAAAAATGTTTTACATTAATGATGAGTAGAATAGTGATAAGTAGTGGTGGAAGTACAGTAAGCATAAAAGCAACAGCAACCGCATTATGTTGATGCGATGAAACATGTTGACTCGTGGCAATTAACGGCAAAACAGCAAAATACATGCCAGCATACAATACTGTTAATGCGTTAATAACTATAGCTGTCCATGCTGCAAGTTTACGTCCGCGCAACAATCCCCAAGCGATAATCAGCATAGTGATCATCGGTAGCAGAATACGAATCCATAAACCGCCAATAGTTGCATGATGTAAACCAGAATGAAGTAAGCAGCTATTAGTGCTGTAATTTGTCATGCATCGGGTAAGCCATGGCTTAGAACCCATTTGAGGTGACATAAATAAGCCAAGTGTAGTAAGAATGCCAGCATGCGAGCGAGACGATAATGCTAATACTGGTCCTAATGCCACAATGCTTTGTGCTACAGCAAAAAGTCGATGAATTTCGTAATCAGTTCCTTCCCACCAATTTACTTTTTGCTGCACGTTCTTTGACTTGCACATAAGATTGCCAATAATATGACCAGTAAGTGCCGCAATAATAGTGCAATAGTCACCAGGATTACCACTGTAAAGCATCATTGCTGAAGTGATAGCGTAACCGATTACCAGCATGCGTCTATGCCATAAAATTGATTCATAAGCTGCAGATGCCATAAAAGCGCCGATAAACAGTGTGAATGGTGATAGTCTAATAGGGATTTTAGTAATCCAATGCATATTGCGAATAATGATAGAAAGATTACCGATAATCGTAAGACCAACTATTATGCCGATTGTTGTACTTACTATTGCGATGGTAATAATACGCAATTTACTAATACGTGTTTCAGCAACACCGATAAGCACAATAACTAATAAACAATTAACAAGCAGCGACGGCATACTGTTAACAAAAATAAGCGAATGACATATTTTGACTAGCAAATTTGTGACATTGCCATGTCCGAAGAAGAAACTTGGACCTTTTGCAGGATGGTGACGCATAAATAATTGTGCGAGAGTAGCATTCGTGCCGTAAGTATAAATATGCATCAACGTAATGGTTAACCAGTGGATGCAGTTAATAATAATAAAAACACAAGTTAACGTAATTGCGAAAACTCGTTGCTGCAGCCACATGATGAAATCTTTAGCTAAAATTTTCGTGTGATGATTCGACGATTTAGTAGCAATCTCAGCGTTGTTCTGCTTGCGATATTTTTGGAAAAAGAACAGTTTCATATTAGTGTCGATTCACGTGTTGGTTAACAAGAATTTGTACATTTGGATACGTATGTAAATTTGGTGCGCTATTGGCAATACCCGTTTTTTTACAGAATCGGTCGATAACGATACGCAATCCTGCTTGTACAGTATGCCAATCATGGCCTGATCCTTGAGCAAGCATAGTGAGAACGTTCATACCAGCTTTATGTGCGCTGATAGCAATAGTTGCTTGATTGGATTGAGATTTAGGATCCCAAGATCCGGCAATAGCGTAATAATCCTGCTTTAAAGGAGCGTTCTTGCGCATAACATTGCTGGGAACGTGCCGCTCATATGATGCAGTATTGCCGTAAAAGTATTGTTTAATAGTTTCTTGACGGTTAACATATGTTGGTTCTAGTTCGCCACCTGCTGAATATATTGCACTGAAAATGTGTGGGTATGCTGGAACTAATTGTGTAGCACACGTGCCGCCTTGTGAGAAGCCTCCCATAAGCCACATACTAGGATCTTTACTTACGGGTAAATGTTTGCGGATCCAACGTGGTACATCGCGCATTAAATAGGTTTCTGCTTTGCCATACACGTGAGTGTCTGAGCACAGTGAGTTGTGCGTTGCTGCGCCGTTTTGATCTGGCGCTACAACAATAGGTGCAAGACCGTAGTGTTTTTGCGCGTAGGTGTCTAATGTGCGCGCAATATCACTTGCAGCAAAAAAATGATTAGGACTACCAGGTTGACCGGCCATCATAACCATAACAGGTAATTTTGGTGGATGCTTGACTAATGCTGCTGGTGGTAAGTATACGTTTGCTGTGCGTGCATTAAAGTGAGATGCGGTATTGGGAATATATGCTGAACGTACAATGCCTTTTTGTGGTAATTTTGGTAATTTATGATGTTCTGCTAGGGTCCGCCATTCTCGAATACTGGCTGTAGCTGATTTTTCTTTCGTGATTTCTAGTTTTGGAAAATTACCCATGCCGAATATGGAGCCAAGCGTAGTGTACTCTCCATACACCATGTCAACGCGTAGTGCAGTGCTTGTTATTGTGAGAAGAATCGAAATGATTGCAATCAGTCTTTTCCATCCGCGTGAAAGCACTAACGCTGCTCCCGCAAAACCAATAAGACCAAAACCGCATGCAATAGAAAGAATAACAAGCCAACCGAGACTTACGCCAAACACAAGAAATACGTCGGAAATAAGCCAAGCAATGCCGCCACCAAGAATAAAAGCTATGCTTGCAACTCCAAGTTGTAAGAGTAAGTGCAGTAAGTGCTTGCCTTTTTTGGTTCGTATGACAATCAGTAATACTAGAGCAATGCCAGTTACGCTAAATAAGCTTGTTGGCAGCCAGCCTTGCAAAAGACTTACTTTTGCCAATTGCAGCATACTTGAGCCCTACACTTTCTCGTTGAGTACGTTTGAATTATGGTTATCGTTGTTGATATGCACAATGCGCTACCAAACTTGTTAATATAACGTATGTATCTGAAATTTTTCTCAATATTAGCTTTTATTTTTATTATTGATTGTTTTCTACTTGTTACAGACTGTCTTTAATACGATGATTACATATTTCTAATAATACGTAGTTGAAGCGCATATTGTAATCCATCGTAAGTATGAATATTTGCAGTGTTGCTTATAAAAATAAACTATGACGAGGCTCATAATTACAATAAGAAGCTATATATGTGGTCTTTATATGTTCGTTGATGTGGAACGATTGGAATAGATTATGAATACAATTGCAGAGGAATCTTTGAAAAGTAAAGCAAAAGAAGGTGAAGAAGAAAGAGGAAAAGAAGGAAAAGAAGAGAAAAAAGAAGTAGTTCAAGAAAATCGTCAAAAGAACAGTAAACAACAAAAACAAGAATGCAACGAAGAACACAAAAGTAAGTTGTTACATTTCTTTACTCGGATGCGAACCGTATGCAACGAACATCAAGTAGCAATTCCACGTTGGCTATATATAGTATTTTTCGTTCTTAACGATATTGCGATTGTTACTATTCTTCAACTTGGTGTGCAAGCTGGTGCGAAAAAGCAAGCTTTTCTTGCTTTATACGAAAATCTTGTTCGTATGGTAAGCAATATGTGGACAGTATTGAGTTTTGTATTTCTACTGAATGTGCTTATTGTTGCTGTTCTCTACGGCTTGTTGCTGATTGTTATAAACCGTTTTTGGATTACATCGCTCATAATGCTAGTTGTTGCTACACTGGTTGCCACTGTAGAGTACATGAAAATATTTGTGCGCAATGAGGCGATTCTTCCTGCAGATTTGAATTTCCTACAGAGTGATACTGGCAATATTTCCACATTCTTGCCGCCTAATGCGCCTCGTGTTATTGCTTTTGCGATTCTATCGATAATTTTCTTTATTGCCGTGTTTATGGTGATTCATGTGATCGATAAAAATCGTGGGATGGTTGTGTGGTTTGAGCGCAAAGATTTGCGCTATGGTATGCGTGGTGGCGTTTTTGTAGTGATGGCAAGCCTGTTCGCATTTTATATTGCTTCAGCTGGAACAGTTGGTTCTGTAGCTAACTCTTTTAATAAGATTATGGGCGATACTCCAGCAATGTGGGATTCTTCATACGATGCTCAGATTAATGGCCCACTAGTAGCTTTTATGCGACAAGTAAATCCAAAAGTGATGACGAAGCCGGCTAATTATAGCGAAAGTACGATGAAAGAAGTGGTTGCTCGTTATGAGAAGCAGGCGCAAATTATTAACGCTTCGCGCAACAATAAGATTAATGATCGTACGCTTATTGTGATTCTTTCTGAATCATTTGCGAATCCTGCTCGCGTTCCAGGACTTGCTTTTAATAAGACTGTGACTCCATTTATAAACGGTGTGAAGAAAAACACGGATAGTGGTCTTATGCTTTCCTCTGGCTATGGTGGCGGAACTGCAAATCTTGAATATATGACGATGACTGGTTTGAGCATGGTTAATTTTGATCCTTCTCTTACGAGTCCGTATCAGCAGTTAGTTCCAAAACTTTCGTGGACGCCTACTATCAATAAGTATTGGAATGATGGTAATAATTCTCTTGCTTTCCATCCGTTTGAACCGTCTATGTATTTGCGTGCTAAGAATTATAAGAAGTTTGGTTTTACTAAGTTCTATACGCTTCGACGTCCTGAAGTTATTAAATACAAGCATCGTATTGATTTGAATCCTTATGTTTCTGACGAGTCCGCATACAATAGCGTTTTGGATTCGATTGCTCGCAAGAAGTCGCCAGAATTTATTCAATTGGTTACGATGCAAAACCATATGCCGTATAACAATTGGTATGAAAATAATGAGTTTCAGGTATCGTCTACTGATGATGATGCGCCGTTAGGTGAAGAAGAATCATCTATTATTCAAACATACGCTAAGGGAGCAAACTATACGGATAAAGCCACTGAGAAGTTTTTGAAGAAGCTGGATCAGTTGCATAAGCCAGTAACGGTTTTGTTCTATGGTGATCATCTTCCTGGAGCGTATTCTACTGCAAGTGCGAATAAGAATAATTCTCTTATATTGCATTTAACTGATTACTTTATTTGGTCAAATAAAGCTGCTCGTGCAACGAGTGTGACGAAAAAGCATACTGCTAAAACTGATGTGTACTCTTCGCCAAACTTCTTTATTGCTCAAGTTGCTCGTCATATGAATGCGCGAGTTTCTCCTTATGTTGCTTTCCTTACAAAGTTGCATAAGCATGTGAGTGCAATGGAACCGCCGGTTGTTAATACGATTCAAGGATGGGATAGGATTCCTGAAGGTCAGTCAATTTATTTGGATCGTAACGGCAGACCAATGGCATACCGTGATATGGATAAAGAAACGAAGCAGCTGCTTAACGACTATAAACTTATACAATATGACATTACAGCGGGGAAGAGCTATACGCGCAATACTAACTTCTTCACTATGCCGTAATTGCATCAAGTTGTGTAGCTTATAAATAAATCTCACTATGGGATCCAGTGGAATATTGGGTCCCATAGTGAGATTTGGGGTTATTTCTCAAATTTGGGAATCGCTGTCGTGAGCAATTACTGTTACTGTAACGCTTTTGAAGCAATATCGTGGCGGTAGAACATGTGTGGAAGATTAATGCTGTCTAATATGGTATAAACAGTGTTTTGCGCATCTGTTACATTTTTCCCGTGCACTTGCACAAGAGCTACACGACCGGAAGAAGTGATGAGATTATGAGTTTCTTCTGCGCTTTTTACTCCTGCATAATACACATGCTGTCCTTGCGTTTCGTCAGCAGGAATGTGGGGAAGTGGTGTGCCAGTAACCAAGTTTCCAGGGTATCCTTCACTAGCAATAATGACACCGAGTGTCACACCCTCTTTTTGCCAAGTAAAAACTGGTGTCTTATGGTGCAAAATATTCCAGATAGCGGCACCAAAATCTGATGTTAATCGTGGGAGCACAACTTCTGTTTCTGGATCCCCAAATCGAGCGTTAAACTCAATAACTTTTGGACCATCTTTCGTATCGATTAAGCCAGCGTACAGTACGCCAGTAAAAGGTGTGCCTTCTTGAGCTAGTCCTTCAACAGTTGGACGCACAATTTCATCTATAGCGCGCTGAACTGTTTCGTCGTTAATTTGTGGCACAGGGCTATAAGCTCCCATTCCGCCAGTATTTGGCCCTTTATCTCCGTCGTAGGCGCGCTTGTGATCTTGCGAAATTGGCATAACCCAAAAGTCGGTTCCGCTTACGAAACTCATTAGCGAAAACTCTTGACCTTGCAAGAATTCTTCAATCACAACTTTTGCTCCAGCGGCGCCAAAACGGTGATCGACGAAAATATCTTCCAAGGCTTCGAGAGCAGTGTTCTCGTCCATAGCAACAGTAACGCCTTTGCCGGCAGCCAAGCCGTCCGCCTTAATTACAATTGGAGCACCATGCTCAAGTACATAGGTGCGCGCAGGCTCTAAAGCGTCAAAAGTTTGGTATGCTGCCGTTGGAACATTGTGGCGAGCCATAAGCTTTTTGGCAAAATCTTTAGAACCTTCGATTTGAGCCGCATGCTTGTTTGGGCCAAAGGTTGGAATACCATGAGCTTCAAAGTCATCAACAATACCGTTCATCAGTGGCACTTCTGGACCAATAAACGCAAAATCGTAGTTGTTATCTTTAATGAACGTAATAAGAGCTTCGTGATTCGACTGGCTAATGTTTGCAGTTTGAATGCCGTCTGCTGCAATACCAGGATTTCCAGGAGCAACAGTTACTTCTTCAACGCTTTCGCCTTTAAGAAGTGCATGTGCAATAGCGTGTTCGCGCGCGCCGGAACCAACTACTAAAACTTTCATTTTTTGTCCTTTATAGTTTTATTGCAATTCGACTGCAACGTTTTCGCGTTTAGTCATCTTGCCAATAATATAAGCGGTTTCGTTATGCTCGTTTAGTATTCGCATTGCGTCGTCTGCTTTGCTTTCATCAACTGCCAAAACCATGCCAATGCCCATATTAAAAACGTTGAACATTTCAGCGTGAGCAACTTTGCCTGCTTGTTCAATAACGTCAAAAATAGGCGGAACATTCCAGCTATGAGTGTCGATGTTTGCAGCCAAATCGTCTGCGTACATGCGCGGAATATTTTCAATAAATCCGCCGCCTGTAATATGAGCAACTCCCTTAATAAGATGCTCAGCAAACAGTGGCTTCAAAGCCTTTACATAAATGCGCGTAGGCTCAAGCAATACTTCGCCAAGCGTTTTGCCATCAAGCTCATCCAGCTTCGTATCAACGCTAAAACCTGCTTCTTCAAACAAAGCTTTACGAACCAGCGAGAAACCGTTCGAATGGACTCCGGAAGAAGGTAGACCAATCAGCACGTCGCCGGAAGTAATAGTAGAACCGTCAACAATATTGGAGCGCTCTGCAACACCAACCGCAAAGCCAGCAAGATCGTACTCGTCTTCAGCATACATTCCAGGCATTTCAGCAGTCTCTCCGCCAATTAAGCCAGCTTCAGCTTGCACGCAGCCGTCTGCAACGCCTGCAACAACCTGCTCAAGAAGTGCAGGATTATTTTTGCCGCAAGCAATGTAATCGAGGAAGAATAATGGTTCTGCGCCCTGTGCTGCAATATCATTGACACACATCGCAACGCAATCAATGCCAATCGTATCGTGCTTATGCATCATGTTGGCAACCATAAGCTTGGTTCCAACGCCGTCTGTTCCAGAAATAAGCACAGGTTCTTTGTAGCCGAGGGATGCCAAGTCAAACAATCCGCCGAATCCGCCGATGCCACCCATAACGCCTGGGCGCTTCGTGCGATTCACATGCGATTTGATGCGACGTACTACTTCGTATCCTGCTTCTACGCTTACGCCAGCTTCTTCATATGCGTGTGGCATGTTGGTTCCTTTCGTCATATTAATATACGTATTTTCTTAAGTTTTATTAATCAATTGCAATAAATAAGTAAATTATTAAGCTAAATAAGATTTTCGTGTGCATATTTACTATGCTTGCTAATTTCTTGCAAATGCTTGCGCTCTTCAGGAGCAAGGGAAGCTAAAAATTCTTCACGATAATCATCTAAAGCAGTAGGGTAGTCGCCGTTAAAATACGCTACACACAAACCATCGTAAGGCGCAGGCTTGTGCAATCCAATCGACTCAACTAACCCGTCCAGCGACAAAAATGCTAACGAATCAGCGTCAATGTAATCGCGAATTTCTTCAACTGAATGTTTTGCAGCAATAAGCTCCTTCGTAGTCTGAATATCAATACCATAGAAGCAAGGATATTTCAGTGGAGGTGAAGAAATACGCATATGCACTTCTTTAGCGCCAGCTTCTCGCAAAAGTTGCACAATTCTCTTAGAAGTTGTGCCGCGCACGATTGAATCATCAAGAACAATAACACGCTTTCCTTGAACAACACTACGCACAGCAGAAAGCTTCATGCGCACTCCCTGCTCGCGTAATTCTTGCGTAGGCTGAATAAACGTGCGAGCTACATACTGATTTTTGATTAACCCCATTTCATTAGGAAGTCCACTTGCTTCTGCATATCCTGCGGCGGCAGAAAGCGAAGAATTAGGCACTCCAATAACCATGTCTGCTTCAACAGGAGACTCTTGAGCTAAACGAGAACCCATGCGCTTTCTAGCAGCGTGCACATTAATGCCGTAAATATTAGAATCTGGACGAGCAAAATAAATAAACTCCATTGAGCACACAGCGTGCTGCACATGATCCGTATAACGTTCAATGGTGTAGCCATTATCGTTAATAACAATAATTTCGCCAGGTTCAATATCTCGAATAAATTCGGCGCGAACAATATCAAGCGCACATGTTTCTGAAGCGAGCACATATGCGCCGTTATTCATTCTGCCAAGCGAAAGAGGGCGGAAACCATTCGGATCCGTAGCACCAATTAAAGCATCCTGTGTAAGTAGCAAGTAAGCAAATCCGCCATGAACAGTAAGTAACGCTTCTTTAAGACATTCCATAAAAGTTGGCTTATGAGAGCGTCTGATTAAGTGCATGAGTATTTCAGTGTCGGAATTTGAGTGGAAAATGGCACCGTTATTTTCCAAAGAATTGCGCAAACTAGTGCAATTCGTCAAATTTCCGTTATGTGCAAGAGCAACGTCACCATCGTGGAATCGGAACAAGAAAGGCTGAATATTATCAACGCTTCCCGAACCTGCGGTAGCATAACGCACGTGACCAATCGCACGGTTTCCCGTAAGACGATCCATAACCTGCTCATTACTAAATACTTGCGTAAGCAAGCCTAACCCACGGTAGCCGTGGAGAGCACCATTATCGTTAGATACGATTCCGGCACCTTCTTGCCCACGATGCTGCAGCGCATGCAATCCAAAATATGTGAGTCGAGCAGCGTCCGAATGACCCCAAACGCCAAATACACCGCACTCTTCATGAATGTTTTCAAGCTCTGCAGACATCTTTACTCCCCTGCCAATCGATAACTGTGTTTGCTGAATTATTAATCATGCTGCATAAACTTTTCACCATAATTAAGCGTAATAATAGTGGATTGTTTATGCTGTAAAGTACTCTACGCCAGCATGAAACAGTGGCTGCTCGTGAAAATCAGGAATATTGACATACAAGCCACGACCAGCGCGCTCGCAATGACCCATCTTTCCAAAAACTCTGCCATCTGGGCTAGTAATGCCTTCGACTGACATCATTGAACCATTCGGATTAACGCTAAGACTCATGCTCGGTACACCATTACTATCAACGTATTGTGTAGCAATTTGACCGTTTTGTATGAGTTTTTGCATCACTTCGTCAGTTGCAATAAAACGACCCTCACCATGAGAAATTGCAACCGTGTGGATATCTCCAACCTGCGTATTGTTTAACCATGGAGACATATTTGAAGCGACGCGTGTACGAACAATGCGACTTTGATGTCTGCCAATAGTGTTGTAGGTAAGAGTTGGGCATTGAGCATCAATAGGAATAATATCTCCAAACGGAACCAAACCAAGTTTAATAAGTGCTTGGAAACCATTGCAAATACCCAGCATTAAGCCATCGCGATGCTGAAGTAAATCGCGCACAGCATCCGTAACTTCAGGGTTTCTAAAGAATGCTGTAATAAATTTTGCTGAACCATCCGGTTCATCGCCGCCGGAGAAACCACCAGGAATCATAACAATCTGACTCTTCTTAATTTCTTCAACTAGCTTATTAGCAGACTCAGCAATATCCTTGGCACTTAAGTTATTAATAATAAGTGTATGTGCGTCGGCGCCTGCGCGCTCAAAAGCAGCTTGAGTATCGTATTCGCAATTATTTCCAGGGAAAACTGGAATAATAACGCGAGGATGCGCAAGCGGTTTTAGATTTCCTGTGTGCGCGCGTTTTGTAGTAGAAACATGAGTTTCATGATTAATAGTTTCTACAATTTCACCAGGCTTCTTATATGGGAAGATTGAAGCAAGCTCATGTTCCCAAATTTTTTGCAAATCAAGCAAATCAACTTCTTCACCACTAGCTGAAGTGATTGCGTAATTTTCTTTTGTTTCGCCAATAATTGCAATATCAACTAAACTTGCGTCCGTTTGAGACGGTACTTCTGCGTTTTCTTGAAGTTCTACGTAGAATGTGCCATATGCTGGCTTAAATAAATCGTCGTCGCTTATATTGTTGAATAAAGTTAGACCAATATGATTTCCAAGCGTCATCTTGAATAAGCTCTCTGCACTAGCACCATAGCCAGGTGTGGCAATAGCAAGAGCCTGCTTATTCTTCGTAATATTTTCGATAATACTCAGAGTTTCAAGGAAACTTTCCTTTTCAGGAGTGATTCCGTCGGATTTATATTTTGGAGCAATGCGTATAACTTTATGATTGACACCCTTAAATTCAGGCGAAACAGTTAAACGCGCGTCACCAGTGGAAACAGCAAACGAAATTAAAGTTGGTGGCACATCCAAATGCTCAAAACTACCACTCATAGAATCCTTGCCGCCAATAGCACCCACGCCAAAATCAAGCTGCGCACTTAAAGCGCCAAGAACTGCTGCAGCCGGTTTACCCCAACGTTCTGGAACGTCGTGAGGCTTGCCAAAATACTCTTGCAAACTCAAATAAGCGCGTTCGCGCGTGAAACCACTTGCTACAAGTTTTGCTAAAGACTCAACAACTGCAACGTAAGCTCCAGTAAACTGATTCTTTTCCATCAAATATGGGTTAAAGCCCCAAGCCATTGCGGAAGCTGTATTGGTTTCACCAAATACTGGGAATTTCGCAACCATAGCTTGAGCAGGAGTAAGCTGACGACGACCGCCAAAAGGCATAAGCACAGTCGCAGCGCCAATCGTAGAGTCGAAACGTTCTGACAAACCCTTGTTAGAAGCGATATTAATGTCTGAAACAAGAGCACGCATACGCTCAGTAAGCGTCAAATCAGACTTATCTTGCCACGGGTTCGTATAAGATTTTCCAGCTTCAATATGAAGTACCTGCTGTTTTGGGGCACCATTAGAAGCTAAGAACGCGCGACTTAAGTCCACAATGGTTTTTCCGCGCCAAGTCATGCGCATACGAGCTTCTTCAGTAACAGTTGCTACAATTTCTGCTTCAAGATTCTCTTCACGAGCATACTGCAAAAATGCTTCAGCATCATTGGCAGCAACGTCTACAGCCATACGCTCTTGAGATTCAGAAATAGCAAGCTCAGTACCGTCGAGACCTTCATACTTTTTAGAAACTTTGTCGAGATTAATAGTTAAGCCGTCGGCGATTTCGCCAGTTGCAACCGAAACGCCGCCAGCACCAAAATCATTACAACGCTTAATAAGCTGGCACGCATCCTTGCGACGGAATAACCTTTGCAATTTACGCTCAATAGGAGCGTTACCTTTTTGTACTTCAGCGCCACATTCTTCAATGCTTTCAACATCTTGCGCTTTAGAAGCGCCGGTAGCTCCACCAATGCCGTCGCGACCAGTGCGTCCGCCAAGAAGAATAATCACATCGCCAGGAGCAGGAGTTTCCCTGCGTACATGGTCGGCTGGGGTAGCGGCAACAACAGCACCAACTTCCATGCGCTTAGCAACATACCCCGGGTGGTATAACTCATGAACTTCACCTGTAGCTAAACCAATCTGATTTCCGTAAGAAGAATAGCCGGCTGCAGCAGAAGTTACGATTTTTCGCTGCGGAAGTTTGCCATTTAAAGTTTCACTAATAGGCGTACGAGGATCCGCAGCACCAGTCACGCGCATAGCTTGGTAAACGTAGGAACGTCCAGAAAGAGGGTCTCGAATGCAGCCGCCAATGCACGTAGCAGCGCCACCAAAAGGCTCAATCTCCGTAGGATGATTATGTGTTTCATTCTTAAATAGGAACAGCCAATCTTCATCATGACCATTCACGTCAACCTTAACTTTTACTGTGCAAGCATTAATCTCTTCGGACTCATCCAAATTCTTTAATTCACCAGTATGCTTCAAATATTTAGCGCCAATAGTAGCCATATCCATTAAGCACACAGGCTTATTTTCGCGTTGAAGTTCACTGCGCAATGAAAGATAACGTTGGAAAGCTTTTTGCACTGTATCGTCGTCAATAGTAATATCAGTAAGCTCAGTACCAAAAGTCGTGTGACGGCAGTGATCAGACCAGTATGTATCAATAACGCGAATCTCAGTAATAGTAGGATTCCGCTGCTCGTAACGGAAATACTGCTGGCAAAACTTTGCGTCAGCCAAATCCATAGCTAAACCGCGCGAATGAATAAAATCTTGCAAACCTGCATCATCTAAATCATTAAACGCATTCACTACTTCAACATCTGCTGGAACAACTGTTTCGCGTTGCAAACTATTGACTTCATCGAGAGCTGCCTCACGCGCTTCAACAGGATTAATAATGTAATGTTTAATAGCTTGCATAGCTGCGTCATCAAGATCGCCTTTTAATGCAATGACTTTAGCAGTTCGCACAATTGGGCGCTCACCTTGACTAATAAGCTGAATGCATTCGCTTGCGGATTGCGCGCGCTGATCAAACTGCCCAGGTAAAAATTCGACAGCGAACACGTGCTCGCTTGTTTCAATAGGCAAATAATCATACGTATTATCAACTGGTGGTTCACTGAATACTGTTCGCACAGCAGTATTGAACAAATCCTCCCCAATACCTTCTACATCGTATCTATTGATAATGCGTGCGGAAGTAATCGCGCTTATGCCAAGAATTTCCTTAAGCTCATGTAAAAGCTGTTGTGCTTGAACGTCAAAACCATTGCGTTTTTCCACATATACGCGAAATACCACGAGAAACCTACCTTGTTGAATGTGCGGTATGAATGCAGTGTTTGTTGTTGTATAGGTTTTTAAATTATAAGTAATTAAGTTATAAGTAATTGAGTGGAATCACATTAGTAGTAATTCAGGTATCAATATTACCAATAATTAAATTATTAAAATCAGTAAGAATGCATGTGGCTCGCACCCAACAAGGCACGAGCCACAACAATCATTATTATTCTACGCAATCATCAGGTTTGCGCACAGCAACATCCAAGCCTTCGCTTTGTGCCAAGTTTGCAAGCCTGCTGTGAATTTCTTCATATGCAGGAATAATGTCGCCTAAATCACGTCGGAATAAGTCCTTATCCAAATGACTTACTCCATCCGTACCAGCATTGCGTTTATCCCAAAGTCTGCAAGTATCAGGCGTAATCTCATCAGCAAGAAGAATATTGCCTTCGCTGTCTACGCCCTCTTCAATCTTGAAATCAACAAGCTGCACGTCAATCTTGGAGAAAATATCAAGCAAAGCATTGTTGACTGCGTGAGCTTGACGAGTAATTTCCGCCATCTCTTCGTCGGTTGCAAGACCTAGAGCGACAACGCCTTCTGGATTAATAAACGGATCGCCAAGTTCGTCAGACTTCACACAGAACTCCAACAATGGCTTCTTCAGTGGGGTTCCTTCTTTAACGTTATACCGTTTTGCAAAAGAACCGGCAGCAGTATTACGCATAATAATTTCCAGCGGGAACATGCGCATACGCTTTACGAGTTGTTCAGTATCGGAAATACGTCCGAGGAAGTGGCTTTTTACGCCGCGCGCCTCAAGTAGATGGAATAGTAAAGAAGTAATCCGGTTATTTAAACTGCCTTTACCGGCGATCTGAGCTTTCTTCAGACCGTTACCAGCGGTTGCCTGGTTCATATATTCAACCCAGAGCACATTGGTGTCATCGGTAGCGTACAGTTTTTTGGCTTTGCCTTCATACAACTTATCAAGTTTTTCCATGATATGCCCTCTCTTACGTGCACTCATAGTTGTAGGCGCAAACCAACAGTATTTGTAGGTTTACCTGACCTTGGCCAGCACGATTAGCGTAACAATTGTTGCCTACAAAACTGCCGGCAAAAATTACGAAATCTATTTACAAAACTATGCTCAATCACATGATTTTCAACGCATTTCAATATTTGCAGACACCGTCCGCAACGTGTGTGCAATGCGTGTCGCACTGTTTCGAGCATCCTGTGCGTCTAATCCAGTGGCAAGAGCAACAGCCATGCGTCTGTGACCATAAACTGAAGGTTTAGCAAAAATACGCAGATTCAAACGATTATTACTCTTGCTATCCGTGCTTAAAGCTTGAGCAACATGAGTAAAACCAACAGCACCATTGCCTTCAATAACTACAGCGTGACTTGCGGCAACCTCGCCATCTCGCAACGACAGCGCAGTATACGTTGCTGTAATTGGCACACCTAAAATAGCGAGCACATGAAGCGCAAACTCGCTGTAATGCTGGGAAATCATAGTCACCATGCCAGTGTCGTGTGGTCGAGGTGAAAGCTCATTAAAAAGAAGCGAACCATCAGTCAACACAAATAATTCGACTCCATAAACACCCCAACCAGTTTCGTTAGAATCGTGCGCAATATGAGTTAAACCTTCTACAGCGCGTTTCGCAATATTCTGCGCCTGAACGCGAATCGATTCTGGAATATTCGCAGGCTGCCAAGATTCTCTATAATCCCCATCCTGCTGACATTGAGCAATAGGTTCGCAAGTAGTAATACCTGCAGAAGAACTTATAGTAAGCACAGTAAGCTCATAATCAAGCGGAGCTAAAGCTTCAACAATAACGCGAGAACACTCATTTTCATGCCCAACTGCAGCTCGTCTGCCATGCTGAGCCTCATTCCACGCAGCAAATAAATGTTCAGGACTGCGAACTATTGACTGGCCGTGACCAGAAGAGCTCATAACAGGCTTAACAACGCAAGGGTAGCCGACCTGCTGAGCACCATCGCATAATTCTTCATACGATGAAGCGAAACAATACGGTGTAGTAGGCAGCCCTAAATCTTCGTGCGCAATTCTACGCAAGCGCTCGCGATCCATAGCAATGGCAGCAATATCGGAGCTGGGAACAATCTGAATATGCTGTTGCGCAGCATTTTTCAGCACATTTGTGGCAATTGCTTCAACTTCAGGAATAATAATATTCGGTTCCACTTCGTCAATAAGATGTTGCAATGCATTGGCGTCCGACATATCAAGCACGCGATATTCGTGAGCTATTTGCATCGCTGGAGCATTTTTGTAGCTATCGGCAGCGCAAACATGCACGCCTAATCGCATAAGCTCAATCGCAATTTCCTTGCCAAGCTCGCCTGAGCCAAGCAGAAGTGCGGTCAGGTTGTTGCTATTTTCAGTTACGCCAAAAATGCGTTGATTGTGCTCAGAAAAACTCATACACTCATTGTTGCATTTGCCATTGTCGAATGATGTGAGTTTTGTGGGATTTCTTTATTTGCGATTGCAAAACTTCATAAACATGCAAACATACAATCTGTGCGAAAAATCTCAAATCTCCACAACACGAATATGAGTATGATGAATATGAAATACATTACGACGCGCCGAAATAGATGATGCTGGCGTAAATCAGAAAATTCGTGTATAGTATTCCTCTGTTGTGTGATTCTGTATGTTTCATGCACATGGTGGCTATAGCTCAGTCGGTAGAGCATCTGATTGTGGTTCAGAAGGTCGCGCGTTCAAGCCGCGTTAGCCACCCCATTTGAACGGCTAGTTTTTGCTAGTCGTTTTTGTTTTGTGGCATTGTTTGGAAGAGTGGGGTTGTAAGGGCGTAAAGGGTAAGTGGCAACCGCTTCATTCTTTCATTTCTTCATTGCTTTATTTCAATAACCGGGTTATAGGCCAAAAAGTGTGTAAAACTATGATGATGAATATTATGTGTCTATAATCCATAATCTAAACAGCATTAAAAACTTAGCTAACAAACTGAGAAAGAACAGTCATATGTTACTGGTGCAGTACGTAATCTGCATTAGTAACAAATAATTGCGATTTAGCGTTATTCGCGCAGTACGTAATCTGCATTAGTAACGAATAATTGCGATTTAGCGTTATTCGCGCAGTACGTAATCTGCATTAGTAACGAATAATTGCGATTTAGCGTTATTCGCGCAGTACGTAATCTGCATTAGTAACGAATAATTGCGATTTAGCGTTATTCGCGCAGTACGTAATCTGCATTAGTAACAAAGTTTGACGATTTATTGTTAAATATTCAGCTAATACCTACTTTGAACGCCGCTTAGCATAAGAAATAACCCACATTCGATATACATTGAGCCTTACTGCTATAAGGGTTATGAGCTTATTTTTTACACACTTTTTGTCCGGGTGGCGAATGTGCAGCAAACAGATTCGATTACCGCAAAACACTTGTATTACAATGCGTGAGACATGATTTCTTACACACTTTTTGGCCTATAACCCCAATAACCTCCGTCTATGGAGTAGACTGGTATGGTTATACATTTGTATGTTGTTGATGATGACATTGCGTACTAATAGCGCATAGTGCAGAAGGAGTATTGTATGGCTGGTAAGGCAGCGCCTAAGGAACCATGGTGGGAGACAATGCTTCTATTTGTACCACGAACTTTAGGGAAGCTCGTGCGCACGCTTTTTGGTGTTGGAGAATATGATGAAGCTTACCGCAGGGATGGTTTGTGCTTTATTATGTTGGTTCTTGCTGTGTTATTCTGTGCTTCTGAATGGTTTCGTGTAAGTGGTTTCATTGGCATAGGTTTGCACGTGCTTGCTTCAAGTTTGCTCGGCGTTATGAGCGTGGTATTGCCAGTTTGGTTAACTGTTGTTGCTTTTCGTTTAATGCGCAATAGTGGTGCAGATTCAGGTAATCCGCGTGTTATAGGCGGTTTTATTCTGTTACTGTGGTCTATTTGTTCAATTATTGATATTGTTTTTGCTGCTCAACGTCATACTTTTAGTTTTGAAGCGTTGCAAAAATCTGGTGGATTATTGGGATTTGCTTTAGGATCGCCGCTGTCTTGGGGTCTTTCTCGTATTTTTGCTCTTATTATTTTTGTTATTATCTCTATTTTTGCAATATTGCTGATTGCTCGTCTTCATGTGACTGATATTGCTCAATGTGTTGCGAGTATGTTCACAAAGCATTCCCATCGAAAGTCATCTAAAAATGCTGATGAAGATGCTGAAGATGCTGATGATACTACTGAAGATGCTGATGACGATACTCATTCTTTGCATTTTGCTGAAGGCGTGCCAACGCATGATGAAGCATCACCTCGAGAAAAGAGCAAGTCTGCAAAGACTTCTCTACTATCCAAATTGTGGCAATCACTATTCGGACGTAAAAAGAATAATAACAGTGAAGAATTGCTTGATGAGTACGCTGGTGATGATGCGTTTGCTCATGCTGCCGCTGTACATGGAGATACCAATGAAGAGTTTGAGCATGTGGAACCTAAGCGAGCTCGTACTGTAAGTAGCGGCGCTGGTCGTGATTCACATGTGCCAGGGTCTGAACAATCTTATACTGATACTGACTATGTGACACCTCGTAGTGCCTCTTCTGCAGCTAAGTTTACTTCTGCAGAAACGTTACCTAAAGCTCCTATGAGTAATACTGCAGATGCTATAGCTGATCCGTGGTCGAGTATTCCGGCTGAAAGAATGGATCAGTATCGTCGTAATCAGGAAGATTCGGATGCACCTCATGGCGATGGTGCTGGTGCTTATGGTGCAACTGCTCAAGTTGCTACGGGTGCGGCGGAATCTGCTGATACTCATACTGATGATTTACAACCGTATCGACTGCCTGATTTGAATTTGCTGGCTCATGGAAAGCCTCATGCTGCTCGTACTCCTGCTAATGACAATGTTATTCGTGCTTTGACCTCCACGTTTGAGCAGTTTGATGTTGATGCGCGCGTAATCGGTTTTCTTAGAGGTCCTTCTGTTACGCAGTATGAAGTGGAACTTGGTCCTGGAGTAAAAGTTGAAAAAGTTACCAATTTACAAAAAAATATTGCATACGCTGTAGCTAGTACGGATGTGCGTATTTTATCTCCGATTCCAGGAAAGTCTGCGATTGGTATTGAAATTCCAAACGTAGACCGCGAAATTGTGCACTTAGGTGACGTGTTGCGCTCGCAAAAGGCCATGGATGATCCTAATCCTATGCTTACAGGCGTTGGAAAAGATGTTGAGGGTCATTTTGTAACGGCAGCTCTCGATAAAATGCCGCATTTGCTGGTTGCTGGTGCCACCGGCTCTGGTAAGTCGAGTTTTATTAACTCAATGCTTACTTCGATTATTATGCGTGCAACTCCTGAGCAAGTTCGTATGATTATGGTTGATCCTAAGCGCGTGGAACTTTCTGCATACGCTGGCATTCCGCATTTGCTCACGCCGATTATTACGGATCCTAAGAAGGCAGCTCAAGCTCTTGAGTGGGTTGTTAAAGAGATGGATGCTCGCTACGACGACTTGCAATTCTTCGGTTTCCGACATGTGAAAGATTTCAACAAGGCTGTTCGCGAAGGAAAGGTTCACGCGCCGGCTGGCTCTGAGCGAAAAGTTGCCCCATACCCGTATTTGCTTGTGGTTGTGGACGAGATGGCTGATTTAATGATGGTTGCTAAGAACGATGTTGAAAGTTCTATTCAGCGTATTACTCAGCTTGCTCGCGCTGCAGGCGTGCATTTGGTTCTCGCTACTCAGCGTCCGTCTGTTGACGTTGTAACAGGTTTGATTAAAGCAAATATTCCTTCCCGTTTGGCTTTTGCTACTTCATCTGCAACTGATTCTCGAGTAATTCTCGATACTGTTGGTGCTGAAACTTTAATCGGTCAAGGTGACGCTTTGTTCCTTCCAATGGGTGCTGCTAAGCCTCAACGTGTACAGGGTTCATGGGTGAGCGAATCTGAAATTCGTAAAGCTGTGGAGTATGTTCGCACGCAGCGTAAGCCAAAGTATCGTGAAGATATTGAGCAGATGGCTCAAAAAGCGGATGCTCAAGCTCAAAGCAAGCTGAAAACAAGTGATATTGGCGACGATATGGATGAGTTGCTTCAGGCTGCGGAGCTTGTTGTTGGTTCGCAATTTGGTTCTACTTCAATGCTTCAGCGAAAGCTGCGTGTTGGCTTTGCGAAGGCTGGCCGATTGATGGATTTGCTGGAATCTCGTGGCGTTGTTGGACCTTCTGAAGGTTCTAAAGCTCGCGAAGTTTTGGTTCAGCCTGAAGATTTGCCGAAAGTTTTGGCATTTATTCGTGGCGAGTCTGACTCGTTGTAGCATAGTGCAGTGGTATACGATAGTATTCATGCAATAAGTGTGCTCGTGGTAATGCAGAAGTTTTCATTGTGCGATATTATGAAGGATATGGGTATGAAGAAGAATGCAAAATCATCGCTTTTTGATGGTTGGAATTGTGCTCCAAATATAGTGACTTATGCACGCATTATATTGTCGCTTATTTTTATTGGCTTATATTTGTGTGCGGGCGCATGGGGCTTCAATTCTGTTCCAGTGCGTTGGGCTGCTTTTGTGTTGTTTGTTGTTGCAGCTGCAACGGATAAGCTTGATGGTTGGATGGCTCGTACATATAACCAAGTTACTGAATTAGGTAAGTTGCTTGATCCAATTGCTGATAAAATTCTCATATTGGCTGCGTTAATTATCGCTTCAGTATTCGGCGAAATTTATTGGTGGATAACAATCTTGTTCTTAGTGCGCGAGATTGCTATTACTGCAGTGCGTTTTTATGTTATTCATAATGGTGGCAAAGTAATTGCAGCTTCTTCTGCTGGAAAGTATAAGACGTTAACTCAATCTATTGGCATTGCTATGATTATTGCCCCTATTATTGCTACGTTCTATGCTGCTTCACTTCCTGCTTGGATTATTTCGTACTATGCTGTGGCGTTTGGCTTGCTTGGCATTTCCTTAGGTTTTGCCTTCTATTCTGCAGTTTTGTACATATATAGCGCATTTTTTGATAAGCATGCGGTTGATCGTTCTCAAGGTAGGCATTCGGGATTGCCGGTGCCACCGCCTCCACAGGAGTAATAATATTTGTTGTTATATTGCATGTAACTTGTTGCGAGCAACTTATAGTTTGTAGCTTACGGTTTTTCTTAGAGATGCTTTTGTAGTGTTGTGCTAAGAGAAGCTGTAAGCTACAAGCATATTTGGTCGTATTGTATGCGATAACCATGGATTACTGTCGTAAGCTTATGCGAGTAGACTGAGTATGAAACTGAGTATATCGAGTGTAATATGAAAAATTTATCGACTTTTTCTGCATCAACTTCTGTTTACTCGCTTGCTGCGAGTGTGTTAGATCAAAGTTTGCAGCAAGGTTTGCATATTGCTGCTGCTGAATCGTTAACTGGTGGACTGTTGGCTGATGCTTTTGTGTCTGTTCCTGGAGCTTCTCGGGTATTTTGTGGTTCTGCTGTTACGTATGATATTCATGCCAAAGCGAAAATATTGGGTGTAAATGCTCATCTGTTGCAGACTGAAGGTGCGGTTCATCCGGATGTTGCTATGCAAATGGCAGTGGGTGCTGCTCGCGTGTATCGCGGTGGTGGATGGTCGTATGATGCTTCTGATGGAGATGCTTCCTGTTTTCCTATAGTTGGTCTATCTACTACTGGTGTTGCAGGACCTGGCTCTGATGGTAATAAGCCTGCTGGTTTAGTGTATGTTGGTTTATGCTTACCGAGTGTTAGTAATTTCCATAGTGACCTTGTTTGTAAGGCTCGTTTAGAGCTTAAATGTGAGTGCGTGAATAATATGTGGGATTACAGCGATAGTAACAATATTGTGCTTGTTTTTGAATTGAGATTATCGGGTGGTCGTGAAGAAGTTCGTAACGCTACTGTGTATAATCTTCTCACATTATTGAATAATGCGTTGAGTGTTGCTTATGGTAATAACAATTAGGGGAATGTATGCGCGAGCGTGAATTTTGGCAGTTGCTTGAAGAGATTTTTGGGCGTGAATTAGGTCGTAGTATTGCGCGCGATCAGGGCTTGCAAAAGTTGCATGGTATGAACGCTTATGATGCGTTAGAAGCTGGCGTTGAGCCTCGCGTTGTGTGGAATGTTTTATGTGATCATATGGGTATTCCTGATAGTAAGCGGTGGGGTAAAGATCATAATGCTCCTCCTATGCCTGCTCGTTAAGCATGGTTGCTTGAGTGTGTTGAGTTGATGTTAATAAGACACGCAATATCGAACAAATGTTCGTATATTGTGTATACTTGAATTGTTAAGTGATTGCAATCAATGGGTGCTGTAGTGGTTATGGCTTGTAGCTTTTATCCACATTGTTTCAGAGCACTTGTGTGAGCAACATGTGTGGAACTAAGGTCGTTCGATACATAACGGTATGCGAAAGGAGTAGCAGACATGGCGCAAACAAAAAATAAAAGTAATATCGATCGCCTTATTGATGCAGATAAGGCCGATCCGCGTCGCCAAGCAGCGTTAGAAACTGCACTGGCTAATGTTGAACGACAGTATGGCAAAGGTTCCGCAATGCGTTTAGGCGATAAGCCTATGCAGGATGTAGAAGTTATTCCTACTGGCTCATTGGCATTAGATACTGCTTTAGGAATTGGTGGTGTGCCTCGTGGTCGTATTGTGGAAGTGTATGGTCCTGAATCTTCAGGTAAAACAACATTAGCTTTGCATATTGTTGCTAATGCTCAGCGTAATGGTGGTGTGGCAGCATTTATTGATGCTGAGCATGCGCTTGATCCAGTGTACGCTCGTAAATTAGGCGTTGATACTGATGCTTTGATTGTTTCTCAACCAGACAATGGTGAGCAGGCGCTAGAGATTGCAGATATGCTTATTCGTTCTGGTGCTTTAGACGTGATTGTAGTTGATTCTGTAGCAGCTTTGGTTCCAAAAGCTGAGATTGATGGAGATATGGGAGATAGTCACGTCGGTTTACAAGCTCGTTTAATGAGTCAAGCGTTGCGTAAAATGACGGGTGCTCTTTCTCAAGCTGGCACTACTGCTATTTTTATTAATCAGCTTCGAGAAAAAATTGGCGTATTCTTTGGTAATCCAGAAACTACTACTGGCGGTAAAGCTCTGAAATTCTATGCATCTGTGCGTATGGATATTAGACGCGTTTCCACTATTAAAAATGGTGAAGAAGCTGTTGGTAATCGCACCAAAGTGAAGATTGTAAAGAACAAGATGGCTCCGCCATTTAAGACTGCTGAATTTGATGTACTGTACGGTGAAGGTATTTCTACTGAAGGTTCCGTTATTGATATGGGCTTGCAGGCTGATGTTATTAAGAAATCTGGTTCATGGTTTACTTACGAAGGTGATCAGCTTGGTCAAGGTCGTGAAAATGTCCGTAAATTCTTGAAGGATAATCCAGCTATTACTGAAGAAATTAGTGAAAAAATTAAAGCTTCATTAGGTTTAATGCGGTCCAAAGATCAATTCGCTGAAGATGCTGAATTAAATCAAGCTGAAGATACTGATACAGATACAAAGTAAAGAGATACAAAGTAAGATGCTGTAGCAAAAGATGTGTCAGCAAAAGTAACAGTAAGTTGGGCTTATAAAGCGGATGAAATATGGTGATAAGTGTAGCGAGTTTTCTTCGTGAACATCCAGTAGTGCTTGCGAAAGAGGAAGATTGCGAAAATGATAACAATATTCCTCGTACTCGTAAGCAGTTATTGCATAAAACAGCGTTACGAAGCACAAAACATCCTACAAACAACATATCGTATGGAACGAGTGCAGTTTCATATAATGTAGACGATGAACTGTGTGAAAGTGATGAAAGTAGCAGCAGTGAAAGCATCACTACTCACGAATACGATGATCGCGATGGAAACTCAGCACTTCTCAGCAGCTCTACCTGCATCAGTAATTCAGACATTTCAGACATTTCAGATGTTTCAGATATTTCAGACAGTATGCAATCTTCTGAAGATATTGCTGCAGCAACTGCAATTGCTGCTGGGGAAGAAGTTACAGATAGAAAAGCTGTGCGATTTCGTTTTGGCAGCAGGAAAAAAGCTAAGAATAATCTCGTTCGTCATGGTTCTCGTATTGTTCAGCAAGTTTCTGCCGCTCAATCAACTCATGAAGACGATTGCAAGGAAGCTGCTTTACGGCTTTTAGATTATGCTCCTCGCTCTGTGATGGATATGCGCCAGCGTCTTCAAGAAAAAGGGTATTCTGAGGTTGTTGTTGAGGCGGTTATTCAACGTTTGCTGGAATTACATCTTCTTGATGACTATCAATATGCGCACACAGTAATCCGTTCTTGCATAGCGCGCATGTTAGGCGCAAAAGCTACGCGAATGGAATTACAACATAAGAAGGTTGATCCTGCTGCCATTGCACAATGTATGGCTTCTGCTCAAGAGTCGGGAGTATTTAATGAAGCAGCTTGGGAGCTTGGGCGTAAAACTGCTCAGCGTACGAAAAATCTCGAACCTTTAGTGCGTAGACGAAGATTTTTTGCAGCAGCTGCTAGAAAAGGACACGATTTAAACGTTATTACAAAAGTGTATGAAAATCTGTTTAACAAGGATGATGAATAGGTGAGAGGCTGTGGTATGCACCTTAGCCTCTCACATCCTATAGCACCTCTTGTGACTGTTATTTTGCGAAATGATGAGCTTGTTGTTGAACGTAGCTAGGCATTTCAGCAATATCAATAACATCAGTAAAACGAGGAATCTTATGCTCAAGATTTCTTAGCATACTTGGAGATATCGTACCAGTTACTTTGCTCAGAGCATCCATGCATTGGAAATCATCCATATCTTGCACATGTTCAAGATGCAACGCTTCAGCAACAACGCGAGGGAACTTATACGGGCTTGCAGTGCTTAGCAGTACTCTCGGGACGTTTTCGTCATGTGGCATATGCTGCATGACGAAATATCCACAAGCGGTATGCGGATCAATCACATACTGGTATTGATTCCAACAATCATCAATAGCTTCGCGAATTTGATCCTCATTCGCCCAACCGCAACCAAACAGTGAACGAATCTTTGCAAGCACATTTTCTGGAATCTCAAAAGCACCCCACTGCTGTAAATCGTTCATAAGCATTTGGATTAAACGCGTGTCTTTATCGCACATGTAATACAACATGCGTTCCAAATTAGAAGAAACTAAAATATCCATAGAAGGAGCAACAGTGTGATGGAATGGGCGTTGACGATTGTAAGTGCCGCTTACCAAAAAATCAAATAGTACATTATTACTATTGCTAGCAACAATAAGATGTTTTACAGGCAAACCCAACATTTTCGCGTAATACCCGGCAAGAATATCACCAAAATTGCCAGTTGGAACACAAAATTCAACTTCATCGCCAAGCTGTATGACTTCGCGTTCAACAAGCTGCTTATAAGCCACAAAATAGTACACAACTTGTGGCACAAGGCGACCAACATTAATTGAATTAGCGGAAGATAATGTTGTATTTGCAGAATCTTCAAGATTTTTCGTAAGCTCGCTATTGGTGAATATTTGTTTGACACCTGTTTGAGCATCATCAAAATTACCACGAACTGCACAAACCTGCACATTATTGCCAAGCTGCGTAGTCATCTGCAATTCCTGAACTCTGCTAACTTTGCCTTCTGGATAAAAAGTAAGCATAGAAGTGCCAGGTACGTCAGCAAAACCAGCTAAAGCTGCTTTTCCAGTATCTCCAGAAGTTGCAGTAAGAATCATTACGTTCTTTTCGCTGTCTGATGTAGTTTTTTCACCTTGAGTTTGAGTTCGCGACATCAACTGTGGCAGTATTTGTAACGCTACATCCTTAAACGCGCAAGTAGGACCATGGAACAGTTCCAGCACAAAATCTCGCGTATTTCCAAGTTGCTGAAGTGGCGTAATAGCAGCATCAGACCATTGGCTGCCATAAGCAAGTTGTACGCAATCAGCAAGCTCTTGTGTTGAATAGTCAGGCAGTAATAGTTGTAGGATTTCCGTAGCAATCTCTTGATATGACTTTTCTTGAAGTTTTGAAATATCGTAATGCTTGCTACCAAGAGTATCAGTTACGAATAAACCACCATCTTTTGCAATTCCTTGACGAATTGCTTGTTTTGCTGTGCAGATTGGCGTAGTGGAACGCGTGCTATGGAAAATAGCGGTATCTGTTACCATAATGCCTCCGTAACTGTTGATGCTGATAAATCGTTGATTTCAATGTTGATAATTGCTACCAACTATGGTACCTGAAGCGCTAGGCGAACGGGCGTGTGCTAATCTCGTACATGTAACAATTTTCATGCTACGGTAGGAATGAAGCGAATAATAATCTACAGGGGGAAAGCGTTGACTGTTGATGATGTAGTGAATAATCGTGCGGACGCTGCTCGCACTGCATGGCGAGTATTCACAAAATCAGATACTCGTGCAAAAAATGCGCTGCTTGAAGCTATGGCTGATGCGTTAGAAGCTGCTGCTGCAAGTATTGCTGCTGCTAATGCGAAAGATCTTGAGGAAGCTCAATTGCGCGGTATGGATGCTGGTAAACTCGATCGACTAAAATTCGATGAGTCACGCATTATACAATCTGCACAAAGCGTGCGAAATATTGCTCAATTACAAGATCCTGTAGGTGAAGTTGTGCGAGGTTACACACTACCTAATGGTATTCGACTTTCGCAAGTTCGTGTGCCAATAGGTGTGATGGGTATGATTTATGAGGCTCGCCCAAATGTAACTGTTGATGTAGCAGCTTTGTGTATTAAATCTGGTAATGCTGCCATATTGCGTGGTGGGAGTGCTGCTCAGCATACGAATCAAGCAAGTATTGCAGTGATTCAGTCAGTGCTTAAAGAAGCTGGTCTTAGTGCTGATCTTATTCAATCAGTTGATGATTTGGGTAGGGATGGAGCCACAGCTATGATGCATGCGCATGGTCATGTTGATGTGCTTGTGCCTCGAGGTAGCGCAAATTTGATTGCTACAGTTGTGCAAGAATCTACAGTGCCAGTTATTGAAACGGGTGCTGGAAACGTACATATTTATGTAGATAAAAGCGCTGATATTAAAAAAGCGATACCGATTATTATCAATGCAAAAACTCAGCGTGTAGGCGTATGTAATGCTGCAGAAAAATTATTGGTGCACCGTAGTGTTGCGCAAGAATTTTTACCACAAATTGCTGCTGCTTTAGCTGAACATAAGGTTACATTGCATGCTGACGATACGTCTTACAATATTTTGCAAGCTGCTCATATTGCTGGTTTACAGCTTGAGCATGCTACTACGGAAGATTGGAAGCGCGAGTATTTGTCACTCAATATGGGTGTAAAAATTGTGGAAGATGCAGATGCTGCAGCTGCTCATATTGCGCAATATTCTACGGGGCATACTGAAACTATTCTTGCTGAAGATTACTCAACTATTCAGCGTTTTATTAGCAATGTTGATTCGGCGGTAGTGATGGTCAATGCTTCAACGCGATTCACGGATGGTGGAGAATTTGGTTTTGGTGCTGAACTTGGTATTTCAACACAAAAATTGCATGCGCGCGGTCCTATGGGTTTGCGTGAAATGACAACAACCAAGTGGATTGGCTACGGAGACGGTCAAATACGCGAGTAGTTTTTGCACTGAGCATGTACGTTCGCGCACTCCAAATGTGGGGTGGTTTTCTCGCGTTTGGAGTGTTGTGCGGTCTTAGACCCTCCAAATGTGGGGTGGTTTTCTCGCGTTTGGAGCGGCGCGCCACAGTAAGCAAATTAAAAAGTAGATGTTCTGGTCTTAATAGTCACGTGGCGGTAAGGTAAGAGTATGCCTAATAATGACGTGAATTTGACTCCAGCTGAAGCTCTTAATATTGCCGCTGAGCGCTTATCTATTGTGAGATACGTTTTTCTAGTGCAAATTGAAGATGGTATTGCTTCCGCTTCGCAACGTTCGTCACTTGAATATGCTGATGCTGTATTAATGGGCTGGCCTGACGCTGATGCTCGTGATGTAACACTTCCTGATGAGTCTGCATTTGAAAACGTTCTTGAGTGCATGCGGCGCATGGAAGAACATATTGCTAAATTTAGTGAATTAGAACGTGAACATGATATTGACGCTATGACAGCCATATTGCCGCGTATTACTGAAGCTGTAGCGGGTATTCGCAGTGCGTATCAGCCAGATTTTCCGCTGCCAACTTTCATTGAAATTCAACGCGTTGTGCAAGATGAGTGGAATGAAGAAATGGGTAACATTAATCCAGACGGTGCTAATGTGGCTTCTGGTCTCGTGAATGAAACTCAAGCAGAAGATAAGGAATCTGAAACGTATGAATCCTGAGCTACACGCTGATGAAGAACGTCGTATGTCTGATTTGTTTCAGGGTTCGTTTACAGGTAAAGAAGCTGCGCCTGCCGTAGTAGCAAGATTGAAGCATAGGCGCATTTCTACGCGCGGCAATGTACATGAGCGTCAACGTATTGGTATTATGGGTGGCACTTTTGATCCCATTCATAATGGTCACTTGGTAGCAGCTTCGGAAGTTGCTTGGGTGTATGATTTAGATGAAGTTATTTTCGTGCCAACTGGTAGACCAGTGTTTAAGCTCGATAAAAAAGTTACCAATGCTGAAGACCGCTATTTAATGACGGTGATCGCCACTGCTTCAAACCCAAAATTTACTGTTTCTCGCGTAGATATTGATCGACCGGGAGTAACCTACACTATTGATACTTTGCGAGATATTCATGCTCAGCATCCGGATGCCGAACTGTTCTTCATTACTGGTGCTGATGCTGTTGCTGAAATTATGCAATGGAAGCATGCGCGCGAAATGTGGAACTTAGCGCGGTTTGTGGCTGTTACTCGTCCTGGTTATTCTAGACCAGAAAAGCTGGCAGATTCTAATTCACCATTGCTTCCTCGCGAACCACATACCAATGATACTGGCGTAGTAGTTCATTGTGACGACATGGTTCATTGTGACGCACAGCATTTGCCTGTTGATATTTTAGAAATTCCAGCATTGTCTATTTCTTCTACTGACGTACGTAGACGTGCTGAGCATGGTGAGCCAGTATGGTATTTGGTTCCTGACGGTGTAGTTCAGTATATAGTTAAGCATGGTTTGTATCGTGCGTAACTATTGATTTTTCGGCTTGTCGTTTATCGTCTGTGCAAAAAGTTACTATTAATTATGTTCATTTCGCGAACTAAAGCGAACTAATGTTTGGAGATATGGTGAGCATCGTCCTTGAAGGAAAGCCAGATAAAAACCTTGTTCTCGTTACCGGTCGCGCCCATCCGAAGCTTGCGCGTGATGTAGCGAATCAGCTTGGTATTGATGTATTGGAAACAACAGCATACGATTTTGCTAACGGTGAAATGTATGTTCGTTATACGCAGTCCGTTCGTGGCACTGACGTGTTTGTGTTACAAAGTCACAGTGATCCTGTTAACAAGTCCATTATGGAACAGTTGATTATGATTGATGCTTTGAAACGTGCGTCTGCTCGCTCTATTACTGCAGTATGCCCACTTCTTGGCTATTCTCGTCAAGATAAGAAGCATCGTGGTCGCGAGCCTATTTCTTGCCGCTTGATGTTTGATTTACTGAAAACTGCTGGTGCTGATCGCATTATGAGCGTTGATTTACATGCTGCTCAGTCTCAAGGATTCTTTGATGGTCCTGTTGACCATTTGATTGCTATGCCAGTTTTGGTTGATTACGTACGTGATCGTTTCCGTGATGATCTTGCAAACGTAACTGTTGTGTCTCCTGATGCAGGTCGTATTCGCGTAGCAGAGCAGTGGGCGCAGCGCTTGGGCGGCGGTCCTTTGGCTTTTGTGCATAAAACTCGTGATATCACTTGCCCTAACAAGACGGTTGCAAATCGCGTAGTTGGTGACGTTGCTGGTCGCGATTGCGTGATGGTTGACGACTTGATTGATACTGCTGGAACTATTGCTGGTGCTTGCAACGTATTGAAGGAAGCTGGTGCTAAGTCGGTTACTGTTGTTGCAACTCACGGCGTGCTTTCTGGTCCTGCAGTTGAACGTTTGAAGGCTTGTGGCGCTCGCGAAGTGGTTTTGACTGATACTGTGCCAATTCCAGAAGAAAAGCGTTGGGATGGTTTAACTGTTCTTTCAATCGCTCCGCTTCTTGCAAGTGCTATTAAAGCAGTGTTTGAGGATGGTTCGGTTGCTAAGCTGTTCGATACTTATCCAGAGCATCACGGTCAAGGCTTCTTATTTGCGTAAAACCAGTAATGTGCCTGTGCGCCACGCCAATTTGACGTTTTTTAATATTATGGCATAATGGTGACTTGGCGGTTTTTTCCGCCGTTCCCTCATGGTGTAATGGCAGCACACGGGTCTTTGGAACCCTTTGTCTTGGTTCGAATCCAGGTGAGGGAGCTTGCTGCAGACGCTACTTGGGTTTCCCGGGTAGCGTTTTTGCGTTTTTGTCTCTGTCTTTTGTTGGGTTATAGGGTTATTTCCCCAAAAGTGTGTAAAACTAAGCTGATGAATATTCTGTGGCATAAACCATAGCCTCAGCATTGTTAAAAACTCAGTTATCTAGCTGAGAAAACAACGGTAATTACCCAAACACTGTTACTAGTTCAGTTAACCGACTGAGAAAACAACGGTAATCGCCCGAACACTGTTATTAGCTCAGTTATCTAGCTGAGAAAACGACGGTAATCACCTAAACACTGTTACTAGTTCAGTTAACCGACTGAGAAAACGCCACTCAAGCCGAATTGCTATTAAATATTCGTACGATTCTTGCTTCGACGCTCAAGCGCCTAAAGGAATAGCCCACATTCGATATGCCACAAGCCCTACTGCCATAAGGGTTATGAGCTGATTTTTTACACAGTTTTGTCCAGGTGTCGAATGTGCAGCAAACAGATTCGATTACCACAAAACCCTTGTATTGCAAGGCCTAAGACATGATTTCTTACACACTTTTGGCCTATAACCCCTTTTGTTTGAAACGTACGTTTTTTCTGGACGATAAGACGTAATAGAATGAAAGATAGTAACAATAATGATGTATACCATATAGCGAAGGAGCACGAGTGGAAAAGAATAAAGTAGCTGCAGCAATTATTTTGGCGGCTGGCGAAGGAACGCGTATGCGTTCGGCGACACCAAAGGTTCTTCATATGTTCGCTGGAAAAACTTTTCTTAACCGTGTTATGGACGCTATGATTGGTGTGAATCCTGGAAAGCTTGCTGTAGTTGTGCATGCGCAGGCTCAGCGTGTAACGGAAGCTGCCATTAGTTACAACAATAGTGTTCTTATTGTCAATCAGGATGAAAAACCTGGCACTGGCCGCGCAGTGCAATGTGCTATTAAAGATCTTAACGAAATCGCTCACAACGAAACTGGTGAACCAGTACAAGGTGCTGTGCTGATTGCTGCAAGCGATATGCCATTACTAGATACGCAAACTTTACAATCTTTAGTTGATTTCCATAACAATCATGGCAATGTGGCAACTGTTCTTACAGCAGTATTAGACGATGCTACTGGCTACGGCCGTATTGTTCGTGAAGCTAATGGTGACGTGTTACGTATTGTTGAACATAAGGATGCAAATGCTGGAGAACTTGCGATTCACGAAGTAAATACTTCCGTATACGTGTTTGACGCTGCGGTGCTTTGTGATGCTATCGCAAATCTGAATGCTCAAAATGCTCAAGGTGAATTCTATTTAACGGATGCATTAGAACATGCTCGCAAGTTTGGTCATGTTGGTGCAATGTCTGCTGCAGATCCATTAAGTGTAGAAGGTGTCAATACGCGAGTGCAATTGGCTGCGCTCGCGAAAGCGCATAATAAGCGCGTTTGCGAAAAGTGGATGCTTGAAGGTGTGACGATTCTTGATCCAGATACGACTTGGATTGAAGATGATGTAACGCTTGCTCAAGATGTTACTGTGCTTCCAGGTTGTTTCCTTCAAGGTCATACTACGGTTGCAAGTGGTGCTGTAGTTGGTCCTTATACGACGCTTATTGATGCGCAAATTGATGAGAATGCTGTGGTAGAACGTTCTCGCGTGCAGGAATCGCATATTGGTAAGGCTGCTAACATTGGTCCGTGGACATATTTGCGTCCAGGCAACGTTTTTGGTGAAGAAACGAAAGCTGGTGCTTTCGTGGAAATGAAGAAAGCGCATATTGGCAATGGTACGAAAGTGCCGCACTTAAGTTATATTGGCGATGCTGACTTGGGTGAGCATACGAATATTGGTGGTGGCACGATTACAGCAAATTACGATGGCGTGCATAAAAATCATACAACGATTGGTTCGGGTGCTCACGTTGGTGCAGGTAATCTGTTTGTGGCTCCAGTTACTGTGGGAGATGGAGTTACTACGGGTGCAGGTTCTGTAGTGCGTCACGATGTTCCGTCGGATTCTATGGTGTATTCGGAAAATACTCAGCATGTAGTAGAAGGCTGGAAGCCGGCTTGGGAACGCTAATAAAACACTTGATAGTTAAGGAGTACTAACATTATGACAGCTTTAGAAAGCTCAATTAATGCGGTTCGTATTGCTGCCGCTGCCGCAGATAG
This sequence comes from Gardnerella washingtoni, assembly GCF_049262705.1. Taxonomy (NCBI): domain Bacteria; kingdom Bacillati; phylum Actinomycetota; class Actinomycetes; order Bifidobacteriales; family Bifidobacteriaceae; genus Gardnerella; species Gardnerella washingtoni. Next base: position 941,266 of record NZ_CP058398.1, on the reverse strand, counting down.
GTTAAAAGCTACGAATGCACAGGCTTTTGATGTGAGTAGTTTGCTTGGTATTACGGATGCTATGTTAGTTGTTTCTGCTTCTAATGAGCGTCAAGTATTGGCTGTTGCTGAAGAAATTGAAAAAGATTTGTTCCTGAAAGACAACAAGCGCAAGGCTTTGTCTCGAGAGGGCTTGGAATTAGCTCAGTGGATTCTGCTTGATTTCGGTGATTTCGTGGTTCATGTGATGCATGAGGAAGCACGTGCGTTCTATCGCTTAGAGCGCTTGTGGAACGATTGCCCTGCTATCGATTTGCAACTTCCGGAACATATGAGCGAAACTGAAAATGCTAGCGAGATTCAAGACGCTAGCGAAACTGAGAAGTAAGAAGAAAGTACGGTACAAACCATGGTTGATTTCGTAGAAAATGTTGCGGGTAACGTCAATAATTCCATTAATAGTGCGCACGAAGGAATTGCTCGCTCTGTTATGCTTATTCGCCACGGTCAAACTCCGTATAATGCACAGTTCCGTTTGCAAGGCATGATTGATATTGCTTTGGATGATTCTGGAATGGATCAGGTGACTCGTTCTGGTAAAGCTTTGCGTGTGCTTTTTGGCGCTTCCGACTTGGAAGATCCAAAGGATCCGAATAGTGCTGAGCATGTGCGCATTACGCCGGAAGAAGCGGACGCTAGTTTTGTGGCGATTGTTTCTCCACTTATTCGCGCGCAGCAAACAGCTCATGCTTTTGCAGATAAGATTGGGCTTCATGTGCATGTTGAAAATGGCGTGCGCGAACGCTTTTTTGGTGAGTGGGAAGGATTGAACCGCCAGCAGATTAGCGAACAATGGCCGGAAGATTTTAACGCTTGGGTAAAAGGCGAGGGTGGAGAACTTCGTCACGGTGCAGAAACGAAACAAGAAGTTGGCGAGCGTGCAGCTGCGACTGTTGAAGAGTGGACGCGCAAAACCGGTTCTGACCGCGATCTACTAGTGTTTTCTCACGGCTCTTGCCTTTCTCAAACTGTTCATAAGCTGCTTGGATTAGACAAGGTAGATCCTTCTTATAAGACGATTGGCGGAATGGGAAATGGTCGTTGGGCGCGCTTAATTCCAAGCCTTAACGCGGACGGCTCGATTCATTGGCGTTTGGATGCTTACGATCAAGGTCCTGCAGCTGATCCTACGAGCCAACGTCTTATTCGCATTTGGGGAGCTGCGTAATTTTCTATTTTTCCCACTTATTTGCCGCTTAAAACCCGAAAACTACCGTTTAGCGATTTTGTAAAGACAGACTATTTACAGTGCCGTATAGTCAAAATTACAAAACAAAAAGCTAGCAAATGCTAAGAAAACTTAGCAAAAGCTAGCAAACGCTAACGGTAGTATACGGAAGGGAGGCTTGATGAAAGTAACAATTGCTATTGTGCCGCCAGAAGAAGAGCAGTCTGTTCAGTTGTCGGTTCACAATATTGACGATAATCTTAAACGCATTATTTCGCAATTGCAGGGCATTGATTCTAAAACTGCAGAAGTAAGCAGCGCTGAAAATAATCCTGCGAATGCTGAAAATAATACTGCGAATGCGGCAAATAGCAATAATAATTCATTCATATATGGTTATATTAATGATTCGATTATTGTTATGCACGAGCCAGATGTGATTATGATTTGCGTAGAAAATTCGCGCGTAATCATCCGCAGTGATAAAGGCGAGTGCGTGTCTTACAAGCGCCTCATGGATTTTGATAATCCGCAATTCGCGTCGTTTGTGCGCATATCTAAATCCGCAATCGTGAACTTAAATCGCATTGTTCGAGTTGATCCAGGATTCGGCGGAAGTATGAGCGTAAAAATGGACGACGGAAGCGTTGAGTGGATTAGTCGCAGATGCTTATCTGGGTTCAAAAAGCGCTTAGGGATGTAGTTTTAAGCGTAGTCAAATATAAAACTATCAAAAATTTTAATACTAATTTTTTAATACTTAAAAAGGAAATGATTATTATGGAAAAGCAAGTTACAACTTTAGGTAAAACAATGGTAAAAAATATTGTTAAAGGCATTGGCATAGGGTGCACTATTTTTACTGCAATCAGTTTTGTGTCGAGCTTGTTAGCGCATAGCGCGGTTGGAAACAGAATTGCAGCTTATGCTGTAGCAACATTTGTTATAGGCATAGGCTATGGAGTATTTGCTATTTTTTGGTCGAATGAGCGTATGTCAAACCTTGCAAAATTCGTTTTTGCGTTAGTGCCGCCAATTGCTATTCAATTTATTGTATCGGTGATTGTTGGATGGATTTCATTCAAAGATGAACCATTAGTGGTTTGCGGGTGGATTGTGTTCACTGTTATTTTCCCGATTGCTATTGCTGCAGTAATGTATTACTTCGAGAAGAAGAAAGCGGAAGAAATGAACGCTAGATTGCAAGCATTGCGTAAAGAAACGAAGTAAATTAGCGACAACTAAATAATCAAATAAAATAATCAAATAAAAAAATTGAGTGGTGTTCATCTTCGCCGTTGAGGACGAACGCCACTCGATATTGTATGCTGCTTGCTTGAAACGTAGTAATTCGGCGTTTTGCGCGACGACCTGCTTTCGCGCTCATTCCTCACGGCATAGCCGTTCGGCTGATTTGCGAATCGACGACTTCGAGCTGCATAATGCGCGAGAAGTCACTTCGATTCGCTGAGCTTGCTCAAGTTGAAAGCACAGTGTGCTTTCAACGCAAGCTCAGTAGCGAGCGCGTTGCCCGCGCGAGCGTTAAGCACACCGTGCTTCACAATTGAGCCAAATCACGCTTTGAAGGAGCTTGAAATCCCATTGATTTCAAGCTCGGTCAAAGCGCGCGCGAAAGCAGGTCGGAGCGTGAGCTTGCTCAGACGGAAAGTCCAGTGGACTTTCCGTGCAAGCTCAGCAGCGAGCGCTTATAGTGCGAGCGTCCTTCGTTCAGTGCGAAAAATCTCAAATCTCTACCTCACGAATATCCACACGACTGAATGACGATGTATTAATCTTTCGCAATTGTTTTACCGGCAGTAGCGCCAGAAGTCAAATCCTGAATCTCAGTGATTTCCATAACTGGAACTGCAGCTGGTTTCTTTGTGCCTTTTTCTTCGGCAACGCGAACTTGCTCCTCGTAAATCGCATCATCAGTGTGAAGAGTTACGGTCCCGCGGAAGCGATAACCCTTCTTTTCTGCCAAATTAGCAACTGCTACAACCAACTGGCTGCCGTCTTGCAAGTTCTTAAAATGCTGGCCTGCAGTGCGCTCGTGGTAGGCAAGGTGGTTGTCGTCAAGCACGAACATAGACATTTTTGGTCCCAAATCAAGCTCGCCATCTTTGCTTACTGTTGCAATCCAAGCCAAATTATTCGCAATAAATTCCTTCATATCGGCTGTAAGTGTTGCCATAATAATTCCTTTCGTTTTAAACAGTATTGCCTCACGCTTATAGTGTGCAATTACATTACGTATTTATAGCTACATTACGCTGATTATGAGGAGGATTCGAGTGTGTGATGTAAAAAGTTATGTACTTGTGATATAAATCACCGATTTCGCGATATGTGAAATAAATAAAGTAAAAGAGTCGGGTGTTCGAGTTTTTCGAGTTGTACGTCGGAAATTTTCCGGGGAAACGCCAAAAAGTTGTACTTTTCACGTTTTTAAGGCTATTCTGTGTACTTTATAAGTTAAAATGCTTTACAAAAGAGAAATTTTAAAGAATCAACTTTTATAGTTGAAGGGGAAGCATTATGAAGGTGAAGGATGTAACGGCTCAATCGTTAACCAATCAATCTGGCATGCCTCAAGGTAAGGGTGTTCGTACAGCTCAATTCATGCTGCTTATTTGTGCTGCTATTTGGGGTGGCAGCTATGTTTCTTCAAAATATGCGCTTGAGGTTTTTCCTGTTCAATGGCTGATGGGTGTGCGTATGGTTGGTGCGTGCGCTATTATGGTCGTTATTTTCTTCAATACGCTTCGTAAAACCTTTACTGCTACATTAATTATTCCTTCGTTACTTACTGGCGTTACCTACTATGCTACGTTAGTGTTGCAAACTGAAGGTTTGCGATCAATTGATCCGGGACGCAGCGCTTTTCTTACAGCAGCTTATTGTGTGATTGCGCCATTTTCAGCTTGGCTTATTGTGAAGAAAAAGCCAACGTTATTAGGTTTGATAGCTGCAGTAACTTGTGTGGCAGGAGTCGGTTTTGTGGCATTAAAACCAGGAATGCTTGTGCTGACGCTATCGTATGGAGATGTACTTACGCTCATTTGTGCAGCAGTATTTGCGTTTAATTTGACGTTCCTTGCATACTATTCACGTAAATATAATCCTGTGACATTAACTTTCGGGCAATTTGCTGTCTCTGCAGTGCTCTTTATGGCAGGTGCTCTTATAAGTGAGCCACTGCCAAACTTTCATGGTGCTGACCATGTAACAATTATTGCTAATATGTTGTATCTTACTGTAGTAGTAACAGTAGTTGCACAGATTATGCAAAACTATAGTTTGGTGAATCTTTCTACTGCGAACGCTTCCGTCATTATGTGCACTGAAAGCTTATTCACACTGCTATTTTCTACGTTGTTCTATCATGAGCATGTGTCAAATATGGCATTCGTGGGATTTGCGTTAATATTTGCAGCTATTATTATTGCAAGTTTTGGTGAACATTACGATGAGAAAAAAGTGAAGCAAGCGTCTTTGCGTAAAAAAGTAACGTTGCAATCAACTTCATTGAATTCAGCTTCACTATAGTTTGTTGTGTTGTGTTGAGCATGTTATTGCAATGAGCATGTGATTATCTTGTGACGTTGTTGTAAGAGTTTATGAGGCAATACTGTGCAACTCCTGTATTGAGTGCTACCATCATTGTTGGTAACAAATCGGTAATAGTGTTGGGCAGATTGCCTTATATTTGTTAATGCTATTGGTAGATGTAGGGTACATACGTGAAGAATTTCTTCAAAGGCATATCGTTTACGCAAGTATTAGCTGGCTCGCTTGCAGCAGTGACGTCGTTTTTGCTTGCTTCTAAAATTGGTATTGCTGGTTCAGTTATAGGTGTAGCTGTTGGTTCGATTGTGTCGGCAGTAGCTTCCCAATTGTATCAAAATGTGATTCATGCGTCGTCTCGCAAGCTAGCGGAAGCAAATGCAAATAATGTTGCTGAACGCACTGCGAGCAGTGATACTGTGGATTTGCGTAATAATGCTGATGCCGTAAATAATGCTGCAAATAATATCGCAAATAATATCGCAAATAATGCTGATAATGCGCAAACTAGTTCTCAAAGTACGGGAGATGGTATTCATATGCCATATTCATCTGATGTTTCACCATGGCAGGATGATCCTTCGGAAGATGGAAATAATCTATTTATTCCTGGAGAACAATATGATTCATCTGCGCAATCCACTCAGGCTATGCAGCCAACTCAGCCTGAGCAGTTAACGCAACCAACGCAGCCTTTTGACGCAATTGCTGGACGCACAGTAAGTTCACAAGTTCGTAATCCAGAATTAGAAAATACGCGTATTTTAGAGCTTTCAGCATTGCGCAAGCAGCGTGAAGAAGACATGGCATTGTCGGAAGGTTCTCTTGCTGAACCAATACCGTTATCGCAAGCTATTCGTTCAAATTATAATGCTGTGCCGCCTGAGCCTGCTCGTCATACTGGTAGCCGACGTGCGACGATTATTATTGCTGTTTTGAGTGCATTGTTGGCTGTTGTTGTTACCGCTTGCGTAGTGCTGCTTTTTACGCAAGGTAAAGGCACCGATAATATGAATCAGCAGGAGCAAGCTCCACAGCAGCAACAGCAGCCTCAACCGCAGCAACGCAACAATCAGAATATGCGAGTGGAGCATAAGAAACCTGTTGAAAATGACACTACAACGCAAGAACCAACTGATGAAGATAATGGCAAGAATTTGCATAGTCACGAGAATGTTGACAGTACTGTGAATGGTCATACAGATAACGAATCTGGCGCGGATACGAATAATAATAGTAATAGTTCAAATTCAGGCGATGGTTTTGGCGGCAATAGTTCGGGGAGTGATACTTCAACTGCAGGTGCGGGAGCTAATGCTGGTGCTGGATCTGGTAGCAGCAGTGGTAGTGGATCATCAACTAGTACTACTGCGCCAGGAAGTGGTCAAGTTTCAGGCGGAGCTAATAGTAATTCGTAGTTATATGGCTGATTTGCTGGGGGTAACGTATTGAAGATATTGCTGAGTGGCGCTTACTGAGTTTCGGTGTGGTCTGTTGTGTTTTGTGTGCGTCATATGTGGATTGGTATCCGCTTGAAAGTGCGGTATTGTGCATGTGTTGCATGCGTATGATTCGACACGCCGCATTTGGAAAGACTACGAATTTGTTGTATTCTATCAAAGGTTCGTTTGAACGGCATAAATAAAAACGGGGCTATGGCGCAGCTGGTAGCGCATCTCCATGGCATGGAGGGGGTCGGGGGTTCGAATCCCCCTAGCTCCACAAATTTTAAACGTCACTTCTTATGAGGTGACGTTTTTTGTTATTATTTCCAATTTTTATGCGCCACGCCGTATTTTTTACTGTTTGTCTGCAAGTCGTACTAAAAATGAACACCATCGACCAGAGGTCGCGCTCAACAAGAGTAGCAGACATGAGCTAGGGAAAGCGATGAATGTTTGCCAAAGGGGAGAGCGCCGAAGTTTACTGCTGATTCCCAAAGGTAGTATGCTGGGACTTGGTTTAATATGCCAAGTACTGTCGCAGCGAGTCGGCATTCGCTGCGGAGCGCTATCGACACGCACGCTGTTGCTTGTTTTTGCCTCTGATTGTGTTAAGAAGGAGGAAAAATGAGTGATTCATTATCATCTACTGCCACACAAACTTCTGAGCAGAATCACGATGTTCACCGCGCTTTAAAAACGCGACATATTTCTATGATTGCCTTAGGTGGCAGCATTGGTACCGGTCTGTTTGTTGCCAGCGGTGCAACAATTCACATGGCTGGTCCTGGCGGCGCTTTGTTTGCGTACGGCGCAATCGGCATCATGGTTTATTTCCTTATGACATCTCTTGGTGAGATGGCTACGTTCATGCCTATTAGTGGCTCGTTTGCATCGTATTCCGGACGTTTTATTGATCCTGCGCTTGGTTTTGCAATGGGCTGGAACTACTGGTTTAACTGGGCTATTACGGTGGCTGTAGACGTTAGTACTGCAGCAATCGTGTTGCAATACTGGTTCCCGAAAGTGCCAATATGGATTTTCTCATTGGCAGTTCTTATGCTTATTTTGCTGATTAACGTTCTTACAGTTAAGTGCTTTGGTGAAACAGAATATTGGCTTTCTATTGTGAAGGTCGTTGCAGTAATAGTATTCCTTGTTATTGGTTCCTTGACGATTGTTGGCATTATTGGCGGCAAGGCACCATTCTTGCAAAACTTCACTCATAAGGATGCTCCATTCGCTGGTGGTATTCCTGCTGTGTTGTGTGCGTTTGCTATTGCTGGCTTCTCGTTCCAAGGTACTGAGCTTATTGGTATTACTGCTGGAGAGTCAGCAACGCCAGAAAAGAGTATTCCGAAGGCTGTTAAGCAAGTGTTCTGGCGTATTCTTCTTTTCTACATCCTCGCTATTTTCGTTATTGCGTGCATTATTCCTTACACTGACAAGAATTTGCTTGGATCTGACGTAACGGATATTGCTATTAGCCCATTCACTCTTGTGTTCCAACGTGCAGGTCTTGCGGCTGCTGCAGCTGTTATGAATGCTGTGATTTTGACTTCTGTTATTTCTGCAGCAAATTCCGGTATGTATGCGTCAACGCGAATGCTTTATGCTCTTGCAAAGGATGGTAATGCTCCGAAAGTTTTCGGTAAGGTAAGCTTCCGTGGTATTCCAGTTCCAGCTTTGCTTGCAACATTTGTGGTAGCTTTGTTCACATTCTTTATGAGTATCTTTGGTTCGCAAATATACATGTTCCTGGTCGCAGCAAGTGGTTTAACAGGCTTTATCGCTTGGGCTGGTATTGCAGCGGCTCACTACCGTTTCCGTAAGGCGTATGTGGCGCAAGGGCATTCTTTGGATGATTTAGTATACCGCGCAAAGTGGTATCCGTTCGGTCCGATTGTAGCATTCTTGCTGTGCGTTCTAGTTATTGTTGGTCAGGATTTGCACTCATTTGCAACTCTTAACTGGCAGGCTATTGGCATTACGTACATGTCTGTGCCGTTGTTCTTGATTTTGTATGTTGGTTACAAGATTAAGAATCATACTAAGGTTATTCCGCTTGAAGAAGTTGATTTAAGTGGAATATGCAACAATCGTACAACAGTTGAGTAGAAGTTACGTTTACTGGTTGTAGGTATAAAAAATAAACGTATGTTGAATAAAGCGTGCAGGATATCGTATGAGATATTTTGCACGCTTTCTAATATTATAAAACTGCGCAATTGGGCTATAATACCGCAATGGCATTTGCGCAAGATGTTTCAGCATGGCTTTAGTTATGAGAATCCAATGCTCTGAAGCTGATTATCCATGCCTGACTATGCATCCATAATTGTGGTGTCTGATATATGCGAAAACATGTTTTACAAAAATCGTACGTAATGCTGAATACTCGACTTTTAGCTTAGTTGTGCCTAATTTTCCTGGTATTTTAATTCTTCAGTATTTCAACTTGCTAGTTTCAATTCATCTGTATTTCAACGAAAACACGTTTTTTAGACGCAGTTTTTGGGCTTAACTCCTTTTGTTCACTACGTCAGTTTCTGTCGCTTGGCGCCACCGTACCAATAGGGGGTTATAGGCCAAAAGTGTGTAAGAAATCATGTCTTAGACCTTGCAATACAAGCGTTTTGCGGTAATCGAATCTGTTTGCTGCATATTCGCCACTACCCGGACAAAAACTGTGTAAAAAATCAGCTCATAACCCTTACGACAGTAAGACTCACAGCATATCGAATGTGGGCTATTTCTTATGCTAAGCGGCATTCCAAGTATGTATTAGCTGAATATAACAATACATCGTCAAACGCTGTTACTAGCGCAGATTACGTACTGCGCGAAGAACGTATAACCCCGCTTATTCGTTATTAACGCAGATTACGTACTGCGCGAAGAACGTATAACCCCGCTTATTCGTTATTAACGCAGATTACGTACTGCACCAGTAACATACAACCGTTACTTTCTCAGATACTTGACTGAGTTTTTAACAGTGTTTGGGTGATTACCGTTGTTTTCTCAGTTTGTTGACTGAGTTTTTAACAATGTTTGGGTGATTACCGTTATTTTCTCAGCTAGCTAACTGAGAGTTAGTAACAGTGTTGCGTCTGTGGTTTATGCCACAGAATATTCATCAGCTTAGCTTTACACCCTTTTTGGGAAATAACCCCCAATAGGGTATTGCTAATACAAAAAGCCCTCGCAAGTATGTACCTGCGAGAGCTTTTTGCTTGAGCATTAATCGATACTACAGAAGAGTGTAAGGGTTACGATTTATTTACCAATAATGTTCGTTACAGGTCCAACTCCGTCAACAAATGAATCGGAATTAGAGTTTCCTGGCTTAGAAGGATTGCTTGGCGGAGGAGTTTCTCCAGGCTTAGTAGGTTCACTTGGTGAAGGAGAATTTTTGTCGATAATATCTAGTGGATCCTGCTGACCTACTGACGGTTTAGATTCTCCCTGTTCGCCAGATTTTCCTTTCTTATCAGTGTTGTTAGTTTTATTGTCCGTATCGTTAGGCTTCTTGGCATCTGGTTTCTTGGCGTCAGGTTTCTTGCCATCTGGCTTCTTGGCGTCAGGTTTCTTGCCATCTGGCTTCTTGGCGTCAGGCTTCTTGTCTTTTCCTTCGCCTGGTTTTGCATTGCCTGGAGCGCTTTGTCGCCTTTGTGGAACAACGTTCGACTTACGAATTACGTTGTTAGTGGCTTGCTGAACCTCTTTTGTTTCTTCTTTTGTTTTTTCTTCTTCTTTGCTGGTATCTTTGTTGGTACCTTTATCTTTGTCTTTGTTTTTATTGAGCAAAGCAACAGACAAAGTTCGTACTTTTTCTGCTCTATTTAAGTACCAATCGTATGAAGCTAGTGCTTGTGCGCTTTGACTGCCAAGTTCTTCTGGAGAACTTGCTGTGCATGCTACATAATCTGGAACTTTTTCACTAATAATGCGTGCAAGTTTTTTAGCGTCAGAAGAATTATCTTTAGTAAGACCCAATATTACTTTGTTGGCTATGAGCTGCTTCCATAAATTATTTGCTTGCATCACTTGTGCGACTTTAATCTCACACTGCTTGCGTGCTGCTTTGGTGCGCTCAGTTTGCTTTATATACCAGAATGTTCCCAAAGTGGTAAGTGCTAAAGCGAGTACAACAATGCCTACAACCAGAACAATAAGCTTCCGCTTTCTGTTCTGGTCAACATTAGCAAAGATACGTTGAATCATATGCTTCCTCTGTTTATCGATAATTGCTCAATATTGTTATATGCTCAATACAACTGTTTATATAATACGCCAAAGTGTTTATGTTATCCACGCACAGGAGCATGGCAGACATAGCACGTTGAGTTACGCTACTATGCTAGCTTGTAACGCAAAAAGCCACTGGATAACCAGTGGCTTTATGGCTCCTGCGGCTGGGCTTGAACCAGCGACCATTCGATTAACAGTCGAACGCTCTGCCAACTGAGCTACGCAGGAATATCTTGTGCTTGACTGTGTGCCGCGCACAAGACATATATATTACACGGAATTTCTTAAGATGCAAATACGGCGTGTTTTGGCGTGTCGCGGTGAGTTGGTTGACACGTATGTTTTATCCACAATGCAATAAAATCCTATGTTTTTTGTACTTGACTTGGAACACTTATATCAAAGGTAAATTCCGTTAAATGGTGCATAGGAGTACGCATGCATATGTTCAATAATAAATATTCGCATGTTAGGATGGCAATGAAGCGGTGGTTACAACAGAGTAGCAAAAGGCGAAATACTTATGGACTATTCTGTCGTTTCTTTGCTAGTTTGGGAATTTTTGTAGCACTAGCTGTGCTACTTACTGCACTCTTGTCGCAATCTGAAGTGTTACGGCGCAATCAACAGTTGAGATATTATATTACAAAATCAGCAAGTGCATGTTGTTATAAGTGTGCTCTTGTTAAAAGTGCTTCTAGCGCAGATACTTGTCGTTCTGTTATGCAGTGGCCAGTAAAGCCTGCACGTATTGTGAAAGCATATAGTCCACCGCCTAAACCTTGGTTAGCAGGGCATCGCGGTGTTGATTTAGCGGCAACAACTGGTACTGCTTTATTTGCGCCAGCAGATGGCGTTATTAGTTTTGCTGGAAAAGTTGCTGGAAAGTCAGTAGTGAGTATTCGACATGGTGAGTTGACTTCTACATTTGAGCCTGCAGTCACGAAGCTTACTGTTGGAGTAGGAGTAAAGAAAGGTCAGAAATTTGGGCATGTTGAAGGTGGTTCTGATCATTGTGGTAAACGATGTGTGCAATGGGGTTTAAAGAAGAAAAATCGTGTTTATGTAAATCCTGCTGCTCAAACAGTGCGCCGTCACATTGTTTTGAAGCCGGCAACCTGAATGGAACACAATATGAGTATGTTTTGTGCGCTGGAGAAAAAATCAAGTGAAACATGGAATGTTTGTAGAATAATGAATAAAATTTACGACAATCTTGTAGATATGAGCATAGGCTGATTATTGTGAATCGCGTATAGTAAAGATATACGATAATGCGGCAAACACAGAGGAGCGCATATGCAAGAGTACTCTCGTCCACTTGATGATGCTATCGATATTGATGTTAACGTGTTTTCTCTGTTAGAAAATCGTGTGGCGCGCAATGCTAACGGTTCCTTGGTTGAATATGTTGATAATAACGGTGTTTGGCAGTCGTACACGGCTCAAGATTTTCGAGATACAGTTATCGCTGTTGCTAAGGGTTTTATTGCGCGTGGAGTTATGCCAGGTGATGCTGTGTCGATTATTGCTCATACTTCATGGCAGTGGACTGTGCTTGATATGGCAATTATGTCTATTGGTGCGCTCACAGTGCCTATTTATGAAACAAGCTCATCGTTGCAGATACAACATATTGTGCAAGATTCTCAAGTTGTTTCCATGTTTGTTGAGTCTTCTGACATGTTGCCGAAAATAGAGGCAGTGCAAGCTGAGTGCGATACGCTTCGCGATGTGCATGTTATGAATCGTGGTGCGCTTGATGCATGCATCGAGTATGGTAAAGCGGTCACTGATGCGGAATTTTACGAGCGCATGCATGCTGTTCGAGGTAGTGACATTGCCACAATTGTGTATACTTCAGGTTCAACTGGCGAGCCAAAGGGTATTGAACTTACACACAGTAATTTTGCTTTTATTGCTCAATCGGGTGTTATTTCTATGCCAGATATTGCTTTAAAAGGTAACCCTCGCTTGTTACTGTTTTTGCCATTAGCACACGTTTTTGCGAGGTTTATGCAATTATTCTGTTTTGCTGGAAATATTACGCTTGGTTTAACAAGTAATTTAAAAACAGTTCTTAACGATTTTCAAACTTTTAAGCCAACATTTATTTTGGGTGTTCCGCGTATTTTTGAAAAAATTTACAATGCAGCTTCACAGAAAGCCGGTAGAGGCATGAAGGGCTTTATTTTTGCTTATGCTGCAAACGTTGCTCGTCAATGGTCGTACGCGCAACAATCTGAAGCAATGGTTCCGCCAATGTTAGCGCTGAGTCATGCAATATGTAAAAAGCTGGTATATAAGCCATTATTACAAGTTTTTGGTGGCGCTGTTTCATATGCTATTTCTGGCGGAGCTCCGCTCGATCTTTCGATTGCGCATTTCTTTAATGGGATTGGTTTACCGTTGCTTGAAGGTTACGGTATGACGGAAACATGTGCGCCTTCGATGGTGAATCCTACAACAGGTTATCGTATTGGTACTGTTGGTTTGCCGGTAAAAGGTGTGTCGGTGGCGATTGCCAATGATGGTGAATTATGTATTAAAAGCCCTGCAGTATGCAAAGGGTATCATAATAATCCTGAGCTTACTCGTCAACAAATTGTTAACGGGTGGTTGCATACGGGTGATTTTGGTTCCTTAGATGCCGACGGTTTTGTGCGTATTACCGGCAGAAAGAAAGATCTTATTATTACTGCTGGTGGTAAGAACTTATCGCCAAATGCTTTAGAGGCTTCTTTAATGTCTTCTCCAATTATTGCTCAAGCGGTAGTAATTGGAGACAGAAAGCCGTTTATTGCAGCTATTATTGCGCTTGATATAACAGAAGTAAATACTTGGCTTGCTTCTCGTGGTGCCTGCCAAGTGCGTTCGTTGCAGGAAGCTTCGCGCAATAGTATTGTGCGCGCAGAAGTTGAGCGTGCTGTTACTAGAGCTAATGCTTTGGTTTCGCGTGCTGAGTCTATTCGCAAGTTTGAAATCGTTTCGGATGAGTTTACGCAAGCAAACGGTTTAATTACGCCAAGCTTAAAAGCGCGTCGCCAAGCTGTTGCGGAGCGTTACCACGATCTTATTGAGCATGTGATATACGCTCCACGTAAACGGTAGGGAGATGCTTACAAACCCGCGTCAGCTAAGGAAATATAGCCTGGATCAATTAAACGAGCTTTTAAGTTTGTAGCGCTTACTGCCAGCAGTTGCTCGCGAACAGTAGGTACGCTAATTCCAGCTGCCAATGTTGTTGACGTTGTGGTGATTTTTGGTGCGAGCTTGCCAGTACGGTTAAGCGAATCGCATGTAGTGACAATATCGTGAACTATTTGCGCTCTGTGCTCAATAGTTGTCATCCACTGTTTGCCGTTTACAATATTCGGCATAATATTCTTGTACGCGCCGTAACCAGTTATTGCTGGCCATTTTTTCGCTTGTGCTGCATCATACTCTTTAGGTTGCTGCTGCTCTTGCACATCTTTTGCCATGTGATCCTGAGTGCTGCGTGGAGCAGGAACTGGTCGTTTAATAAGATTACGTTTACCAATAAAACTACCTATAACATCCGGCAGTGTAAATGACGGGTTGATATCTGCGGCACTACCTTCGTAGCCGAAATCTTGCAAAGTTTGCGCAGTTTGCCATGCAATCTGATCGTCGAGCGCAATAATGCCATCAACATGAAGTGGTGAAGGTGTTAGTAAATGCGTGTTGCGTGTAATGCGATTCTTTAATTCTGTTTTTACTGCGTCTGCAGCATCAGCATCAAAAGCTACGTTAACCCAATCTTTTTCTGTGCTATGAGCGTGTAATTTTCCAGACGTGCTTCGCAATACGCCAGAAGCAAAATATGGTCGTAACACTTTCCAAATTCCAGCGAATGCTTGTTGTGCGAAATCATCTTTGAGATTTGCTGTGTCGCTGCCTGTAGTATCCGACATGTTATCAGCATCCAAAGGTGCTTGGTCATTGTTTTCACTCATATTGTTAGCGTGTGTATTGATATTCTTTTGGTTGTGGCATGGTAAAAGCACTTCAATATAGCGAGGATTTTCTCGTGTAGCGCGGTCAAGAGCAAGCTTTTGTACTAAAGTTGCTGCTTGTGTTTCTCCAATGCTGCTGGCATCAGAGAGGTGGAAAAGCACGTCAGGCTGAGAACCTTGAATATAGTGAGAAAGCATAACTACGTGCATGCCAGCTTTTTGAGCAAGACGAAGTGCTGAAGCTAAACGCTGTTCCGCTCGAAGCGTATGTTGATTGTCTTGTGATTGAGAATCTTGTGACTGCGTTGAGTCTGTTGGTGCTGCAACTTGTTGCGCTGTGTTTGCAGTAGGTGATGATACGTAATCGCCATAATTATTATTGCCATTTTTGTTAGCCCACGGAGCGATTACCAGTGTTGTTGCTTGCAGTCGCTTTTTTATAGTTGTATTTGTGGCTGTTGTGCTTGTGGTGTCAATCTTTTGTTTGCTACTATTGGTCTTTTTTGTGTTACCTGTAATCTTCTCTTGTTGTAAGTGTAGGGGTGTGAGCAAATTTACTACATAATCTTGCACGTCTTGACTTTGATCTTCAAGACTTGAAGAAGTTTTAGTAACAATAGCATTGTCAGTAAAACCTTTGCTTTTTAGGCTTTTTACTAATTCTGGAACTAGCTGATCCCACGTGCTTAATGGTTTGTGGCGTGTTAATGCTAATCCGTCAGCAGGTGTGAAAATAACAACATTGCCATGATGAATGCGCGCTGGACTTGTTGGTGTAGGAGTAGCTTGTGGCTTCGCACCACAAGAACTAGTAACAAGTAGCATCGAAACTAATGCTGTTAGCACAATAAAAGTGCGATGCCAAGCATGCTTGCGCAAACGAATCATAATAATAATGGCCTTTCGTAATGGTTACGATGAAGTCTATAGGTTAATTGCAGATTATTGTCGTATAAATTACGCTACTGTTTATTGACAGTAACGTATTGTTGCTACTTGCTGTTTGTTTGTTAACAGTGTAGCAAGTTTTGACACATATCGCGATATTCTTCTACGTATCCTCCACCAAAGAATACGCAATGACCAGCAATAGGGTACAGTTGCCAAACAGTCATACGCTGCTCAAAACCTGATTTAAGTGGGTGCACAGATTGGTATCCGTCTATAATCTGCTTAAAGTAACTTATGCCAAATAAGTGCAGCATAGCTAAATCTTCTTCACGATGTCCACCGTGTGCAGCTGGATCTATAAGAACAGCTTCAGTATGCTTGCCGTCGTCACTTTTTGTCCATAAAACGTTTCCGCTCCACAAGTCTCCGTGAACTCGAGCAGGCTTATCTTCTGCAGCTTTTCCTAATAAATCAGGCAGTGCATCAATAACTTCGTTGGTAAGATCTAAATCGCTTTTAGTAAGCTCTCTGCGAGCAATCCCAAGCTCAACCATAGGGCGCAATCGTCCGTCCGCAAGGTAATCAATAACACTATGCCATGTGCCAGTCGGCATTGGAACCGGATCCGTAAGCGGACCAAAGTAGCAGGTGCCATCGTAATCTGCTGGAGCTTCTCCAAAATATTGTGCTCCATAATCGTGCATGTGGGCGAGTGCAGCGCCAAATTCAAATGCTGCTAACGGTGTAGGAGAAGTAGTGTTAATACGTTCGATATTGAGGTAATCATTTCCCCATTCAAATACTTTCGCTACGCGTGGGCCGCCATGTGCGTGAGCTTCTTGCATCCATTGCAAGCCTTTGCCTTCGCATTCAAAAAAACGATCTGGTGCGTATGATCTGCTTTTTGTGTACACATTATTATTCATAGCAACCTTCTTAACGTTGTAGCACGTGCGATATGAGTATTACACATGTTGGAGAGTTGCATGCGTAATAATTCGTGGGTAATTTATTGTTTGCAAAATCACTATTTTACTGAAGTCTGAGCACAATGAGTGATGCTGTGTTTAATTTGCAATAAAATGAGTACAATACTTACGCCAAGTAGGATGTGCCCGATTCCTGCTAAACCGGTGATGGCAAAATCTATAGACGGACTGAGATGGAGACGTAGCACTTGTGTAATGCCGCGAGTAACCATCATTACCGCTGTGAGGTTGAGTCCAATATGATACGTTATTAAGATTCGTGTAGTCTTTTCGTTACTAAAACTGAAGTTTTTCTCAACGAGTATGAGTAACAGAAAAACAACCATGCCCAGCATAAAGTAGTGTGTGTGAACTACGGCAAGCACAGTTTTTGCGTGGAAAGCGTTAAATTTTGTAAATTCACGATAAAAGACGCCGCCAATCATGGCGAGGACAGCATACAACAAAGACGTATTAATATAATGCTTCATAGCATGGTTCATAGTAACTTCCTTACATAGAGTGCGAGTTAAATATTCCTTGGAAATATTGCCGGTGTTGCAGGTGATGCAGGTATTTGTGAGCGCTATTGCATAGTATGAGTGTTTTGTAGTGCTGGGCATACAGCTTTAGCAAATTGATATCCAAAGAGCAGTCCTGCGCAAAATAGTGCAGCGCCTAATCCTGTGTAAAACACTGCAATAAACTGTTCGGGAGCTATATTGCTTGCGCGCAAAGCAATGCCGCCAGTCATCATAAAAGCCATAATGATAAAGGATTTTACGTCAAAGAATTTAAGGAAAAACTGTTTTTCTTCCTCATAATTGTGGATTCGTTGAGTATGTTTTTTAACAAGTTTGCCAAAAATGAGGAATTGAAATATCGCAAAAACTAGCAGTGACAAAGCGTAATTTATTGGTGATAGGTAGGATGGGTATGCAATGAATCCGATGTGAAGAATATTAAATCCTGCAGCGCTCCAAACTAAGCAAGCAATAAGTAGCAATGTATTTTTTGATACTTTCAAAGCGCATCCCCTTTAATATTTATAGTTTTAAGTAATTTTTATCTGATTTTTTAATATTTATTTACTAATAAACTGTAATCACTATTCTAACGACTTATTTCATAAAATGAGTAGCATAACGTAATTTTGTGCACTTATTGGGAAAACTTACACAAAAGTGCATGTTTTCTTCATAAAACTTGTAAAAAGTGTTGCGTAATGACGATGTGAGACGCTATAGTCCTAGGGTATGAACGACAACGATCAACAGTATGCAACAGCTGACAACAAAGCTACTATTGCTGAGCCAGCTTTTCGTTACAATGCGCAGCTCGCACAAGATATCGAGCAGCGCTGGCAAAAAACCTGGGACGAGCAAGGCACGTTCTGGGCTGCTAATGTTAAGGGCGATTTGAAGGATGGCGAAGGCAAGCTTGCTGATGGTCGTCCTTCTTTCTTTGCAATGGACATGTTCCCATATCCTTCCGGTAAGGGCTTGCACGTTGGACATCCTCTTGGATACTTGGCAACGGATGTTGTAAGCCGTTACCATCGCATGAAGGGTGAGAATGTTCTTCACGCAATGGGTTACGACGCTTTTGGTTTGCCAGCAGAACAGTATGCTGTGCAAACTGGTCAGCATCCGCGCATTACTACTGAAGCAAATATTGCTAATATGCGCAGGCAATTGCACCGCATGGGCTTGAGCTTTGATGATCGTAGGTCTTTTGCAACGATTGACACAAATTATGTGCGTTGGACGCAATGGATTTTCTCGAAGCTTTATGATGCTTGGTACAACCCTGATTTTGTGCGCAAAGATGGCGGTAAAGGTTCTGCTCGTCCGATTGCTGAGTTAGTTGACGAATTTAAGAGCGGCAAGCGCGAAATTCCTGGTTTTGCAGGCAAAAAGTGGGAAGAGCTTAACAAGGTAGAGCAAGCGGATGTATTAAACGATTTCCGCATTGCTTATATTTCTAAATCTCCTGTAAATTGGTGCCCAGGATTGGGAACTGTGCTTGCAAACGAGGAAGTTACTGCAGAAGGTAAGTCTGAGCGCGGAAACTTCCCAGTATTCCAGCGCAACCTCCGCCAGTGGTCCATGCGAATTACCGCTTACGGACACCGCTTGGTAGAAGATTTGAACACTATTGATTGGCCTGAAAAAGTTAAGCTTATGCAGCGAAACTGGATTGGCGAATCTCACGGCGCTTCTGTGCATTTTGAAGTGCCATGTGCGGACGGCGAAACTCGCGATTTGGAAGTGTATACGACTCGTCCAGACACGCTTTTTGGTACTACTTTTGCGGTTGTTTCTGTGGATCACCCAATTCTTGAGCATGTGCCAGAAGCTTGGGGTGCAGACGTTCCGGAAAGCTGGAAGGGCGGCTACGCAAGCCTTAAAGAAGGCTTAGCAGAGTATCAAGCTCAAGCTCGCGCAAAAACTGCTAAAGATCGCACGGAAGATGCAGGAGCAAAAACCGGCTTGTTTACTGGTCTTTATGCAATTAATCCTGTAACTGGAGCAAAACTTCCACTCTTTACTGCAGACTACGTGCTTATGGGCTACGGTACGGGCGCAATTATGGCAGTTCCTGGCGGCGACCAGCGCGACTACGATTTCGCAAAGGCCTTCGGTTTGCCAGTAATCTACACTGTTGAGCCGCTTGCTGATTCTGGCGAAAAGTTGGCGGATTACGAAGGTGAAGCTCCATTCGTTTCTCACGACGGAATCGTTATTAATTCAGCAGTAGAGCATACGCATAAGCTTGGTGATGCGTTGTCTATTAACGGTTTGCGCGTGGACGAAGCTATTAAAAAGGTAACGACGTGGCTTGAAGCTGCAGGCGTAGGAAAAGGTAGGGTTTCTTACCGACTTCGCGACTGGCTGTTCTCTCGCCAGCGCTACTGGGGCGAGCCATTCCCAATCGTTTACGATGAGGACGGTGTTGCTCACTTAGTGCCAGATAGCGAGCTTCCAATTGCTTTGCCGGACGTTCCTGATTATCAGCCGAAAACTTACGCTCCAGACGACGCAAATTCGGAGCCTGAAGCACCATTGAGCCGAAACGATGATTGGGTAAAAGTTCAGCTCGACCTTGGCGACGGCGTAAAAACCTACTATCGCGATACCAACACTATGCCAAACTGGGCTGGTTCTTGCTGGTATTACATGCGCTACTTGGATCCAAACGACGCTGAGCATATGGTTGACAGCGACGAATATGACTACTGGATGGGCACGAACCGTCCCGGCAAAGAGCATGTTTCTGGCGGCGTTGACCTTTATGTTGGCGGTGTGGAGCACGCAGTTTTGCACTTGCTTTACTCGCGCTTCTGGCATAAGGCGCTTTACGATTTGGGTTACGTGGATTCTGCTGAACCATTCCACCGCCTGTTTAACCAGGGTATGATTCAGGCTTACGCTTACACGGATGAGCGCGGACAGTACGTTCCTGCTGATGAGGTTGAAGAAGGTGCTGCAAACGGCGCTGGCGAGCCAACCTTTACATGGCACGGCGAAAGTGTGAACCGCGAGTTCGGCAAAATGGGCAAGAGTCTAAAGAATATTGTGACTCCAGACTACATGTACGAAAACTATGGTGCAGACACGTTCCGCCTGTACGAAATGAGCATGGGGCCGCTTTCTGAGTCCCGTCCATGGAATACGCGTAATGTTGTTGGCGGCATGCGATTCTTGCAGCGCTTGTGGCGTAACGTTGTGAATGAAGAAACCGGAGCTTGTGTGGTCACAGACGACGCGCTCGACGAGAAGACGTTGAAGCTTCTTAACAACACAATTGCAGAAGTGACTGTGGAAATGGAAGCAATGCGTCCAAATACTGCAATCGCTAAGCTGATTGTGTTGAACAACCACTTAACTTCTCTTCCTCACGTGCCTCGCGCAGCTGTTGAGCCACTGGTGCTTATGTTGGCTCCAATTGCGCCTCATATTTGTGAAGAAATGTGGAGTAAGCTTGGACACGCAAAGTCGATTGCTCACGCAGATTGGCCTGTTGCGGATTCTCGCTACGTTGGTGAGGATACTGTTACTGCCGTTGTGCAAATAAAGGGCAAGGTTCGAGCAAAGCTTGAAGTTGATCCAAATATTGACGCTTCTGAGCTTGAAAAGCTTGCGCTAGAAGCTGTAGCTGATCGCTTAGGTGGTAAGGCTCCGCGCAAGGTGATTGTGAAGGCTCCTAAGATTGTGTCTATTGTGCCTGACGAAAGCTGAGTCAAGGTTAAAGTCGGCTTAATGAATGCTGTATTGCGCGATTTTTCGCGCTTTACAGCATTTTTTCGTTATTCTTGCGTATCGTCTATGAGTTTTGATTAATGTTTTCTATAGTCGGTCTGATGAGCCTCGAAAGTTTTCAGCATCGCAAGTTCCCGTCCTTCGTCGCTCTAGCTGTTAAAGGTTTTACTGTCTGCTTTGTTCTTAAAAGAACGTTGCTTCCTCAGTCCTCTTTTATTGCTCTGCCCGAAAACTTTTGAGGCTCTACCACATTAGACCACAACACAAAACTCATAGACTCGTGCAGAAAGTTGCGAAGCTGCGTGGTTTACTCAGTGCAACTAAAGTCGCTTAATTAAGCTGCGGATGGGTGCGTGGTAGGAGTGTCTGGTGTGGTGTGCGCGGCAGCATTAATGCTAGTGTTCTTTGAACAGTAGAACGAGTGTTAAAGGTTTTAACCACAGGCGCGTATTTTTGTTGCAAAGTGCTATAAGTTTCCCAATAGTTAAGTTAAGAACATTAAGAGTTGGGGGATTTATGGAAGACTATGTTCATAACTATGGTACGAACCATAACTATGGTATGGATAACTATGGTACGAACCATAACTATGGTATGGATAACTATGCTACGGACCGTAACTATGGCTTGGATAAGCCGAGAAGTGACTTGCCTAGGAGACGAATTGCAAGGTCTTTAGCAGAATTTTCTAATGATAGTTTTGCTGAAAATTGTAGCGATAAATCTCGCGAAAAATCTTGCGATTCTTGTGATGAAACTCTTATGAGTGGTAAGACTTCGCCCAGATTGCATATGAAGCCTGTGCATACGTTAGCGTTGATATTGCTGCTGACTGTAGCATTATGTGCAAGTCTTACTATGCTTATTTCGCAGTCGTTAACGTATCAACGTATGCAGCATACTCAAGCTGAAGCATGGCAAAGCGCGAGTGATAATCCTGCATATAGTACTAGTTCCTCTAAAAAATTGCGTAATAAACGTGCTCACAATAGTAAAAATATTGATGAAGATAATCAAAGCCAAGAAGATGCGAATATTGATGACAATAGTGAAAATACTATCGATGCTAACAATACCGTCAGTGACAGTAATAGTGATGGCAGTTATAGTGTGGAGCATCAGGATGACACAACGCACAATGATCATGGCGTAACAACTACAAAACAAGCGAAATCTCCACTTACTGGCACTGCTATGCGTAAAGCTCAACAGGGAGCTGTAATCTCGCGTGAAAATGCTGGTCGCATCAATATTAATACTGCAACGCTTGCGCAATTACAAACTTTGAAAGGAGTTGGACCTAAAACAGCTGCTCGTATTCTTGCTCAACGTAAACGAGTCGGTCGTTTTCACAGTTTGGAAGATTTGCTGCAAATTAAAGGCATTGGTCCTAAAACTTTGAACAAATTCCGTGGCGTACTTGACGTAGGTTAGGCGTGTTATGAGTATGAGCGTCGTAAAGCAACGTATTTCTGGAAGTTGCGATTTGCGTATGATTCCTGTTGCTGCAGCTTGTTGGATGGGTTGTTTGCTGGGGAGATGGTGCTGGAAAGTGCATATGATGCACGGTGTAGTAACAGTATTTGCTGGTGTGGTAGCAGTGTTTATTATTGCGTTTCTTACCTGGAGTATATTACGCGTGATTATTAACAGTAATATGCAATGCACTCATACATATGTAAGTATGCTGCGAGCTGCACTCAGTAGTGTGCGTTACCAATGTTTTACATGGCATCGTACAATATCGCTCGTATTGCATATTTGTGCTGTGGCTTGCATGTTGTCGTATCTGACGCAATGCGTGTTATCTCAAGATGTTGTTATGCGTGAAATACATAAAGTGAACATTGCACAAGTAGGGTATGCTCGACGCAATAGCAATCAAGCTTATCATATTGCTGAAGTAACGATGGTTACGCCGATGCGGACTTCGCAAAGCTTTAATGGTGATTGTCAAGCAACGGTTCAAGTCCATTATTTTGCGAAGCAAAAAAGTTACGTTCAAGCGCGACTGTATGCATATTCTCCAATATGTGAACAGTTGAATTATGGTTCGCGTATACGTTTACCAGTTAGCGTGAAAGCTTCGAGATTTGATAGTAGTAAGCCTGAATTGCATGTAGAAAAAACTCAACGAAATTTGCATGTTGTACAAGGCTCAGACTTTTGGCATAGAGCTGTTAGTGATGTATGGAAATCGTTTTATGACGTAACCAATAAGCTTGATATGCAAGGTAGAATGTTGGTTCCTGGAGTAACTGTTGGCATGCTTGGACAGGAATATGTGCCAGCAGAAGAGACAAATTCACTTGATCCAATTGACGAAACGTATGCAACAATGATGCGTCGCCATTTTCAACATGCTGGCATTATGCATGTTATGGCAGTTTCTGGCGGTCACTTTTTGCTGCTGAGTATGATTATTCGCCGCTGTTGCGCATACTTTTTACTGCCTAGATGGATTATGTCCTTCATACAGATTGTGTTTCAAATTGTTTTGGCTGCAATAGTATACCCTTCAGCATCAGTGCTTCGTGCGCTTGTTATGGGAATTATATCCGCAGTAGCGTGGTGTTGTAAGCGACCATATCAATCAGCCAGCGCACTGAGCTGGACTGTTATTGGAGTTTTAACATGTAACCCTTCATACGCTTGGGATTACGCTTTTGCGCTTTCTTCTGCAGCAACTTTAGGAATTGTAATGATGGGAGTGCCACTTTCTCAAACATTAACGCAATATATGCCATCTTGTGTTGCTTCAGCGTTAGCTATAACGTTTTCTGCACAATGCTGGACTATGCCAGTGCAAATTCTTATGCAGCCGGAAGTGTCTTTTATGGCAATTCCTGCGAATATTATGGTTGCTCCTTTGATGGATTGGGCAACAGTATGTGGCTTAATTTCACTAGTTTGTGCAATGTTTTGCGCAGGAGTATCGCTCATTTTTGCACAGCTTGCATCAATTGCTACAAGCCTTATGGAGCAGTGTGCATATTGGTGCGATGAGGTGTCGTTTGGCGTGTTTCCTTGGGTGCGTGGCGCGTTGGGGGCATGGGTGATGGCTTGCGTAGAATTTACGATATTTGCTGTTTTTATGCTTGCTTTTCGTGCCTTTCACAATCGTTATTACATCCAGCGTCTGCGTATAGTTGGGCAATTGTGGGCTGCTTCAGCAAAGCGCACAGTAAGCGATACTGCACGCATCTTTGAAGAGGAGTGAACACGCACGCATATTCGAGAGGAATATTATGATAGGTACGAGTTGGTTGGTTTAAGGAGCATGATGGCAGCAAGTAATAAGCGCGCAGAACACGTTATGCCAGTTACGATGGTAGTTGGGGGAGACACATACTTAAATGAGCTTAATGCTCGTACTGTGCGCGGAAAAATCCAACATAATGTTCCGGATGCTGAAATTATTGAACTTGATGCGTCGACTGCGGATCAGTACGCATTTGACGAAGCTGTAGGTCCTTCACTTTTCGGTGACGGAACGATTGTAATAATACATAATTTGCAACAAGCAGACGAATCTTTAGTAGACGCAATTGAAAAATTTTGTAAGCAAACGCAACATGACGATAATAATTCCGATGAATCTTCTGCAAATTGGGTTATTGCATGCCATGAGGGTGGTATTAAAGGAAAATCTATTATTACGCGTCTGGCAAAAGTTGGTGCTCAAACCATTACAGTGCCGGATCTTAAAAAGACGATGCGAAACTTAATTTTGTTATCAGCATATTCGAGAAACATAATCGCACTATAGAACCTCAAGCAGCTCAGCGACTCGTAGCAGTTTTGGGAGGGAAAACTGGTGAGCTTGCAGCATTGTGCTCGCAATTATGCTTCGACTATGACGATAATCCAATAATGCTTAATATTGTTGATCGTTATTTGATTGCAGATCCGCAAGTTACTGGCTTCTTTGTGGCAGATAAAGCTGTTGCAGGGCATACAGGTTCCGCTGTGCTTGCTGCTAGAACTGCAGTTGCTCAAGGAGTTGACCCTATAGCGTTAATCGGCGCTTTAGCTGCAAAAGTACGCTGTATTGCGCTCGCAATGGCAGTTCGTAACGGCACAATTTCTCAAGCGGAAGCAAAAGTAAATCCGTGGGCGCTGAAAATGGCAATGCGCCAGCTTGCTGGTTGGAGTAGTGCAGGAGTTTCTCAATGTTTGCAATCTTTAGCTTGGGCGGATGAGCAGTGCAAGGGCGGATCTAGCGACGCGAATTATGCGCTTGAAAAATGTATTATGCTCATTGCGTCTCGAGGAAATTAAAAAAGGAACTTATAGAAGAACGTATAAAAAAATTATAACGTATAAAAAATTTATAAAGGAACTTATAAAGAAAGTCAAGCGAAATTAGAAAGAGTGCATTACATATGGCAGAACAATTAGAACAGCAAAAAGTGCGTACCGTGCCTACGGATACTGATATGCGCGAGCTTGGTAAAGCTGTGGCAAAACTAGTTAAAGAAGGCGATGTTCTACTGCTGTCGGGTCCTCTTGGGGCTGGTAAAACAACGTTCGCACAAGGTTTTGGAGTTGGTCTTGGTATTAGTGAGCCGATTGTGTCTCCAACTTTTACGATTGCGCGCGAATTGCATGGCACTTTTGTGAACGGAAAGCCAGCGACGCTCATTCACGTTGACGCTTATCGTTTGGGTGGTGAGGATTTTGCTCCGGGGCAAGATACTGTGTCGCGTTTGCTTGATGAGCTTGAATCTTTGGGACTTGACGAAGCTTTGGAAGAGCCGGGCGACGGTACTGTTGTGCTTATGGAGTGGGGTGAGCAAATGGCTGGAGTGCTTGCAAGCGAGCGCTTAGAAGTTCATATTGCAAGACCTGTTGATGCTTCACAAGCAGATAGTTTCACTAGTGACGGTAAGCGAATCGTAACTTTGAAAGCTGTTGGTAAGGATTGGCTGAATCGACTTGCAAAATTGTAATTAAAAATACGCGGAAAATATAGCAACAAATATCGCAGTAAATAACGCAAGTTGTGGTAAGCGAGTAAGCTGGTCGGGTACGTTACGTCGAGGAATAAACATGAGTAATACGCTGATTATTGACACTTCATTTGGTTCTACTGTTGGAATTGTGGGTCATGAGCCGATTGTTGAGACTGACTCACGCACTCACGTGGAGCGTTTGCAAGTAAATATTGCGAAAGTTGTGGAAAATGCGGGGCTTAGGCCTTCGGATATTAATCGCGTGGTTGTGGGAGTAGGACCTGCTCCTTTTACGGGACTTCGCGCAGGGTTAGTTGCAGCGAAAGCAATCGCATTTGCAAATAATGCCGAAATTTTGGGATGTGACAGCCTGCTTCCTCAAAGTTTGATGATGCGATCTGGTGCGTTTGAAGAAGCACTTAAAAATGACGTTATTTGCAAGGATTCACTACTACATCTTCCGAATGCTGTTGATTCTGCTAACTCTGCAGGTTCTGATGTAAAGCATTACGTGCTTTCGCTCAACGATGCACGCCGTCGCCAAGTGTATATGGCTTTGTACGATGATGAAGGCAATGCTGTCATCGATATGGATATTGACTATCCTCAGAATGCTGCGGCTCGTGTGAACGAGTATGTAGCGAGTGTAAATGGTGAAAATTATTGCGTGGATGTGCTTGGACATGGTGCTCAAAAATACGTTGAAGATTGGCGAAATATTGCCAATGTTGGCGTTATTGCTGAAGTTTCTGCGCTTGACTTGGGTGTGCAAGGTTTACAAATTTTCGAGCAGTGTGCTGAGAATTGCGCTAAGCATTGCTCCGATGAAAATGAGCACGTAAAAGCTGTTGAACCGCTGTATTTGCGCCGCCCAGATGTGTCTGTGCCAAATCCGCTTAAGCATGTGCTTGGATCCGGTGAGGCAACGAGAGCTAAAGAAAAATAGAAGCGTTGTAACGATTTGAGTAATTATGATTGTTGATATAACGCATTCTACATTTCCGGCAGTTGCTGAGAGCATAAATAACGAAAGCTTAAATATAGTTCCAAAGTGCGATTTTACATGCGATGAGTTAGCGCAAAAAATAGCTCCCATTGAAGCCGATTTATTTGGAAAAGGCTCTTGGAATGAGAGCATGATTGCGCAAGAATTGCAAGCTCCTATGCGCGCATATTATGCGGAAATCGACGAAAATACGCATACGTTATGCGGGTATGCTGGATATTGGTTCGATGGAGACGATGCGCAAATTATGACAATTGGCGTTGTGAGGCAATACCAACGGAAAGGCATAGCTTCTAAGCTGTTATCAACCATGATGAAAACCGCAAAACAAATCGGTGCCAAGCGCATGCTGCTGGAAGTACGAGTTGACAACAATCCTGCGCTCGCGTTGTATGAACGTTTTGGTTTTAAGAAAATGGGTTTGCGAAAACGTTACTATCAGCCGGAAGGTGTGGACGCGTACACGATGTGCGCTGATTTAAGCGAGATTTTAGGCGGTACTAACATAACTTGCGAAAATAATAATGTAATCTCCATAAAAAATAACAAAACTTCCGAAAATAGTAAGGTACCTTCCGCAAAAAATAACGGAATTGAAGAATAACGAAGAATAACGAGGAATAGCAATGAGCGAAGCAATCGTATTGGGAATTGAATCAACTTGTGATGAAACTGCCGCCGCTATTGTGCGCGGACGTACGCTGGTGTCAAATGTGGTGGCATCTTCTATGCAGGAGCACGCGCGCTACGGTGGTGTAATTCCAGAAATTGCTTCTCGCGCGCACGCTGAAGCTTTTATGCCGGTTGTTTCTCAAGCTTTGGCAGATGCAAATATGGATTTAAGCGATGTTGACGCGATTGCAGTAAGTGCAGGTCCTGGTCTTGCAGGCTGCTTGGCTGTGGGAGTTTCGGGAGCTAAAGCTTTGGCTTGGGCTGCAAATAAGCCAATTTATGGTATTAACCACGTAATCGGGCATATTGCAGTAACGCAATTGCAATTCGGTGATGTGCCAGAAGATGTGCTTGCTCTAATTGTTTCCGGCGGTCACACTTCGCTTCTTCACGTGAACGATATTGCTAGAAGCATTGACGTTGTTGGCACGACTTTGGACGATGCTGCAGGCGAGTGCTTTGATAAGGTTGCGCGCTTGCTTGGATTCCCGTACCCGGGTGGCCCTCATATTGATAGGCATGGCAGGCTTGGCAACCCGGATACTTTGAAAGTTCCGCAAGGTTTGACGCAAGGTCGTTCTGGTAAAGAGCATCCTTACGATTTCAGCTTCTCTGGTGTAAAAACTGCTGTTGCGCGTTGGGTTGAAGCGCGCGAGGCTCAAGGTCTTGACATTCCAGTTGACGACGTGTGTGCTTCTTTGGCTCATTCTGTGGCGGATGTGCTTTCGCGCAAAGCTATGATGGGCTGTGAGCAGTACGGTTCTAAAACGTTGATGATTGGCGGCGGATTCTCCGCTAATTCGCAGCTTCGTGAGCATTTGTTGGCTTGCGGCAAGGAGCATGGAATTGAAGTGCGTTTGCCGGAACTTAAGCTTTGCACAGATAACGGTGCGATGGTTGCCATGCTTGGCGTGAATTTGGTGGAAGCAGGGGTGCGTCCTTCCGCTCCTGATTTTGCCATCGATTCTGCTATGCCGCTTACTACTGTAAGTTTGTAGGTTATGTAGCACTTGCGTCGTTTTAGTGAGATTTAGTGTGGGTATGCCGTAAAATAAATACGGTTTGTTGATGCGAATATTAGTAAAGTTTATTGGCAAATTTGTTAGTTGAGTTTGTTAGCAAATTTTGTAAGTGAGGTGTTTTGTGCAGTCAGTTAATTCGCGTAGTGGTGTGTTACGAGTAGGTGAGAAGATTCAGTTCACTGATCGTAAGGGTAAGCGGATTACTGCACAACTTGTTGCAGGTGGTGTTACACAAACTGAGCACGGTCTTATTTGTCACG
The DNA here is from genome assembly GCF_049262705.1 of Gardnerella washingtoni. Classification (NCBI taxonomy): domain Bacteria; kingdom Bacillati; phylum Actinomycetota; class Actinomycetes; order Bifidobacteriales; family Bifidobacteriaceae; genus Gardnerella; species Gardnerella washingtoni. The sequence continues at coordinate 912,783 of NZ_CP058398.1, read as the reverse complement.
ATGACGTGATTGGTCAAAGCGAAGGCGTTGTAATTACTACTGTGAGCGCAAAGCGTGAAACGCTGCAAAATAGCGAAAATCAGGCATCTAAAGACCTTTCAAAAACCGGCAACAAGCCTTGGAAAGCAGCTCGCGCTATTGGTGGCTGGGATTACGTGGTGATGCGACCGCGCATGGTTGACTACGTGCTTTCTATGCCTAGAGGCGCGCAAATTATGTATCCAAAAGATATTGCGCAAGTGATTGCTTTAGGAGATATCCGCTCAGGTATGCGCGTTTTGGAGTCGGGTGCTGGTTCTGGTGCTATGAGCTTAAGCCTTTTGGACGCAGTTGGGGAGAGCGGAAAGCTTACGACGATTGAGCTTCGCCCGGATTTTGCGCGCATTGCCGAGTCTAACGCAACTTTGTACTACGGAAAGCGCCCAGAATGGTGGAATTTGCTTACTGGCGATTTTGATTCTGTTGCAAAAACCTTAGATGCTCACAGCGTGGATCGCATTATGCTAGACATGCTTGACCCTTGGAATCGCCTTGAACAAGCGCATCGCGTGATTGTACCTGGAGGCGTGCTTATTGCGTACGTTACGACTACAACGCAAATGTCTCGCATGGCTGAAGCTTTGCGAGAAAGTGGCATGTGGACTGAGCCAGAAATTCAAGAAACATTGGAGCGTACTTGGAAAGCTCAAGGTTTGGCGGTTCGTCCGGATCACGCGATGATTGGCCACACTGGATTTTTGATTGTTTCGCGCGCAATGGCAGAAGGTTTTAGCGCTTTGAAGAAGCGTGAGCACGGTACTAAAGATACTGTGAGCGATATTGACGATATGACAGCGGAAGAGCGCGCTGAACAGTTGGAAGACTTGTCTTTGCGCGATATTTCGGATCGTAAGCTTCGTAAAGTTTTGCGCGATTTAGACGTGCAACTTGCGCAATTGCCGGAAGATTCGCAATCGCAAGTAACTGTGCAATCTCAAAAATAGAGCATAGTCAAGCTAAGTAGGAGAGCATTATGGCATCACCAATGAAAAAGCTTATGAAGAAAGCACATCATAGTAAGTACGTTTTGTTGCTGATGCGTCATGCTAAAGCTGAGGCGCCTGAAATGGGCGACGATTGGGGTCGAAACCTTACTGATAAGGGCTTGAAGCAGGCGAAAATTATGGCAAAAGGCTTGGAATCTTTGAAGCTTGTGCCAGATTATATTGTGTGTTCTAGCGCGAACCGTACTGAGCAAACTTTGAAGCGCATGTTGAAGCGTTTTGGCGATGCGCCTGTGGTTGAGTCGCGCAAGAGTCTTTATGATGGCGGTATGCAGTCGGTTATGGACGAGTTGCAGGCGGTTCGAGGTGATGTTCATACGACGATGATTGTGGGTCATGAGCCAACGATGTCGATGGCTGCGCAGTGGCTTTCTTCGCCGGATTCGGATCCGGATGTGCTTGGGGCGATGCGTTTGGGACTTGCTAATGCGTCGGTTGTGGTGCTTGTGTCTGAGCGCCCATTTGCCACTTGCGGCTTGCGCGGCGCCACAGCGCTCGCAGTCCTCACCCCCAAATCCTTTGCCTAGCTTTGCAGTCATGCTGCCGCACACGGCGTTCCCCGTAGCTTTGCGGTCATGCTTTGCGAACGTTGAGTACTTGTTGATTCATGGAACTTTAACAGTATTGCTCTTCAGACGCTGAGTACTTACTGCTTAGAGAACACTAGCATTCATGCTGCCGCATACACTACACCAAACCCACTCAACCACCAACCCACCCGCAGCTTAATTTTTCGGCTTTAGTTGCACTGAGTAAGCCACGCACTTTCGCAACTTTCTGCACGAGTCTATGAGTTTTGTGTTAAAGAGTAGTGAAGTAGAGGTCAAGAAAATTTCGGGCAGAGTGCTAAAAGAGGAGCGCAGCGACGGAACGCACGATGCTGAAATTTCCTTGACCTCACAACACTAAACACCAAACACACCAGTCAAAACTCATAGACGAAACTTAAGTACCGCGCAAACATAAATTTTCCAACCTCACAACACTAAACACCAAACACGCTAGTCAAAACTCATAGACGATACGCAAGAACATCGAAAAGAAAAATAAAACTAATCAAAAAAACGCACGAAATTAAGCATATAAATTCGGCTTATAACGACACCCCAAGTTCTTGAATGACCGCATTTAAGCATTTCTTTGCTAGGCTAAAGCGAGTCGAGAAGAAATAAAAATGAGTTAAATAGGAATTTTTTGGAGGATGTATGTCTACGGTTGTTACTTCGGTTTCCGGCTTTCCGCGTATTGGTGCTGACCGTGAGTTGAAGAAGATTATTGAACGCTACTGGAAGCAGGATGCTTCTTTGGATGAAGTGCGTGAGGTTGCTCAGTCTTTGCGTGCTAAGCATTGGCGTTTGCAAGCTGAAGCTGGTGTTGATTTAATCCCGAGTAACGATTTTAGCTACTATGATCAAATGCTTGATACGGCTATTTTGCTGGGTGCTGTGCCGGAGCGTTATCGTAAATTGAATTTTGAGCATGCCGAGGATACGCTTTTTGCCATTGCTCGTGGCTACCAGGGTGAGCGCGGCGATGTGACGGCGTTGCCGATGAAGAAGTGGTTTACTACGAACTACCACTATATTGTGCCGGAAGTTGAGAATCCGGAAGGCTTGCATTTGGCTGGAACGAAGCCTTTTGACGAGTTTTTGGAGGCTCGCGCGCAGGGTTTGGAAACGAAGCCTGTGTTGATTGGTCCTTACACGTTCTTGAAGTTGGCTCGTACTCCTGAAGCTCAGGAGTTGGAAGTAACAGATTCTGTGATTTCGGCTCTTGCTAACGCTTATGCGAGTATTGTGAAGCGTTTTGGTGAGCTTCACGCAACTTGGTTGCAATTTGATGAGCCTTATTTGGCGTTGGATAAAGAGCAAGGCGATTTGGAGCTTTTTGAAGCTTTGTATAAGCCTTTGCTTGAGGCAAGGAGTGCGGAAGTTAAGCTTCTTCTTAACACGTATTTTGGCCATATTGCAGACGCTTATGAGACGGTGAATAATCTCGGTTTTGATGGCGTTGGCGTTGATTTGGTGGAAGGTAAGGATGAAAATCTTGCAGCCATTGAGCGCTATGGTGTGAACGATAAGACTACGCTTTTTGCAGGCGTTGTGAACGGCCGTAATATTTGGCGTAACGATTATGCTGTGAGCCTTGGGCTTATTGATGCTTTGCGCGAGAATGTTACGGATCGTGTGGCTGTTTCTACTGCTTGCTCGCTTCTTCACGTGCCTTTTAGCACTGTTGGTGAGGATGCTTTGGGTGCGGAAGTGTTGCAGCATTTTGCTTTTGCTGTTGAAAAGTTGCATGAAATTCACGATATTGCGCATCTTGCTGCAGAAAGTGACGAAAGCCGCAAATCGAGTAACGTTTTGGCTAAGAATCAGGCTTTGTTTGACGGTTCGCGCGTGAAGGCGGATGCTGCTGTTGCTAATCGTCTTGTGAATCTTAAAGAGTCTGATTTTGTGCGTGAACCTGCTAGAGCGGAGCGCCAGCGTTTGCAAAAGGAAGCTCTTGGCTTGCCGGATTTGCCAACGACAACTATTGGTTCTTTCCCACAAACTAAGGATATTCGTAATGCTCGTGCTGCTCTTCGTAAGGGTGAGATTTCGCGTGAAGCTTACGACGAGTTTATGCGCGATCGCATCGCTAAGTGCATTGAGCATCAGAAGCAAATTGGCTTGGATGTGCTTGTTCATGGCGAGTTTGAGCGCAATGACATGGTTGAGTATTTCGGCCAGCATTTGCGCGGATTTAAGTTTACGAAGAACGCTTGGGTGCAGTCTTATGGCACTCGCTGCGTGAAGCCTCCAATCGTGTGGTCGGATGTTTCTCGCGAGTCTGCGATTACCGTGGCATGGAGCGCTTACGCACAAAGCTGCACGAAGCATATTGTTAAGGGCATGCTTACAGGCCCTGTGACGATTCTTAACTGGTCTTGGCCTCGCGAGGATATTACGCATGAAGAGCAGACTCAGCAGTTGGCTCTTGCTATTCGCGATGAAGTGTTGGATTTGGAGCGTGCTGGTATTCGTGTGATTCAGATTGATGAGGCTGCTTTGCGCGAAAAGTTGCCGCTTCGTCGTTCTGATTGGCATAAGAAGTATTTGGATTGGGCTATTCCAGCTTTCCGCCTTGTTCATTCTGCTGTTGCTGCGACTACGCAAATTCACACGCATATGTGCTATTCGGAGTTTAATGACATTATTCGCGACATTGATGCTATGGATGCGGATGTGATTTCTTTCGAGGCTTCTCGCGGCGACTTGGTTGTGCTTGACGCTATTCACGACGCGCATTTTGAGACGGAGGCTGGTCCTGGCGTTTACGATATTCATTCTCCTCGCGTGCCTGGTAAGGCTGAGCTTGTGGAGCGTATTCACGAGATTTTGCGTAAGATGCCTGCTGAGAAGCTTTGGATTAACCCGGATTGCGGTCTTAAAACTCGTGGCGACGCTGAAACTTGGCCAAGCTTGGAAAATCTTGTTGCTGCTGCTCAAGAAGTGCGCGCAGAGCTTTCTAATGCTCAACCAAGCAATCAGCAGTGCAATAATCTAAATAGGGGGTGAGTTGTGACTTATAAACCAAAGTTTTCGCTGGAAGTTTTTCCACCTAAGCGCACATCTCCTATTGGTACGATTTACGATACTTTGGATGGCTTGAAGGGTCTTGACCCGGATTTTATTTCGGTTACTTACGGCACTGGAAAGCTGCAGGATCGTACTGCTACTGCGCGTATTGCTCATACGATTCGTTCCGAATATGGCATTGACGCGGTTGCTCATTTAACGGCTCGCTACCTTGATTATGATGCTGTTGATGAAGCTTTGGAAATGTTTGATAATGCTGGTGTTTCTGGCGTTTTGGCTTTGCGTGGCGACGTGATTGCAGGTCAAGAGGCAGCAGGCGTTTTTGAGCACGCTAGTGACTTGGTTTCCTACATTCGTTCAAAGCGCCCGGATTTGCCTATTTTGGGCGCTTGCTACCCGGAGAAGCATCCGGAAGCGGAAAGTTTGCAGGCGGATATTGAGAATCTTAAGCGCAAGGTTGACGCGGGTGTTACGCATTTAATTTCGCAACTTTTTTACGATAACGAGGATTTTTTGCGCTTCCGTGATTTAGCTCGTGCCGCCGGCATTAACGTGCCGATTGAGGCTGGAGTGATGCCTGTGGCGAATGCTTCGCAAGTGCAGCGCATGACAAGTCTTTGCTCTTCGCGCATTACTTCGCAAGTTTCCGCAATGATGAATCGTTGGGGGAGTAACGCTGAGTGTTTGCGCGATGCTGGCAGTATTTTTGCTTCGCAGCAGATTAACGATTTAATTGCTGAGGGTGTGGATGGTATTCACTTGTATACCATGAATCATCCGGGCATTGCGCGCAGGATTTGGGCGAATGTGAAGCCGCTTTTTACGAAAATCGGGTAGAGAAGCAGAAGATGTAAGGTGAAAGTGAAAGCGCTGGGGCGAAAGTTTCGGCGCTTTTCACTGGTATGTGTGCTGTTGGTTTATTGGGTTTTTGTTCGTTTGCTAGTTTGAGTTTGCTTGCTAGTTTGAGTTTGCTAGTTCGTTTGCTTATTGGCTTTTATGTAAGTTGCTCGTTTGCTCATTTGCTACTGCGTTTACATTAAGTTGGTGTAATTTATTCATATTGTTGTATTAATACAAATATTGTAGCTATGTGCGCTTCATATGAACTTTGCTAGCTTATGTACATTTTTGCGGGTGTATAAAATTTTGGAATATGAATGTATAGTATGTAAGGCTTGAAAGCTGTACCATTATGCAGGTAATAGCATAAACAAAAGTTTATACGACACTCAAAAACTGTGATTATAACCACATAACTATAAAATTTTTAAGATTACCAATACGCTAAAAACGTTGAAATAAAGCCCAACGGGGGGGGGGGGTACTCAATGCAATTGGTTGTAATGAACCTGTTATAGCTGATGTTGAGCTGGTAAGATGGTCACTAACTATAACTGGCGATGCGCCTATGCGTTCGAGCTAAGTGAGAAAGATTGATGAAATATGCATACATACATTGATGTTTTTTGCAGCTCGTTGTAGTTAATACTGGCATATACACGTAAAGAAATTTGTCTTAAGGAGATATTGTTATGATTAATGCAAATTCTGGAAGGCATGCACATTCGCGTAAAGTGACGTTAGATGCAACAGCAAGTAATGCGATTCAGAAAGCAATTGACGCTCGCAAAGTGGCGGCGTTTACGATTGGTGCAGCAGGCGTATTAGCTGGTGCTGCCTTCGCTTTCGGCGCAACTCCTGCAATGGCTGCGGAGACTGCTGCTACTACTCCTGCTACTCCTGCTACTGTAACTGCTTCTACTGGTTCTGCAGCTACTTCTGCAGCATCCTCGACCGCTAGTGCTGATACGGGTACTGCAACTGATAATCAAGATGCTAACAAGAATACTGAAAATGTAAGTAAGACTGCAGAGAAGAAGGCTGAGAATGCTAAGCCTGCAGAGAAGAAGGATGGTAACTCTGCAACTACTGATACTGATAAGACTAATGCAGCTAGTAGCGCCACTGAAGAAACTACTGCAAAGAAGCGTGTAGGTCGTTCGCTAGATCCTGAGACTCCTGCGCCTGTAGATCAGAATCGCGCTTCTAATGGTGGCACAAACGAAGTAGCTTTCTCTAGTCAAACAGGTGGAATGCCGAACGTTTATGGCTTTGGCACAGTGGATAATCAGTATGATGAGCAACTCGCAAATAATCCTATAATATTTAAGCTTCCTAAACAGCAAGATGCTAATGGAGCAGATAAGGCTGTTACGCGTGTAGCTGTATTTCCTTCAACTTCAAACCATATTAATACCAAAAAAACTGCAGGAAGTATTGATTTTGATTCCGACAATGGTGGACATCAGCCATATTCTGGCGAATATGTGTTTAAACAGAACGTTGATGGTTCTGCAACGCTTACCATGAATAGGATTTTCCGTAAAGATGAACGTAGTGATTCCAAAGCTATTAAGAATGCGCAAGGTTATTCTGCAACGCGTTCGATTCAGATTAATCCAATTCCAGTTCAGGGAAGTGCTAAAGAAGATGCAGTATCAGATCAATTCAGAGCGGCTCTGTTAGTACCTCCGCAAAGTGCTGGAACTATTGTTAAAAAAGTAAGTGATGCTGATATCACCGACACTGATGTCAACAATGCTATGGATGATGCTAAAAAGAATGGCAAAACAACGCATGTTGGCAAGAGTGGTATTGATGGTCTATCGCTAGAAGCACAAATTCAAGCGTTAAGCAAGGTTGGTAAACGAAAGTTAGATACTATCGATAAGAAAATTCCTACTGGAAGCAACGAATACGATAAGAATGCATTAACGAAAGCAAATAGTAAGGTTGGTGTATCAATCGTAAATACCCATTTCGTTACCGATCTTGGTTTTAAGTCGCAGGATATTCCGCTGACTATTGTGCGTTATAACGATGTTATTGATAAGCCGATTGTGGAAGACCCGAATAATCTTTCGCAAGATGTAAAGAACGAAATCGCACAGAAGCTCGCAAAGATTAACGGCGTAACTCCAGATAAAATCAAGTTTGACGGGGATAATGCTGTAATCAACTTCGATGGCGTGGATACTGATGATGCGCCGAAGATCGCTGTGCGCGACCTTGTGTTGAAGAAGGTTGCAGAAAAGGATGTTACCGTTCCAACTGGTGACAAAGCAGTCTTTGTTGCCAACCCACTCGATTACTCAACCGCGGAGCTTAACCGAATCAAGCAGTCGATTTTTGAGGCCAACAAGACCAATACAGAACTTGGCCTTACCAGTGTAGATCAGATTTCGCTTGAATATCTTAAGGGCAATTTTACTGCGGCTGGTCAAGCTAATCAGGGCATCTCGAACGGTCAGGCGGAAAATACGATTACCGTTAAGATCAAGACCGATAAGGCGGTTGCTGAGTTTACCTCTAATGTAAAAGAGAGCAAGCTTACAAAGCTTCCAGATATCCGCAAGGATTACAACGTTACTTGGACTGCAGACAAGATTGGTGGTCGTGACACCGACGAGGGTATTTCTTGGAGTAATGATCAGAAAACCACTATCATCTACCGTTACGACCCAACTAAAGCAGAAGAGTTTAATACAACAAAGATTCTTGGTTTGCTGAAAGCTACACCAAAGGATCCAAAGTCTGGTTTGCGTGACCTTCAGGGCGGCGAGCTGCTTTCCTATGAAGGTACAGGGAATACCGCGCAAAAGTCGCACATGCACTATGCGTTGCAAAATGGCGAGCCAACGGGCGAGCTAACGCTTGGCAATATGAACGGCGCTTATTGGTATGGGAATCAGAAAGTCTCTAATTCTGACGTAAACCTCGGTGATAATTTATCAGAAGCTGGTCCGTATTCATGGGATCCAGAAGCTGGATCTGTAACGGTGGCTGCTAAAAAGGGCAAGATTTTCAAGGCACGTCTGTTTGTTGAGCCGTATGCAATGTCGTACTATAAGGATATTTATCTGGAGCAAGGTCGCCATCCAGGCAATACGGCAAAGGCAATTAACGTTATCTTTGTGCCGCAGATGAATCACAAGACGAGTGATTTGAAGAAGTCTGTTGATGGTCACAAGACTGTTGCTATTGAGGGCAAAGATGTTCCTACTCAGCATGAGTACTATAATGCGTCTGACAAGGTAAAGAGCGACTACGACGATGCACTCAAAGTTGCTAAAGCTTTGTACGAGCAAGTTAAAAATACAAAAGAGTCTGACCTTACTGAGAAGCAAAAAGCCGATATTGACAATGCGACTATTAAGTTAGACAAGGCTCGTGAGGCTCTTGATGGTGCTGATACTAAAAAGGATAAGCTGATTGCCTCGATTGAAGCCGATGGTACGCCTGCAAAGGAAGGTACTGCAGCAACTGGTACGCAAGCGACGAATCAGTTTAAGAACGTGAGCGACCCTGACTTCAAGACACCTGATGGCAAAACTGACGAAACTAGGAACAATGCTGCTAAAGCTGCCAAGACTGCTTACGACAAGGCTCTCAAAGAAGCCAAGGAGTTAAATGACGACAAGAACGCCACGCAAAAGGCTGTTGACGATGCTAAGGCTAAGCTTGACGAAGCTCGTAAGGAGCTTGATAAGTACAGCACCAATAAGGATAAGCTTAACGCTGCTATTGCTGAGCATGGCAAGGTAAAGGATGGTAGGGACGCTCATGGCACTCAAACGCTTGCAAACGCTGACCCAGCTTATCAAAACGCAACTGAAAAAGAGCGCAAAGCCTACGATGCTGCTGTAAAGAAAGCAAATGATCTTTCAGCCGATCCTAACGCTTCTCAAAAGGAAGTAAACGAGGCAATTACAGCTCTTGAGAATGCTAAGAAAGCTCTTGACGCTGAAGCAACAGATAAGTCAAAGCTTATAACTGCCGAAAAGCTCAGTTTCGATAATCCTGATAAGGATGATGCAAACAGGCAGAGCACCTTCTATAAGAATGCGCTTAACAAGCAGACTAATGGCGCAAACGATCAAGAAAAACAAGCTGCTAAAACTGCAGTTGAAAACTATGACAATGCGCTGAAGAAGGCTCGTGAGGTTCTTAAGAACGATAAGGCAACTCAGGCTGAAGTTGATGCTGCTAAGGATGCGTTAACTAATGCCGAAAAAGTATTGCATGAAAAATATGCAACCAACGCTGATGAACTTACGAAAGTGCTTGCGGATAACTTTAGCGGTTACCTGATGCCTGCGTACTTCAATGCTTTTGATAAGGCGCATGCTGGCGATAAGGATGCTGCTGATGCATTCAAGAATTACAACGATGCTTATCAAAAAGCTAAGGCGCTTAAGGAAAAGCTAGAAAAAGCTAAGAATGGTGGAACTGCTCCAGATCAAACACAGATTAATGAAGCCCAGAAGGCTCTTGAAGAAGCACGTAAAGTCATCGACAAGTATGCAACTAATACCAGCAGGCTTTCGGCAGCTGTATTTAACGATATTGCTATACAACACAGCCCAGCATACAAGAATGTGTCCGCAGATGATGCAAGTGCAGATGCAAAGGCTGCTAAGCAGAAGTATGACGCCGCAGTGAAGAAGCTACAACTGGCGCTTGAGAAAAGGATGCCTAAGGATAAGCAAGGTAATACAGAAATCCCAACTTCTAATCCTCCTGCAAAGAATATTGATGTTACTGATGCAGATGCATTGAAGAATATTCAGGCACATGCACAAGGCGAGCCTCTGGATAGGGATATTACCTCAATCCTTAAGGAAATGAACGACGCAGCTGCTGAGTTGAACAAGTTTGCAACCAAGACCGATAAGCTGCTGGAATCCATCAACAAGGATACCGATACTCAGCACGATCCAGCGTATAAGAACTCCCAGAATCCGCACAAGCTGGGCGCTGATGGCCAGGAAGATAAAATTGGATATGAGGCCATCAGGCAGAAGGCTAAAGACTACGACGATGCGCTTGCTGATGCTAAGAAGCTTTTGACGGATCCAACCGCTACCCAGGCGCAGGTGGATGCGGCTCTTAAGAAGCTTAATGAGAAGCGTGACGCTCTTAAGGCTCAAGACACCAACGTTGAAGCTCTGAAGAGCAGCGTTGAAAAGCATGGTAAAGAAAAGCAAGGCGAGACTGCAGCTACCGAAGGTACTGTTACCTCCGACGCATACCGCAATGCGTCTGATCCTCACTTCTTAACTGCTGATGGCAAGCCTGATACAGATAGGAACACTAAGGCCGCTGCATCCAAGAAGGCGTATGATGAAGCTTTGACAAAAGCTCAGGAACTTTTGAAGAAACATGACGATAAAACTACGCCTCTCGACGCTAAGCCAACTCAGAAGCAGATTGACGAGGCTTTGACAAAGCTCGACAAAGCTCGCACTGAGATTGAGAAGTATAAGACTGTTACTACTGATCTTGAGAAAGAAATTAATAAGTCTACTGCGGAGGGTGCTCCTGGTGTTACTGAAGACGACTTCGAGGACACTCCAGAGTTCAAGAACGCTAGCGATAAGAAGGATGGCACCAACGACAATGAGGATGTCAAGGCTTACAAGGATGCGCTCGAGAAAGCTCGCAATCTTGTAAAGGCTGCTAATCCTACAGATCCGGGTGCTAAGAACAGTTCGCGTCCAACGCAGCAACAGATTAACGATGCGCTTGAGGCTTTGAAGAACGCCAAGAAGCAAATCACCGATAACTACAAGACGAATCTTGAGCCGTTGACTTCTGCTAAAGACTTTGCAGGTGGCGACTTCAAGAAGACGCCTGAGTATCAAAATGCTCTTGCCAAGAAGACTGCTGGTGACCAAGGTGCTATAGCTGCCTTGGGTAAAGATGGTGAGCAAACTGGCTTCGACAATGTTCTGAAGAAAGTTACCGATAAGCTCAATGATAAGGATTGGAAGGGCAAGGTAACTCAAAAGTTTGTCAATGAGTTGCTCGAAAAGCTGCAAGCTGCTCAAGATAAGATTGCTAAGGAGTACAAGACTGATGCAAAGCTTCTTGAGAACGAAGTTGGTGATAAGGATGCCCAGGGCAATCCTGTAACTCCTAAGTTTGAAGAGTCGATTCCGTACAAGAACGCACTTGAAAAGGCGAAGACGGAAGATCCTACGACAACGGATGCTAAGTCCGCAACCAAGAAGCTGGAAGCTTACAACGAAAAGCTCAAGGCTGCACAGGAACTCATCAACAAGGTGAATAATCCTGATCCAAATGCTGCAGCTGACTCAAAGCCAACGCAAGCGCAGGTAGACGCTGCTCTTAAGGCTTTGCAAGATGCCAAGAAGGCAATCGACGACAGCTTCGGCACTAAGATTGACGATTTGAAGACTGAAGCTGCGAAGTCTACTGCCGATACGACAAATCCTACTGCTAAGCCAACTGCTGGGTCATTTGAGAGTACTACTGAGTATCAGAATGCGCTTGCTAAGAAGACTGATGACGGCAAGGATAATGCTGACGTTACTGCCTATAAAGAAGCGTTGAAGAAAGCTAGGACTTTGCTTAACAAGTTCGACGATAAAGGTAAGCCAAAGCCTGGCGAAAAGCAAATCCCAACTCAGAAGGAAGTTGACGAGGCTCTAGATGCCTTGCAAGCCGCTAAGAAGAAGATTACTGACGGCTACAAGACTGATCCTTCTAAGTTGAAGTCTGAGGCGGATGCTGATTCTGACTTCACCAAGACGCCTGAGTACGTAAACGCTCGGGCTAAGGGTGATGATGCGTCTAAGCAGGCTCTTGAGGATTACAAGAAGGCTTTGGAGGATGCGAATAAGGTTCTTGGTGACAAGAATGCTACGCAGGCTCAGGTTGATGATGCTTTGAAGAAGCTTCAGGATGCTAAGTCTAAGCTTTCTGATGGTTATAAGACTGATAAGACTGATCTGACTGCTGAAGCTGGTAAGGATTCTGACTTCACTAAGACTCCTGAGTATCAGAATGCTCAAGCTAAGGGTGACGACGCTTCTAAGCAAGCTCTTGAAGCCTACAAGAAGGCACTCGAAGACGCTAACAAGGTTCTCGGTGACGAGAATGCTACTCAGAAGCAGGTTGATGAGGCTTTGAAGAAGCTTCAGGATGCGAAGAAGAATCTTGCTGATTCGCATAAAACTGATAAGGCTGCGTTGCAGACTGAATCCAATGCTGATGGTGATTTTGCTAAGACTCCAGAATTCCAGAATGCTGCTGGTTCTCCTGAGGTTGAAGCCTACAAGAAGGCTTTGGAGGATGCGAACACGGTTCTTGGCGACGCTAATGCTACTCAGGCGCAGGTTGATGATGCTTTGAAGAAGCTTCAGGATGCTAAGTCTAAGCTTTCGGATGGTTATAAGACTGATAAGACTGATCTGACTGCTGAAGCTGGTAAGGATTCTGATTTCACTAAGACTCCTGAGTATCAGAATGCTCAAGCTAAGGGTGATGACGCTTCTAAGAAGGCTCTTGACGAGTATAAGAAGGCGCTTGATGAGGCGAATTCCGTGCTTGGCAATGAGAACGCAACTCAGACCGAGGTTGATGATGCTTTGAAGAAGCTTCAAGAGGCTAAGAAGAATCTTGCTGATTCGCACAAGACTGATACTTCTAAGTTGAAGTCTGAAGCGGATGCTGATGGTGATTTCACTAAGACTCCTGAGTATCAGAATGCTGCTGGTTCTCCTGAGGTTGAAGCTTATAAGAAGGCTCTCGACGAAGCTAATTCTGTGCTGAAGGATCCGAATGCTACCCAGGCTCAGGTTGATGAGGCTTTGAAGAAGCTTCAAGAGGCTAAGAAGAATCTTGCTGATTCGCACAAGACTGATACTTCTAAGTTGAAGTCTGAAGCGGATGCTGATGGTGATTTCACTAAGACTCCTGAGTATCAGAATGCTCAAGCTAAGGGTGACGACGCTTCTAAGCAGGCTCTTGACACCTACAAGAAGGCTCTTGAGGATGCTAATTCGGTGCTTAAGGATCCTAACGCTACGCAGAAGCAGGTTGATGATGCTTTGAAGAAGCTTCAAGAGGCTAAGAAGAATCTTGCTGATTCGCACAAGACTGATTCTTCTAAGTTGAAGTCTGAAGCGGATGCTGATGGTGATTTCACTAAGACTCCAGAGTATCAGAATGCTGCTGGTTCTCCTGAGGTTGAAGCCTACAAGAAGGCTTTGGATGACGCTAAGAAGGTTCTTGGTGACAAGAATGCTACCCAGGCTCAGGTTGATGCGGCTTTGAAGAAGCTTCAGGATGCTAAGAAGAATCTTGCTGATTCTCATAAGACTGATAAGACCAAGTTGCAGACTGAGTCCAATGCTGATGGTGATTTCACTAAGACTCCAGAATTCCAGAATGCTGTTGGCAGCCCTGAGGTTGAAGCTTATAAGAAGGCGCTTGAGGATGCTAACAAGGTTCTTGGTGATAAGAATGCTACCCAGGCTCAGGTTGATGCGGCTTTGAAGAAGCTTCAGGATGCGAAGAAGAAGCTTGCTGATTCGCATAAGACTGATAAGACTGCGTTGACTGCTGAGGCTGGTAAGGATTCTGATTTCACCAAGACTCCTGAGTATCAGAATGCTGTTGGTTCTCCTGAGGTTGAAGCCTATAAGAAGGCTCTTGAGGATGCTAATAAGGTTCTCGGTGATAAGGATGCAACCCAGGCTCAAGTTGATGAGGCTTTGAAGAAGCTTCAAGATGCGAAGAAGAATCTTGCTGATTCGCATAAGACTGATACTTCTAAGTTGAAGTCTGAAGCGGATGCTGATGGTGATTTCACTAAGACTCCAGAATTCCAGAATGCTGTTGGCAGCCCTGAAGTTGATGCTTATAAGAAGGCACTCGAAGACGCTAAGAAGGTTCTTGGTGACAAGAATGCTACTCAGGCTCAGGTTGATGAGGCTTTGAAGAAGCTTCAGGATGCTAAGAAGAATCTTGCTGATTCTCATAAGACTGATAAGACCAAGTTGCAGACTGAGTCCAATGCTGATGGTGATTTCACTAAGACTCCAGAATTCCAGAATGCTGTTGGCAGCCCTGAGGTTGAAGCTTATAAGAAGGCACTCGAAGACGCTAAGAAGGTTCTTGGTGACAAGAATGCTACGCAGGCTCAGGTTGATGATGCTTTGAAGAAGCTTCAGGATGCGAAGAAGAAGCTTGCTGATTCGCATAAGACTGATACTTCTAAGTTGAAGTCTGAAGCGGATGCTGATAGCGACTTCCGCAAGAAGGCAGCGTATCTTGTTGGTGAAGTGCCAGATCTTGATGCTTATAAGAAGGCTCTTGACGAAGCTAATTCTGTGCTTAGGAATCCGAATGCTACTCAGAAGCAGGTTGATGATGCTTTGAGAAAGCTTCAGGATGCCAAGCAGCTCATTCTCGATAAGTACAATTCCATCGGCACTGATGCTGGTTCAGGTGCTTCTGGCACTGTTCAGAACACAAGTACTGATACTACCGGTAGTGTAAATACTGGAAACACTGGTACAACCAAGGCTGAAGATGCCACGAATCATGCTGTGCAAGCGGATTCCCATAGCGCCAATGCTGATGCCAATACCGCAAAGAATACTGCAAAGAATACAAGTAATAGCACTGGTAAGATTGTGAAAACTGGTGCCAAGACTTCAATCTTTGCTGAATTGGCTGCAGTCTTCGCAGGTCTTGGTGCTGCTGTTATTGCTCGTCGTCGTAAGCATTCGCGCGACTAAAGCAGTAGCTTGCAGCTCAAACTGCAAGATTATTGGAAATAAAAATTTATAACCTGACTGCTGCTGTAACCTTTGCATAGTATGCGAAGTGAAATGCAGCAGCAGCTTCCTTCGTGCCAGCGTAAGCTTTTCTCCCATGAGCTTGCGCTGGCATTTTTATGTTCAAGCATGTGCATTGGTTCAAGCATGTGCATTGTACAGCACTACAAGGTAGAGTTGCGGTATGGGAAGTGCGTATATGACAGATGAAATTGCTTATACTAACGAAAACAATGCAGATGCTGTAAGTTCTGCTGTAAGTTCTGCTGTAAGTTCTTCTGTAAGTTCTTCTGTAAGTTCTTCTGTAGGTTCTTCTGTAGGTTCTTCTGTAAGTTCTGCTGTGGGTTCTTCTGCGCTCACATTGAGGAATCTTATTAAAGCAGGATTTGCGCGTCCAGATGCAGCTCGTGAAGCAATTATCGCTATCTGTGAGAACTATGATCAATGCGCTCTTACTCCAACACAACTTCTACAATATGTTGCTAGCGTGGAAGACCCAGATACTGCAGTGCAAGCTTTACGTAGTATTATGCAATCTCAGCCAACAATTATTGCTCAGCTTGCTGCAATATCGCGTAATTCGCCAATGACTTGTGCTTTAGCGTCTTTGATGCAAGTATTAGGCGCCTCTCATGCGATGGGTAACTGGATGCGCATCCATCCAAATCTTATGAAAGCGGCAGCCAATGATCCTGATCATCTGTTTGCTATGACTCGTGAAGAACGTTGCGCTGATTTACTTACTGCTATTCAAGCTTATCGTGCTACAGTAGTTACTTCAGAAAAAAACATATCTGAAAAAATTTCATTGAAAACTGCTTCTGAAGAAAATATTTCCGACCAGTCTACTTCTCAAGAAAGCGCTTCTGCCCAATCTACTTCTCAAGAGGGCGCTTCTGAAAAAAACAATTCTTCTGAAAAAAACAATTCTTTTTACACAATTTCGCTTACTACGCTTGGTTTTGCGCAAGCTGTTTCTGCATTACGCGCACGATATCGTGAACATGTTGCTGCGATTATGTCGGCGGATTTATCGAGCGCTGATCCAGTTGAAGTTCAGCCAGATATTAGTAGAAAACTTTCTGATGCTGCTGATGCTGCGTTAGAAGCTGCGTTGGCTGTTGCGCGTAGTCAGGTTGCTGGTTCTTCTGCATGTAAGTTTGCGATTATTGCTATGGGAAAGCTTGGTGCGCAAGAAATTAACTATGTTTCAGACATTGATTTGATTTATGTTGTAGAACCAGCTGATTTGCACAATCAGGATGCTGTGTTGCGTATTGGCACCTCCATAGCAATGGTGCTACAAAAAGTATGTCAGTCGGTTGTTATGGGTTCGGCAGAACCTCCGCTTTGGCAAATTGATACTGCGCTTCGCCCTGAAGGTAAGGACGGCCCTTTGGTTCGTCGGCTTGAATCTCACCGTGAATATTATGAAAAATGGGCGAGTAGTTGGGAGTTTCAAGCATTGCTAAAGTCGCGTCCTGCGGCGGGGGATGCGGATCTTGGAAAAGCTTATCGTACTATGGTTGAGCCACTTATTTGGAAGGCTTCTGGTCGTGAGCATTTTGTGGCGGATTGTCAGCATATGCGTCAACGTGTGGAATCGCTGATTCCAGCTTCACAGCGTGATCTTGATATGAAGCTTGGTAAGGGTGGTTTGCGTGATGTTGAGTTTACTGTGCAAATGTTGCAACTTGTGCACGGTAGTGAAGATGATTCGCTTCGTGTGCGAGATACGCTTTCTGCTTTACAAGCTCTGGCTGCAGGTGGTTATGTGTCGCGAAATCAAGCAGCAATTTTGGCGGAGCACTACCGTTTTGAGCGTGTGCTTGAGCATCGTCAGCAAATGTGGAGTATGCATCGCACGCATTTGTTCCCAGATTTGGGTGCTCAGGGAAACGGCGGTTTGGATCGCGCTCGTAATATTTCTACAGAGCAGTTGAATAGCAACGAGCAGATTCGTAGGCTTGCGCGTGCTGTGCGGCTTCGCCCGGAAGAGCTAGTTGAGCGTTTTGATAAAGCTCGCCGCGAAATCCGCAATTTGCATAAGGATATTTACTATCGTCCTATGCTTCCAATTAATGCACAAACTGATGCGGATCCTATCGTACTTTCACCGGAAGCTGCTCGCGCGCGCTTTGCGTCTATTGGTTTTGCGGATGCTCGCGCAGCTCAGCTGCATGTTGAAGCGCTTACGGAAGGGCTTTCTAGGGCTGCTAAAATTCATAGAATTCTTCTTCCTGCCGTGTTGAAGTGGCTTGGAGAAGGACAGAATCCTGATATGGGTTTGCTTGCTTGGAGTCGTCTTGCTGAGCGTTTTGGCGGTAAAAGTACGTATCTTGGTTTTTTGCGTGATTCTCCTTCTGCGGCTCAGCGACTATGTCACGTGTTGGCAAATTCGCGCTACCTTGGTGACGCCATGATGCAGTCTATGCAATCGATTACATGGCTTGGTGATGACGAAGCGTTGGCTGCGAGGGATAGAGCAAGTCTTGATATGCAAACGTGTGCAATGGTTGCTCGCTACGCTCATAGCGCTGTTGATTTTGCACAATCTTTGCGTGCTCTTCGCCGTCAGGAAATTGAGCGCGTTGCTTTAGCTTGGATGTGTGAGCTTATTGACGACGATACATCTATGCAGGCTATGAGTGACGTATTTGATGCCGTTCTGGAAGCAGCTTTGAAATGGTCTATGCGCGAAGCTGCTTCGCGTATGAATTTGAGCGCCTCGAATTCAAGCGCTTCTCAAGCTGAAATCGCGATTATTGCTCTTGGTCGCTACGGCGGTAGGGAAGTAAACTTCTGTTCGGACGCGGATATGATGGTAATTTATAAGCCGGTTGGTGAGGATTGCGATTTAGACGCATCTCACCGTTTTGCACAAACAACTGTAGATGTGTTACGCAATATTTTGCAGGGTTCTCTTACTCTTGAGCCAAAAATTATGGTTGATTTGGATTTGCGTCCAGAAGGAAAAGACGGCCCTTTGGTGCGCAGTCTTGAATCTTGCGAAAAGTATTATCGACAATGGGCTAGCACTTGGGAGCATCAAGCGTTGCTTCGCGCTCGTTTTGCTGCAGGTTCTAAAGAATTGGCGGATGCTTTACTTAACGGAGTTGTGAACGACTTGCGTTACGCAAAAAATCCTCTTAGTGAGTCGCAACTTGCTGAAATTCGTAAGCTTAAAGCGCGTATGGAAGCTGAGCGTTTGCCTCGAGGAGTTAGTAGAGACAGGCATTTGAAGCTTGGCCGCGGCGGTTTAAGCGACGTTGAGTGGACTGTTCAGCTTTTGCAATTGCAATACGCTGGTGAATATGAGTCTTTGCGCGTTGTTGGTACGATGCAAGCTTTGAAAGCCTTGCAATCTGAGCATTTAATTGAGGATGAGGATGCTCAAATTTTGGAGCGCTGCTGGCATATGTGCTCTGCTGTGCGCAACGCGAACTTCTTGTGGTCCGGATCAATGTCTCGCGCGGATGTGATTCCAACAGACTCGTATTCTTTGGGCGGAATCGCAACTTATCTTGGCTACGAGCCGAACCAGGGTCGCATTTTTGAAAACGATCTTCTAGCAACCATGCGTCAGTGCCGCGAAATCATGTCTCGTCTTTTCTACGGTCGCTAATTTTGCTGTAGTGAATCTCGTCATCTTTCGCCGCCTTACGTTTATTGTTGTATTCTTTGCTTTACGTTGTAGCTACAGGACGGGAGGTGATTTTAGTGAAAAATGCAGTAATAAGTAATGATGTAAAAGAAAGAGCTAATTCTTCAGTTTTTTATGCTGATGCTTCTTCACCTATAAAACAAGCAGTCAGTAGTGAAAATTTAGAAGAAAATGATGAATTATTATCTACTGATTTTGCTGCCAAACTTATGCATAGTTATAAGCAATCAGTTTCTGGTTTAGCACGCCCTTATGCGGATGTCTTTGCTGAGTTAGAAAAGGGCTTGTAATGAGTTCCTTTAATATTCTTGTTACTCAAGATGCAGAAAATGCTAGTATGTCGCCACTCCGGGAGCGCGGATTCGTCAACGCTCATCAGTAGTATTACGTAGGTCGCGTACAGTCGCGGCCGTCTTGCCAACTAGCGAAAGGTAAGCGATATTTATGACGAACGCAATGAACGCTTCTAGTTCTTCTCATTCATCTAATTCTTCTCATTCTTTGCATCAAACTTTTTCTCGTGACGCAATTGCAAATTCTTTAACAGGCAAAAGCGTTGTTACGTTGGACGATATTTCAACAGCGCAAATACGAATGCTTTTAGATAAAGCGCGATACATTGATTCGCACCGTAAAGAAGTGGCTCACACTTGCGATGGCAGAGTGTTGGCCACTCTTTTTTATGAGCCGAGCACGCGCACTCGCTTAAGTTTTGAAACAGCAATGTTGCGTTTGGGTGGAAAAGTAATCGGATTCGCAGGCGCGCAACTTTCTAGCGCAAGCAAAGGCGAAACGGTAAATGATACTTTAAAAGTTGTTTCAAATTATGTTGACGTAGTCGCTATGCGTCACCCAAAGGAGGGTGCTGCTTTCGTAGCAACGCAAGCTGTGAGCACGCCTATTATTAACGCAGGTGACGGCGGTCACATGCACCCAACTCAAACTCTTGCAGACTTAGCAACGATTCTTGCGCGATTTGGTCGGTTAAATAATCTTACTGTTGGCTTGTGCGGCGACTTAACTTACGGACGCACAGTTCACTCGCTTATCGAAACATTGTGCCGCTTTGGAAACGTTCATTTTGTGCTGATTAGCCCGGATGAGCTGAAAACTCCACAATATGTTATTGACCGCATTAACGACACTCCTTCTTGCACTTACGAAGAAACTCGCGACTTGATGGAAGTAATCGGCGGCTTGGACGTGCTGTACATGACTCGCGTGCAAGAAGAACGTTTTACAGACCGCGAACAATACTTGCGACTTCGTGACACATACATTTTAACGGAAGAAAAATTGCAGAAAGCAAAGTCGCATATGCCTGTGCTGCATCCACTTCCGCGTATTAACGAAATTGCGGTTGATGTTGACGACGACCCGCGTGCAGCATACTTTGAGCAGGTTAAAAACGGTATGCTGATGCGCATGGCTTTGGAAAGTTCCGTTCTTGGCGACGAGCTTTGCGGCTACGAGCCAACCGATTTTGTGAACGTTCCAGAAGACGAATTGCAAGCAGTTGATGCACACGGAATTTCCTTAGCAGATCCTCGCGTGCACACAACTGATGAGAACGCACCTGAAAATCTTAGCTGCCCAAATCCTCGTTGCATAACCAATAGTGAACTAACTCTCAAACGTAAATTCTACAAAGCTGAATCCGATAGACATGAGTATCGTTGTATGTATTGCGACGAAGAAGCGCGTGCCTAACAGTGTGAACGTAGTAAAATTTACTATAAAAATTACATCATCATAAAATTGCATCATAATTTTACGCAAAACTAGGAGTGATATGAACGGAGCACGCACCTTAACTTTGCGCAATATCTCTGTGTGGGATACTGGCGAACGTATTGATCTTGTTGTGGACGGCGTTCGTCAGGATGCCCTTATTGAGCAAAATGCGCGCGTTACTGGCGATATTGATGCAAGCGATTGGGTGGTTGCTCCCGGCTTTGCAGATCCACACGTGCATTTTAGGGATCCAGGTCAAACAGCTAAAGAAACCATGATGACTGGTAGTGAGGCTGCGGCGGCTGGTGGTTACACGCAGGTTTTGATTATGCCGAACACAATTCCTGCAGTTGACGGCGAGCCTTGGGATGATGCTCCTTTTGATGTAGAAAATGTTATTGACTATTTGCAACGTTATGGCTGTATTTATGGCGTAAAATTGCCAGTTCGCTACGATGTAAGCGTGTGCGCATCTTTGGGACGCGAGGGCTTAGCACCAAGCAATATTGAACTTTGGAAAAAGTATGTTGCAGGAATTGGCGACGACGAAAAAACGTCCCCAATGAAAAAGCATCCGATTACTGCCATAAGTGACGACGGTGCTGCAGTTCCAGAACCAATTTTGCGAGACGTTTTGGCTATGGCAAAGAAAACTGGTTTGCCTTTCGTTGAGCATTGCGAGCATCATACTGCGGGAGCTGTGAACGCTGGTCCTGTTGCAAAAATGCTGGGGGTCGGTGGAATTCCGGCTTCAACAGAGCTTGCAATCGTTCAGCGAGATATCGATGCTGCTAAAGAAACTGGAGTGCACGTGCACTTCCAGCATGTGAGCACAGCGGCAGCTTTTGAAGCAATTCGTAAAGCGAAAAAGGCGGGTTTGCCAATTACTTGCGAAACAGCGCCACACTATGTTGCTTTGTGTGATGAGGATGTGCTGAAGTACGGGTCAATGGCAAAAATGAATCCGCCGCTTCGTTCTAAAGCGGATCGTCAAGCAACGCTCGCTGCTATTGCAGATGGCACAATCGACATGATTGCAACAGATCACGCGCCTCACACTGCGGAAGAAAAGTCGGGAGATTTCGCAAAAACTCCTAACGGAATTATTGGGCTTGAGTGCGCGTACGGTGTGTGCCGCAAAGTTTTGGTTGATGCAGGGTACACGGATGATAAGCATTTGATTGAATTAATGTCGGTAAATCCGATGCAATTAATGAGCAGAAGACCTACTGATATTGCGGCTTTGTTGAACGTTTCTTCGCGATGCGCAAACAAGCGAACACTGCACTTGAGTATTACTGAGCATCCTGAAAATGTTGATTTGGTGTTGATTAATATGCGCGAAAATTGGACGGTTGATGCGAATTCGTTCCATTCAAAAGCTCGAAACACGCCTTTTGACGGTTGGCAGCTTACGGGCAGACCAGTAGCAACGATTATTGGTTCTGAAATCGCGTTCTCAAGAATGTGACTTTCTGTACAGATTATTTGCATTGAGGTTGGTAACAATTATGGACGAGCTGATGGAAGCAATTGCAGCCAAACAAAATCCTAGTGTCGTGGGATTGGATCCTAAACCGGGTATTGTGCCTGCAGAAATTATGAGCGGTCTTGCTGACGAAGTTCTGCAAGAAGTAGCAGGTGAAGATGCGTTGCCAACGCTTCTTGCTACCGCTTATTTTGAGTTTAATCGCGCGATTATTGATGCGGTTGCGGATATTGTGCCTGCTGTAAAGCCGCAAATCGCAATGTATGAGGCGCTTGGTTCCGCTGGAATGGATACGTACGCAATGACTTGCGAATACGCAAAATTGCAAGGATTAGTTGTAATAGGTGACGCAAAGCGAGGAGATATTGGCTCTACAGCAGGACAGTATGCGGCTCATTTAAGCGGTTTTGCTCATCTTTCTGCATATTTTGACGGCGAAAACGCTACTGGTAACGTGCTGCCTCAATCTCTGAATGATCTTCTACAAAGCTCTAAAAATCTTGACGTGTGGCATGAAGATTCGCTTACTGTTAACCCTTATATGGGTTCGGATGGTGTGAAGCCTTTTATTGACGAAGCAGTAGCACACAATAAAAGTATTTTTGTGCTATTGCGTACGTCAAATCCTTCGAGCAAGGAACTTCAGGAGCTTATTGTGCAAGATGGTAAGCCTGTGTACGAGCATATGGCTGATTTGATTGAAAACTGGGGTGCTTCAACTATTGGTAAGCACGGTTATTCTAGGGTTGGTGCGGTTGTGGGAGCTACGCACCCGGAGGAGGGGAAGCATTTGCGCGAGGTAATGCCGCATACTTTCTTCCTAGTTCCAGGCTACGGTGCTCAAGGTGGCACTGCTCAAGATGTTGCCGGAATGTTTGATAAAAACAGTGAAGGCGCTATTGTGAACTCTTCGCGCGGTATTATTGGTGCTTGGCGAAAATCTCAAGATTATGTGAATAATCAAGGCAATATGTCTCTCGATAATATTCTTGATATTGTGCGCGAATCTGCGGCTGTTGCTGCGCGAAATATGCGAGATGACTTACGTCAGGCAGTATATCGCTAATATGTATAACTAAAAAAGTAAAACTGAAAAACTAAAACTAAAAATAAAAAATAATCGAATAACCAAAACGCAACGGTACAAAACACATATAAGGGTAGGGGAAACCACATGAGTGATGGCATGTTTATTCCAACGCGAAAAGCCTCGGGAAACGCCATAATTACGTTACGTGAAGACGCTTTTGATTCTTCAGGATCCTGCGCGTCGAACGAAAGTGACAATGCGAAATACTCGCGTCTTTGGGGTCGTAGAGCTGTAGAAGTGCTTAATAACGAAAAGCTTGACGAAGGCGTGTACCGTTTGACGTTGCGAGATTCCGAGATTGCTCAGCATGCTAAACCTGCACAATTTGTGAACTTGTATTCTCCTGATCCAACTGCTATGCTTCCTCGTCCTTTTGGTGTGGCAAGTGTAGAAGGTGATACGTTTACGCTGATTTTTGCTGTGATTGGCAAAGGCACTGCTGAGTTTGCTGAACTTAAGCCTGGAGATAGCGTTGATGCGCTGGGACCTTTGGGATTAGGTTTTAATATTTCTGAGCCTGCGCATTATGTGTTGGTTAGTGGCGGTTTGGGTGTGCCGCCTATTATGTGTGCGGCTCAAGCTTTGAGTGAGCGCAAGGATTCTAGCGTAACAGCAGTGCTTGGCTACCGTAGTAAGCGTTTTGCAGACGACTTCATGAAGGAATATATTGCAGACGTACACAGTATTACAAATGCTGAAGGTATGGTTATTACGCTTCTTGACGAACTTGAGCAACATCATCATTTTGATTTTGAAGACGATTTGCCAACAGTGATTTTGTCTTGTGGACCTTTGCCTATGATGAAAGCCGTAGCTCATTGGGCGCATGAGCGTAACATGCGATGCCAGCTAAGTCTTGAGGCGCGCATGGGATGCGGTTATGGAACTTGCGTTGCTTGCGTGGTTGATACTTTGGAAGGCAGACTGAAAGTTTGTAACGACGGACCAGTTTTTGATGCGAATCGTTTGGGTTGGGAGTAAAAAATATGAATGCTGTAAATAATGCCGAAAATAATGCTGAAAATAGCGTAAATAACGCTGCAACTTTTGGTTTCGATACTAGTCACGTATGGAAGCACCCAACTCAAGTTGCAGGCGTTCAGTGGAAGAATATGGTTGGAACTGCTTCCGGAACTTTCCAGCTTGCAGCATGCCGACGCTTTTACGACGTAAGTCAGCTCGGCGCAATTTGCACTAAAGGCGTTTCTCCAGTCCCTTGGGAGGGTAATCCTTCTCCGCGCACTGCAGAATCTCCTTCCGGAATGGTGAATGCAGTCGGTTTGCAAAATCCTGGAGTCGACCATTATCTTATTGACGAGCTGCCAAAACTAAAATCCATGGGAGCGCTTGTTATTACTAATGTTGCAGGCCACAGTGACGACGATTATGCGCAAGTTGTTGAAAAGCTTGCTGATTCTTCTGCCGACATGCTTGAAATTAATGTGAGCTGCCCGAACGTAACTCACGGTGGAATGAGCGTTGGTACAGATCCTGTGGCATTGCACCGCTTAATTAAGCGACTTCGTGCCATGACAAATAAGCCGATGATTGTAAAAATGACGCCAAATGTGACGGATATTGTGTCGATTTGCAAGGCTGCGGTTGACGCTGGAGCGGACGCTTTAAGCATGATTAACACGCTGGTTGGTTTGCGAATTGATATTCGAACTGGTGAGCCGATTATTGCAAACCGTACGGGCGGCGTTTCTGGACCTGCGATTTTCCCGATTGGACTTGGATTCGTGTGGCGAGTGCGTCAAGCTATGCCAGATATTCCAATTATTGGCATTGGTGGCATTGATTCTGGCGAAAAAGCTTTGGAATATTTGTATGCCGGAGCAAACGCAGTAGAAGTGGGGGCGGCAGCACTGGTGGACCCTACTGCTCCGATTCGCATTGCGCGCGAGCTTGACGATTTGCTTGATTCTAGGCCAAAGCTTGCTTCTTTGCTTGCTGAAGGCAAAACTTGGCGCTGAAGCGCGAATAAAATCGTGACTAAAAGCGCGAATAAAATCGTGACTAATGAGCGAATAAAATCGCAAATAAAATCTTAAAATATCTTAAAAAATAAAAATACTCAAAAGAAAGAGAGAAGAAAATGGCTTCATTAGATGAACGTTTCACAAAGTTTTTGCTTGATTCAGGTGCGCTAAAATTTGGCGACTTTACGCTGAAATCTGGTCGTCAATCTCCGTATTTTATTAATGCTGGAGCGTTCGATGATGGCATGAAAATTTCAACTTTGGGCTCATACTACGCTCAGCGCGTAATGGCTGCAATCGAAGAAGGCAAACTTCCACAAGATATCGACACTGTTTTCGGCCCTGCTTATAAGGGTATTCCGCTGGCAGTTTCTACAGCAATGGCTTTAACGAATAATCACAATATGCCAGTCGGCTTTACTTTCGACCGCAAAGAGCGCAAAGATCACGGCGACGGCGGAATAATGGTTGGAAAACCACTCAAAGATGGTATGAAAGTGCTACTTGTTGACGACGTGATGACAGCTGGAACTGCAGTGCGCGAAACTTTGCCGAAGCTTAAGGCGGAAGCAGATGTGGAAGTTGTTGGCTTGATTTTGGCAGTAGATAGAATGGAACGCACGAAAGACAGTGAACTTTCAGCAGTAAAAGCAGTCGAGCAGGAGTTTGGATTCCCTGTTTTGCCAATTGCAAACGTGCGCGAAATTTTCGCTGCAGCTGAGCGTTTAGTTACTGCTGACGGAAAGCCAGTTATGGATGAGGAATTAGTTGCGCGTGCTGCAAACTATATGCGTACATACGGTGCGTAACTGTCCTCTACAATTTCGGAACCAAATGGCCATAGCGCAAGTTTTGCCATTTTAAAGGCTTGGATGCCAAATGGAATGCCAATAATTGTGCAGCAGCAAATGAATCCTGAAATAACATAGCCTAACGCAAGCATTGGCCCAATGAGAAATATAATCCATAATATATTCCAAATTGTGCTAACGCCACCAGTATAAATAACATGCTTTCCAAATGGTGTAAGCGTGAGTATTGCCATTTTGAAAGCTTGCATACCGAACGGTATGCCAATAATGGTTATGCAAAGTAATAATCCTATGAAAAACCAGCTTGCTGCAAGGAAAAGACCACCGAATAACAGCCACACAATATTCCCAAAAAGTTTCATAATGCTCAGTATATAATCTCGATGATATTGATACACGAGTGCATAAGTTGATACTGTGTGGCATAATAAGCAAGGTTTATTTCTTAGCTGCACACATTGCAGCTGTATTAGCGAAAGAAACGGGTAACTCGTGGCACAAACTACCAATGATATTAAAAATGGATCGGTTTTGAACCTTGAAGGTCAGCTTTGGACCGTCGTTAAGTTCCAGCATGTAAAGCCAGGCAAGGGTCCTGCTTTCGTGCGTACCACCATTAAGAACGTGCTCTCGGGCAAGATTGTCGACAAGACTTTTAACGCCGGCATGAAGATGGAGTTCGAGACCGTTGATAATCGTACTTTGCAATATTCTTATGAAGATGGCGATAACTTCGTTTTCATGGATATGACCACCTATGATCAGGTGTATATTCCTAAGGAGTTAGTTGGCGAGCAAAGCAAGTACTTGCTTGAGGGTACTGATTGCATCGTGAGCTTCCATGATGGTACTCCTTTGAGTGTTGAGCTTCCAGCTTCCGTAATTTTGACTATTACTCACACTGAGCCAGGCTTGCAGGGCAACCGTGCTAATGCTGGTACCAAGCCTGCAACCGTGGAAACCGGTGCTGAAATCCAGGTTCCACTCTTCGTGGGTGAAGGTGAAAAGGTGAAGGTCGACACTCGTGACGGCTCTTACCTTGGTCGTGAAAACTAAGATTAGCTAGTTGCATAGAGATAACTAACTCATTGTAAAATAATTTTTATAGAGTGACCCGGTGACGATTTTTCGTTACTGGGTCGCGCAATTTTCGTATCAAACTAGTATCAGAATTGTAATATCGCAATACATACTTTGTACAGAAGGGCGCTATTATGGCACGTTCCACCGCTCGCAAAAGGGCTTTAAATACGCTGTATGAGGCGGATGAGAAGAATCAGCATATTCTTTCTTTGCTTGAGGAGCGAGTTAAAGAGCCTGGCGCTCAAACTCCGCTTCCGGAATATGCTATTGAGATTGTTCGAGGCGTAGGAGAGCGACGTAACAGAATTGATAAGACGCTGAACCGCTATTCAACTGGCTGGAAAGTTGGCAGAATGGCAGTTATTGATCGTAATATTTTGCGCATTGCAGTGTGGGAGATACTACTAAACGACGAAATTCCAGATAAAGTTGCAATCGATGAAGCAATTGCGCTAGCTAAAACCTATAGTGACGATGAAGCTATTGCCTTTATTCACGGCTTGTTGAGCGCAGTTGTGGCAGATAAAGACGCTTGCTTGGCAAAGTTTAATGGCGAAGCGCAGGACTCTGGAGACGCTAGCGAAGATGCTTCTGCGGAAGCTGGTGCTGATTCTGGTGCAACTACTGACGAAACTGCTGCCGAGTAAGAAGCTTTGCAGTTGTGCTATGCTTCCGTCGATTTCTGTTGATTGGATAACACTAGCACTAATGCTCTGCAGACATCGATTTCTATTGATTGGTAGCACTAGCATTAATGCTTTGCTGCCATCACGCCAAACCTTCCTATCAATTACAAGACAAAGCGTAAGTTATTGCGCTACTTTAGTTGCACTTAGCAAACCACGCACTTTCGTAACTTTTTGCACGAGTCTATGAGTTTTGTGTTAAAGATTATTAACTTAGAGTCTAAAGAAATTTCGGGCAGAGCACTAAAAGAGGACTGAGCGAACGCAACATAACATAAACAAGGTTTTGTTACAGTAAAAATGTTTCACATAAGTGCGGAGCGAAGGACGGAACGTGCGATGCTGAAATTTCTTTAGACTCATCAAAGTAACAATCTAAAACATCAGTCAAAACTCATAGACGATACGCAAGAATGCAGGACGCGCAATAACTTATCGCCGGCGCGTCGCCAGTCCGCCAATCTGAGTAAACTTGCCACGAATATCCTAAAGCCATAAGGGGGTTAAGGTGGATTACAACGACACCTTTGCCGGATTCGGCAGTGATGATGCAGTATTGGTGTTGGAGGATGGTCAGGTTTACGTTGGTAAGCCTTTTGGTGCGCAAGGTTCTACGCGCGCTGAGATTGTGTTCTCCACGGGCATGACTGGTTATCAAGAAACATTAACTGATCCAAGTTATGATCAACAAATCGTAGTTCAAACATTCCCACACATCGGTAATACGGGGATGAATCACGAAGATCCTGAATCTCATCGCATTTGGGTTGCAGGTTACGTGGTTAAGGAGCCAAGCCCAGTAGTTAGCAATTGGCGAGCTGAAGGTTCCTTGGAAGACGATTTACAAAAACAAGGTATCGTTGGCATTAGTGGTATTGATACTCGAAAGCTGGTACGTCATTTACGCTCCGTAGGCGTTATGCGTGCCGGCATTTTTTCTCATAAGGCCCTGGTTGATTCGTCAACCGGGGCTTTTCGTACCGTCGCTTCTTTCGTTGACGAAATTAAGCAGACTCCTCAAATGCAGGGCTTGCGTTTAACGGATGAAGTCAGTACTCAAGAAACATACACGATTGAGCCTTGCGATGATTTTGAAGGAAAAGATCCGCTTTATACGGTTGTGGCAGTCGACTTTGGTATTAAATCTATGACTCCTCACCGTTTGGCTGAGCGCGGTTGCCGCGTGCACGTTGTAAGCTCCTCAATCAGCTTTGAATCTCTGCAAGCGCTGAACGCAGATGGCGTATTCTTCTCGAATGGTCCTGGAGATCCTGCTCAAGCAAATCGCGAAGTTGAGCTTTTGCGCAAAGTTTTGGACGCGGGCTATCCGTTCTTTGGCATCTGCTTTGGAAACCAGCTGCTTGGTCGCGCTCTCGGCTTTGGTACGTACAAACTGAAGTTTGGTCACCGCGGTATTAATCAGCCTGTAAAAGACATAACAACCGGAAAAGTGGAAGTTACGGCTCACAATCACGGCTTCGCAGTGGACGCACCTCTTGACGGTCCTGTGCAATCTCCTTACGAAAACGGTCACTTTGGTCGCGTCATGGTGTCGCATATTGACTTGAACGACAATGTTGTAGAAGGCTTGCAATGCCTTGATATACCAGCGTTCTCAGTGCAATATCACCCGGAAGCTGCAGCAGGCCCACACGATGCCTCCTACCTCTTTGACCGCTTTGTGCAATTGATGCGTGAAAACACTCGAAAAAACAAGTAATACTCGAAAAAGCAAGTAATATTTTAAGATTTACGGAAAGAGAAATTTACTATGCCAAAACGTACTGATATTAAGTCGGTTATGGTAATTGGTTCCGGTCCGATTGTTATTGGTCAGGCTGCAGAATTTGATTATTCAGGAACGCAAGCTTGCCGAGTGTTGCATGAAGAAGGCATTCGCGTTATCTTAGTCAACTCTAACCCGGCTACGATTATGACCGACCCGGAGCTTGCGGATGCAACGTATATTGAACCAATTGACACTTCGATTTTGGAGCGCATTATTGCTAAAGAGCGCCCGGATGCGCTTCTTCCAACGCTTGGTGGTCAAACTGCGCTTAATGCTGCAATGGATTTGGGTCGTGCAGGAATCCTCGAAAAATATAACGTTGAGCTTATTGGCGCTTCTTTGGAAGCAATCGATCGCGGCGAAGATCGTGAGCTTTTCAAAAAAGTCGTTGAAAAAGCCGGTGCAGAGTCTGCAAAATCCTTTATTGCTCACTCAATCGAAGAAGTAGACAACATTGTTGAAACTTTAGGATACCCGGTAGTAGTACGCCCAAGCTTCACCATGGGCGGCCTCGGCTCTGGCATTGCTCATAACGAAGAAGAGCTCCACCGCATTGCAGGAGCAGGCATTCACTATTCTCCAACCAATGAAGTGCTTATTGAAGAAGGCATTGAAGGTTGGAAGGAATTTGAGCTTGAGCTTATGCGCGATGCAAAAGATAACGTCGTAGTTGTTTGCCCAATCGAAAACGTTGACCCTGTAGGCGTGCACACGGGTGACTCAATTACCGTAGCTCCTTGCTTTACGCTTACCGACCGTGAGTATCAGAAGATGCGCGATATTGGTATTGCGATTATTCGAGGCGTTGGTGTCGACACCGGCGGATGCAATATTCAGTTCGCAATCAACCCTCAAACCGGCCGCATCATTGTCATTGAAATGAATCCGCGCGTATCGCGTTCTTCCGCGCTCGCATCCAAAGCAACTGGCTTCCCAATCGCAAAAATCGCAACAAAACTTGCTCTCGGCTACACTTTAGACGAAATTCAAAACGATATTACGCGTTCAACTCCTGCAAGCTTCGAGCCAACAATCGATTACGTCGTAACGAAGATTCCGCGCTTTGCGTTTGAAAAGTTCCCAGGAGCAGATACCACGCTTACTACTTCCATGAAGTCAGTTGGTGAAGCAATGGCTTTGGCTGGAAACTTCCAGGAATCTCTCGGAAAAGCAATGCGCTCAATCGACAAGCGTCACGCATGCTTTAACTGGGACGGCGAGCGCCCAAGCAAGGAAGAAGTTAGTAAACTTCTTGAAGAAATGCACATTCCAACTGAGCATCGCTACTTGCAAATTCAGCGCGCGCTGTGGGGCGGAGCAACGCCGGAGCAGATTTTTGCAGCAACAAAAATCGACCCTTGGTTTGTAGAGCAGCTGGCTCAAATTAACGAGACTGCGCTCGCGGTTCGTGAAGCTGAAACTTTAACTCCTAAGGTTTTGAAGCGCGCTAAGCTCGCAGGTCTTTCGGACGTGCAAATTGCGCATTTGCGTAATCTTGGTGACGAAGGCGAAAACATGGTTCGTGAGCTTCGCTGGGCTTACGGTTTGCGCCCTGTTTACAAGACGGTTGATACTTGCGCAGCTGAATTTGATGCAGCAACGCCTTACTACTATTCTTGCTACGCTGACGAAAGCGAGTTGAAGAAGCGCGATCGTGAAGCTGTGATTATCCTTGGTTCTGGCCCGAACCGAATTGGCCAGGGTATTGAGTTTGATTACACTTGCGTTCACGCTGTTCAGGAATTGGGTAAGGATTACGACACTATTATGGTGAATTGCAATCCTGAAACAGTTTCTACGGATTACGACATGTCTGACCGTCTTTACTTTGAGCCTCTTACTTTTGAAGATGTGCTTGAAATTTACGAAGCGGAAAAGAAGCTTGGTCCTGTTAAGGGTGTGATTGTACAGCTTGGTGGTCAAACGCCACTTTCGTTGGCTGCGCGTCTTAAAGCTGCAGGAGTTCCAATTTTGGGAACTACTCCTGAGGCTATTGATTTGGCGGAAAATCGTGAGCTGTTTGGTGAGGTTCTTCGTCAAGAAGGCATGAACGCTCCTCGATACGGCACAGCTTTAAGTCTTGAGGAAGCAAAAGATGCAGCTCATGCAATCGGCTACCCGGTTCTTGTGCGCCCAAGCTACGTGCTCGGTGGTCGTGGCATGGAAATCGTGTACGATGACGCTCAGCTTGCAAAGTATGTTGAGCGCGCTTTGGATGAAGCTCGAGCAGACACGGTTGTTTCTGGTCGCTTACCTTCGCCGCTTTTGATTGATAAGTTCCTTCAGGACGCTATTGAAATCGACGTTGACGCGCTGTATGACGGCAACGAGCTGTATATTGGCGGCATTATGGAGCATGTTGAGGAAGCTGGCGTGCACTCTGGTGACGCTGCTTGCACACTCCCTCCAAGCACGCTTTCGGACGATCAGATTCGTCGTCTTCGTGAGGGCACGCTTTCGATTGCTCGCGGCTGCTCGGTTCGTGGTCTTATTAACGTTCAATACGCTTTTATGGCTAACACATTGTACGTAATTGAAGCAAATCCTCGCGC
This sequence comes from Gardnerella washingtoni, assembly GCF_049262705.1. Taxonomy (NCBI): domain Bacteria; kingdom Bacillati; phylum Actinomycetota; class Actinomycetes; order Bifidobacteriales; family Bifidobacteriaceae; genus Gardnerella; species Gardnerella washingtoni. The sequence goes on along the minus strand of NZ_CP058398.1, from coordinate 880,629 downwards.
TTCTCGTACTGTTCCATTTGCTTCTAAAGCTACTGGTGTTGCTCTTGCTAAAGCGGCTGCTCGAATTATGGCAGGTGAAACAATCGCTCAACAGCGTAAGCGCGGACTTCTTCTTCCAAAGGGAGATGGTGGTGATATTCACCCAGGTCAGCAGGTTGCTATTAAAGCTTCTGTGCTACCTTTCAAGCGTTTCCGCACTCCTGTTGGTCGCACTGTTGATATTTTGCTCGGACCTGAAATGCGCTCTACTGGCGAAGTTATGGGCTTTGACCGCGACTTCCCGCACGCTTTTGCTAAGAGCCAGCTTGCAGCATACAAGGGTGGTTTGCCAACCAGTGGCAATGTGTTCGTGTCTGTAAGTGATGCGGATAAGCGTCAACTTCCACTTCTTGCAGTGCGCTTAGTAGAACTTGGTTTCACAATTTGGGCTACTGAAGGTACTGCTTCGGTGCTTCGTCGTTACGGTATTGATTCTGTGATTGTCGATAAACTTTCTAGTCAAGGCGACACGGCGAAGGATGTGCGTAATAGCGAGTATAGCAAGGAAAGAATCGGTAAAAATGTTGTAGAGCTTATCGAAAATGGTAAGATTGATATGGTACTCAACACACCGAATTCAAGAGGGTCTCGTACGGACGGCTATGCTATTCGTGCGGCAGCTGTAGCGGCGGATCTTCCACAATTCACTACTATTACCGAATTTGCACCAGTCTTAATGGCTATTGAAGCTGTTAAGAACAACGATTATCAGGTGATGAGCATCCAAGAGCATGCTCAACAGCTGTTTGCAATTGAACAGGCAGAAAGTCAAGAAAGTCGGGCTTAATACATGACCGAGAGCATCCGTAATCAAGAATTACAGGCGCAACGATCTAATTTTGGTTTGCGTTTGAAGAACGCTATGGCTAAATATGGTCCTTTATGCGTAGGTATTGATCCTCATCGCAAAATGTTGCTGAACTGGGGATATAACGTGGATGCTCTCGGCGCTGAGCTGTTCTCTATGCGTATGTTACAAGCTATGAATGGCAGAGCTGCTGCAGTAAAATTCCAGTCAAGCATGTTCGAGCGTTACGGTTCTAAAGGTTTCGCAGCGCTTGAACGTGTGTTGTATGCTGCTCGTCAAATGGACATTATTACCATTGTTGATTGTGGTCATGGTGGTTTATCTACTACTATTTCTGCGCTTGCTGACGCATATTTTAAGCCGGACGCGCCGCTGCTTGCCGACGCTATTACTTTGCTTCCGTATTATGGTGCTCGTTCAATGGGTGGCTTAATTAACGAAGCGCTTAATAATGGTCGAGGCGTTTTTATTGCTTCTCTTACGTCTAATCGTGAAGGTGCAAGTTTGCAAACTGCAATCCGACAAAGTGGAACTTATCGCGGAACTACTGTAGCTCATGGAATTGCGCAAACTGCTCAAAGTTTTAATAATAAAACTAAGGGTTTGGGCTCAGTTGGCTTAATTGTTGGCGCTACTATTGGTGACTGGATGAACGGTGGCGGTATTGACGTTACAAGTTTTACTGGTCCAATTCTTTCTCCTGGTTATGGTTGGCAGGGCGCAGAAGCAAATGACTTGAAGCGTGTTTTTGCTGGTACACATGGTAATGTATTGGTAACTGTTTCGCGTTCTATTGCCTCGCATGGTCCTAGTATTGGGGATCTTTCCGCTGCAACTGAGCGTATAGCATGGGATATTCGCCAAGCGCTTATTGACTCAGACGAACATGCTTAAGTGAGAGGGTAAAGACATGACTACCAAAGGTGATGTGACTGCTTCGCAAGATTCGCGTTCTTCACAGGTTAAGCGTCGTTTAATCGTATTAACCGGCCCTACTGCAGCTGGTAAAGGTACAGTAGAGGGGATACTTCGTGAAAAACATCCTCACATTTGGTTGTCTGTTTCGGCTACTACTCGCGATCCTCGGCCGGGTGAGTTTAATGGTATTCACTATTGGTTCTTGGATGAAGAAGAGTTTGAGCGTCGTAGGCGCAATGGTGAGTTTTTGGAAACTGCTTTAGTGCACGGTATGGCGCATTACGGTACGCTACTGCAGCCGGTTTTGGATCATCTTGAGCAAGATATTCCTACTTTGTTAGAAATTGATTTGCAAGGTGCTCGACGTGTTAAGCAAGAGTCTGCGCGTCTTGGTTTGGAAGTTATATACGTTTTTATTGCTCCGCCAAGTTTTGAGGAACTTAAGCGTCGTCTTATTGGCAGAGGCACTGAAACTCCTGAGCAGCAAGCAAAACGTTTGGAGACAGCAAAAGTTGAGATTGCTGCAGCCAGCGAATTTGATGTTGTTATTGTTAATGACAATGCTGAGCGCGCGGCAGACGAACTTTGGAATGTTATTGCTCGCGAATACGACTTATAAATATCACTTACCGCAATATCCAAGAGATAACCTATAATAATCCTTTTGGAACTATTGTGGCACCATAGAATTTGGAGAATATTATGGCATTAGGCACTCAGCCAACACCTACGGGTCTTGCGAATCCACCAATTGACGATTTGATGCAACATGCGGATTCCAAGTATGCGCTTGCCTTATTTGCTGCAAAACGAGCACGTCAAATTAATGCTTATTTCACCCAGCTGAATGAAGGTTTGCTGCAAAATGTTGGCCCATTAGTTGAGTATCAAAATCAAGAAAAACCTTTATCTATTGCTTTCCGCGAGATTAATAACGGCTCGCTAGAAGAAACGCTTGGTGAAGACGATTTATCTGAAGGCAATTAACAAGTAATAAGAATTATATTACTGTAGCGTCTTTTATACATGTAATCGCAGTCGTGTCATCTGTGTTTGTTCGGATGCCGACTGCGTTTTTTCGCTTATATAGCCTTTATTGACTATGAGTTTAGGGGGGAATGTGGAAGAACGTAAGTTGATTTCTGCAGAATCTGTTACTGAAGGTCATCCAGACAAACTGTGCGATCAGATTGCTGACGCTATTTTGGATGATATGCTGCGTCAAGATGCTCATGCGCATGTTGCTGTAGAGGTGTGTGCTTCGGTTGGGCAGTTTGTTGTTTTCGGTGAAGTGCGTGGAGAGGTATATACGGATATTCCAGGCATTGTGCGTCGTGTAGTGCGTAATGTTGGGTATACGAGTTCAACGATTGGGCTTGACGCCGATTCTTGCGGTGTGATGGTTTCTTTAACTGAGCAGAGTGCTGAGATTAATCAAGGCGTTGCTCGCTTAGATGCGATGCATGAAAGTGCTGCTTCTCGCGAAGAACGTTATGCTGCTCAGGGAGCTGGAGATCAGGGTGTGATGTTCGGTTATGCGAGCGACGAAACTGATACGTTTATGCCACTGCCGATTTATCTGGCTCATCGTTTAGCACAGCAGCTTGCGCGAGTTCGTAAGGATGGTATAGTGTCACATTTGCGTCCAGATGGTAAAACGCAAGTAACTATTGAGTATGATGCTAACGGTGTGCCACAACGTTTGGATACTGTTCTTATTTCTACACAGCATGATTCTGAAGTCTCTCGCGAATGGCTTCAGACTCAGCTTGTAGAACATGTTGTTGAGCCTGTGTTAGATGAAGTACTTCCACATAGTATTGCGCATGATTCGTACCGCATGCTGGTAAACCCTACTGGTTCTTTTGTGTTGGGCGGTCCTGCGGCAGATTCTGGTTTAACCGGTCGAAAAATTATTGTTGATACCTATGGTGGTGCGGCGCATCATGGTGGCGGTGCTTTTTCTGGTAAAGATCCTAGCAAAGTGGATCGTTCTGCTGCTTATGCTGCTCGCTGGGTTGCAAAGAATATTGTTGCTGCCGGTCTTGCTCATAAAGCAGAAGTGCAGGTTGCGTATGCTATCGGTATTGCTGATCCTGTAAGCGTGAATGTTGAAACGTTTGGTACTGAAGTTGACGGTATTACGCGCGCAGATATTGCGCGTGCTGTTCGTGAAGTTTTTGATTTGCGTCCGGCTGCTATTATTGACGAGCTTAATTTATTGCGTCCAATTTATGCAAAAACTGCAGCTTATGGTCACTTTGGTCGCAAGGATGTGCTTTTCCCGTGGGAAGAAACGAATCGCACTGAACAGCTTCGCGCTGCATTAGGTTGCAAATAGTCAATAGTATTGCTCAATAATGTTGCAGTAAACTAACAGTAGTTATGTGAGGTAATTCAAACAGAACTAAAGGGTATTGTATGGCAGAGCAACCTTCGTTAGATGGATTGGCGCGTAAAACAAAGCGTAAACGTAACGCTGTTTCGCGTGTTCCTGCGGGTGATTGTGCTATTGCTCACGTAATGCTTGATGTTCAAGCTTCACATTTGGGTCGTACGTTTGACTATTTGATATCTCAAGATCAGGATGAGGTGGCTCAGCCGGGAGCTTTCGTGCGCGTGCGTTTTGGTGCGCAAAAGCTTACAGGCGTTATTTGGTCGCGGTCTTCGCATACTGATACTCCTGCTTCTGCTTTGCGATTTTTAGATCGCGTGCTTCCTTCAGATGTGTTACTTTCTAAGTCTTTGCGCGATGATATCGATGCTATTGCAAAGGCTTATGGGGGAACTAGTGCGAATATTCTTCGTCTTGCTGTTCCGCAGCGAGTGGCTCGTGTAGAACATGAAGAAGTATTCGATAGTATTCGCCTCCATCGTAGAAAAGATTGGTGTAACAAACTTAAGCAACGTTTGATCAGTAATCACAATGCTGATTCAGCGTATGCTACTACTGCGCGAATGCTTGAATCTTACGAAAATGCGGATATGCTATATCAAGCGTTAAGTAAGAATACTACTTATGCAGATTTTGGGAAGCAGTACGTTGAATATCAAAGTGAGTATCAAGCAGCGAATCAAGTAGTGAATCAAGCAGCGAATACCGTTTCTCAAGCTTTTGTAGTGGATGCATTTCCTGGTAGTCAACGACTCGCTCAAGACTTGGCTTGGATGCTTGCTACAGCTATAAGTGCAGGTAAGCAGGCTGTTGCAGTATTACCCACGCTTCGCGAAGTTAATGATGTGATGCGTGCGCTTATGGCGTATGGTTTAAAGCCGTATAAGCGCATGGATGAAACGCATCCGGGTTTTTCGGCTGGCAGTTTTGACGGTGATGTTGCGCGTTTATCGTCAGCGGATACTCCAGCTGACCGTTACCGTGCGTGGCGTGCTATAGCGTCTGGAATAGTTCCTTGTGTGCTCGGAACGCGTGCTGCAATGTACGCTCCGGTTGAGGGGGATGCATTATTTGCTATTGTTGAAGATACCGCCTACCAGTATGCTGATGGGATGATGCCTTACGCTCAAGCTCGCGGGGTTTTGCGACTTCGTGCAAAACGACATGGTGGCGTGTTTGTAGCGATGGCGTATTCGCGAAGTGCGTTAAGTCAAAGCGAAGTTGATTGCTATTTGAAAAATTCACAAGTTCCGCAAGTTTCGCAGGTTCCGCAAGAAGTCAGCGGATCTAGCGTTCCTGTAACTGCGCGCAAATCAGCTCGTGAAAAACTAATCCCTTGGGTTCGCTGGCTTAATCGCGAAACTTTAGCAACGCTGGCTGATCCAAGTATTGGGGCACGCATACCGCATATTGCAGTAAGAGCAATTAACGATGCGCTTGATGAAAATAAGCCCGTGCTGCTTTCCATTCCACAAGATGGTGTAGCTCAATCAGCAGTGTGTACTTCATGCAAACAGCAAGCACGTTGTAAACGATGTATGGGTCCTCTTGACGTTAGTAATCCTAAGCAGTCAATTCGCTGTCTTTGGTGTGGCGCTAGTGCAGTATCGTGGGTGTGCTCGCATTGCGGAAATAGTAATATGCGTATTATACGAGTTGGGGCTGCTGGTACTGCCGGTGAATTAGCGAAACTATTGAAAAATGTACCTATTGTACTTTCATCTCCTCATCAGCCGAATGGCATTATTGAGTGCATTGATGAGCAGCGTGTCGTTGTTGTAGCGACACCAGGCGCTGAACCGCGCGTTCGTTCACAAAACGGCAATCAAAATGGCGAATACGGTGTTGTTGCCATACTCGATACGTGGGTGAGCTTGTATGCGTCAGGTCTTGACGCGCGAATAGATACGCTTACTGCTTGGATGAAAGCAGCTGGATTGTGTGCGCCTCGTACTCGTGGTGGCAGCGTGCTGTTAATTGGTGAAACTTATTCGACTCTAGCTAGAGCGCTTACGCTATGGGATACTACACAAATTTCTTGCAGTGAAATTCTTGAGCGAAAACAAACAATGTTGCCTCCTTGTGTAACAGCAGCATGCGTGTGGGGAGCACGCGATGCTGTTGTGCAAGCACTACAAAATATTGGTGCTATGCCAAAAGAACAAGCCGCCACGAATCATCACCCTCATCAACATCAAGATGCAGGTACATCACATACTTCACATGATTTACCGAATTTACCCAACATGCTTACGTTTGATGCGCAAACTACATCCGCGCACACCGCGCAACCTGATCAACCTACTGAACTTGCCACAATTCCGCCACTGCTAGGTATTGTTCCTATGCACCCGCCGGCTACCGACCAGTATCATCATTTTGTTGAACTCGACGATCGTGTAAAAGCGGTAGTAAGAGTACCAATTTCTTGGCGACAAGAACTAGTAGATCGCTTGCATAAGGAAATAGCACACCATGTTGCAACGCGAGCTGCAGGAGAATTGCGTTTCTGCATTGATCCAAAAGACTTACTAGCTTACTAAAATATACTTAATATGTACGCATGAAAGCGTGCCGAAGTATCATAGAGCTTACTGAAGCTTATGAAAGCGTGCTGATAAGGGAGTAACTATGTCAAAAATATATCATTGCGCGGTATTGGGAAACCCTATTGCTCACTCGCTATCTCCCGTATTACACAACGCAGCTTATCAAGCTTTAGGACTTACGAATTGGCAATATAGCAAGAAAAAAGTCAGCGAAACTGAGCTAGCGGATTTTATTCGTCACTTAGATGAATCTTGGAAAGGCTTAAGCCTTACTATGCCACTGAAAAAAACCATAATGAAACTCGGCACTCCTTGCGACTACTGGTCTAAAGTGCTTAACGTAGCAAACACAGCGATTTTTACCAGCAATCCTGCAACTGCTTCGCCTTCACAAATTGAACTGTGCAACACGGACGTAAGCGGCATAATTATGGCTTTTATTCAGGCTTTGCACGAGCGCATAACCGGCGTAAAAAAAGCTGTTATTATTGGCAGCGGCAACACTGCATCCTCAGCAATGGCGGCACTTATAGAAATTGCGCAAGCCTCAAAACTTGAGCAGGTACAAGTTGTTGCTAGAACTGAAAGTGACGGTAGCGTAAAAGGTGTTGAACGTTTTAATAATCTTCTGCGCGCGTATTGCGCTGATTCTCCAAACAGCAGAAGCATAGAGCCGTGCTTAGAAAGTAGTGAAAATGAAAGTAGTGAAAAGAAAAGCAATGAAACCGACGCAAATTACGAATCGGTTATAGGGATTGAGTTTCCAAAAATTAGCGAAGAAATATTAAAATGTGACGAATCTCTCATTTTGCAATCTTTAAGTTCCTTAGATGCAATTCGCGCAATTGCAGAAGCAGATATTGTAATAAGCACCGTTCCTGCGCACGTTGCAGACGGCTTGGCAATAGCACTCAAAGCATACTGCAAAAATAGGCGCGTAAAAAGCCTAGGAACACTGCTTGACGTAGTGTACGATCCTCGCCCAAGCATGCTTCTTAGCGCGTGGAGGCAATACGGATTGGGGATTGGCGGCGAAGAAATGCTTTTGTATCAAGCTTTAGAGCAAGTAAAGCTTATGACGTTTGAGTACAGAAATTCTAAAGAAGAAACTGAAGTAAAAGCTGAAGAAAAATCTGAAGAAGAGGCTGAAGTAAAATCTGAAGTAATCGCGGAAAATATTTCTAATAATGATTCTGACAAGACCGAAGATTACGATAATTCTAAAGATCCTAAAGATTTAATTGATTGCATGCGAAAAGCATTACAGGAGGCATTATGAGCGCCGAAAATCAAGCTGATGCGAAAAGCGATATGCAAAATAGCGCGCAAAATATCTCGCAAAATAGCGCGAATCAAGAATTAGACGCAAATACTCACGGCGCAATCAACATGCAATTAGCAGACGGTTTTGAAGTTATGCTAATCACCGGCATGAGCGGAGCTGGGCGCTCGCACGCAGCCAACGCTTTGGAAGATATGGGATGGTACGTTATCGACAATCTTCCACCAAAACTACTCATACCGCTGGTAGATATGATGACATCATCCGGTTCAAAAGTGCACAAACTTGCCGCAGTTATTGATGTGCGCTCGCGAGGATACTTCGATGACTTATTCGCTGTGCTCGCACATATTGACGAACTTGGCGTAAAAACGCGTATATTGTTCTTAGATGCTTCAGATTCTGTGCTTATTAAGCGCTACGAGTCTGTGCGAAGACCGCATCCTTTACAACGCGGCGGTAGACTTATTGACGGCATTCGAGAAGAACGTGAGCTGCTGAGTCATTTAAAAGATTGCGCGGATATTATTATCGATACTTCAACTTTGAGTATTCACCAACTTTCAACTAAACTTTATGAAGGTTTGCTTGGTAAGGGTTCTTCGACGGTAGCGGTACATATTTTCAGTTTTGGTTTCAAATATGGAATGCCAATGGATGCTGATTTTGTGGCGGATATGCGCTTTTTGCCTAACCCATTCTGGGTACCGCAATTGCGTGATTTAACTGGAAAAGATAAGCCTGTAAGCGATTATGTTCTTGCAAATCCTGCAGCTGTTGCTTTTTTGGATGCTTACGAAAAGGCGCTGCTTACTGCTATCGATGGTTTTGCTAAAGAAGATAAGCATTATGTGACCATTGCTGTTGGTTGTACAGGAGGTCAGCATCGTTCAGTGGCAGTGAGTATTGAGCTTGCTAGGCGTTTGCGTTTGCATGGCTTGCAAGTTACTGTATCTGCGCGAGAACTTCAGCGCAGATCGTGAATAATTATTAGTGCAATGTATGAATAATTATTGTAAATGTTTATTGTAAATGTTTATTGTAAATGTTTATCGTAAATGCATAAATAATTATCATACGAGAATAACAAACGAGAATAGTAGACCAGCATATATCAACAAATAAATATAATTAATAAAATTAATAAAATTACAGCAAAAACAAAACTATATAAGCTTAAAAATTCAATAATTACAAAAAATTGTACTGTACGCATGAACAAATAATGCTAAAATGTCCAACGTATTCTGTATCACAGAAAGCCGGGCATGTCGCGTGCCACCGCACCATGCAAGTAACAATAGCACGCATATTTTAAGAAGAACAAAAGTAGGAGGTTGTCCCTTGGCTCTTCTTGACGACGTCAAAAATGAACTCGTTTCCAACAACAATGAGCTCCCGACGGTCATTATGGCTCAAGCAGCAGCGATGATGCGTTTTGCTGGCGGTTTAAGACCAGTAAATAATCAAGCAATCATCCGCGCTCAGTTTGATTCGCAGCGTGCCGCACAGTGGCTTCTTGAAGTTTTGAAGGTGTATTTCCAGCGAGAAGCTACCATTTCGCAAGTTTCTCGTCAAACGCCTACAGGCACAGTTGTTCGCTACGACGTCGTAGTTGAGCGTGGGGCGGCAGCATTGGCATTACAATCTGGCTTGCTTGACCGTCGTATGCGCATTGTTGCTGGTCTAGCTCCTGAAATTGTCGGTGGTAGCATTGCCCAAATTAAAGCAGCTTGGCGTGGTGCTTTCTTAGCGCATGGTGCAATTTCCGATCCAGGCAAAGCTAGTTACCTTGAAGTCGTGTGCCCAACTCACGAAGCTGCAAACGCTTTACAGACGATGGCAGCACGTTTAGGCATTAGTGCTAAAGCACGTCAAGTACGTAGCTCCGAACGTGTGACTTTGCGCGATTCTGACGCAATCGAACGCATGTTGAACTTAATTGGTGCTCCTCGCTCGGCTCGTGAATGGACTGGAAAGCGTTCAGATGGCGAGGCTCGTGGTAAAGCGAATCGTTTAGCTAACTTTGATGATGCGAACATGCGTCGTAGTGCTAAAGCTGCCGCCGAAGCTTGCGAAAAAGTTCGTCACGCCTTCGATATTTTGGGCGACGACATTCCAGATAATTTGTTGATGGCTGGAAAGCTTCGTTTGGAGCATAGTGACGCAAGCTTGGAAGAACTTGGACATTTAGCTGATCCTCCTATTACGAAGGATGCTATTGCAGGTCGTATTCGTAGACTTTTGCAGCTTTCGGCGAAAGTTGAGAAGTCGCGTATGCAGCAGCTTTAGTGCTGTTTTTGTGCGTTTATAGCAGAGTTAATTTTTTAATTGCGCGAGTTGTTTTTGCTTCTCGCGCTTTTTTATTTTCGATATTCTTGAGTTTCGTCTATAAGTTTTGGCTGGTGTTTTGCTTGTGGGTTTCTTGTGTGGCTGTGAGGGGTGGGGTTACTTGTCTCGCAGCGCTACGCTCTTATACCTCATTTGGTCTAATGGATAGGTAGTTAAGTTTAGTTTTTTGCTTACTTTTTTGCGGAAATAGTTATTCATCAAAAAGATTATTACTATCGCTCCGCTTTTATATTGCTCGACCAAGCAACACCCACCCCTCACTACTAGTAAAACCGCTAGTGTTCTTTGGTGTGGTAGGTGCGTCTGATGTGGCGTGCGCAGCAGCATGAATGCTAGTGTTCTCTAAGCAATAAATACTCAGCGTCTGCAGAGCAATACTGTTAAAGTTCCATGAATCAACAAGTAATCAACGTTAGCAAAGCACAACTGCAAAGCTACATAATCGACGTTAGCAGAGCATTACTGCAAAGCTACACTAGCAACGTTAGCAGAGCATTACTGCAAAGCTACACTAGCAACGTTAGCAGAGCATGACTGCAAAGCTACATAATCGACGTTCGCAAAGCACGACTGCAAAGCTACAGAATCAACGTTAGCAAAGCACGACTGCAAAGCTGCGTGGCTCATAGGGGATTGTTGAAGACCTGCGGTATAATTGCACACGGCATTGAGTTAATGTTTAGGCTGATTTCACGTCTTTTTGAACGAATTAAGCCGGTATGGTAAGCCATATGATTTGGAAAGGATACCAATGAAGACACTGAAAGATTTGGGAGATTTGAGTGGCAAGCGCGTGTTAGTCCGTGCTGATTTTAATGTTCCTCTCAAGGGTACTACTATCACCGATGATGGTCGTATTCGTGCCGCTTTGCCAACCATTAAGGCTTTGCGCGAGCAGGGTGCGAAAGTGATTTTGATGGCTCACCTTGGTCGTCCAAAGGGTCAGGTTGTTCCAGAGCTTTCCTTGGCTCCAGTGGCAGCTCGCTTGGGAGAGCTGCTTGGAGTGAATGTTACTTTGGCTGCAGATACTTACGGCGAGGATGCTCAGGCTAAGGTTGCTGCCATGAACAATGGTGACGTTGTTTTGCTTGAAAACGTGCGTTTCAATGCTGAAGAGACTAGCAAGGATGCTTCCGAGCGAGCAGCTTATGCTAAGAAGATTGCGGCTCTTGGTGAAGTATTCGTTTCCGACGGCTTCGGTGTTGTTCACCGCGCTCAGGGCTCTAACTACGATGTTGCTGCCGATCTTCCAGCTGCTGCCGGCTTGCTTGTTGAAAGGGAAGTTAAGGCACTTTCTCGCGCAACCGAGAATCCAGAGCGTCCTTTGACTGTTGTTCTCGGCGGCTCCAAGGTTTCCGACAAACTCGGCGTTATTGAAAACTTGCTCTCTAAGGCCGACCGTCTTGTTATCGGTGGCGGTATGGTCTTCACCTTCCTCAAGGCTTTGGGTCACGAAGTTGGCACTTCCTTGCTCGAGGAAGATCAGCTCGAAAAAGTCAAGGGCTACATTGAAACCGCTAAGAAGAACGGCGTTGAGCTTGTGCTTCCAACCGATATTGTTGTGAACGCTGGCTTCCCAGCAGGCGATACTCCTGTTGCCCCAGAAGTTGTTCCAGCTGACGCTATTCCAGCAGACAAGATGGGCTTGGATATTGGTCCTGACTCTCAGAAGCTGTTCCACGACCAGATTGTTGATTCCAAGACTGTTGTGTGGAACGGCCCTATGGGTGTGTTTGAGGTTCCAGAGTTTGCAGCAGGCACTCGTGCTGTAGCTCAGGGCTTGGTTGACGCCACTAAGAACGGCACTTTCACTATTGTTGGCGGCGGTGATTCTGCTTCTGCAGTGCGCAATCTTGGCTTCCCAGAAGATGGCTTCTCGCACATCTCTACTGGCGGCGGCGCTTCCCTCGAGTTCTTGGAAGGCAAGACGCTTCCAGGCTTGAGCGTACTTGAGTAATTATTAGTAATTATTAGTAATTATTTAGAGCGATAAAACGTTCGCTTACATTTGACGTTGCGAATATTGTGCCGGCTCAACGGAGAATATCAGAAGTATCGATTCTCTGTTGAACCGGCATAATGCAATAAATTATCTGATTTGCAATATAACTATATGATTCGCAATATAGCTATGTAATTATTTCTAAGAAGGATTTGCATGAGTTCCAGTCGCACCTACTTAGTCGCAGGTAATTGGAAAATGAATTTCAATCACCGCGAAGCAACGCATTTTATACAAAAATTTGCGTGGCTCTTGCGTGATGCGCATTATGACTATCATGATTGCGAAGTGGCTCTTATGCCTTCTTTTACTTCTATACGAAGCGTGCAGGTTCTTGTTGAGTCTGATCGTCTACCGATACTATATGGAGCGCAAGCGGTTTCGGTAACTGCTCAAGGCGCTTTTACCGGCGATGTTTCTGCGGATATGCTTGCAAGCCTAGGCTGCTCAATGGTTATTGTTGGACATTCTGAGCGCCGCAAATATCATCCGGAAGACGACGCAAATATTGTAGACCAAGTGCGTGCGGTGCTTGCTGCAGGCATGCAACCAATTTTGTGTGTTGGCGAAAGTTTTGAGGAACGCAAGCAGGGTATTGAGCTTGATTTTGCGGTAGGGCAGGTTCACGACGTAACGCGCGATTTGGATGCTAAACAGGCTAAACGCTTGATTATTGCTTATGAACCGGTGTGGGCGATTGGCACAGGCATGGTTGCTACTGCTCAATCTGCGCAGGAAGCAGCATACGCTATTCGCGAAGATTTACGCGCGACTTTTGGCGACGATGTTGCAGATACTGTTCGTATTCTATACGGCGGTTCGGTGACTTCTGCTAATGCATCAAGCCTTATTGCGGAACCGGATGTTGACGGCTTTTTGATTGGCGGCGCTTCTCTTGATGCTGAGGAGCTGTCAAATATTGTGCGACTCACTGCTGCTGCAGCGCGTCTATAGGTCAACGGTTCTTATTAAACTGAGCTAAGTACTGTGAAACAGGAGGTTGTTTGTGTCCGCTGTAAAGATTATTTTGCAGGTATTGCTTGTGCTTACTAGCGTTTTGCTCACACTGTTGATTTTGATGCACAAGGGCAAGGGCGGCGGCCTTTCCGACATGTTCGGCGGCGGTTTAACGAAGAATGCTGGTAGTTCCGGTGTTGCAGAAAAGAATTTGAACCGTTGGACAGTGATTATTGCGCTGATTTGGGTTGCAGTAATTGTTATTTTGAACTTAATGACTAAGTTCTCGCTAATTTAAGTATTCTTCTTTGAAAAGCGCATAGTCGGCAGATTGTGCACTTTTTGTTTATTTGGCTTCGCTTATTTAGTCTCGCTTATTTAGTCTCGCTTATTTAGGTTTATTCATTTAGGTTCTTACAATGCTGCGTTTTTCTCCTTCTTTAGTAATTGCTGATCTTGACGGCACTATGCTTCACGATTCCGATACTTTTGAATGCCGCTTTTTAAGCCGCGAAACTATGCAAGCTGCTGAGCGTTTGCATGAATCTGGGATTCCGCTTGCTATTATTACGGCTCGTCCTGTTGGAAGTGCTTTTGATTTTGTTCACGATGTAAATGCTCAAGTTTGCGCGTATCTCAACGGTGCGCTTATTGATTTTGATTGCGCGCATAGTACCGTTAGTGAACTTACTTCGCAAAAGAGCATCGATACTCTTACGCGTTTTGGGTTTGATTCTAAGCTTGCTAGTGATGTTTGCTTGCGATTGCTGCACTCTATTCCTACGCTTCGGCTTGGTATTGTGATGAACGACGTTCGTTACACTAATTTTGATGTTCGTATGCTTTGGAACGAGCAGGATTTTATTATTACCGATTTTTCTAATGTTCCAAGTGGCATTGCAGACAAGATTATTATTGTTCCTCGAGAGAGTGAGAAGGAAAAACTTCAGAGCATTCTTCCGGACGATTTTTCCTTGCATATTAGCGAAGATGTGTTGTGGATGCTTACGAATCCTCTTGCGAATAAGGGGCATGCGCTGAACGTTATTTGCGATCGCTTGGGCGTGAAGGCGAGCCGCACGGTTGTTTTTGGTGACGATATTATTGATATTGATATGTTCCGTGCCGGCGGTTACGGGGTAGCGGTGGCGAATAGTAACCAGCGTTTGCTTGCGATTGCAGACGAGATTTGCGCTTCCAACAATGACGATGGCGTTGCTAACTGGCTTAAAAACGAATTGTTCTAGCGGTTTATTGCAATCATCATAATCGGACGCGTAATCGGACGCAAATAGCAGTAAATCGGACGAGTTCTATAAAATACGGACGCGTTTGCAAACTCTTTCTGGCAAGTAATTACCGTTATTTTCTCAGTTGGTTAATCTGCTTGAGCGCTCCAATTGTGGGGAAATTTCCTCGCGTTTGGAGCGTCTAACCCTCCGCAACCCTCCAAACGTGAGATGATGCTCGCGCTCTAAGCGCTCGCTTACGAAACTCGCGTGCGCCATCGCAACGTTTTAACCAAATCTCGCTGGCGAACTCTTTCTGGCAAGTAATTACCGTTATTTTCTCAGTTGGCTGACTGAGTTTTTAACAGTGTTGTGCCTATCACCGTTATTTTCTCAGTTGGTTGACTGAGTTAGTAACAGTGTTGAGCTTATCACCGTTACTTTCGCAGTTGGTTGACTGAGTTAGTAACAGTGTTGAGCTTATCACCGTTACTTTCGCAGTTCGTTAGCTGAGTTAGTAACGTTCACTACCTTCCTGTAATACCTCTTATCCACAACGCTCAAAATTTATTGCGCAAATATTGTATCTTTGAATAATAATTTGTATGAGCAATACTAGTAACGAAATAATACGCATGATCGAAAATGCAGAAAGTAATCATCAGTGCATACGACCAATTACTGGTGCGCAAAAGCAGTATGCGTATAGGTGCGTGAAGAAAGGCACTTTTGTGCGCACTTTCCGCAATCTTTACGCGCGAACTGAGTATTGGCAGAAGCTATATCCGTCTGAAAAAATGCGTCACATAGCTATTTCTTTAATGGAGATTTATCCAGAATGGAAGTTCACTGGTCCTACTGCTGCTGCGCTACTTGGCTATGATATTGTGGAAAATTATGATGATGTAGAAGATGGCAGTGATAATATTCAGCGCAACTTCAGTTCTTCTGTAAGTTCAACGAAGATTTATATTCGTAGTTCTGTGCACAAGTCTGCTAACGATAATCCGTATTTGCATAGGATTATGCGAACATGCAAAGAACAGGATGGTACAAGCAATGACGTGCGCATTGTGCAGCCGAGTCGAAATCATGGTAGACGTCTCGTTACGCTTCCGCATTCAAGTGACAGAGTAAGTTATGAGATTAGAAGTCATATTGTTGACAAGAGCACGATGCTTTTTGATGTTGCGAATACTGTGAATTTTAGGACAGCGCTGCCGATTTTTGATTCTGCTGCGCGCGATAACGTGAATTTTAACAAGGTTCTTGAGATTTGCGGAAGAAGATACGGGACTTCTGCTGGCGGACGTAGAAATGGTTGCGCTAATAAGTTGCAATACGCGGACGACGTTTATGATGAGTACGATTCATTCAATGAAGAGTATGAAGATTTGCGTACTCGTGAGAAGAGTGTAGTTACTGCTAATTCTGCGGAGTCGTTTGCGAATGCATTCGTTGGCGGCGGGTTCGGAAAATATGGGAGTAAGGAATATTCGCTTCTTATGCTGCGCCGCCTTTGCCTTTTTAAGAATGGTTTAAGTGAGAATGGCGGCGAGTCTTTTGCGCGCGGCACGATGATTGATCTTGGGTTTATGGTGCCTGAGTTGCAGCATGAGTTTGTTGCGTCAAATTCTAGGGTTAAGTATAGGTGTGATTTTTTGTGGCGGGTTTCGGGCGGTGGTCTGATTGTTGGTGAGCTTGATGGGTATGGGAAGTATTTTGTTGATTCGACTAATTCTACGCATGCGAATATCAACTTCAATTCTTCGTCTGATACTCAAATGTTGCGTAATTCCTACAATCAGGCCGCTATTAATCGCAATATTGATAGGCAGGCGGAGCGCGAGTCGGTGCTTTTTAGGGAGTGCGGAGTGAGTAAGATTGTGCGCTTTAATTTTGCGGATGTTGTTGGCGTTAAGAATCTTGAGCGGAAGCTTGTTGAGGCTGGTGTGCCGCGGATTATACGCGTTGGATAATATCGAGCGCTTAAAGCGCGCACGCTTTACCGTTTTTCGTTACTGGCGCAGTTGGGCGGAGTCATACGTCGAGCGCTCCAATTGTGGGGGAATTATCTCGCGTTTGGAGCGTCTAACCCTCCGCAACCCTCCAAACGTGAGATGATGCTCGCGCTCTAAGCGCTCGCTTACGAAACTCGCGTGCGCCATCGCAACGTTTTAACCAAATCTCGCTGGCGAACTCTTTCTGGCAAGTAATTACCGTTATTTTCTCAGTTCGTTAGCTGAGTTTTTAACAGTGTTGTGCCTATTACCGTTACTTTCGCAGTTCGTTAGCTGAGTTAGTAACAGTGTTGTGCCTATTACCGTTACTTTCGCAGTTCGTTAGCTGAGTTAGTAACGGTGTTTTACTTATCACCGTTACTTTCGCAGTTCGTTAGCTGAGTTAGTAACGTTCACTACCTTCCTGTAATACCTTTTATTCGCAATTACCGAGATTGCCCTGCAGCTATCTTCGCTTATTGCGTAAAATCGGACGCAAATAGCGGCAAATCGGACGCGTTCTACAAAATACGGACGTGTTGGCAAAAATTACGGACGTTTTCTTGTTTTTCTGACGCAAACAAAAACCGCACATGTGTGAATTAATCCACGAACATGTGCGGTTTATGTTATTTAGCAGTTTCGCTGATTAGCAGTTTAGCTATCAGACGATTAGCAAAATCAGGCGTTTACGCGATCGATGCCGGACTGTACGTCAGCAATCACGGAATCCCAAGACTTGATGAAGGCGGCAACACCGTCAGCCTCAAGCTTGTCGGTAACGTCCTTGATGTTGATGCCAAGCTCAGCAAGCTTGTTCATAACAGCGTGGCTCTCTTCGTAAGTGCCCTTAATGGAAGCAGCGCCATTGCCGTGATCAGCAAGAGCGTTCAAAGTCTTTTCTGGCATGGTGTTCACAACATGCTCAGCAACCAACTCGTCAACGTACTTGCAATCGGAGTAAGCTGCGTTCTTGGTGCCGGTAGAAGCCCAAAGTGGACGCTGCTTCTTAGCGCCCTTGGCTTCAAGCTCAGCCCAACGTGGATCAGCTGCGAACTTCTTCTCGAAGAGTTCGTAAGCCAAGCGAGCGTTAGCAACAGCAGCCTTGCCTTCAAGAGCCTTAGCTTCATCGGAACCGTTAGCTTCGAGGAGCTTGTCAACAGCGGTATCAACGCGGGAGACGAAGAAGGAAGCTACGGAACCAATGTGCTTCAAGTCGTGACCGTTAGCTGCAGCCTGAGCGATACCTTCGATGAAGGCGTCGATAACCTGCTCGTAGCGCTCGAGGGAGAAGATCAAGGTTACGTTCACGGAAATACCCTTAGCAAGGGTAGCAGTGATAGCTGGAAGACCTTCCAAAGTTGCAGGAATCTTGATCATAACGTTTGGACGATCAACCTTTGCCCAAAGCTCTTCAGCCTGCTTCTCAGTGTTAGCAGTATCGTGAGCCAAACGTGGGTCAACTTCGATGGAGACGCGGCCGTCAACGAAGTCGGTCTTTTCAGCAATCTCGCGGAAGATATCGGTTGCGTTACGAACATCGGTAGTGGTCAACTCGCGGATAGCGGTTTCAACGTCGACCTTGCCGAGTTCCTTAAGCTGTGCGTCATATGGACCAACCTGGCTCAAAGCCTTCTGGAAGATGGATGGGTTGGTGGTAACGCCAACAACATTCTTGTGAGCAATCAAATCCTGCAAAGAACCGGACTCAATGCGGGTACGGGACAAATCGTCCAACCAAATAGAAACGCCGGAATCGCTGGTGCGCTGCGTTGCTTCAGTCATGTTATCTCCTTAACACTGTGCTCCACCAATTGGGGCACGTCGGTATTGTGGCGTTGTTACAAGAAACAGCGGTTGATGCCGAACCAACGGTAGCTCGACATCAACACGCCATCGCTGTTTCTTGTGAAGTAGCTAAATTAGCACTTCGAGTTTTGTGATGAATCAATTTTATTTTGATACATCAAGCTTTTTCGCTTATCTGCTTTTTGCCTAGTTATCTTAGGCGCGAGCTTCTTCGATAGAAGCCTTAGCAGCTTCTACTACGTGCTCAGCAGTAATGCCCAAGTCGATCATGTTCTGACCGCCGTCACCCTGCAAGCCGTACTGTTCGATAGAAACAGCCTTGCCGCAATCGCCAAGATACTTGTACCAAGGCAATGCCAAGCCAGCTTCGATGGAAACGCGAGCCTTAACGGACTTTGGCAAGATTGCTTCCTTGTACTCTTCGTCCTGCTCTTCGAACCATTCGAGAGATGGCATGGAAAGAACGCGAGCCTTAACGCCTTCTGCAGCCAAAGTCTTGGCAGCAGCAACAGCCCACTGAACTTCGGAACCGGTTGCCATGAGGATTACGTCTGGAGTGCCTTCGCAATCAACCAAAACGTAAGCGCCGTGCTTTACGCCTTCGCGAGCCTTCTCAGCAGTCTCGGCGAGGGTTGGGACACCCTGGCGAGTCAAAATCATGGCAGTTGGGTAGCTGTTCTTCTTCTCGAAGAAGTAGCGGTAGGCTTCAGCAGTTTCGTACTCGTCTGCAGGGCGCACAACCTCAAGCTGAGGAATAGCGCGGAAAGCAGCCAAGTGTTCGATTGGCTGGTGAGTTGGACCATCTTCGCCCAAAGCTACGGAATCATGAGTCCAAACGTAGAGGTTTGGAATCTCCATCAAAGCAGCCAAGCGAACTGCTGGGCGCTCGTAGTCAGAGAACTGGAAGAAGGTGCCGTTGAATGGGCGAGTGTCAGAACCAAGCAAAATACCGTTGGTAATAGCACCCATTGCGAACTCGCGTACACCGAAGTGAAGCTGACGACCGTGCTCGGAAACATTTGGCCAAGTGCGGGTTGCGTCTTCGGATGGACCGAAGGAGTCAGCGCCCTTAATGTTGGTGTTGTTGGAGCCGCCCAAATCAGCGGAACCGCCCCAAAGTTCTGGCATAACAGCAGCAATTGCGTTAAGAACTGCGCCGGAAGCCTTACGGGTAGCGACCTTGGAACCGACTTCGAAGCCAGCAACCAAGTCGTCAATGGCCTTGTCGAAGCCTTCAGGAAGCTTGCCAGCCTTAATGCGCTCGTAGAGAGCAGCCTTGTCTGGGTTGGCAGCAGCCCACTTTGCAAGAGTTTCGTCCCAAGCCTTGTGAGCAGCCAAGCCGCGCTCTGCAACCTTGCGAGCATGAGCCAAAGCTTCTTCGTCGATTGGGAATTGAGCTTCTGGATCGAAACCGCAAAGTTCCTTCAAGCCCTTCACAGCTTCTTCGCCAAGCTTGGAGCCATGGGAAGCTTCGTTGTTGGTCTTGCCTGGGGTTGGCCAAGCAATCAAAGTATTAACCTTAATGAAGTGAGGCTTATCGGTAACTTCCTGAGCCTTTTCAATAGCTGCAGCCAAAGCCTGAACGTCTTCCTTATAGGAGCCATCTGGCTGAATGAAGCTCACTTCATCGGTGTACCAACCGTATGCACGGTAACGAGCAAGAATATCTTCAGAGAAGGTGAGCTTGGTGTCGCCTTCGATCTGAATGTGGTTTGCATCGAAGATTACGGTCAAATTGCCGAGCTTCTGGTTTCCAGCCAAGGAAGCAGCCTCAGAAGAAACGCCTTCCTCAACGTCGCCTTCGCCGCAGATAACCCAAACCTTGTGATCGAATGGGGAGGTGCCAGCTGGAGCTTCTGGATCGAGAAGTCCGCGCTCAAAGCGCTGGCCGTAAGCGAAACCAACAGCGGAAGCAAGACCCTGACCGAGTGGGCCAGTGGTCATTTCAATGCCTGGAGTTAAGCCATATTCTGGGTGACCTGGAGTACGCGTGTCGGCGCCGCCACGGAAATACTTGAGGTCGTCAAGAGTCAAGCCGTATCCAGAGAAGAACAACTGCACGTATTGCGTAAGCGAAGCGTGACCGCCAGAAAGAATGAAACGATCGCGACCGGCCCACTTTGGGTCAGCTGGATCGTGCTTAATGAAGTGCTGGTACAGAGTGTACGCAATTGGTGCCAATGAAACAGGGGAGCCAGGATGTCCATGTCCTGCTCGCTCAACAGCATCAGCCGAGAGAACCTTCGCCATCTTTACGGCGCGCTCGTCTAATGCAGACCAGTTGAAATCGGTCATGTGATCTACTTTCCTTCCAATAATTCGGGTTTTTACGCACAGCTTACGCTGGCTTTTACCCTCTCATTGCCCTTCAATCCTATCTTTCGTGCGCGACGAATATGTTATAAAGTGTGTCAAAAGTTTGCTTTTATGTTCTGTTGCGTGCTAAGAAATAGATTACTATAGAAGTATAGTATTTAGACGTGTTTGTAAGGAGCGATAATGCAGTCACGACGCATGATGGTATTGCGTGCGGTTGTTGAGGATTATATTCGTTCTCAGGAGCCTGTTGGTTCTGCTGCTTTAGCAAAACATCATCAGCTTGGTGTCAGTTCAGCGACCATTCGTAACGATATGTCGGCTTTGGAAGAAGAAGGTTACTTAATACAGCCGCATACTTCTGCAGGGCGTATTCCTACTGAAAAAGGCTACCGTTATTTTGTTGACGGTTTGGCTGCTGTGATTCCGCTTTCTGAGCCCCAGCGTCGTGCTATACGTAACTTTTTAAGCGGATCGGTTAGTTTGCAAGATACATTGCAGCGTTCTGCGCGTTTGCTTGCAAGTATTACAGGTCAAGTTGCTCTTGTTGCAGCTCCGGCATTATCTCGCGCGAGTGTTCGTCGTATTGAGCTTGTTCAAGTTTCCATGAGTATGCTGCTGGCAGTTGTTATTACTGATACTGGCAGTGTTGCGCAGCATATGTTGCAGATTTCGGATGTGAATGCTGAAGAATTAAGTCAGTCTATTGCTACTATCAATAAGTTATGCGTTGGGTTGTCGTTGCGTGAAGCCGCGCGTACACTGCAAACAATTTCTACTACTATTGCTAGTGCTCATATTCGTAATTTGCTTCGTTCTCTTGTGGATGCGTTAGAAGATATGCATATTGGTGAACATACGCATGATTTGTATATGGCTGGAGCTTCTCAGTTGGCTCACCGTCAAACAATGAGTGATTTTGCTTCCTTGTTTGATGCTCTTGAAGAGCAGGCTGTGATAATGCGCTTAATGACTGCGATGAGTGAAGAAGCAAGTGACTGTGCCAGTGGTGTAAGTGTTGCTATAGGTTCCGAGACTCATAATCCAGGTTTATTGCATGCTTCTGTTGTTACGAGTGGATATGGGTATGATCCAGATGCGTCTACTGATTCTGCAGATTTTACTAGCTCAAATGTTGATTCTGGTAATGCTGGTTCTGGGAATGCTGATGCGGTATATGTTGGTTCTGCGAATGTTGGTTCTGCAAAAGCTGCCTTTATAAATAATATTGACAATCAGCTAATGAATGAATCTTCATCTCAAGCTGATGTTTCTACTCAAGAATCAAATATCGATCGAACTCATCGTCAAAATATGCCAGTTGCTTTTATTGGTTCTATTGGACCGCAACATATGGATTATGTTGCTACGATGGCTGCTGTTAAAGCGGTTGCACGTTACCTAAATGCGTTTATTGCACAAAATCGTTGAAAATCACTGTTGGTTATGACTTACTGACGTTGCCTTATGGCACAATAAGTGGAGTTATATAATAGGTGACGTTGAGTAATACTGATGGGGTTTATTACGAAGTTTGTTACGAAATGTGTTATGAAGTCTATTCAAAGGGATTACAGTGACTGATTATTATAAGATTTTGGGTGTTGACCATAATGCTAGCGATGATGAAATTCGTAAAGCATATCGCAAGATGAGCCGCAAATACCACCCGGATATTGCTGGCGCTGAGTTTGAAGATAAGTTTAAAGAAGTGAATGCTGCTTATGACGTGCTTTCTAATCCAGAAAAGCGTCGTATGGTAGATATGGGTGTTGATCCTAATGATCCTTCTGCTGGTGCAGGTGCTGGTGCTGCTGGCTTTTCAGATATGGGTATGGGGGATATTTTCAGCCAATTCTTTGGTGGCTCTTTTGGTAGTTCGCAAGGGCCAATTTCTCGCGTACAGCCTGGAGATGACGCGTTAGCTGAGGCGCGTATTGATTTGAAAACCGCTATTTTTGGCGGCAATGTCAGTGTGCGCGTAACTACTTTTGGCGTATGCAAGGATTGTTCTGGTTCTGGTTCTGCAGACAGTGCTGCTCCTGAACAGTGTGATCAATGCCATGGTTCTGGTTTTTGCCAGAAGATTGTGCGCACTATGCTTGGGCAAATGATGTCTTCAATGCCTTGTGATAAGTGCGAGGGGCATGGCACCATTATTAAGAATCTTTGCCAGAACTGCCATGGTCATGGTCGTGTGCGTACTATTCGTGAAGTTGGTGTGAATGTGCCAGCTGGCATTCGTGATGGTAGTCGTTTGCGCTTAGCTTCGCAGGGTAGTGTTGGCGAATGCGGTGGTCCTGCCGGCGATTTGTATGTTGATATTCATATTCGCGCTGATAAGCAGTTCACGCGTAACGGTGACGATTTGCATTGCTGGATTACGGTTCCTATGAGTTGGGCTGTGCTTGGTCATAATGTTGAGATTAATACGTTTGACGGTTTGCAGCGCATAGTTATTCCTGTTGGCTGCCAGAGTGACGATACTATTACTTTGTCAAATCTTGGCGTAACGAAACTGCGTTCTCAAGATCGTGGCAATATTGTTGTTCACGTCGTAGTGCAAACGCCTACAAAGCTGAATGATGAGGAACGTGCTTTAATCGAGAAGTTTGCTCAATTGCATGACGGCAGTGTGAAGCAAGTGCAGCAGCATTCTTTGACAGAACAGCCAAGTGAGCGTAAAGGTTTCTTTAGTAAATTAAAGGAAGCGTTTGCTGGCTGATATTTTCAGGCTGATGTTTGCTGGCTGATGTTTGCAGATGGACAAAATTTTGTTAATTTGCAAATTTTATTACCGAACATGCGTGATACTCAAAAATCTTTTATAAGAGCACTATATAGGCATAGAATTTTATAAGTGTAAAAATTGTGGGGGTAAGTATGGTATTACCAATATTGTTTGCAGGTACTCCAGAAGTTGCGGTTCCATCTCTTCGTGAGCTAGCAAAAGATAATGAGCATTTTGACGTTCGTGCAGTGCTTACTCGTCCTGACGCTCCAACAGGTCGTGGAAGGAAGCTGGTTCCAAGCCCTGTGAAGAAGGCTGCTCTTGAGCTTGGTTTGCCGGTGCTTGAGTCGGATCCTAAAAATGAAGATGTGTTTCTTGAACAGCTTGCGGCAACTGGTGCAAAAGCTGCAGCAGTTGTGGCGTACGGTAAGATTTTGCGCCAGAATGTTTTAGATGCGTTGCCGCTCGGCTGGTATAACCTTCATTTTTCGATTCTTCCGCAATGGCGAGGTGCAGCTCCTGTGCAGCGCGCAATTTGGGCCGGGGATGACATTACAGGTGCTACGGTTTTTCGCATTACACGCGGCATGGATTGTGGACCTATTTTGGCGCAGTTTACTACAAAAATTGAGCCTCACGAAAATTCTGGCGATCTTCTTGCGCGACTTGCAAACGACGGAGCTCCGCTGCTTGCAGCATCTCTTCGTGGTATGGAAACTGGTGAAATTGTGCCGGTTGAGCAAGATCAAACTCCTCAAGAAGTTGCGCAAAAAATCACGGTTGAAGATGCTCATATTGATTTTCATGCGCCAGCTTTTGCTGTTGATCGTCAAATTCGTGCTTGTACGCCAAATCCAGGTGCGTGGTGCGAACTTCACGCTGATGATGAACATAATGCGGATCCGATTACTTTGCATGTTTTACGCGCAGTTCCAGCAAATGCTAACGATCCACATGGTGAGGAATTGATGAAGCTTGATCCTGGAAAATTGCTTGCTGGCAAGAAGCAAGTTTGGGTCGGTACTTTAAGCGGCGCACTTGAACTTTTGGAAGTAAAAGCGCAAGGTAAGAAAGCTATGAAAGCGGCAGACTGGGCGCGCGGAGCCAGGCTTTCGGCAACAGCTTACTGTGCATAAAATTATGAGTATGAACCTTTCTTCGATGTTGCCAACTTTATCCAAGCCTGGGCTTTTGGTTATGGATGTTGATGCAACACTTATAGAAGAAGAAGTTATCGATTTGCTCGGTGCAGAAGCTGGATGCGGAGATGAGCTTTCTAAGATTACAGCGCGCGCAATGCGTGGCGAAATTACTTTCGATACTTCCTTGCGTCTGCGCGTGAGTATGCTTCGCGGTTTACATATTGATGAGTGCAAAAAGCGTATTATTTCGCAAATTCACGTAACTAAAGGCGCGAATGTTTTAATTGACACTCTTCATGCGCATGGTTGGAAAGTTGGCGCAGTTTCTGGCGGTTTTCACGAGATTTTGGACGAATTTTTGCCGGGTTTGAATATTGATTTTTGGGTGGCTCACCATTTGGAATCTATAAATGGCAGGCTTACTGGCAACGTACTTGGAAATATCGTTAACGCTAACGCAAAAGTTGAAGCGCTACAAACTTGGGCAAGTAATTTCGGAATTGCGCACGAACAAACTGTTGCAGTGGGGGATGGAGCGAACGATATTGCAATGATTACATTCGCTGGATTAGGCGTGGCTTTCTGCGCAAAACCAGCAGTTCAAGCGGCTACTCCTTACCGCATTCTTACTCGCGATGTAAGTGCTGTCTTGCGTTTTTTGAATGTGAATTAATGCGTTGCTTAATGTTGCGTGAGTTTCGGGGATTTCTTTATTTGCGATTTTCTTTTCGATATTCTTTTCGATATTCTTTAGTATCGTCTATGAGTTTTGTAACTGGTTTAGTTTTTTGGTTTTGACGAGGCTGGAAAATTTGTGTTTGCGTGCGTCCCGTCCTTCGTCGCTTTAACTGTTAAAGCATTTTATTGTGTTCGCCTATCTTTTAACAATGTTGCTTCCTCAGTCCTCTTTTAGCACTGAACACAATTTTTCCAGCCTCTCAACACACTAAACAACAACACAAAACTCATAGACTCGTTAAGTTTGTTACGAAAAGTGCGTGGTTTACTAAGTGCAACTAAAGTCGCGCAATTAAGCTGCGGGTGGGTGCGTAGGTTGAGATTTTCTGGTGTGATGTGTGCAGCAGCATGAGTGCTAGCGTTCTCTATGCAATAGAGAATCAGCGTCTGCAGAGCACAACTGCAAAACTTCATAAACGCGCAAGATCCAATCAGTGCGAAAAATCTCAAATCTCTACCACGTTAATATCACTACGAATGAATTACAAAACATATTGAGATGCAAAATAAATTCTGCATTTATAGAACGAAAAGTTGAGTAATGTACGTAGGCAATGTAAAATTGTAGGACAATGATTAAATATTAATGATGAATACTAGTGATGAGATACTAGTTTGTGCATGTTGTGTATCTTTTAACCACAACATATGTTTGTGCTGGTAAGTCTTTTATAAGACAAGTAAAATAGTAAGTAATTTGTAAGTGAGAGAGAGTGTGCGTAAATACGGGAATTTACGTATAGCAGGGTAGGGAGTGTAACGTGAATTTACGAGAAGTTGCGCTAGAAGTTGCGCGTATTTTGGAAGATGTTGGTAAACATGCGTATCAGGATCAGTTAAGTCCTCAAGATATGACTTCGCTTGCGTTGGGTGATCCTATGCAATCAGAGTCTGGTTTTGGTGACAAGCTTGTGCGCTTTATTCAAAACCGTTTGACCTATGTCAATCCTTTCCAAGGTTTTTGGAGAACGAGACCAGAGCATTGTAATCCTGGAGACCGTTTTTGGTGTGTTGGCAATGTTGATGGTGCTATTAATTTCAACCGAGACATGGCTGAGTGGACGCTTACGGTTTCTTTGTTTGAATTTAATGATGAAGGTTCAGCTCGCCCTGTGCTTGGTGTAGTACATGCTCCTGCATTGGGTTTGACATATCTTGCTGCAAAAGATCAAGGTGCGATTCGTATTCGCAGAACTCCACAAGGTGAGAAACGTGAAAAGATTACGCCGTCTACATCTTCGGATCTTCGTGGTTCGGTAGTTTGCTATGGTATGTCTTATATTCCGGGCGAATCGAAACGTGCTTTGGATGTGGTTGCTTCATTAGAAGAAGGTTGTCCGGCAGATATTAAACGCATTGGTCCAGCCTCGCTTGATTTATGCAAGGTGGCAGACGGCACGTACGACGCTTATTTTGAGCCGCATTTGCATCAATGGGATATTCCAGCAGTTTCTGCCGGTGCCGTGGTGGTGCAAGAAGCTCAGGGACAAGTATGCCAGTGGGATGGAAGTCCTATTCATTACCGCCGCGAGAATGATGTAGTAGCGTCGAATGGTTTACTTATTGATAAGCTGCGACCATATCTTAATTAGGTAACGTAATTAGGTAACGTAATGAGGTAACGTAATGAGGTAACGTAGCTAAATAATGTAACCAAATGATTCATTACATAGCAATCAATAATTTTGCATGACGTAATTTTAAAAGCGGCACTTACGCAGCTAGTAGTAGCTGAGAATAGTTACTACAAGCTGCGGCGTGTCGCTTTATTTTGTAAAGAAATATCATAACGTCATAATCTATAATTTCTGCGGAAATACGCCGAAATATTTAAAAATCATAGTGTAACAATGCTTGAAATGCGTGAAGTTTTGAGTATCATTACATCTGTACGGGTGTCAGTTTGCAAGGTTTATGCTCGCTGAAACGTATGGGAGAGTATGAAGCGTAATGAAACTGCAAGCTGGCGTGTATCAATGAAGTGGATGCTGATTGCTTGTTGCTGTCTGTTATTGTTGGCTGCAAATTGCATATTCAGCTTATGTATACCAAATAAAGTGAGGAATAATGACGAAGAAGAGTATTACTGTAAAGCATCTTGCTGCTTTGCAAAAGTCTGCTAAGCATACTACTTATGCGCCACTATCCAAGAGTGTGTGCGCTGCGATGCTTGCTGGATCAATGTTGCTTGGGGGGGGGGTATTCGTTTCTCCTGCCTATGCTGATGGTTATGTAAGTGGTGACGGTGCTCGCGTTTATTACGGCTACAAAGCTGACGCTGATTACAGTAAAGAGCGTTTGCTGATTAAAGTAACATATTATAAAACTAAGGCTGACGCGCTTAAAGGTGGAAACGATGGTGTTGATCCGCTTGGTAAGTTTGTGCGCGTTGAATATACTTCTAATAATCCTGAGGATTCAAATAAACAACCAGATAAGTGGGCTTTAAGACCAACTTGGTGGTTTGGTGTGCCAAAAGGTTTGGAAACAGGTACGATTTCTCAAATTCGTTTGGTAAGGAATGAGCGAGGAACTCAGGAGGCTTCTAGTCCAGCTACTCCTGGTGCTAAAAAGTTGCAAGATGCTTCAAGGCCAGGCTATGTTATAGCAAGTGACCATACGTATAACAACATAGATCAGTGGAAGCACAGTGTTTCGCGCGATTATTACTCTGGTAGTGACAAGACCATCGATGGCAAGGGTTGGCAGCGTATGGTCGGTATTACTAAGAATGAGAAAGATTACGATAATTCTGGTAATACCAAAGATCAGTGGAATATTTATAAGGACGGTGAGGCTAACGGTCTCCAGGGTATTTTTGCTGACTGGGAGTCTGCTGGTCAACGCTACTACGAAATGTCGTATGTGGCAGAAATGACGGATGAGGCTTGGATGCAGCGCGATCAGAAGCCGCTGTTGTTTGTTGCAGGTATTTACCGTGGTGTTGGCAATTGGCGTTACGTTGCAGGTACCACGATGCGTGCACCGAAGATTGCTGATCATTTGGAATTGAAATATCCTAAGCCGACGCCTGTAAAGAATCTTGACTCGCTTGATGAGAATGAACAGGCAGCAGTGAAGAAGGCTATTGAGGATGTTAATAAGAGTGCGGATTCAAAAAATCCAAACTTATTTGATAAGCTGGTAGCAAAAGACGGCGTTAGTGTTGATGCTAAAGGTAATGCGACTATTACTTTTACAGACAACACTAAGCGTGTTATGCCGGCTAACTTATTGGTATTAAAGAACGAAACCGATAAAGACAAGTATAAGCCAACGCTTCCAGCTCGCACGCCTGTAGTGAAGCCGTCTAAGTTGACCGATGAGGACAAGAAGACTGTTATTGCTGCGTTCAAGAAGGCGAATCCTGATGACAGCGAATTTAGCAAGCATCTTGCTAAGGATAATGCTATTGCTTTCGATAAAGACGGCAAGAACCTTGTTGTGACTTACGAAGATGGTTCAAATCTTGAAATCCCTGCGTCTGATTTGGTGTATCAAGGTGCAACTATCGCCGATTGGGCGCCGTACATTTTGCCGGGTTATACAGAAGTTGATAATCCTTCTTCTCTAACTCAAAAAGAGATTACTGATTTAATAGCTAAGTTTGATAAAGCTAACGAAAAGTTAGGTATATACAATGCTGCTAAGCAAAATGGTAAATCTCCTGTAAGTATTGCTACTAACGGTACTGCTACTATAACTTGGAAAGATGGATCGCAAACTATAGTTCCAGGTTTCTTATACTTAAAGAAGAAAGCTCCTGATGCTCCAAAGCTGAAGCCAACTGGCGATGAGAAAAAGTATTTCACGGTTGCTGTTCCTACTGACATTCCCTCTGTGAATTTTGATCCGTTTAACATGAAGACAACTGATTTAACTGATCATAGTACGCAACTTACTTCAATTAAAGATACTTTGAAGGGGTTGACTGCTACTGATACTAAGGACTCTGATACTCATCCTCAAATTACCGACGTTACGTTTGCTGTTGATAAGAATGGTGTCGGCAAGGTTACTTTTACGGCAGATAAGTATGAGTCTGCAACTTACCCGATGGGTATGTTTATGAAACAGAAGCCTGAACTGCAGAAGCATCAGCAGTCTGGCACTGTTGAGGAAAGCGGAATCAAATACAACCTTAATAAGTATTTTGTCGATGACCCTGAGCATCTTACTACAGAAGATAAAAATGGTGCGCTTCTTCAGTTTGTTAAAGATAACTACAAGTCAGCTGGTACATTAACTGGAAGCAAATGCCTTGTGAGCAATCTTACGCCAAAAGATAGCACTAAGGGTCTTACGGCTAGTGTCAATTCTGGTGATGGCGTCGTTGATATTGAATACAACAACAGTGGAGACATTGTAATTAAGGGTTACAAGACTACTGGTTCATCTACGAAGCTCACTGAACTTCTTACTATTGATCACAGTAGGATTTATGAGAAGCGCAAGAAGGAGACAGTAACTCCACAGCCAAGCCAAGATGGATACAAGTATAATCTTACAAAGATTGGTATTGCAGGTGAAACTCCAACTCAAGATGAAATGAAGCATGCGTTGCAGCAGTTTGTGAACGATAACTATACTGGCACAATCCCTGCAATGAGTGATGGTACAGTTACGCTTGAAAATGCTTCTGGAGTAAATGCAGCTCCAAATACTACAGGTATGACTCCGTATAGTGATGCTACTGGTGCTGGTGTTACAAAGATTTTTGCGAATACAAGTGCAGGCACGGAAGGTTATGGCGATATCATAGTTTGTGGACACAAGAAGGGCGATACTGAAGAAGATGCCAGTGGTGCATCTACTGAAGAACAACTATTCACCATCAAGGCATCTGACTTGTATATCAAGAATAGCGGAAGCCAGAATCCTACGGACAACACCGTTGAAAAATTGAAGGCTCTTGCTAAGCAGCTTTTGGCTGAAAAGAAAAATCTTACTAAATCTGACTTTACAAGAGCTGGTTTAAATAAAGATGAAATAACTGATAAAGCTATTGATAAGATGACTGATGCCGAAGAGCTTCGTGAGCTTATTAAGAAGCTGAGTGAAGCAAAGCATGCTGATCCTACTTACAATTCTGCTGGTGATGTTGTTGTTGATAATCCAGCCACGCCTACTGAAGATGATTTCAAGAAGGCTGTGGAAGCGTTCGTAAAAGTTAACTACGATAATAGCGACAAATTCAATGCTAATACTGTCCCTACAACTTTACCTACTGATTTAACTCCAAAGTCTGGCACTGTTAACATGGAAATTGCTGACGATAATATCATGTCAGTTACTTCCAGCGAAACCGATGGTAAAAAAGACTATAAGTCAATCGTCTTTAAGGATCAGAATGGTAAGCAGCTTTTCTCTGTTGCTATTAGCTACAAGAAGAAGGAAAAAACTCCAAAGCTTAGCGACGATGAGCTTAAGGAGATGAGAAAGCAAGCTAAGGAGACAATCGATCATAATCCAAATCTGACTAAGACAGATAAGAAAGGTTTTGATGATCGTATTGATACAGCAAATACTGCTGAAGAAATTCAAAAGATTTTGAAGGAAGCTGCAGAGAAAGCTGGTGAAAACGCAAAATCTGTAGATCCAACAGTTAGTAACGAAATAAGCGGCAATCAGAATGGTACTGACGCTGAGAACCAGCAGAAGCTCGACGCTGCTAAAGAAGCTGCTAAGGATATTATCAGCAAGCTTCCTAATTTGAGTGATGATGAAAAGAATACTCTTAAGGGTAAGGTCAATAAAGCAGCTGACATTAATGGCGTGAATAGCGTTGTTGATGAAGCCAAGAAACTCAGCGAGCTTAAGGGCGTTAAGGAAGAAGCACAAAAAGCAACGTTTGTGTTCCTTGACCACGGTAAGGGTGGAAAAGATGATTCGTCTGATCCAAACCACACTGAGGATGCTGCTCTTAACGAGTTGCTCGGTGGAACTCCTGCTAAGGATCCAACGCTCACTGCTTTGGAAGCTGCTCTTGCAAAGCAGGATGCCACTGCAGATGAGATTAAGAATGCTCTTGACGCCGCCAAGCTACAGAATACAAGTAACGAGCAGAATGCCAAGAATGCTGGTATTGCGAAGCTTGAAACTAAGAAAGCAGAGCTTGATGCAGCATACAAGGCGTTGACTTCTGAACAGCAAGCGAGCGTTAAAACTTCATATGAAGCTGCCACTAAAGCAATCGATGATGCTAAGACTGCTGTGAACAACGCAACAAAGCCTTCCGAAATCAAGAAGGCTGTTGATGGCGTAGATACTAATATCGATGCTGCGAATGGAGACATTAAGAAGAATACGCCTAAGCGCGATACTTCTAGTATCACCAACGATCAAAATTCTGAACTTAATAAAGAAAAGGAAGCTCAGAAGAAGCGTATTAACGGTAGTGATCTTCCAGATGCTGAAAAGCAGAAGGCTATTAAGGACATCGAAGCTGCAACTATGCTTGGTGATCCAACCGGTATTGCTAATCGTTACTTGAAAGCTCAAAAGATTGAGGATGCTAAGAAGCAGATTGCTGATCTTAAGTATTTGAACAAGGCTCAAAAGCAGTATTATAAGGATCTTCTTGATAGCACTGATGCCTCTGATCATGTTGATGAAGCTGGAAAGTCTACTGGCAAGGATGACATCGATGATGCTCTTGAGCAAGCGTTGAACTTGAACGGTGTGATGAAGCGTTTGGCTGATCTTGCTACGAGTGCAGACGCGCTTAAGAAGGATGATAAAGATAAAAAGTATTCTTCTGCCACTGAAGATAAGAAATCTGCTTTCGATGCTGCTTTGAAGGCTGCAAACACTCAACTAGATAAGGTTGATGGCGCAGACAGCGACAATATTAACGCTGACGGTGCTAACGCTTTGTACAATGATTTGCTTAAAGCTATGCAAGGTCTTGATAGCTCTGTTAAGGGTGTTGGTTTGTACACTGACGACTTGCAAAAAGAGTACACTGATGATGTTGCTTTGAAGGAAAAGCCTGTATACAAGAATGCAACGAAGAATGTGAAGGAAGCATTCGATAAAGCTTTTGAAGCTGCAAAAACTGCTCTTGAAGAGGCTAAGGATGCAAATAAAGTAACTCAGCTTGGTGCTGATGCTGCAGCTCAGCAGAATGCAATCGGTGCTGCTCTTGCTAACTTAGTGAATACTCGCAAGGCTCTTGACGGCATTGATACAACTGCATTACAAGCTGAAGTCGACAAAGATAAGCTTTTGACGGATAAGCCTGTATACAAGAATGCTACTGAGAACAAGAAGACTGATTTTGACAAGGCACTTGCAGCGGCTGAAGATGCGATTGCGGATGCTGAAGGCAAGAAACAGTTAGCTGTTGGCGAGGATCCAAAGACTCAAGAACAGAAGCAAAAAGCTGTTGATGCTGCATTGACTGCATTGCAGAATGCTGCTAAGGCTCTTGATGGTAAGGAACAAAAGCCAACTCCGGCTCCTTCTGTTGATAAGACTGGTTTGAGGGCTCTTGTTGATGCTGCTGGGCAGGTGAAGGATTCTGACGCGTATAAGTATGCTGATGCTGATAAGCAGGGTGCTTATGATAAGGCTATTAGTGATGGTCAAAGCGTGTTAGCTAA
Source organism: Gardnerella washingtoni (assembly GCF_049262705.1). NCBI lineage: Bacteria > Bacillati > Actinomycetota > Actinomycetes > Bifidobacteriales > Bifidobacteriaceae > Gardnerella > Gardnerella washingtoni. The sequence continues at coordinate 847,758 of NZ_CP058398.1, read as the reverse complement.
GACTGATGCTACGGCTGATGATGTTGCTAAAGCTGTTCAGGCTATTACTACTGCTAAGACTGCGTTGGATGGTAAGAAGCCAGCTCCAACTCCAGCTCCTTCTGTTGATAAGACTGGTTTGCAGCATGAGATTGCGAATAGTGGTGATGTGAAGAAGTCTGATGATTATACGAATGCTCCTTCAGATAAGAAGCAGGCTTATGATCACGCTTTGGATCACGCTAACAATGTGAATAAGGATCCGAATGCAACTCAGGATCAGGTGAATCAGGCTGCTGAGGATTTGAAGAAGGCTGAGCATGATTTGAAGCCAGCCCCAACTCCAGCTCCTTCTGTTGATAAGACTGGTTTGCAGCATGAGATTGCGAATAGTGGTGATGTGAAGAAGTCTGATGATTATACGAATGCTCCTTCAGATAAGAAGCAGGCTTATGATCACGCTTTGGATCACGCTAACAATGTGAATAAGGATCCGAATGCAACTCAGGATCAGGTGAATCAGGCTGCTGAGGATTTGAAGAAGGCTGAGCATGATTTGAAGCCAGCTCCAACTCCAGCTCCTTCTGTTGATAAGACTGGTTTGCAGCATGAGATTGCGAATAGTGGTGATGTGAAGAAGTCTGATGATTATACGAATGCTCCTTCAGATAAGAAGCAGGCTTATGATCACGCTTTGGATCACGCTAACAATGTGAATAAGGATCCGAATGCAACTCAGGATCAGGTGAATCAGGCTGCTGAGGATTTGAAGAAGGCTGAGCATGATTTGAAGCCAGCCCCAACTCCAGCTCCTTCTGTTGATAAGACTGGTTTGCAGCATGAGATTGCGAATAGTGGTGATGTGAAGAAGTCTGATGATTATACGAATGCTCCTTCAGATAAGAAGCAGGCTTATGATCACGCTTTGGATCACGCTAACAATGTGAATAAGGATCCGAATGCAACTCAGGATCAGGTGAATCAGGCTGCTGAGGATTTGAAGAAGGCTGAGCATGATTTGAAGCCAGCTCCAACTCCAGCTCCTTCTGTTGATAAGACTGGTTTGCAGCATGAGATTGCGAATAGTGGTGATGTGAAGAAGTCTGATGATTATACGAATGCTCCTTCGGATAAGAAGCAGGCTTATGATCACGCTTTGGATCACGCTAACAATGTGAATAAGGATCCGAATGCAACTCAGGATCAGGTGAATCAGGCTGCTGAGGATTTGAATAAGGCTGAGCATGATTTGAAGCCAGCCCCAACTCCAGCTCCTTCAGTTGATAAGACTGGTTTGCAAAAGGAAATTGGCAACGAGCCTAATGTGAAGAAGTCTGATGATTATACGAATGCTCCTTCAGATAAGAAGCAGGCTTATGATCACGCTTTGGATCACGCTAACGAAGTGAATAAGGATCCGAATGCAACTCAGGATCAGGTGAATCAGGCTGCTGAGGATTTGAATAAGGCTGAGCATGATTTGAAGCCAGCCCCAACTCCAGCTCCTTCAGTTGATAAGACTGGTTTGCAAAAGGAAATTGGCAACGAGCCTAATGTGAAGAAGTCTGATGATTATACGAATGCTCCTTCAGATAAGAAGCAGGCTTATGATCACGCTTTGGATCACGCTAACGAAGTGAATAAGGATCCGAATGCAACTCAGGATCAGGTGAATCAGGCTGCTGAGGATTTGAAGAAGGCTGAGCATGATTTGAAGCCAGCCCCAACTCCAGCTCCTTCAGTTGATAAGACTGGTTTGCAAAAGGAAATTGGCAACGAGCCTAATGTGAAGAAGTCTGATGATTATACGAATGCTCCTTCAGATAAGAAGCAGGCTTATGATCACGCTTTGGATCACGCTAACGAAGTGAATAAGGATCCGAATGCAACTCAGGATCAGGTGAATCAGGCTGCTGAGGATTTGAATAAGGCTGAGCATGATTTGAAGCCAACTCCAACTCCTTCAGTTGATAAGAGTGGTTTGCAGCAGGCTGTTGACGATGATACTAATTTCCGAAGCAAAGCACCGTATTTGGTTGCTGAAGTACCTGATTTAGATGCGTACAAGCAAGCTGTTGACGATGCTCATACAGTGCTTCAGGATGCTCATGCTACGCAGGCTCAAGTTGATGAAGCTTTGAAGAAGCTTCAGAATACTAAACAAGCGATTGTGAGCAAGTTTGGCACTACGAGTGATGCGGGTACAGGCGTCACTGCAGGTACCACCACTGGTACCACCACTGGCAGCAACGCTGGCACAACTACTGGCAACACAACCACCACTGGTGCAAGCGTTACGGCTGATCAGAGCACAACTGGTTCTACCAATGCTGCTGTAAACAATACGCCAGCTGTGAAGAACGCTGATGCTGCTGTTGCTCAAGCACAAGCGAAGGTTGAAGCTGCTGAGGCTGAAGTTAAGAAGCTTGCTGCTAACCCATCTGCAACGCAAGCTCAAGTTAATGCTGCTCAGCGTAAACTTGCGGATGCTCGTAAGACTCTTGCGGATGCTCAGGCTCATGCAGCTCAAGTCCGTAAGTCCGTGCAAGCTCATGCGTCACAGGCAGGTCGTGCTGCTGAACTAAGTAAGACTGGTAGTGCAGTATCTGTGTTGAGCATGTTTGCTGCAACGGTAGCTGCTGCTGGTGCTGCAATCTTCTTGGGTAAGCGTCGTGGCACTTCTCGTCACAGCAATAAGTAGGTTGTAGCTAGCTTAGTTGCTAGTTAGTCCCAAAATTAATAACGCATAGTAGAAAAGCCTTACTGGTGATTTTTAGTCGCTGGTAAGGCTTTTGTATGCTTAACTTACTTGCGTATGACAGAATTGTAGAGTTGATTGATCTTTTGCTGCATTGACAAAAACAAAATAAAAGTACAGAACAGCTCAAATGTAGAAAAGCTCCTGCGTGCTCAAATAAGCATCACAGGAGCTTTCTTTTTCAAAAAACAGACTTATAACAAATTGTTACTTGATGATAAGTAATACATTGATGTGAGAAATCACAACACCTCAATCGACATAATACCTACTGGTTCCAAAGGTGCGTCAGTTCGATCGGTAGCAACAGTATCGAGCTTATCTACTACTGCCTTTGAAGCAGCGTCAGCTACTTCGCCGAAAATAGTGTGATGACCATCGAGCCAAGGTGTTGGTACAGTCGTAATGAAGAATTGTGAGCCATTAGTGCCGTGTAAACGACCATCGCGTCCGCGGCGCTTACCCGCATTTGCCATAGCAAGCAAATAAGGCTTATCGAACTTCAACGACGGATCAATCTCATCGTCGAACTCATATCCAGGACCGCCTGTGCCGGTGCCAAGTGGGCAACCGCCTTGAATCATAAAATCTTTAATAATGCGGTGGAATGTCAAACCATTGTAGAAAGGTTCATGAGAAGCCTCACCAGTGAATGGGTCTTTCCACTCTTTTTCGCCGGTTGCGAGACCAATGAAATTCTTAACAGTTTCTGGCGCTTTGTCATCAAAGAGATTGATAGTAATATCGCCTTCAGAAGTATGCATAATAATTGTGCTCATAGTTGTAATTTTCCCATATGTTCGAGACTGCTAGCCAGTATCGTGTTATACGTTATATTTTGCGATATTGTAGAGCGAATTGAGAAACCAACCTAAGAACCAACCTAAGAACCAATTTGGCTATTAACGTAGGAATGAACTTAATATTTTGCAAGTTATAAAAAAGCGGGTTTTATAGTAAGCAGTAGCGCTCACTATAAAACCCGCTGTAGTTGGTTATTTTAACCTTCTTCTAATTTATTCGTGGTACGTATAAACGTGTATTTTCTAATATTGAAACGTATTAAAAATACACTATAAGTTTTGATACAGCGACGAACCAGATTCCTGGAACTTCTTGCTCATTGCCTTCATGCCATCAGTAATCGCCTGGCTACGCGCTTCCTCAACAAGCTGTTCCTGTTGAGCAGCGCCGCCAAAACGCTTACGAATATTCTGAGAAATAGCCATGGAGCAGAACTTTGGTCCGCACATCGAGCAGAAGTGCGCCATTTTTGCAGGCTCAGCAGGAAGAGTATCGTCGTGGAAAGCGATTGCAGTATCCGGATCGTAGCTTAAGTTAAACTGATCTAACCAACGGAACTCGAATCGAGCTTTACTAATAGCGTTATCGCGATCCATAGCATGCGGATGATGCTTAGCAAGATCAGCTGCGTGGCAAGCAATCTTATATGCAATCACGCCCTGCTTCACGTCGTCTTTGTTAGGCAATCCCAAATGCTCTTTAGGGGTCACATAGCAAAGCATTGCAGTACCGTAGCGTGCAATCTCTACGCCGCCAATTGCGGAAGTAATATGATCATAGCCCGGGGCGGTATCGGTAGTTAGAGGACCAAGCGTATAGAATGGAGCATTCTGGCAAATCGCCTTTTCCATCTCAATATTCATGCGCACAGTGTCGAATGGCACGTGTCCTGGACCTTCAATCATCACTTGCACATCGTGCTGCCAAGCAATCTTTGTAAGCTCACCAAGTGTCATAAGTTCGGAAAGCTGAGCCGCATCGTTTGCATCAGCCAAGCTACCTGGACGCAAACCGTCACCCAAAGAGAAAGCAACATCATACTTTGCGAAAATCTCGCATAACTCTTCAAAGTGCGTGTAAAGGAAGCTTTCTTGATGATGCTGTAAGCACCACTCTGCCATAATCGAGCCGCCACGCGACACAATACCGGTTACTCGGTTTGCGGTAAGCGGCACGTAGCGAAGTAGTACGCCTGCGTGAATAGTCATGTAGTCAACGCCCTGCTCGCACTGTTCGATAACCGTGTCTCGGAACAGCTCCCAGCTGAGCTTAGAAGCGTCATCCTCAACCTTTTCCAAAGCCTGGTACATTGGTACGGTTCCAATTGGCACAGGGGAGTTACGTAAAATCCATTCGCGAGTCGTGTGAATATCGTTACCGGTGGAAAGATCCATCACGGTATCAGCACCCCACTTCGTGGCCCACGTAAGCTTTTCTACTTCTTCGTCGATAGACGACGTAACAGCAGAATTACCCATGTTCGCGTTGAGCTTCGTTAAGAAGCGAGAACCAATAATCATAGGCTCAGCTTCAGGATGGTTAATATTGCAAGGAATTACAGCGCGTCCGGCTGCAACTTCTTCGCGAACCAGCTCCACGTCACAATTTTCGCGAGTAGCAACATACTGCATTTCTGGAGTAACAATGCCATGGCGAGCGTACCACATTTGCGTAATCGGATGATCCGCGCCCTTCATTGGCTTATGCGTACGCCCACGCCATTCCTTAGAAGCCTTACCGCGCTTAATAGCGCGCTTGCCATCGTCTTGAAGATTGCGTCTGCGGCCCTCATATTCCACAACGTCACCGCGGTCACGAATCCAGTCAAGGCGAAGCGGAGCCAAGCCCTCTTTAGGATCACACTTTGGTCCTTCCGTATTGTAGTCCTTAAAAGGCGGGTTAGGTCCCACGCCAGGAGTATCTGAAAGCTTAATTTCCGTGTACGGAACTTCCAAATCGTAGGAACCATACTTATATTCAAAATGAACAGGAGTAGTTTTGCGAATATGAGCCTTATCTCGCTGGGTGCAACCACGAGCCGCAATATCAACACGTTGTTGCTTAGCTAATTTTGCTGCATCTTTTGCTTCTTTAGCGTTAATAAACGTCGGCTTCTTTTCTTCAGATGGTTTTGAAGACTTTTCTTCTGTATTTTCCGCGACGATTACGCGTTTAGCGTAACCATGTTTTGCTTCACCGCGTACGGCTTTCCAACGTTCAATGAACTCACGCATAGTGGATTCTGGTGTTTCTGAAGTGTATAGAGGTTCAGCAACAAAGAATCCTGCAGCTTTTGTACGAGCAATCATAGCTACATCATCTAATTGTGTTTTTCCACCCACGAGTACTGGAAAATCACTTGCTACGCAAATTGTGTTAATTTTTGCTTCGTCCAACGTTGTGTGATTTGCTTCCAATTCGTAGGCAGCAGTAGTATTTTCGCATCCTTCTTCAGGATTGTGCATGGCAGTTACGCAAATATAATCAATGCAACCATCCGGAAGCTCATTAATAACTTTGACTAAACTTTCAGTTTCAACAGACAAGCCAATAATAGCGTCCTCTCCAAGCAAAGCACGTGCTTCTCGAGGTTCCATATCGCTTTGTGCAAGATGAATGCCGTCTACTTTGATACTTTGATTTCTAGCTTGCCAAGCAACGTCAACTCGCTCGTCAATAACAAACGTTACGGAATCGCACTTATTGTTATCTTCAATAATTTGAGCGATATCGCGAGCAAGAGTCGTAATTTCCTTAGCGTTTTCATTGTTGCAATGAAGTCGGATAAGAGTTGCTCCTGCGCGTAAAGCATCATCAACTACGTCAGTAAGTGGTCGATGATTACAAGCTTGTGGGTCTGCAATAAAGCAGGCGTTGAGATTAAATTGATTACGCATCGAAGCGTATGGATAATTTGAATTCATACTAAACTCGTTGCTCCCTACGTTGTATTAACTAACAGGTTCTAAGGGTTAGGTATTAAATACCTATCTCAGCCTTCCTATGAAAGCACCCCTGCAAAATGTTGAATTATCAATAAGTTTACACGATTATGCGCATTTCATGGGTTGGGGTATGTTGCAAATATGAGAGCGAACACGAAGGTGGTATGAAGACAAACACAATCATACATAGCAATAATAAATCTCAGCGGCACAATAGTTTCAAACACAATAGCTTTAAACACACTAGTTTCAAACACAATAAAACTGCCTGTGTTAGTAGCATGCAGGCAGTTTGTAATTGGTAAAATGTAGAACTGCTTTAGCGTTCGTGATGATTAATAATGCGCGCGATAGTGTCGCCCAAAGTTTGCACAATTTGCACGAGAATGATGCAAAGAATAACAGCTACAGTCATAACATCATACTGGTAACGCTGGTAGCCGTATCGAATTGCAATATCGCCAAGTCCGCCTGCACCAACCGTTCCAGCCATTGCAGAAAAACCAAAAAGTGTAATAAATGTTAGAGCGGCACCGCGAATAAGCGAAGGCAACGCCTCCCAAAGCAGCACTTTGCACACGATTTGTAATTTACTGGCACCAAAGCTTTGCGCAGCTTCGATCAGACTTCCGTCAACTTCTGCTAAAGATTGTTCAACAATGCGCGCCACAAATGGAGCTGCAGTAATAACAAGTGGCACAATGGCACCCGGGACGCCAAGTGAAGTGCCGACAATCAAGCGTGTAAATGGAATTAACGCAACGAGCAGGATAATAAACGGTACTGAACGCACGATATTAACGATCCAGCCAAGAACCGCGTTTATTGGAGCGTTCGGACAAATACCTTTTTTGTCGGAAGTAATAAGCAATACGCCAATCGGAAGCCCAATAACGTATGCTAAGAGTGTTGCGACTGAAGTCATCACTAGTGTATCGAGCACACCTTCAGCAAGTAAGTCGCCGTATTCGTTCAAAAATTGTGTAGCAGATTCTATCATTGTTATTTCACCTCGTTACTAAGCGTATGAAATCGTAGTAGAGCGTATTAAATCGTAGTAGATGCAGGCTTTTTACGATGATTTTCTTGCTTTTCATCTGCAATCAGCGTTCGCAAAATATTGCTTTGTGGATTTGCAAATAAGGTTGTAGTGTCGCCTAATTCCACAATATGACCGTCGTCAATCATTGCAACTCGGTCGCAAATATTTCGCGCAACTGCCAACGAATGCGTAATAATAACCAGTGTTACGTTAAGTTCGCGATTAATTCGGCGCAGTAAATCGAGGATTTGCGCGGTTGTAGTGGAGTCTAGTGCGCTTGTTGCTTCGTCACAAAGCATAATCGAAGGATTATTTGCTAACGCCCGAGCAATAGCAACGCGTTGCTGCTGGCCGCCAGAAAGCTGGCTAGGGTAGCGGTCGGCAAGATCTTGCAAACCAACTAAATTAAGCAAATAATGCGCGCGTTCTTCACGCTTCTTTTTATCAACGTGATTAAGTTCAAGTGGGAAAGTTACATTTCGCAATACTGTGCGCTGCTGGAAAAGACTAAAATTCTGGAAAATCATGCCGATATTTGCTCGAACTTTAGCAAGCTCGCGGTCTTTGACTCCAGTAATATCATTGCCATCAATCACAATCCTACCGGAAGTTGGGCGCTCAAGCAGATTCATGCAACGCACGAGCGAAGATTTTCCAGCACCGGAAGAACCGAGAATACCGAAAACTTCTCCCGACTCAATAGTGAGATTAATATCATGCAATGCTTCATGCGCTTCGCTACCTTTGCCGTAGCTTTTATGAAGATGTTCAATCTGAATCATGCTATTCCTTACAGATTATTTTGTGCTCTGTGCAACATACTAGCGTTACGTATCAAATTACGTATCAAATTACGTATCAAGTTGTGTTATGTTACGTACTGCCTTACATATTGTACGCATACTATGCAGGGGTTTATGCGTTTATGTACCTATGTACTCATGCACTTACAAAAATAATGCCGCAAAGCGCGCTAGAAATCACACGTATTTACGGCATTATATGGCTACATGGTAAGTATTGATGGTAAGTATTATTTAGAAAACAGGAAGCACAGCGCCCTTATAAGTCTTAGTAATATAGTCGTGGACTTCGCTTGTTTTCAAAGCCTTAAGTAATGCCTTAATTTTGGCCAGCTTTTCAGAACCCTTCTTTACTACAATAATATTTTCGTAAGTTTTAGCAGCAATTCCACCAACCTTTTCGGAAGTAAGCGGATCCTTAGTTGGGTTAAAACCAGCCTGAATTGCGTAGTTGCCATTCATGGCAGCAAGATCCACATCCTTAATTGCAGTCGGAACGGTTGCAGCCTCAAGTTCCTTAAACTTCAAATTCTTCGGATTACTCGTAATATCTTTTACAGTAGCGTTAATATCTTTTGGATTCTTCAGCTTCAACAAGCCAGCGTCCTGCAGAAGTAGCAGTGCGCGAGCCTCATTCGTAGGATCGTTTGGCACTGCAACGGTTGCACCATCAGCCAAAGCCTTAATGGTTTTGGTCTTTCCTGGGTACAATCCAAAAGGCTCAAAATGAATTCCGCCTACCGAAACAAGATGCGTTCCCTTTTCCTTGTTGAAATTGTCGAGGTAAGGAAGATGCTGATAATAGTTTGCGTCAACTTCACCTTCTTCGGTAGCGGTATTCGGCTGCACGTAGTCTGTAAACTCCTTAACAACCAGCTTGTAGCCTTCCTTCTGCAAAATCGGCTTTACTACTTTATTAAGGATTTCAGCATGAGGAGTAGGCGATGCTGCTACAGTAACAGTCTTGTCGTCTTGGCTATTTGCATTCCTAGCACTTCCGCAACCGCTTAAAGCGAAAGTTGCCAAAGCTGCCAAAGCTGTAATCGAGGCAATAACTTTAATCCTGCGCATATTTTCTGCTCCTTGTTTGTTGAAATCCTTTTTGAATTTCCCCTTCGCGAGTAACGAATTATCAATATAAGCGAGAAAATTTAATAATTCTACACTTTGCTTATTAGTATTATTTATGACGTGTTACTAATGCGAATGCTTGCAATGTGGGAAGATACAAAAGTTTTTGGTTCGAGTTTTGCAACACGTCTCTTACTTGCAATAAAGCAATCTACTAAACTATAAAATATGAGTTTTTTGCGATTGGCATTAGCGCAGATAGATACATGCGTTGGAAATATTGATAGTAACGTTGCGAAAGTATTGCAATACTCGGCGCATGCAAAACAATCAGGCGCTCGGATGGTAGTTTTTCCGGAAATGACATTAACCGGCTACCCAATTGAAGATCTCGCTTTACGTGGCACATTTCGCGCATCTGCTCAACAAGCTGCCGATTTACTTGCGGTAAAACTTGTGGAAGAAGGTTTGGGAGAGCTTTATGTAGTAGTTGGAACTGTTGGCTTTGACGAGTCTGCTGGAAAGCCTCGTAACCGCCTGCTCGTATTGCATGAAGGTAAGTCCGTATTGCAATACGACAAGCATTTCTTGCCAAATTACGGCGTTTTTGACGAGTTTCGTATTTTCTCTTCCGGGAATAAGTGCGAACTTATAGAAGTTGACGGTATGCGCTTAGGATTCGCAATTTGTGAAGATATTTGGCAAGACGGTGGTCCTGTAGCTCAACTCGCAAAACTTGGTATTGATGCGCTTATTACCATGAATGGCTCTCCCTACGAAGAAGGCAAAACCCATGTGCGCTATAACTTAGCTCAAAAGCGCGCAGCTGAAGTTCATGCGCCTGTTGTGTATGTGAACCAAGTTGGTGGGCAGGATGATTTAGTCTTCGACGGTGGAAGTTTTGTGGTTGATGCGGATGGAACTTTGCTTGAGCGCTCGCCAATGTTTGCTGAAGATTTAGCTTTTGTAGATTTCAATAGCTCGCTTAAAAAACAGAAAGTTTCCAGCATTGCTCCAAAACTTGATGCGGATGAAGAAGTATATTGCGCTTGTGTCGTAGGTCTTAGAGATTACATGCGTAAGAATGGTTTTAAGGGCGTGTGTTTGGGACTTTCTGGCGGCATAGATTCAGCATTAGTAGCAACTATGGCTGCAGATGCGTGCGGTGGAGTAAACGTGTACGGCATTTCTATGCCAAGCATGTATTCTTCGGATGGTTCTAAAGATGATGCGCGCGACTTAGCTGAGCGTATTGGTGCACATTACGATGTGCAGCCTATTGAACCACTTTTTAAGGCTTTTCAATCGCAACTTTCCTTAGAAGGTGTTGCTGCAGAAAACTTGCAAGCTCGCGTGCGTGGCGTAATCGTAATGGCTTACTCAAATTCGCGCGGTGTTTTGGCGCTCGCAACTGGCAATAAGTCAGAGCTTGCGTGTGGATATTCCACCATATATGGTGATGCGGTAGGGGGGTATGCTCCTATTAAAGATTTACTCAAAACACGAGTGTGGGCACTTTCTCGTTGGCGCAATCGCGCTGCAGCTGCTGGCGTGGGTGTTGGTATGCTGCCGATTGTTGGCAATGAGGATGCCGTAAAAGTAGCAGCTCCGCAAGATGGTGTGCTTATTCCGGTTAATTCTATTGTGAAACCGCCAAGTGCAGAGTTGCGTCCAGGTCAGAAGGATTCTGATTCTTTGCCGGAGTACGATTTGCTTGACCGTGTTTTGCAAGCACATATTGAACGAGCGCACGGTAGAGCGGATTTACTTGCTGACGGCTTTGATGCTCACACGGTTGATACTGTTATGCGACTGGTTGATCGTGCTGAATGGAAGCGTAGACAGTATCCACTTGGACCAAAAGTAAGTGCTCTTGCATTTGGCAGGGATCGCAGAATACCTGTTACTACCGCATTTCGGGAGTAAAAAATGCATTTTTTCAATAAAATGTGACGTAATTCACTAGATTTTTTGCAAAACTCCTCGCGTACCCTTTTGCGCATGCTTTACCATAGTTAAGTAAGACAGCGTGAAGGTGCGCTGCGGGTACAAAAGGAGTCTAATATGACATCAGTTGATGCACCGGTTCTCACCGAAGAGGATCTTCGTACTAAGGCTTGGGATGGCTTTACTGACGGCAACTGGAAGAAAGATATTGACGTTCGTGACTTTATTTTAAAGAATTACACGCCGTATGAAGGCGATGAGACTTTCTTGGCTGATGCTACTGAGAAAACAAAGCACATGTGGAAGTATCTCGACGACAATTACTTAGCTGTTGAGCGTGAGCGTCGTGTCTATGATGTTGAAACTCACATTCCTGCAGGCATTGACGCCATGCCAGCCGGCTACATTGAAAGCCCAGAAGTAGATAACGTTATCGTTGGTTTGCAAACTGATGAGCCTTGCAAGCGCGCTATGATGCCAAATGGTGGTTGGCGCATGGTTGAGCAGGCTATTAAGGAAGCTGGCAAGGAAGTAGATCCTCAAATTAAGAAGATTTTTACTACCTATCGTAAGACTCATAACGATGGTGTGTTTGGTGTTTACACTAAGAACATTAAGATTGCTCGCCACAACAAGATTTTAACCGGTTTGCCAGATGCTTATGGTCGCGGTCGTATTATTGGTGATTACCGTCGCGTGGCTCTTTATGGCGTGAATATGCTTATTGAGTTTAAGAAGCGTGATAAGGATTCAATTCCATATCGTAACGATTTTACCGAGACGGAAATTGAGCATTGGATTCGTTTCCGCGAAGAGCATGATGAGCAAATCAAGGCTTTGAAGCAGCTTATTAATTTGGGTAACGAGTACGGCTTGGATTTGACACGTCCAGCTCAAACTGCTAAGGAAGCTGTTCAGTGGACTTACATGGGTTATCTTGCATCTGTCAAGAGCCAGGATGGCGCTGCAATGAGCTTCGGCCGTGTTTCCGCATTCTTCGATTGCTACTTTGAGCGCGATTTGAAGGCTGGTTTGATTACCGAAACTGACGCTCAGGAGATTATTGATGCACTCGTTATGAAGCTTCGCATTGTGCGCTTCTTGCGTACTAAGGATTATGATGCAATCTTCTCTGGTGATCCATACTGGGCAACGTGGTCTGATGCTGGCTTCAGTGATGATGGTCGCACGTTTGTTACTAAGACTTCGTTCCGTTTGCTTAACACTTTGACTCTTGAGCATCTTGGGCCTGGTCCTGAGCCAAACATCACTATTTTCTGGGATCCAAAGCTTCCAGAAGCCTACAAGCGTTTCTGCGCACAAATTTCTATCGACACTTCTGCAATCCAGTACGAGTCCGATAAAGACATTCGTGAGCACTGGGGTGATGACGCTGCTATTGCTTGCTGCGTTTCCCCAATGCGCGTTGGTAAGCAAATGCAGTTCTTCGCAGCTCGCGTGAACTCCGCAAAGGCTTTGCTTTACGCGATTAACGGCGGCCGCGATGAAATGACCGGCATGCAGGTTATTGATAAGGGTGTTATTGAGCCAATTCGTCCAGAAGCAGACGGCACTCTCGATTATGAGAAGGTTAAGGCCAACTACGAGAAGGCTTTGGAATGGCTTTCCGAGACTTATATTGAGGCTTTGAATATCATCCACTACATGCATGATAAGTATGCTTACGAGTCCATTGAAATGGCTTTGCATGATAGGGAAGTCTACCGTACACTCGGCTGCGGTATGTCTGGCTTGTCGATTGCTGCAGATTCCTTGGCTGCTCTAAAGTATGCGAAAGTTTACCCAATCTACAACAAGGATGCTAAGACTACCGAAGGCCACGAGTACGAGTACATCGAGGGCGGCGATGACGATTTGATCGTTGGTTACAAGACGGTTGGTGAGTTCCCAATCTACGGTAACGACGACGATCGCGCTGATGACTTAGCTAAGTGGGTTGTAAGCACTGTAATGGGTCAGGTAAAGCGTTTGCCTGTGTACCGTAATGCTGTTCCAACTCAGTCCATCTTGACTATTACTTCTAACGTCGAGTACGGCAAGAACACCGGTTCCTTCCCGTCTGGCCACAAGAAGGGTACTCCGTACGCTCCAGGCGCAAATCCAGAAAACGGCATGGATTCGCACGGCATGCTTCCATCCATGTTCTCCGTTGGCAAGATTGATTATGACGATGCTCTCGACGGCATTTCGCTTACGAACACCATTACTCCTGACGGTTTGGGGCGTGACGAAGACGAGCGTATCAGCAACTTGGTTGGTATTTTGGATGCTGGCAACGGCCACGGCTTGTACCATGCAAACATCAACGTTTTGCGTAAGGAACAGCTTGAAGATGCTGTTGAGCACCCAGAAAAGTACCCGCACTTGACGGTTCGAGTTTCCGGCTACGCAGTGAACTTCGTAAAGCTCACTAAGGAGCAGCAGCTCGACGTTATTTCTCGTACATTCCACCAAGGTTCTGTTACTGACTGATTTGGTTGATTGTTGAACACCGCCGGGAGTGAGGTTAGTTTCGCTCCCGGCTTTTGTTAATTGTGTATATTATGCATATCGCATATATTACGTATATTGTGTAAAAATAAGTTTGGAGGGCATCTTTATGGTTGAAAATACAGCGTTTCGTACCACGACTCAGCATATGTTGAAAGAGTCGAAAGAGTATGCTCGCCAAACGTTAATGGGTGGACTTTCTGGCTTTGAATCTCCAATTGGTTTGGATCGTAAAGACCGCTTAGTTGCTCTTAAAACAGGCGATATTGGTTTCGTTCATTCTTGGGATATTAACACTTCTGTTGATGGCCCGGGAACTCGTATGACGGTGTTTATGAGTGGCTGCCCGCTTCGCTGCCAGTATTGCCAAAATCCTGATACTTGGAAAATGCGCGACGGAAAGCCAGTCTACTTAGACGCGATGATTAAAAAAGTTGACCGTTATCAAAGTCTTTTTAAGGCAACAGGCGGCGGAATCACATTTTCTGGCGGCGAGTCCATGATGCAACCGGCTTTTGTATCTCGAGTGTTTCGCGCTGCAAAAGAAATGGGCGTGCACACGTGCTTAGATACTTCCGGCTTTTTGAATCGTAATTACACGGACGAAATGATTGACGATATTGATCTTTGCTTGCTTGACGTTAAATCTGGCACTGAAGAAACATATAAAAAAGTTACCGGTGGTTTGCTTCAGCCAACTATCGACTTTGGTCAGCGCTTAGCAAAAGCTGGTAAGAAGATTTGGGTGCGTTTTGTGCTCGTTCCAGGTTTGACCGACAGCGAAGAAAATGTTGAAAAAGTTGCTGAGATTTGCGATTCCTTTGGGGATGCTGTTGAGCATATTGACGTGCTTGGATTCCATCAACTAGGCCGCCCAAAGTGGCATGAGCTTAGGATTCCGTACCCTCTTGAGAATCAGAAAGGACCTTCTAGGGCGCTTAAAGAGCGAGTTGTAAACCAGTTCAAAGACCACGGTTTTGTTGTGTATTGAATCTAAATATGCGCATTGAATTGTCGAAGTGCTTAAATTATAACGCTCTGTAAGTTGTAATAATTCTGTTAAGAGCGTATTTTTCTATATTTACATTTTTTTTGTTTATGATAGGATTTCAACAATATCCAATATTGCATAGGCAAAGGAGCTTATCGTGAAGAAGTTGAAGGAATTGAAGGAGAATTGTACTTGGAATCGCACGCATACTGTGGCTTTGGTTGCTGTGATTGTTTCGCTTATTTTTTATGTGACTGTTCTTGCTTCCGCTCCTTACGCATTGGTGCATAGTAGTCATTTAAGTGTTTCAGTTGCGTGTGGTCCAGCAGTTTTACTTGTTGTAATATTTTTTGCTATTCAATCGTTATTTGCTATGCTGCGTTCCAGAAGCTTAACGTTGCCGATAATCACATCGATATTAAGCGTGTTATGTGGCATACTTTTCGACATTTTTCTTGCGTTTTATCCTTATGTAGGCAGTAAGCTTTCTTTCGGATTGTTAGTACTTGCGCTTCTAGCTATTGCTTTTGGAGGAATTATTGGTACTTGGGTTGGTTACGCTTTTGGATATTACGTTTTGGATGCTGTTAAAGAGTATTGCTTGAGTAAAACAGATTTTATGAAAGAAGATAGTTGGATTTCTAAGCATAAGATTCTTGCTGGTTGCTGGTTTACTTTAGTTATTGGTTATATTGCTTCTACAGTACTCGTGCTATTAAGCGAAGGCATTGGCATTATGATTTCGCTTATGATATTCCCATTCTTGCTTATGGCCGGAGTGTGCGTGTGCGCTGGAATGGCTGGCAAAGGCGGATGGATTGTGGTGCTTGTAGGCATTATTTACGACGCGCTTTTAGTGTATTTTGCAGTACCTCTGCATTTGCTCGGTTTGCCTTGTGGTTCTAAAAATGTAGCCGAGAATGTGTGCTTTAGTCTTGGCTCAATATCGTTAAGATTCTTCTATTTGGACGCATCGTATTTCCTTAATGCAATGCTTCCAACCTTAGTTATAAGCGTATTAGGTTTTGCGATTACTCGAGGAATACTATTGTTGCGTAAATCTCGTAATTAGAATATCCGGTTGCGTTACTCGCTGTAGCAATGTGCAAACTATGTGTGTAATATTACGTATAGTTTTAAGTGCATGTGTTTGCTAAGCGTACAATCAGGAGGCGTTCTTGAACGAGGAACCAAAGCTTTTAAAAGAGCCTAGAGAAGGAGTTCCAGAAGTCATTGATACGCTTGAAGCATATAAAGATTATTGTAGCTTGTTGGCAGCAGGAACGGGACCTTTGGCTGCGGATGCTGAGCGAGCTTCCGGTTTTCGTTACAGTCATGAAGATTGGTTGATTCAATTTAAGCGCAAAGGTGCCGGCATTGGTTTGCTTGATCCTGTAGCACTAGGAAAACTTGGCGTTGATTGGCATGAGTTTAACGCGGCAATAGGGGATGCGCCTTGGATTATTCACGATTCTATGCAGGATTTGCCAGGATTCTTTGATATTGGTTTGCGTCCGCGTGCGTTATTTGATACTGAGATTGCCGCTAAATTACTTGGCAGAAAGCGCTTCGGCTTAAGTTCGGTAACTGAATATTATTTGGGGCTTACTCTTGCAAAAGAACATTCTGCAGCTGACTGGTCTTACCGTCCACTTCCTCGAGATTGGCGAAATTATGCGGCTTTAGATGTTGAATTGCTTATCGAATTAGAAGAAGCAATGCGCGCGGAACTCAAAAAACAGGGTAAACTTTCTTGGGCTGAAGAAGAATTTGCGCACTTACTGAAGCAGGGGGCGCAAAAGAAAGCTCCGCATCCGCGTCCGTGGCTTAAAATATCGCATATTAGTGTGCTTATGCACGATCGCGTTGGCTTAATTATTGCAAAATCTTTGTGGGAAGAGCGTGATGCTCTTGCTCGTCAATACGATATTGCGCCTACACTACTGCTTTCTGATGCTGCGATTATTGAGGCGGGGAAGCGCAAGCCGTGCAATGCTCGTGCGTTTCGTAGTATTCGCTCGTTAAATGAGCGAGTGCGAATACACACAGGCAGTGAGCAAGATAAAATGTTTGAACGGTACGCACCAATTCAGCGTAAAATTAAGCCATCTCTTTGGAAAAATGTTATTGAACAAGCAATTTTGCGTGCGAAATCTGGTGAAACAGCTATGGATGATGTGCCGCCAATATTGCCAAATGGAACTATGCAATTTGATTCGCGCGAGTCGCACAAATCTTCTTCATTGCGGACAACAAATAATACTGAGGATGCGCAGGATTTTACTGATTCGCAAGATTCGTTGGGTGCTCAAGGTGCTCAATATTCGCAGGATTCACAAACTGCTCCTCGTTCCATGCATTACTGGAAGGAGCATCATCCTGCACGATATGATTTGTTGCAGCGTGTTCGTTCCTTGCTGATGTGTATTGCTGAAGATACTCATACTCCGGTAGAAGTGATTATTAAACCACAAATTATTCGCAATCTTTGTTGGAGTGAAAATATACACGAAGTTGACGTTTCAACCTTTCTTTTAGCTCAAGGTGCTAGAGCGTGGCAGGTTGCACTTATTGCTGAGTCCGTAACTCGCGTTATCATGTAACGGTTGTGCCATCCGGCAGAAGGTAAGAAAACGTAATTTCAGGAGCGCAAGCGTGAAAATCAGCGTCAGGAATCTTGAGCCAACTAAGGTTAAGCTCACCATTACCGCAGATCTCGAAGACTTCAAGCCATTCTTGGATGAAGCTCGTAAGGAGATTGCTAAGCAAATTAACGTGCCAGGTTTCCGTAAGGGACATGTACCAGGCAAGATTGTAGATCAGCGCGTCGGTTTCGGTGCTGTTGCCGGTGAAGCCGTCAATTCCGCTGTGCCAGAGCTTTACTCTAAGGCTTTGGAAGAAAAGAAGATTCGCCCAATGGATCAGCCAGAATTTGACGTGCAAGAAGTGCCAACGTCAACTGCTGAAGATGCCAAACTTAAGTTTGTTGTTACTGTTGAGCGTCGTCCAGATTTTAAGTTGAACAAGTTCAAGGGTGTTGAGATTGAAGTCGAGAAGCCAGAAGTTTCCGACAAAGACGTGGATGATCGTTTAGAGGGTCTTCGTCAGCGTTTCGCTACTTTGGTGGGTGTTGATCGTCCAGCAACTAAGGGTGATTACACTAATATCGATTTGGAAGCTCGCATTAACGATGAAGTTGTTGACGCACAAGAAGGCGTTAGCTACGAAATTGGTTCTGGTGTGTTGCTTGACGGTTTGGATGAGGCTTTGGATAGCCTTTCTGCTGGTGAAGAAACCACTTTCGAGGGTACTCTTGAATCCGGTAAGCATAAGGGCGAGAAAGCTCAGATTAAAGTTAAGGTTAATTCCGTAAAGACTCAGGAATTGCCAGAACTTAACGATGATTTTGCTCAGGAAGCCTCCGAGTTTGACACTTTGGATGAGCTGAAAGCTGATGTTCGTAAGGCTTGCGAACAGGCTGCTGAAGGTCGTCAGGCAACCAATGCTCGTGACGCATTCCTTGTTAAGCTCCAGGAAGAGGTTGAGATTCCTGTTCCTAAGGGTGTTTTGGACAAGGCTGTTGCTGAACATTTGAAGGCTATGACTCCAGACCCAGAAAAGGCTACGCAAGAGCAGAAAGATGAAGCTCAGAAGTCTGCTGAAAAGGAACTTCGCGACCAAATGGTGCTTGATGCTTTGGCTGAGCAGATGGATGTGTCTGTTTCCCAAGCTGATGTCACCAACTTCTTGGTTTCTGTTGCTCAGCAGTATGGCATGGATCCAAACCAGTTCATTAACGCAATTGTGAACAATGGTCAACTTGGTTCCGCTGTTCAAGAAGTGGCTCGTTCTAAGGGCTTGCTTGCTGGTATGCGTGCTGTAAAGTTTGTTTCCGGCGGCGAAGCTATCGACTTGAGCGCTTTCTTGACTGAGGAAGACGAAAGTGATGAAAATGAAAGCGTAGAAGCTGCAACTAAGGCTGCAGCCGTTGCTGACGAACTTTCCAAGTAGCAGTAACTCAAGTTCTGCGTTACTTCGTAACGGCTTTAAGTAAGACCTGGCGGAATGATGTTCTGCTGGGTCTTATTTTATAGTTTAATTAACTCCTTAAAGGACGAATCTACATATTTTAAGAATTGTGAGAAGTTATGGATAGTAGCGCTGAAACGAAGCCTAAATCTTGCTGCAGATTTGGCAGGTTACTTAATCTCGCAATTCAAGTAGTGCGTTTTGCTGCAGCTTCTGTTGTTCTTGGCATTCTTGCAGGCTTAGGCGCAACAGTTCTTACACTTATTCTTTACGCAGTACAATACCTTGCTTTTGGATCAATTGAATCTGCCAAAAACACTGTATTTTCAGGCTTTCCGTGGTATCGTTACATGCTATCTACCACAATAGCTATGGCTATTGCTGGTGTAGCCTGGTATTTGCTGCGTAAGAGAGAGAATCCTCCTCGTATTGTTACCATTCCGCAAGCTGTTAGCGGAAGTAAGATGCCAATTTTTTCTACTATTGCGCATGTTTTACTGCAAATTGGCATTGTTGGTTCTGGAATTTCAATTGGTAGGGAAGTGGCTCCGCGAGAATTAGCTGCAATGTTTGCTCAACGTTACAGTCATATTTTTCGCATATCTGCTAAAACTCAGCGCGTACTGATCGCCTCTGCTGCTGGTGCAGGCTTGGCGGCAGTGTATCACGCGCCTTTAGCTGGCACTGTACTCGCATTAGGTTTGCTGAGTAAAACTCAGGGTTTTGGTTTTTACACGTGGCTCAATCGCGACGATGGTTCTGTAGCAGTTAATATTGTTAAAAATATTGCGCATTCGGAGCGCTTGTATTGCTTACCTTTTGCTCTTGTAATGAATTATATTGCTGCGTTTGTTGTTGAATTTGTAATGCATCATTCTAGCTACTACAATATTTCGCACTTTTCTTGCGCTATTTCTTGGCAAATTTGTGTTTTAGCTATTGCTGTTGGTGCAGTGTGCGGTTTAGTCGGCTACGTTTTTCGCTTGGGTATTATTTGGTGTCGAACTCATGCTTTGCGCGGTGTAAAAATGCTCTGTTTTATGCCTGTAGCTGGCTTCATTATTGGCATTATAGCTTGCCGTTTTCCGCATATTATGGGGAATGGCAGGTCGCTTTCTCAGCTTGCGTTTTCTGTATCTTCGTTTCCGCATGTGGCAGCTAGCGCGAATATTATGATTATTTTGCTAATTCTTGCAATACTGAAAATGCTTGCTACTTTGCTTGTTCTGCGTTACGGTGCTTCCGGCGGAGTACTGCAGCCGAGTATTTCAACTGGTGCTTGCATTGGGGTGATTTTATACTCTATTTTCTACTCAACATTTGGTATTTCTCAAGTTTCTGCAATTTCTGTAGCTATTATTGGCTCTGCTTCTTTACTTGCGTCTTCCAGAAAAGCTCCGATTATGGCGTGGCTTTTAGTTGCTGAATTAGTAAACGCACCGTTTGCATTACTTTTTCTTATGTTATTTGCTGTGATTGTGTCTCATTTAGTAGCTAATTGTGTTGAGTGTTTTATTTCGCATTCTTGTTTTTTACGGTCACGCGCACACGATAATCTAGGAATACTTAAGTTTATGGTAAGGAGATAAGGTGACTGAGCTTTTTACAACTTCTCCTGTGTTAGAGCAGGGTGAAGCATCATCCCCAACTGATTCTATTTTCAATCGGTTGCTAAAAGATCGCATTATTTGGTTGGGATCTGAGGTAAAAGACGAGAATGCTAATATCATCTGCGCTCAGATGCTGATGCTTGCGGCAGAAGATCCTAAGAAAGATATTTGGTTGTATATTAATTCGCCAGGTGGTTCTATTACCGCCGGTATGGCAATTTACGACACAATGCAGCTCATTGAGCCAGATGTGGCAACTATTGCAGTTGGTATGGCAGCTTCTATGGGGCAGTTCTTGTTAAGTTCAGGAACGCCTGGTAAGCGTTACATTACGTCACATGCGCGTGTGCTTATGCATCAGCCTTCTGGCGGTGTTGGTGGCACTGCTACAGATGTGCGTATTAACGCTGAGCTGATTATGGATATGAAGAAAACACTTTCTGAGCTGACTGCAAAACAAACTGGTCATACGGTGGAAGAAATTTACCGAGATAACGAGTATGATCATTGGTTTACAGCTCAGCAAGCTTTGGAGTACGGTTTCGTAGATAAGATTGTAACCACTCCTGCTTCTATGCGTGGTGAGGAGTAATTTATGGCAAGTGAAGAAGCAAAGTTTGTTGCGCGCGCTGAACGTTTAGCCGGTTTTGGTGGTGTTGCTTCAGCCCAGCGTTTTACTAACCGATACGTGTTGCCACAATTTGGTGAGCAAACGCCATATGGCTTGAAAACGCAAGATCCATATACGAAATTGTTTGAAGACCGCATTATCTTCATGGGTGTTCAAGTTGATGACACTTCTGCTGACGATATTATGGCTCAGCTTCTTGTGTTAGAAAGCATGAACAGCGACCGCGATGTAATGATGTATATTAATTCCCCAGGCGGTTCCATGACTGCCATGACTGCTATTTACGACACTATGCAATACATTAAGCCAGATGTTCAAACGGTATGCTTGGGACAGGCGGCATCTGCTGCGGCTATTATTCTTGCTGCTGGAGCTGCTGGTAAACGCATGATTTTGCCGAATGCGCGTGTGCTTATTCATCAGCCTTCTATGGGTCAGGATTTTGGTAAGGCAACCGAGATTGAGCTTCAGGCGAAGGAAATGCTGCGCTTGCGTGAGTGGTTGGAATCAACGCTTGCTAAACATACGGGTCAAAATATTGAGCGTATTCGTAAAGATATTGAAGTTGATACTATTCTCACTGCTCAAGAAGCGAAAGCTTATGGCATGGTTGATGAAGTGCTTGAGCATCGAGAATAATGTGACGCTATAAGGGTTGCAAGTATGTGAGTATATGATTGCGCGAAGGCATAGTCATATGAATATGTAGCTGTTTCATTATGTAGCTATATAAGCATGTTACTGTGTCGGTGCTCATATAGCATTCCTCACTGGCTGCTTACAATCGTGATGAACAGTACAAACCCTGGCGACACGCCGGGGTTTGTGTTTTCTATGGAATAGTTGTATATTAGTCAAGTTGCCGGAAACAAGGACATGGTTCTTGAGACTGGAAACATGCGCCAGTAGCCCAACGGATTAGAGCATCTGACTACGGATCAGAAGGTTGCAGGTTCGAATCCTGTCTGGCGCACAAGTAAAACGCGGTGCTTCGGCTCCGCGTTTTTTGCATATTTGGGGAATAACCCTATAACCCTATAACCTCGCTTTTGAGGGTTATTTCCCAAAAGTGTGTACAAAATCGGCGTGTCGTTAGCGTGTTTTTATCTTCCAGCCCACCCTTTCCGTATAAACAGGGTTATAGGGTTATTTCCCCAAAAGTGTGTAAAGCTAAGCGGATGAATATTCTGTGGCATAAACCATAGCCTCAGCACTGTTACTAGTTCAGTTATCTAGCTGAGAAAACAACGGTAATTACCCGAACACTGTTACTAGTTCAGTTAACCGACTGAGAAAACAACGGTAATTACCCGAACACTGTTACTAGTTCAGTTAACCGACTGAGAAAACAACGGTAATCGCCCGAACACTGTTACTAGTTCAGTTATCTAGCTGAGAAAACAACGGTAATCACCCGAACACTGTTACTAGTTCAGTTAACCGACTGAGAAAACGCCACTCAAGCCGAATTGCTATTAAATATTCGTACGATTCTTGCTTCGACGCTCAAGCGCCTAAAGGAATAGCTCACATTCGATATGCCACAAGCCCTACTGCCATAAGGGTTATGAGCTGATTTTTTACACAGTTTTGTCCGGGTGGCGAATATGCAGCAGACAGATTCGATTGCCGCAAAACGCTTGTATTGCAAGGCCTAAGACATGATTTCTTACATACTTTTGGGGCTTATAGCCTCGCGCTTGGTTTATCCCTCTCCGCTATACTAACAAGTACAAGTTCACTGTATTGTTTGCTTGGTAATACAGTTTGGTGTTTGTGCCAATGTGATTGTAGTGTTACTTGTCAATTGCTGCTGTCAGCAGTATTGCTTGCGAGTCAGTATTGCTTGCGAGTCAGTACTGCTGCATGGTAACACGCGCACTTAAGGGAGGCTTATTTACGATATGATACGACGCGGTTGGAGAATAGCTTGCAATATTGCTAATAATGAGCGAATTTCTGGTTTGATTATGCTTGGTTTTGCTCTTACTGGTTTATTGCTTGCTAATATTCCTGTAACAGCGCCTGTGTTTGAAGCCATTTCGCATACTCATGTGGGTATCCCTTTGACAAATATTCACATGTCAATTGGTCATTGGGTACAAGATGGTGTGCTTACTATTTTCTTCCTTTCAGTTGGCCTAGATTTAAAACATGAGCTGATTGCTGGCTCACTTTCAGATCCGCGTGCTGCAGCTATGCCGATGATTTGTGCTGTTGGTGGCATGGTTGTGCCTCCGATATTGTTTGTAACAACAGTAACCGTATTTTCTGAGCTTCATGCTGGTCAAGAAATTATGCGACTAACTTCTGGAGCTTTACCTTCCCTAGGTATGGTGCGTGCTGGTTGGGCAATTCCGACGGCAACCGATATCGCGTTTTCTCTGGCAGTATTGGCTTTGTTTGCTAAAACATTGCCGCATGCTTTAAGGGCGTTTCTTATGACGCTTGCTACTGTAGATGATTTACTCGGTATTGCACTTATTGCAGTATTTTTCTCATCTTTGAACGCTTGGTATTGGTTCGTAGGCGTAATTATTTGTGGGCTCGTTTGGACGACTTTAGTGCGACTTAAACGAGTTCCTTGGCTTCTTGTTGCTTTAGTTGGTATTGCAGCGTGGGTTATGATGTATGAGGCTGGTATACACCCAACGTTAGCTGGTGTAATGGTTGGTTTGCTTACACCTGCGCATCTAGTACATGGTGAAACAACGCTACGTGCTGAGCGCTATCGTAAGAAAATTCAGCCTATCTCTGCTCTTATTGCATTACCAATTTTTGCACTATTTGCAACTGGCGTGCATTTTGAAACATTAACGTGGGAATTATTCTTCTCTCCAATTCTTATTGCAATTACTCTTGCACTTGTTGTTGGTAAGCCTCTTGGCATTATGATAACTGCTTGGCTTGCTAGAACTTGCATTGGTCTACGTGTGCCAGATGGTTTGAGTGTGCGTGATTTGCTTCCTACTGCTTGCGCGTGTGGTATTGGTTTTACTGTGTCGTTACTGATTGCTTCACTTGCGTATTCGGATGCAGATTTGTCTGCTGAAGCGCGTTTTGGTGTGCTTGTTGCTTCTATTATTGCTGCCGGTGTTGCCGGCTTCTTACTTGCGCGTCAAGCTAAGCGTATGGAAGAAGAATTAGAAGAAATAGACGATTGACGCAATACGATATTGCTACTTCGTGCAAAAGTAGGGGATGAACAGCGCGGCAATTTCATTGCGTCACTGCGTAACAAGTAGCAATGTAATAACGTATTAGCTCAACAACGTATTAACCTACTAACGCAACGATAATTACGAGAGGTAATAATTACGAGAGGTGATTATGGAAAAAAATACAGAAAATTCTTCGGATATGATTCCACCTTGGGGTACCACATATCATCGTGGTTCTGTAGTTATGAGAGGCTCCATGATCCCCCAAGAAAGTACCACAGAAACATTGCTTCGTAATGATTGTAATCAGCAGATTGCTGCAGGAGTTGGCGTACCTGCAGATCGTCAGTGGGATTGGCGTAGTGCTGATCCATGGCGTGCGCTTCGTATTCAAGCTGAGTTTGTCGATGGTTTTGACGCGCTTGCTGAACTTGGCAAAGCTGTTAGTGTTTTTGGCTCTGCTCGCATACAAGAAGATGAGCCTGAATATGCTGCTGCTCGCATGATGGGTGCGGAGCTTGTAAAACATGGTTTTGCTGTTATTACAGGCGGTGGGCCTGGCATTATGGAGGCTGCAAATCGTGGTGCTGCAGAAGCCGGTGGCACTTCAGTTGGTTTAGGTATTGAGCTTCCGCATGAGCAAGGGTTGAACCAGTGGATTAATCTTGGCATGCAGTTTCGGTATTTCTTCGTGCGTAAAACCATGTTTATGAAGTATTCTTCTGGCATCATTGTGTGCCCGGGCGGATTTGGCACTATGGACGAAATGTTTGAGGCTTTAACTCTTGTGCAAACTCATAAGGTTGCGCGTGTGCCAGTTGTGCTCTTTGGAACCGAGTACTGGAAGGGGCTTGTTACCTGGTTACAGTCTACAGTTACTGATCGTGGTTTGATTTCTACTATTGATCCGCATCTGTTTGCTATGACTGACGATCCTTTAGAAGCCGTGCGCATAGCATCTGGTATTGAATAATCTAAGAGTTTTTGCGCTCATTCACGAGTGTGGTAAGCTGCCAAATTTCTTCGCCAATGTCAATTCCGCGCGGACACTGCCTTGAGCACGCTCTAACCGACTGACACGCACTAATTCCGTCGCTGCCGTCAATCAAATCTAATCTGCGCTCTGTTGCACTATCCCTGGAATCGTAAATAAAACGAGCTGCGTTAATCAAAGCAGCAGGCCCAATAAAAGCCTCACCACCGGCGTAGATTGGGCATATTCCTTCGCACGCACCACACATAATGCAGTTACTTAAAAGCTCAAATTTTTGTAACTCTTCAGGATGCTGCAAAAACTCAATAAGCTTAAGTTTCCCCTCGTCATTTCGCACAGAAACGTCTGCTGCTTGTAAGTAAGGCTCTAAACGTTTTATCTGCGAAATCATAGGCGAAAGGTCACAAATAAGATCGCGCTGAACCGCGAATCCAGCAAGAGGAGCAAGTTCGATAATACCAAAACTGCCATTCTTTTGAGCTACAGCCTGAGTAGATTCTTTCTGTAGAATTGGCGATTTTACCGAGCTTTCGCCGCTACTTGCAGCTCCGGTTTTTCTAAATCCGCGAGATTGCACGTTATTAATGATTTCTGGACGAGCGTTCGCTCCTATTGTTGCGCTGCAAAGTAGAGTTGGCATGCCGTTTACGTTTGCAGCATCCGATCCGCAAACTCCGTGACCACAAGAGTAGCGAAAAGCCAAAGTCGGGTCGATTGTGCGCTTAATAGTTAGCAAGCAGCTAAGAATAGTATCCGTGGATTGAACGCGCAAAACGTAATCTTGAACCCAATGCTTGCCTTGAATGCGTTTTATAGAAGGAACGGAAGATTCAGTAGTACTATTTTCGTTTTCTGCAGAATCTACTTTTGCAAAAGGATTGCTACGCTTTTTTCGAGCAAAAGGACTTTCGTGACGCTTTCGCACAGTTTTCGTGGCGTCTTGTGGATTTTGCGTTTCTTCGCACGGCGCAAAGCGGGAAATACGCAAGGTAACAAGCGCAGTGTTATTGTGAAGCTCATTACTCATTGCGCGCTACCTCCAATTACGTACTACTATAGTTTGCCACAATACTTGCACAGAACTAGAACCGATTGCGTCGTTATTTAGTCGCGTGGATATTCGTGAGGTGAGATTTGAGATTTTTCGCACTAAACAAACAATAAAAAATAGATAGCTGCACCCACCCGCAGCTTAATTTTTCGACTTTAGTTGCACTTAGTAAACCACGCACTTTACGTAACAAACTTAACGAGTCTATGAGTTTTGTGTTGGCGTTTAGTGTGTTGAGAGGCTGGAAAAATTGTGTTCAGTGCTAAAAGAGGACTGAGAAGCTACATTCTTTAAAGAAAGGCGAACACAATAAACGCCTTTAACAGCCAGAGCGCACGAAGGACTGGGCGCGACGACCTGCCGAAGCGCTTAAAGCGTAGCGCGCGAAGGCAACTCGGAGCGTGAGCTTGCTCAAGTTGAAAGCACGGTGTGCTTTCAACGCAAGCTCAGCAGCGAGTACACGCAAAGTGTACGAGCGCTATAAGCGCAAACACAAATTTTCCAGCCTCGTCAAAAATAAAAAACTAAATCAGTTACAAAACTCATAGACGATACTAAAGAATATCGCAAACAAAATCGCGAGGAGAGAAATCCCCCAAAACTCGCGCCACATTAAACGAATTGTAATATAAACTTGTAGTTTGATTACTGTTTTGGAAGTTTGTCTTGCTCCTCACGTTAGGCTTAAACTATGACTGACGCTTTATTTTTGCTGAATACTGACTGTGATAATGCTCCTGTGCTTGCAGATGGAATTGAAGAAGGTTGGACACTTACGCTTCCTTCCAACGTACAACGTCACGCAATATCTGCCATGCGTTTGGCAGGAGGAGACGCTTTGCAGCTTTCCGACGGAAAAGGCTTACGGATTCACGCAACTGTTACGGACGCAGAAAATGGTTTAGTTCGAGTTGATGCTTTTACTAGGGAAACGCGCCGAACTACGCGACTTGCGTTAGTGCAAGCGTTAGCAAAAACTGGTCATGATGAGCAGGCAATTGATATGGCTACGCAAATTGGTGTGGATGAGGTAATTCCTTGGTGTGCGGATCGTTCAATTGCAAAGTGGAAGCCTGGACGCACAGATAAACGTTGGAATCAAGTATTACAAGCTGCTACTGAGCAGTCACGAAGAGCGTGGATTCCGAAGCTTCATGATTGTGTGTCAAGTAAACAGATTGTTGCAATATGTAGGCGCGCGTGCGTGTATGGTGATTTGGTAGTGGTGTTGCATCAGGATGCAACTGATTGTTGGAATCAAATAGAACAAGCAGTAAATACTCTTAGCGAGCGCTGTTTGGAAGATGGCAAAGAGCGCACTGTTTACGTTTTAGTTGGTCCAGAAGGTGGTATCAGTGACGATGAAGTGTCAATGTTTATTGATGCTGGTGCACGAAGTTGTGTTTTAGGTAGTAATATTTTGCGTGCGTCTACAGCCGGCCCTGTGGCTCTTTCGCTACTTTCGCGTGCGTTAGGACGTTACGAATAATCGTAATAAATAGCAATGCTGAGCAATAAAAATGCTGGAGTTTGTGTAAAATAGTAGAAGATATGCTAATGTGCGCACGTATGAAGCAGGTGTTGTGTTGTTACATAAACACTGCGTGTGATAATGCATGAGCATGCGTAACAAGTAGGGGAGAAACTATGAGTGATCATACCTATCATACTGAAGAGAATTGCATTTTTTGTAAGATTATTGCAGGTGAGATTCCAAGCAGTCGCGTTTATGAAGATGATACTGTCGTAGCGTTTAATGATATTAATCCGCAAGCAAAAGTGCATGTGCTGATTGTGCCTCGCAATCACTATAAGAATGTTGCAGAGCTTGCTAGTAAAGCTCCTGAAACTTTAGCTCATATTGCTCAAGTGGCGCAACATATTGCGGATGACGCATTCCATGGTGATTATCGACTCGTGTTTAACACTGGTCTTGATGCTGGTCAAACAGTATTCCATGTACATGCGCATGTGCTTACTGGTGAGAAACTTGTAGAAGGTAGCTTGTAAATCGTGACGAAAAGTACGACGCGTTTTGTACAAATTCCTAGCGAATTAAGCTCGGTAGCGGTTTTGGGCGCTGCGGATGCTGGTTTGCGTGAAGTAGAACATGCTTTTCCAGAAGCGGATATTACTGTACGAGGCAAAGATGTTCAAATTGTTGCTCGTTCAGCTAGAGCAGATGAAGATGCTGCGAAAGCTGAGTATGCGTTTAGGCGCATGATTGATGCAGCTTACGAACAACCTATGGATGCGTATGAAGTAAGACGCATGCTTGAGCGTGATATTTTGCATAATGATGAACACAATGTGCGCATAAATCGTATCGGGCACGATGGTGGGGTGCTTGGAAGTAGTTTTCCTGCGAATGCTTATGCTGCGAATAGTGTGGCTTCGCGTTCCGAAAACGAGTTTTCAAGGAATGACAGCGATTTGTTGCCTTCTAGCGAAGAAGCTCATCGTCGAGCAATGAGTCGTAGAGCGCGCATGAGTAAGGGCGTAATTACGTTTGCCGGCGGCATTCCTGTGCGTGCAAAAACTGCTGGGCAAACAGCGTATGTGCAGGCAATGGATGCTCATATTGTAACGTTTGGCATTGGTCCTGCTGGTACCGGTAAAACATATTTAGCAGTTGCTAAAGCAGTTCGTGCTTTGGAAGATGGTAGAGTTCGCAGAATTGTGCTGACGCGTCCTGCTGTAGAAGCTGGCGAAAACTTAGGATTCTTGCCTGGCACTTTAAACGATAAAGTTGATCCATATTTGCGCCCACTGTACGACGCGCTTTCAGACATGCTTGGCTCTACGCAACTAAAACGCTATCTTGACGAGAATATTGTTGAAGTTGCTCCTCTTGCTTATATGCGTGGTCGCACGTTAAATGATGCTTTTGTTATTCTCGATGAAGCACAAAATGCTACCGTGCAGCAGTTGAAGATGTTTTTAACGCGTCTTGGCTTTAATACCACTATGGTTATTACTGGTGATAGTACGCAGGTTGATTTAGCTGTGCCACGTTCCGGGCTTGTTTCTATTGAAAAGATTTTGGGTGAAGTTCGAGATATTGCTTTTGTGCATTTGCAAGTAGAAGACGTTGTGCGTCATGCTTTGGTTGGTCGTATTGTGGAAGCATACGAAAATTACGATGCAATGCTTGAGCGTAAAAAACGTGAACGTACTAAAGAATTTACTGAGAGGAATAACGGATAAATCATGAGCATTGAAGTCATGAATGAAACGGTGTGGAATATTGACGTAAAAATTTTCTCTGATCTTGGCATGTGGGTTCTTCAACAAATGAAAGTAAGCACACATTCAGATTTATCAATTACTTTTGTTGACCCAGAGCCAATTGCTTCTTTGCATGAGCGTTGGATGAATTTAGAAGGTCCAACAGATGTTATGAGTTTCCCAATGGATGAGCTAACTCCTGGAAGTGACGATAAAGTTTCTGAAGGTATGCTTGGTGACTTGGTGATTTGCCCGTGGGTGGCAGAGCAGCAAGCGCTCGCAGCTGGGCACAGTGCTATGGAAGAAATGTTGTTACTCACTATTCACGGTATTTTGCATTTGCTCGGTTACGATCACACTACGCCTGAGGAAGAAAAGCAAATGTTTGGTTTGCAACGGCAGTTGCTACTCACGTTTTTTGCTGCGCGCTCAGGAGAATTATATGATGCTACGCTTCCAGAAGGCGCTGTAAATGAGCTTGAGCGTTACGATGCTGAGCATGAAGCGAGTAGCATCAAAAATAAAAATAAAAATAAAAAACAGCATTAAAGCGCATTAAGAGCATAATTATGGAATATATTAAACAAGTATTTTCTAGCATATCGGTTCCAGCATTGCCGTTACACGTGTGGCTTGGATTAGCTGTGTTGCTTGTGCTGGCAATGCTTCTTGTGTGGTTGTCGCTTGCTATGGCTGCTGCTGAAGGAGCAGTGCCAAGAGTTACTCGCGCAAGCTTAAACAATCTCATGATTGAAGCGCAAACTCATGATGATGAAATAAGCGCAATCGTGCGCATGCGCAAAATATCAAGAATTCATCGTGTTAAAAAACTGATTGCTGACCGTTATACAACAGCTGGAGCTTGTGCGTTTGTACGTGTGCTGTGCAATGTGTTAGATGGTGTGCTTGTTGCAGCATTAGTAGCATTTTTTGGATCGCCTTTATGGCTTACATTAGTTATTGGCATACTTGTTTCAGTAGTTGTTGCTGTTATTTCTATTCTTGTTCGTCCACGTTCTGTTGGTGCTGCTCAGCCTGTAGCAAAATTAATGCGTCTTTCTCGCGTAGTATCAATTGCCATAGCGTTGAATCCGCTTGTGCATATTGCTGGTGATGTGGATGTTGCTCCAAGGAAAAAGCATGCTGATCTTTCCGATGATGAAGCTTTGGAAGATATTCAACTTGATCAGGCAAAAGCGAGTATTGACCGGTTAGTTGAAGCGAATGATTTTGATCCTGAAGTTTCGGAAATGATGCGCAATGTGCTTACGCTTTCAGATACGTTGACCCGCGAAATTATGGTTCCGCGAACTGATATGATTTGCGTTAAAAGTGACGAAACGCTGGAAAATTTCCTGAAATTATGCTCTCGTTCCGGATTTTCTCGAGTTCCTGTTATTGGTGATTCCGTTGACGATTTAGTGGGTGTTGCATACTTGAAGGATGCTGTGCGCGCTACTGTGTTTAATCCTGCAGCTTCTACGAGAGCTGTTGACACGATTAGCCGTGACCCTATGCTTGTGCCGGAATCTAAGCCAGTTGATGATTTATTCCACGAAATGCAACGTATTCGCCAGCATGTTGCCGTAGTTGTTGACGAATACGGTGGTATTGCAGGCTTGGTGACGATTGAGGATGCTATTGAACAGATTGTTGGTGAACTGGAAGATGAGCATGATCGCACGCAGCATGCAGATCCAGAAGAGATACGTGAAGGTGTGTGGAAGATGCCTGCGCGCACGCCGATTGCAGATTTGGAAGATATTTTTGAGGTTCATATTGACGAAGATGATGTGGACACTGTGTTTGGTTTGCTTACGAAACTACTTGGTAATGTGCCGATTGTAGGTTCTAGTGCTGTTACGCGCGGGCTGAAGCTTACTGCAGTGGATTCTGCTGGTAGACGAAAGAAAGTGTCAACTATTCTCGTTGAACGCGATGTGCAGGGCTTAGAGGAGCCTCAAGAAGAACAAGCTGAAAGTAGTAATGCAGAACAACCTGCAGTAACAGTAAGTAAGCAAACGAATGCCTTGCAACAAGCTAGTAAGATGAAGCAAACAAATATGTTGAAATAAAGAACTGGATGGTAAAAATAACGTGAATACTATGAACGATGTTGATGCTCATAACAATTCCAATGCTCGTAACGACTTTGACGACGAGAACGACTTTGACGACGACATGTTCGCAAACCTCGATGCTTCAACACATGCAACTGTTGCTGCTCCTGATTTTCACGGCTATCGTTCTGGTTTTGTTGCTGTAGTAGGTAGGCCGAATGTTGGTAAGTCTACGCTGATGAACGCTCTTATTGGCACGCAGATTGCTATTGCGTCGTCTCGCCCAGAAACAACGCGTAAAGCTATTCGAGGAATTGTTACAACTGAACATGCACAAATGGTATTAGTGGATACTCCAGGTATTCACCGTCCGCGCACCCTGCTTGGTCAACGTTTAAACGATATTGTTGACGAGTCACTTTCTGATGTTGACGCGATTGCGTTCCTACTCCCAGCAGATCAAGAGATAGGGCCTGGAGACAGGCGAATCCTAAGCCGACTGCGATCTGATTTTGCTACCAAAAATAAGCAAGGCAACTGGTCGTGGAAAGTGCCGCTTATTGGTATTGTGACGAAAATTGATATGCTCAACCGTGATGAATTAGTTCATCATTTACTTGAAATTCAGCAGTTTGCTGATTTTACGGATATTGTGCCTGTAAGTGCGCTTACCAAAGATAATGTTGATGAAGTTAAGAAGGTTTTGATTGATAATCTGCCGGAAGGCCCGCAAATGTATCCTGAGGATCAGCTTAGCGAGGAAACCCCTGAAAGCATGATTGCTGAGCTTATTCGCGGAGCTTTTCTTGAAGAACTTGACGACGAGCTTCCGCATTCACTAGCTGTGGTAGTTGACGATATTGTGTATCCGGGAGATGGTGAAGATACTCAATACGATGACAATAAAGCGCATGTGCTTGTGTCAGTGTATGTAGAGCGTGATTCGCAGAAGCCGATTATTATTGGTCATCGTGCGGAACATTTAGTGCGTGTGAAGAAGCGTTTACGCACAGCAGTAAATCGCATTACGGGCACAAAAGCTGTGCTTGACTTGCATGTGAAAGTTGCTAAAGGTTGGCAGAGTGACCCTAAGAAGCTTGAACGTTTAGGTTTTTAACATTGTTGCTGCTTGCATGGTGGATGCTGTGTAGGATTTTTATGTATGCACACAATTGCTCATTGTGTGCATACGGTTGTATGTGAGTAATCCTTTTTGCGGATGAATATTCCCTGCTTGAATGTTCTGTTCTTGAGTGTTTTGTTCTTGAATATTCTATGTTAGCTGCTGTGAGCTGCGTTGCTCTTTGCAGTTCTAATTCTTTTAATAAACCATAAACATATGGGTGGTACATAGTCTGACTATGTACCACCCATATGTTTTATCAGTTTTCAGTTTTTATTACTTCTTTGGAGCTGGGGTTACTGGGGTAACTGGCTTTGGAGCTGGGGTTACTGGGGTAACTGGCTTTGGAGCTGGGGTTACTGGGGTAACTGGCTTTGGAGCTGGGGTTACTGGGGTAACTGGCTTTGGAGCTGGGGTTACTGGGGTAACTGGCTTTGGAGCTGGGGTTACTGGGGTAACTGGCTTTGGAGCTGGGGTTACTGGGGTAACTGGCTTTGGAGCTGGGGTTACTGGGGTAACTGGCTTTGGAGCTGGGGTTACTGGGGTAACTGGCTTTGGAGCTGGGGTTACTGGGGTAACTGGCTTTGGAGCTGGGGTTACTGGGGTAACTGGCTTTGGAGCTGGGGTTACTGGGGTAACTGGCTTTGGAGCTGGGGTTACTGGGGTAACTGGCTTTGGAGCTGGGGTTACTGGGGTAACTGGCTTTGGAGCTGGGGTTACTGGGGTAACTGGCTTTGGAGCTGGGGTTACTGGGGTAACTGGCTTTGGAGCTGGGGTTACTGGGGTAACTGGCTTTGGAGCTGGGGTTACTGGGGTAACTGGCTTTGGAGCTGGGGTTACTGGGGTAACTGGCTTTGGAGCTGGGGTTACTGGGGTAACTGGCTTTGGAGCTGGGGTTACTGGGGTAACTGGCTTTGGAGCTGGGGTTACTGGGGTAACTGGCTTTGGAGCTGGGGTTACTGGGGTAACTGGCTTTGGAGCTGGGGTTACTGGGGTAACTGGCTTTGGAGCTGGGGTTACTGGGGTAACTGGCTTTGGAGCTGGGGTTACTGGGGTAACTGGCTTTGGAGCTGGGGTTACTGGGGTAACTGGCTTTGGAGCTGGGGTTACTGGGGTAACTGGCTTTGGAGCTGGGGTTAAGTGGAACACGGTGTCGCCATCTAATGTGCTGAGAACATCAGAGATGCTTGGAGTTGTGTGGAACACTGTGTCGCCGTCTAATGTGCCAAGAACATCAGAGATGCTTGGAGTTTGTGGCACTACTGGTGTAACTGGCACTACTGGAGTTGGTTCCGGTGCTGGAGGTTCCGGTGCTGGTGTAGGCGTTTCGTCGCTGTACACGTTTTCGTCGCTGAAACCGGTGAAGTGGTACAAGTCATCTTCTTCAGATGGTTCCGGTGCTGGAGGTTCCGGTGCCGGAGGCTCCGGTGTTGGCACTACTGGTGTAACTGGAACTACTGGAGTTGGTTCTGGTTCTGGAGCTGGAGCTTCATCACTGTACACGTCCTCATCGCTTCCGCCAATAGAGCCTGCATAATAGTACATACCGCTATCTTCATCTTCTGGAGCAGGTGTTGGTGTTGGTGCAGGTTCAGACGTAACGTCTTCCTTGTCTCCACCGATAGCGCCTGGATAATAGTACATACCTTGAGTATCGGAGTCAGCTGCTTGTTTTGTTTGTGCATCTGCAGCGTTGGCAGAAATGCCAAATGCAAGAAGTGTGCCAGCTCCTAAAGCGAGTAATGATGCAAATTTAGAATTCATCATTAACCTTCTCTCTTATAGTGTTCAATGTGTGGCTATTTTCACTTATATGAAGAATCAGGTGGGCAATGATTTTTTACAAGGATTATCTCTCCTGCTTCTCTGCAAAACAGTATATTCTGGTACGGGGGGGGGGTTCAAGGTATTTGCTAAAAACATCCGTATGTGTGTATATGGAAACTTTTCTATAAAATATAGAAAATCACTATAATTTTACTAAATTTATGCAATAAAAACATATAAATTATTATGCAATCCTATGCAAAACGATAAAAAATAATAATCTTTACAAACTAATAATTTATGCAAATATAACAATCATACCGTGTTTTTTATGAGCGACAGTCCGAAACTAGCAAAGTACATCTACGCTATAGTCCGTCTGTGCATGTTACTTTTTACGGTTTAACGTCTATATACATCTATATACATATGCGCACATGCTATATCTGCAATTGCGTGCACGCATTAGGTGAAAGTTGTAACAACTATGCGCAAAATAAAAAGCTGCAGCAAGTTAAGCTCACTTACTGCAGCTTGAACAACAAACTCAAATCATGTTGTGGCGTTACTTCTTCCTCGTCGTGTACATTTGCGTATTCAGCAATGTAGCATACCGCTTAATAACATGAGGACGAATAATCTTCATGGATGCAGTCATTAAGCCGTTTTCTTGCGTAAACTCTTCTGGCAAAATAATGAACTTGCGCACAGATTCAGCGCGCGACACGCCCTCATTAGCAAGATCCACAAACTTTTGCACTTCAGAACGAACCACAGCATTACTAGCCGCTTCCTCCATGCTCATCGTTGCGTCAAGACCCTTTGATTTAAGCCATGTGCGCAACGTTTCTTCATCCAACGTAACAAGTGCAGAAATAAACGGGCGCTTATCGCCAAGTACTAAAGCTTGAGATACCAGCTCACAGCGTTTAATCATTTCTTCAATAGGTCCAGGAGCAACATTCTTGCCGCCAGCCGTAATAATCAAATCCTTCTTACGACCAGTAATATAAAGCATGCCCTCATCGTCAATTCGCCCTAAATCGCCAGTAGCATACCATCCATCTTGAGTAAATGAAGTCTCTGTAGCCTCATCATTCTTATGATACTTATGGAAAACGCAAGTTCCCTTAATTTGCACTTCGCCATCAGAAGCAATGCGTAACGTAAAAGCTGGGAAAGCAATACCAACAGAACCTTCGCGGAAAGGAACGCCGATAGGAGTAAAAGCACATGGGGCAGTGGTTTCAGTAAGACCATAACCCTCATACACAGGAACACCAGCGCCGCGGAAGAAAGAAAGCAGTTCAGGATCCAGCGGAGCGCCGCCAGCAACAATCCAGCGCGCACGACCGCCAAGAGCCTGACGAAGTGGACGATACACGAGAGGATCATAAGCAGTGCGACGAGCCTTAGTAAGAGTTTTAGCATCGCCAAACTCTTGCACTTCCTTCATATATTGCTGAGCAGTAACAACAGCACCCTGGAAGGCTAAGCCTTTAGCACCATGACCAGCTTTCTGCGAAGCTGCGTTATACACCTTTTCAAGTACACGAGGCACCACAATCATTACTGTAGGTTTTGCAACTTGCAAATCAGAAATCAACGTAGAAATACCTTGGGCAATGTAAATACGTAGTGTGCTTGCCACAACAATATAATTAATAGCTCGTGCAAAAGAATGTGCTTGAGGAAGAAACAGAAGCACGGACCCGTCTTTTTCGCTGAGCAACTCAGGCAAGTAGATAGGCAGATTTAATGCGGTAGTGCAATAGTGTTCGTGTGTCATTTCCACGCCTTTAGGCGCAGCAGTAGAACCGGAAGTATATACAATAGAGCACAAATCGGTTTTCTTTACAGAATCAATACGCGCATCAAGCTCCTCATCGCTCACAGTGTAACCAAAAGCTTGAAGTTCCGCCAATCCGCCGGTTTCTATGCAAATAATGCGTTCCAAACTTGGGCATTCTTCAATAGCGCCATCAGCTTTATTGCGCATATCAGTGGTTCCAACAATAAGGAATCGAGAATCGGAATTATTGACAATATTACGAATTTGCTCAGCAGAATCTGTATCATAAATCGTAGCAAGAATGCCACCGCAAGCCATTACTGCAGCGTCAGCAACATCCCACTCGTAGGATGTTTTGCACATAAGAGCTACAGCTTCACCTTTGCGCAAGCCATAGTGCATCAAACCTTTCGCTGCATCACGCACTTCCTTAAGGAACTGGTTGGCGGTTTTTGTAACCCACTGGTCGTTTTCTTTATACGTGTAAAGAGGGTCGTCTCCCATGCGCGCAGCGCGATCAGCATACAAGTCATAAATGCTCGTGCCTTCATCGAGGGGAGCGGCGCTTTCTGTTTTTGTAGTAAGCAAACCAGTTTCCGGATCGATAAACGTGGTAGTCGGCATTTCCGCGCCCCACTCTTCTACGCGTGGAAGACGTGGATTTTGCGAAAGTAAAGTATTCGCTGCGTTTTCCTGATCAGTATGAGGATAATCTGGTTCGCCTGCGCGGTCATCGCTGACTGGGTGTGCGAAGTTGCTGCCAATACGTAATGCTTTGCGTGCAAGATTAAACGCTTGCTGTTGGAGTGCATTAAAAACAGACACATCTGCTCCTTCATCATGCCAAAAGGCTTTTTTCAAACGCGCGGTTGCGATGCGTTTAGGACTGTTATCTATCATAATCGCTTGTGTGCTCAAGTGCAGCTGCGTGTGACTGAGCAGCTGCGACTGCAAGTAAATGCGGTAAAAGGGACGCAACTAGAATAGCTATCTTGCAATGCGTTAAGTCTACGTATGTGGTTATACTAGAAAAGTTGCTTTGGCGAGGGAATGTGCTGCTGGCTTTGTGATGAGCTTTGTGGCAGAGTTCCGTTATCGACTGGGCTGATGCCACTTATGGTTTTCGGCGCGTCGGTGCGCCTGAAGCTGGATTTAATATACAACTATCCAGACCATAAGGAGACCGATATGGCTACAAAAATTACTCTCGAAGGTGAATTGCGCAGCGAGTTTGGTAAGGGTGTTGCTCGTCGTTTGCGTGTTGCTCATTTGATTCCAGCAAGCCTTTACGCTGGTGGTGCTGAACCAGTGCACGTTACACTTCCAATGCGCGAAACCACTCTTGCTTTGCGTCACGCAAACGCTTTGTTCACTATTAAGTTCGGTGACGAATCTCGCATCGCAGTTGTGAAGGATGTTCAGCGTAACCCTGTAAAGCGTATCGTAGAACACGTTGATTTCTACGAAGTGAAGGCTGGCGAAAAGATTGACGTTGAAGTTCCAGTCTTCGTTGAAGGCACTCCAAAGGGTGCTGCAGTTGCATTCGTAGATGTGCAGGAGCTCAAGGTTCGTGCTGATGTTGCTAACTTGCCAGAGCGTTTGGTTGTGAACGTCGATGGTTTGACTGATGGTACGAAGGTGTTTGCTAAGGATGTGAAGCTTCCTGAGGGTGCCGAGCTTGACATGGATGGTGAAGAATCCGTTGTCAGCGTGACTGTTCCTGAAGATGCTGCTGCTCCAGCTGCCGGCACTGACGCTGCTGCTCCAGCTGCTGATGCTGCGCCTGCAGAAGAAAAGTAAGTTTGACACACTGAGCTGTTAATGAACTTATAAAAATATTTTTTAATATCGTAAGCCGCATAGTCGTAATGATTATGCGGCTTTTTGTATATAATTTCGCACATTTTGGCAATAAAATTTTTTCTTATAGAAGATTTTTTGTACGAATTTTCTCGTTTTAGATTTGCTAAAAACAAGAATCGTATTAATCTATACGTTAATTGCGTTAAAAGCAAGTAGTAAAGATACACATAGAAAAGAGACATAATGGCTGATTTAGAGGTCGCTCCAGATTTTGCGAACGCTTATGAGTCTTATGAACATAGCGATCCAACTCTGTTGAACAAATTAGCTGGCAATTTTGAAGTTCTGCCAAATGATAATCCAGTTTCGGACGCAAAGCGCAACGAACTTATTGATAAGCCTGCTTTCGGTCAGATTTTCTCCGACAATATGGCTCACATGTCCTGGACTAAGGGCGAGGGTTGGTCGGATCGTCGCATAGAGCCTTATGGTCCTTTAAAAATGGATCCAGGCGCATCAGTGTTGCACTACGCTCAAGAATGCTTTGAAGGTTTGAAGGCTTATAAGCGTGCTGATGGTTCCGTTTGGCTTTTCCGCCCAGATATTAATGCTGCACGATTCCAAAATTCTGCTAAGCGCTTGTACTTGCCAGATCTTTCTATTGACGACTTTATTGGTTCTGTAGCTGCATTAGTAAAGCGAGATAAGGAATGGGTTCCAAGCCGTCGCGAATATACGCTGTACATGCGTCCATTCATGTTTGCTTCTGAGCCGTTCCTTGGTGTGCGTGAAGCTCATGAGGTTGAATATTGTGTAATTGCTTCTCCATCCGGTCCGTACTTCAAGGGCGGCTTGAAGCCTGTGAGCATTTGGGTTGAAGATCAGTGGTTCCGCACTGGTCCTGGTGGTACTGGTTTTGCTAAGTGTGGCGGCAACTATGCTGCTTCTTTGCTAGGTGAATACAAGGGCATTGAGCATGGTTGTGAGCAAGTGTGCTTCGTGGATGCTGCAACTAAGACGTATTTGGAAGAGCTTGGCGGCATGAACATGTTTGCACTCCATAAGGATGGTCATTTGGAGACGCCATCGCTTACTGGCAGCATTCTTCCTGGCGTTACGCGTCGTTCTTTGATTCAGCTTGCTAAAGAGGCTGGTCATGAGGTTGTTGAAACTATGATTCCGCTTCAAGGCTTACTTGACGATATTCGTTCTGGTGAGGTTACTGAAGTCTTTGCTTGTGGTACTGCTGCAATCATTACGCCAATTGGTCGTTTTAAGTCTGATGACTTTGATCTTAAGGTTGCTGATGGTGGTGTTGGTGAGTTGACTCAGGCTTTGCGTGACGAACTTCTTGGCATTCAGCTTGGCGATGTTGAAGACAAGCATAACTGGATGTGGAAGGTTTGCGACTAGGATTCAACAATCAGCAATATGTAATACATATGGGCAGATACTTTTCATATTGCGTAAGTATGACGTAAGTATTTGTTATGTATTTCGCAAATATTTAATAATGTAATATCGATGCAATATCGATATATTACCTATCGATATATTATGTGTGGCGCGTCGTGCTCTATATATGTAGATTCTTATATATAGTGCGGCGCGTCGCGTATTTGTGTAGCACGTATGTTGCATAACGGCGCATGATCTTAATAAAAGGTTGAAGGGATATTTTGTGGAAGGTGCATTAGGGGATAACATTTTCTTTCTTATAGTTGAATATGTTGCTATGGGTTGCTGTGGCATGGTTGGGGGATTGTGGGCTATCCGCAAAAAATATGATGTGTTTGCCATTATTACTACGTCTTGGATAACTGCGCTAGGTGGCGGTATTGTGCGCGATGTGCTGCTGGGGGCACTACCTCCCGTAGGTATCGCTGATCGTGGTTTCGTTATTACTGGCTTACTTTCTGGCGTTATTGTTGCAGTTGCTCACCCTGAAATTGACAAATGGCGTTGGTTTATGCTAACTCTTGATGCGTTTGCTTTGGGCTTATTTGCAGTGAATGGTACTGCAAAAGGTTTGGATTTTCATATGTCTGGCATGGCGTCTGTGTTTTTGGGAATGGCAACTGCGTTAGGCGGTGGTTTGATTCGCGATATGATTTTGAACCAAGTGCCTGTTATTGTGCGTGATAAACATTGGTATGCGTTCCCAGCGGCTGTAGGATGCGTGCTCACTGTTTTTGTAGTGAAAGCGAAACATGCTGGCTGCTTTGGTGTAACAGTTGAGATTTTATTGGATGTACTTATCGTTGCGTTAGTAGTGGCAATGCGTTTGCTATCAGTGAAATTTGATTTAACACTATTTGGCGCACTGAATCGTACGGAACCCATTAAAGTGCATTGTCCGCGTATTCGTCGCATTAATAATCGCCGTCATCGTTAATATTGGGTTTATAGGCCAAAAAGTGTGTAAGAAATCATGTCTTAGGCCTTGCAATACAAGCGTTTTGCGGTAATCAAATCTGTTTGCTGCATATTCACCACTACCTGGACAAAAACTGTGTAAAAAATAAGCTCATAACCTTTACGGCAGTAGGGCTCGTGGGGTATATCGAATGTGGGCTATTTCTTATGCTAAGCGGCATTCCAAGTATGTATTAGCTGAATATAACAATACATCGTCAAACGCTGTTACTAGCGCAAATTACGTACTGCGCGAAGAACGTATAACCCCGCTTATTCGTTATTAACGCAGATTACGTACTGCACCAGTAACATATGACTGTTACTTTCTCAGATACTTGACTGAGTTTTTAACAGTGTTTGGGTGATTACCGTTGTTTTCTCAGTTTGTTGACTGAGTTTTTAATAGTGTTTGAGTGATTACCGTTATTTTCTCAGATAGCTAACTGAGTTAGTAACAGTGTTGCGTCTGTGGCTTATGCCACAGAATATTCATCAGCTTAGCTTTACACACTTTTGGCCTATAACCCTAATATTGCATATGCTGTAAAAATAATCCCCAGTACCAATTTGGCACTGGGGATTTTCCTTACATGCTGTGTTATGCAGTTACCTGCACAAACTTCACAGAGCGTTAATCGCTACAGCAAGACCGGACTTGCGGTTTGCAGCCTGATTCTTGTGAATCACACCACGACCTGCAGCCTTGTCAAGCTTCTGAGCGGCTACTGCGAAAGCGGCCTGCGCTGCAGCCTTATCACCAGCGGTGATGGCTTCACGAGTTGCACGAATAGCGGTCTTCAAAGCAGACTTCACTGCTACGTTACGCTTATGTGCCTTCTCGTTAGTGAGAACGCGCTTCTTCTGCGACTTAATGTTTGCCACTGTTACTCCAAACGACGTTTGCTATATAAGGACATACAAAGAATAAGCATATCATGCTTCTTGGATAACTTGATTAGTTTTTATTATTTCTCCGGCGTTTACTGTCGTAGAATAGGGTAGTAGAGTTGGTAGGATAGATTACTTGTGTAGCTTGCGCAATTTCATATTGTACGCGTATTTACTAAGGAGATGCTTGCTTTGATTACACCGCATAACCAGCCAGGATTTACGGATCAGTCGTTGATACGCAATTTCTGCATTATTGCGCATATTGATCACGGCAAGTCTACGGTTGCTGATCGCATTTTGCAGCTTTCTGGAATCGTGCCAGAGCGCGAAATGCGCGATCGTTTCCTTGATCGCATGGATATTGAGCAAGAGCGCGGAATTACTAT
Organism: Gardnerella washingtoni; assembly: GCF_049262705.1. Lineage (NCBI taxonomy): Bacteria > Bacillati > Actinomycetota > Actinomycetes > Bifidobacteriales > Bifidobacteriaceae > Gardnerella > Gardnerella washingtoni. The sequence continues at coordinate 805,963 of NZ_CP058398.1, read as the reverse complement.
TAAATCTCAGGCTGTTCGAGTGCCATGGACCTTTGAGGGCAAAGAGTATTCGCTTGGCATGATTGACACCCCTGGTCACGTCGATTTTACGTATGAAGTTTCGCGTGCACTAGCAGCATGCGAAGGTGCAGTTTTACTTGTTGACGCAACTCAGGGCATTGAAGCGCAGACTCTTTCCAATCTTTATATGGCAATTGACCACGATTTAACAATTATTCCTGTTCTTAACAAAATCGATTTGCCGAGTGCTGAGCCAGATAAGCATGCTGAAGAAATAGCTGGCTTAATTGGTTGCAAGCCGGAGGATGTGCTGCGCGTTTCGGGTAAAACCGGCGAAGGCGTAAAGGATCTTCTTGACCAAATCGTTCTTGAAGTTCCAGCCCCAAACGGAAATCCTGATGCTCCTGCGCGTGCGCTTATTTTTGATTCCGTCTACGATTCGTATCGCGGAATCGTCACTTATATCCGTATGGTTGATGGCGAACTTAAGTCGCGCGAAAAGCTGCACATGATGGGGATTGGCATGACGCACGATCCTATTGAAATCGGTGTTATTAGCCCAGATATGACTCCAACTAAGGCGCTTGGAGCGGGAGAAGTTGGCTACGTAATTACAGGTGCAAAAGACGTGAGCCAATCTAAAGTTGGCGACACGATTACCAGCGCTGCGAATCCAGCGTCCGAGCCTTTAGATGGCTACCGCGACCCGAAGCCTATGGTTTATGCGGGATTGTTCCCAATCGACAACGCGCAATTCCCAGAACTCCGAGATGCTCTCGACAAGCTCAAACTTAACGACGCTGCTCTTCTTTACGAACCAGAAACGTCGGTTGCATTGGGCTTCGGTTTCCGCTGTGGATTCTTAGGTCTTCTACACATGGAGATTGTTTCCGAGCGCTTAAGCCGTGAGTTTGGCTTGGATCTTATTTCCACTGCTCCTAACGTAACTTACGACGTTACTAGCGAAGATGGTAAAGAGCATCACGTAACAAATCCTAGCGAGTTTCCTGAAGGCAAGATTAAGCGCATTATTGAGCCAATGGTTGCGGCTGATATTATTACGCCGAAAGAGTTTATTGGTGCTGTAATGGATTTGTGCCAAGATCATCGCGGAGAAATGGGCACAATGGAATACATTAGTGCCGACCGCGTGGAAATGCACTACAGAATTCCTCTTGCAGAAATCGTTTTTGACTTCTTCGATCAGCTTAAAAGCCGCACAAAAGGTTACGCTTCTCTCGACTACCACGAAGATGGTGAGCAGGCTGCTGACCTTGTTAAGGTTGATATTCTTATTCAGGGAGATAAGGTTGACGCTTTCAGTGCGATTGTGCATCGCGATAAGGCTTATTCTTACGGTGTTATGATGACGAAGAAGCTTCGCGGCCTTATTCCTCGTCAGCAGTTTGAGATTCCAATTCAAGCTGCAATCGGCTCGCGTATTATTGCTCGCGAAACGATTAGCGCTCTTAGAAAAGACGTGCTTGCTAAGTGCTACGGCGGCGATATTACGCGTAAGCGCAAGCTTCTCGAAAAGCAGAAGGCTGGTAAGAAGCGCATGAAGATGCTTGGACACGTTGAGGTTCCGCAAGAAGCGTTTGTTGCTGCTTTGGCTACAGACGAGAGTGCAAACGATCGCGATACGAAAGATAAGATTCGTGCAGCACAAAAGTCTGAAGGCTGAGGCTTATATTGAATTTTGAATCGAACAAGACCAGTGAAGATTCGCATTCAATCATGCCTTTTGAAGTCTATGTGCACGTGCCGTTTTGCTTGCGTCGTTGCGGTTATTGCGATTTTAACACGTATACGGCTCGCGATTTGGGTGAGGGTGCAAGTCGCGAAGGTTATGCAGATGTTGCGATTCGTGAAATGCGTCTTGTAAAAAAATGGCAGGAATTTCACGGGATTTTCGAGCCTGAAGCGCAATCTGTTTTCTTTGGTGGTGGTACTCCAACAGTTCTTAAAGCACAAGATTTAGTGCGTATTTTGCAAGAAATACGAAACTTGTGGGGATTGAAAACTGGTGCGGAAATTACTACTGAAGCAAACCCAGATACTGCAGACGAGAAGTATATTGAGACGCTTGCAGAAGGCGGATTTACGCGAATATCGTTCGGAATGCAATCGGCTGTGCCGCATGTGCTACAAACGCTTGACCGCACGCATACGCCAGAAAACGTAGAACGCGGAGTTAAAGCGGCGAATGCTTGCGGCTTGCGGTCTAGTGTTGACTTGATTTATGGCGCTCCAGGGGAGAGTTTAGACGATTGGCGAAAGTCAGTAGAAATGGCTTTAAACCTAGGCATTAACCATATTTCTGCATATGCGCTAACGGTAGAGCCGCGCACAAAAATGGGTCGCCAAATCGCTCAAGGTATTATTCATGCTCCAGACGATGATGATGAAGCTCAAAAATACGAAATAGCAGACGAACTTTTTAGTTCTGCTGGCTTAGAATGGTACGAGATTTCTAATTGGGCGCGCCCAGGTTTTGAATCTCAACACAATCTTGGATACTGGCGAAATATTGATTGGGCTGGTATTGGTCCTGGAGCGCACTCGCACTACAATGCTGCGAATCGTATAAGTAAACAAAGCATGGATGATGACGCTTCTTTAGCACATGCAAACGAGTTTTATAATCTTCGCTCATGGGATATTTTGCACCCAAAACGATGGGCGCATGCTATAAATCTTGGAAACGTGCCATGGCAAAACTACGAATGCATAAACGCAGAAGATGCGCTGATAGAAGAAGTCATGCTCGGTCTTCGTCTTAAAGAAGGTCTTAATATTTCGCAATTATGCGAAAAAATGCGCAACAATTGTGGTGAAGAACAAGGCAATTTTGACGATTCTTACTTGCAAAAAGCAATGATTGAAGTAAAAAATGAAGCTCTTGCAAATACGCATGGAGATAGGCTCATAGCAACGCGTAAAGGAAGACTATTAAACGATTTGCTTATTGAAAAAATCGTAGATGCGTGTGAAAACGGCTTGACCGTGCTAAAATAACTCGTAATTGTGTTATAATGCGTAATAGGCGAAAATTCAACGTAGAAAGGAATAGTCATGGCGAACAGGAAAGAGCGTCGTGCTAGGGAAAGGCAAAATCGCAAGGGGATTCCTTCTCAATATGATGAAACAAAAGGTCGCGCTCGCGGCGGCATGCTTGATGAGTATAATTTACAAGAGCGTTCGCGCAGGTTGCAGGAACAGGGTGCTGGTCCTTGGAAGCCGACTTCTAATGTGACGGCTGAAGAAGAGCGTTTAGCACGTAATATTCATCGTGCTGAGACTGGTGATGATACGTGGAATACTGTTCGTAAGGTTGTGGGTGTTTGCTCCTGGACTGTGCTATTGCTTTCTGCATTCGCATTTTTGGTGATTATGTGGTTCCCAAGTCAACCAATAGTGCTTGTTATAACTATTGCAGTGCTGTTTGCTCTGGGCGTTTTTGGTTTGTTCTTTACGCTAGGTAATGCAAAACGTAATCCTCGTCTTGATGAGCATGGTACTGCTCTTTAGAAGTACCTATAGCATAAGAATGTTGTTAATGATGAAGGCGGGTGCTTGCTAAACGAGTACTCGCCTTAGTTGTTTGTGTGTTCCAGGCTGCACTTGCGCATGTTGCACTTACTGCACATTGCACTTACTCATGCCACACTTTCTGCACATTGCGCAATTCTTTTGTGGCTGGTGGTAAGAAAACTTAGAAAGGCTGATTTCAGTTGCGATTGCCCTAGTCACAGTATTATAGAGCGTTCGCCCATCGTTAATAGCAAGTTAGCTTTACTTATCATGAGTCTTCCTTGATGACGTGTTGATAATTCAACATGTCATAAGCTAATAAGTTATAAATTATAAGTTAATTTTGTGAATCAATAAGCGTATAGCCGTGTTTTACAAGCACAGATTTAAGCTGCGCAAGGTAAGCAAGTGAAGCTTTTGAAAGTTTCGTACGTTCGTTAGTAATCCAGCCAACAAGCATAGTGTCATCACATTCAAGCGGAATAGTAACGATTTTCTCGTTGTTTAAATCGCCGTTGTCTATTCCAGTGCAAACAGTGTAACCATTCAACCCAATAATAAAGTTTAAAATAGTAGCTCGGTCAGAAACATTAATTTTTTTTGGTGGACGACTAGGCCACACTGCTTCTTCTGCGAAGAAGAAACTTCCTTCTTCTCCCTGTTCGTATTGAATAAACGGGTATGGCTTTAAATCTTCCAAGCTCAAGCTTTTGCGTACAGCAAGTGGATTATTTCTGGAAAGAAAAACGTGCAATTTTGCTCGGAAAAGTGGGTGGAACTCCAAATGTTTTTCGCGAAGCAGCTTGCCGATCACATCCTTGTTATAGTCAGAAAGATACAAGATACCGAGATCTGCGCGCATATCGCTTACTTGCTTAATAATATTTTTAGTACGCGTTTCACGAATAGAAAACTCATACTCATCGGAATGAATACTACGAATCATATCGACGAATGCTTCAACAGCAAACATGTAGTGTTGTGTTGCAACGCTGCATAATTGTGGGCGAGGCTTCGTACTTTTGTAGCGTTCTTCAAGCAAATCAGCCTGTTCAATGACTTGTCGAGCGTACGTCAAAAATTCGGCACCATCAGCTGTTAACGCAATTCCTTGAGTAGACCTTGTAAAAATCTCAATATTGAGCTCATGCTCAAGCTCTTTTACCGATGAACTTAACGCAGGCTGGGAAATATACAATGCGCGCGCAGCTTCATTCATAGATCCACAATCAACGATTTTTACAATATATTTCAACTGCAATAAAGTCATCTTAAGTATCCTTCACGCGCTAAAAGTTGAGCTCATAGCTAGCAATCACATAACTAACAAACTGTAATAACTGTAATGAATGTAGCAAAAGGTATCGGCATAGTTCGTGCAATACAATAAGAGTCTTTTGAGAGGTAAATTATTCAAGAATTATGTAAATAGTTTATGAGAATTTACACTACAATGAGAGTTGCACGCCTACAGACAGTAAATCTTTACGTGCTTGCTCAGCTGTTGTAAACACAAAAGCATGCATACCAACAGCGTGAGCGCCATCAATATTTACTGGCTTGTCGTCAAAAAACACTGTATGTTCAGCGCGCAACCCGAAACGACTCATAGCAAGCTCAAAAATTTCCGGCTGTGGCTTATGCAAGTGTTCAATTCCAGAAATAATCGTACCTTGCAACAGTGTTGACAGTTCCGGGAATTTGCGAAGTGCTAATGGGAAAGTTTCACTTGACCAATTTGTTAACCCCCATACGCCGTATCCAGCTTTACGCAGGTCACGCAATAAATCAACCATTCCAGGCATCATGCGAGTCAAAACTTGATCATAATGTGCGCAATACCAGCGGAAGGCTTCAGCAAATTCACTGCCAAAACGATGCTCATACTCAGGCATAAGATCGTTCAACAGTTCTCCACCGTCCATTCGATCCTCAAACTCGTAGAATCCTGCTAAATCATCCTTTCCAAAACTGCCGTTAGGGCAAATCGTATCAACTAAATTCGGGAACTGTTGTTGCAAACAATTGCGGCAATTCCACTCAAGTAGTACTCGGCAATAATCGAACATAACGTCGTGAATTTCAACACTTGGTGTATCAGTCATAAGTATTCCTTCCTCTATGCTGCAGTATTTGCGCATTTGTTGTTACGTGCATGTTGCATATTTCATGCATATTATTTTTTATTTTTATTATCACTCATTGTTACGTACGTATTTGAGTATTTGCGTATCTACATATTTACATGCTTACTTAAGGTTGATAAGCATGCCGAAAACATGGGGTAGTGCGGTAATAACGTCGCTTGCCACAATCGGATGTTCAAACATAAGTGGCTTTTCAGTTTTTACCATACTTTGCATAATCTGTGTGCAATTATTGTCGCTACAACTGTAAGATGCCAAAATTGCAGCAATGCCGTGAATTACTGCCGCGCTTGCTGCAACAAGTGCGTAGTTTGCGCAATGTGCTGTTTGTTGTGCAAGTAAAGCACCGAGAATACCAGCAAGAACATCTCCAGATCCTGCAGTTGCAAGCCAAGTTGGACCGTATTGAGCAACATATATTGGCATATGGAGATTGCTTGGCGAGGCAACAACCGTTTTTGCACCTTTAAGAAGTACTGTTGCTCCCGTAAGATTTGCTGCTTCTTGAGCATAGTGCACTGGATTGCTAGCTATTTGCTGCGCATTTATTGCTAATCCGTATTGTTGAAAAACAGAGCACAATTCTCCTGTGTGTGGCGTTACAACTACTTTTGTGCAAACTTTTTTTGGCAGTAAATCTAATGCTCCAGCATCTACGCAGATTGGTGGAAGTGCATTTGTGGATTCTGTGTTAGTAGCGTATTTTGCTAGTATTTCCGAAATATAATCTCGTTGAGCTTTGGTTTCATCGGTATTGCAATGAGTGGCATCGGGTATTCCAGAGCCGACAGTTATAGCCTGAACTGTTCCTTCTAATCGTTCACATACAACTGTTTCTGGTGCTGATTGAAGCACAAGATTTTGTGCGCGTAAAGGACCTGCGTAACGAACCATGCCAATATTGCTGTACTCTGCTGCTCGGGTGCTGAGTATTGCGGCTCCAGGATACTCTTGAGAACCGGTTACTATGCCAAGAACGCCTCTAGAATACTTGTTGTATTCAGAGCGTGGTGTGCGAAGACATGTTGCAGCAAGATGTGTATCTACAAGAACTTCATTGGAATCGTGGCAAGTATGGGAATTGTTGAAACTTTGGTGAGTGCTGAAACTTTGGTGAGTGCTGAAATCACTGGCATTACTGGCATCGTTGGAATTGTGTGAATTGTATTTCAACAAAGGCATGTCGTCAATCATACCGTTTAGTTTAATAGGCGTGCGTTATATCTCTTAATTGTCCCTGAACAACTCTCAATATTGCTTAAGCATTTGTTTGATTATATAAACATATGTCTTATTTTAATCTGTAAAGTTTTGAAAATTTTTGTAATTTTTTGTTATTCTGCGCAATGGGGGTGTTGCGGCGTGTTGCAGCGTGTTTTAGTGAACAATATGCAGTATTTCATATTTGTTGAAACATTATAATCATGTTCATTATTTTGTTGATATATTGCCATTTTTTACGACAAATTACAGCGAAAATACACGACTCTTATTTTGAAAATGTGCATTATATCAGACAAAAAATTTACGAAACGCATTTTTGTAAAAATAATCGCGTTTTTTCGTATTTTTCATTGACCGACGTGCATATTTTTCATATGCTATAAGCGTTATTGCGAATGATTATTTTTTTCATGAACAACTTTCATGAGACCTCCTGCAATCAAGCCATGCAATAACAGTAAAGATTCCCGAAAGGAACAAGTGTGAAAACTTCACGAATTTTCGCAACTGCCGCTGCGGTTGCACTGTTAGCTACTTCTATGAGCGCTTGCGGCTCTGCTAAAACTGCAGAAAATAATGCAAAAGGAAATCAAGTAAACGTAGTGGCAACAACAACGCAAATTTGCGATTACGTAACTCAAATCGCGTCAACTGCGGACGCAAATTCTGGTTTAAGTCTTAATAAAACCGATTCCCAGGGTAAAAAGTCTGTAATTGGTGCTCCAGCAAACAAAGCAAAGTCAATAATTAACTTAACCTGCCTACTTGCGCCGAACGCTTCTGCTCATGAGCACGAAATGACTCCAGCACAATCCAAAGCTCTCTCCAAAGCTGATTTAATGCTTGTTTCCGGTGTTGATCTTGAACACTTCTTGGATCAAGCAGTAAAGGCTACTGGTTTCAAAGGCACGATGGGTGTTACCTCCGGCATTCTCACTGCTGATGAAATCAAGGATCCAAAAGCAGAATTAGCTAAAGAAAAGAATCTTCCATACAAGGTTGACCGCGGTATTGCCAAGGTTCATGCTGAAAAGTGGCCATTCCCTCCAGAAGAAGGCGAAAAGGAGCCTGAGTTCCAGTACGATCCGCATATTTGGACTAGCACGAAGAACACCATGATTCAGGTGAAGAATATTGGTGCATTCTTAGGCAAAGCCCTTCCTGCAAGCAAGACGATTTTCGATGAGCATGTTGAAAAGTTCGTTAAAGCTTTGACTGATTTGGACGCTTGGGCCACTGAAGCTTTGAACAGTGTGCCACAGGAGCATCGCGTTCTCTTCACTTCTCACGACGCATTTGGTTACTTCTCTCGCGACTACAATGTAAAGTTCATCGGTGCAGCACTTTCTGACTTCAACAGCCAGCAGGATGCCACCGCTGACCATATTAAGAAGGCTGCTGAAGACGTTAAGAAGTCTGGTGCTGTAGCGCTCTTCGCAGAAAATTCTAATAATTCCAAGTCAATTAAGGCTGTGGCTGCCGCTGCAGGCGTTAAGGCTATTATTGGTGATGATGCACTTTATGGTGATTCCTTAGGGCCAGTTGGTTCTGCTGGTGAAACTTACATTGGCTCTATTGTTCACAATGTTCAGACTCTTGTGAAGGCTTGGGATGGTAAAGTTCCAGCTCTTCCGGAATCTGTAAAAGCTGCACTGAAAAAGTAGTAATAAAGCTACATGTGCAATATAAATAAACACTAAAAAGACTGGAAATATAGTGAATAAGAGCGTCCTTGCAATGGAAAATTGCAACCTAGCCTACGGTTATAAAACGGTAGTAACTGGGCTTAACGGCAGTGTAGAAGCTGGGGAAGCTTTGGCTTTAATTGGTCCAAATGGTTCTGGAAAAACTACGTTTTTGCAAGCTATTATTGGTATTGTGCGCGTAAGTGGTGGCGAACTGCGCATGCCAAAAACCTTGTCTATTGGTTATGTGCCGCAGCAAGTGGATTTAGATTTAACTTTTCCAATTACTGCTCGGCAAGTCGTAGCAATGGGCTTAAGCAGAAAAACTGGATTCCTTGGTTTGCTGAAAAAAGATCAGAAAAAAGCCGTTGAGGACGCTCTTCATCATGTTGGATTATTGCATCGCGCAGATGTGCGATTTGGTGATCTTTCTGGCGGTCAGCGTCAGCGCATTCTTCTTGCGCGCGCCATTGTTGCACATCCTACGCTTATTTTGCTTGACGAGCCTTTTAATGGTCTTGACGAGCCGAATCGTCGTGAACTTCTTCATATTATGAAAGCAGCGAAGCAAGAGGGTATAGCTTTCGTTGTTTCTACTCACGATTTGGTAATAGCAGATGCGATTTGCGAAAAAGCGTTGCTTTTGGCAGGGCATCAGGTTGCGTTTGGTCCGCTGAGAGAAGTGATGACGAAAGAAAATATTACTTGCGCTTACGGTGGCAGTATGCCTGCTGCATCTGCTGGTCTTACGCTTTCACAAATGGCTGATGTGGATACTCGGGTGAATGTTCAAGCGGAAACTCGATCAAATGTTCAAGAAAATAATCAAGCAAAAGAAAGTCAAGAATAATGCTTGCTGGATTAGTTGAGTCGTTAAGGCAAGCGTTGGAACCAATTCCAGGTTTTGATTTTATTGCTTCTGCGCCTTATATTTTTCGACCGTTTTGCTTACTAATAGTGCTTTCTATAGCTAGCGGAATTGTCGGTGTATTCGTAAACTTGCGATGTGCTGAATTTAATGCAGAAGCTATTGTTCATGGCATTTTCCCCGGAATAGTGGTCGGAGCTTTGTATGGTGGCATTGATCACATTATTCCAGGTGCTGCAATTTGTGCCGTATTCTTAGTTGCGGCGTTGGTATGGGCATCGCGGTCGGCGCGTATTAACGAATCTGTTATTGCTACAGTGCTTACCACTTTTTTCGCATTGGGCGTAGTAATTTCTTTGAAAAAAGGTGATATGTCTGGGCAGCTTGAATCGCTTATGTTTGGTAGGCTTCTTGATGTTACTGACGAACGCATGACTCAAGCTATGTGGATCTGCCTATTTGCAATTATTGTGCTATTAGCAACTTGGAAGCAGCAGATTATTGTTGCTTTTGACCGTGCAAGTGCGCCGCTGATGGGTGCTCGTACGCTGTTAGTAGATATTGTGCTCAATGTTGGTATTGCAGCAGTTGTAGTCTCTGCGTCTTCTGCAGTCGGTGTACTGCTTGTTATTGGATACCTTGTGATTCCTGGTGCTAGTGCGCGATTAGTTGCTCGCACCGTGGGACGAATGGTTGCGGTTGGTATTGCGGTTGGTATTGCTGGCGTTGTGCTTGGTATGTATGTTATGAATCTTGATTTGGATCATCCTGTTTCTCCTCAAGCAGCAATCGCTTTAAGCATGTGCGCAATGTTTATAGTTGTGCTCATACTCCGTTGGTGTATACAATTTGTTTCCTCAATAATTCCAGCACATAAATCGCATAAAGTGCGTGAATCGCATGAAGTACATAAACTGCATGAATCAATCTTAGAAAAGCGGGGAGCTTAAATGGTAAGTATTTGGCAAATTATTGCACTCCCTATAGTTGAAGCAGTAGTGGTTGGTGCTTTATGTGGTTTTGTTGGTTCTCTTGCTCTTCTTAATCAGCGCATATTCTTTACAGAATCCATTACGCACGCAGCTTTCCCAGGAGCTGTTCTTGGTGTAGTATGCACGTCGATGTATACGATTGATCAGAATGTGCTTTCCTTAGGCTTATTTATTGGTGCAGCTCTTGCATGCGTAGTACTTTCTTTCGTCATGTACGCGCTTTCGCATATTAAAGGTATTTCTTCGCAAGCTGCAGCTGGAATTACGCTTACTGTCGGTTTTGCTAGTGGATACTTTTTAAATAAGTGGTTTGCTCCACTGCCTTTACGTATTGAAGGATTTTTAACTGGCTCTTTGCTTAATTGCACTCCTGCAGACGTGATTTCAGCATCTGTTGCTTTTCTACTAGTTCTCGAATTGTGGGTTTTTAACGCAGCTAATCTTGTGCACTGCTCATTTGACCCGATTAATTATCGTGCAGCTGGCGGAAAATCTGGTTTTATACAAGGTATGGTTCTTGCACTGATTATTGTTACTGTTTCTGTTATTATTCCAGCAGTTGGAACCGTTGTTTCTGTATCTCTTATTGCTGCTCCTGCGGCTGCACTCAAGGGAAGAATTGCCTCTATTAATAAATTTGTGCTAGCATGCGTAATTTCATCTGTTTTGATAGCGCTCACAGGATTAGCGTTTGCTGTAATACTCAAGCTTTCTGCAGGCGGCACTATTGCGATTGTTGCTGGTGCTTTCTTCTTAATAGTTAAGATTAGTGAAAGTATTTTTATAACAATTCATGATTTTTCATCAAGATGGCATGTACGTCGAGGAAAAGTAGCTGAAAACGCTCTTGAGTAAACGAGTCTTAAAAGTCGCTCTGTTGTCCTAAAGTATCAATGAATTGTGCGTGAAAAATGCGTGCAATTGACGTCGTTTTTGCGCGTTTTATTGATTGTTTCATCGCGTAAGTTTTATCGGCGCCACGCAAGTCCAGGTCTGCACATTAGTAACGCAAGACCCCGATAGAAAAGGACAATTATGGCTGAAAATACCATCTCCATCACTGTAAACGAGGAACGCAAGGAGGTGGATGCAAGCTTCACTGGCGTTGAACTTTTCGCGGAAGATAAAAATATTATTGCCGTGCGTTTAAATGGCGAGTTGCGTGATTTGTACACGCCTCTTCATGACGGCGATACCGTGGAATCAGTAGCACTTGATAGTGAAGATGGCATCGCAATCATGCGTCATTCCGCTACTCACGTGATGGCTCAAGCTGTTCAAGAAATTCGACCAGACGCAAAGTTAGGCGTAGGTCCTGTAATTAAAGACGGCTTCTACTATGATTTCGATGTTGATACTCCATTTACGCCAGACGATTTGAAGCAAATCGAAAAGCATATGCAGCGCATTATTAAAGAGTCTCAAAGCTTCCGTCGCCGCGTTGTAACAGAAGATGAAGCGCGCGAAGAAGAAGCGAATCAACCTTATAAGTTGGAGTTGATTGGGGATAAGGAAGCTGCTCTTGATCCGGCTGCTGCTGGTGAAATTAGCAAGCATGAGCTTAGCATGTACGACAATGTGGATCGCGAAGGAAATAAGGTTTGGAGCGATTTGTGCCGCGGACCTCATTTGCCAAATACGCGTTATATTAAGGCTTTTAAGCTTGAGCGTGTGGCTGCAGCCTACTGGCGTGGTTCTGAGCAGAATCCTATGCTTCAGCGCATTTACGGCACTGCATGGCCTAGCAAGGAAGAGCTTAAAGCTTATACAACTCGCATGGAAGAGGCTGCTAAGCGCGACCACCGCAAGCTCGGTCAAGAGATGGATTTGTTCTCCTTCCCAGACGAGATTGGCCCAGGCTTGGCAGTGTTCCATCCAAAGGGTGCTGCAATTATTAACGCAATGGAAGATTATTCGCGCGAGCAGCACCGCAAGCATCACTACAGCTTCGTACAAACCCCGCATATTACTAAGGGCGGCTTGTATGAGACTTCCGGCCACTTGCAGTGGTATAAGGATGGCATGTATCCTCCAATGAAGCTTGACGAAGAGCGTGACGAAGACGGTAACGTAACTCGCCAAGGTGCTGACTACTACTTGAAGCCAATGAACTGCCCAATGCATAACTTAATCTTCAAGTCTCGCCAGCGTTCTTATCGTGAGCTTCCTTTGCGCTTGTTCGAGTTTGGTACTGTGTATCGCTACGAGAAGTCTGGCGTTGTGCATGGCTTAACTCGCGTGCGCGGATTGACTCAGGATGATTCGCACATTTATTGCACTCGCGAGCAAATGCGCGATGAGTTGAAGAGCTTGCTTAATTTTGTGCTTGGTCTTCTTAAAGATTTTGGTTTGAACGACTTCTACTTGGAGCTTTCCACTAAGGATGAGCACAAGTTTGTTGGTTCCGACGAGATTTGGGAAGAAGCAACTAATACTTTGGCTGAGGTTGCTAAAGAGTCTGGTTTGGAACTCGTGGACGATCCAGGTGGAGCTGCATTCTACGGGCCGAAGATTTCTGTGCAAGCTCGCGACGCAATCGGTCGCACTTGGCAGGTTTCTACTATTCAGCTTGACTTCAACTTGCCTGAGCGTTTTAAGTTGGAGTACATTGCGGCTGACGGTAGCCACCAGCGTCCGGTGATGATTCACCGCGCACTCTTCGGCTCTATTGAGCGCTTCTTCGCTATTTTGCTTGAGCACTATGCAGGCGCATTCCCAGCATGGTTAGCTCCAGTTCAAGTAACTGGCGTTCCTGTTGCGGACGAGTTTGCTCCACACTTGCAAAAGTTTATTAGTGATTTGGAAGAGAACATGGTTCGTTGCGAAATGGACAGCTCCGACGATCGCTTTGGCAAGAAGATTCGTAACGCTTCTAAGTCTAAGGTGCCTTTCACTTTGATTGCTGGTGAAGAGGATGTGAACAACAATGCTGTGAGCTTCCGCTTCCGCGATGGCAGCCAGTTGAACGGTGTTCCTGTTGCACAAGCTAAAGAGTGGATTTTGTCCATTATTAAGCAGCGCGTGCAAGTGAATACTGCAGAAGATTTCGAGCGTTACACTAAGTGATTGAAGTTAGCTAATTTAAACGCTAACGTAAGTTTCGGTGTAAGCTGAATCTTAACGAGCAAAAGCCCACACTTCTTAACGTTGTGTGGGCTTCTTTATATCTCAATCGCCTACACCGTTACTTTTTCAGTTCATTAGCTGAGTTAGTAACGGTGTTTTGCTTATTACCGTTATTTTCTCAGTTTGTTAGCTGAGTTAGTAACGGTGTTTTGCTTATTGCCGTTACTTTTTCAGTTCGTTAGCTGAGTTAGTAACGGTGTTTTGCTTATTACCGTTACTTTCTCAGTTAGTTATCTGAGTTAGTAACGGTGCTTGTATCTTCTTACAGCCGCGCGGTTACTATAAGAATGTTGATTGAACACAAGTTTTACTGGCAATTGCGCTAGGAAGGTTGATTCAATGCTGGAATCGTTACGTAGTAGTTTTAAGCGCGTTATTGCTCCGATTGCAAAATTACTGGTTCGATTAGGCGTAAGCGCTAACGCTGTAACAATTGTTGGAACATTAGCAGTAGTTGTTACAGCTTTTGTAACGGCTTTTACAGGTCAACTTATTGTAGGAACTGTATTGCTTACTATTTTCGTGCTTGCTGATGGTTTAGATGGCTCAGTTGCAGCATTAACAACAGGTGGCACAAAATTTGGAGCTTTTCTTGATTCAACGCTTGATCGTATTGCAGATTGGTCACTATTTATGACAGTTTGCATTTGTTTGTGTCGCGCTAGTAACAAAAGTGTGTGTATGTGGATACCATCCGTACTTGGAATGTTGTTAAAATATGCAGGATTATTGAGTTGTATGGTTGCACTTATGGCTGCTTTCGTGACGTCATATGCACGTGCTCGTGGTCAGTCTATTTCGGTTGATCCTAGTATTGGGTTGATTACGCGTGCTGATCGTGTTGCTGTGATTCTTGTTGCTATGGGATTATCTGGCATCACTCATCAACTTTTCTGGTTCAGTTGCGCTATGATTCTGCTCGCTATTGGTGGTATTATTACTGTTTTTCAGCGCATTATTGCAGTCAAACAAGGTCTTGAGTAAGTAGTTAAGCTACATTTGTCTTGAAAGTGCAATAGAATCGTTTCGTTTGATTAACTGTACGTTTTAGGAGTATCATGTCAGGTCATTCCAAGTGGGCGACTACTAAGCACAAGAAGGCCGCTATCGATGCAAAGCGTGGCAAGCTTTTTGCTAAGCTGATTAAGAATATTGAAATTGCTGCTCGTTTGGGCGGTGGCGATCCTGATGGTAACCCTACGTTGTACGATGCCATCGTTAAAGCCAAGAAGGCTTCTATGCCTGCCGATAATATCAAGCGTGCAGTGAAGCGTGGTTCTGGTGAAGAAGCTGGTGGCGCTAACTACGAAGAAATTGTTTATGAAGGTTATGCTCCTGCTGGAGTCGGCTTGATTATTGAGTGCCTTACTGATAACCGTAATCGTGCCGCAGCTGATGTGCGTTCAACCCTTACTAAGGGCAATGGTTCTTTGGCAACAAGTGGTTCTGTGAGCTTTAATTTTGAGCGTAAAGGTTTGATTGAGGTTCCTTCTGAAGGCGTTGATTACGATAAGCTTTTCGAGGTTGCTGCAGAAGCTGGTGCTGAAGATGTAGCTGATGATGGCGATGTGTATTCTGTTTACACTGATTCCAGCGATTTGGTTACGGTTCGTAAGGCTTTGCAGGATGCTGGTTTCGACTACGATTCTGCGGATATTATTATGCATCCAAATAATGAAGTTGAGTTAAGCTTAGAGGATGCTCAGAAGGTTTCTCGTCTGATTGATAATCTCGACGACCTTGATGATGTTCAGAATATCTATAGCAACTGGACCGCTTCAGATGAAGTTATGGCTCAGCTTGAGGAAGATGAATAGAGTCTTATGATGATTTTGGGCGTTGACCCCGGGCTTACTCGCTGCGGGGTCGGCGTGATTGAAGCCGGCGTTTCGCGTCGGCTTTCTTTTATTCACGTTGATGTGCTGAGGTCTGAGCCTGGTCTTTCGCAAGATTTGCGCCTGTTAAAAATTTATAACGGTTTAGTTGAAAAAATTGAGCGTTTTGCTCCAGACACAGTGTCTATCGAGCGTGTTTTTGCGCAAGAGAATCGAAATACTGTGCTTGGTACTGCGCAAGTTGCTGGTCTTGCAATGCTTGCAGCAGCTCAGCGTAATATTCCTGTAGCATTGCATACTCCTACTGAAGTAAAGCTCGCTGTTGCTGGAAATGGTAAAGCTCAAAAAGTGCAAGTTGAGCGCATGGTTGCTCGTTTGCTTGGGCTTAATGTTTTGCCCACGCCGGCAGATGCTGCTGATGCTTTAGCTCAAGCTATTTGTCATGCTCTTCGACCGTCCGGAGCTTTGCAAGGTGGAGAGCGTGAGCAGCATTTAACTTCCGCTCAAAAGCAGTGGGCATTAGCCCAGCGTGCTGCTGGTAGTAGAACTTCTGTCAATCGTGGCATGTAGGATAACAATAGAACATCTGTTCTATTGTTGGCTGTTTTTTTGACTTGTTTGTTACGTTATGCCGTGAGTTGTTATGTACGGGAAGGTGAGTATTGATGATTGGGATGCTTGTTGGTCAAGTAGCATCAATTGATGCTCGTACTGTACTTATCAATGTTTCTGGCGTGGGCTACGAAGCGTATATGCCCACTGTAGATTTGTCTACATTGCACGAAGGGCAAGAAGTCTGCGTATACACGTCTATGCAAGTATCTCAAGATGCTATAACGCTGTATGGTTTTACAACTCAGGCTGCTAAGCGCATGTTTTTGCAAGTACAAAAAGTGAGTGGCATTGGTCCAAAAGTTGCGCTTTCTTTACTCTCTACACTTAACGTTGATCGTCTTTTGCAAGCTATTTCAGAAGGGGATGTCACTGCCCTTTCTTCTGCACCAGGCTTAGGTAAAAAGGGTGCTCAGAAGATTATTTTAGAATTGAAAGGTTCTCTTGATCTTAATAGTTTGTCTCAAGACAGCTCAAGGATTTCTAGTAACAAAACTATTGATTCTGGGATTAATGCTGTAATTGATGGTCTTGTATCACTTGGTTGGCGCCAGAGTGACGCTCAGCGCGCTGTTGAGCAGGTTTGTGCCGAAAACAATATTATTACTCCTATAAAAGATGCTGATATGCCTAATATTCTCCGTATGGCGTTGGCTTCGTTAGACAGAGGCAGATGAAGATGCTACTGAACAATACGGTATTGGGGGAGTTGAGATAATGAGTAATGAATACGCTTCTGCAGTAAATACTGGTGTTTCAGAAGACTCTTTGCGCATGGTTTCTTCTGCTCCTTTGGCTCATGAGCAGCTGAGCGATGAAGAGCTTCGTCCGCGCGCTTTAGATGGTTTTATTGGTCAACCGGTTTTAAAAGCGCAATTGCAATTGTTTTTGGATGCAGCTAAAAAGCGTGAGGTTCCGCCTGATCACATGCTTTTGGCAGGACCTCCAGGTTTAGGGAAAACTACGCTTGCGATGATTGTAGCAAATGAGTTGCAGGTACCTATTCGTATTACATCTGGTCCTGCTATTCAACATGCTGGTGATTTAGCTTCAATATTAAGCGCTTTAGATACGGGTGAAGTGCTGTTTATCGATGAGATTCATCGTCTGCCTCGTGCTGCTGAAGAGCTGCTGTATATTGCTATGGAAGATTTTCGTGTTGATGTTATGGTTGGTAAAGGGCCTGGTGCATCTTCGATTCCTCTGACTCTTCCTCGTTTTACTGTAGTTGGGGCTACTACTCGCGAAGGTATGTTGCCATCTCCATTACGTGCTCGCTTTGGTTTTACAGCACATCTTGATTTTTACCCTCATGAGGAGCTTGAAAAGCTTATTGAGCGTTCAGCTCAAGTGCTTGGTATTAAGCTTGCAGATCAAGCTGCTAAAGAATTATCTTTGCGTTCTCGTGGAACTCCGCGTATTGCAAACCGCTTACTAAGACGTGTGCGCGATTGGGCTATTGTACATGATTTGTCTACCGTAAATCATGATGCTGTAGTTGAAGCCTTAGCCTTGTATCAAATAGATACTCAAGGGCTTGACCGTCTTGATATTGCAGTACTAAAGGCTATGGTTTGTCAATTTAATGGTGGACCTGTTGGTCTTAATAATCTTGCTGCAATGGTTGGTGAAGAATCTGAAACTGTAGAAACTGTTTGTGAACCGTATCTTGTTCGTGAAGGATTTTTAGTTCGCACACCGAAAGGTCGTGTTGCAACTAGTAAAGCTTGGCAACATTTAGGTTTGCAAGCGCCTAGTAATGTCAGTGAGCTAGCTTAAAATAATTCTTTCGGACGGTAGTTCATCCGTCTTACAATTGGACACTTAAGGAGTTTATTGTGCCTCAATTTTTCCAGCAGTATGGGATGCTTATTGCGCTTATTGTAGTTATGGTTGGCATGATGTGGTTCCAGACTCGCAATGCAAAGAAGCGTCAATCTGAAATGCGTTCCTTCCATGAATCTTTGGAACCAGGTACTGAGGTTATTACTATCGGCGGTATTATTGGCAAGATTGTAAGCGTCGATACCCAGTATGAAGAGATCGTTATTGATTCTGAAGGTAGCTTGCTGCGTGTGTCATTCCGTGCAGTAAATAGAGTATATACGCGACCGGCATTTATTAGCGACGAGGAAGCAGAAGCTGCACAAGCAGCTGAAAATACTGAGCATGCTGATAATTCTGAAGTTACTGATAGCGCTGAAGCCAGTGCCAGTGCTGAAGTTCGTGAAGATTCTACCTCTGAATCTACGCAATCAACGGAAAATTAATTCTGCGCGCTGTAGCTTTTGATAATTGAATAATTATTCGTGGCATGGAGGCGCAGTAAGTGCCTCCTGTGCTACGAGAGTATGTAACATGTTTCTTTACATATTCTTAAATACACATCTGTGAAGAAAAGAACGTTAGGATTATGACAACGACGGATATTGTAGTAAAAACGTTGAAAACAGTAAGTGACGAAGATGCTGCTTATCTTGCTTCGCTGATTCGTACTGTTCCAGGCTTTCCAAACCCTCATATTACATTCCGCGATTTTCTTCCTATATTTGCTGATGCTCAAGGTTCGCGCATACTGATTGACGCATTAATTGATGCATTGCCAGTATCAATGGATTCTATTGATGTGATTGCAGGTCTTGAAGCTCGTGGCTTTTTGTTTGGACCTTTAATGGCTGCACGTATGGGTAAAGGTTTCCTTGCTGTTCGTAAGGCTGGTAAGTTGCCGCCTCCTGTTATCACTGAGTCTTATATGCTTGAATATGGTCAAGCGAGTATTGAAATTGAGCGTGACGCGATTAAACCTGGTCAGCGTGTGCTTATTGTTGATGATCTTATTGCAACCGGTGGTACTGCAAGAGCAGCAGCTCGTATTATTGATCGTGCGCAAGGAATAGTTGCAGGTTTTAGCTTTGTTGTTGAACTTACTGGTATTAACGGTATGAAAGATTTATGTGATTACCCTTGCAGTAGTTTAATAACCATGCCAGCATAAGAGCATGCATACGAGTATTGTACTTAATCTACTGAAGTACAATACGTTATTATACTTTTAGAAAGCCATGAAAGGAGAAGCTGTGGTTGAAAAACTTAAGTCATCCTTACTGAGTGTATCTAAAGGCGTAATAACTCCTTTAATTGCGATTTTTGTATTTTCGTTAACTATTGGTCTTTTTTTATCCCTCACATTACTTGTTATTTCTATAGAAGAGGGTGCAGGCAGTCTTTCTGATTCTGCTATGTCTATGACTTGGGCTGTATTCATGTTCGCTCAGGGGGTTGGTCTTACTTTTGGTAATTGTGTTGTAACGATTATTCCTTTAGGTCTCACATTATTGTTTATAGCTGTACTTGTGGGGCTTATCCGTAGGATTAAAGGCGGCAGCTTAGCATATATTACTGGTCTTATAGTGTGGGTTGCTACTCATGTAGTACTTGCTCAAAATACGCATGTAACTTTGGTAGATTCAATTGTTGTTATTGCTGGTAAAACTGCATGCGTGTACATATTGGCATTACTGCTTGCTGTGTTCCCTAGTAGCGAATTTTGGACAGTAACCAAGCAGCGTTATAAGCAAGTGTGTTCTGTACGTGTGCAAAAAATTATTTGTGTTGCCAAACGTGCTGCAGTAATTGTTTTTGCGTCGTACGCGCTAGTTGCGGTAGCTACTGTTGTAGTTTGGTCTTGCACGCATATTGGTTCTGTTCATTCTTTCTTTATTACCTTAGGCATGCAAAATGGTTCACGTATTCTTACGACTCTTGCCTGTTTCATATGGCTGCCTAATGTAGCAATTTGGGCGTTGTCGTGGATTTGTGGCGCAGGTTTTAGCATTGGCAAGGTAGCATATTTCACACTGTCTGCTGCACAATATAAGCATTTACCACCAGTGCCAGTTTTTGGTATATTCCCAGATGCTATCAGTGATGCTACATATCGTGCTGTGTGTTATGGAATTATCCCAGTAGTGTGCTGCGTAATAATGCTTATTGTAATATTGCATAAACGTGGCTGCGGATTGGGTGTAATCAACATTAATAATAAAACAGAAAGAAAAGCGTTTATAATTGCTGTTGTGCAAGCAGCAATTGTTAGTATTGGCGTTGCTGCTTTTATTACGGTGGTTGGTACGATTATTTTTGCTTGCGCAAATGGTTCGCTAGGCGAGTATCGACTTGCTGTTGTTGGCGTCGATGTTGTTGAAAGTACGCGAGCTGTTGGTCATCTTACTCTTTATGCTGTCATAGTTTCGTGGGTATTAGCTCTTGTAATCAGTTTGTTGATTTGTGGTGTTCGATATTGCTTAAGCTTGCTGACGCATCATCGTGTTTCTCACAGTGATGGGCAGCAGCATAAGGATAGCGCAAAAACTGCTAGTGATGATGCGATTAAAACTGTTGAAACGACTGCTGCAGCAACTACCGCGAAAAATGTTACAAAGGATGCTGTTACAAGCGCTATTCAAGACGCTACTCGTACAACTGGTACAAGCGCTATTCAAGAAGCTACTAAAACTGTTACTAAAACTGCTGTAAAAGACAATACTGATAATACGAAGGAATCAAACGTTACTCGTAAGACTACGTCTCATAATCAGCCACTGCGCAGCGTACATTCTACCGAAGTATCTGCTAGCAACAGCGATAATAAGAAGCATGATAATATTTCGCATGAGAACAATAATCAACCTGTCACTGCTGATCAGGAAGATAATAGTGAAAATCATACGGAACGTTTGAATCATACTCATAAAAGTAGGCTTACTACAGAAAGTATGGCTACTACAGAAAGTAAGCCTACTACAGTAAAGCAACCAATAAGCGCAGCAGTTAACAAACTTCATACGCAGATGAGTAAAACGTTAGGTGCTGTAGCATCAGCATCGCATTCAGCAGTGAGTGCTGCAAGCAGTAGTGTAAATCAGTGCGCTCATGCAGTGAAGAAACTTATTACGTTACTTCCTGGCACGCAGCCTTTGCAAACACACCATAGTGAAGCTCGTGTTAGTAGTAGTACTGTTACAAGGGATAATCGCACAAATCAGCCGCGCACAGTTCAGTCTGCTGAGTTGCATCGTGTGACAAACTTACGAAAAACTACATCGTCACAATCTTCTCATAATCAACAATCACATACTTATCAACCAGCGTTCACTGATAGAGCTGCGCGTATTGCAACTTCAAACGCAAGCTCCCAAGTAAACATGCCTACTCAAAACAGTGAACAACAACCACCTTTGTCTTTGAAAAAAGCTTATCCTAGGACTGCTTCATCAAAGACGAAAAGAAAATAATTCCTCACTGCTATTTAGGAAGGAAGACCACCGTGCAACAGACACAGAGCCAACAACCAGACGCAAATGTGCTGATAACCACAGGGGAAAGGTCAATTCGCCGAGTGCTTGTTTCAGTTTTTCATAAAGAAGGACTTGAAATATTAGCACAATCATTTATTCAAGCTGGAACTGAAGTGGTTTCAACAGGTTCTACAGCTGCTAAACTAGCGGAACTTGGTGTGCATGTTACTGAAGTTTCTAGTGTAACTGGATTCCCAGAAAGTCTCGACGGTAGAGTGAAAACACTGGATCCGCATATTCATGCTGGAATCTTAGCGGATATGAATAATACTGATCATGTTCAGCAGCTTGAAAAGCTTCATATTAAGCCGTTTGATGCTGTAGTAGTGAACCTGTATCCATTTGTGGACACAGTGATGAGTGGTGCTGAGCAGGATGCTATTATCGAAAAAATTGATATTGGCGGACCTTCCATGATTCGTGCTGCTGCGAAGAATCATAAGTCTGTTGCTGTTATTACTGATCCTGCAGATTACCAGCTTTTAGCTGATCGTATTGCTTCGGGCGAAGGGTTTAGCTTGCAAGAGCGCGAATATCTTGCAGCAAAAGCGTTTGAGCATACTGCAGCTTATGATGCTGCTATTTCTCAGTGGACTACAACAGTTTGGCAAAAGCCTGAAACTTTTGCTGTTCAAAAACAGCAAGAATCCGAGAATTCTAGTGACTCGGCGAACGATACTCTTGTTCTTCCAGCAGATTACACGCGTACGTGGCGTTTAGAACATGCGCTTCGATATGGTGAGAATCCTCACCAGCAGGCTGGATTGTATCTGGATCCTTTGCATAAGGGTGGTTTAGCTCAGGCTGAGCTGCTCGGTGGTAAGCCTATGAGCTACAACAATTATGTGGATGCTGATGCTGCTTGGCGTGCTGTATGGGATTTTGCGCCGCAAATTGCTGTTGCTGTTTGCAAGCATAATAATCCTTGTGGCTTAGCTATTGGAGCAACTGCTGTAGAAGCGCACAAAAAAGCGCATGCTTGCGATCCTGTGAGCGCTTACGGTGGTGTAATTGCTGCAAACACTACAGTGACTTTGGAAATGGCAGAAAGCGTGCGACCAATTTTCACCGAGGTTATTGTGGCTCCTGATTATGAGCCAGAAGCCTTGGAATTGCTTCGCACAAAGAAGAAGAATCTTCGTATTTTGAAGGTTGCAACTCCGCCTGTTTTAGATTTGCAAGTGCATCCTATTGACGGTGGTGCTTTAGTGCAGTCGGCAGATAAGATTGATGCTTTTGGTGACAATCCAGAAAATTGGACGTTGGTTTCTGGAGATCCTGCAGATGATAGCACTTTGCGTGACTTACAATTTGCTTGGCGTTCGCTTCGTTGCGTAAAGTCTAACGCAATTCTACTTGCGCATGACAATGCTACGGTTGGTATTGGTATGGGCCAGGTTAATCGTGTAGATTCCTGCCATTTGGCTGTTGAACGCGCTAACACTTTGGCTGATGGTGCTGAGCGTGCTCGCGGAGCGGTGGCAGCTTCTGATGCGTTCTTCCCATTTGCTGACGGTCCGCAGATTCTTATTGAAGCTGGAGTGAGTGCAATCGTTCAGCCGGGTGGTTCTATTCGTGATGAAGAAGTGTTTGAAGCTGCTCGTGAGGCTGGTGTAACGATGTATGTAACTGGCACTCGTCACTTCTTCCACTAAAACTTCTTCCACTACCATTCATAAATAAGTCAATGAATACTACGGATGTGGCGTTTGAAATACTCAAACGTCACATTTTTATATGAGTGACTAAAACAACTTATGTTTTCTTATCGAGAAGCAGGTATGATACAAGTATGACTAAGACTGAACAGCATATTGAACCTCATACAATAGAGCATCCTTATGTATCAGAAAAACGTGAGGGTAAGCCTTACGCTGAGTGGATTATAGCTTTTATAGTATGCGTATCTGCTGTTTTAGCATTTTGGGGGTATATAAAAGCCGCCACAGTTATTATTTCTGTGACGGCTATACTTCTGGGTGTTATACGCATAAGCATGCGTCAACGCAGTCCTTGGAAAGTTCGCTCAGTGAGCTTTGATTCTTTTGTAAGTATTGCGTTGGGTATTGGTTTGCTCATAACGTATGCATCAGTATTATTACTGTAGCGTAATTAACTTATGCCATTGTGTTGTTGTTAGCAGCATTCAAGCTTGTGTCGACAGTTTGCTGAGTGTTCTCATACTGATAGGACTCAGTTTGTTCAGGATTGGCTTGGTTGAATTCAGTTTGATCAATAACTGCTGCTGGAGTTGTTGAAGCTGCAGCTGGTGTATGAGTAGTGTCATCTGTTGCTGCGATTTGCTTGGCAGAAGTGGCGAGCAATTTTGCGAGCAGTATAACAAACCCAACAAGAGCGGCGGCAAAAATCGGAGCAATCCAGAAAACCCACAGTTGCGTTAATGGCTTAACTTCTAATTCGCGCGAATTAGCAAGTACAGCAATACCAGTAGAACGTGCAGGATTCAAACCGGAACCAGTAATCTGGTAGGTTATTAATGTTCCAGCTGCGTAGGCAAGACCCATGTGAGTAGCATAATCACAGTGAGTGGCGCCATTGTCATCAGTGTGGCTCATTGCGGTAGCAACGATTAGCACTACTGCAATAACTTCAACAAGTAACGCAGTAATAACGCCGAAGGATGCGTTTACGCTCTTCAACTGATTTGCGGAAATAGAAGCGTTTTCAAATCCGTTTACTACTGAAGCAAACCAATTAACGTCTTTCACCATTTTTGTTTGTGGCAATACGACGATAAATACGCCAGCGGCTGCCAATGCGCCAAGAATCTGTGCAATAATATATCCAAGACCTGCTAAGTACGAAGTACGCCCAGTAAGCATAGAAGCAACTGTTACTGCAGGATTAAGATGTCCGCCAGAAATTTTAGCAGCAATACTGATTGCTGCAGCATACGTAATACCGGTACCAATTGCAATCATGAGCAAATTAATGCCATACATAGCGGTAGCAAGTGAAGAGAACGTGTAAATAACGAACATTGCTAATGCTGTAGCAATAAATTCAGTTGCAAAACGAACAACGAGTGGCGTTTGAAGCTGATTTTTTGTACAAGATGATGGAGTATGAGTCATACTATTCCTTACTATAAATTGTGTTGCGTATTGGTTATTGCAACAGGATAAAACCTCTGCTATAGTAGCACGGCTATGCCATACGGTAGCATAGAAAAACGTGGTAATTTTCTGATTTATTACAAATTGTACAAATAACCACACGAGATACACGGTAAGTAATAATGAATTTTCGATTTTGTGCGCAAAAAATTGCAATTGCGTTACAAAGTTCTGAATAATTCACGAGGTCACGTTGGGAGAACGATGCCAAACGCATATTCCCGCGCCAATCAGGCGCATTCAGATGACAACAACGCCATTCGACTGCAGAAGCTGCTTGCTGAAGCGGGATTTGGTTCAAGACGCAAATGTGAGGAGATTATTCTCGATGGGCGTGTTGAAGTAGACGACGAATTGGTTACAACACTTGGTACTCGCGTAGATCCAAAACGCCAAAAAGTGCGCGTTGACGGTTCGCGAGTAAAGTTCAACACAAAGCTCGTAACGCTCGCATTGCATAAGCCTAAGCGCGTGCTTAGCGCTATGGACGATCCTAAAGGTCGTTTTACTTTAAGGGATATTGTTGGTGACAAGTATGAGCGAATTTTCCACATGGGTCGCTTGGATTATGATTCTGAAGGTCTTATTTTAATGACCAACGATGGTGAGCTAAGCCAGCATGTTATGCATCCAAAGTATGAGGTTGAAAAAACGTATATTGCAACTGTCGAAGGTAAAATCAACGGCATGGTTTGCCGCCGCTTGGTTTCGCAAGGTGTAAATCTTGAAGATGGTTGGATTAAGCTCGACCGTTGTGCAATAATCGACCAAAATCACGACACAACTATGGTAAAGGTTGTGTTGCATTCTGGCAAAAATCGTATTGTGCGCAGAATTTTTGGTGCTGTAGGATACCCTGTAAGGCGTCTTGTGCGTACGCAAATTGGTCCTATTAAATTGGGGGACTTAAAAGCTGGATCATATCGCGTGCTTTCCCCAACAGAAGTGCGCTCGCTTTCTAAGGAGGTTGGCCTGTGATTTGCGTAGCAATTGATGGACCAGCAGGAGTAGGCAAGTCTTCTACTTCTCGCGCTTTAGCGCAATACTACGGTTTTGCATATTTGGATACTGGGGCTATGTATCGAGCTGCTGCTTGGTGGTGCATGCAAAAAGGCATTGACTTAAGCACTCAGCTTTCTTTAGATGATGAAGGTCAGCCTGTAAACGATGCGGATAGTGAGCGTTTTAACCAAATTGTTGAATCTGTTGGCGCCCTGTTTACTGAAGATCACGTAACTTTTAGTGTTGATCCAAAAAATCCTGTAGTGGTAATCGACGGCGAGGATATTAGCGAAGAGTTACGTTCCAGCGAAGTTTCTTCGCACGTGTCTACGGTTTCTTCGATTCCTGCAGTTCGCCGCATGCTTATTGCTGCACAACGTGCGTATATTGCTGCACAGTCAGCTGAAGATTCTTTCTCTCAAGGTGAAGGCATAGTTGCAGAAGGTCGCGATATTACTACTGTTGTAGCTCCTCATGCGCAAGTTCGTGTGCTTCTTACTGCACGCGAAGAAGTGCGTCAAGCTCGCAGAAACAAGCAAGATATTGCGCAAGAAAATTTGCAAAATAATCAATCTAAAAATAATGAATCTGAGGAAGACGATATTCGCGCTCGTGACGCTAAAGATGCGAGGGTAACAAGTTTTCTTCAAGCTGCAGACGGTGTTACAACGCTCGATAATTCTGATTTAACTTTTGAGCAGACGCTCGATGCGCTTGTTGAAATGGTTGATGCTGCGATTGAGCAGGATGAGTACGACCGTTACGCTGCAAACCTTGAAGGTTACGATCTTGACGATGAAGACCGTGCGCTTCTTCGCGGTGACGTAGTAAGTCAAGACGATGCGAAAGATTCTAAAGCAGTTGGTGTAATCGCTGTAATTGGTAGACCAAACGTTGGAAAATCAACGCTGGTAAACCGTATTTTAGGTCATCGTGTGGCTGTTGTAGAAGATACTCCGGGTGTCACGAGGGATCGAGTAAGTTACGATGCTGAGTGGGCTGGAACCAACTTTAAGCTGGTTGATACGGGCGGCTGGGAAGCTGACGTAGAAGGTATTGATTCTTCTATTGCTCAACAAGCGCAAGTGGCAGTGCGTTTAAGCGATGCTGTGATTTTCCTAGTAGACGGCCAGGTTGGTTTAACAGCTACCGACGAGCGTATTGTTTCCATGCTTCGCGCTGCAGGAAAGCCTATTACGTTAGCAGTTAACAAGGTTGACGATGCTAGAAGCGAGTATTTGACTGCAGAGTTTTGGAAGCTCGGTATGGGTGAGCCTTACGGAATTTCCGCAATGCACGGTAGAGGCGTGGGAGACTTGCTTGATGCAGCGCTCAATTCTTTGAAGAAAGCGAATAAAACTTCGGGCTTCTTAACTCCAGATGGACTTCGCAGAGTTGCTTTAGTTGGTCGACCGAACGTTGGTAAATCTTCGCTTTTGAACCATTTGGCTCACGAGGAACGTTCTGTTGTAAACGACCTAGCTGGTACTACTCGTGACCCTGTTGATGAGGTTGTGCGAGTTGACGGTGAAGATTGGCTGTTTATTGACACTGCTGGTATTAAGCGCAGACAACACAAGTTGACGGGTGCTGAATATTATTCTTCACTTCGCACGCAAGCTGCGATTGAGCGTTCTGAACTTGCTTTGATTCTTTTCGATTCTTCCCAGCCTATTGCGGAGCAGGATTTGAAAGTTATGAGCCAAGCAGTTGATGCTGGTCGCGCAATCGTACTTGTGTTTAACAAGTGGGATTTAATGGACGAATTCTCCAGGCAGCGTATGGAACGCTTGTGGAAGACGGAGTTTGAGCGCGTAACTTGGGCTGAGCGCGTCAATCTTTCTGCAAAAACAGGATGGCATACGAATCGTCTTGCTCGCGCTATGCGAACAGCTTTAGACAGTTGGGATAAGCGCATTCCTACAGGTAAGCTCAATGCTTTCCTAGGGCGTATTCAGTCTGCTCATCCGCATCCTTTGCGAGGCGGAAAGCAAGCGCGAATCTTGTTTGCTACTCAAGCATCAACTAAACCTCCGCGTTTCGTAATATTTACAACCGGCTTTTTAGAGCACGGATACCGTCGCTTTATTGAGCGTTCGCTTCGCGAAGAGTTTGGATTCGAGGGAACTCCTATTCAAATCTCCGTAAAAGTACGCGATAAGAAGAAGCGTAAGTAAAGCGCAAATAAAGTAAAATAGGAGCGTGTATGGCTGGTTTGGGTGAGTTAGCTCGTGATTTACATCATGCTGCTGAAGACGAGATTTTTCAAGCATTTGTTGATTGGGTTACAGATAACAAGCATGTAGATTTGTGGCCGCATCAAGAAGAATCCATTATGGATTTGCTTGCAGGAGACCACGTTATTTTAAACACTCCAACAGGTTCCGGGAAATCTCTTGTTGCGCTCGGCATGCATTTTGCAGCGCTCGCCACAGGCAGACGCTCCTACTATACTGCACCAATTAAAGCGCTCGTATCCGAAAAATTCTTCGATTTAGTTGCAATTTTCGGGCGAGACAACGTTGGTATGATTACTGGAGACTCGCATATTAATGCGGATGCTCCAATAATCTGCTGCACTGCGGAAATCTTAGCAAACCAAGCGTTACGTGAAGGCGCGAATGCTGAAGTTGATTGCGTTGCAATGGACGAATTTCACTACTATGGTGACCCAGAGCGCGGATGGGCTTGGCAAGTTCCGTTACTTACACTTCCAAATACGCAATTCTTACTTATGAGCGCAACTCTTGGAGACGTAACGGATATTGCGGAACGCTTAGAAAAATCAACAAAAAGAAGTGTTGATATTATTGCAGATGCGCCAAGACCAATTCCGTTGGAATACGAGTACACGGATAAGCCGCTTGCCACAACCGTAGAACTCTTATTCAACAAGGGTCTAACGCCAATCTACGTAGTTCATTTTTCTCAAGACGCAGCTCTTGAAACCGCACAAGCGCTCGCAAGTACAGGAGTTTCAAGCAAAGATCAGCGAGACAAAATAGCTCAAGCCATTAAAGGCACTAAATTTACTACAGGCTTCGGCAAAATTTTGCAAAGACTCCTGCGCACTGGTGTTGGCGTGCATCATGCTGGCATGCTTCCACGCTACCGCAGACTCGTCGAACAGCTTGCGCAACAAGGGCTGCTACCAGTTATTTGTGGAACTGACACGCTCGGCGTTGGTATTAACGTGCCAATTCACTCGGTTGTGCTTACAGCCCTCACGAAATTTGACGGAAATCGTAGTCGCAAACTTCGCGCTCGCGAGTTTCACCAAATTGCAGGCCGCGCAGGAAGAATGGGATTTGATACCGAAGGTCTAGTGGTTGCAGAGGCTCCAGAATTCGAGATTGAGAATGCGCGCGCTGTTGCGAAAGCCGGGAACGATCCTAAAAAGCTTAAAAAAGTTAAGCGTAAGAAGGCTCCAGAAGGTTTTGTAGTTTGGGGCGAGCCAACGTTTACTAAGCTTATTGAAAGCGCTCCGGAAACTTTGAACCCACACATGGTTGTAACGCATTCAATGATTTTGAACGAAGTTACACAAGGTGGAGATGCTAGAGCACGCGTTGAAAAACTTATTGAAGATAGTGCACAAAGGCCGCAAGATAAAGAAAAATTGCTTGAGCGTTGTGATGATATTTTCCAAACTTTGCTCGATACTCAAGTCATTGAATGCAGAGAGCTTTCGGATGGTTCTTGTGATTATGATCTTGATGTTGCTATGCCAGAAGGTTTTGCGCTAGATCAGCCGCTTTCTCCGTTCTTGCTTGCTGCTTTGGAACTTCTAGACCCAGAATCTCAAAGCTATGCGCTTGACGTAATTTCTATGGTTGAAGCGACTTTGGATGACCCTAAGCCTGTGCTTCGTGCGCAGGAGCGCAAGGCTCGTGATGCTGCGATGTCTGGTATGAAGGATGATGGTGTCGACTACGAGGAGCGCATGGAACGCTTAGCTGAAGTTAGCTACCCTAAGCCTCTTGAAGATTTGCTAGCTCCTGCTTTTGCGCAATATCGTAAAGACGTGCCGTGGGCAAACGACTACTGGATTAAGCCTAAATCTGTGCTTCGAGACATGGTTGAAACAGCATCCGATTTTACTGGATATATTTCACGTTATGGCATTGCTAGAAGTGAGGGAACGCTTCTTCGTTACCTTTCTGACGCTTACCGTTCACTTGCTCGAACTGTGCCAGAAGATATGCTTAACGAAGAATTACGTGATATTATTTCGTGGCTTCGTCTTGTTGTGCGCTCTATTGATTCAAGTCTTGTTGACGAGTGGGAGAGTGCAGGCGGTTCGGACGCAGAAGCTAATGCTGTAACTATGGCTGCTCCTGGAACTTCCGAGTCTGTAGTTGAGGATCGTCGTGGACTTATTGTGTTGATTAGGAATGCTATGTTCCGTCGCGTGCAACTTATGGATTTGGAAGATGCTTCAACTCTTGGCGAACTTGACAAAACTTGGGGTTATGGCGTTCATGAGTGGAATGATGTGCTTGACGACTATTACGACGAGCACGAGTATGTTGGCATCGACGCTAAGGCTCGAAGTGGCGACTTATTTATTTTGGATGATTCGCTTGAAAAAAGTGAGCATTCGTGGAAAGTTCGGCAGATTATCGATGATTCAGACGGGGATCATAATTGGGCTATTACTGGCGTTGTTGATTTGGATGCAACGCAAGACGAAGGCGAAGTAGTGTTCTTCGATTATCAAGTTTCGCACGTGTAATTTTAGGAATATGCTAGCAAAATACAAAAACATAAATCGAACGTTTGTTCTATTTATGTGGTAGGCTGATATGTATGGAGCAGGATTTATTTGCGGCAAGTAGTGCGCCGGTCGATGTAACGCGTCCGTTAGCTGTGCGTATGCGTCCGAGCAGCATTGAAGACGTGCTAGGGCAGTCTCATGCGTTAAAAGATGGTTCGCCTTTGCGCAGGCTTGCAAATCCGCAATCGAAAGGTTCTCTTACTGCTCCAAGCTCTGTTGTGCTGTTTGGCCCTCCGGGAGTTGGCAAGACTACGCTTGCTTATATTGTTGCTCGCCAATCTGGACGCGTGTTTGAAGAGCTTTCTGCTGTAACTTCTGGAGTTAAGGACGTTCGCGCAGTGCTTGATCGAGCACATGAGCGTTTAGTGAGTAAAGGTCAAGAAACAGTTCTTTTTATTGACGAAGTTCATCGTTTTTCTAAATCTCAGCAGGATGCTTTGCTTCCAAGTGTTGAAAATCGCGATGTAACGTTTATTGGTGCGACTACCGAAAATCCAAGTTTTTCAATTATTAAGCCGCTTTTAAGTAGATCTGTGGTTGTTAAACTTGAGTCGCTGAGTGTGGAAGATTTGCATACACTTATTGAGCGTGCAGTAACTAGCGAAAATGGGCTCAACAATCAGCTTAAAATCGATAACGACGCAATAGATTCAATTATTCGTTTAAGCGGGGGAGACGCTCGTAAAACCCTTACTATTTTAGAAGCTGCAGCAGGAGCAATAACAGGAGATTCCGCGTTACAGCATGGCAAAAAGAAGCCTGTAATTACTGCTGATATTGTTTCTAACGTAATGGATACTACTACAGTTCGCTACGACAAAGATGGCGACGATCATTACGATGTGATTTCTGCTTTTATTAAGTCGATGCGCGGAAGTGATGTTGACGCTTCTTTGCATTATTTAGCGCGCATGCTTCGCGCTGGTGAAGACCCGCGTTTTATTGCAAGGCGAATTATGATTGCTGCTGCCGAAGAAGTTGGTATGGCGGCTCCACAAATTTTGCAAGTAACTGTTGCAGCAGCTCAAGCTGTTGCTTTAATCGGCATGCCAGAAGCGCGCATTATTCTTTCGGAAGCTGTGATTGCTGTAGCAACTGCTCCAAAATCAAACGCAAGCTATAATGCTATTAATCAGGCTTTACAAGATGTTGATGCTGGCAATATTGGTCAAGTTCCTCTTCATTTGCGTAACGCTCCAACTGCTTTGATGAAAAGTTGGGGCAATCACGACGGGTACAAGTATGCTCACGACTATCCGGGAGCTGTAGCATCGCAACAGTATATGCCAGACGAGCTAGTTGGACGCGAATACTATCATCCTAACGACCGTGGCTACGAGCACGAGCTCACTCAACGCTTATCTCAAATTCGCAATATACTTCATAAGTCCGAAGAAAGTAGAGATGTTGGCAATGAAAAAAGATAATATTCTACTGTATTATTGCGTATCAACCATTGTGCTTATTTGCATGCTCACCACATGGGTTGTGTATGTTCGCTTTGTTGCCGACACTGTACAAAACAGTGGTTTTTCACTGAAACATGTTATGAGCAACAATGCTGTAACAGCTGTAGTTGAACCAAATAAGTCAGATAATGCTCTTGCTTTAGCAGGTCGTGCTTATAAAAACGTGCTTGAAAATCTACACGGAAAATACAAGTTCAAAAATGTTCCAGATTCCTTCGGATATTACTACGATTTATGGGATTTGGATAATGATAAGATTCCAGAGCTTATTGTAACTGCAAGGAAAAAATTAGGTTACGATGATGATAAGCCGCGTTTTACTAAAGTATTTTCTTTTGATGGCAAAAAAATTGTTGAGTCGCAGTTAATTGAAGATTTAGAACCGTCTCATAATGGCGAATTCTCAGAAACATTAATGTACGATCATAATCACAATGGCATAGTTGTATATCATGTATTTGACGGGCTTAAAGTTCGTCGTGATACTTACAAGCTTACTGAAGATTATAAGTTTACATTAGATTCAAGTGTTGAAGATAACTCGGCAGATCCTAGCACTATAGGCGATCTTGATGCAATGTTTGTTGATGTTAAAAATCTTAAGCCTGTTGACAATCTCATCAATAATATGACTCTTAGTGAAAAAGAGAAGAAACACAATAAGTATATTCAAGATTTACGAGATGATGGATACACCATTCTTACCGGCAATGTTCAAGAGATGAATATTGACGAAGTAAAGCAAACAGCACAGCCGGATGCGGATTTAGAAAATTATTCTTATTATTTTGTCAACGATTCAAAAATTATTTATACGGTAAATATGCCATACAAAACCATCATAACTGTTGGAGTTGATGGCAAAGGTACGCCAGTTCCTGACACATACGTTTACAAACGTTTCTTTGTTGAACCTAAAGCCGGAGAAATGAAAGATTATGTAGGAAAGAACGTAACTATAGCAGTTAAAAAGGCTTCTTCAATATGCTTTACCTTAGAACCAGATTACGAAAACCCTAGCTACAGCGCTCTAAAAATCATTACAGACTAAATATTTTAACGCGTAGCAGATCTCACAAACTTGCCTGATATTACTTATTTGTATTCATCTAAGCTAGGATCTAATTCCTGAATTATGTATGAGCTACTAGTTAATACAGGCTGCCCCCATGGAAGATTGTTTACAGTATCATACATTCCATCTGTTGCAAAAGTAACTCTCTTCCCAACATAATTCATAATCTTGTCATGATCCGGATTGTGTATAAACCCATCATCTAATATTATTACGACCCTATTCATCAAATTACTTGGAGGCCTATATCCGCACTCAGTTCCATTACAATATGACGATGCTGAGCGCGGATTATCTAAAGCAAGCACTGTGGTAGTTGGGTTATTGTTAATACGTATAAAATCATCAAGACTAAAACCAGTATATGTTACTGGCGCACCAGGATAGTTGTATGCTTCTTCTGGAGTAAGCTGTTTTACTGTGCCAGTATAAACTTGATACCCTTTTTCTTGCCATTGAAGAACTTGCTTATCGTACGCCTTTTGCTTATCGCTACGTTTATTTGAGTTGATTAACTTATTGATACCAGTTGCATCATTTATAGGGATAAAAACTGGAGCAACTACTTTATCCATTTCACATGTATCGTTGTCATTTTTCTTAATAGGATAATCAACTACTGTAGTACTATCATTCAGTTCGTTTCCATTAAGCGTATAAGATACTTCTTTCCACTTGAATGGAGTATCTAAGTCAAAAGAAGGATTGTTATTAGAAAGATTGTTATACCACTCTTCACTTTCCGGAAAATAGAATACTAAACCTTTGTGATTCCTATAAAAGAAAAGTGTTGAATGCTCATATCTACCTAATAGAGTTTTGAGAACATTATTAGGAGCAACTAGCTTATTCCCATCGTATGAAAAAACTCGTGTTGACGACACTTCCTGAGTATCATCTGAATCATTTTTCTTAACTTTGTACGTATCAGTAACCAATAAATCAGGTATTTTGTCATCATTAATATCCCATAAGGCGTAAGTATAATCGCCTTCTGGAGCATCATTGAATGAATACTTGTGAATATTTTCAAGCACATCCTTGTACTCTTTGCCTGCTTGAGCAAGAATATCGTCAGTATTGCGAGTATGCGGTTTTGTGATAGCACTTATGGTACTGCTAGCAACATGATTCAGTGAAAAACCGCTATTTTGTACAGTGTCGGCAACAAAACGAACATACACAACCCATGTGGTCAGCATGCAAATAAGTACAATGGTTGATACGCAATAATACAGTAGAATATTATCTTTTTTCATTGCCAACATCTCTACTTTCGCCAAGTCGCAGCATTGTAATTGCTTTTGCTAAAATGTAGGTTTCATACATTTTATACATTTTATACGTTTTATACGTTTTATACGTAAATCTACTCACCGTAATTGGAAGAAACATCTTTCATTAAACCTGCCATAAGCGAGTTGTTGTCAATGTGGGAAAGATTACTAGCATCTCCAACAATCATCACATCGCCAGCAGTAGTCGGAAAAATTATTACAGAACATGGGTCACCAACAATAAAAATATGATTGTCATCACTCATATCGAAGGGGCTACCATTTTTGTAAAGTATATTCTCTAATTTTTTACGATTTTTTTCAGCGGACGGAAACTCGTTGAGTACGCATGATGCATCTTTTTCAAAAGCGTCGCCTGTTCCAATTTTTACGATTGCTTTAGCTCCACCAAGAGCATAGCTATGCTTTATTGGCAGATTACACTTTTCGCTAATAGCGTTAAGATCTGGCTTTATATTAAGAGTATTTCGCACGCCACTAAAAGATCCATTGTGCTGAACGCAATAGCATAAGCCAGCTATTATAACGAAAACAACAAATCCCCAAAAATAGCTTTTAGCTTTGCTCATCATAAACCTCCATCTCAAACAATGCGCTTACAAAAATAAAGCATCACTGATTCAGTGCTATTGTCAATCAATCTCTCTTAACTACGTTCGTACTAGCTGAGCTTTTGCATAAGCAATCTCTTAAGTGAAATTCTTACATATGATTTTAGTTATATGCGCTGATAAGAAAACATGCAAAACATTATGCGTATCTTTGGTTTGATTACGTAATTTATATAGAAGCGATATTAAAATAGAAACGGTGTTTTATGCCAATAGTTGAGGGTTTCGCAATGGAGTTATCTTTTGCTGATTGTCAACTGTTATTTATTGCAGAGAAAAAGGGGAGATACATGTTATCTTGCTTGTATAGAAGAAGAGGTTGTATAAGTACCTCTATAGGTAAAACAGTTATGCGCAGCGCATCTATTGTATTAGCGTTGTGCATTTCGCTTATTTGTGTTCCACAGTGCTACGCGGCAGATAGTTCTATAACTATTAATGCTCCATCCAATACTTCACAGGTTTGGGTTGATGTCGAAGGAACTAATATTAGCCCTGATAAGATTGGCGGCACAATCGACAATAAGAGAATAAAGTTTATTGCCTCTCCATCTGGAGTAACATCAATTAATGCTCTGGGGGGCGGTGCTCACAGTTTAGCTTTACAAGCGGTGAAGAAGCATGATAATCAACTTATTTTTGTTACATGCGCTGATGCTAATAATGTAATTCTTCAAGAATCTAAGCTTACAGTGTCGTTGGCTGGTGGATTAAAGATTCAAGAGCAGCATAGCAATAAAACTGATAATACTGATCATAATAATACGCAAGATAATCATGATTCGTATTCTTCAAGCAGTGATAATAACAATCAAAATGCAAGCTCTGAAAATAACAGTTCTCATGTGTCAGATAAGTCTCATAATAACGGCTCAGCTATAGATAAAGGAAACGAGACTCAATCTGATCATAATAATGCAAATAATTCTAGTAACAATTCAAATTCAAATATTCATGATGGTTCACATTCGTCTTCTCAAGTAGCGAAACGGAAACATTTTGTTAGCGTATTGTCAGCTACAGGTGTGGGTATGACGTGCATTGTGTTAGTTGCGGCAATAGCGGCTTTTGTAGGAATGAGTATGCGATTGAACGTCAATGGTGCGCATGCTAAGAAGGAGAAGTGAGAAGATGAAACGCAATACAATTTTTTGCAATATCATGCGTATGATTCACAATACTGCTTTTGTTTATAAAGCATTTGTGAGTTTGATAACATTTTCTATGATTGTTTGTATCGCTCCAGCAAATATTGCTTATGCTAATGATGCAAATGCTGACAGTGAAACGAATATTAATGTTGATGCCCGTGCCAGGGTTCCGTATCTTGAAGCATCGAATGAATCCAAAGATAGCAAGGATAATTCTATATCGACAAACAGTAATGCAACGCTTGATTTACCTGGCGCGCATGGATACAGTAGTGCACTGGTTCGCGTGAGTGTATTCAATGCGAATAATGATACAACTGTGTATGTTGATGGTGCTCCTGCATTACAAGTAGCTGCAAAACATGATGCTTCACAAACAGTGTTAGCTCATGTTGCAGATGGTAAGCTTCATGTTTATGCTTCTCAAGCAGTTCAGGCTCGTGTTGAAGTTGTTGCATTCTTACAATCAAAAACTGTTGCAGCAGCTAAGAATCAGAAGCCAGCTTATGTTCCTGGCGCAACTGTCTCTTTAGCGAAGCCAGTAACTCGTATGGACACTAATCAGAAAGTATCCTGCACAAGCATGAGTTCATCTGCACATTGCAAAGTTGGATTACTTGGCTTGGGTAACATTCCTGGAGAGTATGTGCGAGCAGCATATGTGACTATGAAAGTTGCTATGAAAAATGCTGGAAATGTTAAGGTAGCTGGGCAAGAAATAGCTCTTCCGCAAGGTGATTCTGTAGTTTCTACAATAGTTGTTCCAAGTTCTACAGATGGCTCAATTAGTGTTGAATCAGAAAATGCTGCTTCTGCTGAGTTGTATGTACGCGGATGGGTTGCAGGAGCTATGCCAAGTATGGCTCATGCTAACGTAACTGGAAGTTTTGTGCCGTCAATTGCTAAGAATTGGGTTGAATCAACAACAGAAAAAGATAAAACTTCTACTGTTGCTTTAGGTAAACAATCAAACGATAGTGCCTTTGAACTTGCCTTAGTTAGTGCTCATGCTTCTGGTAAACGTGCATTTGTTGAGTATGGTAAACCTGTTCAAGGCAGATCTACTGGTGCAGTAGTTGACGCGAAAGAAGGAGCACTACCTCAGCTTGATTTTGTGGACACTGATGCAAAGAGTGCGAAGGTATCTGCTCGAGGAAGTAATGTATCTTCTCAAGTTTTGATGCTTGGAAGTATTCTTGGTAATAGACCGCAAAACGATAAAGCTGAAACTGTTACCGTTACATGGACTTCTCCTAAGGAAAATGCTTCTATTGATTTCTCTAAGGGTAAGAAGTTAACAATTTCTGGTACTGTTGACGCAGCTTCGTCAGTTGACTATGTGAATGTAACTGTTCATTCTTCTGATAATAAGACAGTTGATTTAGGTAATGCTGCTGTTTCTTACGATGCTCATGGCAAAGCAATATGGAGCATGGAGATTGCCATACCGGTTGCTGGTAAGAATGCTATACACGTTAAAGCTGTATCTCGTACCAACAATAGTTTCGGTACTACTCAGCGTGACGTGAATACTCAACTGCCGGATGCTAAGAAAACTATTATTAGTGACAAAGCTAAAGTTGTGATGCCTGACGAGTTGAGCAATGATATTACTGCTGTTAATCCTGATTCATTAGTGTTTAACAAGAAGCCTCAATACAAGGCTGGTGATATTTTAGCTTCCACGCCTGGAAAGAATGCTCCGAGGGGCTTCTTGCGTAAGGTTGTTGGTGTAACACAGCAAGGCAATACATGGGTTGTTGTTACTGAACCTGCAATGCTCACGGATGCTATTTATCAAGCGGATATTAGCGAAGATAGACCATTTTCTACTGGTAACAGGTCTTTGGAGCCTATTCCAGATAAAAATGGGGAAACTGATGATTCGTCCGCAGATTCTTTCCAAACAACTGTGCATAGTGAACTTCCATCTGGACGCAGTAATCGTAGTTTTGATATTGGTAAAGATAGTGATCTTGCTAAAATATCGTTGGGCATTTCCTGTGATGTTAGAAAAACCAGTGGAACTTATTGCGACGTTGAGTACAAATCTATTAAAAAGAATGATGAAGAAGCAAGGAAGGAGGATATTGAAGAGGATACTTTTGCTTCCTTTGAGGCTGAACTTCAGTTCATTTTGCATTTCAATTTGAAAATTGAATTAGATTGGTTTAAATCACGAGTCAAGAACTTTGAAACGTATATCAGCGAAAAGGGTGATGTGACTATAGGCGCAAAAGCAAGTGAAAAAATTAAAAAAAAGATTTTTAAGCATAAGCTTGTGGAATATCATCCAGAGTCACCGTATATTTTTATGGTTGGAGGCGTTCCTGTAATAATAGATATTGTGGTTCCTATCTTCTTTGATAGTAATTTAGATTTTGATACTTCTGTAAGTATTGGTCAAACTTTAGAGCAAAATTTGAAGTTAGGTATCGAATTTAAGAATGATAAATGGAATCCAATTCATGAGGGTTCGTTTAAGATTAACCATGTTAACCCGGCTTGTAGAATTCCTGGAAAAATTGATGGAAAGTTAGGAGTGGATGCAGGGCTCTCTATTGAACCGACTATATATCTTTATGAAATGAGTGGTGTCACTCTCAGATTAGGGATAGTGGGTAAAGTTGAAAGTAATTTAAAAACCGGTGAGGAAGCTAAACATGTTGCGCAAGTGTACATGTCAGTTAAAGGCGCCTTGGAATTTGGAACAAAAGTATCTGCTGGATTACTTATGGTTGATAGAGACATGTTAGATTGGGGACCTGATCCATGGTCTTATGAGATAGAATTGTTTAACAACGAAAAACATCCATGGAATATTATAGATTGTCCAGTTGTATCTGCATCTCAATCACAAAATGAGATTAGCGATGCACTTCTTGCTAAAGCTGGTAAAGCGTATAAGGATGTGCTTGCTAATGGTAAATACAAGGATAATGCTGTTGCAGCGGATAGAAAATATTACTATACCTTATGGGATATTAATAAAGATAAGATTCCGGATATGATTGTTATTGCCGCACAAAGTGGAACTATGAGTAATACTGATGAATATATTCGTGTGTTCTCATACAACGGTAAGAAACTTATATCTACTAATGCGATTGTAGATCCGCATGGTAATGGAGAATTCCTCGGAACTTTGTATTTGCGCAATAATAATGACGGAATTATTACATTGCGTAGCATTGACGAGAATTCATATACAGCAAGAGAAACTGTTTATAAGATTGTCAAAAATAAGTTAAAGGAAACGCATAGTTTCCCGAGAACTGATTCGGATTGGCGAAATGAAATAAAACAATACGTTCATCCATCGTTTATATCAGTAGATGATGAAACAGATGTAAATAAATTGGCAAATTATGTGAAGAATACCGCTGCAAAAAAGCGATATGAAAAAACAGTTCAAAAATGGAAAGAGAAAGGATATCAAGTTTTTAGCGGGGAAGTAAAAACTCTTACTGCGCTAGAAGCTGCTCGTTTTGCTAAAGATCAATCGCAGTATTCGCAAGATGTGGATCCAAAGAATACGTATACTATTCTTAGTTTTGATAGGCCTATGTCTGTAGATGCTTGGCCGCAATTTATGGATAGTATGTTTAGGCCATCAGTGCAAAGTATGGATTGTCGTGGTGTACTTCTTTCCAGTTCTGAATACAATGGTATTGATAGTTTCAAGTCATATAACGGGAAGAGACTTACTGTAATTGGAAAACCTGGAGATGTAGGAATGAGTCTTAGATCAATCCCTTATGGCTTACCTGTTATGAATAATGTATTTGTTATCAAAGAGTAGGAATGCTTTTTGGTAGCATGTTGATACAGTAAAGATTAAAAATGCTCCATGAATGTTGAACTGCCTCAGCAGTTTTGCAATCATGGAGCATTTTTATTTACGAAGTATCGCAAAAATATAAAAATACTAAGAGAGAGTTTTATTCACGCACGAGCATAATGTGGTCAACGTTGTCGAGTGGAGAGACGCGGAATAGCACAAAACGATTGCCGATGACTTGCACAACTTCAGCGCCAAGCTTTTGAGCAAGTTCGTCAGCAGCTTCTTTGGCGCTTAATCCGGAACCATCTTGCACAGCGCACTTCATGAGCTCGTGATACTGCATGGTTTCGTCTGCTTGTTTCACAGCTGCATCAGTGATATCGTTTTTTCCCACATACAACAGTGGACTTAACGTATTAGCGAGCGCGCGCAGTTGCTTCGTCTGCTTTTTCGTCAATGCCATAAGGCGTCCTTTCAAATACCCAGTATAGGTAATCTTAAAAGTAGTACTTCAGGTACATCAGTGTTATATAAGTGCTTAACGGATTATACAGTATATTGCGAATTGTTGCATGCGCTAATACAAATTTATTTATTGCGCATTTATTGCGCATTTATTCCGTATTTATTGCGCGTGCTGCAAAAGTGTGAGATATTTTCAAAATTTTTATTACCAAGGCAGCATGTTGCACACAATAATCGCGCACACAACACAAAGAGTAACTACTAATAGCAGCACGTCTTTGATACGTATTTTCCATGAGTACAAGTGAGTTCTTTCAGCTCCAGGCGTGTAGCAGCGTGCATCTAATGCGAGCGCAAGAGTGTCAGCATGGCGAATGACTCCTGCAAAACCTGGCACTATTAAAGCTGTTATAGCGTGTACTCGTTGTTTAAAAGAACCATCTCGAATGCTACTTCCGCGAGCGATTTGCGCTAGTGCCACAGAGTGCGCTTCTGCACTGAGTGTTGGTAAGAATCGTAGCGCTAGGCTCATAATAAGTGCTATTTCTTGCGTTGGTATTCCAATATGTCGAAGTGGTGATAGTAATCGTGTGCAAGATTCGCTCAGCGTTGTTTGACTCATTGTTAGTACTAGAATTGCTCCAATGATAATAACAAGCGAGAATCGTGTTGCAAACAGTATTGCGTAATTAATTCCGTCAGTTGTAATAGGAATAGTTGCAATATTTGCTAGTACTGTGCCGGTTCGTACTGCCAGAATGTTCAGTAGTCCGGAGAAAACAAATACTGCAATAATCATATGCAGTGAAGCAATAAGCTTAACAAACGGTATTTTTGCAGCAACAGTTAGTGTAAATGTTACAAAAGCAAGAATAGCTAGCTGTATGTAGTTAGTAATGCTAAAAGCGCTTAGCATAAGAATAAAGCATGATAGCAGTGTTGCACGTGGGTCAAAAGATTGAAGCAGTGAAGTTGTTTTTGCTTTTGTGGAACTTTCTTTCTTTATGCTATTTTCAGTATTTTCAGTATTGTTTGCTTTATTCCTTGCTTTTAATGTTACTAATCTTGCGCCTAAATCTTCTGCTTCTTGAAGATTATGCGTAATAAGTATAATGGTTACGCCTTGATTGTGTAGCATTTCAAGAATTTCTCGAATACGCAACGCAGCTTCAAAATCTAATCCGGCTGTTGGCTCATCCAGTACGAGCACGCGTGGCTTGCAAGCGAGAACGCCAGCTATTGCAACAAGACGCTGCTGACCTCCAGAAAGCGCAAAAGGTGATTTTTCAGCCAAGTTCTCAAGGTTCAATAAGCGTAGGGTTTCATCCACACGTTCTTTAAGAGCATTGCCTTTCAGCCCAAAATTTTTTGGTCCGTAAGCAACATCGTTCCGTACTGTGTCAGCAAAAAGCTGTTGTTCTGGCAGTTGCATAACGTAGCCAATTGTTTGATGTAGTTTTTGTCGTATTATTCTAGATGTTTTAGCTCTAACAGATATGCCATGCACTGTTATATTTCCTGAATTGGCTTTTAATAATCCGCACATTGTTTTGGCAAGAGTTGATTTGCCGCAGCCGTTTTCGCCCATTATTGCAATTGTTTCTCCGCTTGTAACAGTGAGTGAATAATTATTAATAACAGCTGGCGAAGTTTTATCATATTGAACAGTTAGTCCGGAAATTTCTACAGCGATATCTGACTTATTTTCTTTGCATCTACTATCTGTTAAGTTTTTGTTCTTGCTCATGTTAGTTACATGATTATTTGCCAACTCAATATGAGAAAAGTAAGTTTTTAAACCATTCAAGCTTACTTCTTTGAGGATGCCATTTTTTAGTAAAAGTATGCGATTTGCGCGCTTGCATTCCTCAAAATTGTGTGTAATTTGAACGATAGTAGTGCCATTTTTGTGCAAATTATCGAATAATGCATCTACGTCTTTGCGTGCGAACGAGTCGAGCATAGAAGTAGGTTCGTCAAGAACAAGCAGTTTAGAATTCATCGCAATAGCACTTGCTAAGGCTACTCGTTGCTGCTGTCCGCCGCTCATAGTGCTAGGGTCATCGTAACGCTTATCTTCCATATGAACGGTTTTTAAAGCCTCGTTGATATGCTTATACATTGTTTCTTGAGGGAATTGCAAATTTTCTAGTCCGAAGGCAACATCTTCTTCAGTAATTGTAGTAATAATCTGATCTTCAGGACTTTGGAAAAGTGCGCCAATATATTTTCGCGCGTTTTTATAAGCATCAGCATAAGCAGTAGTATTTTCAAACACTTTTT
Source organism: Gardnerella washingtoni (assembly GCF_049262705.1). NCBI lineage: Bacteria > Bacillati > Actinomycetota > Actinomycetes > Bifidobacteriales > Bifidobacteriaceae > Gardnerella > Gardnerella washingtoni. The sequence continues at coordinate 763,531 of NZ_CP058398.1, read as the reverse complement.
CGCCGCACAATTCAACATAGCCGCTATCTGGAGCGACTAGTCCTGCAATAATTTTTGCCAATGTTGATTTACCAGAACCGTTTTTGCCAACAATCGCTACGCGTTCACCAGGGTGAATTGTAAGATTTAGTTGCTCAAGCGTCCAAGTTTTTCCATCATCGTAGCTAAAGCAAATATTTCGCAACACTACTTGTGCATTGTTTTCAATCATGTGCTTTTTAGCTTCGTTCGTACTGCTGCTTGTGCTGATATTATGCATAACTATGCTGCTTAGGATGATTAGTTATTTTTGTGTAGTAGGTTGGAAATTGGTTTGTAAATAAGCATAGTTACTACTACGTGCAAAGCAAGTTTAATAATATTAAACGGCAGTAATGCTGGAAGAATAAGAGCCGCAACTTGCGAAACAGTCATGTGAGCGTAAAGCGGTGTAATAACAAGGTTTCCTGCTATTGCGAGCGCAATTGCAACAATAGAGCCTGCCAAAAGTGCAATGATTGCGCCTTTTCTGGTGTGCATTTTCTTGTACACGATTGCTGCTGTAACGCTAGCTCCTAAAGATACTAGCACTGCCATAACTGTGCCGAGTGGATTGGTAAACAAGTGCGGTGCAAAGCCGAGTATGCTTACGATTGCTGCAGCTGCAGGACCATACGCGAATCCTGCAACTAGGCACACGATTCCAGAAGGATCATATTTTAAATACGACAAGTCTGGAATAAGTGGAAATTCTATGAAGCTTACTGCCATTGAAAGTGCTACAAATAGCGCATATTTTGCGATTTTCTCACTAGACCAGCGTGCGTTTGAAGAGTTTATTTGGTGATTATTGGTATGAGAAATGCCCATGATGGGTCTCCGTTTCTTTCATCCGGACTGTAACCGTTGGCTTCGGAATTGAACCGAATCAGCAGCTTGTAAGCCGCTCGCGGGCTTCAAAAACGCATGAAACACGTATTTTGTTACCGCCAGTAAGGATTTTCACCTTCCCTGAAACTAACTATTCTTTTGTATCTCATGCTAAGAACATTGTTGCAATCATTGTGTGGCGAGGGTAGGTGCGAGAATACAAGTATGAGCAATATGGGAACAAAGAAAATTGTGCGCAGTAAAGCTAAGAGTATTGATAAGCTTGCTGTTGTTGTAGTTACGTATAAACGTCAAGAACTTTTGGAGAATTTATTCCATTCTTTTGAATGTTTGAACGAGTGTCCTTGGCGAATTGTTGTTGTTGACAATGAGTGCAGCGATAAGACTCGTGAAATGGTTGCTCGTCTTGAAGCTGATTTGACTCATCGTTGGGGAAATGCAGAAAAGGATGCTGAAGGCAATTGTTCTCACGTTGTTTACGCTCCTCAAACTGAAAATCTTGGTGGAGCCGGTGGTTTTAGTGCTGGTGTAAAGAAGGCTTACGAACTTGGAGCTAAGTGGTTCTGGGTTATGGACGATGATGTTGAAACAGTGCCTGAATCTATTGAGCGTCTTGCTCCTTGGACGAAGCGTCACGCTGTTATTCAAGGAAGCCGCTTAGATTATGATGGTGGTAATTTCTACTGGCAGTACGATTTTTTGGTTCCTCTTGGAATACCGAATCCTATTGCTCCAGCCGCTTTCGGAAGAGCTGGTTATCGTGTGATGAATACGATGTGCTTTGAGGGTGGTTTGATTCGTCGCGATATTGTTGAAAAAATCGGCTTCCCAGATTCTCGCTACTTTATTTACTGGGATGATACTACCTATGGGTATCTTGCTAGTAAAGTTACGAATCCTATTGTTATTCCTGATATTATTCTTCGTCGTACTCGCGATATTCCTAATTGGGATATCGCTGGAGTGCGCCAACTCAACTCAACATCGGATATGAACCGTTACCATATCATGCGAAATCGTGGGTTTATGGCTCGCTACTTTATGGTTCATGGTGATTTTCGCCCGTTGATGTTTGCGCTTGGAACTGCTTTAACAGCTGCTAAAGAGCTTATTCGTTTGGTTGCTGTTGACCGTGAGCATATTGTTTCTGGTATTACCAAATTATTCACCGGCTGGTTGGCTTCTCGTAAGATTTTGCACGACGGAACGTGGAAACCTATGCCGCCAATAGCATAGAAGCTACCAGCATAGTAAGCGTGTCGCACTGAATATACGGTAGAATACTATTGAATATCCTGTTACAGCACACATTCAGAGGGGAGTGTTAGTGAGATGATTGACACTGCACAAGCATTTGGCGTCGATATTGGTGGTTCTGGTATTAAAGCTGCTCCAGTGAATTTGGAAAAAGGCGAGTTTGCAGAACCTCGTTATAAGATTCTCACTCCTGCAGTTTCTACGCCTCAGGCGGTTGCGGATATTGTTCGTCAGCAGCTTGAACATTTTGAAGTTCCTGCAGATGTTCCTGTGGGAATTGCATTCCCAGCTCCGATTAAGCCGGGTAAGAAGCTTGATTTTATGGCTAATCTTGATCAGTCTTGGATTGGTGTTGACGTTACTGAAGTCTTTAGTGAGGCTTGCGGTCGTCCAGTAACAGTTGTTAACGATGCTGACGCTGCTGGTTTAGCTGAACAAAAGTTCGGTGCCGCTAAAGATAAGGATGGCTTAGTTATTGCTACAACGCTTGGAACCGGTATTGGTACAGCTTTGATTTACAACGGCGTGCTTATTCCAAACACTGAGCTTGGTCATATTCAGCTTGAAAAAGGTAAGGGCGATGCTGAAAAGTATGCTGCTTCTTCCGTTCGTGAAAAGCTTGATATGGGCTATAAGAAGTGGGCTAAGCGCTTAACAAAGTACTACGGTTTGATGGAAAAGTACTTTAACCCTGACTTGTTTGTTGTTGGTGGTGGTGTGAGTCGCGTAAGCGAAAAATTCCTTCCACATATTGATATTAAGACTCCTATTGTTGTCGCTTCTTTGCATAATGAGGCTGGTATTATTGGTGCAGCTTATTATGCAAGTCAAAAGCAGCAGCATTAAATAGTTATTGATAAGATTACTGGTAGAAGCTGGGTGTGTGGTTTATGCACTGCCCAGCTTTTGCTATGCCAAGTGTTAGGGTAGTTGCGTGCGATTTTCTTCCAGAGTAGATGTAAGCGAACCGAATCCTATTATTGTAGCTCAGCGTAAAGCTGTATCCCAGGGTATAAAACTCACTAAATTAAACGACTCTAATCCTACTGTTCACGCTCTTGCTCCTGAATGTTTATCTGGACGTTATACTGCCGATGCAAGAGGTCCTCAAGAAGCTAGGGAGCTTATTGCAGACTTTATTAACAAGCGCGACAATCGCACGAATACTTCTACTCCTTCAACATTGAATCCAGATCGTCTTTACGTGCTTTCTTCAACGTCTCAAGCTTACGCATGGCTTATGATGCTTCTTTGCGACGCAGGAGATGCTGTTATGGGACCGACTCCAGGCTACCCGCTTATTGAGTCGATTGCACGTTTACAATGTGTAAACGCAATACCGTATCCTTTGCATTACGATGGTTCTTGGACTATTGACGTGCCTCGCGTTCGAGAGTTATTAGAAGATGCGTCTTTGAGAATTAAAGCGCTCGTTCTTATTAATCCTAATAATCCTACAGGCTCCTATGTTAAGCAAGAAGAAAGAAAAGAATTATTGCAATTATGTCATGATAATGACGTTGCGATTATTGCTGACGAAGTGTTCTACGACTATTCGTTAGAGCCTTTTGAAACGAACGCTAGGTTTGCTGGAGAAGCTTCAACGCTTGTGTTTGCGTTGGATGGTTTTTCTAAAATGCTTGCTGCTCCTCACGCAAAAGTTGGTTGGATTGAAGTTTCAGGGCCGGAAGATGACGTTTATGAAGCTCAAAAAAGACTTGACGTTATAGCAGACGATTTTTTGCCAATTGGAACAACGGTTTCGCAGCACATTCCCGAGTTGCTGGCATACGCTTCTTCGCAGACTCAAAAGGTGCGAAATCGCGTGAATAACAATCTTGCAACTCTTCGTAAGACCTTAGCTTCTTGGCCGCATTGTTGTGTAACTGCTTTGCGCGCAGAAGGCGGTTGGAATATTTTGTTGCGTGTGCCATCTTGCATTGACGATGATGTGTTAGCATTGCGTTTAATACAGGATTATCACTTAGTTTCGCAGCCAGGCTACTATTTTGATATGCCGGCAAACGGGTATCTTGCACTTTCGTTACTGCCGGAACCAACGCAGTTTATTGAAGGTTTGAAAGCACTTTTACAAACTGTCGATACTCTTCTTTGCGAAGAATGATTTGCAAATAACGTTTCGTTAAAAAAGCGTAAGCCACGAACGAACTACATACCATAAGTCCGGGTTAAAGCGGAGCGTGCTATCTTCGCGACCTGTAACGAACCAGCTGAGTGCTGCAATAATAATCGAAGCAAAAAGCAGCGTTACTATCAAAAAATGGATACTGTATGAAAGAGTTTTCTTCTGCCAAGAAGCATTTTTGCGAATTGAAATAGCATATTCTAAAAGTAATGTAACACCAACTACTGCAATAATGGCAAAAGACCAAGCAAAATCAGCAATATAGCGCCAACCAATGCCAGCTTTCAAACTATCGAATACGATAAGTACAACCCCAATTATGAATGCTATTATGCTGGCATGCCATGCAAGACGAACGTGGCAACGTTTATACATTATGCAGGCAGCAGCTACTGCAATGAGCGCTAGTGGTGATAACGTAAACATTCCGCCAATCATAGGTTCAGCATACTGCCATCTGTCAAAAGCAACAGGCTGAATACCAATCCAAGGAAAAGTTGGAATAAAACGCAAAGGTAGCGCAATATAGCTAAAAATAGATGGCAAAATATTTTGTAAAGGCAAACGCATAGTAGTCATATCGGTAATAGTGATCTGATATTCGTTGCCAAAGTTGAAGGGTGAGCCAAAACGGAGCAGATTGTATAATCCGAAAGGTATAGCAGTAATCATGCAAGGAAGTACCCAAGCTGCCGCATATTTCAAAAGGTTATGCCATGAATCAGATTGGCAGGAGTGTTGAAGAATACTGTTTATATTTTCTTTCACGCGCGAATAGATAACAGGAATTGCGAAAAGAACAGCTATAACAAATGTAGGACGACAACCTAAGTTCAGCGCAATAAAGAAAGAACCGAGCATAATATTTCGCAATAAATGTGTTTTATTCGTTCCAAAATAACACCATATGCCAAGAGTTGTGAAGAAAAGTGAAGCAGCCATAGGAACTGAATAGAATGAGGTCCTAAACCACAAATACACAGTATTCGAGGTAATAAAGAATAATGCTAACGCAATTGATACGGTTCCTAAAGACACGTTTTGTGCAGTATGTTGAATGATGCGAAGAACAAGTAAAGAACCTGCAATAAGAAAACCAATAAGAAACACAAGCGTGGCAACTGTAGTTGGAAGCATTGTGCCACCGGGTATCCATAATCCAGTAATAAGTTTATACGGTAAAAACAGCAATACTGCTGGTAACACGCCAAAGTATGAATACCAGTGTCCCTGATAGTACGCGTAATCCCAGTACATGTGATGCACTGAATGATTAAGGAGATTGTTTCTAGCTGTTGGATCGTAAGGATTCGCTAATTGTGCTAATTCGTGAGGAACCGGCAGATTAAGATGAACTTTGCCACTGAGCAACGCATCAGCTGTGTGCGCGTATTGGTCAAAATCATAGGTGTAATTACCTGCAGTGTCGAAATGCATAGGGGTAGCATTACGCAAATTCCAAATAATTGTTACTATGCCAATAGTAACGAATGGTAGCCATGATAATGCAAGATAGCACCGTTGACGTAGGCTGTTAGTGTCAAGCTGAATATGCCATATTTTTGACCATGGATTCCACAGAGATAGTAGCAATGCGAAAATAACTAGTAGACTTACGCGTCCCCAAGACCAGCTAAACGGTGCGCGGACGTTAGCACGAGCATCTTCAATATCAAGCACAGCGCCTACAGGATGTTGTAGCCATACGCGCACAATACAATGCTGATCAATTGCTTCAGAAGGTAGCATCAGCAATGAAGCATCAAGTGCTCTAGGGTTTGTGCTTTGTGGCTTGCTCACATATTTATTAGCTTCAATACGCGTGTGAATATCATCTGTAATTTGCTGCTTTTTATAAAACTTGCTTTTAATACGCGACGGTTGAAGACGAATATAAGGCGAGCTTCCATCTGAAATTACTTCCAAATACGCTTCTGAGGGGTCAGTTATAAGTAAACCGCCGGAGTTTAAACGCCGAACACCACTACCAAGAGTATTGTGGACGGATGCGCTATCCGTGCTGCCAGTAATGCTATTCCAAAAGGGAAGATTACCAATTGAACATTCAAAAAGTATGACGAACGCAGCGATAAGCAATGGTATGCGCAAAAAATGCCATGCGCAAGGTAAGCCATGAGCGTGAGTTGTATTGCTCACGTAGGTATTAGCATCTTGTGATTGAGCATGCTGTGATTTCTTCGACAAATTTTGAGCCGTGGACGATGCAACCATCACATAACCATTCTATTGCAAAGCTTCGAGTAAACAGTGAACGAATACTTATTCTTCAGCAACCAAGTCAAGATACTCATCATTCCACAAGTCTTCATCACCATCAGGCATGAGTAGTACGCGCTCAGGCTGCAATGCTTCAACAGCACCCTCATCGTGAGTAACAAGCACAATTGCGCCCTCATATTTTGCAATAGCTTTAAGAATCTCATCGCGAGATGCCGGATCTAAGTTGTTTGTAGGCTCATCGAGAAGCAGTACGTTAGCTTGTGATGTAACAAGTGTTGCGAGCGCAAGACGAGTTTTTTCGCCGCCGGAAAGTACTCGTGCAGGCTTCATAGCGTCATCACCTGAAAATAGGAAGCTTCCAAGCATGGATCGTGCTTGAGTGTCATTTAAGTTTGGTGCAACATGCTGCAGATTTTCGAGTACCGTAGCGTCTAAGTCTAAAGTGTCGTGTTCCTGTGCAAAGTAGCCAATTTTGCAGCCGTGCCCATACTGCACTTCGCCAGTATCGGCTGTTTCTTCGCCTGCTAAGATGCGTAAAGTTGTGGTTTTTCCGGCACCGTTATATCCCAAAATAACAACTCTGGAACCCTTGTCTATTGCAAGATTAATACCTGCAAAAACAATGTTAGAACCGTATGCTTTAGAAATATCTTTAGCCATAATTGGTGTGCGACCACATGGTGCTGGTTCTGGGAAGCGAATGTCGGCAACTTTTTCTTGTTTTTGAGCTTCGCTTGTTTCACTGAGTAGTCGTTCTGCTCTGCGCATCATGTTTTGTGCAGCAACAGCTTTTGTGGCTTTTGCGTGCAAGCGAATGCCTTGTTTCATAAGGCGTTCTGCTTTCTTTTCTGCAACTTCTCGTTCGCGGCGGCGACGTTCCTCATCTACTACGCGTTGATGTAAGTATGCTTTCCAGCCCATTGAATACATGTCTATTTGTGCGAGTTGAGCATCTAAATGCCAAACCTTGTTTACTACTTCGTCAAGCAGTTCCGTTGAGTGGGAGATAACAAGGAATCCGCCTTCAAAGCGTTTCAGATAGTTGCGTAACCAAATAATCGAGTCTGCGTCCAAATGGTTTGTAGGTTCGTCGAGAATTAATGTGTCCGCGTCTGAAAACAGGATGCGTGCAAGCTCAATGCGTCTGCGTTGTCCGCCGGAAAGAGTGCCAAGAGCTTGTTGCATCACTTCTTGCGGTAATCCTAAGCTTGTTGCCATTGAGATTGCTTCGGATTGCACTGCGTAGCCGCCTGCTTTTTCAAAATCTTGCATAGCTTTGTCATAGCGGTTCATGGCTTTAGTCATCACGTCCGGATCGGGATCGGTCATCTCTTTTTCTGCTTTACGTATACGCGAAACAATAGAAGCAATGTCGCGAGCGCTCATAATGCGGTCGATGACGCTTTGTTCAGGGTCTGCTGCGTGAGTATCTTGTGGCAAATACCCCAAGCCACCACTTACTCTCACGGATCCGCCTGCTGGAAGCATATCTCCAGTAATAACGCGAGTAAGTGTCGTTTTGCCTGCGCCGTTTCTACCGACTAAACCGATTTTGTCTCCCTTTGTAACATGAAAATCGGTAGGGTTTAACAGCGTGCGCGCACCAATTTGAATGGTTAATGCTTGTGCGTCAATAGGCATAATGTATGTTCCGTTCCCCCGAAAAAGTAGGCTTCTTATCTATATGTACTAAGTAAAGTATTAGCCAAACTCACTATTATACCGTGTAGTAGTCACGAACGTTTATATGCGTAATCTTTCTGAGTTTTGTGTACTCGTATTCGTAAAGAGTATGCTGAAGCAAACTTTACTTTTTGAACGCTTGTTCTATGATTGCTATTTATCGAGTACGTGCATATTGGTTGGGAATATGCGGATGATTATGAGTGAGTGTGGAGGTTTTATGAGTAGGCAACTTTATACGCAATCTGACACATTGCAAGCATTACTTGATAAAGCGCCTTTGTGTGATAGTAATGGAACACTGATATCTGATTTATCTCATGTACCTACAGAATGGAAAATAACTATTCAAGGAGCGCGCGAGCATAATCTTAAGAACGTGAGTTTGTCGATTCCTAGAAACCGTATGGTTGTTTTTACGGGACTTTCTGGTTCAGGCAAATCTTCGCTTGCTTTTGACACGTTATTTGCGGAAGGTCAAAGGCGTTATGTTGAGTCGCTTAGTGCGTATGCTCGCCAATTTTTAGGACGCATGGATAAGCCGGATGTAGATTTCATAGAAGGCTTAAGCCCAGCAGTCTCTATTGACCAAAAAACCACCAATCGTAACCCTCGATCTACTGTTGGAACCATTACTGAAATATACGATTATTTACGATTACTGTTCGCTAGAATTGGAGTTCCTCACTGCCCTGAATGTGGTGAGTTGGTAAGTGCACAAACTCCTCAACAGATGACTGATACTTTGCTAGCTATGCCCGAGCGTACCCGTTTACAAATTTTGGCACCTGTTGTGCGAGGACGCAAAGGAGAATTCAAAGATACGCTTGAACTATTGAGAGCAGACGGGTATGCGCGCGCAATTATTGACGGTCAAATGCATGAACTTTCTGAAGATATTACGCTTGAAAAACAGAAAAAACACACTATTGAAGTAGTAATCGATCGAATAGTTATAAAAGAAGGTATTCGAGTTCGTTTAACAGACTCAATAGAAACAGCATTACAACTTTCTCAAGGAGTGATGGTTGCAGATTTTGTTGACGAGCCAGAAAATTCTCCAAACAGGCGCCAATCATTTTCCGAACACAGGTCTTGCCCTCATAATCACAAGCTAGATCTTGAAGAAATTGAACCTAGAACATTCTCATTTAACGCGCCATACGGAGCGTGCGCAGAATGTTCTGGAATAGGCTACAAACTTGAAATTGATCCTGAACTTGTTATTCCCAATCCAGACAAATCGCTCGCACAAGGAGCTATTGAACCTTGGGCAATGAACAAAGCTGCAGGAATGTACTATCAGCATGTGCTTTCAGGGCTTGCTCAAGATATGGGATTCAGCATGAATACGCCTTGGAAAAATCTTCCAGAAGACGTACAGCATGCAATCATGTACGGACATGATTTTAGCGTAAAAGTCTCCTACAAAAACAGGTGGGGTAGGCAGCGCGAATACTCAACAGGCTTTGAAGGCGTAGTCAGAACGCTGATGCGCAAACATGACGAAACTGATTCAGAGCAAATGCGCCAATACTACGAATCATACATGCGCGAAGTTCCATGCCAAAAATGTCATGGAAAACGTTTACGTCCAGAAGTACTAGCAGTTACAGTAGCAGACACATCAATAGCTGAAGTTTGCGATATGCCAGTAGAACGTAGCCTAGCATGGGTTAACTCACTACAATTAGAAGGTTCCAAAGCACTTATCGCAGGAGAAGTGCTCAAAGAAATACGTGCGCGACTTGGCTTCTTAAACGACGTAGGATTAAGCTACTTAACCCTTTCAAGAGCTGCAAAAACCTTATCAGGAGGCGAAGCACAACGAATCCGCTTAGCTACACAAATAGGCTCAGGATTAGTTGGCGTTATGTACGTGCTAGACGAACCATCTATTGGATTGCACCAGCGAGATAACGAACGTCTCATCGAAACCTTGCACCACCTAAGAAACCTAGGAAACACGCTTATTGTTGTAGAACATGATGAAGAAACCATTCGTGAAGCAGATTGGCTAGTTGACATTGGTCCAGAAGCAGGAGAACATGGCGGAGAAGTAGTGTACTCTGGACCGTCAGCAAATATTGTAAAAGCACAACGCTCAATCACAGGCGACTACATTGCTAGAAGACGAACGATAGAAGTACCCAAAAATCGTCGCTCAATAAACCCAGAGCAAATGCTACACATTATTGGCGCTCGCGAGCATAATCTCAAAAATATAGACGTGAGTATACCGCTAGGAGTGTTTACTTGCATCACAGGAGTATCGGGATCTGGAAAATCAACCCTCATTAACTCAATTTTGTATCCAGTTCTTGCGGATAAACTCAACGGCGCTCGCATAGTTCCTGGAAAACACAAGCGTGTGGAAGGCTTGGAATATTGCGATAAAGTAGTTCACGTTGATCAAAACCCTATCGGTCGAACTCCGCGTTCTAATCCTGCAACGTACACTGGCGTGTGGGATAAAATTCGCACGCTTTTTGCCCAAACTCCCGAAGCAAAAGTTAGAGGCTATGGTCCTGGAAGATTCTCATTCAATGTTAAAGGTGGTCGTTGTGAAGCCTGCCATGGTGACGGTACCTTAAAAATTGAGATGAACTTCCTGCCGGATGTGTATGTAGAATGCGAAGTCTGTCACGGAAAACGCTACAATCGTGAAACCTTGGAAGTAACCTATAACGGAAAGTCAGTTTCTGACGTTCTTGACATGCCAATTTCAGAAGCTGCAGTATTTTTCAAAGCATACCCGTCTATTGCGCGATATTTGGATACTTTGGTTCAAGTTGGATTAGGTTATATTCGTTTAGGTCAAAGCGCTCCTACGCTTTCTGGTGGAGAGTCTCAGCGTGTAAAACTTGCTACAGAATTGCAGAGAAGATCAACCGGCAAAACAGTGTATATTCTTGACGAGCCGACTACTGGCTTGCATTTTGAGGATGTTAGAAAGTTGCTGAATGTTTTACAATCGTTGGTAGATAAAGGCAATAGCGTTATTGTTATTGAGCATAATCTCGATGTTGTAAAGTCTGCTGATTGGATTATTGATTTGGGACCTGAAGGTGGAGATTCTGGCGGAACAGTTGTTGCGGAAGGAAGTCCGGAAACTGTTTCACTATGTGAGGCAAGTTGGACTGGCAAATTCCTTAAGCCAATACTAAATGCTTAAAAAAATTAGTATTAAGAAATTTCTGAACATAAAAAATATAGCGTTAAACTCTATGAATATTGCGCAAATATTATTCAATAAAAGGTTTATAACAAGATATTCATCAAAGGGTATTTACGAAAGGGTGTTTACGAAAGGAGGTGAAAATGCAGGATAATAACTCTCGTGAAAATTCATATCAATTAGCTAGTAGACATGAACAAAATCGAATACAAACTCCTCAAAAATGGCACAAAACAAAAGTTATGGAAGATAAACAATTGTTGGAAGATTCAGAAGTTGACAGCAAAAAAGTAAATGCTTTTGGAGCACCATTATTGGGGGATAGTCGCGACTTATTTCGCCCAGCTTCTCAAGATATTCCGGCGCAACCTGGTGTGTACAAGTGGCGTGATGGCGAAGGGAGAGTTATTTACGTTGGAAAAGCAAAAAATTTGCGCAACCGCTTAGCAAATTATTTTCAGCCTCTTTACCAATTGCACCCTCGCACGCAATCAATGGTGCTCGCCGCTAGAAGTTTAGAATGGACTGTTGTCGCAACGGAGTTTGAAGCACTTACTCTTGAATATACGTGGATCAAAGCATTTGACCCACGTTTTAACGTTGTTTTTCGAGACGATAAAACGTATCCGTATGTTGCAGCATCGGTAGGTGAAACTTTCCCTAGAGTATGGATTACTCGAAATCGCGGAGCACGAAATACGCAATATTTTGGACCATATGCGCAAGTGCGACCATTGCGTCACAGCTTAGATTCTTTACTCAAAACATTCCCGGTGAGAACATGTTCAGCAGCTGTTTTTCAGAAAGCTCATAGAACAGGACGCCCCTGCTTACTTGCGTCAATTGGTAAATGTTCAGCCCCGTGCATTGGCAATATTAATCCTACTGAGCATCGTGATTTAGTTAAACATGTAGTAGGAGTGCTTACTGGCAGTATAGGATCATCGTATATTACTCAAATTACGCGTGATATGAAGCAAGCAAGTGATGATTTAGAGTTTGAGCGTGCAGCTAAATTGCGTGATGAGATTGCAGTTTTGCGTACTGTTTTGCAGCAGAATGCAGTAGTTTTTGACGAAGATGTAGAAGCTGACGTATTTGGTTTTTGCACAGATGAGCTTGAAGCGTCAATTCATGTGTTTTTTGTGCGCGCAGGCATGATTCGTGGCGAGCGTAATTGGTCAGTAGAACGCAATGAGCAGGTTCATGACGGTGAACTCATGGCTGATTTAATCACTCATGTCTATGCAGAATATGAGCAGCAATCCTCTTTATCGTTGCAGCGTGACTCTCTTCATATTACGCAAGTTCGAGATGCTGTTGGCAGCACGCAGCAATCCACTGCAACGGATGTTAATTTACGAGCGCAAGCTACTAAAACTCGCCGTGAACGTCAAGAGATTACAGGTCGTGAAGATTTACTTGCTCCAATTGCTCCAGTTCCGCGCGAAATTATAGTACCAGTTGCAATTCCTGAAGATCGTCAGCAAGAACTTGAATTGTGGCTTAGTGCTATACGTGGTTCTCAAGTGAGTATTCGAGTGGCTGAGCGAGGTGAAAAGCGTGCTCTTATGGAACGAGCAAACGATAACGCTTCGCAAGCGTTAACACGCATAAAATCAAGCCGAATTAATAGCATAGCCATGCGAACTGAAGCTATGAATGAAATCGCAAAAGCTCTTGGTATGAAAGAAGCGCCTTTGCGCATTGAATGTTACGATATTTCAAACACTGTAGATGGCAGTTATCAGGTTGCTTCTATGGTTGTGTTTGAAGATGGGATTGCTTGCCCTAGTGAATATCGTCATTTTGTTATTCGTGGTAAGAATGGTGTTGGTAAACTTGATGATTTAAGTGCCGTGTATGAAACTATATCTCGAAGATTTACGCATGTTGATGTGAAGGTTGGAACCGGGGGTGGGTATCAGCATTTTGCTTATAAGCCTCAACTCATTATTATCGATGGTGGAAAAGAGCAAGCCAAATCTGCTAGGCGAGCGATGTTAGATGCTGGTATGAGCAATATTACTGTTTGTGGCTTAGCTAAGAAACTTGAAGAAGTGTGGCTTCCTGACGAAGATTATCCAATTATTTTGAAGCGTAGTTCAGAAGGGTTATATTTGTTGCAGCGAGCAAGAGATGAGTCTCATCGTTTTGCTATTACTTATCATCGTAAGCGTCGCAGGAAAGGTGCATTGTACTCAACTTTTGACACTATTCCTGGAATTGGTACAGTATATCGCAAACGGTTGCTTGCTGTTTTTGGATCTTTAAAAGCAGTGAGAAAAGCTTCAATAGATGAATTGCAAAAAGTTCCTGGTATTGGTGAAAGTAAAGCGCAAACTATTTATCGCTTCTTACACGAGCATAAAGATGCTACAGATAAATCTGAGCTATGAATAATCTGTTTTAGCAATGTGCAGTTTATCAATTCGTGCGATGAAAATCTTGAAATATGAAAAGAAGTGTTATTGAGAAGGTTGTTTTGAAATTTTGATCGAACTCCTTCTTACGTTCTTATAATTATGCAATATCGGTAGTGCAAAATTAAGCCGCAAGAAGGAGTTTCTGTATGTAGTTGTAATCTGTTGCCGAACATATGTACACAAAATACTTATTTTTCTATTTCTAAAATTACGTGTTTTAATTACGTGCTTGTTTTCTTTTGTAATATGCTGGCTAACCTAAGTCTGCATATGTGCAAATCCATTTGTTGTACCGTAGTTCCAAGGCTAATGAAACCCAATATTGTGTTTGTCCTGCAATAATATGCACAACTCCTTCAAAATGAGTCGGACTTACTAGCATGCCGTTAAATAACACTGGAACCGCAGGAAACTTTCGTATTGCTGAACGAGATTCTGTATCATGTTGATCGCTAAAGTACTCATCCATTAGTTTCCACATATTGGACAGTTTATTCATGCATTTCGGAGTGAGCAATTTAGACATTGCTGGAGAAATAGGTCTACCGCGAGAAATATCTGCAGCAATACACGCGATTTGGCAAGTTTTCAACGCCAAATTAATAAATGCTTCCTCATCGCGATTATCGAAATAGCACATGCCAACGTGATATTCTAAATAGCCGCGCGAAAAACCAATACGCAATTTTCCTTCATGAACAGGCAAATAATGTTTGATAGTAGTAATGCGTGGTATGCGTTCGCGCTTGTCGTGACTATTGTGCATCGACTCATCGGTGTGCTCATCGTCGTCATCCTGGTTTTCCATGCTGTACGCATCAACAAAATCAATTTTCATATTCTTCTCCTATCCTTTCTCTTGGTAAAAATTGTTACTATTGAGCGCCTGCTGAGTGTGTATCTTGTACATGCAGCAAGTTTAGATAAAAGCTTACAAGGTAATTTTTGCTGAACTGAAGAATTAACAAAAATGTGGATAAATTACAAAATATTTATTCAATGCTTTGAAAATAAACGAGTTTGAGTGTGTTGAATTATACACATTACTGTTTGCAGGGAGTATCAAAATGCTATAAACAAGCACTAATCGTATCTATTATACAGTTAGTATTTTGTAAAAGCCTGAGAAGTTCTGTAAATTTTGCATAAAATCTTGTTTTTCTTGCAATTATGCTACAAGAAATAACATGACATCGTTGAGCGCGACACTTCGTCAGTATAAGGCACTAGCCTAAGAAGTATGTCTCAGGAAATTGAAATTGGTTTGGGCAAAAAAGCCCGAGTTGCATATTCGCTCGACGATATTGCTATCCTTCCTTCGCGCCGTTCGCGTGATCCGCAAGCTGTATCTACTGCATGGCAAGTAGATGCCTACACGTTTGATATTCCAATCCTTGCTGCTCCAATGGATTCAGTAACAAGCCCAGATACAGCAATTGCAATCGGTCAAATGGGTGGTCTTGGAGTTCTCGATTTGGAGGGCTTATGGACTCGCTACGAGAATCCAGAGCCGTTGTTGAAGGAAATATCTGAGCTTCCATCTGATATTGCAACTCGTCGTATTCAGGAAATCTACGCTGAACCAATTAAGCCGGAATTAATCGTAAAACGATTGCACACTATTCGTGACGCTGGTGTTACTGTTGCTGGAGCTCTTTCTCCACAACGAACGCAGGAATTTTATAATACTGTTCTTGAAGCTGGCGTTGACTTATTTGTTATTCGTGGAACTGCTGTGTCTGCAGAACATGTTTCTCAAGATCATGATCCTCTTGATTTAAAGAAATTTATTTATGATCTTGATGTGCCTGTTATTGTTGGCGGTTGTGCTGATTACACTTCTGCTTTGCATTTAATGCGCACCGGTGCTGCAGGTATTCTTGTTGGATTCGGCGGTGGTGCCGTGTCTGCAACTATGAATACTTTGGGCGTGCAGGCGCCTATGGCTACTGCAATTGCTGATGTTGCTGAAGCTCGCCGAGATTATATGGATGAGTCCGGTGGTCGTTACGTGCAGATTATTGCGGACGGTGGAATGGGTAATTCTGGCAACTTTATTAAGGCACTTGCTATGGGTGCTGACGCTGTTATGCTCAGCACTCCTTTGGCTCGTGCTACTGAAGCCCCAGGTCGTGGCACTCATTGGGGTGCTGAAGCTCGTCATGCAACACTGCCACGCGGTATGCGTACTCATGTTGGCACAGTGGCTCCTTTAGAAAACATTCTTTTTGGGCCAAGTCATGAAGCTGACGGTACTACAAACTTTGTTGGCGCGCTGCGTCGTACCATGGCATCTACTGGCTATGTGGATGTAAAAAGTTTCCAACGTTGTAGCGTTGTATTCAATCCATTCCATCAGGATGTGCGCTAATAACGTGTAAATAAAATATGTATTTGTAATAATTTGCAATAATACAATTTACGGCTTAGTGGTAATTCGCTAAGCCGTTCTTTTTTAAGAAAGAGGTAACTATAAAAAGTTTCAGTACTGGTGCATAATATGACGAAAGTTTTTGTGTATGCCATCGTGTATGCCATCGCGTATCCCAAGTGCCAAATAGTATACATGTGTGAATTAAGTTCCAAACTTTTTTATTTCTTATTATTTTGTTTGTAAATAACAATATTAAGTACAAATTTTTGTAATAAGTGCAGTGGTGTCGACTTTGCTATCAAGTACAATGAATACTATGCTCCGAGAATTTGCTGTAGAAGCCATTCACCCAACTCAAGACGGTGATACTATTTATTCCCTCCTCGCCAACCGTGCTATGCGTGACCCTCAGGGAGTTATTGCGCAATGGCAAGATGAAGATACTCGCCAATGGCATGATGTTACTGCTGCTGAGATGCTCAATAAAGTTCGTGCTGCGGCGCGTGGTTTAATTGCACTTGGTGTGCATCACGGTTCAAAAGTTGTTATTTATGCTGCTACCTGCTATGAGTGGGGTATTGTTGATTTCGCTTGTGCATGCATTGGTGCTGTAAGTATTCCTATTTACGAGACTGACTCTGCGCTGCAAGCTGCAGATATTATTGATGAGGTGAAGCCAGTTATTGCTTTTGCTGGTGATGACGTTCATGCTCAGTGTTTAGAACGTGTGCGCCAAGATCATAAACGCATCACGTTGAAAACAGTCTTTAACTTTAAAGCTGGCGGCTTAGAAGCTGTGATTGATTTTGGTAAAACTATCGATGACGATGAACTTAATCAATGTGTTGCTGCAGTTAAAGCCGATGACTTAGCTACGATTGTGTACACTTCTGGTTCTACTGGCAAACCGAAGGGTGCTATGCTTTCGCACCGTAACTTTACGCATATTGTGTATGCTGGGTATGATGTGTTAAGTGACATGCTTTGTAAACCTAACCGTTTGCTGCTGTTCCTTCCTTTAGCACATTGTTTTGCTCGCTATATTCAATATGTTGCGATTGGTGCGCATGGTGTTATTGGTTATGTTCCGAACGCAAAACATTTATTAGCTGATTTGCGTAGTTTTAAGCCGACTTACTTACTTGGTGTACCGCGAGTTTTTGAGAAAGTGTATAATGCTGCATCTCAAAAGGCTGGTGCTGGTATTCGTGGTCGTATTTTTGCCAAGGCAGTTAAGCACTTCATCCAATGGTCTCGCGATAACGTCGATGGTAAAGCTCACTCGCTCGCAGCTCGTATGAATCATGCTCTGTATATGAAGACTGTTGGATCTTCTATTCGTTCAGCTTTGGGACCAAATCTTTCTTGGCTAGCTTGCGGTGGTGCTCCAATTAATGCTGATTTAGCGCATTTCTTCAACGGTCTTGATGGAATTACGTTTATTCAGGGCTATGGTATGACTGAAACTGCAGCTCCATGTGTTGTTAATTTTGAGCACGCAAATCAAGTTGGTTCAGTAGGACGTCCGGGTCCTGGAATTACTATTCGTCTTGCAGATGATGATGAAGTTCTTATCAAAGGCCCTAACGTTTTTATGGGTTACTATAATAAGCCTGAACTGACTGCAGAAGTTCTTGATGAAGATGGCTGGTTGCATTCTGGCGATCTTGGTGAGATTGATGATGAAGGTTTCCTTTCTATCACGGGGCGCAAGAAGGATATTATTATTACGGCTGGAGGCAAAAATATAAGCCCAGCTCCTATGGAAAGTATCATTTCACAATGCCCATTAGTTTCTCATGCAGTAGTTGTTGGTGATGGTAAGCCGTTCGTTTCTGCACTTATCGAATTAGATCCAGATATGGTTCATTCATGGCTGAAAACGAAGGGTATGGATATTAATCTTCCTATGAGTGAGATTGCTGCAAATGATGCTGTTCGTTCAGTTGTACAGCAATTTATTGATCAAGCTAATAGCACGGTTTCTCGCGCAGAATCGGTTCGTAAGTTTGTCATCTTGCAGGATGAATTTACGCAGGATGCAGGAACTTTGACACCAAGCATGAAAATTGTTCGTCCGAAAATTCTTGCACAATATGCTGATATTATTGAGACACAGTTGTACGCTCCAAAGCCGAATATTCGACCATTGCCAGCAACCGTTAAGATTCTTGATAAAACTACTGAAACAGTGAAACAGGCGCAAGAAACTGTGAAGCAAGCTCAGGAAGTTATGACTCCGCGTGTTCGTCAGGCTATTGATCAAGCTGCAACTCATCTTAAGCATTTTGGTGAGGAAGCAGCTACTGATTCTTCTTCGACCTCTCGTGATAGTAAAGATACTAAAGATAACAAAGAAGAATCTGTTAATCTGTAGTAGAAACTAATTTTTACGAAGGTTACTTGTACAATGAAGGAGTTTGAGTGACTGTTAGAAAAATCCGTGTTGTTCCGGATCCTGTGCTGCGCACGCCTTGCGATGAGATTCGCGAGATTACGCCAGCTGTGAGGCATTTAGTTGAAGATTTGCTAGAAACAGTGAATGATCCAGGGCGAGCGGGATTATCAGCTAATCAAATTGGTGTAAGTCTTAGAGCTTTCTCCTATAATATTGATGGTCGTATTGGCTATATTTTGAATCCAGTTCTTGAGGAACTGAGTGGTGAGCAATACGATGATGAAGGTTGTTTATCTGTTCCAGGATTATGGTACAAAACTCGTAGGTATAATCATGCTCGTGCGCGTGGTATTGATTTAGATGGCAAGACTGTGGTGCTTGAAGGTGAAGGACTTATGGCACGCATGCTGCAGCATGAGTGTGATCATTTAGATGGTCATGTTTATTTAGATAGACTCGAAAAAGATGTTCGTCGCCAAGCTATGAGGGAATTGCGCAACAATATACGATCATAGTTTTGTATGTAATCGTTTGTGCGCAATAGTAATGATATAAGAACCGGTATTTCTGTTATGACATAGAGCAGAAGTATCGGTTTTTTAGTATTGAGTATCTGTTACAATCGCGTTTGGCGTGTCCGTTTTGAGCATGAGTATTGTCGCGTTATATAAGTGCTCGCTTTTATTGTCTACAAGGATTCGCAAATACGCGCCATGTACGCGTCCGTTCGTGTCGGTCGGCTTGGGTTAAGACAGTATGTCAAGCCAAGTTGCATGCGAACAGGCATGGCCAGGCAAGAACCGACAAGAAAGGTATAAAGATATGGCACAGATTACCATGAGCGAAATGCTGAAGGCTGGTTTGCACTTCGGTCATCAGACTCGTCGCTGGAATCCAAAGATGAAGCAGTTCATTCTTACTCAGCGCAATGGTATTCATATCATCAATTTGTTCAAGTCTCTCGACATGATCGACAAGGCTTATGACTTCGTTAAGCAGACTGTTGCTCACAACGGCACTGTTCTTTTCGTAGGCACTAAGAAGCAGGCTCAGGAAGCTGTACAGAATCAGGCAACTCGCGTAAACATGCCTTACGTTTGCGAGCGTTGGCTTGGTGGTATGTTAACTAACTTCCAGACTGTTTCTACTCGCGTAAAGCGCTTGAAGGAACTTGAGGAAATGGACTTCAGCGATGTTCGCGGCTCTGGTTTGACCAAGAAGGAACTTTTGCTTCTCGAGCGTGAGAAAGATAAGCTTTCCAAGCAGCTCGGTGGTATTCGCAACATGAACCGTACCCCATCTGCCATGTTCGTTGTTGATATTAACAAGGAAGCTTTGGCTGTTGAGGAAGCTCATAAGCTTGGTATTCCAGTTGTGGCAATCGTTGATACTAACACCGATCCTGAAGCTGTTGAGTACCCAATCCCAGCTAACGATGACGCTATTCGTGGCGTTGAATTGTTAACCAGCTTGATGGCTGATGCTGTTGCTGAAGGCTTGCTTGAGCATGCTGGTAAGGGCGCTAAGTCCGAAGGCGCTGAAGCTCAGCCAATGGCAGCTTGGGAAAAGGAACTTCTTACCAAGGAAGGCGAAGCTGAAGCTAAGCCTGCTGAGGAAGAAAAAACTGAGGCAAACGCCTGATAAGCTAATTTGCAACCAGATTCTTACATAAAGCTGCAAGATTCAATGAATGAGTTGTATTTTGCAGCTTTAAGAATCATATTGATACGAGGAGAACAAAATGGCAGCAATTACTGCAGCGTTGATTAAGCAGGTGCGTGAAGAAACTGGCGCCGGCATGATGGACGTTAAAAAAGCTCTTACTGAAGCTGAAGGCGACGTTGCCCGCGCTAAGGAAATCATCCGCGCAAAGGGTATTCAGGCCGCTGGTAAGCGTGAGGGTCGTAAGGCTCAGGAAGGCACCATCGCTTCTAAGGTTGTTAAGTCTGCTGAAGGCGAAACTGGTTATGCAGTTGAGTTGAATTCTGAAACTGACTTCGTGGCAAAGACCCCTAAGTTTGTGGAATTCTCTAACACTGTTCTTGACCATGCTGTTGAAGCTAATGCTTCTACTGCTGAAGAAGTACTTGCAGCTCCAGCTGATGGCGCAACCGTTAAGGAATCTGTTGAAGAAGCAGCGGCTTTGTTTGGCGAGCACGTCAAGGTTGGTCAGGTAGCTAAGGTAAGCGGTCCACACGTTGAGATTTATGCTCACAAGAAGTCCGTAGAATTGCCTCCAAGCATCGTTTCTATGATTGCTACTGACGAAGCTGGCGCAAAGGTTGCTCACGAGGCAGCTTTGCAGATTTCCGCTATGGGTGCTCAGTGGCTTCGCCGCGAAGATGTTCCAGAAGAAGTTTTGGAGTCTGAGCGTCGCGTTGCTACTGAGAAGTCTTTGGCTGAAGGCAAGCCAGAGAAGATTGTTCCGAAGATTGTTGAAGGTCGTATGAACGCCTTCTTCAAGGAAACTGTTCTTCTTGAGCAGGCTTATGTCAAGGATCCTTCCAAGACTGTTGGTGACTTGTTCAAGGAAGTTGGCGGTACTGCTTTCGCCTTCGCTCGTGTTGAAGTTGGCAAGGGTGCTGCTGAATAAGCATTGCTTATGCTAAGAGTCAGTTTTGGCGCTTAATTATAGGGTTGTGTGTACAAGTTGCACACAGCCCATTTTTATATTTCATTGCTAGCTTAATGTGCGTAATATTGTTGGCTAGTATTGAGCAGCAGGGATTATTTTGTAGAACAGATAGAAACTGAACAATATCAAGTAACTTTTATGATGATGAAACAGTCAATTAAATTATGTGTTTTGAGTGTCGTGAATAATAGATAGACTGGCAAAGATATGCTTGCATTCGCCATGATGACTGGAGGAATCTGTATGGCTATTGCGCAAACGAAGGGAAGCAAGTCCCGTAGGGTTTTATTAAAGCTTTCTGGTGAAGCATTTGGTGGCGGTGCTGTCGGTATTGATACTCATGTTATTCGTAGAATTGCTGGGGAAATCATGACTGCAGTACTTGATGGCGTTCAAGTTGCTATTGTTGTCGGCGGCGGTAACTTCTTTAGGGGAGCGGAATTGCAGCAGGCTGGTATTGATCGCAGTCGTGGTGATTACATGGGTATGTTAGGTACTGTTATGAATTGCTTAGCTCTTCAAGATTTTCTTGAGCAAGCAGGTCAAGCAACGCGCGTTCAAACAGCCATTACTATGGGTCAAGTTGCCGAGCCGTATATTCCTTTGAAAGCTATTCGTCATCTTGAAAAAGGGCGAGTAGTTATTTTTGGTGCTGGTGCTGGTATGCCATACTTCTCTACAGATACTGTATCTATTCAACGTTCTTTGGAAATTCACTGTGATGAAGTTCTTATGGGTAAGAATGGTGTTGATGGAGTTTACAGTGCGGATCCTCGTAAAGATTCAAATGCTAGAAAATTTGTCACACTTAGCTACCATAAGGCTCTTGTTGATGGTTTAGCTGTAATGGATGCCTCAGCGCTCTCTATGGCTCGCGATAATAATCAAAAAATTCGCGTATTTGGTTTAGAAGGTGAAGGCAACGTAACTCGCGCGCTTGTTGGTGAGTCTATTGGTACGTTAGTGTCAGATGCAGAACCTACATTTGCGTAACAACAATCCGAATAGCGCTTGATATGTACGCAATTGTTGAGTACATACGAAATGAAATTTACGCATAAGTTTATGCAAGTTTATTTTCGAGTATATATGTGAAATATGTATAGAACACAAAAGGAGAATATATGTCAGCAATCATTGATCAAGCAAAAGAACAGATGAATAAATCTGTAGAGGCAACCAAAGAAAATTTCATGGGTATTCGCACTGGTCGTGCTAATCCTGCTTTACTGAATGGTATTATGGTTGATTATTATGGTGCGCCAACGCCAATTAAAGCTGTTGCTTCGATCGGTGTTCCTGAGCCTCGCACCCTTGCTGTTACTCCTTTTGATGCTTCTCAAGCAAATGCTGTTGAGAAAGCTATTCGTGATTCTGATTTGGGTGTCAGTCCTAATCGTGATGGCAATGTTATTCGCGTGACTATGCCTGAACTTACTGAAGAACGTCGTAAAGAATATGTCAAACTTGCTAAGAGTAAAGCCGAAGAAGGAAAAGTAGCAGTACGTAATATTCGTCGTAAAGCTAAGGAATCTATTGATAAGTCAGTTAAAGACGGTGATCTTGGTGAAGATGAGGGTGATCGTTTACTGAAAGAACTTGATAAAGTAACTAAGCAAGTTACTGATTCTTTAGATGTTTTGCTTGAAGGCAAGCAAAAAGAAATTATGGAAGTCTGAGTCTTGTAATTATTCCTCGATTTTTGTAATTTCAATCTGAATGGGTGTCGTATGAGTCAACAAAAACAGCATGATTTTGCCAATGTAGTCAGTCAAGCGCGTGTTGATAACGCTGTAAAAGAAGCTATTGCCACCTCTGGTGAAGCAGCACACGGCACCCACGAGACTTTGTCAGATATTAATCGTCGCACAGGTCGTAACATGCCTCAAGCAATTGCAACTGCTGTCGTGCTCGTGGTAGCAATTATTGCTTGTTTGCTTATTAGCATTGATGTTTTTGTCGTGTTAATGGCTATTTTTATGGTGTTGGCACTATGGGAGTTGCATGTTGATTTTGCAACGCTCGGATTGCGTATCCCATTCGTAACGCTTTCTTTATGCTCACTGCTTACTATTTTTGCCACTTACTACGCAAAATGGCATGCAGTCGCTATGGCTAGCGGTATTACAGCGTCGTTAGTGCTTACCCTTATTTGTGCAACGTTGAGCAATACTGTTTCGGCGAGAACTATGCAAGCTGTAGAAAAAAAGCTTCAAGGTTCTGCGCATATTGCTTATGAGCATACTTTATTTACCAATACATCTGTTTCATTATTTGTAGTGTTGTACATACCGCTACTTGCTTCTTGTATTGTGTTAGCTCTTACGAGTACTCGTTATGCGGTAGCTCATGCCATGCTATTGGTGTTTTTGCCAGCATTAAGCGATACTGGCGGATTGTTTGCTGGTGCTTGGCTTGGTAAGCATAAGCTTTCACCTCGCATTTCGCCGAAGAAATCTATTGAAGGCTTAGTCGGTTCTATGCTTTTTGCAATCATAGGCGCATACGCAATTGTTGCTGGCTTCTACGGTTCTGCTTGGTTTACTTGTTGGTGGATGCCTTTAGTAATGGGTATTGCCTCAGGAATAGTGGGCACTTTTGGTGATTTGTGTGCTTCGATGCTTAAGCGAGATATTGGTATTAAAGACATGGGTCATTTACTGAAGGGTCATGGTGGGGTGCTTGATCGTGTAGACTCCATTCTGCTATGTGGTCCTGTGTTGTTAGTGTTGTTACAGCTTGCGCATCTTTAAGATGTGTTTTGAGTTCAATCACGAGTTTTTATTAAAGTTGGCATTATGACGATTTGTTATATTCCTTCACCAAGCATTTCACAGTTGACGCTTGGATTCATACATATTAGATTTTATGCACTATCTATTCTTGCTGGAATCTTAATAGCAATGTGTATTACTACGCGTCGATGGAAACGTGTAGGTGGCGATTTTAATCAGATTCTTGACCTTGTTCTCGTAAGCTTGCCTGCTGGAATAATTGGTGCACGTTTGTATCATGTTATTACCACTCCTGAAAAGTTTTTTGGTTCGCATGGCGATTTCTTTGAAATTTTCAGAATCTGGAACGGCGGTCTTGGCATTTGGGGAGGAATATTCTTAGGATCGCTGGCAGCATGTGCTTTATGTAAATATCGCAAATATCCTATTGGTTTACTCGCTGATGCGGCAGCTCCTGCAATACTTATTGCGCAAGGTGTTGGTAGACTTGGCAATTGGTTTAATCAAGAACTTTATGGCGCACCAACAACATTGCCTTGGGGTTTGAAGTTGAATTATGCTGCTACTCAAGCTATTGGTCACAGTGAGCGCTGTTATGATGGGTTAACCTGTCCTGCTGGCACACTGTTTCATCCAACATTCTTGTATGAGATGATTTGGAATTTCATTGGTGCAGCCTTGCTTATTGGCTTTGGTAAAGTTCTTGTTCAAAAGTTACGTGCTGGTTCTTTATTTGCGCTATATGTTATGTGGTATACCGCAGGCCGAGTTTGGATTGAAGCACTGCGTATTGATTTTTCGCATGTTTTCTTAGGTGTGCGTATTAATGTATGGGTTTCAATACTTGTTTTCCTTCTAGCGGCTTTGTGCGTTATTTTATTGCAGCGTAGTGCTAGTACGCGCGATGAGCTTGTTGAGCGTCTTATCGATGTAACATCAGATGAAAAAGAACGTGAAGCGCAGTGTACTTCTCATAAGTAGTTGGTATGTAATAGCAAGTTCATGTGTGAGTCTGCTGTTATATGGTGTAATCGTCGCTTGCATTTCCTAGAATGGAACGTATGAATATACAAATAGCACCTAGTATTCTTTCCGCAGATTTTTGTAATCTTGAACGCGATCTTGATGCAATTTCTAATGCGGATCTTGTTCACGTTGATGTGATGGATCATCACTTTGTACCTAACTTAACTTTGGGTGAACCAATTGTTAAGCGAATTTGTGAGGTTACTAAACTTCCAGTTGACGTACATTTGATGATTGAGGATCCAGATCGTTGGGCTCCAGAGTACGCTAAACTTGGAGCTGCCTCTGTCAGTTTCCATATGGGAGCTACTCATGCTCCTGTGCGTTTAGCACGTCAGCTTCGCGATATGGGTTGTAAAGCTTGCTTCGCTGTGCGCCCTGCGGAGCCGGTAGAACCTATTTTTGATATTCTCGACGAGTTTGACATGGTTCTGATTATGACTGTTGAACCAGGTTTTGGTGGTCAGAAGTTCCTGAGTAATCAAATGAATAAGGTTCGTCGCTTGCGGGATGAGATTACTCGCCGTGGCTTGTCGACGCATATTCAAGTTGATGGTGGTGTGAGTCCTTCCACTGCTGCAACAGTTGCAGAAGCTGGAGCAGATGTGCTTGTTGCTGGTTCTGCAGTTTATGGTGCTGCAAGTCCAGCAGAGGCTATTGAAGCTATACGTAACACTGCGCAAGCTGCCTGGCGCGCGTAGCGGAAAAATTGGGGGCATGAAAAATGTCCCCGATTTCTTAAAAAACGTTGCCAGCAATACAGCATACGCATTGCGCGTATGCTGTCATATTTCTATATGACAATATTGGACGAAAGAAGATACCATGGCTAAGTTCATAATGAACCAGGAATACAGTCCTGCGGCAATGAATCGCGTGTTGACAGTGCCTAATGCCATTAGTTTCTTGCGTATATGTTCGATTCCGTATCTTGCTTGGCTTATTACTCAACGGCACATGATGGTAGCTCTTATTGTATTAGCCATTTCAGCTTTTTCTGATTGCGTTGATGGGTATATTGCTAGGCGTTGGAATCAAGTAAGTAAATTAGGTCAGATTCTTGACCCTATAGCAGATCGCTTACTTATTGTCTGTAGCACATTAGCCTTAGCAATAGCAAAAGTTATACCATGGTGGGCATTAATACTGGTAGTATTGCGCGATGTTGTTATGGCTGTACTGGTGATTGTACTTGCGCAATATGATTATGGTCCATTACCAGTTAATTTTGTTGGTAAAGCTGGTACTGCGTTACTTATGTTAGCTATAGTTTCTTTAATGATTGTGTATGCTGTAGCTAGTGAGTCAATGCTCGTGCTTTATGCTGCTGCTCTAGCATGTGGAGTGTGGGGTATTGCTCTCTATTGGTATGCAGGACTTTTATATTATAGGCAAGCTTATGCTTTGCTCTCAAAGTTATCAGTGCGTCAAGGCATGTAGGTACGTATGACACAGCATGACGTGTTTGATAGCTCTCGAAGTAGTGCGAACAATATAACATTGAATTCGCATTATAAGAATATACCTGAGACTTTTTTGCCCTCTGCTGGTGCAATGTTATCTCGACGTCGCGCGCTCTTTTCTCGTTCATTTGCGAATCTTGAAACACATCATGTTACGTTGAATGCTCATAGTTTTACGCATCATCACGACCGTAGTCGCTATATTGATGATTATGCGTTACGCCTTATTGATGATTTAACTAATCGTCCTGTTGATCCAATGTTTATGGATGCTCGCTTGAGTAAGCAACCGATACGACCGTTACAACTTTGGTTGACACGTATTGTTGTGTTTTTATTGTGTATTGCTATTGGTACCGTTGGAAGCCAATTTGTTCGTAAATTACATACTGATCCTCGCAAAGCTATACGTTCGTCACTGGCTAATGAGTTAGTTGGCTATTCAACTCGTTTTGACAAGCTTGTGAGGGAAGTTACTGATCTTCGTAACAATGTTGATCACGAATCTCAGCGCATTACTACTCCTGAAGAAGACGAAGTCAGTAAGTCGGATGATATGCTTAATGGTACTCGCGCTGCAGAAGGCGCTGGTATTACAGTAACGATTGCCAATCCTCTTTCTGCTGGAAGTGATGCAGGTACTGGTTCATTGCCTCGCGAAAGTAATGGTGCTCGCATGCGTCTCGTGACTGATCGAGATATTCAAATGTTTGTGTTGTCATTATGGGAAGCTGGAGCTGAAGCAATTGCTGTTAATGGACATCGTATTGGTGCACAAACTTCTATTCGTGTTGCTGGTCAAACAATTCTTGTGGGAGTGAATCAAACACAAAATCCTTATGTTATTGAAGCAATTGGTGACACTGCTGATTTGATGCGCGCTTGCAATGCTTTAAAACATGCTCAATGGTATATGTCTTTGTTGAATGCTGGTATTAATCCACAAATTTCGCCTTCTAGGGTTATACGACTTACTGCGGCGAGTATCGGTGATATTAACTTTGCTAATGAGAGAACTAGGAGATAAGCATGGCTGCAATTCTTGGCTTAATTTTAGGTGCGTTAATTGGCATTGTGGTTCATCCAGATATTCCTGTTGTGATACAACCGTATTTGCCGATTATGGTGGTTGCAGCGTTAGATGCGTTGCTTGGTGCTGCACGCGCATATTTTGAGCGAAACTTTTCTGATAAAGTTTTTGTTATTTCTTTCTTCTCGAATGTTATTGCAGCAACATTGCTTGTGTTGCTTGGTAACCAGCTTGGAGTGGGTGCACAGTTGCAGACTGCAGTTATTGTTGTGCTCGGTATTCGTATTTTCTCGAATGTTTCAGCAATTCGTCGATTCATCTTTAGGAGTTAGCGTATGGTTTCCCCATTTTCTCATACTCCACAAAATGATGATCTTCCTCATAAGTTACGTCGGCAGCATGCACACGATTGTGAAAGTGACGCTACGCAGACCGGTTCTTTCCCGGTAATTCGCCATAAAGTAAAGCCATCGTTAAGCGGTCACATTACGCGTGCTCGTATGCTTACCGGCTTGCTTATGATGTTATTGTGTGCGTTGCTTGGTTTTGCTTATATGATTCAGGTTAATCGTAGTACTTCATTGCTGTATGAAACTATGAGTGAAGAAGAGCTGACTAGGCTTATTACAGAGACTCATTCTCAAATTCAGAGTTTGGAACGTCGAAAAGGCGAACTAACAGGTCAGCTTAGTTCTTTGCGCGCTGCAGTAGATAAGCAGGATGAGGCTCGTCGTATTGCACAGCAAAATGCTCAAACGAATGGTCTTATTTCTGGGCGTCTGCCTGCTGTAGGCAAGGGAATTATTATTCATATTACTGCTGGCGAAAAAGAAAATATTGATGCTGCTACTATGTTTCAGCTTATTGAAGAATTGCGTAATGCTGGCGTAGAAGTTATGTCTATTAACGATGTGCGCATTGTTACGTCAAGCTATATTGCGCAATTAAAGCACGGTCTTTTGTGTGATAGTGTGATGATTGATCCTCCTTATATTGTTAAAGCGATTGGTGATCCACAGAATTTGCAGAATGCAGTGAATATTGCCGGTGGTGTCGGATCGCGTTTAAAAATTAAATTTGGTGCTTCTGTTATGGTTTCTGTGCCTGATGAAGTAGAAATTACTACGACACGCGAGCCAAAACAGTATGAATATGCAAAACCAGTCGAGTAACAAGGTAGAATAGCAAGTATGACTGAACCGATTCCTAGCGCTGGCGAAACCACGATTATTGGTATGCCAGCTATTCATATTCCAATGAATGCAACTTCAGATCGTCCTTTGCAGCAGGACGATTTTGAGACTATAGCAAAATTGCTGCCTGGAACTGCTTTATTAATTTCTACTAGGGGAGCAGTGTCTGGTTCTCGTTATCTTCTTGACGAGGATTTGGTGTCAGTTGGCCGTGATTCGCGCGCTGATATTTTGCTTGACGATTCCACAGTATCTCGTGCTCATGCAGTGTTTAAGCGTCATGACGGTGTATTTAGCATTGCTGATGCTGGCAGTCTTAATGGCACGTATGTGAATCGTGAACGTGTTGATGAAGCTGTGTTGCATAATGGTGATGAAATTATGATTGGCAAATTCCGGCTGGTATTTTTCGCTCATGACGCAGTTACAGTCCGATGATTCAGTCGAGGCGGTTCAGGGGGAGTTGTTTAATCTTTCTCTCTCTGTTCATCGGCTTGACGGATATCGTGGTAGTGTTGCTATGAAAGTTGCCGGTATTACTTACCGGCAACTTGATTATTGGGCGCGTAAAAGTATTATAGAGCCGTCAATTCATCCATCTAGTGGCTCTGGTTCACGTCGCTTGTATTCTTTTAAAGATATTGCAATCATGGCTGTAGCTAAAAGATTACTTGACGCTGGCGTGAATCTTATCAATGTTACGACTGCTATTATTTTTCTGAATCGCTATTCTGAAGAGCGTTTGCGTCATATGACTATTATTTGTGATGGTCAGTCTGTCCAAGAGTGCGATGAGAATCAAGATAATATGCGTCGTATGCTTGCCTCTGGCTTAGCGGTGTTTGCTATTGCTGTAGGTCGTATTGTTTCTCGCGTGGAAGAAGATTTAGCTGCCGAAAGTCCTGTTCATGATACTGCGAATAATAGCGAGTCTTATGAAAAGCAGAAACATGCGCACAAATCTTCTGTAAAGCCTCATTTATCAGTAGATCAAGTATCATCCCAAGTAAAAGATAGTTTTGCAAAAAATAGCTCATGGAATCTTATTCAAGAAACATGGGGATAATTAAGCTTCTGTATTGAGTATGTAGTGGGAAGCATGCTGGGATGTAATGTTGCTAATAATGACTTTTTCTCATCTATGAGGTTCGGTATATGTTGCATATAGGTGTTATTGCTGCTGTGGTTATTTGCTGGTTGGCTGCTGTTGCACTATTTGTGTACAGTCTGCTAGTAACTATTCGTGTTTTGTGGAAGTTGCAGCAAAGATGTTTTGCAGAAGTAAGCAATAATAATCGTCAATCTTGTAATATTACGCGATTAATGCCTTGGAGTATTGTTGTTACGCATTGTGCTGGCTTGTCGTGCGGCATGCTTGCGTATATGGTATTGCATATTATTTGCGATTTTGGATTCATTCAGCGTAATTCTTGGTTATTGTCGAATTCAGTGTTCATGCCATCGTATGTGATTATTATTGTGCTTATTGTTTTGAATCTTTCTGCTATGGTATATTGCGCGTATAAAAGCTGTAAATCTTAATGCGGCATATGCTGGCAGAGCACAATTGTAGGTTATATGCTCCAACATAGTTTACTCATTCTGATATGCATATACAGCTAATTTGACATAACGTACATTATCGGATAAATATTAGCATACACAAACGGATTAACCTTCAAGCATTTATGCGAAATATTGGTGAACTGCTGTAGATAGTTCAGTTACATTATCAATAATTCTATAAGCACCGTGTGATGCGAGTTCACCTGGCTCTGCATAACCCCAAGCGCATCCTAAGCAATCTAATCCGCAATCCTTTGCTCCGTCAGCATCAGTCCAGCGATCGCCAACCATCAGTGCTTTGTCGCCTTGGGTAGGATCATAACCAATCTCATCAAAAACATAACGTATAACTTGAGCTTTCGTAATACGCGTCATATCTTTGCTTGCGCCATAAATCCCATCAATAAGCTCAGTCAACCCAAAATAATCACAAATAGGTTTTACTTGATATTCGGGCTTACAAGATGCAGTTGCTAAATAAAAGCCTGCGTTACGCAATGCTATAAGCTGTTCAGGAATACCATCGTATACTCTATTTAATAAGCAGCCTGGAATTTTGTTTCCTGGAATATTTGGATCGTCAAATGCAGCAATTTCAGAATAATATTTGCGATATATAGCAAGACCTTGCTGCTGTAGATTTTCAGGAACATTAATTCGCTGGAAGGATTCTAAAATTGACGGCCCAATAAAACGTTGCATTTCAGCATCGTCAGGAATAGGTTGTTGCAACTCTTGTAAAGCAAGTTTAGCACAAGTAATAATACCTGCATCAGATTGAGTTAACGTGCCATCAAGATCAAGCAATACAATACGATGCGTACGAGAGCTTGTACTTGAATACGTTGAGGATTCACTCATAATCAGGAATCCATCCCTCATGATGCATTGTTAAGCGCTTATTGAGTAAAGTTTTTAACTCTTCTTCACTGCGGCGTTCAAGTAGCATATCCCAATGGGTGCGTGATGGTTTATTGAAATCATCATCGGGACGATCATTATCGCCTTCACGATGCGCAATCATACCGCATCGGCATTCCCATTCTTCAGGAATTTCTGCGCCCTGAGCAAAAGGAAGAATCGTACGGTGACCTTTTGGACATACGTACGCTACATCATTACGTGCAGCAAAATCCACATTATCGTCGGATTCCAATGATTTTGCGCCAATGCTCATACCGCGCAAACTGCGTTCTGCCATAGTATCTCCTTGTGTAGTACCTTATAAAATTACCGAATTGCACGGACGAGATAATTACGCCTATCAATTCTTAGCATAGTAATTTCCATATATTGTTATACATCTGAATACGCTACAACGCCACGATTCATAAGTTTCGCAGCCTCGTGAGCAGATGAAGCAAGATGGTCGTCAACACCATCAATGTTTTGTAAATATTCTCCTGCATTAGCAAGCTGAGTAAGCAAATCAATAAGGCGTTTTGCTTGGCGCACAAAATCACCGCCAGTAATGTCGGTATTACGTATAATTTCAGCCAAATCAGCACCATTAGCCCAGTCGTACATAATGTCTACAGCACCAAATTCAAGCGGTCGTAACACAGGCAGATGTGCATTGGCGCATAAAGCGCTGATACGCATAAAGAGTTCTTTCATGCGCAAAACTGTAGTAAATACAGTTCCATCTTCTCCTCCAGGATACCTTCGAGGCTCTCCGCCAGAAGGACCTCGAGATTCATAAACCAATGCTGATAAACAAGATAACAACTCAAGCGGAGTAAGATTATTAAAGATCCCTTCACAAAGAGCTTCCGCAAACACGATGTCTAACTCATTGTACAATCTTCGTAACAGTTGCCCGCGATTGGTAAGAGATATTATGTTGTTGCGTTTATCGGCACTTGCCGGTTGCAAATAGTTCAAATACGTAAGCACATCGCAAATATGGTCGAACGTGCGTGCTACAGAACCAGTGCGAGACTCATAGCGTTCACGCACTTGTTCAAGTTCTTTATGCTCGCGCATCCAGTGGTATCCCCAACGCAAATGCTGCTGAATATCTGAGCAGCCAGCGCACGGATGTGTGCGTTCCTGTTCACGTAAACGTTCAATGGTTGCGTCTAATACTTTAAAGGCTGCAGTACGTTCAGCATCAGTATGGAATAAGGTATGTTTAAGTTTACGACGTTGCTCATGTTGAGCATCTTTAAGTTTAATTCTAAGCTCCAAAAACTCAGCAAAATTGCCCTGATCACAATGGAATGCTTCTTCATAACCTTTGAGTGCTTCTTCAAGCTTGCTCATGCGTTCATGTAAACGTTGTGCGGAGGCATTAGCTTCCCATTGTGCAAAAGAACGATCCAGTGTAGTTCTAGCAGTGTCTGCATCGCTGGAATAAAGCAAATTCACAGCCATATTAAACGTTGGTACGAAACTAGAATGTAAAGGATACACGCGTTTACTAGAAAGTGCTGCAGCTTGTTGAGGTACAAAATCAGCGTGATCTACAAGTACAGCGTGGCCAATATCATCAATTCCGCGCCTTCCAGCACGTCCTGTAAGCTGAGTAAATTCGCCTGGAGTAAGAGGCACATGTCCTGTGCCATCAAACTTTACTAGCTTTTCTACAACAACGCTTCTTGCAGGCATATTTAAGCCCAAAGCTAGTGTTTCAGTAGCGAAAACAACTTTAATAAGTCCACGCTCGAACAGTGTTTCAACAATATGCCTAAATAGTGCAATCATTCCAGCATGATGTGCTGCAAATCCTTGCTCAAGTGCAAAACGGAAACGTTCAAAAGAAAGTGCATGTAAATCGTCTTTTGAAAGTTGATTGGCGACCATGTTGTCAACAATTTTGCGAATTTCATACATTTCTTCATCAGACGTCAGTATTAATCCAGCATTCAAGCATTGCTGAACAGCTTGATCGCATCCTGAACGAGAAAAGATAAAGTAAATTCCAGGAAGCATCCTTAAGTAATCTAATTCGTCAATAACAGCCCAGCGTTTAGGAGTATGACGACGAGCAGATGTATCTGTCTCAGCCACTCCCCTTTTAACAACGTGCTTCTTACCTTTTCTATAGCGGTATTTACTATCGCTGTACGACTCTTTACGACGACGCGCTCTATGCTCCCAATCGTTAAGTTTTCTAGTTAACGTTGGGTTGACGCGTTGAGTAATATTGCCTTTTGAGTCATGATCATACAAATCTAGTAATTCAGGCTCCGTTTCAGAATCTTCTTGAATAACAACATGTCTTTCAAGAGGCACAGGCCTATGCTCGTTAACAACCAAATGAGTTTTTCCACGCACAGATTCAAGCCATGCAGAAAAATCTTCAACATTTGAAACCGTTGCTGACAACCCAATAATTTTTACCGATGTTGGAAGGTGAATAATAACTTCTTCCCACACTGCGCCGCGGAATTTATCTGCCAAATAATGAATTTCGTCTAAAATAACAAAGCCAAGAGATTGCAACGTAATCGAATGCTCATATAGCATATTTCTCAAAACTTCGGTAGTCATCACAACAATGTCGGCTTCAGGATTTACAGAAGTATCCCCCGTTAATAAGCCCACTTTGTCAGTGCCGTACAGTTCGCAAAAATCATGATATTTTTGATTACTGAGAGCTTTAATTGGTGTAGTATAAAATGCTTTTATATTACGTTGTTGAGCAAGGAAAACAGCAAAATCTGCAACAACGGTTTTTCCAGCACCTGTAGGAGCTGCAACTAAAACATTATCACCAGCTTCTAAAGCATCAATCGCTTCATGCTGAAAGTCGTCAAGATCAAAAGAGAGTGAATGCTCAAAGCGTGCCGCCATTGAGTGTTCACGTTGTATTACGTTGCGAAAAGCAGCAAAACGTTGTGCTGGAGATAGTGCAACATTATTATGTTCACAATCATTCGTGTTATTCGCACAAGATTTGCTAGTTTGCAACCGCGATGAATGAGACATAAACAACATATCGCTTTCTCATAAAATTACGGAACGAAGAAAGTTGCAATACTAAGTAGGTATTGCAAAATGCGCATCTTACTATCAACAGCTATAGTTGAATATCTTCTTCACGTAACGATTTTTTATCCCAATGTAGCCATATTGCGCGATGAATTTCGCGAATATGTTGATGACGCTCAACAACCTTTTCTCTAGTACGCTCATAGCGTTCTGCAGATTTTTGAATAGGCAACGTAAAAAGAGGATCTGTAGGCTCGTCGTCGTTCTCATGAGTCTCGTTTAAGGCTTCAAACTTAGAGGCTGCACTATCTGTAAAACTAAAGCAAGTCTTGGCTAGTCGCATTGCACTTAAAACAACTACCACTATTCCGGCAGCAATCATGCATAGCATAAACATTGTAATGACTAGCCAAATCCACCACGGCATACTACTCCTCCGTATTTGCGTTATCAGCGTGATTAACACTTAATTCACGCTGCGCACGAGCAATAATCATGCTGCGCAATGTTTCTGGAGCAACAGCGGTAATATGTCGTGCATGCGCAATACAAAAAGCTACAAACCAAGAATCTGACGAAACAGTAAGACGAACTTTTACACCGTTGCCGCAAGGTTCTACAGTAGCGCCAGAAAGATTCTTTAAGAAATTCAACTCTGTTTCATCAGTCATAAAGCATGTTTCTGTACCATTATCAAAACTCCACTTACGTAGTTCGCTAACTGGCACGTCAGGAATCGTCACTGGAGAAACAGGTGACACAACTTCTGCACGCTCAATACGTGCTACACGCAAAACTTGCCAAATACGAGGCAAACCGTTAGCTTTATTAATCGTCGTGTCTTTAGTAACAAATTCGCGCTTATCTTCTGGCGTCTGCTGCTCAACATCAGTCCACACAGCAACGTAGTACACGCCTTCATCAACATAAATCTTTGAAGGCGCTACAATCTTACGACGAATACGTCCGGCTCCATCAGTGTACTCCATATCTAACAGCGATTGAGTATTAATAGCGCTGCGCACAATAGAGCAATTACGAGGTTCAATCTCGTATCCAGTTAGACTTAGCCATGGTGTTTGCCCTGGCAGCACATGGCGACGAAGACGCTTATATAACGATTCTGCCTGTTCGCGCTGTTCAACAGGCAAAAGCAATGAATGAGCCAAATAATTTGCTGATGCTGTGAGCATACTCAAATACTGTTGCGAAATACCAGCAAGACGTTCTAAGCCCAAAGAATTTGTAGCAGAAACAATATTCTCGTTCTCAAGAAGAGTCCAATCAATATCGAAGAATTGACTTCCAGCCATTTCACCATCATCAGAAACGGTGGTTAGTGTATTAATATCTTTGTGAAGAATAGTAACAAAACGATGAAGTTCATCATCATTCTTCGGTTTACCAATAAAACGTTCTGCAAGCTCATTTAACGGGAATTCTTCGCCAAGATGCGCAGATAAGAACAGCATTAATCGCAAACGACGATCTACTTCACTGCCAGTTTGGAACGATGAACCTTTCTTTGAATGTGCTTTACTAGTGTCACTCTCTTGAGTATCTGAAGTACCTCGTGCTACTTCTACACTATTTTCTGCATCAATTGACTGTTCTTGTTCATCGTAGGAAGCAAATTCAACTGCTGCATGCAAGCGACGATGGAATGCATCAACAGCTTCCTGTGGACTTACCACACTTGAACCAGGATGCTCCAATACAAACATTGCTAAATCATCAGCATCTGTATAAGCAACGTTTAAATGCTCTCCATCAACATCTACTGTTGCTGCAAAACGACGCGAATCGATAACTTTCACCAAAGAGTCAGGTAGTGTCTGAGTGCCAAGACCTGGAGCAATAGAATCCAAACCTAACCCTGGAATCGGTGTTTGTGGAACGCGAGGAGCCGTACGAGAAGTGCGTTGCTGTTCATGCTGATCGGATTCGAGCGAAGAAATAGACATAGAACGAGCAAGATAATTCGCAGCTGCTAATACTGGCAACTCCGCTTGATCGAAGCGCAGACGCACACGAGGCTCATCGCCCAACTGCAAACGATACGACGCAAAATCTTGACCTTCTGACTTTGAAGAATACTCAGGTTGCCTAGATTCAATTGCGATACCCATAGCAGCGAGCTTTGCACGGTCACGCTGGAATTGTTTTGCGAACGCTGCTTTAGCTGCTTGATCTGCAAGCTCACCATATGAATCTGCATATGCTTTTACGCGTTGCGCAATTTGCCGCGAAGTCAGCCATTGCGGGAATGCGGAAGACAATACAGCGAGCACATCAAGCTCGTGTTTGCCCCATTTGTCGGAAAAACGTCGCCTTCCGTTGCTTCCTTCTACCATTAGTCCTCACGTATCGTTATTAGTTCTGTTTATATATATATGTGCTGCGCATAAAGTATCGCTGTGTTGCAGATTTACTTCTTGCGTTATATTGCACACGCTATTCTATTTTAATGGTGTTTTGCGGTACGTGTGGACATTTTTCAAAAAAGTTGTGATATTTCTCGATTTTTTATTCACGCGCACAGCAACAACGTTGAAAATACGCCATTTTCATGCGACACGCCATATTAACTTTCGTGGGAATTGTATTTCTTACGAGCCTAGAAAGCCACAGCATGCGCATATTATGGTATTACACCCAAGAATCTGGCTCAATTCCTTGCGGTCCTACAAACTCTCCATTTGGCACATAACTTGGTTCTCCTGTATCTTCTAACACTGCATCAGCAAACATAGAGACTTGATTGCCGAAAGTCCAGTCACCTCGAATAGTTACTGATTTTGCTGCTGCTAATGCAGGCACAGAGTATGGGAAACGCTCATTAAAATCGTTGATATTTTTGTAATATCGCGGATCTAAATCTATGTCAGGAAAGATATAGTTACCATCTTCCATTTCGTAAGAATCAGTAAGATGGAAGCGATCTGAACGCATAATAAACAAGTCGTTAGTGGTTTTTACTGGCAAGAATCGCATGCGGTCAACTTCTACACAAATTGCATCATCAAATAATGAAGCTACAGCGCCCATAGCAGTTTCTAATTGGATTACCGGCGTGCTGTTGCTATCTGTAGGATCAACAGTTTTTCGATTGCAAATAACGGGTAGTGGCAAAATGCCGTTGTATTCTTCCAGCTTTTTTTGCAACGCATCGACGCGAACCCAAATATTATTAGTATTAAAATATGGATGCTTTTTAATACTTTGTGCGCTTCTACGATCTTCAGGATGAACCTGTGTCATTTCACGAAGTATTAAACGCCCAGATTGTGCATCCCGAACAATATGACCACCCTTACGGTCAGCTTGGGTACGTTTCGCTACTTCAATCATGATTGGAGCGCCTGTATTTTCAAAATGCTGCGCAAGAGTGCGAGAAGGTCTGGCGCCTAAATTGTCAGAATTTGAAATAAATAAATACTTAATTCCGTGCTTTTGCAAAATGTGCAGCAGATCAGATTCCCAAAGTGTTGAGAAAATGTCTCCATGCCCTGGAGGACACCATTCAAGAGAAGGATCATTGCTATGTGAAACTGGTTCTCGAGTTTCTTCTACTAATTTAGGTTCTTGATGCTGAATAATTTCTACAGGAATATCGTTTTGCGTAAATTTGCGGTTGCGTTTAAGCACTTGCAAAGTATCGTGTGAAGTTCGGAAAGAATTCATAAAAATAAGAGGAAGCTCAACTCCTAAACGCTGACGCGCTGTAAGAACTTGACCAATAATAATATCTATAAAACGCATTTGCCGTGCTTTATGCCTACGGACAGGCAGTAAGGATTTTGCGCAGGACAATCCCATAGAAGTTCCCAAACCACCATTAAGCTTAATAAACGCTGTTTTAGCGAATGCATTTACAGCTTTATCGTGGTCAATAGTTTCGTAAATTTCATGGAAGGTTGGCACAGTTTTTATTGGTTCTACTGTATTCTCTCGAATAAATTCACTTGATTGATCGTTTCGCCATACATCGTACAAGTGAGCAAATTGTTCAATAGCAGTATCGCTCATATTGTGTTCGCGCATCTTTGCGGCGGACAACTCAAATGCGTCATCCATGTAATAGCCTCCTCGTATGCATGTGACCTTAACAGTTTAGCGATTTGTACGGCTGTTCGCAAACGTGCTTCACTGTAAACGTATTACGTGATTATTACTGTTCCATTATTTTGTTCATGAGGTTGAGTTTTATTACGACTACGTATTCTTCTACTGAGTATTAAAAAATAAAAAGCGTAGTCAATAAACAATGTTATTGACTACGCTTATGAATTCGCTACGGATTATGCTTTTGGATCATCTTTAAGATGATGTTTTGATGTATTTTTTGCATTATCCTTGCGATTACTTTTTGTAGTATTTTTACTATTTTCTTCTGTTTCATCACCAGTTTTTAGATGATGCTCATCATAACCCTGCAAGTAGCGTGTATGACGCCAATGATGAATAGAAGCGTTTGTGCCACGATGATGAACGTGATACTTACGAGGTGTGCCACCATAAGGTAGCTCTTTAACTTCGTCAGCCACTGCCATCTGGTTTACGTTAGAAGGATCCATAATTGCGATTGGTGCAACTGGATCCGCTTCTGTTGGCGCTGCAGTGCGATTCTTCAAATGCGAAGGCAACCATTCTGCGAACCAAGACAAAGCAAGGCAAATTAAGAAGTAAATAACTGCTGCGACGCTTAAGGTTTGCAAAATATTAAAGTACATTGATCCAAGTCGGCGAGATTCTTGGAGCAAATCAGTGTACATAATAATTGAACCAAGTGCAGTATCCTTGAGGACAACTACAAGCTGAGTTACAGCTGCTGGCATCATAGCAATAATAGCCTGTGGCATTTCAATTTGCGTAAGAGACTGATACTCGCTTAAACCTAACGCTAGTGAAGCTTCACGCTGACCGTTTGGTAAATTACCAACGCCAGACCGCACTAATTC
This sequence comes from Gardnerella washingtoni, assembly GCF_049262705.1. NCBI lineage: Bacteria > Bacillati > Actinomycetota > Actinomycetes > Bifidobacteriales > Bifidobacteriaceae > Gardnerella > Gardnerella washingtoni. Next base: position 724,413 of record NZ_CP058398.1, on the reverse strand, counting down.
TGCAACCACGGAGCCGTTATACATAATCAATGCCAACACTACAGCCCAATATGAAGCCTCTTTCATTCCGGAAAGCGCAAAAGCTCGCCACAAGAAAATCATCAGCATTAACACTGGCACAGCTCGGCAAAATTCAACGACTACTGCAGAAGCGCTACGAATAATAAAATTCGGTAGCAAACGGCATAATCCAAAGAATAAACCGAAAACAATAGAGCCAATTACTGCTAGCAAGGATGCTTTTAGTGTCATCCATAAGCCTGGTAAATAGAAATCAATCCAAGCTTCGGACTCTAATGCTGGATTCCATAAAACCCAAGAAAGCTGATTTTCTCCTTCAGGAGGATTGCTTAGTCGCATGAGTAAAGCAATAACGCAAATAGCAAATACGCAAGCTGCAATAATATTTGCAATTCTAATTTTTTTAAGTGCTCTTGGACCAGGAGCATCAAATAATAATGATTGTTCACGTTGTTTAGCCATCGCTATCACCTTCTCACTGCAAGCTTGTTAGACAGATACGTTGTCAAAATGCCGATAGGAATAATGAGAATGATGTATCCGCAGGCGAAGATTAAGAAGATTGGAACAATTAAATCCGCATGTTTTTCAATCATCTCGCTCATCATAGTGGAAGTCTCTGTAGCAACAGAAGCTGCTGCAGCAACTGTGGAATTTTTCAGCAACGCAATAAACGTATTGCCTAATGGTGCTACGGAACCGCAGAAAGTTTGTGGCAAAATAACTTGCGTTGCAGACTGGAAGAAATTCAAACCGAGAGCACGGCAAGCTTCAGCCTGACCAACAGGTACAGTATTAAGTCCGGATCTTAAAGATTCACACACAAATGCTGCCGTGTACAGAGACAAGCCAGTAATTGCAAGCCAGAAGAAATTCACTTCAAAAATTGATGAGAATCCCAGTTTAAGCTGAGCGTACACACCTAAAACCATGAAAACCATGATAATTGTAAGAGGCATGTTCTTAAACAATTCAACGTAAGCAGTTGCGACCATGCGCAGAGACGAAACTGGGCAAATGCGCATAGTAACAAGTATTACGCCAATAATGGTGGAAAAAAGTACACTCCACAATGTGATTTCAATATTAACCAAGAAGGCTCCTGGAATATTGTAGGAACTAAAAAGTTGCACGAAATCTTGCATGTTAGTTCTCCCCTTCTTGAGGAATTGGCGGATTATACTTAGCATTTGGTTTAAAACCAGTTCCGCGCAAATTGTCGTTTAGCGCTCGCTTCCACGAGCCGTTACGCATCATGTCTTTTAAGGCTGCATTAATTCGCTTTGCTAAGCGAGTGTTACCTTTTTTGATTCCAATGCCGTAATATTCTGCGGTAAATGGTTTGTTAACAAGCTTTAAGCGACCTCGTGAAGCGGTTGCCAAACCTGCGAGAATAATATCGTCGGTAGTTACAGCATCCACAATGCCCGAGAATAGTGCAGTTGCGCACTCAGCATAACCTGGTTGCTGCATAAGTTGCACTTTTGAAGAGAACTTCTCTTTAATAACGATTGCAGATGTTGAGCCAGATACTGAACATAAACGCTTTCCGTCTAAATCGTTTGGACCGCTCACCTTATGCTCATCTTTGCGAACTAATAAGTCTTGACCAGCAACGAAATATGGTCCTGCAAAAGATACGATATTCTTGCGAGCGTCCGTAATCGAATATGTTGCTACAATCATATCGACGTCACCGTTTTGAAGCATTGTTTCGCGCTGCTTAGATGGTGATTCTTTCCATACGATTTGATCTTCCGAATACCCGAGCTTTTTGGCAACATATTTAGCAACGTCAACGTCGAAACCTACGTAAGTTCCGGCTTTTTTGAAGCCCAAGCCCGGCTGATCAAACTTAATGCCAATTCGTATTACTTTTTTACCGTCGCTGCGGTCGCATGCTGTAAGAGGCATGACGCAGCAAACTGTACAAAGTACTGCTAATATCGCACGAAAAATGCGATTATGTAATATTTTCATATCTTTTCCCTTCATAAGAACTGTTTTTCGCATGTTTTGGCGTTTAAGCTAAAACGAAATTGAAAAAGCACTATTAGTGCGTGAGAATCTTGGAAAGGAAATCTTTAGCTCGATCGGTTTTTGGATGCTCGAAGAATTCTTCAGGAGTACCCTGCTCAAGGATTTGACCGTCAGCCATGAACACGATGCGATCTGCAGCTTTACGAGCAAATCCCATTTCGTGTGTAACGCAAATCATGGTCATACCTTCTTTAGCGAGCTCAACCATAACATCCAATACTTCGTTCACCATCTCTGGATCAAGAGCAGAAGTTGGCTCATCAAAAAGCATGACTTTTGGTTGCATAGCGAGAGCTCGAGCAATGGCTACACGTTGCTGCTGACCACCTGAAAGCTGTGAAGGCATTTTCTGCGCTTGACTATCAACGCCTACTCTAGTAAGTAGTTCCATAGCTAAGGATTCAGCGCTCTGCTGATCCATGTGACGAACTTTCATTGGAGCAAGTGTTACATTTTCTAGAATCGTTTTGTTTGCGAAGAGATTAAACGATTGAAATACCATGCCAACTTCTGCACGCAAAGCGGCAAGTTCTTTACCTTCTTGCGGAAGTGGCATGCCATCGATACGAATATCGCCAGAATCAATGGTTTCTAGACGATTGACAGTACGGCACATGGTTGATTTACCAGAACCAGATGGACCGATAATAACTAAAACTTCCCCTTTATTAACGGTAAGGTTAATATCTTTAAGCACATGCAATTTCCCAAAATGTTTTTCAACATGGCTTAATTCAACGAGGGGATTTGCCGCTTGTTGCACTTTAGCAGTGCTAATAGTCATATCCTCGGCGTTTGGATTTGACTTTGATACTTGCTTATCCATAACAAGAAGTCTAGCTAAACTGTGTTACGGTTATTTATCACTATCGTTACGTTTTGTAACTCTTACGTTACAAATAAAGCCGTTAATTGCGATTATTAAATCAACAATCAACGGCTTCGTAACAATTAAATTTTACAAGTAACTATTTACTCGTCTTCTTCTGGATCGTAGTCAACACCAGTTTCTGCGCGCTGTTCGTCTGAAATTGGAGCTGGAGCACCAGTTAGAGGGTCACGACCGCCACCAGCCTTAGGGAAAGCGATGACGTCGCGGATTGAGCTTGCACCTGCCAAAATTGCAGCAGTACGATCCCAACCCAAAGCAATACCAGCGTGAGGTGGAGCACCGTACTTAAATGCTTCAAGCAAGAAGCCAAACTTTTCGTCTGCTTCTGCTTTATCGATTCCAAGAACGTTCAAAACACGATCTTGAATATCATCGCGGTGAATACGAACTGAGCCACCGCCCATCTCGTTACCGTTGCAAACAATATCGTAAGAATCGCTCATGGCGTGCTCTGGATCTTTATCGAACTTATCAATCCAATCAGCAGATGGCATGGTAAACGGATGGTGCATAGAAGTCCACTTTGAGTGACCAACAGCAACATCGTCATCATCTGGATCATCCGTGCGCTTAAACAGTGGGAAGTCAACAACCCAAGTAAAAGCAAACTCATCTGGGTGAAGTAATCCTGCGCGGCTAGCAAGTTCAACGCGTACTGCGCCAAGCAAAAGCTGGGAAGATTCGCGAGAGCCAGCTGCAAAGAACACTGCGTCGCCATCTTCAGCGCCAACAGCTTCTTTCAAACCTGCGCGTTCTTCTTCACTAAGGTTCTTAGCAACAGGACCTTTCAGCTCGCCATCTTCGCCGAAGACTACATAAGCTAAGCCCTTAGCGCCACGCTGCTTAGCCCAATCCTGCCAAGCATCAAACTGGCGGCGAGGAGTTGCAGCGCCTCCCTTAAAGAGCACTGCGCCAACGTAAGAAGCTTGGAATACGCGGAATGGAGTGTTCTTAAAGAAGTCAGTCAACTCAATAAGAGGGTTACCAAAACGCAAATCAGGCTTATCGGAGCCGTACTTATCCATAGCTTCCTGCCATGTAATACGAGGCAAAGGAAGAGTAATCTCATGACCTGCTTCCTTCCAAATAGCCGCAATGACGCACTCCGCCATAGCCATAACATCTTCCTGGCTTGCAAAGCTCATTTCCATATCGAGCTGAGTGAACTCAGGCTGACGATCGGCACGGAAGTCCTCATCGCGATAGCAGCGCGCAAGCTGATAGTAGCGTTCGACGCCAGAAACCATGAGCAACTGCTTTAAAAGTTGAGGAGACTGTGGAAGTGCGTACCAAGAGCCTGGAACCAAACGTGCTGGAACAACGAAGTCGCGTGCGCCTTCTGGAGTGGACTTAATAAATGTTGGTGTTTCAACTTCAGTAAAGTCCATATCTTCCAAAGCGTGACGAGCAGCCTTAGCCATATCGGAACGCAATTTCAAATTGCGCTGCATGGATGGGCGACGCAAATCAAGATAACGATACTTCAAACGAACATCTTCACTAGGAAGCTTGTTTTCGGACTCGTTTTCCAAAGCTGTAGAAACTTGGAATGGTAAGGCATCAGACTTTGCAAGAATGGTAACTGTTTCTGCAACAATCTCAATTTTACCGGTTGCTAGATGATCATTCTCGTTACCATCTGGGCGCAAACGAACTTCGCCAGTTACTTGTAAAACGAATTCGCTACGTAACGGACGAGCAGTTTCTTCATCATAAATAACAACCTGCACTAAGCCTGTGTTATCACGGACATCAACGAAGGCAACTCCACCGTGATCACGGCGACGGTCAACCCAACCAGCAATGGTCACTTTCTGCCCGACCAAGTTCTCAGTCACTTCAACGGCATGATGTGTACGATACGCCGTCTGGCTCATAAGTCCACTTCCTCTACGTTCTAATATTGATATATTCATTTGTTTTATTGACATAATTTTACGCGCAGTATTCAGGCAAATTCGCGAGAATATTATTGAGCGCATGAAACTGTCTGCCGGGCATAAACAGTATCCGGTTGCCACGACGTGGCATCTGCAGATTCTTGGTCACCCGTAATAATATTCTTTACTTCATCATGAGCGGAGTCAGATTCAGTACTATCCGCTGGGAACCACACGTAAGGAATGCCCAGTTTGTCAGCATATTTGATTTGTTTACCAAGTTTCGCTGCAGTTGGTGCGACGTCAGCTGCAATACCGCGTTCGCGAAGCTTTCTAGCAATTTCATTGCATGCGGGACGATCTTCTTCATTCCATACTGCAACCATTACTGCAGCAGGAGAAACGCGAGAAACTGTAGCACCTGCTGTATGGAGCATGTAGGAAAGTAAACGTGACATGCCGATTGAAAGACCTACACCCGGATACTTTTTCTTGCCTTGTGAAACAAGATTATCGTAACGTCCTCCAGAACAAATAGAACCAAGCGATGCTGCGTTATCAAGGAAAGTTTCGTAAACTGAACCAGTGTAATAATCAAGTCCACGAGCAATCTTTAAATCAGCAACAACGGCACCTGGACGAATACGTGCTGCTTCGTCAACAATCATCGCAAGCGTTTCAACACCTTCTGAGGCTAAAACATACGATTCATTATCTTCGCTTCGAGAAATATCATGCTTATCACATAATGCGTCGAAACGAGATTTTAATTCTTCGCCTGTTTCCGCAGTAAGTTCTGCTAATTCTAAGCATGCTGCAGCTTGAGAATCTGTAGCTCCACACTCTTTTATGAGAAGCTTTGACACCTCTTCGGCACCAATTTTGTCAAGCTTATCGATTTCGCGAAGTACGCCCTCTATATCTGTTAAGCCAATGCCACGGTAAAAACCTTCAGAAAGTTTGCGATTATTAGCGTGTACAGTTGCTTTAGGGAGACCAAATTTGCGTAAGCGTTCAAGAGCTTCAACCATAACTAATGGTAATTCAACTTCATAATGAGCTGGCAAATCACCATTACCAACTACATCAATATCTGCTTGCACAAATTCGCGGAAACGACCTTCTTGAGGTCGCTCCCCTCGCCAAACTTTTTGCATCTGCCAACGTTTGAACGGGAATGCTAAATCACCCGTATGCTCAACAACGTAACGGCTAAGCGGAACTGTTAAATCAAAATGCAAGCCAATTCGTTCTTCTACAGGAGTGTCAGATTCGTGACCAACTTCTTGCAATCTTGATAATAAATAAATTTCTTTACTGGTTTCACCTTTTTTTAGTAAACTTGAACCCTGTTCAACGGCACGTGTTTCAATGCCAATAAAACCGTTGAGTTCAAAGACTTCTCGTAGTGTATCGATTACTTGCTGTTCAACAGCGCGTTCACTAGGAAGCCATTCAGGGAAACCTGATATTGATGAGCCTTGTACCATGTCCACTATAATAGGTGGTGTTGCGGAAAATCATGGCTTACCGTCATACTTATTCGTAACACTGTTATTATGCATTTGCTGTAAGGAGTCGTCCCGTGACCGAACAGACTAAACCTGAAGAAACTATTCAATCCAATGCCACACCAAAGCCGCATGTGCCATCACCAGCTAGCTTTGCTCATAAGGCTCGTGTTGTTGCACAAGCTCCAACTATTTCCTATAGTGAGGAAGACATTAAAGTCGCGAAAAGCTTTGGCCGTGTTGATGAAAATGGTACCGTATATGTTCGTGAAAATGGTGCTGAACGTGAAGTCGGTCAGTATTCTACTGGTACTCCTGAAGAGGCTTTAACTTTCTATATTCATCGTTACCTTGATTTGAAAATTAAGCTTGATTTGTTTGCTAAGAGACTGGAATCTTCTAACGTCAAAGCAAAAGAAATTGATGAAACGTTACATGCTTTGCAAACTGAATTAGAAAATCCTACAGCCGTTGGTGATCTCGCTGCTTTGCGCGCACGACACGCCGAGCTAAAGGCAAAGGGTGATGAAAAGAAAGAAGCACTTGCGAAAGCACGTAAAGAAGCTCTTGAGAAAGCTCTCAAGGAGCGAGCAAACATAGTAGAACGTGCTGAAGCATTAGTCGCCCACATGAGTGAGTCAACAAATTGGCGTGAACTCAATGATAAGTTGCGTGCTCTTTTTGATGAGTGGCAGGAACATCAGCGTACAACTATTCATTTAAATAAGGCTGACGCTGACGCTTTGTGGCAGCGTTTCTCTAAAGCGCGTTCTGCATTTTCTCAAGCTCGTAATTCTTGGGTTAAAGAGCGTGAGCATGTGCGCAATAATGCTAAGCAGCTTAAGGAAGCTATTATTGCTGAAGCAGAAGCACTCAAGAGTTCTACAGATTGGCGTGAAACTTCTATGAAGTTTAATGCATTGATGGATCGTTGGAAGAAAGCAGGAAATGCGGGTCGTCAGCATGATGATGCTTTGTGGACTAAGTTCCGTGAAGCTGCGGATGCTTTCTATCACGCACGTCAAGCTGATCGTGAAAAGATGAACGCTGGAGAGCACGAGAATCTTGCTAAGAAGGAAGCGTTGCTTGCAAAAGCTGAAGCTCTGCTACCTGTCGAAAATGAGGAAGCTGCTAAGAAAGCTCGTAAAGCATTGTCTGCAATTCAAGAAGAGTGGGATGCTATTGGGTACGTTCCTCGTGAGGATATGCGTCGCATCGAAACACGCCTGAATGATGTTGATAAGAAGATTAAGGCTGTTGAGGAAGCTGCTTGGAGGGATGCTGATCCTGAAGCTAACGCTCGTAAGTCTAGTTTTGCTTCGCAGTTGCAGGCACAGCTTGATGAACTTGATGCCGCAATTGCTAAAGAAAGTGATGCAAAGCGTAAAGCTAAGTTGGAAGCCGAAAAAGCTACTAAAGAGCAGTGGTTGAATGCTATTAAGTAATTTGCTTCATAACAGAATCAACAGGTTCTAAGAAATTGAAAGAAAGTATGGGGTTGCTTGAAGAATCAAGTGGCCCCATACTTATTTTTATTATTATTTTCCGAATATTTTCTTTATTCAGATTTTTCTATTAACGATTGAGCAAGTTTTACGAAAGTACGAGCTAATTGGGAATCATCTAGTTTGCCTTTTTCATTGAGTACTGCTGGACGTCCGCACTCGCCGATTTCCCTGAGCATCGGGTCAAATGGAAGTTGAGCTAAAAGAGGTACGTTGCTGTGGAGAGCATTACAAAGTTGTTCGCTGACTCTTTTTCCTCCGCCGGAACCGAATATTTCTAAGCGTTCGCCATTATTTTCAAACCAGCTCATATTTTCAACAACTCCACGCACACTTACCGGAATTTGTAAAGCCATCAGCCCTGCTCTTACTGCCACGTCTGATGCACTTGGTTGTGGAGTGGTAACAACAACAAGTTCAACACTTGGTAAAGATTGTGCCACTGCTAATGCCATGTCTCCTGTGCCTGGAGCTAAATCAAGTAGTAAAACGTCTGGGTTTCCCCACCATACGTCCGAAAGAAATTGTTCCAGTGAACGCTGTAAACGCGGTCCTCTCCACAAAATTGCGCGATCAGTGCCAGCAAACATGCCAATTGAAATAAGCTTTACTCCCCAACCAACCACTGGCATCAGTATGCCATTAAGATTTGTAGGCTGTGAGTTGATGCCGAACATGCGCGGTAAAGAAAACCCATATACGTCAGCGTCAATAGCTGCAGTATCATAACCTAGTGCGGCAAAAGTTGCGGCTAAATTAGCAGTTATCGAAGATTTACCAACGCCACCTTTACCAGAAGCAATAGCGAAAATTCGTGTGCGTGTGCCAGCTTTGTTAAACGGGTTTTCTTTACGCTCAGCTTTTAAATCTGCTACTAGCTTTTCTAACTTACTTTTGCTCATAGCAGTAGCAACAACATGAGGTATCAGTGTTGCTTGAGGATATTGAGCTACAACGTCTTGAACTCGTCCTGTAATAATTTCTGCTAATGGGCAATTTGGTACAGTGAGCTCAAGGTTAATTTCTACATCATAAGTTGGTTTAATTTTGGTTGATGCTTCAATTTTTTCTTTAACGTGCACGCCTGTTACCATATTGAGTTCTGTAACTGAACGTCCTAATTCTGGATCAATAACGCTACCCAGCAAATCGTAAACGCGTGTTTCGAGTTCGCTTGTGTTATTCATTACGTTAATGTTCCTTGCTAGTATCAACAGTAAGCTCAGGTTGATCTGTTGATTGTAACGCAGTCTCTACACTGCCGGTTTCTAGCAGAATATTAAACTGCTGTACGGTAAGCGTTGGAATACCAAGTTCTTGCGCTTTAGTTGCTTTAGAACCAGCGTTTTCGCCAAGAATTACACAATACGTGTTTTTGCTTACTGAGCCTGAAGCTTTGCCTCCTCGAGATACAATCGCTTCTTTTGCAGTGTCTCGAGTAAATCCTTGCAAAGTTCCAGTAATAACAACAGTTTTGCCAGATAATGTTTGTGGTAGTGTTGAAGTTTCGATTCTACCAACTACGCCAGCTGCTTTCCACGCGTTAAGTACTTCGCCACGCCAATTGTTTTCCAATTGGGCTTTTTGGAACCAGTCATAAACAGTTTGTGCTATTTCCGATCCTACTCCATCAATGTTGGTAAGTTCATCTACTGTTGCGTGAGCAATATTGTCAAGCGAGTGGAATCGCGCAGCAATAAGCCTTGCTGTTGGAGGTCCTAGTCTGCGTATAGAAAGAGCCACTAGCACGCGCCATAGTGGCGCATTTTTGCCTTTTTGGGTGATTTCTTCGAGCATGCAACGTGTGGTTTCTGAAGGTCTTGAGTAAGTTGGTGCTTTAACTATTATAGTTTCGCCATCTTTTTTGATGCGTTTGTCTGTAGTGCCGTTAACATAAGCATCTGCTGGAACATGGAACTGCGGGTATTGAGGATTCCACGATTCTTGAGGTTGCTCTTGTGTTGCCTTTTTGTCAGCCATACTTTCATTGGTTGCGTTTTCTGTACTACTTCTCTCAACATATGATGCTGTAAGAGTACGAGTCCAGAAAGCATTTACTTGCCTCCATAAGCCTGAGCCACCAACCTTTTTGGTGTGTTTCCGTAATTTTCCGTCCTTATCAATTTCTTCCCATTCTTCGATATGAGGTATTTCTTTCCATACTTTTACGTTTCGCAAGTCGTTTGCAGTAATGTTGAAAATCCCAGCTTCGCTTTTTAATACAGGTTTTTGTGGTTCTGGAAGTGGTAATACGGTTTGTGGAATATATGGTTTTGGGGTTTCACCGCGACGGGTAACTATTTTGTCAATATCTTTGCAATAAACTTCAGCGGTAGTAGGTCTAGAGTCTTCCGGATTAGTTAACGCTAAAGCAGCTGCTTCCCCGAGATTTTCAATGTCGAAAGCTTGCCTAGAAGCTAAATTGATAATGCGCTCAGTAAGCTGAGCTGGGCAATTTTCTACATTTGGGCAGCGAATATCTTTATCTCCTTCTTTTGCAGGAGCTAATTTTGTGCCGCAAGATGGACAATATTCTGGCATAACGAATTTACGTAACTGGTTTTCTCGCCCTTCGCGCGCTTTAAGCACTGGTCCGACTAGTTCCGGAATTACGTCGCCTGCTTTACGAACTACGACTGTGTCACCAATGAGTACGCCTTTGTGCTCAACTTCGTAAGCATTATGAAGCGTTGTTCGCGAAATGGTTGACCCGGCTACTGTTACAGGCTCTAGTACGGCTACTGGTGTAACTCTTCCTGTTCTTCCAACTTGAACAACAATATCTTTGAGAACAGTGTTCACTTCTTCTGGAGGATATTTATATGCTATGGCCCAGCGTGGTGCGCGAGAAGTTGCCCCTAGTTGACGTTGCAAAGCACGATCATCAACTTTAACCACAATCCCATCCAAAGCGTGCAAAACTTTGGCACGATTTTCGCCATAATAGTCAATCATGTCTTGAATTTCAGCGAAATTGGAAACGTTGCGCGTATATGGAGAAACTGGTATTCCCCATTGTTGATAAAACTTATACGCGTCGGATTGATTAAACGTTGTTTCGCTATGAATGTGACTCGTGTTTTCTTTCCATTGAAGCTCACCTAATCCGTGTGCGAAAAAACTTAATCTTCGAGTCGCAGTTATGCGCGGATTTTTTTGACGAAGCGAACCTGCTGCAGCGTTTCTAGGATTAGCAAAAGGAGCTTTCCCAGCATTTTCTTGATCTTCGTTAAGCTTACGAAAATCAGCCCACTTCATGAACACTTCCCCGCGGATTTCTACAAATTCAGGAATATCGTCAGGATTTTCAGCATGAAGTTGCGTAGGTATTGCTTCAATTGTTCTCACATTGAGTGAAATATCTTCACCTGTTACGCCGTCTCCACGAGTAAGACCCTGCTCAAGAGTGCCGTTTCTATAAATAAGATTCAGTGCAAGCCCATCAATTTTTACTTCGCACGTCATTGGTAAAGGTTTTGACTCAGGCCAGTGCAAGTCGCGCAACACACTATCGTACCAATCATGCAATTCGTCAAGAGAAAAAACATCATCCAGACTCATCATGCGCGAAGGGTGCTTTACAGAAGCAAAATCATTAGAAAAAGTTCCTCCTACGCGGTGCGTTGGAGATTGAGGCGTGTCTAGCGTTGGAAATGCAGCTTCTAATGCACTTAACGTACGTATGCGAGCATCGTATGCTGCATCTGAACTCGTTGGCGCATCCTCAACATAGTATGCGATTTGATCGGATTGTGTCCAAGCAGCTAATTTCGCCCATAATCGAGCAGCTTGCTCCGTTGTAAGTGTGGCAGGCTGTAGCTTTGAAAGAGCTAGAGCATCTGCGTCTGTAGGTTCAAGACTAGCAATCCAAGTATCAGTATCCTCGTTAAGATTCCAAACATGTGTTTCTTTGGTTCGACTTGCATCAGTTTGCTGACTGTGTTGTTGTTCGTTATGTTTCGCGTTTTGAACTTGAGTAGATTGTATGCGAGCAGACTGTGTTTGCGTAGATTTTTCTGCAGTTTCATGAGTAGCAGTTTGCTCATCAAAATCATCAAAAAGCGTCCACTGTACACTTTGCGATGTTGTATCATCGTGAGCCACACTCATGAAAATCCCCTTTCGGCTCAATATTAATTAATATTCATTCGCTCTCTATGACGACTGCTACTGCAACGTTTTTATACGCAGTATGCAGATTGTAAGGCTCATTATAAGCCTGCTTTGCGCTGTCATTTTGCGCGTGCTAAGCATGTAGTGAACGCAAAAATTGCGATTGTACAGCGCCTTCCAAATCCTCGTGCAGTGTCATACGAATATGGGCAACACACAATGTTCTTGCAATCACAAACATACCATCGTCAACAGTAAGTTTTGCAGCTTTACTAATAATATGATTTGCTTCAATATTAGGCCAAACAGGAATATCATCATTCCTGAAATATTGCTGCACTTCATCCATATTAGCTGGAGCTTTATAACACTGCGAACGCATGCGTGAAAGCAACTCATCAAGTTCCATCTGTAGCGGATCGATTCTACCAGGAGCAAGATAACTAGCCATACGGTATGCGCTTGCTGCAAGTGTGAACCTATCTTGCATCCATGCGGCATACGCTAGCCTGTAGTACGCAAATGCAGCATCATCTTTGTCAAACGATACGCGCAATGCATTTAAACATGCTGCTATAACTGACGACCAATCTTCTTGTTGAGATAATGCTGCAGCTAATCGCAAATGAGATAACGCATATGTTGGCGCATAAGCAACCATGCTATTCAAATGATTAAGAGCTGCATCATGCTGATGTAGCTGAGATAGTAAATCTGCAAGTTCCATGTGTGCGTAGAATAATCCGTCTGGAATAAGCAGTGTATGTTCATCTGGAGTAGCAAATAAGCGGTTGTAAACAACGCGCTCAGCATAAGAATTAAAGTACCGTGGCACAGTGTTTTCTACTGCAAACATTGCATCAAATTTAGCAATATTTTTCTCATATTCGTCAATCGCATGCTTAATATCGCCTTCTATAAGCTGTTCTTGAGCATGTACGCGCATTGCTCGTATATCTTGCGAAGTTTTAAAAGAAAGTTCCGGTATTACTGTTTCGTCAATAAGTGCTCGTGTTACATTATCAGCTTGTGCACTCAGTTCCGGGTCGCCGATATGCTCAATAATGTTCATAGCTTCTCGAGCTTTTTCAGCAGTTGTAAGCATTGGCTGTGCTGCAATATGGTGGAAATCAGCAACAGCCTGTTGTAACAAATCTTCTCGCTGAATAGAAAGCCCTTGTGCGTGATCTGTTCCTAAAACATCTTCTTGATCTTGATCGAATATAGTATCGGAAAATTCAGGTTCTTCTTGAGCTCCATGTGGCGCAAAAGAAGTATCATGCAGATCGAAGGACGCGTCAACAGTACCAAGAGCACCACTGTTGAGTATATGCATACTTGCGTGAGATTTTTCGTACAATACTATTGGATTTTGTAAACCATGTGAACGAATGTATTGTATAAAACTTTCGCGCTTAAAAGTCACCGTCATAAGCGTTCGTATTTCAGGAGGTTCACTAAAAGCCGCTAAAGGATTCGCATTATTTTCACCATTGTCATTATTTTCGTTGTCGTGCAACGCTTGTGAAACATGCGAAATACTCATGGTATTTGTTTGATGAGTATCAGGCAATGCTACATGAGAGTTTGACTCATCGTTTCCATTATTCAGACTATCAGTTTCTGAAGATTCGTCATTATGCTCACTTGTAATAGCATTCGTTAAATCATGAGTATGCGAATCCACTAACGATTGTGCAGCTTCTACTACATCCGCGAAAGGCAAATGTTGCAAATCTTGCAATTGCGCGGGGTCTCCATGAACGTCACCGTCTTTTGGATCGCCTTTTGCAGGTGTTGCATTACTGCTCATAGTATTAAGCGCTCTCAGCGTTTTAGTAAGCAAATTACTAATAGCATTATCTTGAGCAGCAACCATTTCTTCTAATCCAACAGAATCAAGCCGGATGGAAACTTCCTGTATTTTTTCGTCTATACCAAAGGCGAGCGTTGCTAACATAATACCGATGCGCAAATTGTAATTTGTTGCCATAATCGACTTTTCAATACTACTGTATTTGTGCCACGCAAGGTTTTCAGCATCATACTTGTATACAGGCATAAGCGATGCGCCAGTAGCGGTGAATGCAAGTGCAACTTTCCCATCGCTAAGATTAGATCGAAAATCAGTGTCAAAACGGAATGGCAAATACAAGCTACGTATAAGTTCAGAAAGAGACTGACGATACAACCATTCCCCTGCTTCATCTTGCTTCAAATATGAAGCAGACTGTTGGCATTTACGTGCCTTGCGCCACAAGTACATGAGTGGACGAATATTGTCATCTTGTAGCGGACTACCAAAGTTTTGCATGCCTAAAGATTCACTTGCAATAAAAGCAGGGTCATCAATTATTGCATTATCAATAGCAGCAATGCGCTCACAAGTAACGTTGTCCTCTAAACTTTTTCCGCCCTGCGAAGCGTTAGTTTGCAAGCATTGGTAAATTGCTTGCAGTCTGTTAAGAGCTCCTTCAATGCGTAAAACTTTGAGTGCCGCAGCAGGTTCAAGTGAGTCATCCCAAATTAAGTAGTGTGCTGAGGTTCGTTGAGCTTCCTGTAGATGCAGTCTTTCAGCTCCGTGAACAGCTTCTAAACCATGAGTTGGTTCTAATGCGCCAACATCATGCATAACACGCTCATAGTAAGATTCCAAGCCTGAAACTCGTAAACCTTCTTTGCGTACGTTTTGAATATCGCTTACGCTTCTTCTGATTGCACCAAGAGGAGCTTCAGTGTGTAATCGGTGTAATACGTGGTAGTATCCGAAGCCAGTTAAACTTTGGTGTAAATCTGGTATGAAAAATGTTGCGAAAAATGCTGTAGCAATAGCATCGGCGTACGAAAGATTACAACGCAAGGAATCTGGTAATAATACTCGCGTACTTTCGAGTGTATATTTTTTGTGCTTTCCTTGTCCACAGCATAGCCATGAAGCAACTTGTCGCAAACCATCATTTAGTGAAACTTGCATTACAATATCGCCATACACAATAGATGCATTGTTAGTATTTTGATTATTTACTACTTGCAAATGTTGTTTATATTTTGTAATACGTAGATTTTGCAATATGCTGCGATATAGGTGCGCAACGCTATGTGACGATGATTTCGTATTTGAACCGTAGAATCGAGTCTTGTTGCGTAAATCGAAAGATCCTTGCTCAATTAGTGACAATTGTGGTAGACGTTCAATAGCTTCTGCAGGAGTTACTGTGTCTCCTGTATATACTCTGCCATCTTCATCAGCAATCGCGAGTTGGCGGAAGTATTTTCCGTCATCTTTGCATAAGCCTATGGCGACACCAAATTGTTTTCCTGGAATGCTAAACCAAGCTAATTGTGTGTTTGCAGGTAATCCTGGAAAATCATGGAAAATGTGATGCTGAGTGAAAGCAGGAATAGCCGTAATTTTCCCTTGTTCCCACAATGAGTTAATAGCATCTATCATGATTGACGTACGATCTTTCTCAGAAGATGTCTGTTCATTAGATTGCACGTCGTCAGTCATAATCCCCGTTCTTTCAATTCGGCACCACTTTGCGGTTTGTACAACGTTTTTGTACAACGTTTAATTACTAAGCATTGCCTGTACTCGTTACATTATAGTTCGTATACAAGTAGTATATAGGAAAAGCATGTTTGATGCATGAATGTTGCTGAATTGTGGAAATCTATGTTTCTAGTTTTTGTTACGTGTTTCGTGTTATTTCCCAAAACGAACTTAGTTTACCACTTGAAATGAAAGTTTCTAGACCAAAAGCCGACATATGCGCTGAGACATGTGATAGAAAATAAAAAATCTCAGCGGAATATGATGAGATGCTCACTTAAGACTTACATGGAGCGGACAACGGGACTCGAACCCGCGGTCTCAACCTTGGCAAGGTTGCGCTTTACCAACTAAGCTATGTCCGCAAAACAAATGGTTATTCTAGTCTATATTTGTGAGAATTGCAAATCCTCCATGTTTCATGTTTGTAAGAATGTTATTTTTCCTTAATTTCCAACGGTTTAACGGTGTGTTGAAAATAATTGTATTGCTATAAGTAACGCTGTAATGTGCATGGATGTGTGTTGATGATTATTAATTGGTGTTTTTTGTAATTTTTTAAACAATTCTTGTTTTATTTGTGATTCTTCTTGAACAGAATTATTTTTTATTGCAATTCGCATATAAAAAATAATATTTTTTGCAAAATCTGTAAAAAGTTATGTAAAATAGACGTAGCCGTTGTCCTTAACCAATGAAGAAACGAGGACAAATAGAACAAGGAGGTCTCTATGAAGGCTATTGTTGCAACCAAGGATAAGAAAGCTCAGGTTGTTGAGAAGGAATTGCGCCCACTCGAGTTCGGTGAAGCGCTGCTTGATATGGAGTGCTGTGGCGTATGCCATACTGATCTTCACGTAAAGAATCAAGATTTTGGCGATAAAACTGGCGTGGTACTTGGTCACGAAGGTATTGGTATTGTTCGTGAGGTTGGACCTGGCGTAACCACTTTGAAGCCTGGCGATCGCGCATCAGTTGCTTGGTTCTTCAAGGGCTGCGGTCACTGCGAATATTGCACTACAGGTCGTGAGACTTTGTGCCGCAGTGTGTTAAACGCTGGTTATACTGCTGATGGCGGTATGGCTGAACAGTGCATTGTTGCTGCTGATTACGCTGTAAAAGTTCCAGAAGGTTTGGATCCTGCTCCTGCAAGCTCCATTACGTGCGCAGGCGTAACAACATACAAGGCAATTAAGGAATCTGGCGTACACCCTGGCGAATGGCTGATTCTTTTTGGTCTTGGCGGTTTAGGTAATCTTGCTTTGCAATATGCTAAGAAAGTTTTTGGCGTTCATGTTATTGCTGTTGATGTGAATGATGCACAACTTGAGTTTGCTCAGCAGTATGGCGCTGATTTGTGCGTGAACCCGTTGAAGGAAGATGTTGCTGAGTTTGCTATGAAGAAGGTTGGCGGAGCTCATGGCGCTGTTGTAACTGCTGTAAGCAAAGCTGCATTTAATACTGCTGTTGATTCAGTGCGTGCAGGCGGTACGGTTGCTGCTGTCGGTTTGCCTCCAGAGGATATGGAACTCAGCATTCCACGCTTGGTACTTGACGGCATTCGTCTTGTAGGCTCCCTCGTTGGCACACGTAAGGATTTGGCTGAGGCTTTCCAGTTTGGTGCTGAAGGATTGGTTGTGCCACAATGCCGTATGCGCAAGATGGAAGATATTAACGATATCTTTGATGAAATGCTTGCTGGCAAGATTCGTGGCCGCATGGTTATTGATCTTTCGCACTGACAAGGATTTTTAGAAAAGATTTCTGATAGGAATTTGTAAAAAGTAAAAAAGTAAAAAAGCGATTATAGAAAGGTAGTTAAGCGTGTGAAGGAAAGCCTTTGAGTTTTTTCTTCACACGCTTTTTGCTGTTCACGTCTGCTTAAATTAAACTAATCCCCTTATTCAACAATCACCATGCATTTTTTGGGGTGGGAATATATAGGTCAAAAGTGGTAAGAAATCATGTCTTAGGCCTTGCAATACAAGGGTTTTGTGGTAATCGAATCTGTTTTCTGCACATTCGACACCACCCGGACAAAACTGTGTAAAAAATCAGCTCATAACCCTTATGACAGTGGGGCTCACAGCATATCGAATGTGGGTTATTCCTTATACTAAGCGGCGTTCAAAGTAGGTATTAGCTGAATATTTAACGATACATCGTCAAACGCTGTTACTGGCGCAGTATACGTACTGCGCGAATAACACTAAATCGCAATTATTCGTTATTAACGCAGAATACGTACTGCACTAGTAACATATGACCGTTATTTTCTCAGCTAGATAACTGAGTTTTTAACAGTGCTGAGACTATGGCTTATGCCACAGAATATTCACAGCTTAGCTTTACACACTTTTTGGCCTATAACCCCCACATTTTGATTTCAAGCTCTATTTTTGGGAAATAATCCAATAACCCCCTATCATGGGAATTAATACATTAGGAAAATAGTTCCGAAATGAACTTACAAGCGAAAAAACAAGCAAAAAACAAAAAAGCAGCGAACTTCGCTGCATACCAATTGTGGGTGATATAGGAATCGAACCTATGACCCCTTCCGTGTGAAGGAAGTGCGCTAGCCGCTGCGCCAATCACCCAAAATCTTTTTAATTATGCGTGAAAGGCAATCCTTTCGAGTGGGCGATACAAGGTTCGAACTTGTGACCCCTTCCGTGTCAGGGAAGTGCGCTACCACTGCGCCAACCGCCCGGTTGTGTATTAAGCTACCGCTTAATCGAGGTGGGTACGAGAGTCGAACTCATCTATACGGCTTTGCAGGCCGCTGCCTAACCGCTTGGCTAACCCACCGTAAGGTCGAATAACTCATCGGACCTAGAGCGGACAACGGGACTCGAACCCGCGGTCTCAACCTTGGCAAGGTTGCGCTTTACCAACTAAGCTATGTCCGCAATGCTTTTTGCTGATTTCCCAGCGCCGAAGCACGAGTAACTACTATACTCGGAATAATCTCAAATGCAAGCCCTCCCCTATTTTGGCGTGTCGCCGGTGTCGTTTGCGTGCGATTCATAGAAAGCCAGCCTTTCGTGGCTTGTTTTTTGTAGTGTATTATTTGTTTCCGTTTGCTACAATCGTGCGCAACTTGTCTCGCTTTTGGAGCTGATTCTGTCGTGCATCGCTCCATTTGCGAGAGGACTGTCTCACTTTTGGAGCGTGTGTTAAATCTAATTTATGGAGCTGGTGCGCGTGTGTATCAAAATTGTTGCGCTAAGGAAACAGTTTTGATACGTGGGTGCGGTCGGTTTTTAAATATTTTGCGGTTAGATGATAGCAACAAAAAATGTTGGGCACTAACTGCAGTGTGCTAGTGCCCAATATTATCTATTATTTTGTTAAGTTGCTTTCAGATTTCCACTTTTTTATGAGTTGCAATGCTTCTAGCTCAGACGCATGATTAAAGTCGTCATTATTATTTTCATAATTCAATACAAACGACGCTAATATTATTTGCTCTTCTTTAGTAAATTCATCTAAATGATTTTTAACGGAATCTTTAATTTCATTGTAGAGATCTTCTCTAGAAATATAATTTGAATAACTTTTTAAATTAAAATCCCATCCATAATCATTCGAGTCACGGAAGGGATATGCTTTAGTGCATATAAACTTAAGCTTACTGACTTTATCATTAAATAGTTTTTTAACATAATTTTCAAATCCTTCTTTATCAAGATCTTCCCACACATAAAATGCTCTATTAAGGCTTCCTATTTTTAGCATATTTTCAGATTTTGAAATGAGTTCAATTTTGTCTATATAAATTTTTTCGAGAGATTCTAAATGCTTTAAGTTAATTAATTGCAAATCCTTACGCTCTGGTCTATTATTAAATCTCCCAAATGCCATTTCTTCTTGATCAAGAATATCTGCAATAAGTCCAATATTAGATTTATTAGAATTCTTAAGAATAGAATAAATTACCTCATGCCTTTCATTTTCAGAATCAATTTTTTTAATAATATAAAACACGAATTTAACTATTTCATTAAAAACAGAATCTGCATGTATTACATTTGTTTGGTTATTTACGAGTTCTCCATACGAATCAATGGTAGCATACAAAACAAACTTCAAACGATTTGAATATTCTTCATCAACCAATGCCTCCATATTTCTTAACAAATAGTCAAGAACACCTTCCTTCTCAGACTTTATAATGGTTTCAATTATGGAATCTTTATTATACTTGTAAAAACAATCATAAATTTTCTCTCTTGAAACCTTAATTCTATTCATGTCAAACATAAAATATAAATCGAATTTTTCAACAGATGCGATGCGATTATCTCTTAAAAGTTGCAAATCATCTGAATGAGAATATTCGCCAATGTAATTAATAGACCTAGCGAATTGGGGGAACATCGATATGAGCATTCGTATAGATGACTCTGAATTTAGTCCTAACTGTTTGAATTCATTTTTATAGTATTCATAAGTTCTTTTTTCATATTTATTTAAATCGTTATATGATTGTGGTCCACATACATAGATTGAATTATCAATAATCCATTCATATAGCTTAGGTTCGAAAATTTCTATTGCAGTAATAGCTAATAAATCAACAAATGATGTTTCTTTCCATAAAGCGCCATATTTGAATCGGAAAGCATTAAGTAATCTATTTACATCCCTTATATTATTTACATATGGATTTACACAGTTTTCAAGTACTGTTTCAAAATATTTGTTATTTTCAAATTCTTCTTCATTCTTGCTTTTATGAACAATATCATTAAGGCGATCTCTTAATATTTCATGCACTGTTGTTTTATCAATTTCAGGAACTTCAAAAGAAACTTGAACAATTTTCTTTAAATATTCATCTCCGTCAATATTGTGGTATTCAGACAAAGCATTGCAAACAATTTCCCTATCCATTGTAAGAACATAAATGATGTTAGGAAAATCGCCTACTTGTTTAACCAATTGGAAAATATCTTTAATTTGAGGAGTAGTCAATCTATCTATATCATCAATAAAAACAATTATTTTGTGGTTAAAATCTTCTAGCGCCTCACACAATTTTTCTTTAGCTTCATCCAAACTAGGATTTTTCATCAATTTAGCACCTACTGCTTTGAATGTAGTTTTCAATATAGGAGCGATTGCAGGCCCAATTACTGGAATAAATGATAAAACGTCAATAGTATCGGAATATTGACTTATAGCCTTTCCGATTTTTCCTTTATTCCCCTCTCCTTTAGCTACGCCTAATTTATTCTTCAATTCATGAAAGAACAAACTGATTAAATTGTTCTTGTCGGAATAATTCCATGGTGAGAATTTAATAACTATTGGATTGTGATTTTGATTTTCTTCTTCAGTTTTTTGTGAAGTAAAAATTTTTTGATTCTTTTGTATACTCTTGAATACCATTTTTTCTTCTCTGATTCGTCTACTGGAATCTCAGATATTGCCATGTTAATAATAGATGTCTTACCGCTACCCCACTTTCCATACAAGCCTATTACAAGACCATCTTTGCTATCATATTCACAAATCGATTTTTCAAATTGTTTAGCAAAATCAGATCTTCCCAATAAATCTTCATCAGCTTTTTCAATAGGTTTATCTGCAACGTAGCCCATATTTTTTCTCCCACTTTTGCAATTGCAGTATTTCGTATAATAATCTATATTCTAATCATTTATGCAAATTATTCTTTATCTAATCATTACATATTACGTATTTCAAAAATTGAGCTACAAGCCAAAGATTTTGAAAATGCTATCGCATAAAACGCAAACTTTAAGATAGAGTATTGCGGGTTGAAATACCGAAATAAAAGGGGTTATAAGTCTTACACTAATAACCCAGTAAAAGAAAAAAGAAGAACCCGACGCATCAGATTCTTCCAGGTTTAGTCCGAAGACGTCCACCGCAATTCAACTACAATGCTATCATACTTTTATTTTTCCTATAAATTTCCGCCAATATTTTCAATAGGTTTATAGTCTACGTAACTTAATTAAGTACTTTCACAGCCTTCATTGCAATACTGATATTTTAGATTGTAGTATAAGTAAAATAAGGCTTTAGAGAATTGAGAGAATATTTTGAATAGCATTCAGTCATTATGTATTAACATTAACTTAAATAATTTGGTAAATAGCATAATTATTTCAGTTGTATCTTCTCTTTTAATTACAGGCTTATATTTTATTTTCCGCGCTTTTAGATTAGATAAAATTGGTCAATATATATTGCCTGAGAATAATAAAATTCCATATGTTGAACTTGACTTAAATA
Organism: Gardnerella washingtoni; assembly: GCF_049262705.1. Classification (NCBI taxonomy): domain Bacteria; kingdom Bacillati; phylum Actinomycetota; class Actinomycetes; order Bifidobacteriales; family Bifidobacteriaceae; genus Gardnerella; species Gardnerella washingtoni. Next base: position 702,628 of record NZ_CP058398.1, on the reverse strand, counting down.
AACAGATTGTGCGTAACATAGGAATGGAACCTGCAACTGATATTGAATTATTCAAAATTAATTTTCCTTTAGATAATAGTTTTAATTACATGCATGTAGCGTATATATGTGCTTTGCCAAATTTGATTCAAAATCAAAAAGAAAATATTCAATATATCCCAGATGATTGTTTAATGGTTCATGAATATTGTTTTCTTCTTCAATACTCAAATATTTCAGGAATGTATTTTTGGACTTTAATAATTCCAACTAGCCCAAGAGGTGACAACTTTATTCAAATCAATCCTCATTTTATAAAAGATAAACATAAACTCAATATTGCTAGTAATAAATGCGGATGTCCAAGATGGATAAAGATTGCAGTGTTAAAAGACAAGAAAAAATACAATGGCTAAAATTGTTGCGTTAAGGAAACAGTTTTGATACGACAATTAAATTTTATAGTCGAAAATTTATAATGCTAAACCAAAAGTATTCAATTCGAAAAAACATTTGTGAATTTGCCACTCTTACTAGTTTTTTTATTAATGGAATATTTCTTATCAAATAGCTATCATTGAATCATGATGAAAGCTATTGTTCCACCTAAGTCCATAATTGTTGATTTACCTTATAAGGTTTTCAAAGACAATGAACTAGAACATAGTATTAATGAAAATCTAAAGTATAAAAGAAGTGATCTTGATAACCAAACTATTCAGGTTTTGAAGCATTACTTGCTGAAATTTCCAACTGTTTATATTGTTCATAAAAAAGAATACGAAAAATATACAGTTTATGTTGGTGAAACTAACAATATTGAGGAAAGAACAAAACAGCATCTGAATGCTGATACTAAAATCAGAGATGATTGGGAGAAACTGTCTGAAGGTAAAGTAAAACAGTATATTATTGCTAATGAGCATTTTAATAAATCACTTACTCTAGATGTTGAAAATCGCTTTATGCAGTACTTGTTAAGCGTCGATTCAATTAATGAAGTTACTAATCGTAGAACCAATCCTCAGGGTGAATATTATCCTGAAGAAGAGTTTGAACGTATTTTTTCTGGAATATGGGTTCAGCTTCATGACATGGATCCAGATTTATTTCCAGAAGAAGGAATTATTCGCGACTCAGCTTTATTTAAAGCGTCACCATTTCATAAATTGACTACTGAACAGAAGAGTATTGAAAGCAAAGTTATAGATATAGTTAATGAAGCTCTACAATCAAAAAATAAGTGTAACTCTGATTCATCCACGCTTATTTTATTAGAGGGTGATGCTGGTACCGGAAAAACAGTTTTACTTAGTGATTTGTTCTATAAAATTTGTAACAAGCTAAGCAAAATAAAAAACCAATCACTCCAATACAATTATGAGGATATTGAAGAAGGAAACGACGAAGAAGATTATGATCATGAATATAAGCAATTTTCAACTATTAATAGTAGGAAAACTGCTTGCATAATTGTAAATCATAAAGAACAAGTGAATGTATACAATCAAATAGCAACAAAATTACGTTTACAAAAAAATAATGATGAACTTGTTATGCTACCTTCCCAGTTTATTAATCGTTTTAGCGAACAAACAGAACAAGGACGTGGCATTATTGACAGACCAAAACGTTGCTGTGATGTAGCTCTTATTGATGAGGCTCATTTGTTGAATACACAAGCTAATCAGGCTTACTCTGGCTCAAATATGTTGTCTGATATTTTATGTAGGTCTCGAGTTGTTATCGCAGCTTTTGATCCTAATCAAATTTTACAAAGCAACCAGCGTTGGAATTCCGAAGATTTAGAAAAATTATTGGGAACAGATTACAAGGATAAGAATTCTTTCAAAAATGATGATGATTGTGGAGAATTATTATTAAATGATTCAATAAGTGTGAGTGTTCGTCGTTTCATTCTTGAAAATCAGATGCGTATGAGAGCTAATGAAAATGTTCTCGAATGGATTAAAAATTTTGTATACAATGGTTGTATTGATACTCTTCCAGTATGTCGTAATTATGAAACAAAAAAAGAAGATTCAAATACTGGCAATAAACCTTTTGATTTCAAAGTATTTGATTCGCCCATTAAGCTATTTAATGCTATTAAGTCTAAATCTGAAGAAAAAGCTTCTGGGTGCGATGGACACGGATTATCACGTCTTGTTGCAACATACGACTGGGAGTATAAGAGCAATAAGAATAACCCTAACGCGGTAAATGGTACTTGGAATGTAGATTTGTATTGCGATAACAATGGAAAATGGCATATTGGACTTGGTCCATATGCTAATGCTAGTAGTTACGAGTTGGAAATTTTGGAAAAGGAAGGTAAGGTTTTTAGCCATCCTTGGAATTATCAATTGTCATCGCAAAACCACGCGAAGCATTCACATTCAATAAAAGAATCAAAAAAATCATGGGCAGAACAGTCTCATACTATAAATGAGATTGGATCTACATTTACTATTCAAGGATTTGATTTAAATTATGCTGGTGTAATAATTGGTCCATCAGTGCAATATCGTAATGGTAAAGTTGTTTTTTGCCCGGAAAATAGTCGAAACGATAAAGCAACTAATAAAAGGCATTCTAAAGATTTATCATCAAATAAAAAAATTACGTTAGACTATTCAATTGATAATCTTAAAAATGAGATCAATGTATTATTGAAACGTGGAGTTAATGGACTATACGTTTTTGCTGTCGACACGGAGTTAGAAAAGGCATTATTAGAGGCTCAACGTAAGCGTAATTCATTGATTTGAGTTACCTGCTTATGTAACAAATCTTCTGGCAACTTTTATCCACAATTACATGGAAAAATGTTTGTGTGTAGTTAAGCCAAAAGGTGTATAAAGTTACGCCTGAATATTCTGTATTGCAATCCACAGCCCAAACACCGTGAAATTCTCAGTCAAGCAGCTGAGAAAGTAACAGTGCTTGACTATTTCTACGTGTAGTTGTGCTGTTGTTCTGTTATATTTTGCGTTATCTTTTATCGTATATCACATTATTATATATGTTTTGGTGCATTTAATCACATTATTATACGTATTTTAGTGTTTTTTATCACATAATTATACGCATTGAGCAATGCTAAGCATAAAAACACGTAAAAAACACGCAGCAAAAGAATTACTTTACGCACTAAATATTTTGCCCTTTATCACTTGATGACATGTATTTCACGCACCGCGCTTTACGTGCTCTTCTTCAAGCATTTGAACGCCAAGATCAACCGCTTTCTGTGAAGCTTCCTGTAATTGCGCATCCGTCATACCTGGCTGCCAAGGCTTTTCAAAAACAAACAGCAACACACTAGTAATCGCTGCGCCAATAATAATGCTTAGCAACGTGATATCGGAAACAAGCAATAGAGCAATACCAGAAGTCACCAGCAGCCTGAGCACAAAATCGATGATTCCAATAAGCAAATCGCCAGACCCGTCATCTGGTCTGCGATGCCTATCCCACTGCAGATACGCTGTACTTAGCAGCGAAAACACCACAACACTCAGCACGAGTATGACCACAGTTTCCCAACCTAGTACGCGGTGTCCTACGAACTGCTGTACGAGCAGCGCAATAATAAGTGTGCAAATGCTAGCAGCAGTTTCTGTAATCACATGACCCCAAAAAGCATGCTTGAAAAGCACTGGCCTTACATTTGTCTCACTCATCATCTTCTCCTAGAAAATGCAATTACGGAATATCGTGCTTTGATTATACAAAATTTCTAAAATTGTCCTAAGCTCAAATAGAGAGTTGCTAATTTTTTTGTTTGCTAATTTTTTGTTCAATAATTTTATCGGTAAATGCCTTTAAAAATTCTCTAGAATTACTCCATCCTGCACCATTGTTTAATCCCGAGAAATCAAAACCAGATATTTCATCTAACGCTTTACTACAAACCCATTCATACATTCCAGCCTCTTTGCTTTTATATATTATTAGGAACAATGGTTTCATTGCTTTTTTACCCAACGACACAACACTCTTGTATTGTTTAGAATATATTACATCGTTATACCATCCTGTCAGCCGATAGTATTTATCTTTGACCCCCTTTTCACCAATCTCGTCGCATAGATTTTGTAACTGTTTAGCCACATATGTGAGAACCTTTTCATCTATGTTTTTTATGAGCAAAGTTTCATCAACACCATTTTTACTTACCTCTTTCCAATCAACATCTTCATTATTTTCTGAGTGCTTTTCATTCCTTGCAGACTTTTGATTTTCTGTTTTTACTTCTCTATTATTATCGCTAAAATTATTCTGACTCTTACAACCTGAAATAAGTGATATAAGACAAACTACCATAGTTAAAAACGTATAATGCTTAATATGCTTCATTTATGCCTCCTCTACAACTTAATCTTTACCTAATTGCGGTTACGATTCTCATGCTCAATCTTCACTCTGTTTTTCACAATCATCTGCCCAATATTTATTCATCTCGGAGTACAAATCATCTTTGAGTTTAATAAAACTGACGGGATGTAAATTATGGACAAGAATGCAGATATGCAGACTATGAAATGATTGTAGCTAAAAATCATCCGATAATCAACAAGATTTTATTTCCATACATAAACAGATGTGTGTGCAAAGTGGGTGCACTTTTTAACGATAGGAAAATATTGCCAAAAGTTTAATTGCCATTTATAACTTTCTCAATATCTCTTTTCCCATAAAGCACACGAGAAACCACAACTTCATACTTTTCTTCAAAAACAAAATAAAAAATAAGAAAATTATCACACGCCATGAACCTTATGCTTGATGCAAAGATTCAAAAACATTACTCGCAGGCTTCGCATCACCAGATAAAACCGACTTATAACCCTTTTCCAACTCATCATTCAACTCACCTTGAGTCATAGAACTCACATCACGCGGCTCTCTATAACCCAATTTCACATCAAAAGGAAGCCCTTGCTGTAAAACAACCTGCTTATAAAACATGGTAATAGCACTCGAAGGAGGAAGACCTAAAGAATTCAATATATACTCTGCCTGCTCTTTTAACTCCGGATCAATACGAGTATACAAGTTAGCTGTTTTCGCCATACAATCACCCCTTATTTCTTACGATGATTATACAACATTACATTGGCATTGCAATGTCACTGCATTAACATTAGCATTAGAAAATTACACTTATACGTAATATTAAAAACGCAAAAATCGAATTTCATTTCTTATAATCAACTGTCATGCAAAAACACTAAAAGCATGTACAAAACCCGGAAACTAAAAATCAGAAGAATGCGGAAATCAAAACTGAAAACCACATTCTTCTGACCAATTCACAACCAACTACCGGTTCCCGGCTCTTACTTATCACGCAACTTACCAACTTGCGTAAATTCCTTATCCCCAACACACATCTTCTTATCAGTGAACTTTACTCGCATCATTCTGCTAATAATATACTCATCCGTTATCAGCACAAAAAATTGCTTTTCTTTTTTATTCACCAAGTAATACTGTTCACTGCCAATACTCTCTACCGCTTTACCGAATGCAAACGTATCAAACAAAGGAATATCACCAAACAAAGTAGTAATACACCCGATAAAATTATCCATAAACTTTTCAGACGAATTTGGAATAAACTTCGTCACCGTGAGCATAATAATTTCAGCGTCTGCATATTCATCGCGAATAATTTGTTCCTTCATTTTGATTTTCTTACGAACACCCAATTTCGCATTAAGACCATACTTCGCTAAATCAATAGGCTTCTTAATGATTGACAAATCAATAGCATTGTTTTTATCCAACAAATAGTCGACAGTAACACCTAGCGCATCCGCAATCACCTTCAAATTTGCAACATCCGGCAGACCGCGACCACCTTCCCACTTCGCTACCGCAGCACGCGAAACCATAATCATTTTAGCAAGTTCTTCCTGAGTTAAACCCGCTTCCACGCGCGCATTTCTGATTTTTTCTCCTAACAACATCGTATAACTCCTTTCATTGGCTATGAGTTTTCGTTCTTAACGATTATTTGTTTTGCTCGTAATGCAATTAATAATCGTACTGCGTAATTACATGCTAACGAGCAACATATGAATAGAAAAGGAACGAACGAGAACACAAGCGTTACGAATCGTAACATGGCATTTTCTTGGCAAACGCGCACATAATTATGTGAAAATACCTGTTTCAAAAGAAATTTATACAAAACTAACAGAGAACGTACAAAATCCAAGGCGAACGAGTCATACAACACAACGCGCCGAAGACCGATATCCACCTCATTGTTCTGCTCTCATTCATGCCAATCCCCAACAACGAACGTACGGAATAAAGCAACAGAAACATACGTTTGTTATCAAGCGCATGTCAGAATAGACAAACGCAAGGATCCAAGCGCGCAACAACAGCTGCTAATCAGCCTTTGACGTCACAAGATAGCACTCTCGACGTGGATTGAGAGAACTCCAAGTATAGCTACACTTTTTTGAGTGCACACTATTGATAGTGGGTGCACCTTTTAACGATAGAAAAAGCTATCGTTAAAAGATTTAAGATTATCTTGATAACACGTTTACATTACAATTGTTCCAGTTGCTTAGCCTGATCTCTTCTCACGTAAATAACCGCGAGTATTTGAACTTCTTTTCTACTCTCATCAACACAAAAATAAACGTAATAATTTTTTACGCGTATTCTTCTAAAACCAAGATCACACCACGGTTGCTCACCAATTAACTTCACACGATAAGGCATCGTCTGTAAAGACATCATTTCCGACTTCAACAGCTCGAGTATTCTTTTAGCTATTATCGGCTCTTTTAACTCAGTGGCAATATATTCTCGAATAAGTGCAAGATGCTCTTTCGCCTGACGAGTAACTTTTACCTTATACTCATCCATTAAAGACCTCGTTCAAGCTCTTCAAAAACATCATCTATCGGATAACTATCACCACGAACCGCCTGATCATAACCTTTAGCCATCAACGCGTTAAACGTTTTCTCATCCATATCATCTTGCGCCGGAAGCGACTTCGGAATAGTAAGCGAAAACGGAATACCCTTATTAAGAATGATTTGACGATAAAACATGTCAATAGCAGTAGCCCTAGGAATTCCAATAGTTTCCAAGATCTTCTCCGCCTGCTGCTTAATATTTTCCTGTATTCTCACATTCACATTCGCTGTTTTAGTAACTGCCATATCAATCAACCTCCATACGCACATCATAAAATACTGTATCGCATATTGCAACACAATTTACATGAATAGGATTCCTCGACTGATATATACACTTTCAACATTTACACTAAGCATTTAGCGCAAAATACTACTATTTCTTCTTATAGCCTACAGCAACATTACCTGTTTTATTAAGTCCTGGTACTTTAAGAACATTAGAGCTTGGCTTGTTTTTTAAATCAAATTTACCAACTAAAAATAGAGCTTTATACCCTGAACTAGGCAAATTAAACTGTGAGTCAACTAATTTGATGGGCTTATCTCCAAGAGTGACTTTAGACAAATCATAATGAGAATCAAGAATGTCTCGTGAAACAAAGAGATACAGTTCACCTTTATTCATGTAATTGTCTGGTAGGCGATATTCTTTCTGAGATACCTCTACTGTTTCCCAATGATACGACGCAAGCTCCGCCTTCTCCTCATCATCAGCACACCCAGCAAGAGAAAAGAGAGAACCTAACAGCAGAAGCATAACAAGACAACTTTGAAAAATGTTTTTACAAAAAATAGTTTTACTCCTCATAACGCTACTAGCCTCCTTCTCGTTAACACCACTTTGTATCAAATGATTATAAAACAGATTATTAAGTAAACAAAATCTACCATTCACTCTGATTACTTTAATAATCTTAATAAATATCCTATTTTTTTTTATTAATTTGTCTAGACTATCGACACTAATTTCTTGGTTTACTAGCAAACTATACTCTTTCATAAACAGCAAGATTCGAAGAAACAGAAGAATCAATATCATCGTGCGTGTTTAATGCCTACAACAACATTCCCTCATAAACGAAGCAATCCCTGCAAATCTTCACCCTCGTAATATTCAACAAGCAACTTCTTAAACTCAGGAACTAGACTATACGTAAGTAGGTGTCATCAAAACGATATCTTGATTCAGTGCGATTTGTAAAGGAGCGCCCCTGCTTAAACTACCACACCTACCGCCAGAATAAACATATACGACTTCAAAAAGCCATAGAATACCTGAACACATAGGCTCCAAATTCTAAACATTTTCATTAGATTTTATTCTTTGATAGCGCCTCCAACATTTTCTTTCTTTTTTGCAATGCAGATAAAATAGTAAAAAATACAAGAGAAAAAAACAAATAGAACTAGAAATATTAAGGTTAATATCCATGGGTTTTGTAATCCAAATCCCACCATAATAGACCCTGAACTTGTTTCATGCGCATCAAAAAACACGCTACCAAAAAGGCCCAGATGATGACCCATTTCCCTACCTTTTGTAAACATAAGTATGATTACTGTTGCAGCTGTTAGAACTGCAGTTAAAATGAAAGATAGGGTTATTGCACTAATAATTTTCTTAAACATATTCATAATATTCCTTCCTTTGTGTTGATTTTATACCCATTATTGAGTGAAATATGCACACCGCACCAATAGATAACCATAATAAAACTGTGATGTTCCCAGGTATTTGCCAAACAAATATCGTAAAAGATATTAAAATTACAAGGCATAGTGCAGTAATCATGCCAACCAAGACAGAAAACGGATTATGTTTTTCCGCAGGAAAGAAAATACTAATAGCAATAGATGCTATAAGTGTAATCATACAAATGAATATTGTTTTTCCTACTTCTGCAAGATTAAGTCCTTTTATAGCACTTATTGCTAATACAGGAACACCTATTACAGATTCAGCTAAAGCATATGGAGCAAATAGATATAAGTACAGCCGACATGGACTCAACTTATGGCGATAAGTCTTATGTATAGCTTCTGTCGTTGGAAGAGCATAAACAGCCTGAGTAGATATAATAGCTAACCAATATGGGGGATAATATCCATGTATACCAAGTACAACAATAGATAAAGTTATAACAAAAAATGTAGCTAACAGAAACTCACCACTACGCACTATAGCTTTCAGATGGATAATGAAAAGACTAGGAGAATTTCCAAGTGGAATTTTGAAGAAGTATTTCCAGCGCGAATGTTGATTAGGCGCCACAATAAGAATGACTAAAAGCACAATCACAGCAGAAACAAGAAAAACAACCCCTGCTGTTAAAACACCAAACCTATCATATATCAGAACAAAAAATCGAGAGAACCCATAGTAGGTTCTGCCTTCATAGAACGCATCAAGAAATCTATTGGATTCACGTTGTACATACATATAAGCACTGAATAGTATGGATCCAAAGAAGCAAGGTATCAGAAAGCTTCTCCATCTCTCTATGTGAAAAACCTGTAGAAATCTATCAAATCCAAGATATATAACGTCCAACAATAGATAAAGAATTACTATTTGACTAATAATTCCAAAAAAAATTTCTGGGAATGTTTCACACCCTCCACGTATTGCCATCGAGAATGTCAGAGGGCCAGATACAAGCGAAACACAAGATAATACTGTTATAGCTTCAAATATTGTGTAAGCTAAAATTCTCTGCTTATTTGTTACAGGAAGAGTATGCGTTAATTCAATGAGCTTGTCTGCCTTCATGAATAAAACACGTATAATTATGAAAAACAGTAAAACCCACAGTCCTACAGTCATCGAAATGCTTTGACACACAAGAGATACCGCTTTACTGCTGAAAACCATTCCACGTACAACAATAAATGTTAGGAAACAATAACCAGCATAACTTGCCAAAGCTGTAAAAAACAGAAGAATTTTTGCACAACTAGATTGCATAACTTTGTGTAAAAACAACCTTCTAGCAAAGAACAGAAACAGAAAACGAACTAGCCTGAGAGTATTAGTATTCACTACCCTCACCGCCCAATTGTGAAATATTTGCTTTGACAAATGCATCTATAGATCCATATTTTGACACTAAAGCTCTGCACTCTTCATATACCAAAATTTCACCATGACTCATTAGTGCAATATGATCAGCAATTCTTTCCAGCATTGAGAAGTTATGGGTACAAAGAAGAACGCCATTCTTTTCACAAACCATATTGCGAATATCAACTTCAAAGTTATAAAGAGCTTCAATGTCAATACCATTAGGAGTCTCATCAATCATAGTTAGAGGGCGAGCAACCATTATTGCAGCGATTAGCTGAACCTTTTTCCGCATGCCATGTGAATAATCCTCTATCAAGTCATCCCAACGATGATCCATCTGATATCTACTAAAAAGTCTTTGAACCTCTAACATGTCACATTGCATTCCATACATATTATGGATGAAACGCAAATATTCTAAACCCGTCAAAAACTCAGGTAAATAGTCATTAGATGCAAGAAGAATTGAATCCTTCTTTGCTTCCTTAGTTGTACTAAGATTCCCACAGACAGTAATCTCTCCCAATCTTGGTTTTATAAGATCACCAGACAATCGAATAAGAGTGGATTTTCCAGATCCATTAGGCCCAATAAGACCAGTGACTCCACCAAAATCCACAGAAAACGAAAGATTTTTTACCACTTCGTGAGCACTATTATATCCAAAGGATAATCCCTTTATTTCTAGCGCTTTTAGCTCGTTCTCTCCGGACATAAACAAAACCTTGCTTCAACAGTCTATCTGAATTCAGTATATACTGAGGTGTACCAAGTGTGTAATTAGATTAAAAGAAAGCAGACATGCACACTGAAATATAACAGTATAAGCTAGTTAGCCCAAAGAGGTAAATCCCGCCAATGATCAGGTGCCCCCGTTCGTTCGAAAGGGATAATCTTATTGTGAGGAAATGTTTCAAGGGTATTGGCTAAAAGATTACCGCCTTCTAGTCCTAATTGGATGTGAAGGAATTGAATAATACTTATCTGCCCAAATAACCTGTGTGTAAGAGTGTTTACTGGCTTCATAAGCTCATGGTCTATGGGTTTTGGCTTGATATCAAAACCACGATTAAAGAGTCGAGCATGGTGAGCAGAAAGGTTACGCAGTATATTCAAGGATTTCAGCGTTGATTCTAACTGCGGAGCCGTCATAGCACACAAATTCGCAATTTCATTACGAACCTTGTGTGGGCTAAACCTATACAGGTGAGATAGCATACCCCAGTCCATGATTTCAACTGCAACCCACACTGGTAATTGCCCGCCATATTGATTGCGATGATGTGCTACAAAGTCTTCTTGCGAGCTCCTCGCAGCTTCTGCATATTTAGCAAGCCACACTTCATGTTGGGTTTTATGCGGATTCTTTCTGTCAACCGTACGCGCCACAGCATTAAGCTTCTTAACGTCCATATGCACAAGTGAATCCACTTTCCCCAAGTGGTAACCTAAAAGAGCACGCAAAGCCAGTTCTATAGGAGCAAGGGTTGTAAACACAGCACTTCGAAGCCGAGCATCAAACTCATACAATTCAGTACACAAATCCAAAGATGTACCAGGCTGGAAATTATCTGTGGGTTTGCCAGAATTAACATCAATAATGCGTGCCGAATACCAGTATCCAGAAAGTCGATAGTAGTTACGCGTCTTAAGTATGTGACTCGCTTGTGTGGTATTTTGGATTTCCATGCCACGTGAGAGTAATAGATTTACTTGATCTTCATAACTTTTATGGGGCTTAATCGGCTTGCTGGTCACAACTTCTCCCGACGAAAAGGACCAGCCCTGGACTCCCACCGAAGCAGGTAGCGGAACTGGTCTTGTTAGTTACTATGGTAACACGCACCTTTGTTAATCGCGGGTAAGCGGCAAAAAAGTGTGCCTAAAAACCCGAGTTTTTGTTGAAATACCAAGGAAAACTCGCTGTCGTTAATCCAAAAAAGCTTAACATTTAGTATTACTTGACATTTTTATAAACATGTACTCGCGTATTCAGTCGTATACAACCGTTTTAGACGTACTATATTTCTCTCATTAACATCATATGTATAAAACTCTTTAACACTCATAATTACGAGAGTTTAGAGCATATTTAACGAGTGGATTGCAGGCATACGTTTTATTATCACTTCAAACATTTATAAACTATATAGCATATTCACTTACTGCAATAAAGCGATATTCCACTCAAGACACACCGACTAATAGACACACTTTTTGGCCGATTACCCCTTTAGTATTTTTTAATTCAACATTTGTAACAGCACCGTTTCCAAAAATCATAAGAATAGCAGTGCCAATAAATTCTGCAGCCAACATTGCCATAAACGAATGTTTCATGGTCCTTCGATTCTTCTTACTATTTACTTCGCTTGTCGTACACAAAATCGGCAAGCAGATTCCCTGTTCAAAGAAGCTAAGAACACAAGAATTTCAAATCATTCCTACGTTAGTTTCCCCTACACGCACGACAGAATAAATCGGGCTTGACACTGCAAAATCATTCACAAGCATCAAGCCCAATACGTCAATTGCCGATCATTGCAACCATTTTGGATTCACAGCTGGAATTCCCGGATATAAATTCGTATTTTTCTGAGCTGTCAAATAGAGAAAATCTTTATTAACTTTTATTTTTTTCAATAATTTTCCAGTCTTCCTATCAAATCGTTCGATAACAAAATCTTTCAAATCAGAGGTATCGATAATCGATGGTATACGAACTATTTCATGGTTTCCTACCAGCAAACGATAGTTGACGCCCGCTGACGACTCTTGACGCGTAGCTTTATCTAACAATCGGCGAAGAACACCTGTTTGCGTATCAAGAGTAAACACTCGTCCATTCTCGGTATCAACAATATGAATAAGCTTTTCATCGTATGCCTGTGCGTTTATGTAGCCAGCAATCTCATAAGAGACCGTGGTCGGACCATACAACACTTGACCTTTGCTGTTCTTCAATGGAATTGTTGTTATTTTACCAGTTTTCACATCCCATCGCACAAGAAAATGTTCCTGAATAGTTTTAACATCATCAGCAGAATCGCTGTGTTCTACTGCCATATCCTTTGTGCGAGCAGACGATGGACCATACGAATATAAGAAAGTAATCACACCATTGTTGCATCGTGGGCTATAAGCAGCATCAATTACTCCTGTAGATTCATTTTCTCCTTGATATAATTGCTCACCCACCATGTCTTTTTCATGGTGCCGCGATACCTCATTTAGGCCAACATTTGCTTCATTGACCATGCGATACAATACAACTTCATGCTTGTCTGTTTGAGCAATTGCATACGCTTGATTGCCACAGGTAGAACAAGTTTTAATAAATAGACTCTCTGAAAATTGTATTGTTTGCTGCTTACCCTCACCTTTAGAAGTCGTAGAAAGAATCTTATATGTTGTTTTACCTCTATGCTTCATCATGCTTTCGTCATACAGATCAACAAAACCGCCATTAGCAAGAGAAAATGCAAAATTCTGACGTTGCACCTTTTCTATAGAGTTTACCGTAGATTTTCCAGCGTTCACTGGTATGAAATAACTATCACGGGAATCTGTATAGTGAAGCGCCTCAGTATTCCAAATTGGCGTTTGGCCTTCTATATTGCTCACCTTATGCAGCTTAAAACTGCCATCTTCATAAACAATTGACATAAATGCGCTGCCATTGGGAATAAGAGATGTCTGAGGGTTATGCAGCGGGATTGCAACAACCGCATGCTGCAACCGAAGATTTTCAAATTTCTCCGAATGAGCAGATACTGTATATTCTGTCAATAAAACCCAATGAAAGACACCTACAGTAACGGCTGCAATTACAGCAATTATACCTATAACCCCGAAAATCCAGACTACTACTCTATGAGTTTTATTCCCAGTTGTGCTTATTATATTTTTCAAAATATCTCTCTCTTTATAGGAAGGCATACTATGCATCTTTACAATAGTAAAACACCTTGCTCTTATGGTACGCTTCTATGAAAAAACATGCAATACTCTTTCCCTCATAAACGTAAAACATTCAATACAAATAGTAAATTATTCTAACATAAACGATAGGAAATCCGAAATGAAAGTTAATAACACTGACAAAATATTGCATACAGGAAATACAAAATAAATCGTTGATCACGACTTATTTATCAACAAACGAAACGCCAATAATTTACCTAAACACCGTTCTCTCAGCAACGATATTTGCATAAAATCGGCGATATCTCTAGACAATAAATAATATCGCCGATTCTACGTTTTAACCACCCTTAAAATACTGTTTTATTTATGCACGGCGCGGATGGCGTCGATGAGCGCGGATCAAATATTCCTGACTGTCGACCAGCGGACAACCTTCCTCATCGCGCGAATGGAGCGTATACGTGCCATCGCCATCCATATGCCAGGAGATCGTCGAATCTGCCATACGCAAGTCAATGTATTGAATCAACGCTTCGATCTGGTCTGGAGCGGTGATGCGGATCAAGGTCTCCACACGGCGGTCGAGATTGCGGTGCATGAGATCTGCCGAGCCGATCCACACTTCTGGACCACTGGCAGAACCATCACCAATCTGCGAACCTGCGGAATTAGCAAACGAATAGATGCGGCTGTGTTCAAGGAAACGCCCAAGAATAGAACGCACGCGAATATTCTCGCGAAGGCTTGGAATACCAGGTTTTAACGAACGGATACCGCATTCGACAATGTCGATCTTGACGCCTGCTTGCGAAGCGCGATACAGTGCGTCGATCGTGCGTTCGTCCACAATGGAATTAACTTTGATCTTAATTCACGCTTCCTTACCGGCAAGAGCAGCGGCTTCTTCGCGACGAATGCGCTCAATAATACCCGGATAAGCGGCAAAAAAGTGTGTCTATTAGTCGGCGTGTCTTGAGTGAAATATCGCTTTATTGCAGTAAGTGAATGTGTTATATAGTTTTTGATGTTTGGAGTAACTGTAAAGCATAGTACTGCAACCAGTCGTTGAATATGCTCTAAACTCTAGTAATCATTAGAGTCTAAGTGTTTAAAGTATATGATGTTAGCTATGCGAATACAGTATGTTTAAGACAGCTGCATATGCATGGTATGCGCAAGTACATGTTTATAAAAATGTCAAATAATACTAAATGTTAAGCTTTTTTAGCATAACAACAGAGAGTTTTCATTGATATTTCAACGATAACTCGGGTTTTTAGGCACACTTTTTCCGCTTTTACCCTCAAAAATAGTCCTTTCATTAGGCAACGACATCGTTGTCATCAAAGCAAGCATGAACGTAAACGGACCGAGCGCATTCCCATACGTTTTGAACATCACACCAAAATCATGGCCGAATACCACCATCGACAAGTAAAGGACCATAAAATTCACAGCTGTAAACATAACCAACTTCAGCACGAACATAAGAACCTTGTACATGATAATATCCTCCTCACTTACTCCACGGAGTCGCACACCAAATAGCAGAAGCTGCTAAACTTGCAGCTAGGCCCACAGCTCCACCTCTAAATGCGGATGGATCAACTGCCTTTAAAATATACATAGCAGCTTGCTTCCAAAGCTGCTTTTCAAGTAACTTTTTGAAAGTAGCAGTAAATACTCCAGTAATGATATGCAATAAAACCAACGAATAACATTATGACAATAGCTGAAAGTATACGAGATACTACACTTTTTATAACTCAGTACTCCTTTTTCATAAATTGTAATAACGACAATAGGAAAAACACAACAATATACATTAGAGCAATAATACAAGTTGCAGACGTAAGAGCGGTGAACGAGTCTGGTGATAAATAATAAAATATCTGAAAAGAATACACGGATGTTTGAGACAATATTATGTTTATTAAATTCGGCAATATCCATAATAATATAAAGGAAAGAATCATTGTAACACCAACTTTTTCAAAATATATCAACAGATTCATATTTATAGCAATATACAAAAGGAAAATTATCGGATATACGAGCAGTTGATGCATAACTATCCCTAGAGACGAGTATTTCAGTGACAAAAATACCAAATTTACGACTAGATAAATGCTTACGTATTCACCATATATAAAACACAATAATTTAATCCTATTAGGAATATACTCTAGATAATGATGAATAATTTTCTTCTCTTGCCATTCACCAATTGATAATATCTGATATAGGCTTAAAAATAGTATAGTTATCGTTGAAAAGAATTTATATTGTGATAAAAATGCACCTCTTTTAGCTTGAAATACTATAAACACGCCACATGCCAAATACAAAACAAAAGACAATAAGAAAAGCTTCTGATGACTAAACTTAATAATTTCTGATTTTATATAGTACTTCATTATCATCTTCCTCCAACATAAAATCTTTAATATCATGCGTAATATCACTGTATTCCACGATTTGTACCCCATGCTCAATCAGCAATTTAAGAACCTTGGCAATATCCTCTCTAGGCAATTTAATTCTAAAAGTTGATTCTTTGTTATCTTTGCTACGACAAAAAACCTCATATCTGTTAGAAAGCAATTCACTAATATCCACACCATTTACAACAATCACATTATAAATTCTTAGATTATCATTAAAATTAACAATTTTTTGAATTTTCCCTTTTTTTAAATACCATACAATATCAGCAATTTCACCTAACTCATCTAATATATGACTTGAAATTACAAGGCTTTTACCTTGTGAGCGCAATGACAAGATAGTGTCTTTTAACTGCTTTATAGTAAGAACATCTAATCCATTGAAAGGTTCATCAAGAAGAATAATTTCACTATTTGAGAGCAATATTCTAGCAATATTTAATTTTTGCTTCATACCTAGCGACAATTGTTTAAACTTTTTATTTTTTGCTTCGTCGAGACTCACCTGATGCAATAATTTATCACAATTAAAGTCTTTTCTCCCCATCAAAGCAGCAAACACTCTAAGATTATCCTGTACAGAAAATTCGTCATAAAAAGATGGATTCTCAATAGCAAATGAAAGTGAACCGTCCAATTCAATATTGCCTTGATAATCAACTATCAAATTTGCAATGCACTTCATTAACGTGGTTTTTCCTGAACCATTATTGCCTACCAACGCAATAATTTGCCCAGCACTGCTTTCCAAAGAAATGTCATCTAAAACGACTTTTCCCCCATATGATTTTTTCAAATGAGATATCTTCATAAGATTACCTCTTAACAAATGAAACTAAAAATTTCCGATCTCCTTTTACAGAAATCTTACTATCTTCACCAATAAAAATTTTAGGACTCTCTTCGTAGATAACAGCATTTTTAACATTTCCTGGCTGTTTCTGAGCACGCACAAAAAGAGCATCATCAAGCTTGTACAGCTTTCCAGCAAAGCGTATCTCTCCTTTGCCTCTCTTTGCATAAATAGCATACACTCCTGGCTTTAACGATAAGTTATCGTTATTCTTATAATCTCCTGAAACTAGTGTTGGCAAATCATCACGAACCATACCAAAACGAACATTATTTGTCTTATACCCTACATACAGCAGACTGACAAAACCTAGGATTACTATGGTAGCTGCAAATATCCATTTTTTGCTTTTCATTTCTTAATCACATCCAAATCTATTATTTCATCAGCAATTTTATCGAACATTGCATCATGAGTAACAATAAAAATCATCGCAGTCTTTTTTAACTCCAAGACTTTGTCTATAAAAATCTTCATTGTTTCAAAACCTCTTCAATATTAAACAAAGATAAACCTTGCTAAATATCTAAACTAGAAAAAACCGATTTAAAACTTCTTTCATTAAATCTATGATAATTTTCTAGCAATGATTTGATAACTGCAATACCGCAATCTGAAGTCAAATTTTGCATATTGTAAGGATAAGCCACCATCTATTGAGCTCCTCAAAGTTTCAAGGCGTGGAGGCTATCATAGCCTCCACGCTACAGATTTAATCACAAATGTTAAAAAGCATCATACAATCAAATCAATTTTCTCAAATACTAAATTACGCAAATAGACTACAATTAGAATACTTTAATGAAACTAACCTAATCTACTGTTGTAATGAAATCTGGTAATATAATCACATGCAGAACTAGAGAATCATCCCCAGCATATGAAACCCCAGACAACACACATCCATCTAGCTCTAATCGAACGAGATTCTTCTAGCGTTAGCTTCTTCATAATAATCATCTCTTCTATTTCAGGTAAAAACCTCCTATAGAGCTAAATCCGCAACATCATAGACGAATGTTGCATTCTCAACTCTCACCATAATTGTAAAGCATTTATGATGTCTTGTTAATACACTGTAACGAGAATGTTATAACACATATATACCAGATATTTCCACCAACTTTCATCCTGGCATTCATGTAATTATCGCGAATTATGTATGATTTTGAAGATGAAATTCACATGAAAATATGCATACTATCCTCTATTACGATTGCTCATTTTTCTCAATTATCGGGTTATAGACCAAAAAATAAGGTACGACCACACCTTATATGTGAAATCTTACCTTATTTTTGTTTTATGACTTCAATTTCCCACTTCACAAGGTGGGTGCAAAGTGGCTAATCGACTTGAATGGGCGCTTTGACAGAGCTTGAAATTGCATAACGCATTTCAAGCTCCTTCAAAGCGTGATTTGGCTCAAATGTAAAGTCCAGTGGACTTTACATGCCAAATCAGCCGAACGGCTACTAATAGCCGTGCGCGACGACCTGCCTTTTCGCTTAGAGCGTAGCGCGAAAAGGTAATTCGGAGCGCTGAGCCACTCAAGGCAGAAGCACTGCTTCTGCCTGGCGAAGACGTGAGCGCAGCTAACCTGCGTGCGAGTCGACGATTTCGAGCTGCATAATGCGCGCGAATGCACTTCGATTCGCTGAGCTTGCTCAAAGTTGAAAGCACAGTGTGCTTTCAACGCAAGCGAAGTACGTTAACATCCTGTGCACTCGACTCCAGAGCGTCGACATGTTCCCACATACAGCAAAATCACGCTCAAAAACCGCGAGAACCCAGCTTAAAGCCGCTTAGCATTAAACCTTTTAACGATAGCCCTCGCTAAGCCTTGCTGCACAAGGGCAAACTTGCACCCAGCTAATCAGCCTTTGACACCAACGCCACACTCTCGACGTGGATTGAGAGAACTCCAAGTATAGCTACACTTTTTTGAGTGAACACCATTGATAGTGGGTGCACTTTTTAACGATAGGAAAAGCTATCGTTAAAAAGTTTGCCAATTATTAACAAATCCCAAATGCTTCAAATCCACTAATGGATATTTATCAATTATCTTTGATAACTTACTAGAAAATTCCTTGTAATGTTCATTTTCGGGTTATAGGCCAAAAATCAAAAGACCCGACTTGGTCCGCATTGTTAAGAGGCGCGTCGGGTACTGTTATTTACATATGCTACACCAATGAGAGTATTTTATTAAATCATTCAAACTAGCACAAATTTTTTAACAAGATTATTTAGTCTTACACTCACCTTTATGAACACAAACAAATGTCAGAACGAAAACGCAACCTATCACCACGCACTAAATATTTTGCCTTTATGACTTGATGACATGTATTTTACGCACCGCGCTTTCCAATCATCCTCACCAACGCAAGCAAATGCATCCGTTACAGACTGCAAACCTAAACTTTTAACATACTTACAAGCAATGCTAAAACTATTATCAATGCTAATCTCTTCCTTCACTAGCAAACTATACTTTGCATACACAGAAGGAACAGCAGAGCCAATATCATCAAATAAAAAAGGATTCATATCACTTAAAAATGAAGTCAATTCTTCACTTTTATTTTCTTTCCAATAATGATTTAACGCGTAATAAATCATAGAAAACAATTCAAACTTATTCACAACTATTCCTCACGCGAATCATTATTTAATATTTCAACAAATCCTTACAGACTGGCAAACACATCTTTTGTATACAACTGGATATCTCTAGGAGAATTCATACCATACTGCTCTTTGATTTTCATAAAATAATCCCCAATCATCTGTTTATCAATAATCTTATTTGAAGAAGCACCATCTGGAAGATCCCCCCTAGTATTAATCCATGGAGACTCATTGTGAGTGAAGTTTTCCAAAATCTTTCCACTGTAACAACAAATATTTCGAATCACACTATCTAAAACAGCCTTCTCCTGAGCAGTAAATATAGAAGAATCAAATGATTCAACCTTTGAAATCGGATCAAAATGATAATCCGAATACTTCGCATAAATATCCCTGTAAACAGGCCCATGCGCCCAAGCTTCACAATCCTCAACAAAAATGTACTTTTTGAAAAATGCATAGAAGAATCCCTGTATATAATAAAGACTCTTCTGCAACGCTAATGGCGTGATATCCTCACACTGATTTAAAAGATATGCAACAACTTCACTTATTTTGCCATCAAGCATGCCATTATTGCCAATCAAAGCTGTAACAGCTTTATAACTTTTCTCGTAAGTCTGCTGAGAAATCAATCGACCCTTATTTTCCTCCAAAATACTCAGATAATAAGCAGGATCATCAAATAGTCGATTCAAAGTTTCAGAATATTGCCGAGTCGGTATATCACCATCTGCATAACGAGTAAACGTGTGTTCTCCCCATCCCAAAAGTATTGACAGTGGACGCTTACCAATATCATAACGTTCAGGAATTGCTCGAATCTTTTCAAGAGAAACAATTCCATTCTCTTTTCGATAAACATCATAAAGCGCTTTCAAATTAGATCCACTAATTTCTTCAACATCTACATATGCTCCACAATTAACGCACTTTGCTTCACGTCCAATATAGTGATACTGAACACCACGAATAGTTCCAGTCACCTCCTTTTCTTCAACAGTATATGGAACTTCATCTCTACATTCTTCACAAAATACAACTCTTACACTCATAATAATTTCTCCTTTAAAACTCTCTATCTAAATAAATAGCTAATAGGCTTATTAAGCTTATGAAAAGAGATCACAATTGTTCTTCTTCCATTCTTACCTTTAATCACGTTAAACTTCGTATATATGTCTACCAACTCTTGTTTTCCCAACGCATTAGCCAATGTTATTCTGGGAACAAAAACATAAAGAACTTCGCGCTCATATCCTATCTTCATATTTTGTAGACTATGACAAAAATCATCAACTGAAATTTGCATTAAGATTTCTTTTCGCTTACTTGGATAAATGTTGTATTCGTTGATGAAATCTATATTCTCCTGACGATTTTCATTCATTGCGATATTAAAACGACCAGCATTAATACATTCTTTTATCATCGAAAGAACATCTTCAATCTGCTTTCTAGTGTAATTTTGATTATAATGTGGATTCATACTCCCCCTAACTCCCTTCGTGTACTATTGTACTAAAAGTTGTTCAGAAATCAAGAGTTTTGTACTAATTGGCACATTGTGATATTAGAATTGTTCCAGTTGCTTAGATTGATCCCTTCTTACGTAAATAACTGCAAGCATTTGAACTTCTTTTCTATTCTCGTCAACACAAAAGTAGACGTAATAATTTTTTACGCGTATTCTTCTAAAACCAAACTCATCCCACGGCTGCTCGTTCCGTGCAACAGGTAAAAAGGGAAAGAAACGCGGTCGCGGAATGGTGATTGCAGGACTTATTCTTGGCATTCTTTCTATAGTGATTACTTTGGCAATGCAAGCTAGTTTCAGCGCCTCTTTGGATAAAGCCACAGAGTCTATGAATAAAGCAAGTAAAAAGATGGATAACATGGCAAAAGGTATTGCTAATGATAACGCCAAAGAAATGAAGCTTGAAGTTAAAGGAACTGCTCCTACAGATATCAACTTAACGGTTGCTGGCTCAAGCAGCAATGAAAGTTCTGACAATGGTGTTTGGGAAAAAGTTTTGACTGGTAAGGATGCTCAAAAGGATTGGATGATTATGGCTACTCCAAAGCTTGATGTTAATAATCCAACGCCAGACAATTATAAAGTTGAATGCTCAATTACTGTCGACGGTAAGCAGGTTTCACATAAGAGCGCAACTGGATCAGCTGCCAATGTAATGTGCATGGCTTCTGACACAGCTGCTAAGTAATTTATACGTCTTTATAAAATTTATTCAAACAAAAGCCCGACGAGATTTACTCGCCGGGCTTTAGTGTATTTAGGTTTAGTTATTTAAGTAACTTTACTTACTTTTGTCGCTATCTTCTTTAGCTGCGCTATCTTCAGATTTGTTTTCCTCAGATTTACTATTTTCAGTAGCAACAACAGCAGTTGTGTCTATTGTCTCAAACTTTTCACTCTTAAAAGTGAACTCTCCCAGCAAGCCTTCACCTTCGGCATCCACCTTAATGCGTTCGCCATCAACAAGCTCACCAAGCAGAATCTTCTCGGAAATAGTATCTTCAATATCACGCTGAATTACTCGACGCAATGGTCGCGCACCCAGCAATGGATCGAAGCCCTTCTGAGCAAGCAGATTCTTAGCAGCATCCGTAAGTTCCAGCGACATGTGACGATCAAAGAGCCTGTCGTTCAACAGTCTTACATCCATGTCAACAATCTGACGAACTTCCGGTTCAGTAAGTTGACGGAACACAATCGTATCGTCCAAACGATTCAAGAACTCTGGGCGGAATTGACGTTTCAGCTCAGAATTAACCTGATCTTTCATACGCTGATACGTAGAATCTGAATTATTACCAAGCGTAAAGCCAGTATTGGCAGCCTTTGCAATATCTCGCGTACCAAGGTTAGTGGTAAGAATAATAATCGTATTCTTGAAGTCCACTTTTCGACCTTGGCCATCGGTTAAATGACCATCATCCAACACTTGCAGCAGGGTGTTAAAAATGTCTGGATGAGCTTTCTCAATCTCATCGAAAAGTACTACAGAGAACGGCTTTCTACGAACCTTTTCAGTCAGTTCTCCGCCTTCTTCATAACCAACATATCCAGGAGGAGCGCCGAAAAGTCTGGAAGCAGCGTACTTTTCAGCAAACTCAGACATATCAACGCGAATCAAAGCGTTGTCGTCATCAAACAAGAAGTTTGCCAATGCTTTAGCAAGCTCTGTTTTACCAACACCAGTTGGGCCTGCAAAAATAAACGAACCAGATGGACGTTTAGGATCCTTCAAGCCAACGCGTGCACGGCGAATTGAGCGTGCCAAAGCGGATACGGCTTCATCCTGACCAACAATGCGCTTATGAAGTTCAGCTTCCATTTGAAGCAGCTTCTGAGATTCAGCTTGCGTAAGCTTTACCACAGGAATACCCGTAGTGCTTGAAACAACTGAAGCAATCATGTCTTCGTCAACAACCATTTTGACGTTAGACTCACCTTCGCGCCAAGCTTTTTCTTTCTCAGCAACCTCAGTTTCCAGCTTTTCCTGATTGTCACGAAGGTTAGCAGCTTCTTCGAAGTCTTGCTGCTTGATTGCTTCATCCTTCTTTTTAGAAAGATTTGCGATCTTGTGGTTCAGTTCCTTCAGCTCAGGAGGCTGAGTCAAACGCTTAATGCGCAAGCGCGCACCAGCTTCATCAATAAGATCAATCGCCTTATCTGGAAGGTGACGGTCTTGAATATAGCGGTCAGAAAGCTCAGCAGAAGATTGTAAAGCGCCATCCGTAATAGTTACATGATGGTGATTCTCGTAGCGAGAACGCAAGCCCTTAAGAATCTCAATCGTTTCAGCAATAGTAGGTTCTGGAACCTGAATCGGCTGGAATCTGCGCTCCAAAGCTGCGTCTTTTTCAATATACTTACGATACTCATCGGTTGTAGTAGCACCAATAGTCTGTAGCTCGCCTCGCGCAAGCATCGGCTTCAGCATGTCGGACGCACCAAGCGCACCATCAGCAGAACCTGCACCAACAATCGTATGAATCTCATCAATAAACAGCACAATATCGCCACGTGTTTTGATTTCTTTCAGAACTTTTTTCAAACGTTCCTCAAAATCACCACGATAACGTGAACCAGCAATCATTGAACCCAAATCAAGCGAATACACTTGCTTATCCTTCAACGTTTCTGGCACATCACCTTCAACAATTTTCTGTGCAAGACCTTCTACAACTGCAGTCTTACCAACTCCAGGCTCGCCAATAAGCACAGGATTATTCTTCGTACGTCGGCTAAGCACAACCATAACGCGTTCAATTTCTTCGGAGCGACCTATAACAGGGTCAAGCTTTCCTTCTTGAGCTTCAAGGGTAAGATTGCGACCAAATTGATCAAGTAAAGCAGAGCCAGACTGAGTACGCTTATCTTGTACACTACCCGCGTTAGCTAACTCACCTTTTTCACTATCGCTGCTTGGAGCATTATCTCCACGAATGAGATCAACAGTTGTGCTACGCAAATCACCAAGATCAACTTCCATCTTGATAAGCACTTGCGTACCAATGCCCTCACCTTCACGAATCAGACCAAGCAGAATATGCTCAGTACCAATATAACTGTGACCAAGCTGAAGAGCTTCACGCAAACTTAACTCCAGCACTTGCTTAGCATGAGGCGTAAAAGGAATATGACCACTCGGGGAAACTGTGCCCTTACCAATCATTTCTTCAACTTGTTTGCGAGTACCATCTAAGTCTACGCCTTTTGCGCTCAGCGCTTTGGCGGCAATACCCTCACCTTCACGAATCAGACCAAGCAGAATATGCTCAGTACCAATATAATTATGCTGAAGTGAGCGAGCCTCTTCCTGAGCTAGCACAATCACGCGTCGCGCGCGATCAGTGAACCGTTCAAACATAACTGCCTTCCGTTCTTTTCTTTCATTCCATGGTAGCGAGTTGCCATGACGCGGAATCTTACGTTGCTTACGAATACTTCATACATGTATTGTTCTGCATAACATAATTAATATTGCGAGAACTATAAGTATTCTTTGTTGATTATTTATTTATGTTGTCTACGTGACTTTCTCTTATATAAACGCATTGCCGTAGAAGTTGCACGTTGAGCATATTTTTTTGTTTGAGATGCTACTGTTTCTGTAACTTTCTCAACATTTTCTACATTCTCAACAGTGCCTTCATCTTTTTGTATGGTATTATCTTGTACACTCAACTCTACTGTGTTATCTTCGTTCTTCACTTCAGCAAAAGCTTGTACATGGTCTACATGTTCACTAGCATCAACCTGTTCAACATGCTCTGCCTCAGCTACAGGTTGCGTGAGCTGTTCGTCTTCAACATGAGCTGCCGCTACTACTTGATCTAGCTGCTCTTGAGTTTGAGATTGCGAATCGTTTGTTTCTTTACTTTGCAACGATGAATCAGCATCGCTAACTTCTTGAGTATTGCTGAGTTTGCGACGCTTACGGCGATGCTTCTTACTATCTTCAATTACTTCTTCAATAAGCTCAACATCAGCTCGTTCTTCACGAGGAGCCTGTTGCAAAATATCAATATGATAGTCATCGTAGGCCGGAGCAGATTGTACCCACAGTTGCGATGGCTGAGGAGGTTCAATATCTGAATGCTCTCCACACGCGTGATCAAGCGAAACCACTCGCCCATCATCAGGACTCCACATGTTGGCACATACGCCAAACATGGAGCCTAAGCTTCCTGCTAATGGAATCAAGAATCCGCAAGTGGAGCATGCTTTGCCATCAGCAATCTTTGTAGACAGTGATTTTGGTCCATGCTGTCCCGCGTACCAACGTTTTGCTGTTTGTGAAAGCGCTTCAGCGGTCATGACACGTCTACGCGACAATCGCAATGTAGATACAGCTTCCTCAAGATCATCGTTTACAGGATACTCATCTTGAGATGAATCAGAAAGTTGCTGACTTTGATCTTGTTGCTGCTCTTGCTGCTGTTCAGTCGTATCGACTGTACTAGTAGCACTCATGGTGTCAGCTGCACCTTCACTATTCTCAGCCGACTGAGTAGCATCACACGCAACTTTTGATTCATCACCAGCATGATGATGAACTGGTCGGAACCCATCTTCAAGACGCGCATCGTGCTCATCAGTGCCAATAGAATCCGTTACAGAAAGATCACTTGGTTTTAAGCGATCTTTCCATGGAATCCAAGCAGGTGGCAGTAACGATTCATCTGTAGGAACAAGCGTTGACTCATTTACAGTCCAACGCTGAGTTTCTTCATCGTGATACAACGTTACAGACCACTGCCAGCCTTCATAGCCGACTAATGTGCTTACAAAACGGAAATCAGTAACATTGTCACCAATTTCCGTAGAAGACACAAAGTCACCTACAGCATCCAAGCGCTCTGAAGCTTCCACAGCTACGCTACGAGCAAGCTCTTGTGGATTCACCACTTCATCAGTCATATACACTAATCCTGCACTACTCCTGAACGTCAAAATTATCAGCTACTGCACGCAATAATGTAGCTAGTTTCTTGCTTTCAGCTGTTGAAGGATAATGACGATGTCTTAAACCATTACCGGCAGAGTCAAGCAATTTAATAAGATCTTCTACAATTGCTGCCATGTCTTCTGCCTTCGGGCGAGTTGCTTTCACTAATGATGGCGCTGCAACAATCACATTAAGTCCCATCGCTTGCGGACCTTTACGACCATCAATGACAGAAAATTCAACACGTGTACCCTTATGCAAAGTTTTCACGGTAGCAGGCAATGCTGCAGCTGGCAAGAAAACATCCTTACCATCATCGCTAGCAATAAAACCATACCCTTTCTGCGAATCATACCAACGCACGCGCCCATTGGGCATAACACACCTCACTCAAATAATCATTCAATATCGCATAACAAACTGCCACAAAGCACAGCACACTATTGTATGCGAAAGGTCTATAGACAGTGTACCAAATATTCTTACTACTTGTATTATTTTTATATTGTAGCGCATACACGCGGGCAAATGCACGAACTAACTTATAAGCAAGTAAGTAATCCTACACATGTACTTTTACATACTTAATAAGTAACCGTTTGCTATGAAACATCTTCTATTTCTTTTATTGGAAGTACAACAGTAAGTGTTAACCCATGAGCTTGAACATCAAGCGGTCGAGATGTATTCATAGTGTCATCGAGATGTTCTGCTGTAGAATCAACAACAGTTAATGGTGTGGAAGTAGTTGCACAAATAAAACCGTGGTGTGCTTTCACAACAGATTGGGCAATAGCCATACCTAAACCAGTACCGCCTTTCTCGCGAGCACGAGAAGGATCAGCAATGTAGAAACGTTCAAAAATACGAGAAAGTGACTCTTCTGGCACGCCAGGCCCATGATCAACAACACGAATAACTGCATAAGTGTTACCAGTATTAGTCGATTGGCTTACTTCAGCAGCTTCTAAGAATTCTTTCAATGACTCACTTACAGAAGGCAATTGTGAAAGCTTATCTGGCGTAATAGAAGCTTTCATAACACCTACAGCAATTTCAACAGGCGAATCAGTGGGAGTATAACGGTGAATATTACCTACGATATTAGTCATAACTTGACGTAAACGCGCACCATCACCGAGCAAAGTAACGTCAGGTAGTTTACCACTATTGAACTGCAACTTATGCTCAAAATTACAGCGAGTACAATTCATTAATTTCCATTCGTCAGAAAGTGAAAGTGAGCCTTGCTGCACTAAGCGAGCAGGATCAAGCGCATGCAAATCATTAGCAGCATCAGAAAGTATTGGTGCCAGTTTTACAATTTGCGAAGTATCAATACCACGACCTTCATCAAATCGTGCGAGTGAAAGCAAATCCTCTACAAGTTCAGTCATACGTTCACTAGAAGCTTTAATATGCGCAATTGAATCATCCGCCTGTTTTTGTCCACCCGGCGAGTTGCGCCACATGGTATACAATTCAGCATAGCCATGAATTGCTGCAAGAGGAGTGCGTAATTCATGACTTGCATCTGAAACGAAACGCTTCATTTTTTCTGTCATAGCTTCTTGTTCATTAAATCCACGTTCGATACGAGCGAGCATCGAATTTAAAGAAGCAGCTAAAGAACCAACCTCTGTGTTTTCTGGCGCTGAAGGAACTCGCCTACTTAAATCACCAGAAGCAATTTTTGAAGCCGTTTTTTCAATACGCTTTAAAGGCCGTAATGTGGTGCGAATAATAATAGCGGCAAATACTGCTCCAAACAAAATAACAGCAATACTTACCATAATGCAGTAACGGGTAAGCGTATTAACAGTATCAAGCTGATCGCTTAAAGATAAGGCAATATACACATACCCTCGCATGCTCATACTTGAGTCGTAGCGGTTTCTTTGACCCCAAGTCAACACTAGTACACGCCAAGGCGCTTTTGCTGCTTTTACGGTAGTGTCATCACTATCGCTAACATTACCTTGAATAATTGCAGGAGATGTATACGGCTTATGAATTGCAATGTGCTTACTAGCAGAACCATCTGCCGGCAACTTAGGCATAGAAACAAAGTTGCCTCTCAGTTTTGGCACCAATGGTGTAGTTATGATTTTATTATGCGTATCTCTAATCTGCATAAAATAATCATTTGGACCAGCAGTTGATTGATTAGCATCTTTCCTACGCAATAAATCAATATTGTCATAAATAAGTTGAGCCTGATCTGCTAACTGAATATCTGTTTTTTCTAGTAGATAACCTCCAACTAGCTGACGAATTGATAACGAAATACAAAATGCAGCTATAGTAAGCACAGCTAACGTGCAAGCTAATAAGCGTGTACTTAACGGTATTGCGCTTACACGACGACGCAACCAACAAGTTCTACGCGGTTTCAAATCTGCATTAGCGCCTACGCTTGGCACTATTGCCACGCTTTTACCTATGTCAGTAGAAGTTGTAGCATTTTTACCGTCGGCGGCCGTGCTGCTACTACGCTGCGTTTCCTGCTTTTCGTCGCTATGATTACTCGGCTGCATAATCAGGCTTGACCTGCCTTTGGTTCACGAATCATATAGCCAATACCACGTTTAGTCTCAATAAGAGGAACAACTTTTTGCTGATTTCCATCAGCATCAGTAACTTCAATACCGTCTATTTTTTTTCGCAAATAAGAGATATAGGACTCAACAATAGCCGCATCGCCACCCCAATCATATTGCCACACATGATTCAGAATTTGGCTTTTTGACAATACGCGACCTTCATTATCCATCAAATAATGCAGCAACTTATACTCAGTTGGACTAAGCTCAATCGCTACGCCGCTGCGAGTAACATCATGTGAATCTTCATTGATTTCTAGATCGGCTACTCGAATAATAGGAGTTTCTTCTTCTTGTTCTCGCGTTCGGCGCAGAATAGCACGAATCCTTGCTACTACTTCTTCCAAACTGAATGGCTTAGTGACATAATCATCACCGCCAACTGTCAAGCCCATGATTTTATCTTGCGTATCGTCTCTTGCTGTAAGGAATAGAACCGGAACCTTAACTCCATTTTGACGAATACGCCTCGTAACAGTAAAACCATCAATATCCGGAAGCATAACATCCATAACAATAAGATCAGGTTTTACTTGTTCTATGACTTCAATGGCCTCTGACCCAGATGCAGCGGTTTCAACATCAAAACCAGCAAAATGCAACGATGCAACCAAAAGTTCACGAATTGATGGTTCATCGTCGACCACAACTACAGACGCTTCAACATTCTTGCTCATACTGATTAGCATCACCTATAAAGCTGAATATTTCCTGAATAAATACTGAAAATCAAACAAGTTGCTTGATTATTTTTGGATTATCGTCGAGTGCGAGCATGACGTCTATGAGCTTTACGCAATCCTGCACGTATTTGACGCTGAACATAACGTCGACGCAGTAAAATAGCGGTTACTATCGCACATACCGCTAGTAAAACAACCAACATAACAAGTGTGGATACTAAACTTGCAGATGTACTTGTGGAAGTTCGTTTTGAACGTGCAATCTGTTGCATCATCATCATTGCGGATTGCCCCCAATGACTTCCTGAAGTAGTAACTAACGGTCGATATGCAGCATCAGATAGCGCGTCCACTGTGTTCTTACTCTTAAGCCACTCGTCGGAATTAGGTGAAACTGCAACAATAAGTCTTCCATCATGGGTAGCTACAGCAAGTAGTACTGTATTGCGCGCTGGCATTGTGCTAATAAGCAAATCGCTCGCCCATTTTGCCGGATTTTTTGTATTACCAAATGTAGCTAAATATAGAAGTTTTACGTTTACGCCTGTGCGCTTTTTAGTAGTTACGATAGCGTCTGAAACTTTAGTAACGGAGTCGCCCAGTAAATTCTCAGTGTCTGTTATTGAATCAGTGGCTACAATACCTAAATCTTTTACATTGTCGGCAGCATACGCTGAAGTTGGTTGGAGGATACTGAACGGCGAAGGTGCAAACAGAGCAGCAGTTATTATTGCCATCATACATGAAATACTCAAAAGTAATGCCAGCAAAGAAGATACTATACGTCGTATAAATACCCGTACTGTGCACAAGTTTTGGGAGAAATAAGCTGAAATGTGGATAAGTGGCAGGCTTTTAACCACACGCAAGCACAAAGCTTTCACATAATTTTTTGAAGGCATATATTTATCATAGCGTTACATCACACAACTCAACACAACACGCTACATAAATTATGCATTTGGGGTTATTGCTCAATGAAACTAGGTATGGTGTTTCGCAAAATTTATGAATTTATCAATCATCACGTTGAAAAAAACGTGGCAACAGTACGGAGGGGATTATGCCACAATTTCGAGTTGATTCAGAACATATTCAACAATCTGCAGCAGCTGTAGGTTCATCAGTTAATGCAATTAGAAGCGCTGTTAACGGCATGTATGCTAACCTGCAGCAACTGCAAAGCGTATGGACTGGACCTGCTGCTACCCAATTTGCGTCGACTGCACAACAATGGCGTGCAGCGCAACAACAAATGGAGCAATCGTTGGAAGCAATTCAGCAAGCGATGCAACATGCTTCAGGCTTGTATCTTGATGCAGAAACTCAAGCTACTTCCCTATTTGGCATGAGATAATTTAGCAACTCAACGAAGTGTTGGCGGTATGCTCTACAACATACCGCCAACACTGTTAGCGAACTTGCTTCCTATTATTATGATCTAACAAGTTAAGATTTTGCGTAACTAAACTACTCTTTAGTAGCCCATTTCTGCGCCTGCCTGAGGTGCAGCAGCTGGCTTTTCAGGTTTGTTAGCAACAACAGCTTCAGTAGTTAAGAACAAGCCTGCAATAGAAGCAGCATTCTGTAGAGCAGAACGAGTTACCTTCACAGGATCAGTAACGCCTGCAGCCATCAAATCTTCATAAGTATTGGTTGCAGCATTGAAGCCTTCACCTTCTGGAAGCTCACGCACCTTATTGAGTACAACATCACCAGAAACACCGCTATTTTGAGCAATCTGCTTAATAGGGGCTTCTACGGCACGGAACACAATGGCAGCACCTGTGGCTTCTTCACCCTTAAGTTCTGTGATAGCTGGAGTCTTCTCAATCTTTGCAGCAGCCTGAACCAAAGCGACACCACCACCTGGAAGTAAGCCTTCCTCAATAGCAGCCTTAGCATTACGAACAGCATCTTCAATACGATGCTTGCGTTCCTTAGCTTCAACTTCAGTAGCGGCGCCAACCTTAATAACAGCTACACCGCCAGCGAGCTTAGCAAGACGCTCCTGAAGCTTTTCGCGATCGTAATCAGAATCAGTGTTTTCAATTTCTGCACGAATCTGAGCAACACGAGCATCGACATCTTCCTTAGAACCAGCTCCGGAAACAATAGTTGTTTCATCCTTAGAAACAATTACCTTAGCTGCATGACCAAATACAGAAGCATCGATGGAATCAAGCTTCAAGCCGAGGTCATCAGAAACAACCTGTGCGCCGGTCAAAATAGCCATGTCCTGAAGCATTGCCTTACGACGATCGCCAAAGCCTGGAGCCTTTACAGCAACCGTATTGAAAGTACCACGAATCTTGTTAAGCACCAATGTTGGCAGTGCTTCACCATCAACATCTTCAGCAATAATCAGCAATGGCTTGCCAGACTTCATAACAAGTTCAGCGATGTGGACGATATCCTGCTGGCTGGAAACCTTACCAGAAGTGAGCAAAATGTATGGATCTTCGAGCACAGCTGTCTGATCGTCAGCATTAGTGACGAAGTAAGGGGAAATATAACCCTTATCGAAGCGCATACCTTCAGTGAAGTCCAAGTCCAAACCGAACTTGTTGTTATCTTCAACGGTGACTACACCATCCTGACCAACCTTATCCAAGGCTTCCGCGATCTTTTCGCCAACTTCAGGATCTGCTGCAGAAATAGTAGCAGTTGCAGCAATTTGCTCTTTAGTTTCTACATCCTTAGCGGAAGCAAGCAATTCCTTAACGATTGCTTCAGCAGCTTTCTCGATGCCACGGCGAAGAGCAATTGGGTTGCTTCCTGCAACAACATTCTTCAAACCTTCATGCACTAAAGACTGTGCCAAAACAGTAGCGGTTGTAGTACCGTCGCCTGCAACGTCATCAGTCTTCTTAGCTACTTCCTTAACGAGTTCAGCGCCAATACGCTCATATGGATCCTCAAGATCGATTTCCTTAGCGATAGAAACACCATCGTTAGTGATAGTTGGAGCACCATAAGCTTTATCAAGCACAACATTGCGACCTTTTGGTCCAAGGGTTACCTTGACAGTGTCTGCAAGCTTATCGAGACCTGCGAGCATACCCTGACGGGCGTCCTCTTCATAGGCAATAATCTTTGCCATTATTCCTCCACATACGTTATTCATGGACTATTCACCAAAGTCTTAAGCAATAAGCCGTCAGCTGCTTATTATCACTCTCAAGACTTGAGTGCTAATTGAAGATTAGCACTCTATGCCCCCGAGTGCCAACTTTTTGGCGTTTATAAGAAAAATGCTGGTTAGAAAAGCAAATCTAACCAGCATTACAAACGCATATGCGTATGTTATTTACACAGCACCACTACAATTTGAGAAACAATTCCTTTTTCATTTTCAACTGCGGCAATACCTAAAGTTTTTGCAATATCTTCTGCGGCAGCTTTCTGAGTATCATCCTTATACCAAACAACAGAAGTATTTGGCACTTTACCAGTCGGATTACCTGCTGTTACATTTGCATAACCCGCTTGTTTTAAGGTGTTTGCTGTTTGTGCTGCATGACCATTAATATCGGTAGCGTTAATCACTTTTACGGCAACTGTTTTGTCAACCGCAGCTTGAGATTGTGTAGTAGCATCAGTGTTTTTTGCATTATTATTGCTGGATTCATCTGTTTTAGTATCTTTAGTATCTTCAGCATTGGTGCTATCTGCTTCAGTTTTTTCGGAATCATCAGAGGAATCGTCTTCATCATCGGATTTAGGTTTTGTAGTATCAGACTTCTTCGCCACTACCTTAGATTGAGAACTCTGCTGAGAATGGTTCCATGGGAATGAAAGATGCGAAATTTCACCAGAAGCAAATGCCCATACCAAAAGACCGGCTAATACAGCGATAACCAACGTCACAACATAAGGAAGTATTATGGCATACCAAGCAGGATTTCCACGATGCACACCTACAGGACCTTCTGGTGGTTCATCAAAAGCATCAGGCGTATACGACACGCTCCGATTATTTCGCGCCATAATTGCATTCCTCCAACACGTTCATCCAAATAATATGCATCCATACTATCTAATGCTGAGCACAAACCACAAATTCAGTATGGCAGAAACTTTTATGCTACACCTTGTCATACAGTAGCCATATGAATTCTCAACATGTTAAACCTTTAGATGAACTTATGGATCCGGATTGGGCAAAAGCGCTTACGCCTGTTGAACCACAAATTAGAGCAATGGGAGAGTTTTTACGCGAGCAAATGAAGCAAGGACACCATATTTTGCCCGCAAGTCATAATATTTTACGCGCTTTTAGTATACCCCTTATGAGTATAAAGGTTTTGATTGTTGGGCAGGATCCTTACCCTACTCCAGGTCATCCTGTTGGGCTTAGTTTTTGCACTGCTCCTGAAGTACGTCCGTTACCAAAAAGTCTTATCAATATCTATAAAGAATTAGTTGACGATCTTGGAGTTGATGTCCCACAAAGCGGTGATTTAACGCCGTGGACACGTCAGGGCGTAATGTTACTTAATCGTTGTTTAACAGTTGAAGCAGGCAAAGCAAATAGTCACCAAGGTAAAGGTTGGGAAATAGTAACTGATGCTGCTATTCGTGCTTTAAATAGTCGAACCGATAGTAACGGGCATCCCTTACCTTTGGTAGGTATCTTGTGGGGACGAAACGCTCAAAGTTTAGCTCCGTTACTTACAAACGCTACACTCATCACTTCTGCACATCCAAGCCCTCTTTCAGCAATGCGCGGTTTCTTCGGATCACACCCTTTTTCTCGAGCAAATCAAGCACTTATAGAACAAGGTGCTTCTCCTATTGACTGGTCGCTGCGCACACAAGCTGTATGATGTTCAGACTGTCATACTATATGCATTACGCAAAGTAAAATGCTGATTTTACGCTCATCGGTACTGTATATCGGTTACCATAGTAACTATGGCATTATTCCCACCGCAACCAAAGAAACAACCACTCAACGCTCAATCAGCCATGGCATCCTCGTCTCATGCTGGTTCAGTATCCTCTCAACCAGTTCCTCCGGTATCAACTACTTCACAAGCAGTAACAA
Source organism: Gardnerella washingtoni (assembly GCF_049262705.1). Classification (NCBI taxonomy): domain Bacteria; kingdom Bacillati; phylum Actinomycetota; class Actinomycetes; order Bifidobacteriales; family Bifidobacteriaceae; genus Gardnerella; species Gardnerella washingtoni. Next base: position 667,950 of record NZ_CP058398.1, on the reverse strand, counting down.
GCATTTCAGGAGAAGACATACGGCGTTGCCAAAAAATTGCAAATATTTTGCGTGCACGTTTTGCTCAAACGTTAGTCGGGCAAGATTCTTTGCGTGAGTCACTTATTCTTACACTTATTGCTGGAGGGCATATTCTTATTGAATCAGTGCCAGGACTCGCAAAAACTACTGCTGCGCAGACACTTGCGACTGCTATGTCTGGAAGTTTTCGTCGTGTGCAATGTACGCCTGATTTGATGCCTGCAGATTTAGTTGGTACACAGGTTTTTGATTTTGCGTCGCAACGTTTTACTACACAAATTGGACCGATTCACGCAAATATTATTTTACTTGATGAAATTAATCGTTCAAACGCAAAAACCCAGTCTGCCATGCTTGAAGCAATGGCTGAAGGAGCAACCACTATAGGCGGCGAACGTATTGCTTTGCCTCAACCTTTTATGGTTATTGCAACGCAAAATCCAATTGAAGAAGAAGGAACGTTTAATCTTCCTGAAGCGCAAATGGATCGTTTTATGGTGAAAGCAGTTATGACATACCCTCATCCAGACGAGGAAGTTCGCATGCTGCAATTACTTACTCAACGCGGCTCAGATGTTGTGGATCCTGCAACATTAAATATGCAGCGTATTAGTTTGCAAGATGTTGTATTTTTGCGTGCTGCAGCTCGCCATATTCACGTTTCTGAAGCTGTGATGAAATATGCCGTTGATCTCGTTGCCACTTCTCGAGGAGCAGGCACTCACCCATTACCAACTATTAATTCACTCGTACGCATGGGTGCTAGTCCTCGCGCTTCTATTGCACTTATTCGTATTGCGCAAGCTCACGCTTTACTTTCGGGACGCGATTATGTAATTCCAGAAGATGTAAAGCTCTTTGTGCATGACGTATTAAGACATCGTATTCTTTTGACGTTTGAAGCCTTGGCTGACGCTATTACTGCAGATCAAGTAATTGACGCATTAGTAAAGACGGTTCCTGTGCCATGATACGTATGAGTCGAAAACAAACTGCACCAAAGCAAAAGCGTTTGCCTCAGGAACATACTGCAGTCATGTTTGAGAATCATGTAAAACTGCTATCTAAGGCAGTAGATACTCATGCTAATACTTACAAGCAATCAGTTTCAGCATCGAAGCCAGTACGCTTACTCCTGTCCAAACCTGCGCAAGAAGTCCGTCGTAAAATAGAGTTCCTTGACCAGCGAATTGATTTACCTATTGCCCGTAGAGCATTAGGACTTCTAGAAGGCGAACATCCTTCGCATCGTCGTTTTGGCACTGGTGATGTTATTGATGTTCATGCTTGGCAGCCAGGCGATGAAGCGCGCATGATGAATTGGTCTGCTAGTGCTCGAACGGGGCAGCCTATGGTTTCTTCACGCGAACGTACTTCATCTTCTCATACTTGGATTGTTTGCGACGCAAGTATCCATATGAATGGTTCCTGCAATAGTGAAGAAAGTTTATATGAAGTTGCTGCAAATGTTGCCTGTTTTTTCGCATCATTAAGTTTGAAGCGGCATGATGCGGTTTCGTTACTATTCGGAGATGGTAATAATATCACTACTGTGCCTACTGCGCGTAATCTTTCTGATTTTGAACGTAAACTTGATAGCACTTTGCTTCACACTCGGCATCACATGCGCAATATTGATCCACTCATCACTGCAATAAAAAAGATTACGGATAGTAACAGTCTTATAGTGCTTATTACTGATGATTACGCTTTACAGGCACATCATACTGAATCTTTGCGTAAAATTACTCAACATCACAAACTAATAGTTATTACTATTTCGCCAATAAATTCTTTTGACAGCAAGCGAAATATGGCAATAAGTGATGGCGTTACCTTACGAAAAATTCCAGCATTTTTACGCAATCAATTTGTTATGCAGGAGGTCGAAGCTCGCAGAGATTTACGCATTCATGCGTTATACGATATGCTGCATGGTGTGCAAGCTTCACTTATTCGAGGATCTTCAAGTCAAGAACTTTTCCATACTGCAGCAAAAACAGTAAGCGGTGCCAATCATCTTACCTCTTCATTACCTCAGGAGGATGCGCAGTAATGAGAATGGAAGATGTTCAACAGCAATTACATAACGATACTTTGTATGCGAGCATACTTGGCATTGTTTGCATCGTGCTGCTTACTGCCGGCATCGTGCTGTACTTTTCTTATAAGCGCGCGAAAACTTCATCAGCAAATACACGAAATGCGATTGATCCTGCGCACGTGCAACGTGCGAATAAGCAAGCATGGCGTAACGATATTGACAAAATTGTTGAACAATATCATCAACATAAACTCACTCAAGATCAAGCGTGTGCAAAATTAGCAGCCGTAGCAAGAACCTATGTTTCACGTATGAGCGGTGAAAATATTCAAACACATACTTTGGGTGACATAACTTCTTTACGTTTAACATGGCGCAACAAAAAGGGCGCTGACATGTTGCGTCAAACAATTGCCGCGTTATATCCTCCTGAGTTCGCTGATTACAAAGACAATGAACAAGCGCGTAATACGAGTGTTGAACAAGCTGCAGAATGGGTTTTAGTATTGCTTGAGGGGTGGCAAACGAAGGGACAACGCGTATGAGTAGGAACGTGTGGGAAACAGTATGGCCTTGGAGATGGCAGTGGCCTTTACTTTTTGCCTTGGGTGTACTTACTTGCGTCACAATCTTAGTTGTTGTGCTTATTGTTGATAGTATTCGTCAACATATGTTGAAAAAACAATATCAGAATCTTCATCATACTGTAGCGCAAAAATTTTATACTTTTACGTTAGATGATGATTTACAAGGTGCAGTCGCTAGTCATTCATGGTATATGTGGCGTATGCTAAGCCGGTTTGCCACAGCAGCACTTGTGTTTTCAATATTGGGCTCACTGGCTGTTGCTGCTAGACCATCTCGAGTGTTTAATGCTAACGAACAAGTAAGCTCCAGAGATATTGTGTTGTGTTTAGATGTTTCTGGTTCCGCTTTGCCGTATGATCGCGAAGTGATTCAAGCGTATCTTAATTTTATTGAGCATTTTCAAGGCGAGCGAATTGGTTTAAGTATTTTTAATTCGACTTCCAGAACTGTTTTTCCACTTACAGACGATTACCGCTTAGCTAAAAAACAGTTACAGTATGCTGCTAATTTGCTGGGCGGAGTGCAATCGCAAAATCGTATTGATCATTTACAGCAACGCCAATATCAAGAGATTTCAGACTGGCTTGAGGGTACACAAAATCGCAAAAATGCAACTTCTCTTATTGGAGATGGTTTAGTAAGTTGTGCTGCAATGCTCCCGGGCTTTATTTATGGAGCTGCACACAACACTCATAAGGCACCGAATCGTTTTAATAGAAGCGCTTCGATTGTATTAGCAACCGATAATGTGGTTTCTGGGAAACAAACATATTCACTCAAACAAGCATTGGATTTAACAAAGCAAGCACGAATCAGTGTTGATGGATTATATTCAGGAGCTCCTCAGAATGAACATGATGATACTACGCTTGAGATGAAACAGCTGATTGAATCACATGGTGGAGTGTTTCTTGCACAGCATGATACTGATTCTGTACTTAATCTCGTTAAAGAAATTGAGCAACGTCACACTATTACACCACAAAATACTGCGCAATCTGCATTTAGCGATGACCCAGGTCTGTGGGTTCTTCTTACAACAGTGAGCGTTGTCATATGGTTAGCTCTTGCGAAGAGGATGAAGCGATGATTTCTCAACTATGTTCTTCTACCCTACTGTCAGCATTTGGCAAGATTATTGCTGCTGATACTTCTCAAGCAGGTCAGCTTGTGTTTGCTCCTTCTTACGGATGGATTGTTGCAGCTATTGCTGTAGTAATTGTGCTGATAGCAATGGTTTTGGAAATTGTTCCTTTGCATAAAAATTCTACATACACCGATGAAACTATTGGTATGAGATTACGTCGTATTGGCATATGTTTTATACTCATAATTTGCATACTCTCCCCGAGTATTATGCGCGCTACTTTACAGCGTGCAGTGAATGCAACAAACGTGATTATTGCACTTGATATCACAGGCTCTATGCGTGCTGAAGATGCCAACTATGCACAGAAAGAAAAAATAAAAAGAATAGAAGCAGCACAAAATATTATTCATAACATCACACAATCGTATGCTCACGCAAGTTTTGCTGCTCTCTCGTTTGGAACGTCAACTTCAGTTGATGTTCCATTAACACCAGATGCAAGAGCAGTGACCAATTGGATTGACACTTTACGAACAGAACCAACAAGTATTGCCACAGGAACTAGTCTTGACGCTCCAATAGATCAAACTTTACTGACAGCAAAAGCTATCCATGACGCTCACCCAGATGACACAACAGTTTTATATATTCTTAGTGACGGCGAAGAAACTACGCAACGCAAACGACGCACATTCTCATCTCTAAGAGCTTATATTACCCACGCTTTTGTTATAGGTATCGGCTCAGCACAAGGCGCGCGCATACCATTGGAACTCTCTCAATTAGAAATCGACGAAAATTTAAAAAATAGTTCCTCGACAAAATGGGTTATTGATCCCGCTACCGGCAAGCCTGGTATTTCCAAACTCGATGAAAAAAATTTGCGCAATATAGCCGATGAACTGAGCGGCAAATATATGCACGCAACATTACATAAGACTTTTGGAGCAGAAGCAAAACCAATTCTTTCCCATCAATGGCGTATGAACGAAACAGCTAAACCACGTTTACGCCCAGAACCAATCATCTGGCCATTCGCACTTATCGCTGCAATACTACTTATCTGGGAATTAATGGCTTGGTTCATTACATCAAGGAAATTAGTATGAAGCACATAATTACCAAAAAAACAACACGTATTGTTACCATAATTTGCTTGCTTACTGCCCTTGCAATTGCATACTGCACTATTACTAACTGGCGTTCAGAATACTCATACAACGCTGCAACAAATAGTCTTATTGCAAATATGAAAGCAGCAAATAGTATTGATAGTGATAAAAATATATTACTCACTCAACAGCAGCAAACAGACGCTCAATTCAACGACGCGCGCTCGCAATACGCTATTTTACTTCCTCAACTCCGAAATAGCATTAACCATAATGCAGAAATATCGCATCAATTCACTGAAACATTAAAGAAAAAAGTACGTAATAAGCCCACTTCTTCTCCAGCGAAGAAAAGCAAATCACAAAATCACGCTAACTCGAAGAACAATAATCAATCCGAGCCAACAAAACCACAGCTAAATACTACTCAACGCAATAAAGTAGAAAACCTACTGCAACAAAATAATCACGTTAACTCACAATCTTCTCAAGATCAGCAAGAACAAGAAAAAACAACCAAACGTACGACTACCGGCGATAACAGCAATAAGCCCTGGTAATAGCTTTTAACCACATTGCTTGTTCTGTAGTGACTTTGCTGCAATAAACGTGTGTAATACGTATTATGCAAACATATTATGAATGGCAATGGCTCATACAGCGCACGCAACAGTGCGCTCGCTGCATTCTCGCTGAGTCTGCAGCATCAAGATTAGAAGATTGGCAGGGGCTGGCTGCTGAGTATTTTCGACAAAATATGGTTGATCTTGCTCAACAAGCATACGCACTTTACGACGTTCGTGGAGGAATATAGTATGCCTTGGAAAGTTCAATCATCAATTGTCGGCGGTAGATCGCTGAGTGTAGCAAAAAGTCAAGCGTACAGTAGTGAAGCGAGAAAACTTTGTTCTCTTGCTAATGAATTTTCTTCGCTTGGTGCATCTTGGCAGCATGCAGCAATGATTATTGCTCAACAAACATCTGTTTTTCAGCGATCTGCTAATAAAACAGTTTGGCAATATGAATCTTCACCTTTTGCAAAACAAGCTAGTCGATGTGCATTAACCTCAAACATGTGTACGCACTATGCTCGAAAATGTCAGCATTTGTCGCAGCGTTTACAGGAACTTGCTTCACTTATCGTAAGAGCAAACAGTTTATATGGAGATGCCGAATTACGCGCAAAAGAAAATTTTGACAATCAAATTGCATTACTGACTTCAGTTATGCCTTTTACATCTATACCATTTTTTGCTGGAGCTGCACTCGCTGCTCTGGATGATGCAAAACAGCATACTGGATTTGAACATGTTGCTCAATGGTCACGTGCAACTCAATCAGTACAACAAGGAACTATTCGTGGGTTAGCTCAACATATGATGCTTAATCCTGTTACTGGTTTACCAATATTTGCTTTAGGTGTCATACAAAGTAGCCGCAACCATCATTCTTCAACAAAAGGTAGATTTAATAAGGTTCATACTAATTTTTTGCGCTCTATGACACATCATTTCCAATCACCAGTACCGTTTGTTTCAAGTGCATTTAGTTTAATCTCTGCACCAATAAATAATCACATGCAAGGCAATACTTTACGTGTTCATCGCATAAGCCAGCCTTGGAGAAAACCTGCTTTCGTGTTGCCTAGAAAAGGTCGCAATCTTCGTGAGACTCTTGACAATTTAACGGAATTGGGCAGTGGTCATTTAGGAGTTCGCCCTCCTCTTGCTAATCCAGATGCTGCAACTATTGCCATTCAGCGCTTTAAACGAGCTGATGGACGTACTTCATGGTTAGTTATTATACCTGGAACTGATGGTAAAGCACATTCACCATTTGGTTGGGAACAGAACGCCGAAGTTATGAGTCACTCACCTCTTACTAGGAAACAAGCCGATAGTACCCGTATGGTTCTTGAAGCGATGAAACGTTCTGGCATCCAGCGCAAAGACCCAGTAGCTCTAGTTGGACATTCACAAGGAGGCATTGTGGCAGCGAGTATTGCAAGCGATTACGCAAAACAGTATAACATTCAACATGTTGTTACTGCAGGCTCTCCTATTGCTAATCATCCTATTCCCCAACATACTTGGGTTACGAGTATAGAAATGGAAGATGAGCTAGTACCTTCTCTTGATGGGAAAGAAAATCCTCGTAGGAACAATTGGGTTACTATTCATGGACGCGCGTCACATGTTCGAAAAACTCAACGACCTTTACCTCCTGGAGTGACACGATTTTCTGGGAGCATGTATTCGCGACGAAAATTTGATAATACCGGTATTCTGGTCAATGATGTTCCCGAAGAAGGCACATTAACTCATGATCTTCATTACCATACTGCAGCTTACGAGGACGCATTACAATTAGGTTCTCAAAGTGTCCGTAGACAAGATCAACATTTTCAGAAGATTATTGATGGCGAATTACAAAGTACGACACTATGGCAAGGAGTAATGCAGTAAAGCTACGCAATTGCACCAAAATCCTACTCATTCGCAGCATGATGTAACCTTGCAAGTATGAAGCTTACTGATATTTCTCCTGCAATAGCTCTGACTCCTCTTGATGGTCGTTATCATCATCAAACTTCAGCACTCGTCGAGTATTTAAGCGAACCTGCGCTTAATCGTGAACGCATGCGCGTTGAAGTTGAGTGGATGATTCTTCTCACTAATGGTTATGAGGCGAATCAATGGCAGCCGATTGTTAAAGGTGTTCAGCCGCTCACGGATGAAGAGTGCAAGTATCTCCGTGCTATCCCTGAGAATTTTGATGCTGATGGTATTGCTCGTCACGCTGCGCATGAAGCAGTAACACATCATGACGTAAAAGCAGTAGAATACTATATCGATGATGCATTAGATGATGCGGAACATAAGTTAGGACATAGCACCCAGCTATCATCTTTGAAGACACTAGTACATTTCTCTTGTACAAGTGAAGATATTAATAATCTTTCTATTGCTCGCTGCGTGAAAGATGCTGTAGCTCATGTGTATCGTCCAAATCTAGAAGCGATTGTTCATTATCTAGTGGAACATGCACAACAGTATCGTGACTTACCTATGCTTTCTTTAACTCATGGTCAGCCGGCTACACCAACGACTTTAGGTAAAGAACTCGCAGTATTCGCATACCGTTTGAAGCGTCAACTTCATCATCTCGACAATCAAGAGTATTTAGGCAAACTTAATGGTGCTACTGGTACTTTTGGTGCACACCTAGCAGCTTTCCCAGAAGTTGATTGGATTAGTGTTTCTCAAGAATTTGTTGAGAAACGTATGGGTCTTCAATGGAATCCTTTAACTACACAAATTGAAAGCCACGATTGGCAAGCAGAATTGTATAGCACAGTAAGTCACATAAACCATATCTTGCATAATCTTGCAGTTGACGTGTGGATGTATATTTCTCGTGGCATTTTTGTGCAAGTTCCTGTAAAAGGTGCTACTGGTTCTTCTACCATGCCGCATAAAGTTAATCCTATTCGTTTCGAGAACGCCGAAGCTAATCTTGAAATTTCGTGTTCACTATTCGACACTTTGTGTGCAACACTTACAGAAAGCCGCTGGCAGCGTGATCTAACAGACTCGACTACGCAACGTAATGTTGGTTCTGCATTCGGTTATGCGCTTCTTGCTTTAAATAATCTCTTAGGTGGATTGCAATCTATTCACCCTAATACTGATTTTATGGCTCAGGAGTTGGATGCTAATTGGGAAGTTCTTGGCGAACCAATTCAGACTGCTATGCGCGCTGAAGAAATTGCTGGTGTACCCGGCATGGAACGACCATACGAACAAGTGAAAGAGTTGATGCGGGGACATCATATTTCGCAGCAAGATGTAGAATCCTTCATTGCTTCTCGCGCTTTTGATGCAACCACTTCAGCTAGATTGCAAGCAATGACTCCGGCTTCTTACACTGGCTTTGCTTCACGATTGGTGGATTTTGTTCAATAAGTAGACGGTAGCGTTATGCAATCTCACATAAACCCAAATCTCATTATTGAAGATACGCAACCAAGTTTAGTGCGCAATTGGGCTGATTTGCTGTATGCATTGTCGGCAATTATTGTCGGTGTGCTTACTGTTTTATCAACTATGTGGCTGTCAGCAACAACAGCTGGTGTAGAAATTGATGCTCGCAGTGCTAGTAAGATTATTGGATTAACAGTTACTGGTATTCCTTATGCACTCATTCAACAAGCTCTTACACTTATTGTAGTAGCTACCGTAATTGCATATAAAGCTGCTGCAAAACATTGGGTTGATACAGCAATTTCTGTTATTACCTTGTTTATAAGCTATGGAGCAATATGGTTGTTGTCTGGACTACTGTCAGCAACACACAATATTCCGCTCTTGACTTCATTGCACTATCAGACGAATGCATCGTTAACAGAATTACTTCCCGATATGTATGCAGTGATGGTTGCATTCCTCACTGTAAGTGGGCCTAAAAGAGAATATAAGTATGTCAAGTGGGGCTGGAATGCGCTGTTCATTGTTTCTGCAATACTCCTCTTTTCTTCTTGGGATACTTGCGCCGGTGCGCTTATTTCTTGTTGCGTAGGTAGGGCAATAGGAACTCTTATACGTTTTGCAAAGGGTACTCGAAGCAAAGGCGCATGGGGTGATGATATTGTTCTCGCACTACAAAATATTGGTATAGACAATCTTACGCAACTTACTCGCAGAACTCAGCAAGCTGATCATACTGGAGTGCTTCGCTCAAGTCTTGACGATGATTTAATCGAAAATTCGAGGCTGTATGATGCTACTGATATTCACGGAATGCGTTACGTAATTTCTGTATTAGATAATCAAGTTCACTTACCTGGATATTTGAATCAGCTTTGGCAGTGGGTACGTTTAATTGATATTCCTACGCGTAGAGATCGTTCAGCTCGACATTCTGTGCATCATCATCTTTCAATGCTGCTTGTTCTTCGTAATCTTCATTTGCCAACTGCAAATGTTTATGGAGTAAGCGATAGTGATAAATCTTCAATAATGGTGTTTCATGCTGCGAATGCTCTGCTACCCTGCAATTTAAATACCTTGACTATTCACGATGCTGAAAAACTCATGCGCTATGTTGATGCCGCTAATATGCGTGGTGTTACGCACCGCCGTATTACTCCAGAAACCTTAGCTAGATTAGAAGATGGAACTCCTGTGATTGCAGGATGGCAGAATGGCGATGTTGCAAGCGATTCAACTAATATTGCTCTCGATAAAGTGCAATTGCTTACGCTTATTGCAGCATGCACAGATATTGATACTGCGATTGAAGCAGCATTGAACACTTGGGGTGCAGATAAATTAGCCGAAATGTTACCATTTATGCAAAAAGCTGCCATTCCTGCTTCTACACGAGGATTGCCTTCTTGGAATAAGAAAGTTTTTGAACATCTTTGCGATAAACTTGGTCAAACAGTTGCTTTACATACTGATGAAGAAGATTATGATACAGTGCGTTTAGCACGTTTTAATATTCGTTTCTTTGTGAGCCTTGTATTAGCTATTGTTGCTGTTGCTGTTATTGTTACACAATGGCATCCACAAGAAGTATTTGCTGCACTTCGTCATGCTGATAGCATAATGGTACTTTTATGCATGGTTTGTAGCATGCTTGCTTGGTCAGGTTCTGCTATTACTCTCGGGTCGTTTATGGATGATCAAAAACCTTCAGCACGCGTTCTTTTTGCTTCGCAAGCAGCATCTGGGTTTACAGCGGTTTCTATGCCTGCTGGCATTGGTCCCGCATTTGTTAATATGCAACTCTTAAAGAAAAGTGGCTATACGTCCACACAAGCTACTGCTATTACGAGTGCAGTATGGCTTATTCAGGCGCTAGTAACTTCTATCGTTCTTATTATTATTGGCATTTTTACTGGCAAGAATGTGCTTTCAGGTATGATTCCAACTCATATGCTTATTACTGTTATTGGAATTATTACGCTGATCGTATGTACACTTATGGCTATTCCTGCGACTCGTAGAGCTCTTCGTAAACATTATTTGCCGATCTTGTCTGACTATGGTCGTCAAATTAAAGAACTTATTTCGCACCCATCGCAGCTTATTGCTGGCTCTTTCGGTGCACTAATACTAGTTGCTTGTACTGGCTTGGGCTATTGGATTGCTTTACTCGCGTTCGGATATTTTACGAATCCGTGGGAAACTATACTGTTATTCTTACTTGCTAATACTGCCGGTTCTGCTGTACCTACGCCAGGCGGTTTAGGTGCTGTAGAAGCGTCACTTACCTTTGCTTTTACTTCTGTGGGTATTCCACCTACCATCGCATTATCTGCGACATTACTATATCGACTTATGTTCTATTGGCTAAGAATTCCAGTGGGTGCCGCAGCTATGAATTGGCTTAATAGCCACGAATTAGTATAGTTCAGTTTGCTTGCGCTTGATGATTCATGCCGAAATATCACATTATAATGTCAGTTATAGTGTTTTTTGTAACGCATAGGGAAAAAATATTAAGAGAATGCGAAGAAAATAAGCAAAATGGCTACATTTGTAGGGAAAATGTACTATTATCAAGTATGAACGTGGCCTTTACAAGAGGAAGGCCCCTAACACAAAGGATGCTGCATGGCATACAACAAGTCTGATCTCGTTTCAAAGATCGCACAGAAGTCCAACCTGACCAAGGCACAGGCCGAAGCCGCCGTCAACGCATTCCAGGATGTGTTCGTTGAGGCTTTGCAGTCCGGTGAAGGTTTGAAGCTTACCGGTCTGTTCTCCGCAGAGCGTGTAAAGCGCGCTGAGCGCACTGGCCGCAACCCGCGTACCGGTGAAACCATTAAGATTCCAGCCTCTTACGGTGTACGTATCTCTGCTGGTTCTTTGTTGAAGAAGGCTGTTGCCGCCTGAAATTAGGTGTTATACGTAAAAATTACGTGTATATAAGAAGAAGGACATTCCAAAGTTGAGTTGTCCTTCTTCTTATATTTGAGATTTTATATATTATTCATCAATTGCATCATCCGCTCATACATCATCTACTTATCACATATTGATAAAATCTACTTTTCGTTGAGATATCAGTTCACATTAAATGCGCGTATGTTACAAAACATATATATGCCAAATCTGACGTCTTCTAAAAACATATGCTGCCAGTATATGCAAATATCCTATTAAGTATGCAAAAACTTAAAAACCTTTTAATAAACTAGATACTTACAGTTTATTACGCATACGCCTGTGATATAGAGAAAAAATAGAAAACTAAATATCTCCACGTTCCATTTTACGTAAACGAGGTTCTGCACTATCTTTTGCACCCGTAATACGATACACGTCAAAAACGCCTTCAATCTTACGAATAGCAGCAAGTAACGTAGCCAAATGCTGAGGATCAGCCATTTCAAACGTAAATTGGCTAGTTGCAACGCGGTCATCTCCAGTTGCAATAGTTCCAGAAAGAATATTTACGCCATGATCTGAAAGTACTCGAGTAACATCTGATAACAAATGTTGCCTATCCAAAGCCTCAACCTGAACCTTAACTAGGAACAAACCTTTATCGCTAGTCCACTGCACAGGAATAACGCGCTCAGATTGAGTCTTTTGTAAATCAATCATATTCTGACAGTCAGTTCGGTGCACCGATACGCCCTGATTTCTTGTAATAAAGCCAATAATAGTATCACCAGGAACTGGCATACAGCATCTAGCAAGCTTTACCCAAACGTCGCCAACACCCTTAACTGATACTCCTAAAGCACCATTTGACTTACGATTACGTTCTACATGACGAAGTGGAAGCGCTTCTTGTTCTACTTCCTCAGCAACTTCATCAGCACCAGCATCTTTCACTAATCGTGAAATAACATTTTGTGTTGAAACTTGACCTTCACCAATTGCTGCATATAGAGAGTCAACATTAGTCGGCAAATTCAATTCATCAGCAACGCCAATTAATGCCTGCTGAGTCATCAAAGTAGTCAAAGGCAAGTTACGTTTACGCATAGCACGAGTTAGCTCGTCTTTGCCCTCTTCAATTGCCTCAGAACGGCGTTCTTTGCTAAACCATTGACGTATTTTATTTCGAGCACGAGGAGATTTTACGAAACTCAACCAATCGCGAGATGGACCTGCCGTATCAGATTTTGACGTAAGTACTTCGACTGTATCTCCGTTAACAAGCTTAGTATCAAGCGGCACCAAACGACCATTCACGCGCGCACCCATCATTCTGTGCCCAACCTCAGTGTGCACAGAATATGCGAAGTCAACAGGAGTAGCATCTTGCGGAAGAGCAACAATACTCCCCTTTGGCGTAAAGACATATACTTCCGAAGCTCCAAGATCTTGCTTCAGTGAGCCTAAAAACTCATCAGAATCTGGTGTTTCACTTGTCCAATCAGCAAGCTGTTGAATCCATTTTAAGTTATCTGCCTCACTCAGTTCTTTGCGCTCTTCAAGCTCACCTTCGCGTTTACGATCATCATTATCTGGTTTGCTTAAAGCTCGACCTGCTTGTCCGTTTGCCTTATACTTCCAGTGAGCAGCAATACCAAATTCTGCTCGCCTATGCATATCCCAAGTGCGAATTTGAATTTCTACAGGCTTTCCACCAGGTCCAACAACAGTAGTATGCAAGCTCTGATACATGTTGAGTTTAGGAGTCGCAATATAGTCCTTAAAACGACCTGGTACCGGACTCCATCGCGCATGAACAGCACCTAACGCTGCATAGCAGTCGCGAATAGAATCAACAATAATTCTAACGCCCACAAGATCATAAATATTGGCAAAATCATGACCGCGAACAATCATTTTTTGATAAATAGAGAAATAATCTTTTGGTCTACCTTTTACCGATGCCTTAACGTGTTGTTCTGCAAGATCTGCATTAATTTCTTCAAGAATTTGCCGTAAATAAACTTCGCGCTGACCGGCTCTACGAGCAACTAAAACCACAATTTCGTTATAAATTTTTGGATACAAAACTTTAAAGCTCAACTCTTCGAGCTCAGTTTTAATAGCATTCATACCAAGACGGTTTGCAAGAGGTGCATACACATCAAGCGTTTCGCGCGCTTTTTTATGTGAACTCGTTGGTTTAACGTATCGCCAAGTTCTTGCATTATGCAAACGATCTGCAAGTTTTACTACGAGTACACGCACATCTCTACTCATTGCAACTACCATTTTGCGAATAGTTTCAGCTTGTGCGCTTTCACCGTATTCCATTTTTGATATTTTGGTAACACCATCTACGAGACCAGCAACCGTGTCACCAAACTCTGCACGACATTCTTCAAGTGTATAATCAGTATCCTCGACAGTATCATGTAGCAAGCCTGCAGCAACAACAATTGGACCCATACCAAGATCTGCAAGAATCTGCGCAACTGCAAGAGGATGAATAATATAAGGTTCGCCAGATTTACGACGCTGCCCAGTATGTTGCTTTACTGCACGTACATATGCCCTGTGAAGAATACTCATATCTTCACCAGGATGATGCCACTGGCACATGCTTAATATTGGCAATAACGGGTTGCGAGAATCCACACTGATTTCACATCCAAGTCTATGAGCACCTTTTACATCTTCTTGAAGTTCACCCATTGCAACACCTCCTGGTATTGTTTACTATCCTACCTGCAATATGCCTTCTGCTCTACAAAATTGACAAATACATACAATAAATCCGACACAGTTTCTAACTGGTCGGATTGTGAGATGAGATTATTGCACGCCTGTTGAGCCAAAACCTTTATTAGCACGATCGGAGCTAGGCAATTGTGCCGCTGGAATAAATTGAGCTTCTACGTAGCGTTGAATAACTATTTGTGCAATACGATCACCACGATGGAATTGCACTGTATGCTCAGCATCTAAATTAATAAGCGGTACTTTAATTTCACCACGATAACCAGCATCAACAGTTCCAGGAGCGTTCAACACAGTAACACCCTGCTTTGCAGCTAAACCAGAACGAGGATGCACTAAAGCAACATATCCTGCAGGCAACGCAATAGCTACGCCAGTTGGCACAAGTGCACGCTCAAAAGGACGCAGTGTAACATCCTGCGTAGTACGCAGATCAGCACCAGCATCACCGGCATGCGCGTAACAAAGCGGAGGCAATGGAGACGCTTCATTATCGAGGTATTGTATTAACACCTCAACCTGTTCGGGGCCAGTATAGGTCTCGTCGTATGCCATTTAAGCTGCGCACTCCTTACAAATCGGTTGACCATCAGCAGTAGTTTCAGCCAACTGACTACGATGCTTTACTAGGAAACATTCAGAACAAATAAATTCATCACCTTGCATAGGAATAACAGTTACCGAAGCATCCTCATTGCTTAAATCAGCACCCGGTAACTCATAGTCTTCAGCAATAGCGTTTTCATCATCATCAATATCGTTGCTTGTATTTTGAGAACTTTTACTCAAAGCTTCCAACGACTCTTCGTCCTCATCTTTACTACGAGGAGAATCATAATCCTGTGCCATTATGGTCCTTTCGTTTTATCATCAAGAATATCTACGCGCATAGCATACATGGAATGCTACCCTGCATATTACACATTTTTTATTTTACATAACATAGTAAAGAATGCAGTGCATGGACTAAAGTATATACATAGTATTGTTAAAAGCGAAGAAAGTGGTGCATAATGCTTGAAAATCCGCCAAAAGAGGCGAGTTTCGACCATGTTGACGCAGACGGCAATTTAATTTTTATTTGCGAAAACACGCCGTTATGTGTACAAGTGGACGACACGCTGGAGCGCGCTATCGCTGAATCACGCCAGATTATGAATAAAAACAGCGATAAAAGTAACGCAGCAGACGCTGGGTTAGTATCCTCGTCAAATACTGCGACTTTGCCTATTTCACAAATTCAGGCTTTGATTCGTGCTGGTCTTGATCCTTCGCACGTGGCACAACGCTATCATGTGAGCGAAGCACAAGTTCGTCGTTTTTCCGCTGGCGTTGAAACAGAAAAACAATATGCAATTGAGCAGTTTCTTTTGGTCCCTGCTCCAAAGCAAAGCAATATGCGTACGCTCGCTGATTTAATTGAACGCACACTAGCTAAAGCACATATTGGCATGGAAACAATACAATGGCGTGCAACACGCCGAGGTTTAGAACCATGGCTTATTACTGCTACGTTCAAAACAGCTACTCGCACAATCAAAGCTGAGTGGACATGGAACATGCACGATAATTCAGTAACATGCGCTAATCCTTCGGCACGCTTACTACTTGGTGAAGAAATAAATGTTGCTGATGCCGCTAAACAAGCACCATATGGCGGTAATTATCGAGATACAGTAAGTATTAATTTCCCATTTACTAGTGAGGAATTGCCTGGTAATTCTATTCGTTCGGCTCGTATTGAGAGAGCAGTTTCTCAATGGGAACTTCGCAATAGCGATAAGCTGGCTGAGATTTCTTCTCAAACAGCAGCAAGCAGACAAGATAATGCATCAAATGCAGCTCAACAAGCAATGAACAGTAGTACAGTAAACGTTTCTGGTGATGTATCTGCAAATTCAGCAGAAAATGGCACAAATCAGGCACCTAAAACGCAATCAACTAAGGTTACTGAAAATCAATCAGTTCAAGTAGCAGAATCACAAGCAGCACAACAATCATTAGCTGCGAAAGTTCGCCAAGTAGAAGCAGCTCATACTGAGATCACACAGTCACAAAATAATACGCTTGCTCATGAGACGGCTGTTGATGAGCAGAGCCAAGAACATGAATCTGGAGAGAAAATTTCTGCAGATCATAACAAGCGACGCAGTGGCAGAGCAGCTGTACCAAGCTGGGATGAAATTTTATTTGGTGAAGGTTAATTTTTAAGTAGTCTCTACTTTCGCTGTAGCATATTTCAAGCATATTCCAACAATACTGTGTGGCACTCTGGTATGGAGTGTCACACATTTTTATATTCTAATATTGCCTTATTCTTAGTAGGCAAATCTACAATGCTACGCTACATCAATAAGACACGGGATATCTACTTCCATGCGAGTCATCGAACCATGTACACTTGGTAAGCTCATAGCTTTTTCTGTTTGTATACGAGAATCAACAATCGTATAAGCATCACGTGCTTGTACTAAAACATCTCCAAGAACAGCTTCTGCCCTAGTATCAACTTGACCAAAAACGCCATCATCAATAGCTTGTCGTTTACTACGGATAAGAGCATGATCACCAAGTATTTTTTGCCAACGAGTAATAATATCTTCAGTACTACTGTTTTGTTGAGCATACAGCATAAGCGAGCGAGGCTCACCACCTACCATAGATACTCCCCGCATAAGTTCTTCATGTTCTGCAATATTAATGCACAAGCGTGGATCAGTCTGAATCATTCCATGATCAGCAGTGACAATAATCACTGTTCCTGGTACACAATTCTGTTGCAATAAACGCAGTTGTGCATCAACCTGCTCAAAAGCTGCAACCCACTGTTCAGAATCCCAACCATAATTATGACCTACTTTATCTGTATCTCTAAGATACAAATATGTTATTCCAGGAGTGCGCGTTGTAGCTGCAGCTTTCATAATACGCGCTCGAGGCGTTCCTGCAGTAATATAATTCGCCCCACGAAAAGCAGCTTGAGTGAGCGGAGAATGCTCAAATTTTGGCAAACTCACGCTATCTGCACGCACACCTTGAGCAACCAGGCTCTCAAATACCGTTGGCTGCCGCTGTAGTTCTAAAGGATTCGGAGCATCTTTAAATTGAATAAGCTGCGCAAGCTTTCCTGTTTGCGCATTTTTCTGCGTATAAGCAGTCATACAAGTAAGACCAGGACATGTGCCTGTGCCAAATGTCGCCATTGCAGCAACCGTAGTGCTTGGCAGGCAAGTACTAATTGGGCGTTGATTAGTTGATTCGTTAAACAACGAACGCAAATATGGTGCATGACCTTGTCGCATAAGAATATTCCAATAACCCAAACCATCAACTAGCACTACAATTGCAGCATGCGCTTGAGGAATCCCAAGGCTTTCACGTAAAGCTTTGGGATTATGATGTACAGCAGTGCTTACAGGCGCATCTATCGCATCGCTCAAAGCTGGCAAAATTGAAGAAAGATGTAACGCTCCGCCTCTCTTCCCAACACTCGCAGCGCCGGGCAGATTAGCATCAACAGAACTTACGTCAGAATCGTTATAAACAACATTACTTACAAACTGCAACAACTCTTTTTTAGACGGAACATCAATACTCATACTCACTATTGAACCACCGATAAAGCGTAGTGCAAAATAAATCCATATTTTACACATATCAAAACTCGCTATACGGTCATAAAATCAACGAATAAACGCAATTTGTGCATAGAAATTGATAGAATTGAGAGCCGTAATATCATCCAAGGAGTTTACAATATGCCTTCACGCCGTCATGCAACACAGCAAACTTTTGATCCACGGAAAGTAAAAGAGCGTATTGTCGAAACTCCATTGAACGAAGAAATGAGTAAATCGTTTCTTGAATATGCTTATTCTGTTATTTACGCTCGAGCTCTTCCAGATGCTAGAGATGGCATGAAACCAGTGCAAAGACGCATTATTTACCAGATGGGCAATATGAATTTAACGCCGGATCACGCTTATATGAAGTCTGCTCGTGTAGTTGGTGAAGTGATGGGTAAGCTGCATCCTCACGGTGATTCTGCAATTTATGAAGCAATGGTTCGCCTAGCTCAGCCATTTTCACTGCGACTTCCACTTGTTGATGGTCATGGTAATTTTGGTTCTCTTGACGACGGTCCTGCAGCATCCCGCTACACGGAAGCACGCTTAGCTCCTGCAGCTCTTGGCATGAATGCTGATATTAACGAAGATACTGTTGATTTTGCACCAAATTATGATAATAAACTCAAAGAGCCTACAGTATTACCAGCTGCAATTCCGAACCTGCTAGTGAATGGTGCATCTGGCATTGCGGTCGGTATGGCAACTAATATGGCAACGCATAATTTAGGTGAAGTAGTTGCTGCCGCAAAATACGTGATGAAACATCCTGACGCAACGTTGGATGATCTTATGAAACTTGTACCTGGACCAGATTGGCCTGGTGGCGGGATTATTATTGGAAGAAGCGGTATTCGCGAAGCTTATGCGACTGGCAGAGGCGCATTTACAACACGCTCTACAACGCATATTGAAAATATTACTGCTCGCAAAAAAGCAATTATTGTTACCGAGCTTCCGTTTATGGTTGGTCCTGAGCGTGTTCTTGAACGCATTTCACAAGGTGTAAAGGCTCGCAAACTCGATGGTATTTCTGGAGCTATTGATTTAACAGATAGACACAATGGCACTCGCCTTGTTATTGAAATTAAAACTGGTTTTGATCCTCACGCCGTATTAGCTCAGCTTTTCAGGCATACACCATTGCAAGAAAGCTTTACCATTAACAACGTGGCATTAGTGGACGGCAGACCGCACACTATGGGCTTACGAGAACTGTTAGATGTCTGGATAGCACATCGTAGGACAGTTGTACGCAGACGAAGTGAATTTAGGCGTACGAAAGCACAGGAACGTTTGCATTTAGTAGATGGTTTACTTCTTGCTTTACTTGATATTGACGAAGTAATACAAGTAATTCGATCTTCTGAAGATGCAGATACAGCAAAAGCTAAATTAATAAAAGTTTTTGATCTTGACGAGATTCAAGCGCAATACATTTTGGACTTGCGTTTACGCAGACTTACTAAGATGAGTCGTATTGAGCTTGAGGCTGAACGTGACGATTTGCTTAAAAAAATTGAGAATCTTACTCAAATTTTGAGTTCTGAAGCTAAACTCGATCATGTAGTGATCACAGAAATGGATGATGCTGTAAAACAGTGGAATACCCCTCGTAGGACAATTCTTCTTGATGAACAGGAAGATGGAAGCTTTACTCCAGTAACAACCAACGCAGACGACAATGCTGAAAAGCTCGCTATGCAAGCAGTACAATCAGCGAATCAGCTTACTTCCGCACAAGCGGATATTGCTGCAGCGAATGCAGCAATAAAAGCCGGCGAAACAGAAGCAGCTTCTGCTGCATTACAATTAAGTGATGATCCTTGCGCAATAGTGTTGAGTACTTCTGGTCGTATAGCACGAACAAGCATGGCAATGTTTGAACGTTGGAAAGCTCACAATACTAAGGTATTTGACACTCCTTGCGCAACTATGTTTGCTACTACAACTCGAGCAACGTATGCACTAATTACTACTGCAGGTCGTTTAGTGCTTGCACATGCTGCTGATTTACCTCAGCTACATGATGAAGAAGAAAAACCTGTAAAACTTACTCATGGCGTACTAGCTAAAGAACTGCTTATGTCAACGGAAAGCACTGAGCCTGTTAAAGGAGAAATCGTAGCTGCAGCAATAGCATTTGACGCATCACAAAATGCTATACCACTTGCAATTGGTACACGGAATGGTGTAGTTAAAAGATGGAATTTTGAGGCTCCGACAACTATGGATTCGTGGAGCGTTATTGATCTAAAGAATGGTGACACAGTTGTCGCTGCTTCACCAGCACGAGACAATGATAGACTCGTGTTTATTAGCACAGATTCTTCATTGCTAACTTTTGAAGCCAAACAAGTTCGTCCTCAAGGAAGAACAGCAGGAGGCATGGCTGGCATTCGTTTATCAGAAGGCTCAACTGTCACTACTTTTGCAGTAGTGCCGAAAGAAGCTATTACTTGGCATTATGAAGAGGGTGAAAATGGTTTGTTCTCCGCTACTGGCACAGTAGTGTTCACTGTAGCAGGCGACAGCGAGGCACTTCCTGGCACAGAAAATGGCTCTGCAAAGATTACTCCATTTGATATGTATCCAACAAAAGGTCGTGGAACTGGCGGCGTACGTTCACAACGTTTTCTTAAAGGACAAGATACTCTTATTCATGCTTATGTTGGCTACTACCCATTGCAAGCAGTCACTGAAGGCGGAAGCTTTGTGGAACTACCTAAGCCAGATATGCGAAGGGACGCTTCTGGAACTGAGCTTGTTTCCCCAATTGCACATATTGGATAGCATTACGAACAATTTCTAGAAAATTACTTACTTTATTGCAATAGACGAAAAATTATTATGCACAAACGCGCATCAGACGCACGTGCATAAAAGTCATTACAGCGAGAAGAATAAGCAAATAAGCCGGAAGCAGCACCATAGAAACATTCTGCACGATTATTCCAAAAATCGCAGGCATTACCATAGATCCAATATATGCACTTGCCATTTGCATGCCAACAATAGCTTGCGACTTATCTGCACCAAAATAATGAGGCGTTGAATGAATAATGCATGGGTAAACTGGAGCGCATCCTAGTCCAATAATTACAAATCCTGCAATAAGCTCAATATGATTCGGCAAAGGAAGCAGCAATACTAAAATGCCAACAATCATTACGCATTGTCCAATACGAATCATGGTTGCATCGTTAAAACGCATAGTAAGAAATCCGCTTACAAAACGGCCAACCGTAATGCCAACATAAAACAAGCTTGCCCAACCTGCCGCCACAATTCGGCTAACTCCTCCATGCAAAACCATGTAACTGCTGGCCCATAATCCTGCAGTTTGTTCTAAAGCACAATAGCAAAAGAACATAATAAGAATATTTTTAGCTCCTGGAATGCGCAAAACTTCTGCGTAAGATAGCATCCCAGAAGATTGTTTCTTTACCTTAGTAAGATTATGCGGTTCTTTTCTTGTATTATTTTTCCACAGCGGCAAACTTATGAATAACACAAGAGTGAGAGCAATTTGTATAACGGCAATATACTGGTATCCTGCAGGCCAACGTTGTCCGTGAGAAAGCGCAAAACCCATAACGTAAGGGCCTGCCGAAGCTCCAATTCCCCACATGCAGTGAAGCCAGCTCATATGCCAGCTTTCATAGTGAATTGCAACGTAATTATTAAGAGCAGCGTCCACTCCTCCAGCGCCTAAACCATATGGTATAGCTAGAAAAATAAGCACAAGATAATTCGGAGCAAAAGAAAAACCCAGCAACGCTAAAGCTGTTAAGGAAACTGAAATAAGCGTAACTTTTCCAGGGCCAAACTTATGCGTAAGCCTATTAGATAGTAGCGCAGAAACAATTGTTCCTGCAGAAATAACCATTGATATTCCGCCAGCCCAAGAAATTTGCGCACCAACATCGTGACTCATCGTAGGCCACGCAGCTCCAAGAAGAGCATCCGGCAAACCTAAGCTAATAAAAGCAAGATAAATAACAGCAAGAAGAAGGTTAATCATATTCACACATCAATTCATCAAACGAGTTATATGTTTTAACATTAGGATTTAGGTAGGATTAAAAAACGCCAGCAATATAACATTTACAAATTGTTTTTCTCACTAGATTTACGTATCTCATCAAGCAAATCCTGAACCAAATACTCATCACTCATACAATGCATATCCGAAATACCATTACGCATTAAATCGTAAGTAACAGAATGATAAAACACGTCAAGAGCCTGCTCATAGCTCAACCCAGCACGCTCAGCCAGAAGACTTACAACTCTCACATACTTCTTTTGCAACAAAACAGGATTCGCCTTCAAAATCCCTCACTCCCCTAAATATTTGCCACACCTTTTTCGTGCATGAAAGAAATAATATCGTTCGTAATATATTCTTTGCCTTGAGTATGCAAAACATCATAAGATGGAACAATATAAGACATAAGAATATTACTTTTCTTAGTCAAAGCATCATACGTATCACGAGGGTTTTTATTAAGTTTCTTAGCAACATTTTCAATACAAAATATTGCAAAATCAAGCTTATATTTATCAAAGCCTTCTTGCTTATCATTTTAAAGCATAAAAACAAGCCAAACACATTAATAAGGCTAATAAATTTTATT
Source organism: Gardnerella washingtoni (assembly GCF_049262705.1). NCBI lineage: Bacteria > Bacillati > Actinomycetota > Actinomycetes > Bifidobacteriales > Bifidobacteriaceae > Gardnerella > Gardnerella washingtoni. The sequence continues at coordinate 645,173 of NZ_CP058398.1, read as the reverse complement.
CTAGAACACATGCGCAATCATTTATGCATCAATTGATGCGTTTTTCTTGATAAATGCACTTATTTTTTGTATCATACTTCTGGAGGTGGTATATGAACAAGAACTATAATCAGAATTACACAAAAGAAGAAATTTCAGCAATACTCGCAAAGATAAAAGACTGCATAAAAAATGACCGCTTTACCATCTCATTAAACGAAAATCGTCAAGAAAACATAAACTTCATTCGAGAATACAACATACGATCAGATATTCAGAAAAATATACTTCTCAACATTGAAGTAGAAGATTTTTGTCATTCGTTAAAAAACAAAAAAGAGGCTATGAGTATGAAACACTTTACGTATTCGCGCCACGAGTAAAACTATCACACGTAGGTAAATGTGAGATGGTAAACATTTACACGAAGTTTAATATCATTACTATTTCTCAGCAAAATAGGACAGTTGTTATTTCATTTCATAAAGCAAATAAACAGATAGATTATTTATTTAGATAATCTAATAAACAACTCAAAAATAATAAATCTGCTAATTCTCAACAAAAGGCTCATAATGAAAGATAATAAAACATTTTGCGAAGAATGCAGGAATGATGTTGAGTACTCAACAAAATCCGTTCCAATGACTGCATCTATTAAAGGAAAACAATATTCCTACCCTGGCACAGAAGCACACTGTAAAGAATGCGGTTCTGACGTATATGTACCAGAAATTATCGACGCGAATCTTAGAGCATTGTATGACGAGTATCGTAAAGAAAACAATATTATTCCGCTTGATGAAATCAACGAAATACCTGCTAAATACGCAATAGGTAAGCGACCACTATCACTACTGCTCGGTTGGGGTGAACAAACGTTTTCTAGATTTACAGACGGAGACATTCCCTCAAAACAATATTCTGACATTTTGCAACGCATTTATAATAACCCGGAATATTACTTGCAATTATTAATCAGCAATAAGAATAATCTGAAATCCGCGCTTAGCTACGAAAAAAGCTACAAGGCAACTCAAAAACTATTGCTTAAGTCCAACAATTCTTCAAGCAATAACGACTTTATTAACACAGATTCAAGCAACAAAATAAACGATGTAATACAATACTTGCTCGTAAAATGCGAGGACATTACTCCCCTTGCTTTGCAAAAATCATTGTACTATATACAAGGTTTTTACTTTGCGTTCTATAAATCGTTCTTATTTACCGATGATTGTCAAGCATGGGTTCATGGACCTGTGTACAAAGACGTCTATTTACGCTATAAAGACTACACTTTTACACCAATCGATTCCTCAACAACAGAAATATCAGGAATTAAATCATCAGGAAAATTAGCTGATTACAAATACGATCAAAAAAGCGAAATCACGAGACTTACAGCAGAACTAACAACTACACTATCCGCTACCGAAAAAGCAGTATGCGATAGTGTGATTGATAATCTTTGCTGCTACAGCGGTAAAGAGCTTGAACGATTTACGCATCATGAGGAGCCTTGGATACTTACTCGCGGCAATCTAAAAGCTGATGATTCATCAGATAAAATAATCAGCAAAAATATGATCGGCGAATACTTTACGAAAATAAAAGAAAAATACAATATGATAAATCCAGATGACATTCACCAGTATGCAAAAGACATGTTTTCTAGTAAATAAACTAACTAAATAACTGTGTTACATAAAAATCCTCCTGCAGCAATTCACTAGACAGGAGGATTTTGTGTAAGTAATTTACGCGTAATTGATAATTCAGTTTCACTTATCAACAAAGTGTTTATATAACAAAATCAGGTATCGATTTTGGAACGATCAAAGTCGTCCGCATTATCAACAATAAACTGCTTGCGCGGAGGAACATCATCGCCCATCAGCAAATCGAATACTTCACTCGCTTGCTGAGCATCTTCCATACGAATCCTTCGAAGCATACGAGTTCTAGGATCCATGGTTGTATCTGCAAGCTGATCCGCATCCATCTCACCCAAGCCCTTATATCGCTGAATATCACTGTTAAAATCAATGCCCTTAGCTTGCAAATCGTTGAGCTTTCCAGCCAATTCATCGTCGGAATACGTGTAAATATACTCGCCCTTGCGCTTTCCAGTGAGTGCAATTCTGTGAAGCGGAGGCACTGCAGCATACACATGACCATGCTCAATAAGCGGACGCATATAACGATAGAACAACGTTAGCAGCAAAATACGAATGTGCGCGCCGTCAACATCTGCATCGGTCATCATAACAATCTTGTTATAACGCGCTTGCGAAATATCGAAACTTGCGCCAGATCCTGCTCCAACAACCTGAATAATTGCAGCGCACTCTTTATTGGAAAGCATTTGCGCAAGACTTGCTTTTTGCACGTTCAAAATCTTACCGCGAATAGGAAGAAGCGCTTGGAAAGCGGAATTTCGAGCAGCTTTTGCAGTACCAAGTGCAGAATCACCCTCGACGATGAAGAGTTCTGCAACATCGTCGTTTCCAGGCTGGCAGTCAGAAAGTTTTGGCGGCATAGAAGCAGACTCAAGAGCGTTCTTTCTGCGAGTAACTTCCTTAGTTTTACGCGCCTGAATACGCGCATGCATTTCGGAAACTATTTTTTCCAAAACTCTAGCAGACTGCTCTTTGAATCCTCGCTTAGATCCGCTAATCATCTCTCCAAATTGAGAGTCCGTCATTTTTGTAACAATCGGCTTAACTTGAGCAGTCCCAAGAACATCCTTAGTTTGACCTTGGAATTGAGGTTCAGCAATGCGAACAGTTATAACAGCAACAAGACCTGCCATAATGTCATCGCGTTCAATTTTCGTATTAGCATCTTTAAGATTTACTTTTAGCTTGCGCGCGTTATCCTCAACTGCTTTTCGTATTTGCTTAGTAATACCCTGCAAGAAGCCATCTACATGCATACCTCCGCCTGGAGTTTCAACCACGTTTACGAAACTAATAATGTTAGAATCGTAACCGTTTACCCAGCGCAAAGCAATATCCACTCCACATGTACGAGTCACTTGCTGAGCATGTAATTCACCCGAAGCATCAACCGCTTGAGTTTCTTCAACGTATGTATCTTCGCCAGAAATACGCCAGATGTCAGAAACAGCTTCACCCTTTGAAAGAAAATCAACGAAATCTTTGACGCCACCATTATGCAAAAATTCAACAACACGAGGATGATGTTTATTTTGCATTGAGTTAGCAGATGCAACATTTATAACAGATTGTGCAGCTGATGCTTCAGATTCAGCATTTTCAGTCGCGATATCCTCAATCTCATCTTCTACTTCACTGTCAGAATCACTATAAGTCTCATCATCAGATTCTAATTCAGTCTTTAAGTCAGCCTCAGATTTTTCACTATTTTCATAGCTGTTATCAATAAGATTACCTGATATAACATTGTCTTCCGGCGTATCAATTTCTTCAATATTAGATAATTCACCTTCAGGCACATGCTCGTCAATAACAGTAATTTTTAAGCCTGGAACCAGGAAACTTGTTTGACGAACGCGAGCAATAAGCTGCTCGTAACTAAAATGCGCAGTTGTATTGAAAATTTCTGGATCAGCCCAATACCGTACGCGCGTACCTGTAGTTTTTGGAGAAACCGTGCCAATAATTTCCAGCTCAGTAGGCTTATTCTTACGCGTGCGCTTAAAAGGTGATGCTGGAGACGGATGCAATGGATCCACGTCAGTATATACACCAGGGTGTCCTTGATGGAATGCCATATGATGCGTTTTACCATCTCTGTCAACTTCAACATCCAAGCGTAAACTTAAAGCGTTTACAACAGAGGAACCAACACCATGCAAACCGCCAGCAGCATTATAAGAAGCGTTACCAAACTTAGCTCCAGCGTGAAGCTTAGTTAAAACAACTTCGACGCCAGTAAGTTTCGTCTTAGGCTCAACGTCTACTGGTATACCACGACCGTTATCTGCAACTTCAATAGAACCATCATCGTGAAGAGTAACAATAATATGGTCACAAGCACCAGCTAAAGCCTCGTCAACCGCATTATCAATAATCTCCCAAAGGCAATGCATCAAACCTTGACTGTCAGTAGTGCCAATATACATTCCAGGACGCTTACGCACAGCATCCAAGCCCTCTAACACAGTCAAACTATCAGCATCATACTGTTCTTGCTCTTTATGAGAGACCACTTCTACCCCTTGTAGCAAACTTCTGAGAACATGCAACAAGTGCCGCACTACTACCAGCAATAATACGACACTTTTTTAAGTACGCTAATATTGTGCAATCACTGATCTAAGAAGTCACGTAACGTTTGCGAACGTGAAGGATGACGTAATTTAGACATGGTTTTTGACTCAATTTGACGAATACGTTCACGAGTAACACCGTAAACGCGGCCAATATCGTCTAAAGTCTTTGGCTGACCATCTTCCAAGCCATAGCGCATCTTAATAACTCCAGCCTCTCTAGGGGCCAAAGTTTCCAAAACTTGCCTAAACTGTTCTTGAAGGAGCGAGAACGCAACAGCATCAGATGGTGCAATTGCATCGGTATCTTCAATTAAATCACCAAATTCAGAGTCACCATCTTCACCAAGTGGCGTATGCAAAGAAATAGGTTCACGGCCATACTTTTGCACTTCCTGCACTTTTTCTACAGGCATATCAAGTTCGCGAGCAAGCTCATCTGGCGTAGGTTCACGACCTAAATCTTGAAGCATCTGGCGCTGAACCCTAGAAAGCTTATTAATTACTTCAACCATATGCACTGGAACTCGAATTGTACGAGCCTGATCTGCCATAGCACGAGTAATAGCCTGACGAATCCACCAAGTTGCGTAGGTCGAGAACTTAAAGCCCTTCTTCCAATCGAACTTTTCAACTGCACGAATTAAACCAAGGTTACCTTCCTGAATCAAATCAAGGAAAAGCATGCCTCTACCCGTGTAACGCTTAGCAAGAGAAACAACAAGACGCAAGTTTGCTTCAAGAAGATGATCTTTAGCTTTCTTTCCATCTGCTGCAGCCCACTTAAGCTCACGCTTACGCTTAAACTCCATTTGGTCAATTTGTGTATCAAGCAAATGCTGAGCATACAAGCCAGCCTCAATGCGCTCAGACAAATCAACTTCCTGCTCTGCGTTTAACAAGCTTACGCGGCCTATCTGCTTCAAATAATCCTTCACAGGATCAGCAGTAGCACCAGTAGCAATAACGCGTCGCTTTGGGTTGCCAGATGGAGTCAGATTATCGTCGTCGTCATCATCGCGAACAATAAAAGCGCCTTTAGCTTGTGGAACTTGAGGAACATCATGCTTATGCTCATCATGCTCATCAATATCGTCAAGATCATCTGGTTCATCATCAAGATCGGCAACATCATCATCAACAACATCACTAAGATCATCAACGTCAGTAATATCTTCTGGCTGAATATCTTCCAAATCATCCAAATTCATTTGCTCGTCTTCATCGTCAAGATGAGCATCATCTAATGAATCATCGTCGAAAGATAATGACGTGCGAGATTGCGCAACCATGTTATCTTTCTGCTCATCTTGTTCAACCTCTGATGACTTAGTTTCAGTATCAATCTGATTTTCTTCTTTTTTCAAACGAGAACTACGCGTCTTGCTAGCAGGTGACGAAGCTCGAGTTGCACCCTTCTTAGTTGTAGCTGTTTTACGAGTTTTTACAGGTTTCTTATTTTCTTGTGCTTCATGCTGATCGACAAATGATTCAACTTCGCTCGTCAAACTGTTTCCTCCTGTAGTATCCCCTTGTGGCGCAAATAGGCATAGTTCACGCAAGGGCAAGTCTTACCTTAAGTAGTAAACCATTTAAGCAAGACGATTATTCCCTCTTCCTATTTTGCGGCGTGGCGTAACACTCACACCATGCAGGTTCAAGGTGATGTTCATCGGCGCCAAGAACAATTTTTGCCATAGAACAATCAGGATCAATACTTAATGCACGATGAGTATAATGCTGTACATCTCCCAAATGGAACCACCAACTAATATAAGCTAATAACGCGTAAATTTGCACAGTCAACTCTGGGATACTGTGTGTCACAAGTGCCATAGCTTGCAATACTTTGCAAGCATGTACTGCCCGTGATACATCTGGTTTTTTAGTTGTCTGAGCAAACTTAGCTTCCAAACAATGCCTTAAATTACGAGATATTTCTGGAGTATGTGGACAAAATGCAAAATCTACCAAGGTTTTTTCATCATACCATTCTTGGTTTTCATCCAAAATAGTAATAAGCATCGCGTCTCGCACATTGATGTTATGCAACATAGCCATAGGCAATGCTATGAAATCAGAACCAAGAAGATTCCCATCGTTTGAGAACATGTTGTACCAACGTCCAAGAGCTGTAATAGCAAGATTATTAATAGTGCATTGCTTACCATATTCAGTAACATGTTCAAGAAAACCATCAGCTGCCACAGGAACCCAATATTGTAAGCCTTCAATCCATTGTTCATGACGACTACAATGAAGACCTATATACTCTTTGGGAAATGTCATAAAATAACAACATTCTTTTGAGGGATATATCTTGCCCTTAATATCCGAGATTTCTTTCCCCGCAAACCCATTAAAATCTTCTAAACCAACAAAATCTAAACAACCATTAAAAGAATGAGCACTTTCTCCATAAATTTTCATAAGACCCTGAATATCAAAATCATCGACACATTTATGTGGTACTTGATCTTTTACATCAACATTTGCTATTGCCATATCAATTTCCTCCCTATAGACATGCTTATAAGTTGCATCAAGCAGGTAACTTGATGATGCTAGTTTCTCAAGATGCACATAAGCATGCAATAGAAAAAGATTCCTGCGGTGAAAAGGTCGCAAAATGTATGAATCACTGCGTTTTGTAATGTTCAGCCCTGTGGATAACTTTCATATTATGAGCACATTCGTAGATAGCAGTTGCACTCTCAAAGATATTGAATTACGCATTGCGTCTTTAATTTCTCAACAATTTCAAACGCACGTAAACATAAATAACCATCTTTCTTCAACATGTGCACATACGCTACAACAAGTCATACGGCAGGCTATTGTCTCAAGCGAAGGCGGCAAACGGCTCCGAGCATTACTCACGCTCGCAGCATTCCAATCGCTAGCTGATGGAAATACCATTCAAAAAAATCAGGAACAAGCAATATTTGATATTGCGTGTGCTTTGGAAATATTCCAAACCGCAGCATTAATTCATGATGACATTATTGATGAATCTGCTTTGCGACGCGGTAAGCCGAGCGCACACTATGCTTTAAGCAGTGCATGCAGTAATCGACACATTGGAACTGGTCTTGGTCTTATGCTCGGAGACTTGCTCGCTACGGAAAGTTTTGATATTACTCGCGGAGCTGCGAAGCATTTTGCTTATGATGAGGAGTTATTAGCAGCTTTCGCATCTATGCAACGTAACGTTGGCATTGGTCAAGTGTTAGATTTATCGATTGAAATGATGCAATTGGATGATCCCGTAAAACTTGCTGAATCTTCCTTAAATGTGTTCCGTTGGAAAACAGCAAGTTATACTACTATTGCTCCGCTTACGCTTGGTCTTCTTGCAGCATCTATGGAACCACATGAAGCATATCAACTTGCTCACAATATTGGCGATCCTCTTGGTATTGCTTTTCAGCTTGCAGACGATTTGCTCGATATTGTTTCCGACAGTAAGCACACTGGTAAACCTATTGGCGGCGATATTCGTGAAGGCAAACGTGCAGTACTACTTGCCGACGCACTACAGCACAGTAACAAGCATGAACAAGATATACTACTAGAGGCTTATACCAGCGACAGTCGCAGCGAAGATGACGTACAACGTATTATACAGATTTACCATACTTCTGGAGCAATTGAACGTTCTCAACAACGCATTATGAATCTTTGGAAACAATCACAAAATGCTATTGATGCTAGTTCACTAAACAGCAATGGGAAAACTATTTTACATACTATAAGCCAACGCTTTATACCTGAAGCATGGCGTAATGTACAATAGAATATGAAAGAGCGCTCAAAAACTATCTTTCTTTGTTATGTTGCTTGTACACTCATAAGCGGCAAGTAGGGTTTTACGCGTGTAAGGATTGTGACAATGGATGAAGCTACACAGGTGCAGCTAGGCATGTGCATTGAAAATCGCTATCGCATTGTGCGCAAAATAGCTCAAGGCGGTATGGCAACTGTCTATCAAGCGCAAGATGAGCGTCTTAATCGTACTGTAGCTATTAAAATCATGCATACTCAGCTCGCTCAAGGAGTGCACCGCGAACAGTTCGTTGCAAGATTCCGCCGAGAAGCAACTTCTGCCGCAGCAATAGCTAACCCCCATATTGTGCAGGTTTATGATACGGGCGAATATGAAGGTCTTGATTACCTTGTGATGGAGTATGTTCATGGCGTTAATTTGCGTTACGAAATGAATATGCAAGGTACATTTAGTGTACGCGATACGTTGCGTTTATTAGCGGAAACATTAGATGGGCTTGCTTCGGCGCATCAAGCTGGCGTTGTACACCGCGATATTAAGCCGGAAAATATTTTAATTAATGACCGCGGTCATGTGCAAATTACTGATTTTGGTTTAGCTCGCGCAATTTCTCAAGCAACACTTTCGTCTACAGGATTACTGCTTGGAACTGCAGCATATCTTGCTCCTGAACTCATTGAGCATAATCTAGCAACGCCGCAAGGTGACTTGTACTCTGCCGGCATGATGTCTTGGGAAATGTTAGCAGGAAAAGTACCTTTTGTAGCCGATAATCCAGTAACGCTTGTTTTTAAGCATGTGCATGAAAATACTCCTTCGATAAGTACAGCTTGCCCAGGTATCAACGAAAAAGTAGCGCAATTTATAGCAAAACTTACTGCACGCAATATGAATGAGCGTCCGCAGAATGCAAGCGAAGCATTGACACAATTGCGTGCTCTTTCAATGCAATTAAGCACTGAAGACTGGCAGTACAAGTTAGACGAACAACATAACGATCAGAATATATTTAGTGAAACTCCACTCAATAATTTGCGCGCACCATCCGCACTAAATTATGACAAGCAGGAAAACGCTACACATGATGCAGATATGACACAAGCAATACATACTGCACCTGACTATGCTACACAACATAATACTGATTTTGTAGATGAATCTTTTCACGATGAAACTCTTGCGATACCCCATGTTGAAAATGTGAGTGCATTAAAAGAAACAGTTAACAATAGGATTTCTGATAATGAAACTCGTAACGACAGCATGAACAATACTGTTTTGTTAAATGACGATTTTGCTGTTGATACGCTTCAACAAAAAACACAAGCTATGCCATGGTCTCCTGTAGATCCAAAGAGCGCCGTTAATGACACCCAAGATAATCCACTGTCAGAGTTTGATGATAGCAATATGCCGACAATAGCTATTAATGCGCACAGTTTTAACAATAATCAGCATGGTACATCATCACTAAAATCGCCTGTTTCTGATAATAAGCCAAGCAAAAAATCTTCACATTCTTCGCATAAACGAGCATTCATTATCGCAGGATGCTGCAGCTTTGGCGTATTAGCACTCGCTGCTATTGGAAGTTTCTGGTATTTACTCGGTCCTGGTAGCTATTGGTCGTTACCAAAACCTGATGATCTCCAATGCGCAAAACAACATATTTGCAAGATTACTGATGTTAATTGGAAACAATATGAACGCACACTAAAAGTAGCTGGAATTCCTTACGATGTATCACAAGACTATAGTGACACCATTCCTGCTGGTAAAATACTGGCTACTGATCCAGATGTTGTCGGTAGTCATATTGCTAAGCATGCCAATAATCGTCTTCATGTTGTACTATCGCTAGGTATTCGTAAAGCTACTATTCCGGACGATATTGCAGACGCAAAGACTAGTAACGGCAAAAAACCATTGCAAGCACTCCATAAAGCTGGATTCACTCATATTGTGCATCATGCATCATCAGACGTGTATTCTCTTGAAGTGCCAGCTGGTAGTGTTATTGATATTAATCCAAAGCCTGGCACTCGAATGAACCATAATGAGGAAGTGAGCATACTACTTTCTAAAGGTCCTATGCCTGTGCAAATGCCGGATATTGTTCATCGTACTAAGGCTGAAGCTGATACCGCTCTTCGAGATATTAAACTCGATGTTACCTACGATGAAGAAAATAGCGATACTGTGGAAAAAGGTAAGATTATTCGTTCGTCTGTTGATGCCGGAACCCAATTACATTGGGGAGATAGCGTGAAAGTAACTGTTTCTAAAGGACCAAAAACAGTCACTTTACCAAATGTGTGTGGGAAAAATACTACTGAAGCTCGTAAGATTCTTGAAGCTCTTGGACTGCAAGTACGAGTATCTGCACCACTCGGCGACTATATGCACGTAGTGCGCTTCCAATCTCCTGGTGCTGGCAGTGAGATACCTTTGAAGGATTCACATGGTAATCCTTCAACTATCACGCTTACTGTAATTTAATAATTCTTTTCAACAAGCTCGTGAAATACAGTGGCGGAATCATTATAGCTTCCGCCACTGTAGACTATGGAGCAACATGCATATCAATGTAACTACATGAACAACTCAAGTAGTAACCAATAGCATTATTGTGTTATGTTTAATTTTTTTGACGCTCTTGACGCATGCGTTCTTTGACAATTTGCGCATACTCATCAACGTATTCTTGACCGCTCATATGCTTAATTGCTTGGGTTACCTGATCAGTAATTTCTCGTAAACGCTCATGCGTAATTTCACTAGAATCATGAACACGCTCAACGTAAATGGGTTCTCCATAAATAGCTTGCGTTTTTCCTTTTGCTGGAATAATTTGTCCTTGAACTTGTAGCTCTCTTGTGCCAATAATAGCCACGGGAATAATTGGGCAACCAGTTTCAAGAGCAAGTCGCGCAGCGCCAGTATGACCACGATATAAACGACCATCAGGGCTTCTCGTTCCTTCGATATGAATACCAAAAAGTTGCCCTTTTTCCAATATTTCTCGAGCATGGTTCAAAGCGCCGAGTGACTTAGAACCGCCAGAACGATCTACTGGGAATACTCCAACAGAAGTAAACCACCATTTTTTAAAACGCCCTTTTAAACCTTTGCCTTCAAAATATTCTGCTTTACCCATAAAGTGAATCATTCGAGGGCATGTCAAAGGCAAAAGCGCATCATCTATAACAGCAAGATGATTTGCTGCAATAATAGCGCCACCTTCTTTAGGAATATTTTGAACACCTTGTGCTGATGGATGAATCCTCATGCGGGCAATACCCCCAAGTCCCTTCACGAAGAACCAATACAACATACGATTCCTTTCTGTAACGCCTATTTTCACAACTTCCGCGTGCAAACTATCAGGCAGACTTGCTACAGTATATTTCATGACTTCTTCTAAGAATACCAACGCCCCTCGCCGTGAGGACGAGCCTGCGTCGCATCAACACGAGCATCATAACATTGACGCTGATTTAGATCATGATTGGTCAGCTTTTATGTCAGAATATGCTGATGATTTAAATGATGTTTTACGCTCGCGTATTGCGAAAAGTTTTGAAAAACATGTGCAAAAAGAGTTAAAAGAGCAAGAAAAGCGCGAGACTGCTGTTAGATCAGCTTATGAACATACTAACAATGCGCCAAAAAATAATTTTTCGCTTAAAAATTTAAGCAGTCAAAAATCGTATATTATTCCTCAACGTATGCAAGATTCACATATTCAGTTCGTTACCCCTCATGGGCCGCGTGATAATATTCGCAGCAGTTGGTTGGATTTAGATAATACTATGGAAGATTATGGTGAGGATTTTGTACCACCAAATCCTCACTTTGACAATGTTTCACTCATTACAGTACTACTTTGGCTGATGTTTGTTGCTGGTATTGTTGGCGTTATTCTTTGCGCTTTCTTACCATTATTAGCGAGTATCATAGGCATCGCAAGCGGGTTACTTATTCTTCTTGGCGGTGCAGGGTTACTTATGCGACGTAAAAAACATGATCTTTACCATGAAGATTACACTGATTATGGTGATGGAGCGCGAGTATAATCGCTCTGCTATATGATTTATTTCTGTTCTATTTTTCCATAATTTTAAACAATAGAAGGCTGATACATTTCAATGCATCAGCCTTCTATTCGGTACTCTTAGCACGAAGTAGGTGTCAACAGAACTCCTCATATAAAGCTCAGCTAACACCTATTCTTATTTATTCAACTTCACTATTAGGCTCATTCTGACCATGGCAAAGCTTGTACTTTCGACCAGAACCACATGGGCACTCATCATTTTTATTCGTACCAGGGAAGGTACGACCATCAGACCATGGTGTCTTCCACTCTTCATTCTTCGGACGCATGCTTAACGGAACTTCACCTTCAGCATGGCTCAAAGGAGCAGGGCCAACAATACCTGCTGACTCTTCTTCAGCATCCACTGTGGCAGAAACTTGAGCAATATCCTCATCCATAGCAGCATCGGAATCATCAGTTGAAGCAACCTGATTAACATCCATATGGAAGAGCAACTGAACAGTTTCTTCCTTGATTGCTTCAATCATGGAATTGTACATCTGATAACCTTCACGCTGATATTCAACCAGAGGATCGCGCTGACCCATACCACGAAGGCCAATACCATCCTTCAAGTAGTCCATCTCATAAAGGTGTTCTCGCCACTTACGATCAAGCACAGCTAATACGACTCGACGCTCAATCTGACGCAATGAGTCACTTCCGATGCCAGCTTCAAGCAAACCATAAATTAACTTTGCGCTTTCAAGAATCAAATCACGCAAAGCAATAACAGCTTTCTCGCCCTTAAGATTGTCAATAGTCTTGTGAACTTCATCCCAATCAAGCGCAACTGGCATCACCATGTTAAGTGCCTTATGCAAGCCCTCCAAATCCCAGTTTGCTGGCTTATCCGAACCGTTCATTGCGCCGCGCACATAACTCTCAGCAGTATCACTCATGAACTTCAAAATATCTTCATGAATGTCTTCACCCTTAAGAACCATTTGACGTTCAGAATAAATAACAGTACGCTGCTTATTCATAACGTCGTCGTATTTCAACACATTCTTACGCATTTCAAAATTGCGCGCTTCAACAGTCTTCTGTGCTGTACGAACACCGTTAGAAACATACTTAGATTCGATTGGCTCACCTTCTGGCAATCCTTTTGCCATAACACGAGCCACAAGCTGCGTGTTAAACAAACGCATCAAATCATCTTCCAAGCTCAAGTAGAAGCGAGACTCACCTGGATCGCCCTGACGTCCAGAACGACCACGCAACTGATTGTCAATACGACGTGACTCATGACGCTCAGTACCAAGCACATACAAGCCGCCGAGCATCTTTACTTCTTCATGCTCATCTTTAACTTGTTCTTTAACTTCAGCTAAGACTCCTGGCCAACGCTTCTCATACTCTTCAGGGGTATCGTCTGGAGAATATCCTTCAGCTTTCAACTTTGCATCAGCTAAGAATTCAACGTTACCGCCGAGCATAATATCAGTACCTCGACCGGCCATATTAGTAGCAACAGTCACAGCACCCTTACGACCTGCAACAGCAACCACACCAGCTTCCTTAGCGTTCTGCTTAGCGTTCAAAACTTGATGAGGAATACGAGCGACATCAAGCAATGAAGAAAGAATCTCCGAAGATTCAACAGAAGCAGTACCAAGTAATACTGGCTGCCCCTTTGCGTGACGCTCAGCAACATCGCGCACGATAGCAGTAAGTTTTTCCTTCTTAGTGCGGAAGATTAAATCATCCTTATCTTTACGAATAACTGGACGGTTAGAAGGAATCGGCAAAACACCAAGCTTATAAGTACCCATAAATTCTGCAGCTTCAGTTTCTGCAGTACCAGTCATACCTGCAAGCTTGTCATACATACGGAAGTAGTTTTGCAACGTAATAGTAGCAAAAGTTTGATTTTCAGCTTTTACTTCCACGTTTTCCTTAGCTTCAATAGCTTGATGCAAACCTTCACTATAACGACGTCCTGGGAGCACACGACCAGTATGCTCATCAACAATTAAGACTTCACCGTTAGTGACAACATAATCACGATCAAGAAGGAAAAGTTCCTTAGCCTTCAAAGCATTGTTCAGATAGCCAATAAGAGCAGTATTTGCTGGCTCATACAAGTTATCAATGCCTAAGTAATCTTCAATTTTAGCAATACCAGCATCGAGAATACCGGCAGTCTTCCTCTTCTCGTCGATCTCATAATCAACATCACGAGTAAGCTTCAAAACCAACTTTGCGAATTCACGATACCAGTGAGTAACATCGCCTTCTGCTGGGCCAGAAATAATCAACGGTGTACGAGCTTCATCAATAAGAATGGAATCAACCTCATCGACGATGGCGTAATGATGACCTCTTTGTACGAGTTCACTCTTTTCCCAAGCCATATTATCGCGCAAGTAGTCGAAACCAAACTCATTATTAGTGCCGTATGTAATATCAGCATTGTATTGCTTACGGCGTTCTGGCGACTGCTGATCAGTAATAATACATCCAACGCTCATGCCAAGGAATCTATAAATACGACCCATAAGTTCACTCTGGTAGCTGGCAAGGTAATCGTTGACTGTAACAACATGTACGCCTTTTCCTTCCAAAGCGTTCAAGTAGCTTGGCAAAGTCGCAACCAATGTTTTACCTTCACCAGTCTTCATTTCTGCGATATTGCCCCAATGCAATGCAGCACCACCCATAAGCTGCACATCGAAATGACGCTGGCCAAGCGTACGCTTTGAAACCTCTCGCACAGTAGCGAAGGCTTCAGGCATCAAATCATCAAGCTTTGCACCATTGTCTAAACGCTGCTTGAATTTAGCAGTTTGACCCTTCAATTCTTCATCGGAAAGCGCGGAAATTTCATCTTCCAGCGCATTCACAGCCTTGGCTACGTTCTCAAGGCGCTTTAATTGACGACCTTCACCCATACGCAAGGCTTTATCGACGATATCTACCACGTTTTGCTCCCTTAGGTCATGTCTATGACGACGGCCTAGCCAACATAGACGTAAACTGTGCCTATATTACGCGACGGCTGCGATTTTTGTAAGCACGCGAGTCTGAAATCTCAAAAACGCCCGCCTGACATTACGCCAGACGGGCATATACTTCATTCCATAACTTTAATTTTATTTACTTTTTTTTGGCGACATTTTCAGGAGTATCAATCTCAAACACGCCATAACTCCAACCATGCCTACGATATACAACCGATGGTCGCATAGTTTCTTTATTGACAAACAAGAAGAAATCGTGACCAATAAGCTCCATCTCGTATAAAGCCTCATCAATACTCATTGGTTCTGCAATATGCAACTTACGGCGAATCACAATAGGCGTGTCACCAACACTTACTTCCACAGATTCACCTGGACCAAGATCTGAAGCAACAGCAGCATCGGCACTATTAGATTCAGCTTCTTCTGGTTCCTCAACAGTGGTTTCTACTTCTGGCTCCACAACACCCATATCTACCGGAACCATCTCACTATAGCCACGGCGATGATCCTTGCGACGATCACGTGTACGACGCAAGCGAAGTGTTAACTTATCAAGTGCCATATCCAAAGCACTATATTGATCTGTGCTAGAAGCTTCTGCACGAATTACCGTACTTCCAGCAACAACCGTAATTTCAACACGTTTTGCAGTATCTGCCTGCCTTGGATTACCTTCATGCGTCAACACAATTTGCACACGTTGCGCATCAGGTGCAATGGCGGTCACACGATTCATCTTACTTTCTACAACGTCACGGAACCTTTGATTAATTTGCGTATGACGACCAGTAATGACGATTTCCATGCGAAACCTCCCCGTATAGACTCGAACTAAGTTCGATTTGTATCATCCGACTGCCACGATGCCGTCGGTAGTTCTATTATATCCGCTAAAGCAATAAGAACCTAGCAACTTATCAAATTTAAATAAAAAAATTCATATTTATTACAAAATTTTTCGCATAACAACGAATTTTTTACGAAATGAAGAATATCTGCTATAATCAGGAAGGTTGAGGTTTCACGATGACCGCGGTCACAATGTTCATTCGGAGTGACTGAGGAACTTCCGGGCTCCACAGAGCACAATGGCGGATAACGTCCGCCCAGGGCGACCTGAGAGATAGCGCAGCAGAGAATAGACCGCCTGAACGTTTCGTTCAGGTAAGGGTGAAACGGCGGTGTAAGAGACCACCGGACTTCTGGTAACAGTTAGTCGCATGGCAAGCCTCATTGGGAGCAAGGTCAAGCAGAAGACGATAAGGGTTGCTCGCCCAAGTCTTCGGGTAGACTGCTAGAGTTTGGCGGCAACGTCAAATCGAGATGGATGGTCATCCGCATGTATCCATACATGCGACAAAACCCGGGGTATGTGAAACCTCACTAACTCAACTATTTGCAATATTCGCATTAAAAATTTTGGGTGCAAATGCAAAATCTGAAAATATTGACACGCACTTTTGCAAAGGCGAATCTTCACTAATTTCAGCATTGATGTCATCTACTACCCCATATGTTTGCATCCCAGCTTGCTGCGCTGAGCGTAAAGCGACATGAGAATCTTCAAATACTGCGAAATTATTCGGAGCAATATGAAATTGACTTGCTAAATCAAGATAAATTCGTGAACTATGTTTGCCGGCTTCTGGTAAATCTTCCCCACATTGTAAAAAGTCAAAACAATCTGCAATACCAACTCTTGTTAAAGCAGGCAAACATAAACGTTGAGAAAGTGTTGTTACAAGCAGTAGCTTTACTTTGTTGGCATGCAAATAATGCACATAATCGTACGCTCCTTTTTTAAGAGGAAGCTGGTGAGCATATGCATCAAAAGCCATATCTGACCATTCTTGCATTAAAGTTTCAGGAGAATCAGTAAACCCACAATGTTCAATAACATAATCTGCGATTTGATGAGGATTCATAGCAGCAGTAGTATCTGCAAAAATTGAGGGGACACTCATGCCTCGTTTTGCAAAACTCCGTTTGTCAATATCATCCCATACGCCGAGAGAATCAAGTAACGTACCATCAAAATCAAAAATTGCTGCACGTATAGTGTCAGCATTTACCGACGCAATATTACGCAAGACCATCTAGCATCTTCCTACTGTTTGTAAGCAACTCATGTGCATGTTCTAAAGATGTTTGCGATTCACTACCAGCAAGCATTCGCGCAATCTCTTGCTCCCGAACAGCACCTTCGAGTTTGGTAACAGTTGTAGCTACGCTTTGAATGCACGCGCTATTCGCATCGATCACTTTACCCATAACTGCTTTCTTTTGAACGGCAAACTGAACATCCGCGAACGACGCAACTTGAGGCAAATGGGTAACCACAATAACCTGCGCATGTTGAGCAAGTTGAGCTAAACGTTTACCAAGTTCTACTGCAGCAACACCACCTACACCAGCATCAACTTCATCAAAAATAAATGTCATCATTGCATTGTCATGCTTACTTAACTTTGCAACCACAAGTTCCATTGCGAGCATAAGCCTACTAAGCTCGCCTCCAGAAGCACTTTTACCCATAGGCAAATCAGGAGAAGATGGGAAAGGTTGGAACAAAAACTCAACTTCGTCAAAGCCATGAGCATCAAGCCGCGTAGTTTCTCCACCGCTCTCTTCACGCGAATTCACCTGAACATGTAATTGCGCTCCACTCATTGCAAGTGAAGCTAATTCTTCACTCACATCATTGCTGAGTTTTTCGCCAGCTTTTACGCGAACATCATGCAATTGTTGAGCAATCTCAAGAGCTTCAGCATAGCGTTGGTTGCAAGTTTCGCGCGCACGCTTAATAGCTTCTGGCGAATCATCCAAATCTTCAAGCTCAAATTGTGCTTTTTCTGCCCAATCAAGAACATCATCTAAAGTAGGCCCCCATCTGCGCGTCAGCTCAGTAATATCATGGATCCTAGCATTTAAAGCATCTAAGTCTTCATCACTGGAATCAATATCGAGTTGTTGCGCAAGTTGCATGACTATATCGTCAAGCTGCGCATGAATATCGTCAAGTTGTTGAGCTACTTGATTCAATGAATTATCAACTCGAATGCTTCGTAATGCTTGAGCAGCTTGATCGATAAGTCCTCTTGCATCCAAAGATGATGATGAAGCACTATAATCTAGCTGACTCATGTCAAGAGACGATAAGGCTGTGCTAACTGCGTGAATAATTTGAGCAGCGTGCTCAATACGATCTCTTCTCGAATGCAATTCTTCATCTTCATGCGGTTGTGGATTTACATCCCGTATTCGCGTCAAAGATTCTCGAAGATAATCCGCACGTTGACGTGCTGAAGATGCTTGATTTGCTAGGCGATTACACGTTTCCTGAGCGCTTATCCAAAGGCGATAAGCTTGCATATATTGTTGCAATAATTCACTATTATTTGCTACAGCATCAAGGAGTTCACGCTGTTTTACGCTTGTTGCTATACGCAACTGATCACTTTGCCCATGAATAGTAATGATATGAGAACAAATTTCTTCTAACAGTGTTTTCGGTACTGCAAATCCTGACAGCGTCGCTCTAGATCTTCCCGTTTGCGGTACTGTTCTAGCAATATACATATCTGATTTCGTGCAATCATTTTCTGAGGATTCAAGTTCGATATTAGCTTGATGAACTAGTGTTGCCACTTCACTCGATTTTGGTACGCTAAATACACCTTGAACCCATGCTTCTTTAGCGTCTGGCGATATGCGCGCAACATCTGCCTTTGCGCCAGAAATAAGTTTTATAGCGCTAAGAAGCATTGACTTTCCAGCGCCAGTTTCGCCAGTAATCGCAGTCATATGCGCCGAAGGTGTAATAAGCGCATGCACGATTGGACCAAGATTACGTAATTCTAATTCTTCAAGCACACCACACCTCACTTGTGTATTACTGCCATTAAAAGTACTGTCGTTTATTCAGTCAACTACTGCTGACGCAATACATTGCCATTTCGCTGTTCGCGCCATCCTACTACCGGTAAATCAAATTTTGTAACTAAGCGCTGAGTAAATGGCGCTCCAGAAAGACGCGCTAACAATAATTCATCTTTAGATTGTCGCACTTGAATACGCGATCCTTGTGGAAGTGCACGCTGTCGTCTACCATCGCAACAAATCCAACCGCCTGACGACGATTCCTCAAGAATATCAATAGTAAAAGTAGAACCTGCACCAATAATTAATGGTCTTGCAAAGAGCGCATGAGCTGCTAATGGCACTAATTGTAGAGCTTCTACATCTGGCCACATAATTGGTCCTCCTGCGGAAAACGCATACGCTGTGGAACCAGTAGGCGTTGATACAATAACGCCATCGCAGCCAAACGATGACATTTCTACATCATCAACGCGAATTGATAGTTCTACCATACGACCTCTGTCTGCGCGATCAAGCGTAATATCATTCAACGCCCAATCGCTTAAAGGTTCAGATGCGCCAGGTAGCCACACGTCTACATGCGCTTCCATACGGTGATTAATAGAATAATCTTTGCTAGCAATTCTGCGAATCGCCTCGTCGATTTGGAAGCTTTCAAATTCTGCTAGAAAGCCGACATGTCCTAAATTGATGCCAATAATTGGCACAGGCATACAATGTACTAATTCTGCAGCCTGAAGCATGGTACCGTCTCCCCCAAGTACCACAACTATTTCCGTTTGCTCATTAACTATGCGAGCAGGCTGTTGCGCAAAATCAGATACAGCAGCACTATGAAAAATGTCAACCAAAAAACCTGCATGAGTTAGTTGCGACGTAACTTGGTTGACTACAGCACTGTTACTATCAAGTCTCGCATGAGTCACTACAAGAGCGCGTCGAACCTTTGAAGCAGTGTCATTTGCGAAACATTCCGACATTGCACAGCCCCTTCGTACCATTTAAGTATAACTGTAACTATTGTAAGTGTTACACTACATATTACGAAAATTACTTACATTGTATGCTTATGCAGCAAATCGTGAGTACAGTAAGTACTCTACGTTGCCGTGAGTGCCTTCTATTGGAGATTTTTCTGTTGCAATAATCGTTAAATTATGGTCTTCAGCACAAGCTTTTACTGTTTCTAAAGCCTTAAATCGTAAAGTTTCGTCAGTTACAATTCCGCCTTTGCCAAGATTTCCTTTACCGACTTCAAATTGTGGTTTAACAAGTAACACAACATCTGCTTGAGATGCTGCGATACGTGCGATTACTGGAATAACTAGCGTAAGCGAAATGAAAGAGACATCAGAAACAATAAGATTTGGCTTGTACGGCATGTCTTCCTGGTAAACGTCACGAATATTTACACCGCTCATCTCGATAATATGAGGATTATTCGCGATTTTGGGGTGCAGTTGATTATGCCCAACATCGAGCGCAATAATTGACTGAACACCTCGTTGCAAAAGAACATCGCAGAATCCTCCGGTTGAAGCACCAATATCTAATGCTTGAGTTGATTCATTTGTTGACAGTCCGTAAGCAGAAAACGCATCAAAAGCACCTTTTAGTTTAAGCGCACCGCGAGAAACATAGTTAAGACAGGAATCAGCATTTTTAGTTTTCGCAATACATATTTCTTCTAAATTATTTACTAACAATGATGATTTTACGACAATGCGATTATTGACACTTACAGCACCAGCGCGAATTAAACGCTGCGCTGTTGTTCTACTTGCTACTAAACCACGACTTACGAGAACACAATCTAAACGTTGAGAAGTAGAAGAATGAGTAGATTTGACTAAGTCTTCATTGAAGTTCATAACGAAAACTCCGGAAGCGTATACTTGTCCATGAGTTCACCACTATCTTGTAAGCTCCATGCTAATGCGCAAGCAGCTCGTAAAGCGTCACAATCGCTAGCATCATTGACTTCGATAGTACAATTCTCAATGAGCTGAGCTTTTGCATTACCACATGTAAAGGTGCGCTCATCTATGTGCTTCGGCATATTATGAGTTTCATTTAATCCACGCAAATCTTTCGATACAAAACTTGGACGCAAATGCTTTGGCGCAAGCATAAGCATATGCGGATCAGTTACTCCCGTAAGCACCAACAAAGAGGCATACCCACCCCGAGTACCAGCTTCAATATCAGTGTCTAAACGATCCCCTACTGCCAATGAGCGCGAAATACTTATTACAGGATTACCAAATTCGTCTTTTTCGGTATACTCTTGAGATTCAAAGTCACTATGGCGAGCATTTGCAGCAACCAAAAACCGTGCTTCATCATACATTGCAGATTCTGGTTTTCCAGCAGATGCAACCGGTTCAACGCCTGTAGCATTAATAACAGCTTGGATCATGGAACCACAACCTGGAGCAATACCAAGTTCTCTAGGAATAGTCAAATCACGATTGGTAACAAAATATTGAGCTCCATGTTCTACTGCAAAAGCAACTTCTGCCATTTCTTGCCAAGTCATCTGCGGATACCAACCCTGAATTACAGCATCTGGATTCTCTTCACATGAGTTTACCGGCTGCAATCCAGCACGTTCAACTTCTTCACGTAAATGTTCTGCACCAAGTACCAACACACGCGCACCATGTTTAACATGTCGAGCAACCATGCGAGCTGCTACTACGGAAGACGTAATAATCTGCCAAGGTTCTACAGTAAGACCAAAACTTTCCAACTGTTTTGCTACAACAGCTTGAAAACGAGAAGAATTATTAGTCGTGTATTCAATAGACATACCGTGTTTTTGTGCGCATTCTATTGCTTCAACCGCATACTCTACCGCGTTCCCTCCGCGATACACTACGCCATCTAAATCAAGTAGTGACAAGTGAAAAGCTTCACTTAATGGAAGCGCACTTAAGGAAAAATTCGTTCTCATACTAGATTGCATTTCAAATCACCTTACTTACGTTTATATATTTGCTCACTATATTCAAGATTATTATAAGAATGTTGTTAATAGTTTCATTACAAGTAAGAAGTGCCCGGCATACTTTAATAGCAGCCGGGCGCTTGATTTTGTTAATATTTATTTGCTACTGTTCATCTGACTGATTTTCGTCTGATTTCACTGTACTCATTTCGATGGTGTCAGTATTATCAGCATCATTTTGATCTGTATGATCTTCTTCAGATTCTTCATCTTCTATATCGTTGATTGCATCTTCAGCATCATTTGCATCTTCAGCATCATAATTATCAGAATCTTCTTCAGGAGCAAATTGAGCGTCATCTTCACTAACACCGATTTCATCCATCATATCGTCATTTACATGTTCCAAATCATAGTCAATAACGATATCATCTGGATTCATGTCTTCATCGTCAACATCAGCGTATTGCTGCTCAAGATTATCAAGCAAAGACTCTAATTCAACTGCATCTTCACTTCTGCCGGCTTCTTCTAAGAAATACTGCTCAGCCTGAACAGCACGCATACGATATTCACCTGGCAAACCTTTGGAACGACCCATTGCATGAACTAAATCAATGGCCTTATCAATATGGTTCATATCAGCCAAAACACCCGCATACACGAGGAACATTTCAGCTTTTACTTCACCTCTTAAGGATTTAGCATCATCAGACATGCAAATTTCTAAAGCCTTGTCAAGATTATTCATACCACGTTCACAGTCTGCAATAAACGGCAGATAATCAAGATAACCGTTCATGCGCATTGCAGTGCGAAATTCTTTAGCAGCAAGCTTGTAATCACCTTGACGATAAGAAACAAATGCTAACGTTTCTCGAGCAAAATCAATGCGAGAAGCCTGCTTAGCTGCCCATTTTGCATGTTCTAAAGCAAGATCAGGATTTTCTTCTTCAAGTACGTAAGCTGCAAGAATATGAAGACCAATATTTTCCGCATGCTCTTTAGATAAACCGCGCAAGCGTTCTCGATCTTCCTTAGAAAGCATTGCCCATTCCAAACCTTTTGGCATCTTAGGCTCACCTGGGCGACGTGCAGTGTAAGGATTTTGTGACGGATATGAAACAGTACCATCAGAATTACGTCGAGGACCGTTGTCAAAACGGAAGCTATTATGCGAATTGGTGCGTCGATCATTATCTTTATGGGCATCGTGACGGTCAAAACGACGCTCATCATCTCGACGGTCATCACGGTGATTATCTCTGCGATCGTCGCGGAATCCACCTTTAGCACCTTTGTGGAAGTCCTTATGGAATTCACCGCCGCGAGAATTATTGCGACGGTCATCACGACGATCATTATTACGATTGTCACGGTGGTCAAAACGACGCTCACCATCAAACTTCTTGTAACGTGGATTGCCACCTTCTTCGCCAGCACGCTCAAAGTCTTTAGAACGACGGTCATCACGACGATCAAAGCGACGATTGCGATCAAAACGGCGCTCTCCATCACGGTTCTCAGATCGGAATCCACTTTTCTTAAAACCGTCTTTACGATAACCGTCATGTCGATTTTCCTTGTAGTCATCTCTACGATCATTGTGACGATTGAAATGACGCTCTCCATCACGACCTACACCAGAACGAAACTCACCACGCTCATCATCATGATGGCGGAATCCACTTTTCTTAAAACCACTCTTATGGAAACCATCCTTATGGAATCCACCACGACGCTCACCACTTTTAGCACCATTACGATGGTTAAATCCACCACGTTCACCAAAAGACTTTTTACCACTCCGCGAGTGTTCGTGCTCTTCGCCCATGCCGGCATACCTCTCATTCATTTGCGATTTACCTAAAAATCACATTTATACTATATTTTTAACATCAGTAAACGTCTGTTGTAAGCAAGGTATAGCATACAGCATTCAACCAGCTTACAACAGACGTATTTCAAATAATCATAAACGCGTACTAAGCGCGCTCTACAGCACCAATAGCCTTCTTACCACGACGCAGTAAAGCAAAACGATTATGTAAGAAAGCATGGTCATCTAATACATCATCAACACTGCTAACTCGTTCATTGTTTACATACAAGCCGCCAGCTTCAATAGCACGACGGGCTTCAGAAATAGTATGGAACAATCCCGCAGCAACAGCAGCTTCTACAACGCGAGTACCGTTAGAAGATTTTGCAAATTCTAAGCTACCATCTTCTGCCTTAACTTTAACTCCGTCTAAAGCAGCTTCAAGAGTTTGCTCGTCAATTTCAGTTAAGTCACCCTTACCGAACAACGCGCTAGAAGCTGCAATCGCCTGATTCGTCACATCTTCTCCGTGCACAAAACTGGTAACTTCCCAAGCAAGCACACGCTGAGCTTCGCGGCTTCCAGGATCATCCTGAATTTGTTGAGCCAAACGCTCAATTTCATCTTTTGGTAAGAACGTGAACACTTTAAGTAATTTAACAACCTCATCATCTGGCTGATTAAACCAGAACTGGTAGAAGCGATAAGGGCTAAGCATAGAAGGATCAAGCCACATGGCATTGCCTTCGGACTTACCAAACTTACGACCCTGATTATCGGTAATAATAGGGCTAGTAAATACGTTTACTGAAGCTCCACGAACCTTACGAATCAAATCCATGCCAGAAGTGAGATTACCCCACTGATCTGAGCCACCAAGTTGTAAAGTAACATTGTAGTTATCAAACAAGTACAAGAAATCGTTGCCTTGCAAAACCTGATAACTAAACTCAGCGAAAGAAATACCTTCGTCAGAATTTAAACGACGAGCCACAATATCCTTAGCAAGCATGGTGCCAACGCGGAAGTTTTTACCAACATCACGCAAGAAGTCAATAGCCGACATTTTAGAAACCCAGTCGTAATTGCTGACAAAACGAACAGGATTGTCACCATCAAGCGGCAAAATACGACCAATCTGCTTGCGCAAACGTTCAGCCCATCCAGCCACAATATCTTTTGAATTAAGCGTACGCTCACCACTTTGACGAGGAT
Organism: Gardnerella washingtoni; assembly: GCF_049262705.1. Taxonomy (NCBI): domain Bacteria; kingdom Bacillati; phylum Actinomycetota; class Actinomycetes; order Bifidobacteriales; family Bifidobacteriaceae; genus Gardnerella; species Gardnerella washingtoni. The sequence goes on along the minus strand of NZ_CP058398.1, from coordinate 620,212 downwards.
CACCAATCAAACCAGTAGCACCGCCAACTAAAGCAATAGGATGATGACCTGCAGCCTGCAAATGACGCATATTAATAAGCTGCACAAGATTACCAATATGCAAAGAAGCAGCAGTAGGATCGTAGCCGCAATAATACGTTAATGGTTCTCCGTCAAGCGCTTGAGCAAGCTGCTGCTCGTCGGTAGATTGTGAAATTAATCCACGCCACTTCAGCTCTTCAAACAAAGAAGTGAATCCAGCTTCTTTGTAATTCCTGACTTGAGCCATTCGTATCTCCTTAGTGCAAAAATTACCGAAAATATCGGGCGCTACATGCGTCCACAAGCTTTTCAATTTTTGCAGCACAGGGCGACACGCTTAATAAGCATGTGCCGAATACTGTATGACCTTGTATTCGACACAATATTTATTCAGTTAATAATGCAATTCTTAAAAATTTTACAAAATTGTAGGAGTATGATATGCGCATCCATCACTTATTGAATCGGCAAAATGTGAGTAATGCTCTACTAAACTTTCCGCTTCACCAATCTGTTCTTTTACGCGAACGAATGCAGTACCACCTCTACCACAGCGAGATGCCACAGAGCCGTCGCTAGAAAGTACTTTTCTAAGCTCACCAAGGCTAGTGCAATGAATAAATTTATCTAAAATAGCTGCGAAATCAGCATCGCTTAAATCGGCAAGATCCCCACCAATTTCTTCAGCACGCTTCACACACTGACCCGACAATGTATGCGCTTCTCGGAAAGGAACGCCCTGTTTTACAAGCCACTCTGCAATATCGGTAGCGAGTGCAAAACCAGTTGCAGACTGCTCACGAAGACGCTTGATATCAAATTTCATAGTTTCTATCATTCCTGCAAATGCTGGAAGCAGTATTTCTAGCGTATCAATTTGATCAAAAACAGCTTCTTTATCTTCCTGTAAATCGCGAGCATAAGCTGTAGGGAGACCTTTGAGAGTTGCCATTAATCCAGTTAAATCACCTATGAGTCGACCTGCTTTACCGCGAGCAAGCTCTGCAATATCCGGATTCTTTTTTTGAGGCATGATTGAAGAACCGGTTGAATAAGCGTCGTCCAATCGCACAAACGCAAATTCTTGAGTATTCCAAATAATAATTTCCTCACTTAAGCGAGAAATATCTACTCCAATCATTGCTGCAATAAATGAAAATTCTGCAACAATATCTCGGCTCGCTGTGGCGTCAATAGAATTTGCACAAACTTTAGCAAAACCAAGTTCTTTGGCGACTTCTTCTGGACTAAGACCAAGAGTGTTACCAGCTAAAGCACCTGCTCCATACGGGCTTTCATTTGCACGCAAATCCCAATCGATAAGTCGCTGAATATCACGAAGTAACGGCCAAACGTGAGCCATTAACTGGTGTGCTAGTAAAATCGGCTGAGCGTGTTGCATATGAGTGCGCCCTGGCATGACAGCATCTTTTGCATCTTTAGATTGTTTTACTAAAGCATTACAAACTGAAAGCAACGAGTTCACAATCAGTCGAGCATGTCTGCGCAAAAACATGCGTATAAGCGCAGCAATTTGATCATTTCTAGAACGTCCAGCTCGAAGCTTTCCACCAAGCTCATTCCCTGCAATTTCAAGCAGACCACGCTCTAAAGCAGTAGCTTCATCTTCATCTTCCTCAATAGGTGCAAAAGTTCCATTATCAACACGTTTTTGCAGTTCGTCTAAAGCTTCGCAAAGATTCGTATACTCTTCTTCAGTTAATAAACCTGCACGATGCAACGCATGCACATGAGCACGCGATCCTGCAATATCATCATCAGCTAAACGCCAATCAAACTGTGTTGATTTGCTCAATGCTGCAAGCTCTTTGGAAGGGCCTGAGCTAAAGCGACCTCCCCATAGTGCGATGGGATGATTAGTATTGTTGGTTGCATCGTGCATGGTCATTATTACCTCGCATTAATAATTTAATTGCTTCTCTATTATTGTTCAGGTGTGCTTATTAGTTACTATTTGCAACACGCATGTCACGAGCTGCAGCAACCTTGCTAGACAATCCGTAGATTTCAATGAAACCGTTGGATGCACGTTGATCAAAAGTATCGGAAGAATCGTAAGTAGCTAAGTTAAAGTCATATAAAGATTCTTTAGAGCGACGGCCAGTAACAACAGCCTTTCCAGCGAACATAGTCATACGAATATCGCCAGATACATGCTCTTGAGTTTCGTTAATAAACGCATTCAACGAACGCACAACTGGCGAGAACCATTGACCGTCGTATACAAATTCTGCCCACTTTTTGTCGAGAGAACGCTTCAATCTGTGCTGCTCACGTTCTAGACAGCAATTTTCAAGCTCCTGATGTGCTGTGATTAATGCTTGAGCACCTGGCACTTCGTATAATTCACGAGATTTAATGCCAACTAAACGATCTTCAATAATGTCAATTCGACCAATTCCCTGTGCGCCAGCTCTTGCGTTCATTTCTTCAATTGCTTGCAAAGGCGTTACGTCATGCCCGTCGATTGCAACCGGAATGCCCTTTTCGAATGTGATTGTTACTTCATCCGGCTCTTGAGATTCCATAGGATTTTGCGTATAAGAATAGCATTCTTCAGTTGGAGCGTTCCATGGATCTTCTAGGAAACCTGTTTCAATTGCACGACCCCACACATTTTGATCAATAGAGTATGGGCTTTTTTTACTCTGAGTAATTGGAAGCTTGTGATCATTCGCAAAAGCAATCTCAACATCTCGAGTAAGTGACAAGTCACGAATTGGACTAATAGCTTTTAAGTCTGGGTCTAAAGATTGAATTGCGACTTCAAAACGAACTTGATCATTACCTTTACCAGTGCAACCGTGTGCAATCGTATCTGCGTCAAATTCGTGTGCTGCTTTTACTAAATGTTTAGTGATAAGTGGTCGAGACAAAGCAGATACCAGTGGATACACATCTTCATACATTGCATTTGCTTTCAAAGCAAGCATGCAGTATTCATGAGCAAATTCTTCACGAGCATCAACAACATATGATTCAACAGCACCACACGCTAATGCACGCTTTTTAATCGTATCAAGAGCTTCTCCACCTTGACCAACATTAAGAGAAACAGCTACAACATCTTGACCTGTTTGTTCTTTCAAATATGGAATTGCTACAGATGTATCCAAACCGCCTGAATATGCTAGAACAATGCGCTTGTTACTATTCATCGTGACCTCCTAGGCCGCTTTGTATAATTAAACAATACAGAGCATATTATACACTCTAGATAAAATCAATAGATATATAAAAAATGTTAAGATCTGTTTTTTTACAAAGTTTTATGAGAATATTTTAAAAGTTAGTGCAATAATATTTATACATAAAAAAGCGCACACAGCTTATCAATGCACTGTGTACGCTCGCAGATTTTATTCTTTATTTTGTAACTGTACCTACAACTAATTAAACTGCTTTCTTCCCCAGCAATATTCCACACTTAACGAGACGCTACTGTCAACATCCAATCAGCTCGATCTTTAGCCTCTTCATTTGACACACAAACCATAATAACTGTGTCATCTCCAGCAACTGATCCCAAAATACCTTTTAAAGGTTGACGGTCTATAACACTAGCAACATACTGTGCTGCACCAGATGGAGTATGAATCACCACTATATTATTCGCATGACCAACTTCTGTAACAAGACCAGCCAATGTGCGCGCGACCTGCTGATCTATACGAACAGTGTCCATAGCGTGACGGTTCCCCGTACCATCACCCAGCACATAAGCAATCCTGCCATCCGTTAAACGTATTTTAACAGCATTTATTTCATCTAAATCACGACTTAACGTAGCTTGAGTAACTTCAAAACCGTGACGAGCAAGCACTTTAGCAAGCTGCGACTGTGAAGTAATTACTTCAGACAATAGCGCTTGTTCAATAGCATTTAAACGCGCAGCTTTCGTAGCAGGACGCTGCTGCTTTGCAGCAACATCATCACTAGTGTTTTTTTCAACATCCATTTTTGGATTCGTCATAGTTCTCTATAAAACCTTTCAGAAAAAACATTTCTCATCAAATATATACGACTGCGCGCATAAATATCTACATGTTATAACACTTATTTATGTGTTTTTTCTTACACATATTTTCTCTACTCACAAAATTATATATTCTCTCGTACCAACTTGTTTTCATACGGAACAATCAGTACCAACCAAGCATAAAAATTAAAACGAAAATAATAGCATAGTGCGACTGCACAACCATCATATCGCGATTGTACAGTCGCACTATATATCATGTGATGAGCTTATGCGCGCAAAGTTGCCTGCAATTCAGCAGCAGACTTCGTAATCAGCTTACGAACTGCATCCATCTCATCACCAGAAAGCGTTCTATTTGCAGCTCTAAACGTTACAGAGTAAGCAAGAGAGCGCAAACCTTCACCAAGTTGCTCACCCTCGTACACGTCGAACAACTCAACTGATTCAAGCAAATCTCCAGCAGCACGCTCAATGGCAGATTGTAAAACTTCTGCTTTCAAAGTAACAGGTGCTGTAAAAGCAAAATCTTGTTTTACTGGAGGGAAAGTCGAAATTGGTTTTGCTTGCACCGGCTTCATTGACATATTGTCAAACAATGCTGTCAAATCAAGCTCAAAAGCAGCTGAATGCTTAGGCAAATCTAAAGCATCACACACGTGAGGATGCAATTCGCCAACAACACCAAGATCTACACAAGAACCATCTTCTGCAACAATACAAACCTGAGAGCTACGACCAGGATGCCATGAAGATGGTGCTTCTTTAGCTTCAAACTGGTTAAGCACAAAACGAACACCAATTCGTTTGCCCACACGTTGAAGTGCTTCAACAGCATCACTCCAATCAACATCACGGTGTGTGCCAAGCCAACCAGTTTCTTCAGCATGACCGGTAAGTAACGCGGCAACATGTAAAGGTTGCTGCGGCAAACCGGCATCTAAAGCAGCAAGATCAGCATTAGATGGTCGCACTGAACCAGGCAATGCAGGAATAGCAGGAGCATTTGGATCACTGAAATACACATGACCAAGCTCATACATAGAAATATCAGTTAAGCCACGACGAAGATTACGACGAACAGTACCAGCTAATGTCATAAGAACAGATCGACGAAGCCAAGGACGATCGCCTGCCAATGGATTAGCAATACGAACACTTACTTCAGCAACTTCATCTACATCCTGACGGAAAGCTTTAATATCATCCTCTCCTACAAACGGGTAGCTTAAGGATTCAACAAGTCCAGTTTCTGCTAACTCGTAGGCAATAGCACGACGAGTCGCCTGCTCAGCAGTTAAACCAGTTCGACCAGTAACAGGAACTGCTGGAACCTTAACAGGAATCTCATCATAACCAACTAAACGGGCAATCTCTTCGACCAAATCACAAGGCTCATTCAAATCTGGACGCCATGTTGGAGGAAGTATAGAGAATGAACCGTTACCACCACCAGCAACAGAACAGCCGATATCTGTAAGAATGTCACTTATGCGGTTCAAATCAATATCGAGACCAGCAACACGCTTCACTTCATCCGCTTTAAACACAATCACATTGCGCGTCTGCGTATTGTTAATATCACGAGGAGACGAAGACGGCTGAGCATTACCAAACTTCTCCAAAAGGTTTGCAGCCATCTGCACTGCAGCAGGTTGCAAATCAGTATCAACACCGCGCTCAAAACGACGAGAAGCCTCAGAAGGAAGCTTATGGCGTCGAGCAGTACGAGCAATCGACACAGGATCAAAATGAGCCGCTTCAAGCAAAATATTTTTGGTTTCACTCGTGACTTCGCCGTACATGCCACCCATAACACCAGCTAAGCCGAGCACACGAGATCCATGGCTTCCATGAGGCGAATCACAAATCACTAAATCTTCAACATGCAATTCACGATCTTTACCATCTAACGTAGTTAGATGCTCACCAGCATGTGCACGACGAACCACAATCGGTTCCTCAATCTTATCTAAATCGTAAGCGTGCAAAGGCTGACCTAAGTCAAGCATAACGTAATTAGTAACATCAACAGCAAGCGAAATGCCACGCATGCCGGCACGCGTTAAACGACGTTGCATCCAACGAGGACTCTGCGAAGCAGCATCAAAACCACGTACAGCACGAGCATAGTAACGATCACACCCAGGAACACCATGAATTGGGTTTGTATCCTCGACACTCACCTCAACATCAGCAGTTTTATGTCCTTCGTTTTCCATTACCTTTTTAGCTTGCTCATTCAACGCTATGACAGGATCCGTATACGATGCGCCAGTTGAGTGATGATATTCACGAGCAACACCACGATACGAGAAAGCGTACCCACGATCCGGAGTAATATTTATTTCCAAAATTGGCTTATTGAGATGCAGCAACTCCATAGCATCATCACCAGGCTTCAAAGCATCATATTCAGCTTTAGAGAAGCCATATTCACGCAACAAAATAATGCCGTTATGACTATCCCCTAAACCAAGCTCACGCTCAGAAGCACACATGCCGTTAGAAATGTGGCCATAAGTTTTGCGAGGCTCAATCTTGAAATCGCCAGGAAGCACGGCACCAGGAAGTGTGACTACAACCTTTTCACCAGCAGCCATATTTGGAGCGCCACAAATAATGCCACGAGGAACTTTCTTACCGTTCTCATCGACATCGTTATATTCTTCACCAACATCAACATGGCACCAATTAATAGTTTTACCATTTTTCTGCGGCTCAGGAGTTGCATCCACTACGTAACCTACGACAATCGGACCGGTAACTTGAGAAGTATGAATCTCTTCTTCTTCCAGACCTACGCGCACCAAATCTTTAGCAAGCTGCTCGTACGTTAAACCTTCTGGCACTTCAACATGATCTTTAAGCCAGTCAATATCTACCATTGGCATGAGTATTACTCCCCCATTACAAACTGTTCACTGAAGCGCTTATCGCCTTCAACCAAATCATGCATATCGTTAATATCGTGACGTAGCAGCAAAGTACGCTCCAAGCCAACACCAAACGCAAAGCCTGTGTAAACCTGCGGATCTAAACCTGCAGACTTCAACACATTAGGGTTAACCATTCCACAGCCACCCCATTCAATCCAGCCTGGACCGCCCTTCTTATCAGGGAACCACAAATCAAGCTCAGCACTCGGCTCAGTAAATGGGAAGTAGCTTGGGCGCAAACGACTTTTAGCTTCCGGACCAAACATTGCAACAGCCAAACGGTCAAGAACACCCTTCAAATCAGCCATAGTTAAATGCTTATCTACAGCCAAAGCTTCACACTGGTGGAATACTGGAGTGTGAGTCGCATCAAGTTCATCAGTACGGAACACACGACCAGGAGAAGCAATATACAGTGGCACACCACGCTCAATAAGAGCACGAACCTGATCCGAAGAAGTCTGCGTACGAAGAACCATGTTTGAACCAACAAAACCTGCAGCATCCTTCGCTTGGTTACCTTGCACATAGAAAGTATCTTGCATTTGACGAGCAGGATGATCTGGACCAAAATTCAACGCATCAAAATCAAACCACTCAGTTTCCACCTCAGGACCTGCAGAAATTTGCCAACCCATCGAAACAAAGAAGTCTTCAAAATCTTCGATAATTCTGGCAATAGGATGACGTGCTCCCAACGGTTTACGATTCACTGGAAGTGTCATATCTACTGTTTCAGCAGAAAGCATACGCTCCTCTTCAGCAACTGTAATACGCTCAGAAGCAGCAGCAAACGCACGGCCAAAATCAGCACGCAATGCTGACATAACTTTGCCAACTTCCTTCTTTTGATCCGCAGGTAGCGAACCAATAGATTTACTTGCAACAGTCATCACCGACTGCGCACCAGCGTACTGAGTCTTTACCGCCTTCAATTCATCCATGGTTTGAGCAGCAGCAGCACGAGCAATACCTTCGTTGACTGCTTGAGTTACCGCTTTCACATCGAATGGCTTATTATCGGTCACAGCACCCTTCCTATCTGTGTTATGCGTATACACACATCTGTATATATACTATTCCAAAATACCGCTCAGTCCTATATTTTTCGCGCATGACTCGACATAGCCAAGCCCATGAGCATCACTGCAGCGCTTGTTGCAAGATTCATTGATTCTGCTTTTCCATAGATTGGGATTATTGAAATATCGTCAACTTGCTGCAATACGCCTTGAGGTAATCCTCTAGCCTCATTACCGAATAGTAGAGCTAAAGAATTGCTAGTAAGCTCCTCACTTGCGAGGATCTTTGGAAAAGGCACAGGTTTTAGCTGATCAGTTCCATAAATATCTGCTGCAATAACGCGAATATTCGCCTTTTTAGCGTAGTCAAACCAATCTTGAACACTTAACTGCACTACAGGAAGATGGAAGAGCGATCCTGTAGTAGAACGCACTAACTTAGTATTCCAACGACTTACACAATCATCCACAAAAACAACAGCATCGCAGCCTGCTACATCCGCAACACGAATAATCGCACCAGCGTTACCAGGATCTCTTACTTGCCAGCAAGCTGCAATTAAAAGAGGGTTAGTACTACTGTTTGCATGAGAAGATTCTTGCAAATTTTGAAACTCACTTAGGTACCAATCATTCAAAAATCGCGAATCCGCAACAGCAACAATTCCTTGCGAATCTGCACTAATTTTTTGCATAATACTAGATTCAACAGGATGAACGTATAAGTCCTTAGATAACGCTTCTTTAATAATTGCCTGCAAAGAAGAAAATTGATTAGTTTCTTCTTTGTTACTTATGCAAGCTTCTTTAATAACGTAAATATCACTTATTGAATCTGAAGCGTAACGAACGGCTTCACGCGCGCTTTGCGGACCTTCAACCAAAAAACGCTTAAAATCATGCGAATTGCCTCTGCCTAACGCTACAAGTCTACGCACGCGCTCACTGTGCGGATTATCAATTAATTCTTTTAAAGGCATACTTCCACTTTACTTCAAAAAACGAATGCAACACAGATTGCAATACAATTAAATAATAGCTAAATGCTTTAAACTATTACTCGTGATGCTCAGAAGAACTAGAAGTGGTATAGCCTTCAGGTTCCAACTGGAATGTAGTATGCGAAACAGAAACCGGAAAATGCTCACGTAAACAATCCTGAAGCTGCGAAAGCACCTGAGCACATTGAGCCATAGTCATGTTAGGATCCACAACAACATGAGCCATAAAAATTGGCATGCCAGTAGAAACAGTACTTGCGTGCAAATCATGAACAGCAAGAACATGCGGCACATGCTCCAAATGCTCACGTACTTTATCTAAATCAAGACCTTCCGGAGTCTGCTCAAGAAGAACCTTAACAGCATTCTTGAGCAACTTCAGCGCGCGCGGAATCATAAGAATAGCAATAATCGCGCCGGCAAGAGCATCAAAACCTGCCCAACCAGTGCTCATCATAACGATTGCAGAGATTACAACCGCCACAGAGCCTAAAGCGTCATTCATAACTTCAAGGAAGGCAGCTCGCATATTCATATTGTCTTGAGATTGAGACATAAGAATTACAAGCGAAGCAAGGTTTGCAGCAAGGCCTAGAATACCAAAGAAAAGCAGCTGATTTACATCGTGAATTCCTTGGTGACCACTTCCAAAAAGACGCATTCCAGCCTCAACAAGAGCATATACGCCAACAATTAGCAAAATAAGAGCACCTGCGGCAGCAGTAATAACCTCAAGACGAGCCCAACCCCACGTGCGCTTGCTACTTGGACGACGACGCATAAGAACTGCTGTAACCGTTGAAGCTGCAAGAACGGAAATATCCGTAAGCATGTGGCCAGCATCAATAAGAAGCGAAAGAGAATTTGTGAGGAAAGAGCCGATTACTTCTGCAAAAAATACGATTGAAGTAAGAGAAAGAGTAAGAAGTAGTCGATGCTGATGGGTGTGACTTGCGTGGATTGCTGCCGCCTGGGAAGCTGCGTTAGCGTTGGTGGCATTCACCTTGACGTTATTTACGTTGGTGGCATTCACCTTGACGTTATTTACGTTGGAATTGGCACTTCTTGAATGCGAATCAATGCCGCTAGTTGAAGTTGCACCGTTATGATTATGCACTTATTAAGCCTCCCCTAAAATATTGAAACGATATTATTTCTCAATATCATTCGCATTTTCTCTTATACGCAATGAACCCCAGCCAAAGCCGGGGTTCAATTGCTAAATATTTCATATCTATAACTATGTAATCACAAACCGTCAACATAAACGTGTAAGCGGAAAGTGACAAGCTGAAACTGGTCACCCCCCCCCCAAGCTGCGATATATAACAGGTTGTCCCCGCGTCGGGGGCACAATCAAACGCGCACACAAGTAGTTACATGGGGACAAGTTGTCCCCACTTAGGAAGCACGATGAAATCTTAAAATTGCATAGTGCATTTCAAGATTTTTCAGAGTACAAAATTTGCTTAAGCGTTTAAAATACGCTGTGATTTCAACGCAAGCGAGGTCTTCCGTAGTAAAACCGTTACTAACTCAGTTCATTAGCTGAGATATTAATGGTGCTTGGGTTGTGAGTGTTATTTTCTCAGTTCATTAGCTGAGTTTTTAACAGTGTTTGACTAATCAGCGTTACTAGCTCAGTTCATTAGCTGAGATATTAACGATGTTTCGCATTTGGCACATGACTCTAGATATCGCAGGAGCCGGCGCCCAAGATACTCAGGCAATTCCGGCTCCAACTTCCATATCCTCCGAAGAGATAGGCAACAGATTCGTTATATCAGTATGCGACAATATTGTCACATACTTTAGGATCACCCCCGCGTATGCGGGAAAGACTACGCGAACTTATTAAAGAAGCTGGAAAGCTTGGGATCACCCCCGCGTATGCGGGAAAGACCGTATGATTCGCCCGATTTGGAAAAAGCTCTTGGGATCACCCCCGCGTATGCGGGAAAGACATCCAGCTGACCCCAAGCCAATCAGCATAGACGGGATCACCCCCGCGTATGCGGGAAAGACTTTTTGCATAAAGCACGCATAAAATGCATGTCAGGATCACCCCCGCGTATGCGGGAAAGACAGGCTTCAAAAACTTCACGTGCCGCGTCAATAAGGATCACCCCCGCGTATGCGGGAAAGACTGGCGCAAAGGGCGAGCTTCCTTGTCGTCCTTGGGATCACCCCCGCGTATGCGGGAAAGACTCCGCTTTTCTTTTCGGTTTCTATTTAACCCAGGGATCACCCCCGCGTATGCGGGAAAGACCTGTTATCCCATAGCAATGTTGAATACGGTGTGGGATCACCCCCGCGTATGCGGGAAAGACTCCACGCACAATGCTGTGTAGTACTAGGGCAGAGGATCACCCCCGCGTATGCGGGAAAGACGTTGGTGACGCGGTGCAGATTGTTGACACGACGGGATCACCCCCGCGTATGCGGGAAAGACTTGTGTATTACCGCGTAGTAGAAGGCGCTGTCGGGATCACCCCCGCGTATGCGGGAAAGACGGTGCGTAGGGGGTGTGTGAAGTGGTCTAGGCGGGATCACCCCCGCGTATGCGGGAAAGACTCAACAAAACCAGATAGCAAAAGTCGCAGCAAAGGATCACCCCCGCGTATGCGGGAAAGACGCATAAGCCTTTGTGTGCTTTGCATCCTTCGCAGGATCACCCCCGCGTATGCGGGAAAGACACACAGCATTGTGCGTGGATTCGGTCGATGAGAGGATCACCCCCGCGTATGCGGGAAAGACGCAAACGACGCATGGCGGGAACTTAATAACGAAGGATCACCCCCGCGTATGCGGGAAAGACTTAAGGATTCAAAAAACGCAGACAATCGCATGAGGATCACCCCGCGTATGCGGGAAAGACGAGCCGTCAAGTATTCTTCTGGCGTCTGCTCAAGGATCACCCCCGCGTATGCGGGAAAGACCCTTTGCGGATGCTGATTGTTCCTACGGTTTTGGGATCACCCCCGCGTATGCGGGAAAGACTTGATGGTGCAGAACGTGAAGCGCATTCCACAGGGATCACCCCCGCGTATGCGGGAAAGACCCTTACTGACCGTCAGAAAGCCAACCAATGGTAGGATCACCCCCGCGTATGCGGGAAAGACTAATCGTCGCGTCGCCATCCTTGTAGAATTCAAGGATCACCCCCGCGTATGCGGGAAAGACCTAGAGTACCAGGAGCCGATGCGCGATGAGTGAGGATCACCCCCGCGTATGCGGGAAAGACGACACGTCCAGCTGGCGCCATCATACAGCAGCAGGATCACCCCCGCGTATGCGGGAAAGACCTTTTGCACAATGCACGCATAAAACGCACATCAGGATCACCCCCGCGTATGCGGGAAAGACTGTTCCATTCTTCCGCGGTTTTTGGTTGATAGAGGATCACCCCCGCGTATGCGGGAAAGACTTGTTGTTGACGGTCTTAACTATACTCGCACGGGGATCACCCCCGCGTATGCGGGAAAGACTACTCTGAAGAACAAGACAGACTCTTCGTCAAAGGATCACCCCCGCGTATGCGGGAAAGACTACGAGTTTTACCTTGTAATGCGCGAAATAGGGGGATCACCCCCGCGTATGCGGGAAAGACGTGTCGTAATAGGCTAATGCTCTGCGTCTTATAGGATCACCCCCGCGTATGCGGGAAAGACGAGCTTTCGCTCGTTTTCCTTACATTCTCTATAGGATCACCCCCGCGTATGCGGGAAAGACGCCCTATTTGGCAAAAACTGCTATTTCTTTCTCAGGATCACCCCCGCGTATGCGGGAAAGACACTTAAAAATCCCAATAAAATAGCCACATCTTCAAAAAGAAACAACCAAATCTATTTACTTTTCAAAGCAAACTCATCACTTTGAGCGCCACGATGAGATTATACTCTTATGAAAGAAACTTTAGCAATCCTTTTACTCTAAAAACAAGCCGCGCCGTTAATCTAGCATCAGTCAATGCTCTATGGGGCACTGATTCAGCCACATCATATTCACGCAACACTGTTTCCAATTTATAATTTTGCAAAAACATTCTTTCTTTTTTTATAAAACGCGAAATATCAATAACCCTATTCCCTGAAAAAGAGATACCAGATTCTTTACCGCTCGACAATACTGCAGCATTTAAGAACGCCAAATCAAACGGGACATTGTATCCCACTATCGGCAGTTTACCGATAAATTCAATAAATTTTATTATTGCCACAGATATACTTACGCCGTCAGATTCAAGCATATCTTGTGTAATACCAGTCAGTTTAATAATTTCATTAGGCAATAAACTATTATTATCCGAACTTTGACAACAGCCTCCAATAAAACTATCATCATTATTATAAATATTTATGAGAGTTTGAAATTCTTCAATTTCTCCATCTACAAATTTCACTGCTCCCATTTCAATAATTTTATGAATCCTGCTATCTAATCCAGTGGTTTCAAAATCTATAACAACAAAATTTTTACTTGTTTTACCAACATATTCCTTCCAATAACTGCAATAACTGTCACACACCATTTCATCATTGTTGGTGATAGTTTTCTTGGTTTGCGCAATAGTATTACAAATTGAAGAACTTACATTTTCAGCTTTGAACTCATTTTCATCACTATCAATAGAAATTTCAAAGTTCCTTTTATGCCTGATATTTGCGAACTTTTTAGCATTATGAAAATGTGCAGCATCGCTGAAACCGTACTGTAAGTCACTTTCCAAGGTATCACTTGACGGAACACGCACTAAAGGTAATCCATCAAAATAACACACTTCACGGTGTGAATGTATCGTCTTGAAATCGTAGCCTATTTCATTTTGTGCAGTGAAACTCATGGTTACAGATCCGCTGCCAACAGTATTTTCGATACGCTTCCACAATTCTTCACGAATACGACTATTAAAATTGCCAACATAAACACCTGTTGCGATTTCTTGCATCCATTTAGTCAAATCTCCCCTCAAAGATGAGGGACAATTTGTCATTGTTATTACAGTTAGCGGCATATCAGTGCACCTCACTGTAATTTACGCCAGAGGCAACTAAACGTTCTTTATCGTCCCAAAGGTGTATTACATCAACCGTTATCTGTTCATCCACTGGCACATCAAGTAGATTCTGTATGTCTCGAACAATTCGAGCCATAATATTGCTACTTGCGAAACAATCGCGCATTTTTAGTCGCATTAATCGCTCAATGTTATCATCATTTTCATATAACGAGGCAATCTCAAACGCAGCAGGAATTGTTAATTCCGCTTTATACAAATCAGCTACGTCATACACAAACGAAAGATCATGACCAGTATGTACAAAACCTAATCCTGGAGCAAGCCCAAGCGCCGAAATTATGCTATGCACTAAACCATAAAGACATACGTTACCTACAGATAACGCCTGATTGACAATAGTTCCATCTTCAAAATTGTCAATATCGTATTCACGACCTTCCCAAGGAACATCATATTTTGCCGACATTTTTCTATATACAGTTCTTACTCTCGCTCCTTCTCTACCTCGCAATTGTTGCATCGTATAAGCACTTACATCTTCATTAGGAAAACGCATCTGGTACATTTTTCTAGCAACACATAATCGAAACCTCGTATTGGTAACAAGTTTTGCTTGCTTTTCTAAGAACCTTGAGCTTCTAGACAACGCTCTGCCGTGAGCATAATTTCTTACACCGTGCTCACCTACCCAAACCACACTCGCACCAACGTTTCCTAAAAGTTCCATTGCACGATGGGTAATCTCTGTTCCAGGTCCTAAAAACAAAACACCAATCATGGCAGCTGGAATTCTTACCGTTCCCAAAGCATCAAAGACTGTAACAGCACTATCAAGACGATTGACTTTTGCATGCTCAACATATATGAAGCTTACACGATCACCTATTCTAGGAAGCTCCTGAAGCTCAGCTTTCTTTGCGCCACATTTCTCTTTCATGCTGTCACAGCCTTTATGAACTCAACATATAGGTCTTACAACTGATCAACCAATAGGAATAAGTGTCATCATGCCAAATCCATACGCTTTTTTCTTGCCGATTCCTTCAATTAACGTTTTGCGCATGGTATCAGCATCGTTAATAGTTAACACACCCTGATACGTGACTCTACTTAATCGAATAGGCTTTTTTGATTTGGTAAACAAACTGTACCCACGTTCAACGATAGTAAATTCGTCGTCTCGTAGCACAAATCCTAATTTTTGCGCACGTTTAAGCAAGAAATTCATCTGCTGATCATAAGTAACATGCGGTACTACTCTACCTCTAGTAGTGCGAGTTTCATCAGTATCCGAAATAGAAACAACAGGGTTAAGTGTCACACGAAATTGCATTCTCATACCATCTTTTAACTGCTCTAGAAACTTGTCATAACTCTTTGTTACTGCAGTCCCTGCGACCCCATACATCTCTAAACGTTGCAAATCTGGCTTATTGTCGCTTACTACAAGCAAATACTGTTTCCCTTGTAAAACGTCCACACGCCACAACTTACGACTTCGCTCATGATCTACAAATTCATCTGGAAAACTTTGCTCAACCCAATTATGGAAAGCGCCCACCGATTTAAGATCCATTTGCGATTTATACTTTTGAAAGTCAATTTCAACCCTACTTAAGTAAGTCATCTACGCCTCCAACCCAGAAAACGCATCGTGTTCAACATTAAAGGTTCTATGAACTTTTAAATAACTATTATCTGATCGAACATTTTGCAAATTTGGCATATTGCGACGAATTCGTTCAATAGGTATCTCAATTTTCGATTCGTACCGGAACCCGAATTTCCTTTCTTTATTTGAGAAAGAATTAACGTAATCCTTGCGTAACTTACGAACCGACGACTGGATTCTATAAGTATCAATATCTTCTTTTTTTAATTCTTCTGCTGCTTTATCTATCAAATCAGCATCAGCGTATAAAGGCACAAAGCCAGAATTAAGTGATTTACTTGATTCTTCCGTAGATTCTAAGCCTCTCGATAATACAGAAACTTTAACTCGTCTTCTACCCCACTCATTTGCAAGCCACTCATGCGTTAGTAACGCTTGAATTACTCCGCAATCTTCTACGCCTAAAATAAGGTCAGCTGTAGGCGGTAACGATCTCCTGCCTAAGCTGGATTGAAAATATGGGGAACGCAACGCATCACCAATATTGTCAATAAGTTCTTCATTATCCGAACCTAAAGCAACAAGGAAAATGGCATCTTCAAGATAATACCGGTTTGTTACGTAGTTTCTTTCAAAATCACCATTAGATTTATATTTTGCGGCAATATGATAATCTCTAAGCAAGTTTCCTTGTTGGTCGACCCGTACCGCAAAATCTAAATCATTAAGCTTTGTAATCTCTTCATCGCAATCAGTACTTCTTCTATACCCGAAAGCTGCAGCAATCATGCCAATTACAGCACTTTTAGAAGGATAGTAATCAGTGTGACGAGTCTCAAAATGAGAATCAGTCCCCCATGATTGCAAGGGTCCAGAAAACTTCAGTAATAAACTTTTCATAAGCTTCCTAACTGTTAAACACTAGGCATCAATCAATAAGTGTTATTTATCGAGGAATTTACTGAAGTAATTCAGTGACTTTGGCAGAAAAATCATCCAATAATTGCTGCATACTGGCTTCCGCTACCCCTAATTTAAGTTCTTCATCCGAAGAGTTCATTGTTACATAGAATGAGGCAAGCGGCTTATGAACAAATTTTTGAACCTTCTCGTATTCTTGAGATAGTTTCTCGATAGATTTTGAGACATATCCATCTTTAGCTTTTACCGGATTCTCAAATGCGCTAACTAAATTCACCGGCCTGTCATCTCTCAACGTTACTACCAGCATTTGCGGTAAAGTTTGGTTAGCAAAAGTATTTACTTTGCCAGTAGGCATAGCATTAGTGAAAGCTTCAATAAAAAGCTTAAGGGCATTAATCGTAGATTCTTTGTTATCGTCTAATTGATGAACCAACTCGTGTACCGCAACATTTGCGTAACGATATAGTGTTGAAGAAGTATATTCAATTGTGCCCAGCATTCCTGCTCCAGCATTATCATCCGGAGATAAATCATCAACGGCTGTGTAGTAATCAAATTCAGCACGAACCGCGTGAGTAGAAATTGCGTGAGCAACTTGTGAAGAAGCATCTTCATTAAGCGATGGGTCATCCGCTAGCATGCGACCAAATAACGCAATATCAATAGCTGGATTATCTTTCAAAATTTCCTGCAGCTGCTTCTTGTCAGTCACATCATTTATCGCTGCCTGCGCTAAAGCATTCGCTTGAATTTCACCTAGGAAGAATAAAGCTTTTGCCGTAGGTACTATTTCATCTTTATCTGTTTTAGTCTTAACACCAGCATTATTTAACGTTTTATTTGCTAAATCTAATGCTTCTTGTTCAGATAATTCTGGTTTTAATGTAATGATTTTATCTGCGACATACTTAACAATGTTTTTGCTTCGTACACCTACATTAGAATCTCCACTGTGCTCCTTGAAATATTCGCGCATTGAGTGCTTCCAGCACTGAGAGCTTACTCTCGTTCTGGTTACACCACCGTATTGTGCAGTCTTTGGACTACCAGCATCATCGCGATTCATATTGCACGGAGGAACTGTTTGAATTGCTTGAATATCTAAGAATAAGCGAGTATTCATAATCGTTAACCTTTCTAAATTTTATTTAATTGTTTGAGTTGTTTAATAACACTGTTTTTGACATATTTTTATGGTATTAAAAAGTATTGCTACTTGCTGAAGCGATAATATTCTTGCGCCCAGGAAAGTCTTACTTTTTCTGAATCTTCAAACTGAAGTAAATACAAATCGCGAGCTAATTGAATATAATTAATCGCCTGTCTATTATCCTTGGTTCTACCTTTTAGTAGTCGAACTAATTGACGTAGATAGTAGTAAAAACTCTCATAATCGCTTGCAGTAATCATAACGCTAAAGCGCCTATCCATAGCTCCACGTACGCCTTCATCAGATCTTAATCCTCTTAAAGTTGTTCCCATATTGCTGTAGGACTTTTTACTTTCAGACTCTTCAGATTCATTCGAATTTTTATCGCCTAATTTTTCTACACCACCCTGCTCATATAATGAATATATTTGTAAAGTGTTTATGACTGCTTGTAATTGATAGCTTACTTCACCATATTTATTGATAAAGTTTTCAGGCACATTACTTAATATCCATGGCCATATTTCTACAGATTGACTTAATGGCTTACCAATTGTGTGACGCAATTGAGCAAGCATAGCTCGTCTCGACGCAATATCTGAACCATCGAAAAATTGCTTAATAATTTTCGTAACAGCTCCTGATATTTCAATAAGCACACTTTGATTTTCAGCCATAATAGTCTCCTTTCTTATGTTTTCTACTTTTCTGATAATTTTTTTAATCGACTAACAAAAATGTTGTAAGCAATAATTATATTTTTCGTAGTTTCTTTCTCACTTTTTTCATCAACTTTATGCAGACCTGTAAAATCACGTAATGTTGCCCTTCTGAGCATGTCTTCTGCCTCATTTATGAGTATGTTATGCAACGTATTTCTCCATTGTGTACAACGTTCATTCATTGAATCTTTTGGTTTAATATTTGCTAACCATTCTCTAAAGGGTTGATCAACTAAGAAATAAACATGGTTGGTATGCTCAGCAGCATATTGATTTGCATCGTCCTTGTTTTTATTGCGTATTTCGCAAACATCTAAAAGAAATTGCCTATAAATAAATCCAATAGCGGATTTCGTATACTCAACTTCTCTATTAATTCTGTATACCCATCCTTCGTCAGCATTATCTGTTACTACAACCTCGTCAATATACAAACAATCACATATTTCATCAGCTGGAACCCAAGACGTAGCATTGCCATCATCTTTCATACTTACAGCTTGTAATGAAATAAAAGAGCCTGCAATGTCTTTACTAATTTTGTTTAACCATTCCATAATTCCTGGTTTATGATTTTTTACGCTTCCATCATATAATTCTTGCGACGTAAGAAGCCCAAACGATCTCCACATGGATTCTTCTAGTCTATGTTTCCTTGGAGTGTATGAGTCCTTGTTTTCCCCTTCCTTGTTATATTGCCACACTGTCATTGGCTCAATAAAAGTATTTTTATGATTAATATCAGGAAGTTTCACTATAGAAACCGATATTGGCTTGTCAATACTAATATCAGGATTTATATATATTGCTCTACTCCATCTAGTGTAAAGCTGGGAAACATTGTCAATAAATGTATCAGAAAACGAATTTTCAATATTTTCTGCTCCTGAATATTCCCAACACGGTTTTTGTCTCTTCTCAGGAGATTGCACTTCACTAACAAGCACACAATTGAGCATAAGAGTCTCAAATAAATTAGCTCCTACTATCTCAATACCACCAAGATCAAAAAGCCAACCTTTACAAGCTTTATATTTTTCCGTACCAAATATGGTCTTATCTGCCAATCCAGCATATGACTGTAAGGTAATAATCCATCTAGCTAATTGTGATTCAGTAAGTGACGATTTGTTATTATCAACATTATCTTTAGGAGAAAATACAGCTATTTTATTGTTACTTTCAGAAATCAAGCGATTGATATTCTTACCCGACATTTCACTAGGAGATTTACCACCAATCTTTTCCTTATCAATATCAGATTTAACCACTTGGAAGAATGGGTACTTGTCATCAAAAAGATAGAAACAATCATGCCACTGTTCTAAATATTTTAAAACTGCATCCGGAAACTGTTTTGAGTCCCAAACTTCGCGCCAAATATCCATACTATCTTCATTGAAATCTTCTTCATTATCTTCATCTGAATCAAATTCGCGAGAATTTCCTTGAATATCATATCGAGAAAAAACAGTATGAAGCACAGCTAGCAAAACACGAAGCACTGCAAAATCCTGCGTTTTCATATCACCAGCAAGAGCTTTATACTCTGATGAATGCTTAAAAACATCAGTCATTGATACGAGTTTATCGTGGCCTTTTTCGTCTACGATGACGGAAATCCAAGGCTCATCTAGTAAATTAAATCTGCTCACCTTTTAATTCCTTTCTGTCTTCTTCCGAACTCTTAATACATACAATACCACTTTTTTCAGAATATACAACTTTATATTTCGATAATTTACAACTATTATTTTCATCAAACAAAAGCACTAAAGAACCTCGCAACCAAGGCTGATTATCCCAGCGAGAAAACAGCTCCTGTTTGCGTATTCTTTCTAGCTCGTCAATCGTTTCTTCAATGCAATTACTGTTCAATGTAAATATCCATGGCAATTTCACTGTTTCTTGAGCAAGTATCATTGAAACTTTTACATCATCAATATTTTGCGAAATATCTTCACAATCATGGAAAGTGCCATAACCGTTTCCAACTTTTTTCACAGCAATAACTTCTATAGATTCGCCGCTATTACGAACTTGAGCACATGCAAATTCATCAGATTCATTTGTAATTGAACTATTCAACAAGCCGACAATAGATTTTTTACCGATTTTTAATATAGGATTCTTAATACGATATGTTCTAGCTTTATTTTCATTATTATTTCTGTCTGAATCATGCTCTCTTTTTGCAGCAGCATACGCATCTTTCAAATCTTCTTGTAACTCTAAAGGATTATCACCATAAACTATTTGCACTAATCGAGAAATATCTTGAGGCATGTTTATAACATCCGGCAAATAGTATTGAGTTCTCATAAGTAAATATTTACTGTAAATAGACTCAGAAGCTTTCTCAAATTTGTAACTATCACTGGTTCCCAACACATATAAAACTGGCTTTTTAAAAGAATCCTGGCGTTCTATCGCATGCCTGTGTAATCTGCCAGCACGTTGAAGTAATAAATCTATAGGAGCAAGATCAGTAAACAAAACATCAAAATCAATATCAAGTGACTGTTCTAATACTTGCGTACCAATAATTATTGCACGAGCAGGTCTATGAGCATTCTTGCCAATCATATTGCAAATCTGTTGTTCTTTTCTAACTCTATCTGTAGCAATAAATTGCGAATGAATAACTATAACTTCGTCATCACTAAATTCATCAATGCACGCATTATAAATTTCTTGAGCTCTTTTAACGGTGTTTACTATAATTCCAGCAATACCACCATTATTCAGCAAAGATTTAAGCTCATTAACAAGTGATTTATGTAAGTTATCATCTGTTATTTTTCTCACAGAAACAGATTTATTATCACTAGCATCATTTTCAATAAATTTTTGCTTTACACAGTTTTTATCACTGTACGTAATTAAAGGATAATTATTTGTTTCAAAATCAACATTAGACTTATCGCATTCACTCCATTTAAAGCCCAACCCGCGCAACATATAAGATTTTATAAGTTCTTCTCTACGCTTGGCAGGTAAAGTAGCAGAAAGTAACACAACAGGAACACCGTATGCCGCCATCCAAATAAGAGATTCTTCAAGATACTTATTCATATAAGCGTCATAAGCGTGCACTTCGTCAATAATCACAACTTTTTTACTTAAACCCAAATGACGAAGCATAAGATGTTTTTGTTTTAACGAAGCTAACAAAAATTGATCTACTGTACCAACCACAAAGTCATCCAACATTGCAGTTTTTCTTCCAGTAAACCAATCATTAAGTATTACTCCATTATTATTTACATCATTATTACTAGAAGTACTTTCACAACCATCATTCATATTTTGCATTCCATGCGGCAAATGCGCATAGTCTGCATTCAGCTCAGCTTTACCATGGACTAAACGTAAACCTATTTCACCCTGAAAATCACAATTCACACTTTTAAGCCAATCCTCTACACGACTAAACATTCCATTAGAAGTGGCTTGAGTAGGAAGTCCAAAGAATACTCCGCTTCTTCCGGTTAGATTTGCTAATTGCTCAGCAGCAATCAAAGAAGCTTCTGTTTTTCCTGAGCCCATTGCAGATTCAAGAATAAAAATTCCAGGCTCTTTGCAATGAGCAATGAGATCATACAACGCTGTCTGAATACTATTCGGCAAGAAATCAAAGCGATGTTTGTATAGTTCTGAAACATTGCTATAGCAATTTAATGATTCCCATACGTCTTTAGAACCATGTTGTAACCACTTTTCCCAACCTTTTTTATATCTTTCTTCATGATTTTCAATCGAATCTTTCTCTATTGAAATAAGCGGGAAATACTGTTCATTACTAGCAATCCAATCAGCCATAATTACTAGTCCACACAACAGAACTTGTGCTGGCTCACTTATTTCTGGAAGATCATCTACATTAGAAAAATCATTTCTTTCTAAAGCCCAAACCAAAATATCATTCTGCAACTTTTTCCATAATTTACTATTTTCACTCTCAGTTTCACTTTGATAGTAATTGTCAGGATATTCAGACTTATTACTTTTACAAACAGAATCATTATCTAAAGGTTTACCATGATGAGCTCCAACGATTGCACAAATCCCTTCAGGAACTCCAGCATTAGAAAGAATAAATTGACCAGTTATAGTGTGATGACTATTATACCAACCTTCTGGCTTATCAATAAAATAATCAATATTTGTAAAACCAACAATAGCTAACTTATTTCTTAGGGCAATGTCTAAATCTTCTGAATTTGAATACGATTTGCGAAATTGAAAAACGGGAGTAGCCTTACCAATATCATGTATGCATCCTAAAAATTGAGACAATTTTTTTGCATCAACTCGTTCACTTAATGAGGATTCAATCAATTTTCGCTGCCCCTCGCTAAGCCAATGATCCCATAATTGACCAATAACATTCCCAGTATCTTCGAGATGTTGAGCAAGAGGAAGCCATTGCATTACACCATTAACTTCTCTCTTTTTACCCCATAATGCAGTATTAACAATGTGATTACAACTCATACCTACCATCCTCTTAATCCACAATGATTATTAAATAATGGCAAATATACTCTCAATAAAAGATTTAAGGAAGATTATGTTGCATATTTTTATTTATTAAATTGAC
This sequence comes from Gardnerella washingtoni, assembly GCF_049262705.1. Classification (NCBI taxonomy): domain Bacteria; kingdom Bacillati; phylum Actinomycetota; class Actinomycetes; order Bifidobacteriales; family Bifidobacteriaceae; genus Gardnerella; species Gardnerella washingtoni. Next base: position 597,198 of record NZ_CP058398.1, on the reverse strand, counting down.
TGAGCTTCAAATACATAATGCAATTTGAAACTCAGTCATATTACCCCCGCATATGCGGGAAAAACGATAGAACACGAAACATAAAAGGATCACCCCCGCATATGCGGGAACTATATTGATTTTGCTGACATCATTAATTAAACGAAATCAGTCCTCGCTTGCATTGAAAGCACAACGTACTTTCAACTTAATCAAGCTCAGCTCTCCAAAATGCTTCCGCACGCACGCGCGAAAAGTCCTACCAAAATCATTGTATATTAACCCAGAATATTAAAGCAATAAAGCCAGAGTCAGAAAAACGCCACACAGCAAACAGCTGTGCAGCGTTTCGTTTGTGCCTCCGGTGGGACTCGGACCCACAAGCCCGTAAGGGCGTCAGATTTTAAGTCTGATGCGTATGCCAATTCCGCCACGGAGGCGCAATCAACCATTATGCCATACATCACTGTAAAGAACAAGCTCAGCGTGTGGCGAAATCGCAAACACATATTCTCAGTATCCGTCAGAAACTGCAAACACGCGCACTCATCAACCGTCAGAAACTGCAAACACGCGCACTCATCAACCGTCAGAAACTGCAAACACGCGCACTCATCAACCGTCAGAAACTGCAAACACGCGCACTCATCAACCGTCAGAAACTGCAAACACGCGCACTCATCAACCGTCAGAAACTGCAAACACGCGCACTCATCAACCGTCAGAAACTGCAAACACGCGCACTCATCAACCGTCAGAAACTGCAAACACGCGCACTCATCAACCGTCAGAAACTGCAAACACGCGCACTCAGCGTGCGGCAAGTAACTTTCTTCCTAAATCAAGCGTTATGCCATCAAGCAAGCCATGCTCACTAGCTACAAAAGTATCCAGCACCCCTCCATGATCCTCGTACGCAGCTTTTGCTAATCTTTCCAACACGCGGCTCCACACCACTGCTCCGCCACCAACAACATCCACACGTCCTGGGTGAATCGTCGCATATGTACGTCGAACACTACGAGCCATGCGCAAAAATCGGTTATTAACTGCGTAAGCTTGCTCTAAACCAATTTTTACACCGTCAACAGCCGTATGATCATAATGTTTCAAGCCCATTGTTAACGCTGCCATAGTAGTTACAGTCCCAGAGACACCAATAATGGTACGAACACGCCCTGCAGGAACAACCTTGAAGGCCTCGTCAATATGCTTGTCAACATCCTCAATTGCTGCTTGAATTTCTTCTTCTGTAGGAGGATCCGTATGCAAATGGCGCTCAGTCATGCGCACAGAACCAACATTCATTGAATACGCTGCAGCAACCTTATGGACTGGCAAATCATCTCCGTCACCACCGAGCACAAGCTCAGTAGAGCCACCCCCCAAATCAACTACAAGATACGGCGGCTGCAACCGGTCTCGAGAAACTACACTTGTTGCTCCGAGAAAACTCAGTGCTGCTTCTTCCGTACCACTAATAACTTCCGGTCGGACACCTAGCTCATCAACCATCATCTGCTCAAAAATTTCACGATTTTCAGCATCACGCGTTGCAGAAGTCGCCACAAAACGAATTGCATCAACAGGATGTTCTTTCAATACTTGCGCAAATTCGCGAGCTGCAGCTCGTACACGTTCTAAAGCATCGTCTGCAAAACGGTGTGTTTTGTCAATTCCTTGCCCCAATCGCACTACGCGAAGCATTCGCGGCACAATATCTTTCATTCCATGCTCTGAAACTTGCGCAATTTTTAGACGAATAGAATTTGTACCACAATCAATTGCAGCTACAGTAACAGATTTTTCTGCACAATCTATATTTTTTTCTGCACAATCTATATTTTTCTCTGTACAATCTACACTTTTGCTAGCATTTTTCTCTTCCACAACAACTTCCGTTTCTTCAGCATCTGCATCATCGCTCCACGGTGTAGTGCAACGGCATACATTTGGATCAAACTCATCTTGAATACGATCCAACACCATGTCCCCAATAGGATTCACACCCTTACCCATTACTAGAGTTTGTGCAATTAAAGCATGCAAACACTTCACGCGCACAGGCATACCGCCGGCGCTCATCTCACTAATATGATCTTCACTATCCCCCAGCGCAACAGCCAATGCATGACGAAATGCCAAATAATATTTATGTGCTTGCTCATATTGCCTTTTTACAGCTTCGTTCATCTGCAATAATTCGTTAAATTCTCGCATCAACCCAGCTGCCTCTACATGCGACACTGCTTTTACAGCTTCAGGACTTGTTAAATAGCAGGTAGTTGGGAACGGTGTGCCATCTTCCAAACAAGGTCTAGTAATAACTGCAAGTGGCCTTCCACACACGCAACGAGCTCCGACTGCTACCATTCCCCGTGGATACCTGCCAAGTTGCTTCTCAACAATGGCACGCTCAGCATCACTTGCTGGCATAGTAAGTAAATGTTGTACAGCATCTTCTGGAACATATTGATTATTGTCACTATTTTGCATACCAATTGAACTTTCTTGAATGTTCACCATATGTTGTACTCCTCATGCTGTATTTCTGTTATTGCAATATTACAAATGGCACGTATGTTGAATGTCAGCCTGTTACAGCGTTGGCATATTATCAGGCTTATCCGCTTTATGCAAAGCGTATAGCAGGTCACTATACCACGGTAAAGCTGGTCGATCTTTGATTTCATTATTATCTTGAGCAAACTCATTCGGAACAGTACCCGTTACTGCTTCTGGATGTTCTACCCTAACCGCCTGTTCCCCTGGAAAAATAAAGCCAAGACGGTCACGAGCTTGTGCAGTAACATATGCCTTATCTTTCCAACGGTCAATATTATTATTCAGCGCGCGTTTTTGATCACGCAACGTACTTTCTTCGCGTTGAAGAGCATGAAGTTCAGCTAAACTTATGGCATAGCTACGCACTGTCGAAATACATTCAATCGAACCGACAGTAACTACACAAACCATAAGTATGAACACGAGCGGTCCTGAAAGCAGTCGACGCTGCCGCAATGGTGATCCTGCATCTTCCTCTGCTGCTATTGCACGACGTTTTTTCATAACCATACTCTCTAAATTACTTGATGTATTCGACGTGAAAACATCATGCATTCCGCTAGTATCTTACGCGCTTTTAGATGCAAAATGCTGTTGTGCCACATTTACAGTCACGCTACATTTACAGTAACTCACATTTATTCGTTATTAAAATTAAAAAAAAACTGACGAACAAAACTGCAAAAAATTATTCAAATTTTTCTACTTAAACCAGTAATTTCTATTAATAACATCAATCATTTCTACTAATTGCTTTGTTTCTGCAATATCATGAGCACGTATTACGCGTCCACCAGCCATAAACATCGCTGTTTCTGCAACTAAAGTAACTGGCAAACGATCTTCTTTATCTAAATTAAAAAGCTTCTTACCAAAGCCTTTTCTAGAAATCGCAACCAATATTGGTCTACCAAAACGATGCAATTGATTAATATTGCGCATCATTGCATAATCTTGTTCACCATCAGCAACCTTTGCATAGCCAATTCCTTGATCAAGAATAATCCTATTTAAGTCAACTCCTCCATCAACAAGCATTTTTAAATTATCACTAAAGAATTGACACATAACCTTTGTTAAATTGTCATATTCTGTATCTCTATTGCTATGCATTGTTACTAATCCAACGTTAGAATCTGCCATAAGCTTTACTTTTTCTGGAGAATCAAACGCACGAACATCATTTATAATATCTACGCCAGCTTCAATTGCAGCTTCCATTACAGGTAACTTGTAAGTATCTACTGCTACAGCAATTTGAGGATAATTTTTGTGAATATACTTAATAGCAGATATAACGCGACTTATTTCCTCTTCTGGAGTAATTTCTAAATAACCGCCAGGTTTTGTAGTTTGACCGCCTACTTCTATAACATCAGCACCAGCTTCAACTATTTCTTTAATATGGCTATTTACTTCGTCCTCACTTTGGTACTTGCCACCATCATAGAATGAGTCAGGAGTAATATTCAGAATCGCGTAAACTATAGGCTTGTCAAGTGTATCAAAGCAGAATCGCCCTGCATTCCACACAATTGCTTTTTGCTTTAATAGCGAGCGCAAACTTGCAAGTAATTCTTGATCTTCGTACCATGCTTTTTCGCACTCTTGCATAAAAGGTTTAAGAGCAATAAGCGGCAAAATGAAGTCAATAGAAGACTTGGAAACTTTGATAGCTGTATCAAAATGATCGAGAAAATCAGCTACTTTGCTTAAATCGTTTTCGCTAATATTTTCCCACGTGCATAAAATTTTTTGATTTACACAAAGATCCTGCAGTAACGCTATATCTGCAATACTTTTAGAAGACGCATTCTCCAAATTGCTTTCAATAATTCGCATTTGTATTCTTTCTTTCTAAAACCTCATATTTAAAAAAAACTAAATTTATATTCCAAACTAATTAAAAACTTCGCTACTTTCAATAATATTAATCCAATTAGTGTCGCTAGTTTTATTAAGCTTATTTTGTATAAGTTCATGATAATTTGCATCGTCTGCGCTTATTTCAAGCAAAGGAACCAATACAAATCTGCGATTATCTCTTTCTTTGTGCGGAATTGTAAGATTTTCACTTTTTATAGTTTGACCACCAAAATCAATAATATCTAAATCGATTGTTCGAGGACCCCAACGAACTATGCGCTTTCTGTGAAGACGCTGTTCAATATCATGAATAAAATCAAGCAATTCAAAAGCTGTTAAATCAGTGTCTAAGCGTAAAGCAATGTTATAAAAACTGTCTTGCACTACATCACCAACTGGTTCAGTTTCATACACTGAAGAAACGATAATATTGCTTATATGCGAATTTTGTTTCAATAGCGAAACAGCTTGGCGCAAATTAAGTAATCTATCACCTATATTGCTTCCAACACTTATGTATGCACTAGAAATCATATTTCCCCCAAAAAATAATGCCATTTATAGTTAAAAGTATATATCCTAAACAATTATGACTAGCCAACTTTATAAATTCAAATAATAAATAAGCTAATATCAAAAATTTTTATAACAAAAATGTCGCTGTAAATTCAACACTCTTGAGGAGCAATTAAACCTACAACGACATTTTTCAATACGCTTTTGTCTAAAATCTGTAAAAATATTTTAGATTCAAAAGTACTATTTTTAGTTATTTTATTTTTTGATTTATCTATTTTGCTTGAGCTTTACTTAAAATAGTATCTGCAGAGTGCTGTAGCTTTTGTAACTCTTCCTCAGTTAAATCAAGTTGGCACTGCTTTACAATACCTTCACGACCAACAATTGCTGGGTACGAAAGATAAGAATGATATTCTTCACGATAGTTAGAAACAGGCATCTGCTCCTTTGAATCAGAAAGAACAGCATGAACTAGACGAACTGCAGCAGCAGCAATACCGTAGTTGGTGTACTTCTTTCCATAGAATACAGTAAAGCCACCTTGACGAGTTTCTTCATCAACAGCATCCAAATCAATATTTTTTTCTTTTGCAAGCTCAATAATCGGTTGTTCAAGAACCTTAACCGTGGACCATGCCACAAACTGTGAATCACCATGTTCACCCAAGCTGTAACCCTTAACTGCCTTTGGATGCACACCAAAGAACTTTCCAACAGCGCGATGCAAACGGGCTGAATCAAGTAAAGTACCAGTGCCAATAATTTTTTCGTAAGGAAGTCCAGTAGCTTCCTTGTAAAGCTGGCAAATAGCATCACAAGGGTTTGTAATATCAATCAGCACACCGTGAAAACCTGAAGCCTTAATTTTTGCACCAACTTCTGCAACTTGAACACGATTGTGATTGAGCTCTGCGAAACGATCAGGATTTGGAACGTCTAAAAGCTTAATATTACCCAAAGCGCTTACGATTACTTCAACATCTTTTAAAGCGTCGTAATCATTAACTGTGATATTTACATTAAAAGGCACATTATCCATTGAATCTTCAAAATCCAATGCATCAGCCTTAACCTTGGCTTCATTTTTGTCATACAGGTATAACTCGTCGGCGTAACCACCAACAACAAGCTGGTGAGCAACAGCTGCACCAACATTACCCATACCGATAACTGCTACTTTTCTCATAATGAAATATCTCCTTCTTTTTTTGAGTTTTTCATAAAATTAGCACTATTGGGATAAGAATAAAAGTCAAATCAAAAAAATTTTTCATTTTTTAAATTTTTCATCATTTATTAATAGAAAACGGCCAGCCGTAAACACGACTGACCGTTAAAACTCAAAGACTTAAGAAGTCACTAAGTTACTTAAAACTAAAAAGTTACTTCATGTACTTCTTGCAAGCCTTGAATGCGCTGTAACCAGCATACTGAGCGGTAGAACCAAGCTCTTCCTCAATCTCAAGCAAGCGGTTGTACTTAGCAATACGCTCACCACGAGCAGGAGCACCAGTCTTAATCTGGCCGGTGTTCTTAGCAACAGCAAGATCAGAAATGGTGGTATCTGGGGTTTCGCCAGAACGGTGAGAAACCATGGAAGTGAAGCCATTCTTGGTTGCAAGTTCAATAGCGTCGAGGGTTTCGGTGACGGAACCGATCTGGTTCAACTTCACGAGCAAGGAGTTAGCTGCGCCAAGCTCAATGCCCTTAGCCAAACGCTTTGGATTGGTGACGAGCAAATCATCGCCAACAAACTGCAAACGATCACCGAGACGCTTGGTGATTTCTGCCCAATCATCCCAGCCTTCTTCCTGGAATGGATCTTCAATGGAAACGATTGGATACTCGTTGATGAGCTTCTCGTAGTAATCGAGCATGTAAGCAGATTCGCGCTCTTCACCATCGAAACGATACTTGCCGGTTTCCTTGTTGTAGAACTCGGAAGAAGCAACGTCAAGAGAAATACCAATTTGCTTGCCTGGCTCGTAACCTGCGGCTGCGATTGCATCCATGATGTACTTCAAAGAATCCTCGTTAGACTTCATCTTTGGAGCGAAGCCACCTTCGTCACCAAGACCAGTAGCCAAGCCTTCCTTCTTCAAAACATTCTTCAAAGTGTGGTAAACCTCAACGCCAGCGCGCAAAGCATCGCTGTAAGTTGCAAAACCGTAAGGAGAAATCATGTACTCCTGAATATCGGTTGCAAAGTCAGCGTGAGCACCACCATTCATGATGTTCATGTTTGGAACTGGAAGAATGTGACCATTAGTACCGCCAATGTAGCGATACAAAGGAAGCTGAGCAGACTCAGCAGCAGCGTAGAGAGCAGCGAGGGAAACGCCAAGAATTGCGTTAGCACCAAGCTTGCCCTTGTTTGGTGTGCCATCAAGCTCAATCATTGTTTCGTCAAGAGCGCGCTGATCAGTGGCATCCATGCCGATGACCTTAGGTGCGATTACCTCGTTGACAGCCTTAACAGCTTCCAACGTGCCCTTGCCCTGATAACGGGACTTGTCGCCATCGCGACGCTCCCAAGCTTCAGCTTCACCAGTTGAAGCACCAGAAGGTACTAAACCAATGCCCTGAGCGCCATCTTCGGTCTCCAAATAAACCTGAACAGTAGGATTTCCACGAGAATCCAAAATTTCGCGTGCGTATACGCTTTCAATAGCTGCCACAACTACTCCTTTATACCTATGGGTTGTGATGACTCTTCCAAGATTAGTGCGTTTTATGGACGTTACATTATATTAACTATCAATTATGCCGTGAACGTTCACAGTGTCGCGAGTTTGCATGTTTGTCCATGCCTATAAGACATAATAACAAACTGACACGGGGTGCACTGCTCGTTCATATAAATTAGCGAATATTGCTGAGAACATACCCGTCGAACCTGATATAGCTAGTACTATCGAAGGGAATGTCGAATGAATATTCGTTTTCATAAGCACAAAACTGCATGCAGTGCAAACAGTAAAGTCATGCAGAAAAAAGCCTCCCAATTATCTAAATCTTTTAACGCTTGGCTTTCTACAATAGTTATAGTTTTTTGCTGGTTTATTATTACACTCGGCCCTGTAGAAAACCGCGCTTTGCCTTCCCCATTCGAAGTTATAAAAGCTTTCGTAGATTTACACAATGAGGGAATACTGTGGCCGTCTCTTGCAATAAGCATTTTTAGGGTCGTTGCAGGTCTTCTTTTGGGTATTGCGTTTGCACTTCCTGCCGGAATTCTTTCTGGAGGAAGCGCAATAGGTGAAACAATCATCAACAAACCTAGCCACATGATACGTTCAATACCATTCCCTGCCCTAGCTCCTCTTCTCATTATTTTTCTTGGTGTTGATGAGCTTATGAAAATTATGCTTATTGCAATAGGCGTTTTTGGCCCTATGTATGTCAATATTCGCGATGGCGTTCGCAATATCGATCCGCGTCTTATTGAACTAGCTAAGGCCTATCACATTAAAAAATCGACTGTTTTTACCACTATTTTTATGCGCGGTACGCTTGCTAATTTTATGACTGGCTTACGTTTTTCTATTTCCGTAGCATGGGTCGCTTTAGTAACTTGCGAAACAGTTAATTCTTCTATTGGAATCGGCTATATTCTTTCAAGAGCGCAACAATTCTTTAGGCCAGACCAGATGATGGCTTGCATAATCATGTACGCAATTGCTGGTCTTGGTTCTGAGATTACGGCAAATATATTTGAATACTTGCTTATGCCGGAACGCAGAAAAGCCTAAATATACGCAATATAAGCCTTCTACTAAATGAATTTTGTGTAAGACATACAAAATTCCCCTAATACTTCACTAATTTTATAAATAAAGATTTGATCAATTACCAAATAACAAAAAAATAAATAATAAAAACACAAAAAACAAAGGAGCCAATTATGGTTAATTTCAAAATGAATAGTATAAGCAAACGCACTATTGCTGCATTATGTGCTCTTTGCGCAACAGTTGCGCTTGCATCCTGCGGTAGTGCCCAAAAATCCGCAAGTAGCGCTTCTTCTGCTAAGGAAGATACTGGTACTATGCGTGTTGCTTATCTTTCTACAGCAAACTATTTAACGACATTGAAGAACGAAAAGTTCTTGCAGGAAGAGTTTGGAAAGTCTAAAGTTACTTACACTGGTCCTTACACTCCTGTTGATGGTCTTACTGCAGTAATGAGCGGTAGCGCAGATGCAACAACTACAGGAACCGGTCGTTTTATTGATCTTATTGCCGAAGGACAGCCTTGGGTTGCCTTTGCTCTCGAATACTATAATGGTGATTCTCAAGGAATTGTAGCCTCTGCAAAAAGTGGCGTAAAAACCTTAAAAGACTTGTATGGAAAGAAAGTTGCTATTATTCACAATGGTGACACTGGTGACTACATGCTTCATCGTGCTTTTGATAAGAGCGGTTTAGATGTTTCTAAAGTTCAAAAAGTTGAGATGAATCCTCGCAACTTCCAGGCTGCTTTCTCTTCTGGTCAGATTGACGCAATTTCTTCGTTCGATCAGAATCTTGCAGCAGCTATGACTACTCCTGGATCTAAGTTGCTGGTAAACGCTAAGAAATATGGCAATATGAACGTTACTATTCACATCGTTTCCAAGAGCTTCGCTAAGAAGCATCCTGAGCTTGTGAAGAAAATGTATAAGGCTCTTGTACGCGAAGCAAAGAAGTCTCACAAGGAAAAGAATGTTATTGGCAACGCTTATAAGCAGCTTGGCGCGTCTGACACGATTATTAAGCAGATTGAAAAGTTTGACAATCCAACGATTCGCCCAATCGACGCTAAAGGCTTGGAAATGATGAAAGTTCAAGCTAAAGAATACGTTAAGTACGGTTTAATTAAGCAGGCTCCAAAGAATTTGGATGATTCTGTAATGGATTGCAGCAAATAAGCATCAATTATCTACAAGAATATGACTGGTTTCAAGAACATGTTTCAAAAGCACACTACGGAAAACGATACTGCGAAAGTTTCTAAAGAGCTTTCCGCAGATTCTCAAGAATCTTCTAGAGAATCGGATACTTCTAGTGCGAAAAATGACGCTTATTGCGTTAACATAGAGCATCTTGGCATCTCTTTTCGTAACACTAAAAATAGCACTGTAAGTAACGATGCAGGAAACAATGCTGCAGATAATTCTACTTTTGTGTTAAAAAACGTTACGATGAGTATCAAGCAAGGTGAGTTTGTTTCGCTTATTGGTAGATCTGGCTGTGGAAAAACAACGCTTTTGAAAATAATTTCGGGATTGCTTACTCCTAGCGAAGGTAGCGTTCATGCCACCAGTCGTCAGGCTATTGGTTTCCAGGATGCGAGATTAATACCTTGGCTTTCCGTAAGCCAAAACGTTGTTTTTGGCATGGAAGGAAGTAAACAAGAGCTTGAGGATATTGCTCATCGAGCGCTTTGCCAAATACAGCTTGAAGGTTTTGATAACAAGTGGCCATCTCAACTTTCAGGCGGTCAGCAGCAAAGAGTCTCTTTAGCTAGAGCATTAGTGAGGAATCCTCAATTATTGTTACTGGACGAACCTTTCGGAGCTTTGGATGCTCTTACGCGTTTTGATATGCAAGATCTGCTGAACAAACTTCAAGCTCAATATGGTTGGAGTACTCTTATGGTTACGCATGATATTGCGGAAGCTGTACGACTTTCTAATCGCATTCTTATGATAAAAAATGGAGAAATTCATAAAGAATGGCATATTAATCGCGAACATCTTGACGCTCAAAATCGTCCAGTAAATCATAGTGAGATAGAAGATGAACTTAGAGCTGCATTGCAATAAGTAATTATGAAACCATATTTATAAAGGCGACTGCAAGATAGCGGTCGCCTTTATTTAAATATGAATATAAGCAAATTTACCAAGCGATATCATCGAGAAGTTGACGCACCCAGGAAAGTATTTCATGCTCGCTCATTGCGCTAGACCCAAGAGAAGATTCAAAAGGAGCGGGAATAATAAGCATATGCGTCAGCGGGCGATATTGCATTCCACGATAAATACGATTTAAACGCATTAACACGGATTCCTTTGGATTAACGCCAATCACTCGAACAGTCTTTCCTTGAGAGCTGATTTGCGTAATACCAAGCTCTCGAGCCTTAAAACGCAAGCGAGCAACATCACACAGCGCGCCAAACGCTTCAGGCGGCTCACCAAAACGATCCAACAACTCGTCGTGAAGTTCCTTCAAATCATTATCATTACTCGCCGAAGCAAGCTTGCGGTACGCTTCCAAACGAAGCTTGTCCGAAGCAATATAATCAACTGGAAGCGAAGCTTCAATAGGTAAATCAATAGTTACTGCTACAGCCTCCACGCGCTCCGGCTCTTTATACTGCTCAACAGCTTCTGAAACCATTCGCACGTAAAGATCGAAACCGACGCCTTCAATATGTCCACTTTGCTCATCGCCAAGAAGATTTCCAGTTCCTCGCAGTTCCAAATCTTTCATAGCAACATCAAAACCTGAACCTAAAGCCGTATGTTGAGCAATAGTTGCAAGCCTGTCGTGAGACTGCTGAGTCATTGGTTTAGTCGGATCATACAAGAAATAAGCGTAAGCACGCTCTCGACCGCGCCCAACTCTACCGCGAAGCTGATGCAACTGGCTTAAACCAAATCGATCAGCATGATCAACAATAAGTGTATTCGCGTTAGAAATATCAAGACCAGTTTCAATAATTGTGGTACACACAAGAACGTCGATATCTCGATGCCAAAAATCGCGAATGACAGCGTCAAGCTGCTTTTCGCCCATTTTTCCATGCGCAATAGCAACGCGCGCATCCGGCACAAGCTCATGAATCTTGGTGGCAACAGAACTAATATCTTCTACTCGATTATGAACATAAAATACCTGTCCACCGCGAAGAAGCTCACGCTTTATACAAGCAGCAACTTGTGTATCTTCATAAGCTCCAACATAAGTCAACACAGGGAGACGATCCTCTGGAGGTGTTGCCAAAGTAGACATTTCACGAATACCAGTTACAGCCATTTCAAGCGTTCTTGGAATTGGCGTTGCCGAAAGACTTAACACGTCGACGTTTGTGCGCAAAGCTTTGAGCGTTTCCTTATGCTCAACTCCAAAACGCTGCTCTTCGTCAATAATAACTAATCCCAAATCTTTAAATTTAATATTCGGGTTCAAAAGCTTATGGGTTCCAATAACAACATCCACACTTCCGTCTTGTAATCCAGCTAGAGTATCTTCAATTTCTTTCGCTGTTTGGAATCTACTCATTGCCGCAACTTTTACCGGAAAGCCTTCAAAACGGTTGGTAAAAGTCTCATAATGTTGTTGAACAAGCAAGGTTGTTGGAACTAAAACAACAACCTGCTTAGAATCCTGCACAGCTTTAAAAGCTGCACGCAGCGCAATCTCTGTTTTACCAAAACCAACGTCACCACAAATGAGACGATCCATTGGGATTGGCTTTTCCATGTCTGCTTTTACTTCGTCAATAGTTGTAAGCTGATCAGCAGTTTCTTGATAAGGAAATGCATCCTCCAACTCTTGTTGCCAAGGAGTATCTTTACTAAACGCAAAACCGCGAGACTGCTGGCGTGCAGAGTAAAGTTTAATAAGATTTTCTGCAATTTCGTGAACATGCTTCTTAGCTTTCGCTTTAGTTTGAGCCCAATCTGAGCCGCCAAGCTTATTAAGCTTTGGTATTTCAGCACCAATATATTTGCTAACTAAATCAAGTTGATCTGTTGGAATAAATAATTTATCTGTTGGAGCATTACGTTTACTAGGAGCATATTCAATTACTAAATATTCACGAGTTGCAGTTCCACCTGTTACCGCAATATTACGCTGTTTCATACCAATAAAACGACCAATACCATGCTGCTCATGTACTACAAAATCGCCAGGTTTTAATTCGATTAAGTCGATTGCTTTACGTCTACGTTTTGGCGTTTTTAGCTGTGCTGCAGCAGAAGATTTGCCAGTTAAATCACGCTCAGTAAGTATAGCAATCTTAGCATCGTTATCAATAAAACCATCAGAAATACTTGATTGCAATGTAGTAAATTCATGCACACCCGTCGCATATATAGCTCGTCTTAACCGAGCAAGTGTACCGGATGCTGCAGCAGTAATAGTTACTGCAAAACCACTATCAACAAGTGAAGCAATGCCGCTAGAAACTTTTGATTCATCGCCACGAAACTCTTGAGGCTCACAAACCGGCAAAGCAATATTTCCAGCGAGCTGCTCATCCACACCAAATGACGTTAATTTCCATACATCATGATCAGAAAATTCGAGTGAAGAAATAGTTTCATCGAAATCTAAAAAATTTGCTTGATCGAAAGTAATGGGAGCTCCAGCACCATGACCAGAAGCCGCCACATGCCAGCTGGCTGCCAAAAATTCGTTAGCTGTAGCAGTTACATCTTCTGCAGCTCTGCGACATTTTTCAGGGTCGGACAGCATAATAACAGCATGCTGAGGAAGCATACTTTGCACTGACTCCATATGATCCACTAATGCAGGCAACAACGATTCCATACCCTCCACCGGTATAGAGTTGGCAATTGATTCCAACATATCGTCAGCATTAGGAATAGTGCCAACAAGCGAACGCGCTCGCTCACAAATTTGCGCTGTGAGCTGAAGTTCTCTACAAGGAGTTGCCCACATGCTTTCGATATTATTCCCGTAAGTACGCTGATCTGAAGCATGAAACTGTTTCATACTGTCAATTTCATCGCCAAAAAATTCAATACGCACAGGATGTGTCATAGTCGGTGAAAAAACGTCAATAATGCCGCCGCGAACCGCAAACTCACCACGTTCCATTACCAAATCCACACGCGTATAAGCATTCTCAACTAAACGTTTCACACCATCTTCAAGCGGCAACTCTTTACCACACTCAAATACCAATGGCTCAACGTCACCAAGACCAGCAACCACAGGCTGAATAAGAGAACGAACCGGAAGCACTAGCACGCGAATTGGACCAAACATTGCGCTGCCAACTTCAGGATGGCAAAGCCTACGAAATACAGCGATTCTACTTGCAACCGTATCCGCACGCGGTGAAAGTCGCTCATGAGGTAATGTTTCCCATGCTTCTAATTGCGCAATATCTTGTGGATTCCCCTTATACCAGTCACGAAGCGATTCAGTAAAATCTGCAGCATCTCTGCTCGAAGGAACAATAACAACCACAGGCATATTCTCAGCAAGCGAAGCAGCAAGAGCCGATCGTATGCCAAGAGGTGCAGCAATAGTAAACTCACCTCTTTCTATGGACTCTTGTGAGCTATTTATTGCAGCAATATTATTTTTTGATAATGCACTAAATGTTGTATCTTCACTACACAAATCTAGTAAAATATCTTGCAAACTTATTACTGATATTTCACCACTTTCTGCATGTTGTTGAGACAATTGTTTTGCTTTATTATTAGCGACCATTAAAATGCTCCTGCGTTGCTGCTAGTCCGCGGAAAATCACACTTTCTGCAGCATCAGCACCGTCAGCTAAAAAGTTAGGAAGTTCCGATTTTTGTGATCCAGCAAAACCACCAAGCACCCAATTTACTGTATTATCATGCGCATGAGCACCACGCTGAGCATGACCCACACCCATACGAACACGAGCATATTGCGGCGTTCCAAGTGAACGGTCAATAGATTTAATACCATTATGACCACCTGCAGAACCACCAGCTTTTACCTTAATACGACCAAAATCTAAATCCATATCGTCATGAATAATCACAATATGCTCCGGCTCAATTTGATAATAAGAGCTTATTGAAGCAACAGCAGCACCAGAATCATTCATAAAAGTTAGCGGTTTCGCAAGGAAAAACTTAGCTATGCGACCATCAAGATTCATCATACCTTTGCCAAGTTTTGCTAAGCCCTTGTGGTCTGAAAAAGATACTGACCAACGTTCCGCCAAAACGTCCGCAACCATAAAGCCCATGTTGTGGCGAGTACCCTCATATTTCGTACCGGGATTCCCCAAACCAGCAATAAGCCAAAAATCCGATGCCATGGCACACCACTCCCCATTCAAATATGTAACAAACAGCAAAATGGGCGCATCGATTGTAGTTGACGTAAATTTACAACTACCCGATACGCCCTTACACACTTCAGTCTATTCTAGCAAGACTCAAGTCATTATGTTACTTATTTCAAAAATTCGTCAGTAGTTAATTCCTTAGCTTGAGGAGTTTTATACGTCACTTTACCTTTCGCGTCAGTATAAGCGCCTTCCTTACTTAGGAAATCAAAGTATGCTTGAGCACCTTTCACATCATTCGTGCCGAATACAAACTTGCCGCTTTTTATGTCTGCACGATTGCCCCAATATTGTCCATCTACAATCATCTTCATGCTTCGCTTTACGAATTTTACATCAAGATTAGCTTCTGGTGCTTCTTTTACCAAAATGTTTGCTGCTTCATCTGGATGATTGTACGCATACTCATACCCGCGTTTTACTGCCTGCACGAAAGCGCGAACAAGCTTCGGATTGCGCTTAACTGTATTCGCGTGAGTAATAATACCAATAGTATCTTGCTGACCTGGAACACCGTAATCAGCTTCTTTAAAGCAACGCAACTTCGGGCCAAACATTTCAGCTTGCACCCCTTCCCACGTGCCATAAAAACCACCAAAATCAGCTTTACCTGATTCAAGCGTACGGAATGTAGAAGTTCCAACAGTTACTTTATCAAACTTACCTTTACCACCATCATGCTGAATCATTCGTCGAATCACTGCATCACCTTCTGCAGAACCAAACGTTGCGAAAGTCCTGTTATCGAAATCTTTAGGAGAATGAATTGCAGTGTTTTTAG
Source organism: Gardnerella washingtoni (assembly GCF_049262705.1). Classification (NCBI taxonomy): domain Bacteria; kingdom Bacillati; phylum Actinomycetota; class Actinomycetes; order Bifidobacteriales; family Bifidobacteriaceae; genus Gardnerella; species Gardnerella washingtoni. Next base: position 581,408 of record NZ_CP058398.1, on the reverse strand, counting down.
CAAGTGCACACCAAATTGCACTCGGCTTTTGCTGAACTTGCAGAACTTCTTTTAATTTCGCACCTTTAGTGCTGAAATCTGCAAGATTAGTAGTGTTACTCAATGCAAAATCAGCAGCTCCTGAATCAACAGCATGTTCTGCACCAGTTTGAGACACAGCCAAAATATTTACATGTAAACCAGCTTGTTTAAACCAGCCCATATGTTTTGCTACATACACTCCAATATGGTTAGTATCTGGTATCCACGACAGCATAAACGACACATTGTGAAGACCAGACTTATTATTTTGCTGAGTATTGTTTGAGGTGCACGCGCACAGAGACATCATGCAGCATGAACTTATTAATACTGCTACCACACGAATAATATTTTTATTAAATTGCCAACAAAAAATTCGCGTTTTACGCCATAATTGACATATCATGAGTTCCCTAACTTTCTGCGTATACCATTTTCTGGGAATGTGACACGAACTTGGCAGAAAACGGTAACAAGGTCCTAGCCCGCGCCGTTCAATGCCCCCGAAAACTCGTAATTCGGTTTGCCACACATTGACTCACGAAACGTCTCGATTATGCACTTATAGAAAGACAAACAAGCAAAGCAATCAGCAACCGCAACATTCAACATGCTTGACGAAATATCATGACACAGTTTATTACGTATTATTACGTAACAAAATATGTTTGTATAGCACATAACACATTTCATACCAGCCGTATGATATTTTCATACAAGAAAAACTTATTACTATTCACGTTGTTTGATTGGGGCAGCAGTCAAACAACTACAACAAGCATTACGGCTTGTATATTGAAAGGAACGATATTCCATGACGCGCGCGCGTTGGAAATCACTACTGCATCGTTATCTGCCAACAGTAATTTCTATTATTACGTTACTAATTTTTTGGCAGCTTTCTTGCGAGTTCTATAAAATTCCAGAAAATTCTATTCCAACTCCTACAGATATCGCTAAAGCAACATGTGACGTATGGCCGCAATTATGGCCTGCAACTCTTGCAACTATTGAAGAAACAGTTATTGGTTTTAGTCTTGCCATTGCGTGCGGCATCTTACTGGGCGTACTTTTCCACGTATGCAAGCTGGTTCACGCAGCACTATTTCCGCTACTTTGTGCTGCGCAAACGTTACCACTTATTTCGATTGCCCCGCTATTTCTTATATGGTTCGGTTTCGAAATGTCTGGAAAAATTGTTATCGTAACTATTTTTAGCATGTTCCCTATTGCTGTTCAAACAATTAGAGGACTTGATGCTGTACCAAGTTTTTACAGTGATGTAGCTCTCACGTGCGGAGCTGGACGAGTTTGGACGCTTTGGCATGTGAAATTGCGGGTTGCAGCGCGCCAAATTTTTGGCGGTATTCGCATTAGCGCAGCCTACGTTTTTGGCGCAGCTACTACTGCAGAATATCTTGGCGCTCGTCAAGGACTGGGTATTTGGCTACAGGCTGCATACAATTCTTTCCGCACTCCGCTTATTTTTTCTGCAACTTTCGTAATTATTGCGTTTACTGCATTGCTTATGGGAGTAGTCAATATTAGTGAGCGTCTGCTTCTTGGTCCTGTAAGCGACGACGAAGATCCAGATAGTCAGCTTTAAATCACCGTTAAAAACTCAGCTAGCAAACTGAGAAAGTAACAGTATTCAACAAAACACCGTTAAAAACTCAGATAATGAGCTGAGAGATTAACGCTCACAACCCAACCACCATTAAGAACTCAGCTCATTATCTGAATTATTAACACATCTATAACAATAGCCGTTATTATCTCAGCTACAAAACTGAGATAATAACGGCATAATAACAGCAATTCTACTACTTTGCAGATTCTTCTTTCATAGCCTCGCCAATAGCATCGCTTAGCTCCTTTTGAGCTTTGCCATACGCTTCCCAATTGCCTTCGCGCATAGCAACATCGGAATCCTTTAATGCTTGAGCTGCGCGCTTAAGAGCAGCTTTTAATTGTGGACTCATTGCAGATGAGTTTTTAGTTTCATTTTGCTTAGAAGGACTTTGCTTATCATCTTTACTGTTATCACTTGTTTGAGATTCGTCGGTCTTACCAGCAGCATTATTTGATGCATCCCCTGCCGAAGCTCCGGAATTTCCACCAAATACTTGGTCAAGCGCCTCATCTAGTGTGTCAGCAAAACCAACCTGATCTCCGAAAGCTACCAGTACTTTCTTAAGCAATGGATAGCTCGTAGAACCACTCGATTGCACATACACAGGCTCAACATAAACTAAACCACCGCCCAATGGCAAGGTAAGCAAATTACCGCGCTTAACTTTCGTAGATCCAGATTCAAGCAAATTCAACTCTTTAGATACGTTCGCATTGGCGTTGAAGTTGTTTTGAGCTTGACCAGGTCCTGGAACATTAGAAACTTTCGGCAATTCTTGCAAACGAATTTTTCCATAATTTGGACTAATTTTTCCTGGAGTATCTCCAGCATCCGAATCAACCGACATGAAGCCTGTTAAGATTTCGCGAGTAATTTTACCTGCTGGAATATATGTTGAAACAAGCGAAAATACTGGCTTCTTCGCATCACCTGTTTGTAAGGTTAAATAGTATGGAGGCTGCAAAATATCTTCACGCTGCGCTTCTTGAGATTCTGTTGGATCAACAGGAATCTGCCAGAAGTCTTCTCCTGAGAAGAATTGACTTGCAGTGTCTACATGATACTTTGCAAGCAAATAACGCTGAACTTTAAACAGGCTTTCTGGATAGCGTAAATGCTTCATTAAATCGCCTGAAATCGTGGAAATATCGCGATAATGTCCCGGGAATATCGATTTCCAAGCCTTAATCACAGGATCCTTTGTATCCCACACGTACAAATCAACAGAACCATCGTAAGCGTCAACTGTAGCTTTTACAGAATTACGGATGTAGTTTGCACGCTGATGAGTCAAGCCCTTAATTGAGCGAGATGTAGTAGTTGTGGAATCTTGAGTTATATTACCGAAATCAGTCATCTGCGAATAAGGGTAGGCATCAGACGTAGTATAGCCGTCAACAATCCACTTAACTCGTCCGTCGACAACTGCAGGATACACGCGCCCATCCAATGTCAAGTATGGAGCAACTTTAGACACGCGAGTCTTAGGATCACGATCGTACAAAATCTGCGAATCATTAGTTACACGATCCGAGAATAGAATCTGATCTGATTCAAAACGAATAGCGTGCAGCAACCTAGAGAAGAAGTTACCTACGCTCGGGCCACCATTACCCTTAAAAGTAGTTAAGGCACCTTGAGAACCTGTTGGATAATCAAACTCCCAAGGAGTTGTGCCTTTTGGAGAACCAACAATAGAATACTCAGGAGCATTTGGAGAGAAGTAAATACGAGGCTCATATTTTTGCTGCTTCGTAAGCTTACCTTGAGTAGGAATACCGTATTCCATAAACTGAGGCTGACCGTCTGCAGTAACCTTATTTCCATAAGCCGCAACCATGCCGTATCCATGAGTGTAAACAGTGTGATCGTTCACCCAGTTACGATTATCATTGCCAGCTAAATCTAGCTCTCTAGCCGCGATAACAGTATCTTGACTCACTCCGTCAATATCGTATTTGTCAACAGAAAGAGTGTCCGCAAAAGTGTAGTATTGCTTTGATTGCTGAAGCTGACGGAATGTTGGAGATGTGACTTGCGGATCGAGCAAACGAATTTGCGCTGTAGATTCTGCTTCTTTTGCTAGAGCGCCAGATTTACCTTGAGAAGTTGCGTTATACGATTCTTTCTTTACATTATTCAAACCATACGCAAACTTCGTAGCATCGATATTTCGCTGAATATAAGGAGCTTCCAGCTCCTGAGCGTTAGGAGCAACCTTAAAACGTTGCAAAAGAGCAGGCCAAACAAAAGACAACACCATAGCGCACACGACTAGCGACGCAACAGCTATAGCAGGTGTTCTCCAAGCCTTAATAGCTACAACGAAACGCGTGCCAATTTTTACGTTTCCATTAAGAGCATGAGACTTTAGCAACCATGCTGTTATAACAGTTCCGACAACTAACGTAATTACAGCCATTGCAATGCTAGAAGGAACACCAGCGTTCATATCTGTGTAAGATCCACCTGTAATCTTAGAACCATCTAAGTTCACAACTGTAAACACATCTAATATTTGCAAAATAGACCAAAAAATAATAACCAGCATAAACCATGCGGAAATTTGACGCCTTGCACTCTTAGTTATACTAAAAATGCCTTTGCCATTTACTGGGAGCGTAATTCTTACAGACCCCATCAAGACGTTTGTTATAACACTAAATAGCAAAGAAACCGCAAGAAGAACAATGAAAGCCCTAATAAAAAGCCTTAATCCCGGCAAAACAAACACGTAGAAGCCGTTATCAAATCCAAACTGCGGATCTTTAATACCAAACGGCTGGTAATTAAACATAAGAAGAATTTGCACCCAGTGATTGTAGAATTGCATTCCAAATACTGCACCTACAATCAAAGACACAACTCCAGCAACATGCATTGCAAGCTTAGAACTTATGCCCTTCTTGGTGTCTAAAATATTTCCTGTTTCTTTAATGTAAGTGCCATCTTCGCTTCCAGGACGCTTTTTAATAGCAATGATTGCAGATAAATACCCAAAAGCTGCCATAAGCAGAGCGTACAAAGCCCAAACGCCGATTTTAGCGGCTAGTTGAATCCAGATTACGCTCTCGAATCCAAGCTGCGCATACCACATGCAATCAGTTATAAACTTCGCAAGACCAAAAACTATTGCCACTACGAAAGCTATTGCTATTACTATTGCAGCAAGAACCCAGCGCCATTTTCTTGAGCCACCAATAAATTTACCTACGTTAAACTCTAATCTCATAGAATGCTTATACTCCTTATTTTTGGTGACTTTATCATCGTTTTTATTGCTATTACTATTATCGCTAATATTGCTAGTATTGCTTTCGCTATTTTCGCTATTTTCGCTATCTTCGCTATTTTCGCTATCTTCGCTAGTATCGCTATTTTTGCGTAAATCGCCTTCGTCTTCTAGTTTTTTCTTAGCTTCTAATAGATCACTAAAGAGGTCACCTAGGTCATCATCGTCACTATCTGCCCAATCTCCTATTTTTTTTGCAAACTTTGAAAAAGTCTTATCTTTGTTTTCACTATTAGACTCATCTTTAGAAGTATCTTTAGCAACATCTTTAGCAACAACATTTGCATTGCTATTATCTTCATCAATGCTTTCTATAACTACATCTTGATCGCTAGAATCATCCGTAGAAGTATCGGCAGAAGTACCGGCAAAATCATTATTTTGATTGCTCTTCTTCTTTCCGTCGCTTGTATAATCGGCACGCTTATATGTCTTACCGTTTTTAGAATTTTTAGCCATATACGCGCCAAAAGCAACCCATGCAATGCCAATGATTATTTCTATAATGACTTTCAACATAAAGTTAATGATACTATACTAATTATTCCCAATCTACTTGTTGTATTTGTTGTGTAATCAAAAATAATTACAAAAAAGCGCGCCCGCAAGTTAATACGAACGCGCTTAAATAGATTACATTAAATCAGATTTTTTAAATACTAAGCAACATCTGGATCATCTTTAGCAATTGTGCCAGTAAGCTTACCAATAGCCTTCATAACGTGATACACAACCAGCACCACAACAGTGCCGATAGCAATACCGTTGAATTGAATACCAGAAATAGCAAACTGGAAGTTAGCAATACCAATAATCATCACAATTGCAGCAATCATAATATTCACTGGCTTATCGAAGTTCACCTTGTTTTCTACCCAAATGCGCACACCAATCATGCCAATCATGCCGTAAAGCAAAGTGGTAACACCGCCCAAAACGCCAGCCGGAATAGAGTTTACAATTGCGCCGAACTTAGGGCAAAGGCTCAAGATAAACGCAAACGCAGCTGCACACCAGTAAGCAGCAGTAGAATAAACCTTTGTTGCAGCCATAACACCAATGTTTTCACCATATGTAGTGGTACCGCAACCACCAAAGCAACCAGCGATAGCTGTTCCTAAACCGTCAGCAAACAACGCAGTACCAATCTTGGAATCGTAGTCGCGGCCAGTCATTTGAGCTACAGACTTTACATGGCCGACGTTTTCCGCAATAAGCACAAGCACAACCGGCAAGAACATAAGCAGCACAGAAAAATCAACTTTTGGAGTATGGAAGTTAGGGAAACCAATCCAAGAAGCTTCTTCAATCTTTTTAAAATCAACTTGACCTTGGAAACACGCATAAGCGTATCCAACAAGAACACCTAAAAGAATATTTAAACGTCCAAGAAGACCACGGAAAATAACTGCAATCAGCATAACAGCAACAAGCGTCACCAATGCAGTATCTGGAGCTTTTTGGAAGTTACCCCAAACAGCTGGTCCTAAATTAAAACCAATAATTGCAACAATTGCACCATTAACTACAGGCGGCATAATAATATCAATCCACTTGGCACCTGCAAAATGTACAAGCACACCAATAATTGCAAGAAGCAAACCGGTGCACATAATGCCAAAACTTGCTACAGCAATGCCTTTATGCGCTGCAGTCACAGCCATAACAGGTGCTATAAGACCAAAAGAGCTTCCTAGATAACTAGGAAGCTTATTTGCATTAATCAACAAGAACAATGCCGTCGAAAGAGCTGTGAACATCAAAGTAGTCGATGGATCAAAGCCAGTAAGAATAGGCACTAAGAACGTAGCACCAAACATTGCAATCACATGCTGAGCACCAATACCAGCAGTACGAGTCCAAGTTAAACGCTCGTCCGGCTCTACCACTTCACCCGGCTTTAATGTTTTGCCATCACCATGAAGTTGCCATGTAAACAACGAATTCATTTCTTCTCCTTGTGAAAACAAGTTCTACAAAACTTTGTGTAACGAGTGATCGCTTTAAAAAAAAAAACAAGCACTCGCTGAGCGCTGGGATGGCAGCTTCTGGGAGGCCTCCTTTGTACCACCGACCCATATGCCAAAGGGAAATTGTAACGTACTGTAATGCAAGTGTCGAGTATACGAAAAAAATAATAAATTCTATGCTTAATTTTGTTGCAATATCAATGAAAATCGGTGTGTCAAATACAGCACAGCAACAGCTCACACATGTTTATAAATACTCACTTTTGTTTATGCAAACGCTGTTGTAGGCATATTAAGTAACACTCACGCAAAATTCCATTTTAATATCAACTACACGAGTAAATTTTGCAAATAGTGTTGCAAAACCAACGCATGGTTTATAGAAGGATTTTTAGCAGCATATACCAGTGTTATCGTTGAATACTGATTGCATAATGCAATAATATGTTCAACAGCTTCACCATTGGCATCAAGCTCATCAACATAACGATGAGAAAATTCATCAAAACGTTCAGAATCGTGATTAAACCATCGGCGCAATTCAGTTGTTGGAGCAATATCTTTACACCATTCGTTAATATGCGCACGCTCTTTACTTAACCCACGAGGCCAAAGCCTGTCTACCAAAATCCTAAATCCGTCATCATTATCGGCACATTCATACACGCGTTTAATTTGCACAATATGATTGCTATTTATACCTTTTTCACACATACCAATTATCTTGCCATTCTAACAAAAATTTTCAATACTCATCGTGCATTGCAAACAATACGAGACACCACATTTTAATATATGGTGATATATCTTGATATATAATGTTAGATTCTGTGATTTTTATATTCGGCGTGTCGCGTGTTTTTTCAGCAAAATGCATCATTATTGGCGAAATCCTTAATTTCATGTTCGATTTTGTCCGATTATGAGAGAATAATGAGCTAAATGGTTACTTTCTTTGATACATGGAAAAAGAAAATCTGCACCATCGATATGGCTCTCATCGCCGTATTGACACTTCTAGCTTCCTTCATCGGTAGCTGGCTTAAGCAATACCCAGGCTTAAAACTACTGGGGGCTCTTATTATTGCGTTGCTTGTTGGCATGGCTCTGCAGCTGCCATTACACGCATACAAAAAGAATAATGATTTACGACGAGCTGGTGTTAAAAGTGCTGCCGGCTTGATTGCAAACAAGCTTCTTCGTCTTGGCATTATTCTCCTCGGTTTTAAACTGAACTTACACGATTTATTTACCAAAGGTATTAAGTGCTTACCTATTGCAGCTGTATTAGTTGCCATAATGGTCTGCGTAACTTATAACATTGCTAAATTGTTAAAGGTAAACCCTCAGCTTGCAATGCTCACCGCAGGAGGCACAAGTATTTGTGGCGCCGCAGCAGTTATGGGTCTTTCTGGCTCAATGCCAGTTCTTCCAGAGGAAGAAGATGAAAAAGAACAGAACGAAGTTATGGCCGTTGCAACCGTTGCAATCATGGGCACCATTTACGCTCTTGCTGAAATCTTCATTCTTCCTCACTTCGGCATGACTAAGCAGCAGCTTGGCATCGCTTCAGGTGCATCTCTTCACGAAATTGCACACGCTGTTGCTGCCGGCGGAGCTTTTGGAAGTATTGATGTTGCAACAATCATGAAGCTAGCTCGCGTTCTTATGCTCGTTCCAGCATCAATTTTCATTGCAATTTGGTGGAATGCTCGTCATTCTAAAGTTGAAGATGGCGGAAAGCATAAGATTAGCTTCCCATGGTTCATGCTTGGCTTCATTGCAGCATCCGTTATTGGAACTTACGTTCCTTTCGTAGCTACACATGCAGCAACTTTAGTTGATGCAGGATATGTTTTCCTCGGCATGGCAATGGCTGCTCTTGGAATTAACGTAAACTTCAAAGTTATTTTCAAACAGGGTCGCACTGCTTTCCTAGCAAGCTTCTTAGCTTCTATTGTTTTAGTTATTTTGGCTTGCTTAGCATCAGTCTTGTTCTTCTAAAGAACTGTACTACGCAACTTTAAAAAGAGGGTCTTTATAAAGACCCTCTTTCCATATCTGATGTACGTTCTCAGAAAGTTAATCAATATGAACAGCTGTTCCTGTAGGAATATGATCATAAAACCATTTAGCATCTGCAACACTCAATCGTACACAGCCATGCGAAGCAGGAGAGCCAAGTTTTACACCTTCAGACGGAATATATTCGCCAAAATTGTAACGCGTTGGAACTGAGTGGAATAAATATTGTCCACCAATAAAACCTACCCAATAATCAGCACCAACACCTTCTGTCGTATTAAAGAAGTGGGTCCCACGCATACCAATCATGTAATCACCATGAGGCGTAGAATTATCCATACCGGAACTTATAACCATCGTGTAAACATTTTTCCCATTCGCAATAACATGTACACGCTGTTTAGTTAAGTTTACTCGCACGCGTAATTGAGAAACAGGAATCCCATCAAGATTCGGATACTTACCCCCTGTAGGCTTCCTCCAAAAATCAGATTTAACTCTTCTAGTATTGCACGATGCTCGTTTGCCACAACGTTTAGTATGTCTTTGTGCAAACTTATGAGAGTCAGCATCATTGTTATTAATATACAATTGATGATTGCCACTATTATTTTGCTTACGTTGAATCAGCATAGCATTCGGCGCTAATAGTTGATAACGTTGTGCAGCAGAAACCATATTAAAAGTTTCAAAACCAATAAAACAGACCCAAGCAATAAACACAATAGTTGAACAAGTACCAATAACAATACGCATAGCCACAGAGGCAGATTGCCACCAATCGCGCACCTTCACAGCACTATGAGTACACTTTCGTATATCGTTCATCAACTTATGAATAAACTGCATTACGTCTCCAACACGAGAAAACAAAAGCGTTGCTTGCTCTAGTCTACCAGTAACTAGAACAAGCAACACCAAAAATAAAATTTATCTTTCAAATGCGAGCAATATCACATATGAAACTTTACATTCTATTTCACTTCTGCAGTAATTTCACACGTTAAACTTAAATTCAACAATGTCACCATCTTGCATCACATAGTCGCGACCTTCAAGGCGAAGCTTTCCTTCTTCCTTAATTTTTGCCATAGAACCATCAGCGGCTACAAAATCGTCGTAAGATACGATTTCTGCTTTAATAAATCCGCGCTCAAAATCAGTGTGAATTACGCCAGCAGCTTGTGGAGCAGTCCAGCCTTTATGAATTTGCCACGCGTGAACTTCTTTCACACCTGCAGTTAAGTAAGTTTGCAAACCAAGGATGTCGAAACCTACGCGTGCAAGCTGGTCCAAACCAGACTCCTTTAAACCAGCATCTTCAAGCATTTCACGAGCATCAGCTTCGTCAAGTTCAGTAAGCTCAGACTCAAATTGAGCATTCAAGAAGATTGCTTTAGCAGGAGCAACGGAAGCAGATAAACGTGCTTTCAAATCTTCATCAGCCAACTCTGAATCATCTACATTAAATACATAAATAAACGGTTTAGCAGTGAGCAAGTGTAAATCATATACATCGTTTTTATCAATAAGCTTTTCGTTATGAGCTTGGTCAATCGTTTTACCAGATTCAAGAATTTGCTTAGCTTTATTTACAGCGTCAACATATTCCTGCGTAACTTTCTTACCACGCAAATCCTTTTCCAACTTTGGAAGAGCATTGTCAATAGTTTGCATATCGGCAAGAATAAGCTCAGTGTTAATCGTGTCAATATCGTCTGCAGGATCTACTTTGCCGTTAACATGCACGATATCATCATCATTAAATGCGCGAACGACTTCACAAATTGCGTCTGCTTCACGAATATTGGCAAGGAATTTATTTCCTAAGCCTTCACCTTCACTTGCGCCCTTAACAATGCCAGCAATATCTACGAAAGTAACAGTTGCAGGCACAATCTTTTCGGTATGAACCAAGTTAGCTAATACTGGCAAACGACGATCAGGAAGCGGAACAATGCCAGTATTTGGTTCAATTGTTGCAAACGGATAATTCTCCGCCAACACATTATTACGAGTTAAAGCATTAAACATAGTGGACTTGCCTACGTTTGGCAAGCCAACAATTCCAATAGTTAAAGACATATTCACCTAGTGTAGACCAGCGCCGGGAAAGCCGACACAACTTATTCCTATCCTATTTATTTTCGATAGCATCCACTGCAGCAATAACATCCCCTCTGAAGCCGCAAGATTCTAACTCAGCGACACCACGAATAGTGGTTCCTCCTGGAGAACACACAGCATCCTTCATAGCTCCTGGATGCACACGAGTATCCATGTACAATGCACCCACACCTTCAATCATCTTTGCAGCCAAACGGTATGCACAATCACGTTGCAAACCATATTTCACGCCAGCATCCCCTAGCGCCTCTATATACATTGCAGTAAAAGCAGGAGCACAGCTGGAAAGACACATCGCAATATTCATATGTGCCGCATCAACCCGCTCTATTAAAGAAATCGGCTCAAATAAAGCATGAAACATCGAAAGTTGATTATCCGTAAGTGAATGAGCAGTTTCAGCCAACGTCACTCCTTGACCTACCGCAATAGGAGTATTAGGGATAATGCACTGAACATGAGCATTCATGCCAAGTAACTCTTGATAGCGTTCCAGTGTCCAACCTGCTGCTACAGAAATGATTGCAATATTACGCTCGATAATACAATTGGCAATAGGCTTTAGTACTTCAGCAACTTGATGAGGTTTTACAGCTATAATAACCGCCTCGCTTGCCTCACACACTTCTTGAGCAGTATGTAAGGCGTGCACACCAAACTGCGATGCAGTATGCTCAAGTTTTTCAAAATGGCGAGCGCAAGCAACAATATGTTCGCCTTGCACTATGCCGGCTTGTACAGCACCGCGCACAATTGCCTGCGCCATATTCCCGTAGCCAATAAATCCAATATTCCCCAATATTTGAGTAGTCATAACGAACTCCCCCTTGCTAAGCGATATTTTAATAGCACACTGATCAGTAAATGTGCTTACATACAGATGTAAAGCATATCAAACAGTGTTTTATTTGAATACATGTCGAGCCATCACAGCAATATCAAGAATTTATCGCTTATATAATGCTGCTAAATCTCCACGATTAAGCGCTTCATTAAATAAGTGACGAAATACTACGTCTCCATGCAAACCATCATGCTCAAACTCATTTGTAGTCCAGTAATGCGAATGAGCAATACGAGAAAGCGTGTCAAGCTGAAGGCCAGAATCCACATACATGTCATCAAAATAGACTGCTGACTGCAATGGGACTTCATTATTAGCAAGCTGATTCTGGTCATAAATCTTACCGAACTGCTTATCTTTCATTAAACAATCGACAGCTGGTAAGAATGGCTGTAGAGCTTGTTCTTGATCGTACATCCAAGGAAACATTGCTTCTCCAGTAAACAACAGTGGACGAGCTGAACCAGAAAATTCGGGCATACTTTCTCGAACTTGCTGGGCAGCCCACAAAATTGGATGTTCCAATTCACCATCGGCATAAATAAACTCTTGTAACGGCCAATATAGAGGACTCGAAGCAGTAGCATCCATTAAACCATACAAGAATTCATCGCTTAAACTACCTGCAGAAGCTCCACCACCGTGCTTAAACGCTTTCAAAGAGCCATCACCATCTGCAAAAGCGGAATCAAGAAGCCAATGTACTCGCTCAAAACTTGGTTTCATACCAAAGGAAGAGCCCAACATTTGGAATCGTTCAACTGTGAGCTTTTCTCCATTTGGAAGCACAACATCTCCCTGAGCAATACGGTCTGCAATAGCGGCTGCACGAGCAACATCCTGAGGATAGCGCTCATAGAATTGCTCAGTTTTACGTGCCATACGGGGGAAAGTATGCTCATAGACTTCACGCGCATTTGCTGGAACGTGAGGAATGCCTCCTGTTGTAAAACTTGCGATTAATCCTTGTGGGAAAAGCGACAAATATGTAAGCGTAAGGAAACCACCGTAACTTTGACCTAGAGAGACCCACGGTTTTGCGTCAAATTCTGTAAGTCGCAAATGTTCAAAATCGCGAATAATAGAATCAGCTAAGAAACGCTTCAAATACCATGCTTGACGCTCAACACTTACGCCATCATCTGCCATACGCTTCATAGTTGAAGCATCCACTCTTGAAGAGCGTCCTACTCCGCGCTGATCCGGTAAAACTACACGAAAATGCTGAATAGCCTCTTGAATCCAGCCGTCGCTAGAGGGAGAAAGCGGGCGTGGACACTGACCGCCAGGACCGCCTTGTAAAAACACCAACAATGGCAAGTCATCATGTATATGCTCAGGCGCGCAAACTACTCTGCAAAATAATCGAAGTGTCTCGCCTTTAATAGCACCACCTGGAGTGTTGCCTTCCCAATCAAGCGGCACATCAATCGCACGTTCTTCAATATGCAATCCCGGAACATAGTAACTTGTCAGCAATGCCATTTCACATTCCCTTTCTGTACTCGCGTGCTACATTGCAACTATCAATTACACACTCTATTCATAAATCATACTCAAGTTTGATTGTTCTATAAAGTACTATGCACTAGCCTAGTAAATATGAAAATACCTCATATGTTTCAAAGTGCACTACAACGCTTACGCACTGAGCTTACAATAAACGATATATTATGGGGTATTATTTCACTTATTCTTTTTATACTCTCAAGCAATCGCTACGTTATAAGCAACGTTGATGGCTTTTTGACACAAAGTTCACTAATTACAGTAACGCTTACCAATGTTGTTATTGCATTACTACTTTCAGTACGAAAACTATGGCCTGAACAATCGGCTACTATTTTTATTGTTACTTGCATTGTGCAAGTAATATTTGGTCCTACTCAACTTTTTGCTGATTTCTTTGGTTTCGTGCTACTTGTTAACGCTATTGCGCGTGGAAATCCAGAGCATTCAAAAGCTTTTGTTATTGCAGCTTACGTAACAACCGTATTATCTTGCGCAGTAATATCGTGGAATATTGTAATGGGACCAATATATGGCAACAATCATTCAAAAGCTAGTTATACTTACAGCGTACGAAATATAAATAGTAGTAACATAAGAAATTGCATTTCGATTATACTTGATTTTGCAATTCCTTCAATAATTTTTGCGATTATTATTACTACTATTACGGTTATTATTGGCTACTGGCAGCGCACTCACGTGCATACTATTCAACTTTTACAAGATCACAATAATGCTATTCGCGCGTACCGAAAAAAAGCTCAAAATATTGCCGTTACTGCAGAGCGCGCAAGAATTGCCAGAGACATGCACGATATTGTTGCCCACACGCTTTCTATTATTATTGTTCAAGCAGATGGTGGCCGTTATGCCGCAACCAAAGATATTGCGCTTGCTAAAAAAACAATGCATATTATTAAAAACGAAGCCGAGCGCGCCGTTCACGATATGCGCCGACTTCTAGAAGCTTTAACAGACGCTCCATCGGGTCAATTGGATTTCAATCACATACCTTCGCTTATTGAGCAAGCAAAAATTGCATCTCCTAAAAATATTTTTTGGCATACTGTTGATGGCATAAATTCTCAAAATAGGCTTAACACGGACGCACAAACCGTTGCATACCGCGTTGTTCAGGAATCTCTTACTAATATTCGAAAGCACGCAGGAGATGGCGTTAAAATAAACATTCATGAACAGTGGAAGAACCAAGGCTTAACACTAAAAATCACGAATGAAATACACAAAACCGAAGCTAACCAAACGCAAAATAGCAATGCGCAACATAAAAACGGTTATGGCTTAATTGGTATGAAAGAGCGACTTGAAAATCTTCACGGAACGCTTGATTATGGGAGACTCAATGACGGAACGTTTAGTATTGTTGCTTTTATTCCATATTCTTACAGCACAGACCAATCAAACAGCGCTACTTCTGCATTAAATAGTATTCCTAACGTTACTTATAAGAATACAAAAGTTAATAATGAATCGGCAGCGCAAGCAGAACCGGCAAATGTGAAACCAGCAGATGTAAACGTTCCAACCTCATCAAAAGTTTTGCCAAAAGTTTTACCAGAAACAAATGCTTCACAAAATAGGATTGAGAAAGTATCACAATGGTTTGAACAACATTGGCTTATTGGAGACATTATTTATGCATCACCTTGGGTTGTTATGATGCTTTTTATACCAACTTACGATTTTCTTGTTGGAACTGGAATGACTTCACAATATTCCAGCTCGCTTTCATTACAAATACTTTATAGAGTATTTACTCTTACAACCATGATTCCATTCATGTTCCGTAGAAAATCTCCAACTACATGCGCAATTGTTGCAGCAGTATTTTCTGCAATACAGCTTATATTCCTGCCTAATATTTTATTCGCTAATTTTTTCATACCGAACATTATTTACGCTGCGGTTCTCTACGGTAAAAAACGCGCATGGCAATGGGTTAGCGCAGTAGTGCTTGCCGAATCTGCTATTTTCGCAGTAAAAATTGGTATTGCTACAAGAAATATTCCACAAAATGAAACTCCAATACGATTCTTTACGTCAAATATTGTCACAACCAATTTTTATGACATTATGCAAATTGCGTCCGTTGGATTAGTTTTTGGTTTCATAGTTGCAATAATTTGTTTTACAGTTATTGCGTTTGCTTATTACCGCCGGAGTGACGATAATAATTTGCTGCTTCTCAAAGCGCGAAGAACGGAACTTGAACAAGAGCAAAAACAGCTAGAAGTACTTGCAGCGAACGCAGAAAGGCAACGACTTAGCGCAAATATTCAGCAAAAAGTTGCACTCACATTACATAAGGTAATTAATGCTGCAAATTGTGGAATTAGTATGCTAAATAAATACGAAAAATCAAATAGCAATGCAGAAAATCGAAAGTCATCAGAACCAGAGCAATCACAGGAACAAGAACAAATTGAAGAAATTAGTAAAGCTTTTAAAAACATTGGAGATGAAGGTCGCTCAGCACTTAGGTACATGCGAAAATTGCTTGGGATTTTGCGAGAAACAGGTTCAAGTGTTCATTCAGCAAATAATGGTGCAAATGTAACTGAGATCGCGATTCGTCCTGCTCCTTCGCTTGACGAGCAAATTCAACACAACACATTAAATAAGCAAGAGTAAGTTGATACTATGGAAAATATGGAAAACAATGAAGTAATTCGCATCGCAATCGCCGACGATCAAGAACTTGTGCGCGCAGGCTTTACCATGGTAATTAACTCACAGCAAGATATGCAAGTTGTTTCCCAGGCAGCGAATGGAAAACAAATAGTAGAGCTTACAGAAAAAGATCTTCCAGACATTATTCTTATGGACGTTCGCATGCCTGTAATGGACGGTTTGGAGGCAACTCGCAAGATTCTGCAGCAAAAAACTAACACAAATACTCGAATCATTATCTTAACAACTTTTGATTTAGACGAATATGTTATGGCTGCAATTCATGCGGGTGCTTCCGGGTTCCTTTTGAAAGATACTGAACCTGAAACTTTGCTTAATTCCATACGAACTGTGTATCAAGGCAACGCAATTATTGCACCGACTGCAACCAAGCGTTTAATCGCAACTATGGTTCAACAAGATAGTATTATGCATACTTCGCTCAATACAACTTCCCTATCAACGCAAATTCCTCACAGCGAAAATTCAACTCTTCCAGAACTTACTGATCGCGAATACGAAGTACTGATTGAAATTGCTCACGGGCTTTCAAATCAAGAAATTGCTGACAAACTGTTTATTAGCTTACCTACAGTAAAAACTCATGTTGCGCATATTTTAGGAAAAATCGATGCTCGAGACCGCGTGCAGGCTGTAGTTTTTGCTTACGAAAATGGTTTAGTAAAACTGTAAATATATTACGCTAATTGTTTACATTGTTAGATTTGTAGGCTTTTATTTTTACTTTAGATCTAAATAGCGGGCTGCTTAGTGCAATATGTACACTGATAATATTGCAAATATTCAGCAACAAAAACTCGAGGCGTACAGCAACTTTAATACAAAACTGCAAACTAACATGCACACAAACTACGAAAGCACAATGAAACTATAAGCTTGCGGCTTTATATTCAAAGGAAACATAAAGCCGCAAGTTTTAGTAATTTATACTATCTGCGCTTGGGTTATGCACTATGCGCGCGTGTTGCGGCGATGCCGCATGACTGCCATTCCTGTAGCAGCTGCACCTGTAAGTGTTAGAGCTCCTAGCACACTCCATATAAGAGTGCCCCACCCATTGCCAGAAGATTGATTTTCACCTGAAGCTCTTTCTTGAGCTTTTGGCTTTTTGCTTTCTATATCAGAAATCTTTTCATCAGTCTCTTTTGCTGATTCCTCAATTTCTTTATTATCAGCATCAGTTGACACTTCTTCAGAAGCATGAGAATCTACAA
The DNA here is from genome assembly GCF_049262705.1 of Gardnerella washingtoni. Lineage (NCBI taxonomy): Bacteria > Bacillati > Actinomycetota > Actinomycetes > Bifidobacteriales > Bifidobacteriaceae > Gardnerella > Gardnerella washingtoni. The sequence continues at coordinate 564,058 of NZ_CP058398.1, read as the reverse complement.
CTTCATGCTTCACTACTGTCTTATTCTCAACAGGAGCTGATTTTTTAACAGTAGATTCAGCAATAATCGTATTTGCATAAGTAGCATGAGGTGGATTAGTAATTTCGGACACAGATGGTTTTGCAACAACTTGTTCCTGAACAACATTATTTTTCTGATAAGTATCTTCTGGAACATAGGAAACTTCCGGCTGCACAACTGGCGGTTCTACTGGTGCAACTTCAGTTTCCGGCTGAGATGGAACAACCTCAGTTTCAGGCTTCTTTGGAGCAGTTTCAGCTTCCGGCTTCGCAACATCAGTTTCTGGCTTCACAGACTCGGATTCAGCTGGCACAACTTCAGCTTCCGGCTTCTTTGGAGCAGTTTCAGCTTCCGGCTTCTCTGGAGTAGATTCAGTTTCCGGCTTCGCTGGAGTAGTTTCAGTTTCAGGCTTCACAACATCAGTTTCAGCTGGCACAACTTCAGCTTCCGGCTTCTTTGGAGCAGTTTCAGCTTCCGGCTTCTCTGGAACAGTTTCAGCTTCAGGCTTCTCTGGAACAGTTTCAGCTTCAGGTTGAGATGGAGCAGGAGCAGGTGCCGGCTTCGCAACCGGCGGTTCTGCTGGTGCAACCTCAGTTTCAGGCTTCGCTGGAGCAGTTTCTGGCTTCACAGACTCGGATTCAGCTGGCACAACTTCAGCTTCCGGCTTCGCTGGAGTAGTTTCAGTTTCAGGCTTCACAACATCAGTTTCAGCTGGCACAGTTTCAACTTCAGATTGAGATGGAGCAGGAGCAGGTTCCGGCTGCACAACTGGCGGTTCTACTGGTACAACTTCCGACTCTGCTGGAACAGTTTCAATTTCAGGCTCCGCTGGAGCAGTTTCAGCTTCCGGCTTCACAACATCAGTTCCTGGCTTCACGGACTCGGATTCAGCTGGCACAGTTTCAGCTTCAGGTTGAGATGGAGCAGGAGCAGGTGCCGGCTTCACAACCGGCGGTTCTGCTGGTGCAACCTCAGTTTCAGGCTTCTCTGGAACAGTTTCAGCTTCCGGCTTCTCTGGAACAGTTTCAGCTTCCGGCTTCGCTGGAGTAGTTTCAGTTTCAGGCTTCACAACATCAGTTTCAGCTGGCACAGTTTCAACTTCAGGTTGAGATGGAGCAGGAGCAGGTGCCGGCTTCGCAACTTCGGCTTCAGGCTTCCCAACCGGCGGTTCTACTGGTGCAGTTTCAGTTTCCGGCTGAGCAGCTTCGGCTTCAGGTTGAGACGGAACAACCTCAGTTTCCGGCTTTTCTGGAGCAGCTACTTTCGGAGTAGATGTTTCAGGTACTGCAGGAACTGGGACAACAGGATCAGTCTGTTTTTCAGATTCTTTTGCCTTATTATTACCAGCAGAGCTGCTACCATTTTGCTGATTCTTTTGAACTTTTTCCTGTTCCAATTGAGCTTTTAGGGTAGTAACTTTAACTTTAGCTTCCTCAAGTTCCTTTTCTGCGTTGCTTAAAGAATTTTCAGCTTGCTTTTTTAGTTCATTATTCTTGGCTCTTGCATCAGGCTGATTATTTTTTAATGCTTTAACACCAGCAATAGCACTTTTTAGTGATTCAATTTTTTGGCTTAGATTATCCCCTTTGCCAACTGACTCATAGTTTTCAATAATGCTATTAAGACTCTTTATCTCAGACTCTGCTTGCTTTACTTCAGAATCTTTACTGTTAAAAGCTTCAAGTTTTTTGGCTACGTCCTTTTCAGACTCCCCAATTTGGTCTTTAATCTTTTGAAGTTGTTCACTTGCTTGTTCAAATTCTCGCTGTTCTGTTTTGAAATTAGTATCTAATTCGTTCACAGTTCTTTGTTTATCAGCAACAAGTTTCCTATTTTCTTCAACTTTTCTACTAAGTAAAGTATGATTATTAGAGATTTGTCTAAACTGCTCCGCTATAGAATAAATATTACCGCCATTATTTTGATCAGCTTTATCTAATGCAGATTGTAATTCATCGATTTTTGTATCATACTCTCTAATTTTAGCAGAATCACTTGCAATAGATTCATTAAGAGAATCTACTTCTTTGTGAAGATTTGAAATTTGTGATTCATACTTATTTACGTTAGCTTCTGCTCTCTCTTTTACTTGGATTTTTTCTTGTTCGTTACTTTGCAAACCATTGAGATATATTTTTGCATTATCATATTGTTCTTTTGCAGCTTTATATGCTTCTTTTAATCCATTAAGCTCAATCTCTTTTTCTTTTTTGGATCTTTCAAATTCCGCAGCCTTTGCTTTTGCATCTTCTGCATTCATTTTAGATGCCTTTTCAGCTTCTAAAAGTTCATTTTCTTTAATTTTAGTAGCGTTTTCAGCTATTTTTTCAGTCTTATCGATGTTATTTAAAGTTTCGTCAAATCCTGCAACTTTTTTCTTATAGTCTTCAATTTGAGCTTCTAATTCGCGAACACGCTTTTCAGCTTTTTCAATTGCTTCTTCAGTAGGCGCTTTTTTAGTCACCTCTGCTTGAGTTGGTACATTCTGTACTTCATTAGCAGCATCTTGCGCCCACGCTGGCATTGGGCTTTGCATGAACAATAAGATTCCTGCAATTGCTGCGGCAGATTTTTTATTGACCGTTACCATATTTTCTACTCCTTGCTCGTAGCGGCCTTCATGTCTAACTTATGTCAGCAGTCATTTTGAGCATAACAAAGAAATAAATACATTTTCAACGATATTTATTCGGAAAATTTCCAATAAAACTTGTCATTATGAATAATAATCGTATTATTTTTGAATATCTTTAATAAAAAATGCTATTTTTATACATAATATTATAAGCTTCGCATAATTATGCGCATGTTTTAATAAAAAATAATAACGATAATACAAATTTTTTCTGCGTGTCGAAAACGCTTAAGAAAAAGATAATGCCGGCACGTAAAATTTACACACCGGCATGATTTTTATTTTTCTGCAATTTAACTTCTATAGACTATCTTTTTACAGATAGTTTTTGCGAAATTTAGTCCTCCGCGAGCGCAACTACTGGCGAAGACTTCACTGCTCTGCGAGCTGGAAGCACGCTGGAAAGAAGCGCTGCAAGCAAAGCTATGAGAGCAAGGACCGCGTAAATAGCCCAATCAACTACAAATGGAACTTTGCCAAGTACGCTAAACACCATGTAGGATCCAATCCATCCAAACGCTGTTCCAACAATCAAGCCCGAAACAGTGCTTGTTAGGGAAATCAACGTTGCTTCCAACGCAAGAGACCTTCTAACCTGGCCTCTCGTCATGCCTATTGCGCGCAAAGTTGCAGATTCTTTGGTTCTCTCAATAACAGACAAGCTTAATGTGTTTGCAACACCTATTAAGGCAATCACAACAGCTACTGCTATTAAGCCAACAAGCACCATCATCATTGCGTCGATAGCACTCTCCCACTGCGCTCTCTGGAACACGCTTCCAGCAGACATAACCTCCGCATAGCTAGATGTAACATTTCGAATGTTTTTAACAATATCTATAAGATTAGCTTTGCTAGAATCTACCGAAATAAGCAGCATATGCGTTGTAGGCTTAAGGTAGTTATTGAAGTAGGATTTGCTCACAAAAGCAGTATTATTTGAATACACACCAATATTTCGATACGTCTTAAACTGAACTTGCTTTACAGTAATGCTCTTATCGTTATTACTAGAGTCTGTATTCATGCCAGTAAATGGTGTAATATTATTACTGTCTGTTTCATCAGAACTGTACTTTTCTACGTAAGCCTGTAGACTAAGGTTTCCTTTTTTAAGGTCAAAAGGCTCTCCACCTTCATCATTAAACTTAGGCAAAAGCACAGAATCTTTGTTTATATTGACGCCATCAAGGTCAGTGTGCATTACATTTCTAAGTTGATCTGCATTATCAACTCCAGCTGCCATAGCGTACTCAGTTTTGCCCTTAGCGTTCTTAAAAGTCATAGGAACTGCAGGAAGCAACTCAGTATTCTTTATTCCATTAATCTTTGAAATATCGGCAGCTAGAGACTCATCAACATTCTTGCCTTGAAGAATAATGTCAACACTGTAACGGTCATCAACAACACCTTTAAGAGTTGCTTTACCGCAGATTGCGCCAGTTACTACTGTAGAAACAAGCGTTACGCCAATAAGCAAAGCCGTTCCAGTTGCTGCAACTCGTCTAGGATTTCGTTGCACGTTTGCGTTGGCAACTTTAGAAGCAGGCCCACAAAGCGCCATGATTGCGCCAGTTGCCTTCATAGCGAACGGCATCCAGAATGTTGCAGTAACAATAATTCCAATGAAAACAAGCGCACACCCAAACACTGCCCCGAGCAAAGTCATCCAAGAGTCAGCACCAGCATTAGGCGACTGCTGAGCAATCATGCTTGCCAAAGAAGTAGCACTTAAAGCCGTAAATAAAATACCTACAACAATAAATAGAACACCAAGAACAGCGCGAAGAATGCTTGCACGCTTATCTTTCATCAAATCCATTGGTCGCAGCGCTTCCATAGGTGTTACTTTTGTAGCAGATCGAGCAGCACTCATAGACGCAAGAACTGTTACAATCGCGCCAATTACTATTGGCCACACAATTGCCGGAAGTGAAACAATCAAAGGAATCTTAGATAACGGTCCAGAGTTAATATTCACGTTACTAATTGCGCCCATAAATCCGATTGCACAAAGCACGCCAACGCACGCAGAAATAACTCCAAGTATTGCAGCTTCAAGCAAAACTGCCGCATAAAGCTGGTGCGACTGTGCGCCAATTACGCGCAAAAGTGCAAGAGTGCGTCTGCGTTGAGCAACCAAAACTTGGAATGTGTTTGCTATAACAAGCGAAGAAATAAGCAACGCTAGAATACCAAACGATAGTAAGAACATGGTTACAAAATTAGTGCCGTTGGACACATTTCGAACAGCTCTTACACCAACTTCGTGCCTAGACATAAGAGAAAATTGCTCTGGAAGCAAAGCGCTAATCTTAGGAGATAAATCGTTTATTTTAGATTCATCAATACTCATGTACACTTTGCTTTGCACAACTTGATTGTCAAAATTCTTAAGATTGTTGAGTTTTGCACAAAAATCATTCGTTACGCCACCAAGATACGTGCCGCGATTTGAAACTGGTATTTGAGAATGTTCTCCATCGTTTACAAGACCAACCACACGAACATCGTACGATTTTTCTTTATCTCCGCCAGTGTCATCTACTTTAACCAAAGTTATAGTATCGCCAACGTTTGCATGTATTGATTTAGCAATACTTTTAATAAGCGTAATTTCGCCTATTTTTTGCGGATCTCTACCTTCTGTTGATTTATAAACAGGAAGATTTCCATACAAACCACTAGACCAAGCAATACTTGTAACTGATTTATCACCTTTTTCCACTCTTACAAGCGCAGTCGCATCGTCACTGCGAATGCCATTAACACCAGGCATCTTCGATATTTCATCTAAATGAAGGTCCTTATAATGAATTGCACCACTCGGAGAATTGTTAGAACCTTTAGATGAGATTGCATAATTTGCGCTACTGAATTCATTCGTTGCGTTGCGAACCATCAAGTCGTCAACACTATTTACAAAAAGCAAAGTAGCGCTCATAAACATGCTGCCTATAAGAATTGCAATTCCAGAGGCGATGAGCATGCGCACGCTTTTACGCATAAGTTTTAGTGCGATTTTCCACATTCTAACTTCACCACCTTTTATTGCAATTGAGCAGGCTGATTATTAATACCAGCCTCGCTGCGTTCCATAAGCATTTTGCTCATGCCTTCTGCAGTAGGATTTTGTACGTCTTCAACGATTTGGCCATCTGCAAACACGATTGCTCGATCCGCATAAGAGGCTGCAACAGCGTCATGCGTAACCATAATTACAGTTTGACCAAGTTCCGTTACAGACTTCTTCAAGAAATGCAAAACTTCTGAGCTGGAAGCAGAGTCAAGATTTCCGGTAGGCTCGTCTGCAAAAACTACGGAAGGCTTAGAAATTAAAGCTCGAGCGATTGCAACGCGTTGGCGCTGACCACCAGAAAGCTCAGCAGGCCTATGCTTTAAGCGATCTTGCAAGCCAAGAGTATGAACCAAAGTATTAAACCATTGCTTATCTGGCTTTTTACCTGCCAAAGTAAGAGGCATAAGAATATTTTGCTCAGCGCTGAACATTGGAAGAAGATTAAAACTTTGAAAAATGAACCCAACCATTTCGCGACGCATAAGTGTAAGCTGCTTATCGCTCATGCCTGTAATATCTAGGCCATCTACCAAAACTTTTCCAGAATTAACGCTGTCAAGACCAGCCAAAGAGTGCATTAACGTTGACTTTCCAGAGCCAGACGGACCCATAATCGCCGTAAACTTGCCGCGTTCAAAACTTACGCTTACATCTCGCAGAGCGTGAACAATGCCCGCACCCTTGCCAAAATCTTTAACAACGTGCAAAGCTGCAACCGCAGTCTCACCAATCAAGTTTTGATTAAAATCTGCTCTAAAATCTAAATCATTTTCTTGCTCGTATGAGCTTGTTTCGTACGGACTGTTCATAACTGCTCCTTTTCTTAAAAAGTAGTAATCGCATAGTTATCTACTGCTAATACTTAAATTTACGGGAAAAGACTGCTGGTTACCATCGTACGTAAGGCGGAAATTATTGAGAAAAAATTAGTATCTCATCCTAAAGTATGATGCGCAAATTTAAAGAATATACACAAAAAATCGGAGCGCATACAAATACAATATGCGCTCCGAATAAAATGGTAATGGATCTTCAGGAATATTTTTAATTAATAACTTTTGCTTTACTTTCGCTTTCTCTTTTTAAGCAAGTCCTGCTTTACGAACCGCGTCAAATCCGCGCTGCAAATCGGCAAGAATATCGTCAATATGTTCAGTTCCAATAGACAAGCGAATAGTGCCTTCATGAATGCCTTGATCTTCCAATTCTTCAGGAGTTTCCTGAGAGTGCGTAGTGGATGCAGGATGAATAACCAATGACTTCACGTCAGCAACATTTGCAAGAAGCGAGAAAAGCTGTAAATTGTCAATAAATACGCGAGCTGCATCCCTTCCACCTTTAATATCAAACGTGAAAATAGAGCCGCCGCCGTTCGGGAAGTAGCGCTTATAAAGCTCATGGTCAGAACGGCCTTCAATAGAAGGATGACTTACAGATTCAACTTCTGGCACAGTTTGCAAATATTGAACAACTTTCAACGCGTTTTCAACGTGACGTTCAACTCGCAAACTCAAGGTTTCCGTGCCTTGTAAAAGCAAGAACGCAGCAAACGGGCTAATGCAAGCGCCAGTATCGCGCAAAATAATCGCACGAATACGAGTCACAAAAGCCACAGATCCTAAAGCTTCATAGAAGTTCAAACCGTGGTAACTTGGATCAGCTTCTGTAAGAGTTGGGAATTTTCCAGGAACTTTAGCCCAATCAAAATTGCCGCCTTCAACAATAACACCGCCAAGAGTTGTGCCGTGACCGCCAATAAACTTCGTAGCAGACTCAACTACAATATCTGCGCCATGCTCAAGCGGACGGAAAAGGTAGGCAGTTGCAAAAGTGTTGTCAACAAAAACAGGAAGATTATGACGATGCGCAATTTCGGCAATAGCTTCAAAATCAGGCAAGTCTGCGTTAGGATTACCAAAAGTTTCAAAATAAACTAGCTTCGTATTTGGCTGAATTGCATCCTCGAAGTTTTGAGGATTCTTAGGATCGACAAAAGTAGTTGTTACACCATCTCGAGGAAGCGTATGACGAAGCAGGTTATAAGTGCCACCATACACATTCTTTGAAGAAACAATATGATCGCCCTGCTGCGTAATATTGCGAACTGCATAGTCAACAGCCGCAGCACCGGAAGCAACAGCCAAAGCTGCAGTTCCACCTTCAAGAGCAGCAATCCTGCGCTCAAAAACATCTTGAGTAGAATTCGTTAAACGACCATAAATGTTTCCAGCATCACGCAAATCAAAACGAGCTGCAGCATGATCAAAATCATGGAACACGTAGCTTGTTGTTTGATAAATAGGAACTGCACGAGAATCAGTTGCCGGATCCGCCTGCTCTTGGCCAACATGCAATTGCAATGTTTCAAAATGATACTTTCCTTGCAATTCTTCAGTAGCGCTCATAATACCCCTCCAGTTTAGCGACTTTTTAAACAGTAGATTAGTTTGCTTCAGCTTACTTTGCGCATCCGCTTACTTTTCCGTTTTCTGTTTACATATTTATTTAAGTGATAACGACAATATGCCACTATGGTTCATTCGTACATACCTGCGGTTATCAAAATTAGCTATAACGAATTAACAGTTTGCAAAAAATAGCGAAATTTGTTTTAGAAAAATACAGAAAATATAGTGAATTTCTAATACAACACGCCGTATATAGCTTTTATCCACAATGCTCAAAAAATCTGGATTACTGCTCAATAAGCACAGAAAATAGCAGCATGATTACACAAAAACATATTATTGACGATGAAATTATCTCGTTTGACGAGATTGACAACGCTGAAACTGCTCAAGTATTTTTGCAAGAAAAACTTGAACAAGTGTCTGACGAACTTCAAGATGATTCTCTTGAAAGTAAAGAGTTGGGAAGACTTGGAGAGACATACGCCGCTTTGCGACTTATGCAAAAAGGGTGGCACGTTATTGACCGAAACTGGCATTGCCGCAATGGAGAGCTAGATTTAGTGATGATTACTCCAGAACAAAAATTGGCATTTGTGGAAGTAAAAACTCGAAGAAGTATACGTTGCGGCACTCCACTTGAAGCAATTACTCAAGAAAAACGTAGCAAATTACGCACAACAGGAATGAAGTGGCTAGAAGAATTCGGAAGTAACATACCTCACTACCGTATTCAATTTGACGCTGTATCAATTCTTGTTATTAACAAATACACTTACCCAGATTCTGCATATGAATTGCAAGCTTTGGAAGAAATTGAAGATAATTCATCAATTCAATTCACACATGTTCAAGGAGCATTCTAATGCATATTGGAAATGCAACATCAATCGGACTTATTGGTCTTAAAGCTTTTACTATTCAACTGCAAGCATTTATATCCGGGAATATGCCAAACTTTTCTATTGTCGGACTACCAGACACTTCATTAAGTGAGGCTAGAGAGCGCGTTAAATCAGCACATTTTGCACTGCATTGCAAATGGCCAGAAGGAAGGGTAACAGTAAACTTATCCCCTGCTTCAATGCCTAAAAGTGGAGCATCTTATGATCTTGCTATTGCAGCGAGTATTTTAAGTGCAGAAAAATACATTCCACTCCCGGAGTTGGAAAACACAGTTATTTTAGGTGAACTAAACCTTGATGGCACAGTATTACCAATTCAAGGAATGCTGCCTATTGCGCTATACGCGAAAAAGATGAAGTTCAAACGCATAATTATACCTCAAGAAAATCTGGCAGAAGCACAGCTCGTAGAAGGAATCGAAACTATCGGCATCCACCATATTCTTGACCTGATAACACAGCTACATGGCACATTGCGGGAAGAATCACTCAAACTTATTGAAGAAGATCCCGCTTACCAGCATATGCAAATTCGCGAACACAACAACAGTAACGATAAGAACGAAAATTGCACAACGCTATCAATGCGTGAAGAAAACGTGTCTCCTCTACAAGTTGATTCAAAATATGAGATTGGCGACATGGCTGAAGTTATTGGGCAAGAGCACACTAAGTGGGCTCTACAGGTTGCTGCTGCTGGAGGACATCATGTGATGATGATTGGCCCTCCTGGCTCTGGAAAAACTATGCTTGCTTCTCGCTTACCAAGTATTATGTGTCCTCTAAATGAACAAGAGCAGCTTGAAGTTGCATCAATCCGTTCACTTTGTGGCACACTTCCTTACTATGGAATTAGTGACATACCACCGTTTGAAGCACCACACCATACTGCTTCTGCTGCCTCACTTATTGGAGGAGGCACAGGAGTTGCAAAGCCAGGAATTATTACTCGCGCACATTGCGGAGTACTCTTCATGGATGAAGCACCAGAATTTTCTCCAAGAGTATTACAAACATTAAGAGAACCATTGGAATCTGGATATATTGCCATTTCACGCTCAAAGGGAACTACTTTATATCCTGCTAAATTCCAACTTGTTATTGCTGCAAATCCTTGTCCATGCGGATACGCGTATGGAAACGGCGAACGCTGCACTTGTAAAGAGCGTGAACGAACGCGATATTTTTCTAGATTATCTGGTCCCATTCTTGACAGAATCGATATTCAAATGGATGTGCCCCCTGTAGAGCGCATTATTATGCCGAATCTGCAGCAAAATAACGCTCAGAATACAAGTTCAGGCACATCTCTTACAAGTAACATGATGCGACATAACGTAATAGTGGCACGTCAAATTGCGCGCGATCGTTTTGCAAAACAAGGGTGGGATTGCAATGCACAAGCTTCAGGAACATGGCTGCGCAAATACACATCGCAGCAAGCAGTAGGACTTATTAATCAAGCATTAGAAAAGCATCAATTAAGCTTGCGCGGAGCTGATCGCGCATTACGCCTTGCCTGGACACTCGCCGATCTTTATGGACACACTTCTCCCAATATGACAGATATTGCTCAAGCTATTAGTTTAAGGACAAGAATATGAATATAAACAACACAAACAACACTATTAACGCATTGAACGATCTTGCACCAAATGAAGAAACAATATCTCGTGCAATACTTACATTCTGTCTTGAAGGCGCAGATGCAATTATGTACACGCTACTATTAGGGTCTCAAAGCGCTAAAGAAATTGTTGCAGTATTGAGAACAATGGTAAAAAATTATACAGAACAACAATTAACAGACTCAGCGCAGCAAATGCAACTTCCAATTATTAGTGAAGTAGCAGCTCAAGAAAACGATACTAATTCTAAAACTTTTAACTCTAGAAAGCGTAACAAAAATCAAGAATTAGTATCTACAATGGTAAGTTTCATAAAGAAACATAAAGATCTTTCAATTTTAGAAAATTATTTTAACAAGGGACTAACAGCATGGGGATATCACAACGATAATGTGTCTAAATCTTTAGGAGTATTACATAATTCTATTTCAAAATGGTGCGTTCGCTTATTGCATTTACCAACGTGGAATAATGAATCACTATGCCAATGGTTCACTTCTGGCGGAAAACAATGGATTATTGCACCCAACAGTAAATACTGGCCAAAACAATTGCAAGATATAGCATTACATAGCCATTTTGCACCACCACTATGCTTATGGGGTATGGGAGACCCACAAGCTCTTACTCAATGTCACAACCCTCTCGCTATTGTTGGCTCTCGATCTTGCACTGATTATGGTAGAGAACTCGCTTATCAGTTTGCATACGATTGTGCTGCAAAAGGTCATACTGTTGTCTCTGGAGGCGCGTACGGCATTGATGCAGCAGCACATTGGGGTGCACTTGCAGCTTTTCAATGCGCAGCAACAAATAAACCTATCGGCAAAACTATTGCAGTTTTTGCAGGGGGATTAAATCATATGGGACCACAAAGCAACACGCAGCTCTTCCAACAAATTATCGCCAATAACGGCGCTTGTATTAGTGAACTATGCCCTGACACTACCCCCGTAGGACATCGTTTTCTACTACGCAACCGTATTATTGCAGCATTATCTTCAAAAATTTTAGTAGCTCAAGCACGATTACAATCCGGAGCTTTAAATACCGCTAGTTGGGCAACAGATTTAAACCGCGAATTGTACGCAATTCCTGGTGATATTACGCATCCTCATCACGCTGGGTGCAATAAACTTATTCATGATTCTCAAGCAATAATGGTGTGCTCACAACAAGACATTAATATATTATTCCCACAATCTCACCATTATGTAGCTTACACATCATCTCAATATCAAACGAATAATACGTCTAATAACAATATGAATCAACTGCAGAAAAATAGCACCACTCATACACAACAACAAATAGTATCAACTTTCATCATGCCTTCCGATTGTGATGCATTGCAACAGCAGATTCTTGAAGCAATTTCCACTTGTAAACGCAAACGTAAACCTACAAATATCGACAACATTTACACCATTATCGCATCATCATATGCAACTAAAGAACCCAAAATTATTCCATCCATTGCAGAGGTATCTGGATCTATTGCACTGTTAGAATTAGGAGGAACGATTGCTTATCAAGGTGAAAATATAGTGCTCGCACAGCAAAAAGTCATATAACACTCGTAGCACAAAATAATAGTTATGAGAAAATAAAAGTATGCAATCAGAAATTAACGAGTCTACACAAAAGAACACTCCTCCATCATTAAACGCCCCATCGCCAGAAAAAAACATTCTTCAAAATTCAACAACAAGAAATGAACATTATGATGCAATTATTATCGGCGCAGGAGCTGCAGGGCTTTCAGCAGCACTAGGATTAGTCCAATCTACTGAATATTTGGAAATGAAGAAGCATGGCAAGACACCATCACTTTTAGTAATTTCTAAAATACCTGCATTGCGATCACATACAGGCTCTGCAGAAGGTGGTATCGCTGCCAGTTTAGGTAATATTGAAAATGATACTTGGCAGTGGCATTACTATGACACTGTTCACGGAGGAGATTGGCTAAGCGACCAAGATGCGGCTAAACTTCTTGCAAAAGAAGCACCACAAACGATTATTGAACTTGAACATAATGGTGTCGCGTTTTCTCGCACACAAGATGGGCATATTAACCAGCGTCGTTTTGGCGGGCATACTGCACATTTTGGCAAACAACCAGTTCCACGAGCAGCTTTTGCTGCAGATCGCATAGGGCACCAAATTTTATACAGTTTGTGGCAACAATGCGTTGCTGAACACATTACGTTTGCTGAAGATTGTTATATAACAGATATTGCCATCAATCATGCTGATCAAACAATTGAAGGCATACTCGCTTTTGATCTCACTACAGGCAAATTACGCAAAATGTGCACTCGCACAGTTCTCATCGCTACAGGTGGAGCAGGAAGACTTTTCGCTACTACATCCAATTCATGGGATTTAACAGGCGATGGCATGACATTAGCGTTAAAAGCAGGATTACAACTTGAAGATTGTGAGTTTATACAATTCCATCCGACAGGTCTTGCACACACAGGCATATTGCTGTCGGAGGCTGCACGCTCTGAAGGCGGTGTATTAAGAAATGCACAGGGTGTTGCATTTATGAAAAATTATGATGCAATGCATGCAGACTTAGCACCTCGAGATATTGTATCGCGTGCAATAGCGCAAGAAATTCGTGAAAATCGAGGCGTACCCGATCCAACGAATACACAACAACAAGATTCATTGCACGATTGCGTATGGCTTGATATGACACATATCAGTAACAGGCATATGCACGAGGTTTTGCCACAAGTTGTAGAAACCATTGAACAATATGCTCATCTCGATCCAACTCATGATTTTATTCCTATTCGACCCACTGCTCATTACACTATGGGGGGCATACCTATCACACTCAACGGAGAAGTGTACCAGTGGCATCATAACACTCAACATATTGTTCATGGATTATATGCTGCTGGAGAATGCTCATGCGTCGGCGTACACGGAGCCAATCGCTTAGGAGGAAATTCATTACTTGATGCCTGTCTTTTCGGAAAACGTGCAGGGATCAGCATGATTAAAGCTTTGATGGATATTAATAATCACAATAGCGGTAATACCACAAACACGAATAACAATGCTGTGCTAGAGCATTTGTATCAACAACGCAAGAGCGAAATACATCAATTTATAGAACCGAACATGTTAGCACAGGTGAATAATGGTACGACTGATACTAGCAACAGTCATACTGCAACACCACTCAAAGACGATGATAATCCATATGCCTTATTTACATTGTTAGGGCAAATTATGGAAGATGCAGTCGCAATATCCTGTAATAAACAATCGATTGTTAATGCACTACGCAGTATACAAACTTCAATTATTCCCCGTATGCATGTACTACATCCTCACAGCAAAAACTTAGTTTTTAATCAAGAACTTATCGCAATATGGGAAATTCAACATATGGTGACACTAGCACAAGTTGTATTACAAGCTTCATTATCTCGCCATGAATCACGGGGATCGTTCTTCAGACAAGATTATCCAAATCATGACACTACACAATTACCACAACATTCTTTTGCTGATATTGAAGGCAATATAGAGCAAAAAACAGTACATATCGTTGATTTTCAACCGGATAGCAAAGGAAATTTTAAAGTTCACAACAACGTAATATGAAGAAACGAACCATTAGCACATAAATATCGCCAAAAAACGATAATTTTTTCAACACGCCGAAGCAAAGAGCGCGAAAAGGTGTTATAGTCTTATCTGTTGCCTAAAGCACCTGTCCGGGTGGCGGAATGGTAGACGCGCTAGCTTGAGGTGCTAGTGCCTATTTGTACAGGCGTGCGGGTTCAAGTCCCGCTCCGGACACGAACAAGTCTTGCTGAGAAATCAGCAAGACTTTTTTGTTTTGTAAAACCAAATTTGCAAGAAAACAAAACGCAAACCCGCAAAATATAGCGTAAGAAAAAATAGCGCAGCAAGAAGCTACGCTATATTACAAATAAGTACTACAAATCATGCACAACTTGCGCAGATTGTAAATTAATTATTATTACTTGCTAAATATTAATAATTATTCATTAATCGTTACCGTGCAAATGGAAAGTAATCTCACCAGAATTTGGCGTATATATAGCAGCACCAAAAGCAATAATCGCACCAAACTTATCTTTTACTGTTGATTTAGCTGCAATTGCAGGAGTGCCATCTTCAAGATTAAGTATTATAGCAAGTCTGCCACACAGTTTTTCAACATAAACTGACACTTCGCTTTCAACAAGCTCAACAGCATATGCTTTATTCAAGAAATCAGATAAAGATTCCTCTGAAAAATCATGAGTCAACACCTTTGGAAAACGCGAAGCAGGTAAATACAGAACGCTGTAGCGTGAAAGCACACCGTCTACATATCGTAAACGCTTTAGGCAAATAAGCTCATCCGTTGGCTTTAAGCCTAATTGCGCAGCAGCATCTTCATCATGAACAACATCATTTTCTAAAACTTTTATTGTAATAACAGAGTCGCTTGAATACCTTTGCTCGTAAAAACCTTGCGCACGATCCGAAATAAACACTTTATTACGACTATTAATAATTTCAGGCGCACGGAATGTTCCTCTACCCTGCTCACGCACTAACAAGCCTTCTGCAATAAGTGTGTCTACAGCATGCCTCAACGTAATGCGACTAACGTTGTACTGCTTGCACAATTCAATTTCGGGAGGCAATTGTTCGTTTGCTTCCATAGAATCAATGCGAGCGCGAAGATTATCTCGCACAGCAATGTATTTAGGAACACCTTCGACCATTATCACTCTCCCCTAGCTAAACGATAACATGAAAAGCCGTTGATACTAGTTTGTGTAAAACACAGCGTAGTAACAACGGCTCATGCAAAACTAATAACTCTGTTATCCTACCAGTCATACAATAAAATGTACAAATAAATAAGAAATGAGTAAAAAATTTTTAATTTTTATATGTCTACACAATTATTTAGTTGTGTTTTTATTTTCCTTACTTATTTTATTTCTTCAACTTTTTCAAAATTATTAGAATCGCGTTTATTCATAAATATTGAGACAGAGTAGAACAATATTAGCGCAATAAGTACTACAGAAATTAGAACAGTACGGCCGCCAACAATATTTACGTAACCAAGTATTACGCCAAATACGCCATAATCCGCATCAGAATATGTAGAATTTGCGCTTCCCAAATCGCCAAGCACTGGCAAAAGGAACAACGGAAGGAAAGTAATAAAAAGACCATTAATAAATGATGCAGTCAAGCAACCACGTATTCCACCTTGACCATTACCGAATACTCCTGCAGCACCACCAGCCATGAAATGCGCAACAATTCCAGGAATAATAATTGTCGTTCCCAAAATCGCCATAAGCGTCATTCCAAGCAAACCGCCAAAGAAACTAGCTAAGAAACCAATAAGAACAGCATTAGGAGCAAAGCCAAAAGTCATTGGTGCATCTAAAGCAGGACGAGCATTTTTAACAAGCTTTTCCGATATTCCCTTAAAAGCTGGAACAATTTCGTCAAGAACAATCTGCACGCCTGCAAGAATAATATAAACACCTGCAGCAAAAGTTGCAGCCTTCAACATAACGAAAACAATGGAGTTTTGACCATTAGATAAATGTGTTTCGACATACGAAGATCCAGCAAAAAGTGCCACTACTATATAAATAACAGTCATAGAAAGCGTGATAAGAACTGTTGTATCACGCAAGAATCCCAATGCTGCTGGGAATTTAATATCCTCAGTTGACTTAGAAGGACGCTTTTTTGAAGCAGTAATTTTTGCAATTAACGCACCTAAAGCAACACCAGTACCAGCAGGATGGCCTAAAGCAACATCATCTTTGCCTGAAGCTTTTTCATAAACGGCTGCACCAGTGCTGGAGAAATTGTTGTAAACAATCCTTGAGCAATTGCGCCCCATAAAAGAACTTCCCACATGCTAAATCCTGCAACATTAAATATAACTGCAAGCATACTTGCCATATAGAAAGCTACGTGACCCGTTAAATATATAAATTTAAAACGAGAAGTAATAGAAAGAATAATATTAACAATCATTCCAAAGAAGAAAATAAGCGCAGATTCAGAGCCATACTTCAATAAAACAGTTCCAATAATTGCTTCATTATTCGGAACTACGCCTTGCACATGAAATGCGTATTGGAACATTTTGCCAAATGGGTTCAAAGCTTCAGTAATAACTCCAGAACCAGCTGCTAAAACAAGAAAACCGACAAGAGTACGGATTGATCCTTGCAAAATATCCGAGAATCTCTTTCTTTGCACTGCAAGCCCAATAAAAGAAATAAGCGCAACTATAACAGATGGCTGTCTGAAAATATCGAGCAGTACAGACAGAATACCGTCCACGTAACTCTCCTTACCATATTAATCGATATAGTTTGAGCGGATTACGCAATTATTGGCGGCAAAATATCTTACAAACTTCGCAAACGATACCGTAGGCGAAACTATTCGAGATACACGATTAGTTTCGTAGCACAGTAAAACTACACTTACAAAATTCACGGTTCCGCAATGAAGCAAAGTAGTAAGAGCTACTACGAGCAGTAGTTTTTACACCCAGCCAACAACTACTGTTACAGCTCATACTGTTGTTTCATGTCAGATTCATTATATCTTTTAAGCATTATAAATAATTAAAATAACCTTATTTATTACTAAAATATTCATTAAATATCGATAAAATTCGAAAATTTACCTGTTTTTAGAAAATTCGACACACCGATATACAGAAAAAAGCACTCCATTTTCACGAAGTGCTTTATAAAAAACAGTAATTATTACAGTTTTTAATGAAAATAAGCATATGTTTTACTGTATAAACATATGCTTATATTTTAGTCGATAATTCTCATCAAAAACTGTCACTCCCACTCAATCGTGGCAGGTGGCTTAGAAGTTACGTCGAGCACAACGCGATTAATTTGACGGCATTCGTTTGTGATTCGAGTAGAAATCTTTGCCAACACATCGTAAGGAACGCGAGACCAATCAGCAGTCATAGCATCCTCAGAGCTTACTGGACGAAGTACAATCGGCGAACCATACGTACGCTCATCACCCTGAACACCAACAGAATGAACGTCAGCAAGCAATACAACTGGGCATTGCCAAATGTCACGATCCAATCCAGCTTTAGAAAGCTCTTCGCGCGCAATGGCGTCTGCTTCGCGAAGCACAGCTAAACGTTCACGAGTAATTTCGCCAACAATGCGAATACCTAAGCCAGGACCTGGGAAAGGCTGACGCCACACAATTTCGTCTGGAAGACCAAGCTCAGTACCAATAGCGCGAACTTCATCCTTAAACAGCGTGCGCAAAGGTTCAATAAGCTTAAACTTCAAATCCTTTGGCAAACCACCAACATTGTGATGCGACTTAATATTTGCAGCACCGTCACCGCCGCCAGATTCCACGACATCCGGGTAGAGAGTGCCCTGTACTAGGAATTTAACTTCTGCTCCAGTTTTACCAGCTTCTTCAATAACCTGACGCTGAGCTTTTTCAAAAGTGCGAATGAACTTTTCACCAATAATCTTGCGCTTACGCTCTGGTTCGCTTACACCTTTAAGCGCATCCAAGAAATCATCTTCAGCATCAACTGCGATTAGCTTAATGCCAGTAGCTTCAACAAAATCATGCTTAACCTGCTCAACTTCGCCTTTACGAAGAAGACCATGATCAACAAATACGCAAGTAAGCTGATCTCCAATTGCCTTATGTACCAACGCTGCAGCAACAGCGGAATCGACACCACCAGAAAGACCACAAATAACTTGCGCATCCCCAACTTCGGCGCGAATCTTCGCAACTTGATCTTCAATAATATTTGAAGGATTCCAATTATTTCCAAGACCTGCACATTCGTGCAAGAAAGTAGAAATAAGTTCCTGTCCTAACGGAGTGTGCTTCACTTCAGGATGCCATTGCACACCATAAAGTTTGCGACTTTCGTCTTGCATTGCAGCAACTGGAGCACCTTCGGTATGAGCCAGAACTGTAAAACCCTCTGGAGCGCGCTTAACAGCAACACCATGGCTCATCCAAGTATTTTGCTCAACAGGAGAATTAGCAAGTAAGCCCTCGGCATCGTCAATAGTGGCAGCAGTCTTACCATACTCACCAAGGGCAGCTTTATCTACATCCCCACCGAGTTCATGAGCCATTACTTGGAATCCGTAGCAAATACCGAGAACTGGTACACCTGCTTCAAAAATCTTTGGATCAATATCAGGAGCACCTGGTTCATATACAGAAGCTGGTCCTCCTGAAAGAATGATGGCTTGAGGATCCTTAGCAAGCATTTCATCAACTGGCATAGAGTGAGGAACAAGTTCTGAATACACGTTAGCTTCTCGCACTCGACGAGCAATAAGCTGAGCGTATTGAGCGCCAAAATCAACGACAAGCACTGGTCCTTTTGCCATGATTCTCCTTATATATAGGTTCTAATACGATTCAACTCATAATAGTGAAGCTTTGAGACGTTACATAGCTACAAAACGCCGAAATTGGGCATAAAAGTTACATTGATATTTTTATTGCAGTACAGAATGTTGATATATTTTTTGCACAAAAATAAAGCAGCGAAGCAAAAATGAACAATAAATATAACATAATCTATACAAATGGCTCATTTTTTACGCACATAATCACACATTTTTTCAACATAAATGCACGAAGAAGTAACCAAACGAACAAAAGTCAGACGCTGGCACTATAATGAAACGGATGGAAAAAGAGCTGTAATACATTTGTTTTCCAGACTCTATAACCAAATGGTAATGATCAAGTTGCACTGAAAAGTGCTTGAGTACAGGAGTACACATGACGAGTCCTGTTATTGGCACACCTTGGAAGAAGCTTAACGCTCCAGTTTCCGAGGCGGCTATCGAAGGCGTAGACAAGTACTGGCGCGTTGCCAACTATCTTGCAATTGGCCAAATTTATCTTCGTAGCAACCCTCTAATGAAGGAGCCGTTCACTCGCGAAGATGTTAAGCATCGTCTGGTGGGCCACTGGGGCACCACCCCAGGCCTGAACTTCCTTATCGGCCACATCAACCGCTTCATCGCTGATCACCAGCAGAACACCGTGATTATCATGGGTCCAGGCCACGGCGGCCCAGCTGGTACTGCTCAGTCCTACCTCGACGGTACTTACACTGAGTACTATCCAAAGATTACAAAGGACGAAGCTGGTTTGCAGAAGTTCTTCCGTCAGTTCTCTTATCCAGGCGGCATTCCTTCTCACTTCGCTCCTGAGACACCAGGTTCCATCCACGAAGGTGGCGAGCTTGGTTATGCACTTTCCCACGCTTACGGCGCTGTTATGAACAACCCAAGCTTGTTCGTTCCAGCAATCGTCGGCGATGGTGAAGCTGAAACTGGTCCTTTGGCCACCGGTTGGCAGTCCAACAAGCTTGTGAACCCACGTACCGACGGTATCGTTCTTCCAATCTTGCACTTGAATGGCTATAAGATTGCTAACCCAACTATCCTTTCCCGTATTTCTGACGAAGAGCTTCATGAGTTCTTCCACGGCATGGGCTACGAGCCATACGAGTTCGTTGCTGGCTTCGACGATGAGGATCACATGTCCATCCACCGTCGCTTCGCCGACATGTTCGAAACTATCTTCGATGAGATTTGCGATATTAAGGCTGAGGCTCAGACTAACGATGTAACTCGCCCTTACTACCCAATGATTATCTTCCGCACTCCAAAGGGTTGGACCTGCCCGAAGTTCATCGACGGCAAGAAGACCGAAGGTTCTTGGCGTGCACACCAGGTGCCACTGGCATCTGCTCGCGACACCGAAGCTCACTTCGAGGTTTTGAAGAACTGGATGAAGTCCTACAGGCCTGAAGAGCTCTTCGATGAAAAGGGCGCTGTGAAGGAAGACGTTCTTTCCTTCATGCCAAAGGGCGAACTCCGTATTGGTGAGAATCCAAACGCCAACGGCGGTCGTATTCGTGAAGACTTGAAGCTTCCAAAGCTTGAGGATTACGAAGTCAAGGAAGTTAAGGAATTCGGTCACGGCTGGGGTCAGCTCGAAGCTACCCGTCGTCTTGGTGTCTACACTCGTGACATCATCAAGAACAACCCAGATTCCTTCCGTATCTTCGGACCAGATGAGACTGCTTCCAACCGTTTGCAGGCTGCTTATGAAGTAACCAACAAGCAGTGGGATGCTGGCTACCTTTCTGGCTTAGTCGATGAGCACATGGCTGTTACCGGCCAGGTCACCGAGCAGCTTTCCGAGCATCAGATGGAAGGCTTCATTGAGGGTTACTTGCTCACCGGTCGTCACGGCATCTGGAGCTCCTACGAGTCCTTCGTACACGTTATCGACTCCATGTTGAACCAGCACGCAAAGTGGCTTGAGGCTACCGTTCGTGAGATCCCATGGCGTAAGCCAATCTCCTCTGTGAACTTGTTGGTATCCTCTCACGTATGGCGTCAGGATCACAACGGCTTCTCGCACCAGGATCCAGGCGTAACCTCCGTGCTCTTGAACAAGACCTTCAACAACGATCACGTAATCGGCATCTACTTCCCAGTAGATTCCAACATGTTGCTTGCTGTTGCTGAAAAGGCTTACAAGTCCACCAACATGATTAACGCTATCTTCGCTGGTAAGCAGCCAGCTGCTACTTGGTTGACTCTTGACGAAGCTCGCGAAGAGCTCGAGAAGGGTGCTGCTGAGTGGAAGTGGGCTTCCAACGCTAAGAACAATGACGAAGTTCAGGTTGTTCTCGCTGGTGTTGGCGATGTTCCACAGCAGGAATTGATGGCTGCTGCCGACAAGTTGAACAAGCTTGGCGTTAAGTTCAAGGTTGTTAACGTTGTTGACTTGCTCAAGTTGCAGTCCGCTAAGGAAAACAACGAAGCTTTGACTGACGAAGAGTTCACTGATCTCTTCACTGCTGACAAGCCAGTCCTCTTCGCTTACCACTCCTATGCACATGACGTTCGCGGCTTGATTTACGATCGTCCAAACCACGACAACTTCAACGTCCATGGCTACAAGGAGCAGGGCTCCACCACCACGCCATACGACATGGTTCGCGTGAACGACATGGATCGTTACGAGCTTACCGCTGAAGCTTTGCGCATGGTTGATGCCGCTAAGTATGCCGACGAAATCAAGAAGCTCGAGGACTTCCGCCTCGAAGCCTTCCAGTATGCAGTCGACAAGGGTCTTGATCACCCAGACTACACCGATTGGGTATGGCCAGGCGTTAAGACCGACAAGCCAGGCGCTGTCACCGCTACCGCTGCAACCGCTGGCGATAACGAGTAGTTTTAAGCTCTTAAAGCTAAAACTGGTTAGCTAAATTTCGGGAGTCAATCGAAAGGTTGGCTCCCTTTTTGTATGCTAAGTAACAAAATTAATCTACTATAAATTCCTCTTGCGTGCGTGTATACCACTAAAAAGCCGTACAATGGAACAAGTTTGTTCATATCGTAGAGTCAACACTGTTTGCGCATATAATATGAACCGCATAACGGAACACGAAAAGTATCAAAGGAGAGCAATCGTGTCACACATCAATGTAACGATTATTGGCAATGAGGATATGGCTGGGCGCAATGTTGTAGCTCTTGGCGTAACAAAAGCATTAGTTAATCATTACCGCACTACTATTTTTCGACCTTCAGCGCAACTCAATGACGATTTTACTAACGATCTTCTGCACATTACTAACACGCCAACCACAGTAGAACAAGTTATATCAAAAACTCCTACAACAATTTTATCGCATAAAGAAACAGCCCGAGGAGATATTGTTGCAAGATACCATGAAGTATTAGCAACCACTAACGCTCAGGCTTCAGTTATAATTGCAAGCGACGCAACACCAATTTATGACCCAGACTTATTTACTTTTGACGCAACTATTGCCGCAGATTTAGCTTCGCCTGTACTACTTGTTGTTTCCGCAGAAGATAGAAATTCGCAACAAATATTACAAACTATTGATGCTGCAAACGCATGCATTATGAAAGCTTGCACGCAAGTTCTAGGAGTATTTGTTACGAATTGTGATGAAATGCTTGGAGCTCAATTAGTACGCGATTATACATCTAGAAATTATGCAAATTCGATTGAGCAAGAATCAAGAGTAAGTCAAACTCCATTATGGGTGTTACCTCCATTTTCAGGAGAAAGCGAAGAATATACTTCAGAAATATTTGAAAAATATGTTCGTGAAGATGACATATTAAACGCTCTTCGTCAGCCTCATAAAAAACCGGTAACTCCCTACGCTTTCCAATACAGCCTGCTAGGAAAAGCAAAAGCAAATAAAAAAACCATCGTACTTCCAGAAGGCGAAGAAGATCGTATTTTGAAAGCAGCAGACTATCTGCTTGAACGAGACATTGTAAATATTATTATTGTTGGAGAACGTGACACTATTCTTGCACGAGCAGAAGAATTAAATCTTAACTCTCTTACCAAAGCTAATTTCCAATCTATGCACGATGAGGCAATGCTTAACCATATGGTTAGCAAATTATGCGAATTAAGAGCCAAAAAAGGCATGACAGAAAAACAGGCACGCGAGCAACTTGCGGACGCCAGCTATTTTGGCACCATGCTTGTTGTACTTGGACAGGCTGATGGTCTTGTTTCTGGTTCTATAAATTCAACAGCAAATACTGTACGCCCAGCATTACAAGTAATTAAAACGAAGCCCGGTTCTAAATTGGTTTCTGGCGCTTTCCTCATGTGTTTCAAAGACCATGTAGCCGTGTTTGCAGATTGTGCTATTAATCCAAATCCAAACGCTGAACAATTAGCTGACATTGCTATTCAATCTGCAGACACTGCAAAAGCTTTCGGTATTGAGCCAAAAGTTGGAATGCTCTCCTACTCTACACTTGGATCAGGCAAGGGGCCAGATGTCGATATGGTAGAAGAAGCAACTCGCATTGTAAAAGAAAAAGCCCCTAATTTAGCAATTGTTGGTTCTATTCAATTTGATGCAGCATGGTCACCTACAGTCGCTGCAGCAAAGGCAAAAAACAACTCAATAGCTGGTCATGTAAACGTGTTTGTGTTTCCTGACCTATGCGCTGGAAATATTGCATATAAAGCTGTTCAACGTTCCAGCGGAGCATTAGCAGTTGGTCCTATTCTCCAAGGGCTTAATAAGCCTGTTAATGATTTGTCTCGCGGTGCATTAGTACAAGACATTATTAATACTGTGGCTTTAACTGCATTAGAAGCTCAACAGGAGTAACATTACAACATACAAAAAATTAAGAAAATTATTGCAAAATAAGCGTTTAAGCATCCTTCATATTGTTAGTAGTTCCTACAATGCGAAATAACTCTCCGTATTGTAGGAACTTAAAGGTAGACTGAGATACGGCAATTTATAGGCCTTATCAGTACTTTATGGAGGATGCCCACATGGCAAAGACCGTTCTTGTTATCAATTCTGGTTCCAGTTCGATTAAGTATCAGCTCGTTGACTTGGAAAGCGGTGAAGGTATCGCTTCCGGCATCGTTGAGAAGATTGGTGAACCAGTTGATGGTCACTACAAGCACGTATTCAATGGCGAAAAGCATGAGTTTGATGAGCCAGTTCACGATCACGAGCAAGGTTTGAAGCGTGTACTCGGATTCTTTGAGGAATATGGTCCAAAGCTTTCTGAATCCGGCATTGTGGCCGTTGGTCACCGCGTTGTGCAGGGTGGCTTGACTTTCCCTAAGCCTGCACTAGTCAACGCGAAAACAATTAATAAGGTGAAAGATTTGGCAGTTTTGGCTCCACTTCACAATGGTCCAGAAGCTGTTGGCGCTGAAGTCATGACCGAACTTTTGCCAGACGTTCCACAAATTATGGTATTCGATTCTTCGTTCTTCCATGATTTGCCACAGGTCGCAGCAACTTATGCTTTGAATAAGGAAATCGCAGACCGCTACCATATTCGCCGCTATGGCGCTCATGGTACTTCTCACGAATACATTGGTTCCGTAGTTCCACAAGTTGTCGGTAAGCCTGCAGAAGGTTTGAAGCAGATTGTTTTGCACATTGGTAATGGCGCTTCTGCTTCTGCTCAGATTTCTGGTAAGCCTGTTGAAACTTCCATGGGCTTAACTCCACTCGAAGGCTTGATGATGGGCGGTCGTACTGGCGACATTGACCCAGCGGTAGTATTCCACTTGATCCGTAACGCTCATATGAATGTGGATGAACTTGATACACTCTTCAACAAGCGTTCTGGCATGATGGGTATGACTGGTCACGGCGATTTGCGTGATATTCATAAGCTTATTGCTGAAGGTGACAAGAACGCTGAGCTTGCTCTCGGCGTATACGTACATCGTATTGTTAGCTACATTGGCAACTACACTGCTCAAATGGGTGGCGTTGACGTAATCACCTTCACAGCAGGCGTTGGCGAAAACGACGAAATCGTGCGCGCTCGTGTATGCGAAAAACTTGAGCCATTCGGCGTTAAGCTCGATAAGGAAAAGAATTTGGTTCGTTCTAAGGAACCACGCATTATTTCCACTCCAGACAGCTCTGTGATTATTGCTGTGATTCCAACGAATGAAGAGTTGGCAATTGCACGCAAGGCTGCAGCTATTGCTGAAGCTGGAGAGGATACCTACGGCAACAAGTTTGAGCACTAAATATTTTATTCCGTGCTGCTAAACAAATCTAAATAAGAAATTCCCGGGCAGGTTACCTGTCCGGGAATTTCTTATAATCATTGAAATCATTGAGAAATCATATTAACCCACATACCTGGAAAATCAGGAATCGTTTTGCGAGTTGTAGCAATGTTTTTGACGCGTATATTTTCTATACGCAATCCAAGCATTGCAGCAAACGTCGCCATGCGGTGATCCGCATAACTTTCCATCACTTCCCCATGCATATTCCTATGAGGTTCAATACGAATACCATCCTCAAGTTCTTGCGCACCAATACCAACGCGCTGCAATTGAGCAACTAACGCTTCCAAACGATTAGTTTCATGACCCCTTAAATGAGCTATACCATGCAATTCACTTATTCCATCTGCAAACGCGAGAATAGCAGCAATACTCGGGGCAATCTCACCTGCTTTACTTAAATCAAGCGAAGGAATTGCACGAATACTACCATTCGCACTAACAGAAAGCGTACCAGAACCACTATTTGCAGTATTTTCTTTAAAAGTAACAACAGCACCCATCTGCTCAAGTATTCCTGGCAATAATCCACCAGGCTGCGTTGTGTTCTTAGGCCAGTTTGGAATCCTAACTGTGCCACCAGAAATCAAAGCTGCACCTAAAAATGGCGCTGCATTCGACAAATCCGGCTCAACAACTACAGCATTTGGTAAAACCAATTGCGATTCCCTAACAGTCCAACTACTAGGCTTGTGCATTTGTACAATGCCACCAGCTTTTTGCACATCATCAATTGTCATTAAAATATGTGGCATACTCGGTAAAGTTTTGCCAACATGATTAAGATTTAATCCTCCAGGTATTCGTGAAGCAATGAGCAATAATGCTGAAATGAATTGTGAAGAAGCAGAAGAATCAATGCGAATAATATTTTCTACATTGCGATTTTTAAGTTCTACTAAATGAGGCGGAGTAATCGTATACGGCAAAAATCCAACCTCACCATGGTACGTAACTTTTGCACCAAGCTGCTCTAAGGCATCAAGAATTGGCTTCATCGGACGAGCATACGCTTGCTCATCTCCATCAAAAAGTACTGGCTTATCTGCAAACAAGGTCAAAGCGGCCACAAAACGCATTACAGTTCCAGCTAAACCGCAATTTATAACTGCATCAGAGGTCACATAAAATACACCATCTTCATTTGGTTCAACTCGAACTACTGTGCCGTCATTATGAAGAGATACGCAGGTAACACCAAAAACCTTGAGCGCCTCTATCATTAGTTCCGTATCCCTAGAACGTAACAAGCCTTGCAACACAACAGGTTTTTTCGACAGTGCTGCAAGAATCAAATACCGATTAGATAATGATTTACTTCCTGGAATATTCACTGTTGCATTCAGAGGCGTATTGCATAACGGAGCTTGCCAAGGGTCAGCACAACTATAAGAATTCATTATTCCACTCATATTATGAATATTATCTATGAATATGTACGCATCATAATTTTCAAGACGCTTTACATGATATTTTATTACCATTCATTACAGTAAATTTACATATGAATGAACGCATTATGCCAATATCCTGTTCGTATTGAAGCATATAAAGCAATAGTAGGAACAGCAATGCAAATTACATAAAATATCCAATCGTATGCTGTTAACTTCGATTTTCTTGCTGGAACACGTTTAATACTACTTCCAAAAGCTCTAGCTTCCATAGCGGTAGCAAGTTTAGTGCCCCTGCGAATAGATAACACAAGCAAACCAAAAGACTGCGAAAGCATGCGTTGTAACGCTTTACCATCCGATATACCACGAGACCTACGAGCTAAACCAAAAGCACGCCAATCATTCTGTAATAGACTAAACATTCTCAACCCAGCTAATGCTCCGTACACAAAACGTGGAGAAAAATGCAGAATCTGCACTAAACCGTCTGCTAAATCAGTTGGATCTAATCCAATGGCCAATATCACACCTGGAACCGCTACAGCAGCAACGCGAACAAATGTACAGATTGCCAAATATAACGAACCTTGACTTATATGCATCCAACCAAACTGAAATATCTCACTTCCAGAACTTTTACCATATAAAAGCACCGATATAAAACTACCAGAAGCAGCAATCCAAACTGGCCACGTATGGCGTAAAACATACCAAGGAGTTACTCCAGCAATTGCCAATAACAGCATATCTAAACCGAATGCAATAGAAGCAGAAACAATATCTAATGTAACAAACATAGGCAAGCAAAGTAATAACGCTCCAATAAAACGGCTTATTGGATTGAGCTTACGAATCAACCAAGACGGTGAAACTAGACGCTCACTTTCTAAACGTTGAGAAGATGGAGTTACATCAATGTGTGAAACTTTTAATAAATTTTCAAAGTTCTCAATTTGCATACTGCTATATGATACCTCTGCACTACTAGTTTTATTCACTTCTACTCATTCCTTTCATTGTAGTTATGAGCAGAGTCTGTGACTTTTTCATACTCAACTCGTATTACTCTGGCATCTAAAGACTTTACAAGCTCATCATCATGAGTAACCACGATCACTGCTGAGCCACTATCTCGTATTTATGCAATAAGTTCCACCATCGCTGTCCAAGTTTTAAAATCTTGTCCAAAAGTAGGCTCATCCATAATGACAACACGTGGAGCAGCAGCTAAAAGCGTAGCTACAGAAAGTCTACGTTTTTCTCCTCCAGATAAGGTATAAGGATTAGCAAGAGCAAAACGCTTTAAATTCATACGTTCAAGCATGTTATCGGCAATATCGTAAGATTCCTTTTCGCTTTTTCCTTGCTTTTTAGGTCCTACAGCAACTTCGTCTCTCACAGATGATGTTATAAATTGGTGTTCTGGCTCTTGAAACACCATGCCAACTCGACCTAATAATTCTTGACTTTTCCACGTAAAAAGATTATTCTTTCGTCGCTTCGGCACGTACTTGTTCATCATGCATACGCAGCCGTCAATCGGTTTTAATAAGCCTGCAAGTGTTAACGCTAACGTAGTTTTACCAGCACCATTAGGCCCCATTAAAGCTGCTACTTCGCCAAAACGAAAAGCTACATTAACATGTTCAGCTAGTGGTAGAGTTCTTCCAAAAGAGCAATCATTGGTATAAAGTGCAACAGATTTTTCCATATCCTTCATTACGCTATCACAATGTTGAGGAGCAAAAGATTTCACTGTTCTTCCTGGAACCCAAGCACCACTTTCTGCAAGCATATCACCATATTTTGCAAAAACCTCCTCAGGTTTACCATCTGCGATAACACAACCCGCATTTGCACTATTATTATCTTCATTTTTCCCAACAACAATAACTCTATCAATCAAATCCAGCCAAACATCAATATGATGTTCAACTACAATCATCGTAGAACCTGTTTTTTTAAGAATATTCGCTACTGCATCATGCACTTGCTGAACACCTTCAGGATCGAGATTAGCTGTAGGCTCATCTAAAAGTAGTAATCCAGGGTGCATTGCAAGCACTCCTGCTAAAGCAAGACGTTGCCTTTGACCTCCCGATAAAGATTGTGTTGAACGTCTAAGACCCTGACTTCCTTGAGTAATATCGTCTAATCCAACAGCTTTTAATGAAAGCTGCACACGATTCCAAGTCTCTTCAGTAGCAATTCCAAGATTCTCACTTCCAAAAGCTACATCATCACCTATTCTCTCAAGAATAATTTGAGAATCTGGATCTTGCATAACAAGTCCAACTTGCCCGCGAGCATCCCTAGCATGAACACCACCGATGAGAAGACTACCTTCTTCCATGCCTTCTGTTTCATCGCCTAATACACCTGCTAAACCTGCCATAAATGTGCTTTTCCCAGCGCCAGAAGCGCCTAAAAGCAGCACATGCTCACCAGGCTTAATATCAATATTCACATTCCTTAACACAAAATCTTTGCGTGTTGCGTGCCTCCAACCCCAGTTTTGAGCAACTACACTCGCTGGAGTCCACTCAGTTTTATCCACAAATTGCATACCAACAAACTTTCATTGCATAGCATAATTTAAAAAAATCAAAATATGAAATAAATACAATAATAAGAGCATCATATGAGTAAACTATCGTGTTTTTGTCATTTTGACATGAAACACGATAGTTTATAAATTGCAATAAATATTCCAGATATAACTCACACTAATGCCTGAGGGCGGCCTGACTCAAAACGATCAAGCACACCCGTTGCAGCTAACGCCTTTTGAACAAGCCACACGACAACGCCTGCAACAATGAAACCAGAGATAATAGAAGTAATGAGATTTGCAACAATATACTGAGTATTCCAGCCTTGGCCGCCACTAGTCCAATTGTAGATAAAGCAAGCTACGCCTGCCAATGAGCCAGATATTACAGTGGAAAGCAAATTCCATGACTTGTACATAAACAAGATGAAGGCAAGTTCTGCACCAATGCCTTGAATGATACCAACAATCAAGGATCCGCCAACGCCCCACTGATTTCCTAACATAAGTTCTACAAACGCACCAAGCGTTTCAGCAAATAATGCAGCACCAGGCTTACGTACGATTATTGCAGCTAAAGGTCCAGCAAAAAGCCAAAAACCATTAGATAAACCTTCAGCACCAGGCAACAGGCTTGCAAAAAGATTAGTAGGAGCTGCACACACAATATCCCAAGCCCAGAATAATACGCCAGATGCAACAGCAATAATAGCAGCAATTACGATATCTAGAATACGCCAGCGATTAGAATGTTCAATTGAAACATTAGTCATAGTAAAGTGCCTTTCTTCAATATTGAAAGATTTGGGCACGGGAAAAGAGCGACATCCGTTGCTAATATTACTTAGCACACGTTCAATCGGTCGAAGCTTTCGCTTCCTCTCAGCCAAACGGCTCCCGAGTCAAAATATTTATAATCACAGTATAAGAATGTAATGCAATGCTGCAGCACAAACTTACGCTTATAAGAGTACACATAGACTGCTTTTTTGTATAGTAAATATTTAAATACAATTGTACAATTTTATTAAAAAGTGCGTTGAAAACGAGCAACAGAACGTCTCACAAGCGAGCTGAAAAAAATAAAACCCGGAAAACAATCCGGGTTTCAAAAGTCGGGGTGACAGGATTCGAACCTGCGACATCCTGCTCCCAAAGCAGGCGCGCTACCAAACTGCGCTACACCCCGAGGCTTTCAAACTACTTAGTAGCTCCAAGCACAATCAAATACAATAGCGCACTTTGCCGACAAAAGCAAATTTACGACACACCTAGCGTGTCCAATTTTCAAAACATGATTGACTTGAGCACCACCAGTTACAATAGAAAGTATTCTATTCATAAAGGAATTAATATTATGGGACGTTTCCAGCGAACTGAGGCAATGGGGTTAATAGCATTTCTTATATGCGCAGCATTCGGAATGGTTATTATGTCTACATACATGTTGGTTATGCCAGCATTTTGGCAAATTAGTCAAAGACTTTTTCTTACATCCTCAGGAATTGTGGCGTTGTGCAGTATTGGCGCTTTTATTATTGGTTACCTGCGCACTAATAAAAAATTTACTGGACACCATCTCATTCGTATAGCAAAACATACATTTGAACTTACTGCGCTTTCTATCATTTATGGCGCAACAATGTTTCTTATGTCTTTTGCATTACTTTCTATTATTAACAGCATTATCGGCAGAGCCGCAATGAACAATTATTTGCCAGTATTATGCTCGGCATTATCCGGAATTGTTGGTTACGCAACACTCATTCAAGCTGAACTTCTTGAGGCTAAAACAGTAGCTTCCTTACTTCCACTTTTCGTTATTTCAGGCGCCGCTACTGCAGGTCTTACTACCGACGACCCCTATTGGTATAACAATAATTTTTCTCAGCTCGGTGATCGCACCACATTCGCAGCCAGCATGTTTAACGCAACGCTTGTACTATCTGGAATTTGCATTATTATAACGAGCTACTTTGCTGTTACAGAATTTGTTGCAACTCAGCGTGAAATATTACAACATAACAATGAGGAGCGCACGCATCATTTCAAAACTCGCACAACCATTATGGCTACTTTGCTTATTTTAGGCGGTATTGCTTTTATTGGCATAGGAACTTTCCGTTATACTCCTCATCCTTTTCTTCATGACTTGTGTGCTAGAGGCGTAACTGGATTAATTTGCACCATGCTTATATGTTTGCCTTGGTTAGCTCCTCGCCTTTCTCGCACATTCTATGTAGCTTCTGATTTAGCTGTTGTTCTTACAGCTTGGGCTGGAAATCAGTGGATGCACGGTCACAATACTCTTACTAATGTTGAAGCATTATCTTGCCTGCTATTTCTAGGATGGATTATTGTTTTTTCAAGACAGGTTGCAGCTATGCAAACAGATCGTATGCAATCAAAAATTAATCAAGCTATTATAGCAAATAGCAGCGCAGGAAACTAAATTCCTACGCTGCTTTAATCGTATAAAATTATAAAATTATTTGCGATTAAATTATTTTTATTCGACTCTTATTTAATGTTCTGGCTTATGCTCGCTCATAAGTAGCAAGAAGCTGCGAGATTGAGCCACAATATTAAATCCAGCCTCATATAAAAGCTCAGGACCTTTTGGATTATAGGTGTCTACAATCAGCTTCCACTTTTCACCATAACGCTTGTCTGGCAATGTAAAAGTAATTGGTTCATAATGAGCGTTAAATATAAGAATAAAGTCATTATCGATCATTCTTGTTCCATACCAGTCTGTTTCTGGAATGTCAGAACCATTCAAATAAATCATCACAGAAAGCGCGTGAGTATTTGACCAGTCTTCCATGTCCATAACAGTTCCGTTATGATCAAGCCATTCTACTTGTGGAATATCACAAACATCATCATTGTTTGAACGTCCAGTAAAGAAGCGACGACGATGCAAAACAGGGTGATGAAGACGCAAATGAATAAGTTTAGAAACGAAATCAAACATATCACGTTGAGTTTCGTTATAATCCCAGCTCATCCAAGAAATAGGATTATCTTGACAGTAAGCATTATTATTGCCATGCTGCGTACGCATTACTTCGTCGCCTGCGCAAATCATAGGAATACCCTGACTCATAAGCAATGTTGAGAACAGGTTACGTATTTGCCTCTCTCGCAGTTCATTCACATCGTGAATACTGGTAGGACCTTCTACGCCACAATTCCAAGAACGGTTGTCGTTTGCACCGTCGTTATTTCCTTCTTTATTTGCTTCATTATGTTTTTCGTTATAGCTTACTAAATCATTCATAGTAAAGCCGTCATGAGCTGTAATGAAATTCACAGATGCAACAGGCTTACGACCATTCTGCTCATACAAATCAGAACTTCCCATAAGCCTACTTGCAAATTCAGGCAAAGTCGACGGCTGTGAACGCCAAAAATCACGTACACAATCACGATAACGCCCATTCCATTCAGACCAGCTTGGAGGGAATCCACCTACTTGATAGCCACCAACACCGATATCCCAAGGTTCAGCAATAAGCTTTACGCTAGAGATAATAGGGTCTTGCTCAATAATGTCAAAGAATGCAGAGAGCTTATCTACTTCTTGGAATTGACGAGCAAGCGTTGCAGCTAAGTCAAAGCGGAAGCCATCAACGTGCATTTCAGTCACCCAATAACGCAAACTATCAGTAATTAAACGCAAAGCCTTTGGCGAGCGCATAAGAAGTGAATTACCAGTGCCAGTAGTGTCAAAATAATGACGCTGATCATTGTCTACAAGACGATAGTAGGCACGATTGTCAATACCACGGAAACTTAACGTTGGTCCCCTATCGTTACCTTCGGCCGTGTGGTTATAAACTACATCAAGAATAACTTCCATACCAGCTGCATGGTACGCCTTCACCATTGACTTAAACTCATTAACTTGCTCACCACGCTGACCAGAACTTGAGTAAGAATTTTGTGGAGCGAAGAAACCGATGGTATTGTAGCCCCAATAATTACTCAATCCCTTATTTTGCAAGAATGAATCGTTTACAAACTGATGGATTGGCATAAGCTCAATTGCTGTAACACCAAGCTTTTTTAAATAGGAGATAACGCTTGGATGCGCAAGACCAGCGTAAGTGCCGCGAATATCTGCAGGAACACGTTTATCGAGATTAGTCATGCCACGAACATGCGCTTCGTAGATAACAGAATCATGATATGGAATCATAGGATGCTGATCATTACCCCAATCAAAATATGGGTTAATAACAGCAGCTTTCATTGTGTGAGCTGCAGAATCTAAAGTATTCATTGCAGAAATATCATCCGGATTAGCAAACCAATACGAGAATAAGCTTTCATCACCGTCAATATTGCCTTCTATTGCTTTCGCATACGGATCTAGCAACAATTTGTGCGGGTTACACCACAAGCCGTGAGATGGATCATAAGGGCCATGAACACGGTAACCATAACGCTGACCAGGCTGAATTCCTGACACATAGTTATGCCAAACGTATGAGTTCTGTTCAGTCATGTCAATACGTGTTTCATGATCGTTTTCATCAAACAAGCATAATTCAACGCGCCTTGCAACTTCGGAAAACAGCGCAAAATTCACGCCGGCACCATCATAATTGGCACCAAGCGGATACATGGAACCTGGTCTTATATGCATACTTATAAGTATCTCATATATTTGCTCAGTTTTCACGCTATGTTGCTGATATTTGAAAAAAGCTTAAAATTTATAGTTTCTTTGACAATTTAATTAATCACATAATTCCATGGATCACAGGAATCAGGTAGCCAAGTAACTTCAGGAAGTTCACCAGAAATTTGAGTAACTGCATGTGCAATATCACTTATAGCATAGTTAAACCATAATGATTCAATAGCACTGTGAGGAGTGTTAATAAGCATTGGATAAACTTTTTTCTCACAATCAGGATTAATCTTGCTGCGTAATTGCGATTCATATAATGCTTGCTCAAAAGCATCTGTAGCGGGATGATGGCGTAAATCACTTGTAACATATACATCCGCTTGAGACTCTCGAACAGCATCAAATAAGCTATCCCCAGATCCAGGTAAAACTGCTACTGTTTTCACTAAAGCATCCAGATTACCAGCGACTTGTATTCCAAGTTGTGTGCGAGGAAGAACATCGAATACACGTTGTGAAAAATCACGTAAAGACATTGATGTATCTAATGCTCCAACACGACCCAAGCCAACAGGATGCTGAGCACTATCACTTTGACCAGTTGAAACTAGAGGACGAAGATTACGCAAACCAAAAGCATCCGCAGCAGCATGGGCAACACCGCGCCACGCAACATCAGCATTAGTATGCCCAACCCACAAACCACAGTGATGAGTCATCAAACGCTGCACAATTTCACCACGCACTCCTCTACCGGATACATCATGCACTGCCTTGAAGAATAATGGGTGATGCGTAACCAATAAATCAGCACCCATGTCTATTGCATGAGTCACTGTACTTAGCTTAGGATCACAAACACACACAATACGTCGAACAGGTGCTAATAAATCACCAACAATAAGACCTGGAGCATCCCAATCTTCAGCATATTCAAGAGGATACAGCTTTTCTAAAGCTTGTACTGCTTCATATAATCTTGTCATACGATTCCTTGCTCGTAGATTAATGGGCAGCCAGTTGCCAATCAGCGCCAACACCAGTTGACACATTAAGTGGAACATCTAAATGAACAGCATGCTCCATGGCTTGACGTACTATATTTTCCACTTCTTCCTGTTCACCATGCGCAATTTCTAAAATCAATTCATCATGAATTTGTAAAATTACACGACTCATCAATCGAGCTTCACGCAACCCATGATCAACACGAAGCATAGCAAGTTTCATAATATCTGCTGCAGTTCCTTGAATTGGAGCGTTTAAAGCACCACGCTCTGCAGCTTCACGCGCAACACGATTATTTGAAACAAGTTGTGGAAAATATCGACGCCGACCAAACATAGTTTCCGTATAGCCAAGCTTTTTAGCTTCAAAAACCAAAGATTCCAAATAATCGTGCACGTTACCAAATGTATCAAAATATTTTCGTTTTAACACTTCAGCTGCAGCCGGAGAAATCGAAAGCTGCTTAGCTAAACCATAAGTACTTAAACCATATGCTAAACCGTAGCTCATTGCTTTTACGTGTGATCGCTGATCATTACTGACTTGCTCTACAGGAATTTGATACACCAAACTAGCTACATATTTATGAAAATCAGCACCCGAACAAAATGCTTTAATAAGTGTCTTATCATGCGAAGCGTGAGCCATAATACGCAGTTCAACCTGCGAATAATCGCAGCTCATTAAAGATTCAAAGCCTGCTCCTGGAATAAAAGCGGCACGAATTTCACGACCTGCAGCATTGCGGTTAGGAATGTTTTGCAAATTTGGATCTGCAGAACTTAAACGACCTGTTGCTGCAATTGTTTGTTCAAAAGTAGTATGGATACGCTGATCATCATAATGAGCTGCATCAATCAAACTTTGTACAATCTGTTTTAACTTATTTGTTTCACGATGCTTCAACAGTGCACCCAAAAACTGACTTGCAGGTTCTTCAGGATCCAATTTTGCATACATTGCTTGTAAAGCTTCAGCATTAGTAGTATATGAGCCATTTTTCGTGCGACGTGTTGGCTTAAGACCAAAATGTTCAAAAATTATTTCCTGCAGTTGCTTAGGGCTTTGCAAATTAATATGCTTACCTGCCACTTGCCAAGCCATATTTTGTGCAAACTCAGCGTCTGAAGAGAATTGGCGTAGCATACCATTTAAACGTTGCATATCAACCGCAGCGCCAACATCTTCTAATGCACGCAAAACGCGAGAAATAGGCATTTCTAAATCAACCATTAAGCCTGTTTGCTTTCTCGCATCCAAAATTGGAGCAAATTGTTGAGCTAAAAGACGCGTAATCGCCACGTTCCTTAACATTCTTGTTTCATTGCGTTGCGTTTCTTCTACAGCCACTTGCTTTTCAGAAGAAGTTACAAGATCGTCGAGCAGGAGTTCAAGCTCACCTTGCTTAGCTTCTTCATTACTCGCATTTTCTTCACTACTTGGAATATCTAAATAGTGTTCTGCCATCATTTCAAGTGTTTCTGCGCGAAAATCAGGCTCTAACAAGTAGGATGCTAAACGCGTATCAAGTAGCGGCATGACATTACGTTCACTCTTTGCATCAAGCAATTTCAGAGACTCTAATAAACCCAAATGTTTCTTATAATCATGCAAAACTATGTTAGAAGCATATTGCTGCAAAAACTCACGCAATAAATTCTGTAAGATTGATTCTTCAGACAGTAAATCTACCGCATATACTAATGCAGCATGATTATTAACAAGCATTATTACGCAATCAGCTTGCAAACCAAAATGATGTTTAGATTGATGCCCAGCCTCATGCGCGTATAGCACTAACTCATTATTTTTTTCTATGCAATCAGCACATTGACGTGAATTATTTATATAATTCTCAGAGTCAACATTGCTTGATGCTTTCTTAGAATCTTTTACATCGTGTTGTGTTGTTTCTAGTAAATAAGAACTTACGCAACGTCTCCATTCAAGCCAATCTTCTACTGTTCGCACATGATGCATGTGTATACTTTCTAAAGTTGTTTGAAAATCTTCAGCATCATTACTCAATTGGTTATTTTGTTGTACAGCATCATAATTTTCAGCATTCTCATGAGTAGCAGAAAGCATAATACGCATAGCATTTTCAATAGACTGCCGCGTTCCACGACTAAATGTTTTAAGAATTTTACGCTTTTTTAATTCACCAAATTCAAGTTGAGATAGCAAGACACCTAGTTGTTGAGCATTAACTTCACCAAAGCTTAAATCGTCAATGTTTACGCCAAGATCTAAATCACGAACTAAAGCATTAACTTTTCGATTCAAACGAACTTGATCAATATGTTCACGTAACGCCTCACCTTTTTTACCAGTAATTTCGTCAGCATGAGCAATAATATCTTCTAAACTACCAAATTGATTAATCCACTTAGCAGCATACCCGTCACCGACGCCTGGGACACCCGGGATGTTATCAGCTGTTTCCCCTCTCAATGCAGCTAAATCAGGATACTGTTGTGGTGTAACACGATACTTTTCAAAAACTGCTGCTGCATCCATTGCTTTTAAATCTTTAAAATGCTGCCCTGGATACAACACTGTAATATGCTCATCGATAAGTTGAAATGCGTCACGATCACCTGAAAGCACCAAAGTGCGGTACCCAGCATTAGCACCCATAGTTGCTAAAGTGCCGATAACATCATCTCCCTCATAACCAGGCTTCTCAATATACGTAACGCCAAGAGCACGAAGCATTTGCTGAATAAGTGGAAGCTGCGAAAGCAACTCTTGAGGAGCAGCATCACGCGTACCCTTATATTGCGGCAACATAGTATTTCTAAAAGTACCGCCTTTAACATCAAAAGCAATAGCTAAACGATCAGGATGCTCTTTTTTTACCACTTGCGAAAGCATAGTGATAAAGCCCCAAACAGAATTCGTTGCTTGCCCAGAGGATGTAGAAAAATTATCTGCAGAAATTGCAAAAAAAGCACGGAACGCAAGAGAATGGCCATCAACGACCAACAACGTTCCTTTCTCATTCTCAAGTTGCGAAGAATGTTCTTCAACGATGTTGGCGTTCACTGTTGACTACTCACCCACGTTCCGTAACTACTGCCCACTAGCATACTTATTATTCAACTTGCGAGCATCCAAATGTAATCGAGTTTAATTATAGTAATTTCTCAACTGTATTAATTTTCAGCGTTAGCTGCTGGTTTATCATCACCATATTTGGCAATAATAGCCAAAGCAAGACGCTTTTTAGGAATACGCTGATCCATAGAAGTTTTTTGAATCCAACGGAAAGCACCTTGCTCTGAGAAACCAGCCTTATCCATAAGTAAGCCTTTAGCACGATCAACAAGCTTACGTTCTTCTAAAGTATCCTCAGCTTTCTTTAGTTTTTCTTCTGTTTTCTTGAGCTGATCTTCAGTGTCGCGCAACTTATTTTCAGTACGCTCAACACTATCTAGTAAATCATTAATTTCGCTAAAACGCCCCATAGCAACTTCTAAAGCAGGAAGCAGTTTAGACTCTTCATATGGTTTTGTTACGTATGCCATTGCTCCAGCACCCGTCGCCTGTTTGACTAAATCTGCTTGAGAAAAAGCTGTAAGCATGACTACAGGAGCAATATTTTCGTCACAAATCGTTGCAGCAGCTGTGATACCATCAACTACCGGCATTTTCACATCCATGCACACTACATCTGGATGATGCTCACGAGTTAACTCAACAGCTTCCTGACCATTAGCAGCTTGACCGACAACCTGATAACCGTTATCTTCCAACATTGCTACCAAGTCCATGCGGTTGACTGACTCATCTTCAGCGACAACAACGGTGCGCGCGTGATGAACTTTTTTATCTTGCATCTCACGTTGAGCAGCTTCTTCATTAGCTGCTTCACGAAGTTCATCATCAGTAAGTACTTCAGGCATTGTTTGCTCTGCCCCTTCGTTATTTTCTACAACTGGCATATTAACAACCTCATTTCTTTGCCACATACTCACAGGGCAACATCGCCATGCATAATCAACACGGCGTGCACGCTACAGCACGTTCAAACACCAATAAATATCACGCCTCATAGCATGAATCCAGCATGTCTTTCAAAACCGCACGAGCACCATGTTTGTGACTCTCTATGATAGCATAAACTTCATAAGACTCGCGTACGAATATGCACAATTCGCGCTATTTTGCCTATTTTATATAATTGTCGACAATAATACAGCTACAGCACCAAGTATGGCTTGGCAAACACATAGAGGAAAAGCGTTCTTATAATCACCATGAAGCACGCTTTTAGCGAATTTATACGCTTTGATGACAACAGCAAGCAGCACAAGCCATTGTATACCAGCAAATAATAGATGCCACATGCTTCCGCAACGCATTCCATACAAGTCACTAAAAACTTCAATCTTATAAAAATGCCACATTGAGGGAACCACTGCAGGAAAAGCAATAATTGAAACTGAATATGCTAACAATAGCAGTGTCGCTATAATACTCATCGCAACGCATAAACGCCTACCGCTAGGCTCACCAATTCTCATCATTGCAGTTATTTTTCCATGCTTTTTATCACTTGCAATATCTCGAAGATTATTCACCATCATTAAGCATCCTGAATAAGCTCCTGGAATACACGACATAAGTACGCAAGCTAAAATTCTCAAAGGCTCACTCATCAAGATACTGTTAGCTGGCATACCAATACCGTATGTGATTGCGCATAATGAACCAACAAAAGGCACAGGTCCAAAGAACACGAACGCGCTTACTTCCCCCCAACCTTTATAACCATAGGGATGCTTTCCTCCAGCATAAAACCATGCCGCAGCAACACATAAGATTCCAAGCAGAATAAACCACCATATTCCTGTGCGCACAACAATGATCAAACCAAAAATGCATGCAGTTATTGCAGAGATTATTACAGCTTTTAGTACTGCTTGAGGCTTAATGCCAGCATCTGCAAGCCGCCAAGATACGTCGCACAACGGCTTGGAATCATTGCTATTATTTGAAGCGCGCAGACTACGATTTTCATCTAAACCATTCAGTCCATCACAATAATCATTAGCATAATTAACTGATATTTGCATACATGCAGCAACTACAGCACATAAGAAAAACTGAAGAATACACTGCCACAAATGCACGTCAGTTTTCTCAAAATATGAGAAACGAATCATTCTACAAGCGATAGCAAATGCCATAACAACTGGGACTAAACCTATTGGCAATGTGTAAATTCTAGCACCCTTAATCCAAATTTTTGCGCTTTGCATCACTCACCTCGCAAATTACGCACACTCATACACGCTCTTATATAAGCTGCGGCAATAACATTGAAGTACATATTGGCAAAGCAATAATAAACACAGCAATAGTTATAAGCAAGAGTCCACGCCAACCAAATGGGTACTTATAGTATGATGAATTGCGTGTCCGTAAATAAAAACCGCGTTCCTCAGCAGCAAGAGCACAACTATCTGCTTTCCGCACAGAAGTAACCAAAAGAGGTACAATAAGTGGCATCATCAATCGCAATTTCTTAAATGGATTTTTAGTATCATACTCCACACCGCGAGCCATTTGCGCTTCTGTAATTTGTGACATTTCGTAAGCAAAAATTGGCACAAAACGTACTGCTGTTGTAATAGTGAACGCATAACAATATGGTACGCGCAAATGTTGAACTACAGCATTTGCTAAATCGTTTAATTTTGTAACAGTAAGCACACTTACCAAAGGTAACGCAAAGCAGAATAACCGCAAAGCGGCCTTTGCTCCAACATCTATACCATTGTGAGTAAACCACAAGAACAAATAATGACCTTTTTGAGCAATAACTGTTTGCAAAAGAAACATCACACAAGTAATTACAAACATAGCTTTCATAAGAGGAAACAGTGTTCTAAGAATACGAGCACAAGCCATTGCAAACAATATAAGTACTACAAGTGCAATCAACGCAGTATATTGCTGAGCAATAAACACACTTATTACAGTGCTTGCTGCAAGTATCAGTTTGGCAATAGGATCCGCCCGATGAAACAGCGTCTTTCCTGGTTGGTAAGTCAATAATCTCGTTTTCATAAATACAACTACCTTTAATCCTTACGATTGCTGTTTCTTGTAATTTATCTCGCATGATAATGCTGATACTATTTCAGCTCGCACATACAAGCCTTTACACTGCTTAAAACCATGTTTTACTAAACCTTGTGAAACTGCACACAGTAACGGAGGACACAATGCAGCTGCTTCACACACTACTGGCTTTTCAAACACGTCATATGCTGAACCATCAATAACAATCTTTCCATCATTGATAACGATAAGTCGAGTAGCATAATCAAGCACTACTTCCATATCGTGACAAACCATAATTATGCAGCAACCTTGATTGCGTAATCGTTCTACTACTTGCATAATTCGCATGCATTCATGATAATCAAGACCACAAGTCGGTTCGTCAAGAACCAAAATTTTAGGATTCGTTACCACTGTTGCAGCCAAAGCAACCATTTGACGTTGCCCGCGAGAAAGCATAAATGGACTAGCTTGAGGGTCAAGCTCTAATTCTTCAATAATTTCCATCGCATGTGCTTGAGCTTGATGATTATCTTCACCAATTAACATGCAACTTAATGCTACTTCTTCAAGAACAGTCTCTTTACATAACTGACGATCAGGATTTTGGAATAACGTAGATACATACTTAGCTATTTGACTAATACGAAGATGCTTAGTATCAGTGCCATCAATGGTAATAGTGCCTTCCGTAGGTCTTAATAATCCATTAATAATCTTTGTAATCGTTGTTTTACCAGCACCATTTCTACCAACCAATGCCACTAACTCGCCAGAATGCACAGAAAAAGAAACATCGCACAATGCTTGTACATTACTTTTATAAGCAAAACTTACATGAGTAAGCGAAAGACATGGCTTATCAGTAACGTCATTATGATTATTTGATTTTGCAATAGATTTTTGAGTACATTCTGCAATATTTGCATCGCGCTGATGAGAAAGCGCAGAATCATCAGTGCGTAATGTTGCAACAATAGTATCTACAGTTTCATTAACTCCGACTGTAAGTGGCGAAGGTTTACAAATTTCTTCATCTTGCAACTGTTTCACTAAATGCGTAGTTCGAGGATAATTGATACCAACTTCACTTAATAAATCAATATCTTTAAGCGCAACGGAAACAGGAGCATCGAGCGCAAGCTCACCTTTTGAAAGCACCATGAGACGCTTGCAATATTCGCTTAATAAAGCTACCTTCTGCTCAATGACTACAATAGTAATACCAAAGTTCTTATTTAATTCACTGAGAA
The DNA here is from genome assembly GCF_049262705.1 of Gardnerella washingtoni. Classification (NCBI taxonomy): domain Bacteria; kingdom Bacillati; phylum Actinomycetota; class Actinomycetes; order Bifidobacteriales; family Bifidobacteriaceae; genus Gardnerella; species Gardnerella washingtoni. Next base: position 521,735 of record NZ_CP058398.1, on the reverse strand, counting down.
TGTCAAAAATCATGCGCGAAGATACTGGATCTAATGCACAAGTTGGTTCATCTAAAACCATAACTTTGGGTTGTAATGCCAGAATCGCAGCAATCGCAACCTTCTGTTTCTGACCACCTGACAACGTATCTAAATCACGATTACGCAAATCAGTAATGCCAACAGTTTCAAGCGCATTCGCAATGCGATCTGGAATATCATCATGCGAAATACCAAAGTTTTCTAAACCAAAAAGCAGCTCGTCCTCTACATTTGCAGCAACCATCTGCGCATCAATATCTTGGATAACCGAACCAATTAAGCAAGCAATGTTAGTGAGCTCAAGTGAAGTAGTATCATGACCAGCAATACTTACTGTTCCACAAAGATTACCAGCATAATGGTGAGGAATAGCACCAGAAAAAAGCGAAGCAAGCGTAGTTTTACCAGCACCTGAAGGACCGATAATACCAACAAATTCACCAGAATAAATACTAAGGTTTACATCTCGAAGAGCAAAAGTGTCATTTTCTTCACTATCAGCATTTTCACTCTTATGAGTCGTATACTGAAAAGATACGTTACTTAATGCGAGCAAAGGTGTTTCTTTACGGGAGCTATTACTTTTTTCCATAGACTCTTTACTTGGGTCGGCAGAATCAACTAAATGATTATCTGCAATATATTCTTCGTGTTGAGGCATAACATTCCTAACTGTAACACACTGAGCAAACGCAATCGTAACTACTATGCAACACTCACAGGTACTTCTCCAAGTATTCATAACACACAAGTTGACACCAACCATATTCTTGATTGATGCCAACTTGCTGTTATACCTTTATACTTTTACGTTATACATACCTTATATTGCAGTACATAGATACACACATGTGCCGCCGCGCGCTTTACTTATGTAATACTAATCTGATTGGCGTGTACAACACTTCAACAACAACAGCATTAAATGCTGCAGTGCCAAGAATAATTGGCAACATTACCATTACCATGTTCGGAGAATGAAGAATAAAGAATGCAGCAATGAGAGCAAAAATGCACCCCGAAATTACTGTAGTAATAAAGGTGGCAATAAGAGGAAACACACTTACTTTACGAGCTGCATCCTTAGGGAACACGCGTACATAACCAAGCAAAATCGCAGTCATAATAATTGCTGCTGGAATATCACATGCGTACTCCAAGAATGGAATGGAAGTATTAAATTGAATTAACGTTGCTGCAAGAGCACCAATAATGGCACCTTGATAAATCTTTGGACGCAACAGCAAAATTGATAAACAGAAGGAAGCAATAACAAACTCAGGCTGAATATTGCCAATAGAAAGCGATTTTGCAACAGTAAAATCAAGAATGCATCCAGCTGCAAACAGCACAGCAACCAACACTAAAGATGTTATATCTAACGCATGGTGCTTGACTTTTACATCTCGCATCATCATTGTTGCAGCATTATTAGTTGCGCTTGTGACATTGGTAGCAGTTTCTGCAATGTTTTCGTTCATCTCTTGAGTCATCATTTCTCTCCTTGTTTGAGTTTCATACCATTTGGCATAAAACTATCGAATGATTTTGTTTTGATTTGTATATTGATTTGTTGAAAGTTAAAAGCTTATATACAAAAAGACCTCCGGGCTTACCCCGGAGGTCTTCTACAAGCTTTTCATGTGCAGCTTCTAATAAAACTTCAGAGTAAACTCACGCCAAAGAGAAGACTGCCACCACCACATACGTGCAGCGCCAAAAGCACTACGAGACACAACGTTCATGTTCATACCACGCATGATACTTGCCTCCTTAACTCATAGACGCTTACTGTAGTGTACGCACAAACCTCAACCGAATCATTCGATATTCGTTTGTGTTGCCAACGATGTTAACACTGAAAATGTACAAATGCAAACGCATACTCGTCAATTACGTTCATTCGTACAGGATTACAAGCAGAAGCAATTCGCTTACATAATGCTCAAAACCCTTGTTACATATAGAAAAATGATGCTGTTAATACAAAATACGCACGAAATTATGCATCAAAAAAAAATTGTAAAATTATGCGACACGCGTGAAATGAGAAAAATAATTCTATTTTCTATGCGAATTTTGTTGATGCGCAATTTGCAATTTCACAGCAATAATTCGTTTTACAGATTCATCAATGCGATCTGACGTAATAATACCTTGACGAACAGCATTCACAACTGCATAATACGCTTGGCGTGAGTTTGGCGAGCCAAGTAATATATCAAGACCAGCCTTAATACCGGTAATTGCAGCATTGCCAGGAGTATAACGCAGAGATACAGCGCCCATCCCTAATGAATCAGAAATAAGAATACCTTTGTAACCAAGTTTGTTACGCGCTATGCCAGTAACTATCTTTTCTGACATACTGGCAGGAGTATCATCTCCCGTAATTTTTGGGTACGAAACATGACTGACCATAATAAATTCCACACCATGAGCTATAGCATCTCTGAATGGAACCAAATCTACTTTTCTCAATGCTAAAGGAGTTTGATTTGAAACAGTTAGTCCTTGATGTGAATCAGCAAAAGTCGAACCATGTCCAGGAAAATGCTTATATGTAGCAAACACGTGAGAATTTTGTAAACCATCTGCAAAAGCACTAGCCATGCTGGCTACTGTCAATGCGCGAGAACCAAACGCACGTTTTTGCATCAACGTGTTATTCGGATTCGTAAGCACATCAGCAACAGGAGCAAAATCAACATTAAAACCTAACTGGAAAAGATAGTTTCCAATATATTTGCCAATTTTATAAGCTTTGAGCGGTTTATGCGTAGCTCCAATATCACTCATATTAGGCGAAGCTTTCACACCCATAGCAGGATTAGAACTTACACGTGCAACAGTTCCGCCTTCCTCATCAACAGAAACTAATGCTGGCAATGCTACACGAGATTGACTCATTGCTTGCAAACCTGAAATCATACGCTGAGTTTGTTCAGGATTTTGAATATTCTCCCTGCTCAACATTACGCCACCAACAGGTAATGTAGTAAAAGCTTGCTGCATTGGTGAACCAGAAATAGTCACAGCATTATAGGATCCTACCAATTCTTCAGGCTTTACCATGAACATTTGTGCAACTTTATCTTCAAGAGACATTTTTGACAGCACATTTTTCACTGCAGCACTGTTAGGATCAAATCCTTGCCAAGCATGATTTTTATGCTTGCGAACTACAAATTCCGGTTTTTCAACTTTTTGTACAGATTGATGAGCATGCGAAATGTTATGCGTTGCTGAATCATTGAAGAATTGCGAGCGCATAACAAATAAAGCCACACATATCATCACAACAAGTAACACGACAGCAACTCTTACAGCAAGTGTAGTAAAACGATTACGGGCTATTAACTTTATGACACGTTGACTGTGTGACGCGTTGCAATAAGTTAGTATACGTCCATTAACTGCGTGAGGTTTGCTTTGTAACTTACGTGTTCGTTGCTTTCGCATCACATCTTCCTCTAAAATATTAAGAGACCGTTGCCTTCAGTATTTTACTTATTTATTTACTTCACACACATAGCCGGTTTTACCGCTGAATGTTTTACGCAATGTAGGAGTAGTGAAGAGATTATCACGCTGATCATTCCATGACCATTCATCGTTTAATCTCCACAACATGAGATAGAACTCAGGTTCACCATCTTTATCATTACGACTTGGCTCACCAGGTAACCAGTTTTGGTAACCTACTTTTTCGCCAGTAACCCAGTGTGCAAACACATCACCATTTTCGCGTTGAGATGTATAGCCGCCAATCCACACATACTTAACTCCTTCTTTTTTAGCCATATTGATTACTTTGTTCTCTTTACGTTTATTAGTAAGAGTGACTAAATAACCACCATCTTGCATACAGGCGCTATTTGCTTCAGTCCACGTCACATCACCTTTATGCAAAACAAAACGAGAGCTACCCTTCTTATATGTCTTCTTCTTTACTGGCTTAAACGCCAAACCATCTCCAATACCGCCTGATTGATAGTTTTTAGAATCTGCCAGCAATGCGGAAACTACACGGTCAACATATGGACTTGTGGATGAGTCAGAATCGTATTCAAGGCAATATACGTTATCCTCATTGACTTTAATGCGGTTCATTACTTCTTGCATATCAGAGATTGAATTCATATCCCAAAAGTAACCATTTGTTTCATTCGCAATATTTTGCAATACACTGGAATCTGCTTCACTCGTACCAATTAAGTATACTGGAATGCCTTTTTGTTTTGCTAAACTAATAACATCATCAGCAGTATGCGTACTTTCGTTATCTTGTCCGTCTGTAAAAGCAATAACACAGTCAAAACCAGGATGATTTGAAGCATTAGTAACGCCAGTGTATAACGCATCATATAAAGCTGTCATACCATAAGGCGTCATGTTATTAATGCCGTTCAGCAAACGATCTTTATCACTTGTATACGTTGCCATATACATGAGATAACTATCGAAAGATATTAATTCACCTTTATCACCGACTTTATAGTTAAGGCTACGCACAAAATCACTCATAGTGCGCTTCATAGTATCAATAGAATCTTCCATAGAACCAGATTTATCAAGCAGTATCTCGTAATTAACTCCTTGATTATCTTTAATGCGTTCAACCTTATGGATAAGTCGTTCCACTTCCTCGCCGCCACCAATTTTTTCACGTATAGCAGCAGTTGGGGAATCAATTTCCAATGCTTTACCACTGCTATCGGTTAACGAAAAATACAACTTCACGTGTGGATATTGTGACACATCAGAATTGACAATTTTCAGCGTATAATCTGAATATTTGTGCGATTTCGTGAGTTCTGTACGCAATCTTGAATAAGGTATTTGACTTGGGTGAATATAGTCCCAAATTAGGCATCCCAAAATGCATGAAAGAATAAAAGAAACAACGACAATAATAGCTATAATAAGATTTCTGCGATTGTTATTTTCGTCTGTCCATGAATTAGTTGCGTAAGCAGCGGTAGTGGCAGTGGCTGCTGCTGCAGCAGCAGTAGTATTTGGAGAAATAGGTGTATCTCTATGCTGGCGCATGGAAGTTGCTGTAGGTGTATAAGCAGCAGTCGTCGTTACACCAATATTTGGAATTTTTGGACTATCAGTTGGCACATTGTTTGTTGACGCACTGTCAACTACAGTAGTGTTAGCTACTGCGCCGTCTACTGTCGAATGATCAACTGCAGTTCCACATTGCGAACAAAATCGTGCGTTATTTTTAACGGGAGATCCACAGTTGGTACAATACATCATTTCTTCTTTCGCTCATTATTACTCTGCAGAATACCTATGTTATGCTATGCATACCTCAACGCGTTCATTCTATACCTTGCTTCCAACACAAAGTTGAGGGCAATAACATCATCGATGCTATTGCCCTCGTTTTATTGTATATGCTTTCTAGCGTAACTTACTATTCGAGAACTTACTCAAATATGTAACACACGTTAAGCAATATGCTTAACATGTTTATTACGCATCAAGCATAAGACAGCCGCAGCTACAAGTACGCCACACATAACAACAACTTGCGCTATGCTACTGCCAGTTGCACTTAACGTGCGAGCCTGCTTTGTAAGAGTCGTCTTGGATCGTCGGTTTGAAGTTAACTTCTGATCTGAAATTGACTTTTCACGAGAAGACTGCTCTTGCGTTGTTGCTGTATTCGTACTTGCAGACCCATTCTTTGAATTTGAAGAATTCACAGCATGGGATTGATGATCTGAGCTTGAAGTAGAACCAGACTGCGAAGATGGAGACGGTGCTGGTGCTGGAGCTGGAGCTGGAGCTGGAGACGGTGCTGGTGCTGGAGACGGCTGCGGCTTCTTTTCTGCATTAAGCAACACAGCTGTAGAAAGAGCAGCAACCTTGTATATTCCATCAGCAGCAACAGTCACAGCCTGTGGCTTACTATTTACTTCACCATTAGCAACCAATGCAACATACTTTCCAGCCGGAATCTTTACTTGAGTTTCAGCATTATTAGCATTGAATACTACAACGTATTGCTTATCTGCATCTTTAAGCGTATAAGCAATTACACCATCAGGAGTGCCAGCAATCATCTTCATGTTCTTATTAATTGTTGCATAATCAAAATCATGAAGAGAAGCAATGCTCTTGCGGAGCTTCAACAATCCCTTGAAATAGTTTACAGAATCAGACTTTTCTGTTGCACGATTCCAATCAAGAGCGTTGTCTTTATCTCCAGCATTGTAACTGTTTCCGTTACCATTCTTAGTTCGCAAGAATTCCTGACCGAGCTGAATGAATGGCATGCCGCGTGAAAGCAAAACCATTGAATTTGCAAGCTTCACTCGCTTCATGCGCACGTCTTCAGTATCTTTAGGAGCAGACACCTTTAACTTATCATACAACGACAAGTTATCATGAGCTTCTACATACTGAACTACTTGACCCGCATCAGCAAAGTGCATTTCAGCATTACCATTCCAGCACTTGATTGTATTCTTACCATCTGCAGTCTTACCGCCTGTGCCAAATTGGCAACCAAGCAAATTGTGCTCAAGCAGAGCCTTCGTATCTTTACTCGTATTACCATTGACAAAACCAGTACCCTTAGCCTCAAATACAGAACCCTTCATAGCATCACGGAATGAATCGTTAAAGAACGCTACACCTGGAATCTTAGAACCATTAGGTTGAATAGTACTATCGCTCTTAGGAAGCATAGTATTCATATCCCAGCCTTCACCAAGCACAATAATTGATGGATCAATCTTATTAAGCTCGGCACGCACTTCCTGCATAGTCTTCAGGTCAATTAAGCCCATCAAATCAAATCGGAAGCCGTCAAGGTTGTAATGTGTAACCCAATACTTCACAGAATCCAAAATATACTTGCGCATCATTTGACGCTCAGAAGCAGTATCGTTTCCGCATCCAGAGTTACCATTCAGAGCACCATCCTTATAGCGGAAGTAGTATCCAGGAACAGTCTTGTTAAACGAATGATTTTGTACATCATGAACATGGTTGTAAACAACATCCATAATCACACGCAGGCCAGCCTTATGAAGACCAGCAATCATTTGCTTAGCTTCCTTAACTCTTGCTGTTGGATTGGCAGGATCCGTAGAGTAAGATCCTTCAGGAACATTGTAGTTTTGCGGATCATAGCCCCAGTTTTGAGCACCTTTCTGACCATAACCCAAGTTACCAGTTTCATTCACTGAATCAAAATCATACATAGGCATGATTTGTACGTGAGTGACACCAAGCGACTTCAAATAATCAAAGCCAGAAACATTATGCTTATCTGTAGTCTTCGTACCTGCTTCCACTACACCAAGATACTTACCGCGATGAGCGGCACTAATACCAGAGTTTGGATTGATCGAGAAATCACGAACATCCATTTCTGCAATTGTTGCATCAGTTGGGTGCGCAAACTTTGGCATACGCTTTCCAGCATCACCAGCGTCTTTATCTGCTAATACAACAGAACGTTCGCCGTTTACTACTGCAGCTTTCGCATAAGGATCAGCAGAAACATTCACTGTGCCATCAGCAAAATGAACTTCATATGCGTAAGCTGTATTAGCTTTATCGCCATCAAGCTTTGCAGACCATACACCATGATCTTCTGCTTTCATAGCTGTTTCTTTGTCTTTTTCAGCTTTTTCATCAGTCGACTTATAAGTAATCAACTTTACTTCAGTTGCTGTTGGAGCCCAAAGCTTGAAAGTAGTTGAAGAAGCAGAATACACAGCACCTAAATCATTGCCAGCATAAGCGTATTTCTTATCGAATTCATCGGTACGAATTACGCTAGCACCAGTTTTTGAGGAAGCAGAAAGCTTAATATCTTTAGCTAATCCCTTAATACTCAACTCATACTTGTGTTTAATATTAAGGTCATCCTTAGTCACAATGGTAACATCTGATCCTTTTGTCTCAACCGAAACAATTTCAATTTCCTTTTGAGACTTCTCACTCTTATCCAAAAGTGTTACATCAGATTTTTTCAAGGAAGACACGTCACCAGACACTTTTACAGCTAACTTCTTTAAGCCAGCAATATCAGCAGACATCACGTGAGCTGCAAGCTGTGGCATAGTGGCATTTACATATACATTAGAATCTCCTTGCAAAAGCCAGATTTCCGCAGTTCCTTTAGTAGAATCAGTCTTATCGAGCTTGATAATGTTATTAGGAATTATACGATTCTGCTCATAATCTTTAGCCTCCCATTCATTAGTAGGAGTTGAATGCCTTACTATAAATCCTGGATTTTCTATACCAGCATCATTCTTAGCAGTAAAGGTTGCAACTTTTCCATAATCGTCATGCGAAGTAAAGTAACGAGCAGTACCACCGGTTCCGTCATCCCAAGTCCACATATTCCAGCCTTGGTAATCACCTTTATTCCTATGGTAGTGAACTGTTACCTTTAATTCTTTTGGCTTCTTCTTAAGATTGTCTGGAGCAGCAAACTGCGTAGTACCCGTTCCGCCTGTTACCCAAGCTTCAGCAAGACCACTTGCACAGTTTTCAATAACACGATCGCCACCGTCTTTATTCCAATCTTTTGTAGTAGTAATAAAGGAAAGTGACTTGTTTTCAAAAGCACCGTCAACTGTAGTTTCAAAAACTTTGCCGAATTTATCAGTGCCATTGAACTCATGCCAAACTCCAGGTAGATCTTTACCATCCTTGTCTTTGCCCCACAAATAAATGCCGATATTGCGAGTATCACCCGCTTTTTGTGCGTAGTGAATGCGAACAGTAGTCTTTGGCTCATATTTTACTGGGCAAGGATTAGCGCCAGCACCACCTTTGTGATCTTGTACTACATATGAATCAGTATTTGCTGGAATCTTAAAGTTATTCTTATCTCCTTCGTGATACCAGTAATCTTTGCCATCGTTAAACACTGCTTCATAATCTTTGCCATTGGTCTTAATTGTCTTCTTATACCAACCGTCGCAAGCCTTCTGCATCTCTTCGCCAGGAACTTTTGTCCAACTTGAGCCTACGCCATAGTGAACGTATACCTTCTTAGTCTTAAACTTTTCGTCTGGCTTAAAGTAAACAGTTGTAGTAGAGTCTCCTGGCATTGAAGCATCAGGCTTCTCTTCACCATATTGAGGATCAGATGGGTCTGTAGCAGTACCAGCCGGATGTGCAGCTTTTGTGGCATTAACATGCAATGCTACTGCTTCGCGAGCGCCAATCTTGGTTTTAACTTCGCCTTTTTCAACTTTAACAGTCTTAGAGCAGTCTCCCGCAGCATACACATTGCAATACTCGCCATCAGGCAAATCAGTCTTATAAGAAACTTCTTTTGCATCAAGTGAATTGTTGATCGCTAAGAAGCCCTTCTTTTCGCGACTAAATGCAATGTTGTTGTCGCCATCATCCTGCCAATCGGTAACTTTCGCACCTTGAACAGCATTGTAGAATCCAACCATGCCGCGGATTGATGTCCAACGTTGAGCGCACTGCCACTTTGAATCCTTGCCACAAGTTGCGTCCGGTACAGAAGTATCAGTCGCACCAGGCGCACCCTCATCATGAGTATCAAACTTGTATCCGGAATACACGTTTGGCGTACCGTATGGCCACGCAAGCATGAACGCGTTTGCTAAGGCATAACGACGACCATCTTTATACGTAAGTACACTGTTACCACGCTCAGTATCCCAGTTCGTAACGAAAATAGCAGCTTTATCGCTTGCAATCATGCCGTCTTGAATTTTGTTCAGCGGCTTGCTTGCCTTCATCAACGAGCCTTTGAAGTTTTGCTTAAGTTGATAAGAGTAGCCAAACTCGTTGACTTCGCCTTCGCCTAAATGTGCAGCTGGCTGAATTTCTTGAGCTTCTGAAGGGTTGCCAATAGTTTCCTGCATCCACCAAATTTTGTCGGGTGTAGTGTTTGCTTGCTTCGCAGCTTCAGCTTTAATTGCTTTCATATCCGCTGGCGAAATATGCTTTACAGCATCCACACGGAAACCTGCAACACCGAGTTTCAACAAATCTGCAAAATACTTGCCTAAAACTTGCTGAACATGAGGCTTAGAAGTATCCAAATCAAGTAAGCCTACAAGTCTGTTATTCCACACATCCTCAGCTTTAGTGTAGTCTTTAATGTTTTCGGCGCTCTGATGGAAATCATCCTTAGTGTATCCAGCGTCTTCAAAAGTCTGCGTAGTCGCATCATATTTGCTTCCACCAACACCGACTTTATCCTTATTATCAGCTCCTGTTGTGTGATTAATGACAGCATCTGCAATAATCCCCACACCCTTTGCCTTGCAAGTAGTAATCATATTCTTAAACTCAGCTTCAGTACCAAGTTTAGAATTTAATTTATAGCTCACAGGCTGGTAAGAAGTCCACCAGGCTTTACCTTTAATATGATCCTGAGAAGGTGAAATTTGCACATACTTCACACCTTCAGGACCATACGTTTGTTCACATTCTTTAGCAATACTCTTCCAGTTTTGCTGGAATGCAGTAACAATAACACCCTTACTTTTCAGCGTTACATTACTTGATGTTTCTTTTATTGATGAATCAGCAGCATAAGCAGTATTAGTAGCAGCAAATCCTGTTACTAACATCGCAGTAGCCGCCACAATCGAAGTTATCTTCGACGCACAATGTCGATGAAAACTCATTCGATATCCTTTCCTCCGTTGGTACCAGCATACTTCTTCATTGGTTATGCTGATAGCTACAATACGCGAACAACAGCTAGCGCTACTGCGCTGCTAACTGTCACCATAATGCATATTACTAGCGAGGTAATTATACCACTTCAATACTGACATCATGCAAAAAGCACATACCCACTTTCAATGCAAATATGCGTGTAAATAAGCTGCTATGAGTACTGTTCAATGCTGCTTTTGCAACTGTACTGAATCTATGCTGCGCTTCTTATAGCGAACAGCAACTATCACAATAAGTATTACTGTAATACCTGTCATAATCAGCAAAATTTTATGAACAGCAGCACCATCGTAGAAGCTCTTTACAGCTTTAATATGTAATGCAACAGCAGAATGAGCAGGAATCGTTGTTACCACTTTCCCACCGCTTACCACAACAGTCTTTCCACACGTTCTTGATACGTACACATTGCAATATTCACCATCAGGAATGTCTGTTTTATAACTTACTTTTTGAACATTATCTGTATTATTAATAGCCAAAAAGCCTTTATTACCACGACTGAAAGCAATATTGTTATCGTCGTCATCCTGCCATTGAGTAACTTTTGCACCTTGAACAGCATTGTAGAATCCAACCATGCCGCGGATTGATGTCCAACGTTGAGTGCACTGCCACTGAGAGTCCTTGCCACAAGTTGCATCCGGAACAGAAGTATCAGTCGCACCAGGCGCACCAACATCTCGCTGCGTAAACTTGTAACCGGAGTAAATGTTAGGTGTTCCGTAAGGATATGCCAACATAAAAGCGTTTGCTAATTCGTAACGATCACCATCTTTATACGTGAGCACACGAGTAGCATTATCACGTTCTGTATCCCAATTTGTTACGAAAATAGCAGCCTTATTGCTTGGAATAAGCTTATCAGTAATATGCTTTAAATTTTCAATAGAACCGTAAAAATAATTACGCAAACGGTATGAATACTCAAATTCGTTTACTTCGCCAGTACCGATATACTGATCCGGCTGAATCTTTGGATCTTGATCAGGGAATCCTATAGTTTCTTGCATCCACCAAATGTCTTCAGGTTTCATTCCACTAGCTTGAGCCGCAGCTTCTTTAATTCCCTTCACATCTGTAGGAGACATATGTTTTGCTGCATCGACACGAAAACCAACTACTCCCATATGTATCAATTTGGCAAAATACCTACCTAAAACTTGCTGAACATGAGGCTGAGAAGTATCCAAATCCAATAAACCAACCAATCGATGCGTCCAAACAACATCAGCTTTTCGATACGTATTAATATCCTCTGCTATTTGATGAAAATCTTCCTTCGTATAACCAGCATCAGGGTAACTCTGTTTTGCTGCATCATATTTACTTCCACCAACACCAACAGTATCTTTATTATCAGCTCCTGTTGTGTGATTAATTACAGCATCAACAATAATCCCAACTTTTTGAGCTTTACAAGTCTGAATCATATTCTTAAACTCAGCTTCAGTACCAAGTTTAGAATTTAAGTTATAACTCACTGGCTGGTAAGAAGTCCACTAAGCTGTACCTTTAATATGGTCTTCCGGAGGCGACACTTGCACATACTTCACACCTTCAGGACCATACGTTTGCTTACATTCTTTAGCAATACTCTTCCAGTTTTGTTGAAAAGCAGTAACAATAACACCTTTTGACGGAAGACCATTATGAGATTTAGTAGAAGCAAATGCTGAATTAACATGAAGAATTATTAAGAAACACATTGCAAAAACTAGCAGAAAAGCAATCAGAACAACTGACTTTATAGCTATGCCTACATTGCGTTCGTTATTACTACTTATTTCATTCAAACGATTATTTTCTTTCTTATTCATGCGCAATGCTATATTACGGATCATCATTGCTCCTTTCGCATCAAATCGGCACTTTTTCATGCAAATACGCTGCTAGTATTATACGCTTTCTTAGCTATAGAACCGAATAACAAATAAATAAAATAAAATAAAAAACGCCGCCTAGCAAGCTAAGCGACGTTGTGCACGTGCCCCCGGTGAGACTCGAACTCACACTGCACAGATTTTGAGGCTGTTTCCTCTACCAATTGGGATACAGGGGCATTTTCAATTTTCTGCGTTTTTGCGCGACTTGTTGACTATAGCACACTTTAAGTCACATGCAAACACCTCGCGCGTGTTGGCGTGTCGCAATGCTACTTATTTACAAGCCAATACCAATAATGCGCGCAACCCATAAAATGAGAAGCGCGCATTACATTGACTACGCAACTGCCACAATATTGCAGAATGAGTAAAATTCACACATTCACAACAGTAACGTAATATTTCGCATCAAAGCTAGCAAAATTAATCGCAAGCACCAACAGTGTGAACATAGATAGAATCCGTGCGACCAGCTTGACGCTCACCTTGAGCAGTGCTCAAAATAACAATCTGATCACCATCGGAAACCTTACCTGCTTCGCGAAGAACCTTGTCGGTGAAAATCATCAAATCGTGACGGTTCATATCATGATAATCTTCATCAATCAAGAAGCCCTCAGTACCCCAGCTCAAAGCCAACCAACGATACGTATGCTCATTGTTAGTTAAGCCAAAGATTGGAGCAGTTGGACGTTCGCGAGAAATACGATGTACTGTTCGACCAGTCTGAGTATAGGCAACAATAGCTTTAGCGTTAAGCTTATCTGCCAAGTCAACAGCTGCAGAAGAAACAGCGCCGGTGCTAGACATGTCAAGCTCAACAGCTGGAATACGATCATAGCCGTGCTCAGTAGCATACTGAGAAATACGGGACATGGTCTTCACGGTAACATCTGGATACTTACCAACAGCGGTTTCGTTAGAAGTCATCGTTGCATCAGCACCGTCGAGAACTGCGTTAGCGCAGTCAGAAGCTTCTGCACGAGTTGGAACTGGAGAGTTAACCATGGTACCAAGAACTTCAGTAGCAACGATAACTGGCTTTGCATAGCGGCGAGAAAGCTCAATGCAACGCTTGGTAACCAGTGGAACCTCTTCGAGAGGCATTTCCACAGCCATATCACCGCGAGCAACCATGATACCATCGAAGGTCTTTACAATCTCTTCCAAGTTCTCAACAGCCTGTGGCTTTTCAATCTTTGCCACGATTGGAATACGACGACCTTCTTCGTCCATGATTTCATGAGCGCGATCAATATCAGTAGCGAAACGCACGAAGGACATAGCAATAATGTCAGCGCCAGTGCGAATAGCCCAACGAAGATCAGCCTCATCCTTTTCAGTCAAAGCTGGAAGCGAAACAGCGACGCCTGGAAGGTTAATGCCCTTGTGGCTGGAAACTGGACCAGCAACAATAACCTTAGTGTGAACGTCGTTACCTTCTACCTTAGTTACCTCAAGACGAACCTTACCATCATCAATAAGAATTGGGTCGCCTGCATGGCAATCTCCTGGCAAGCCCTTGAAGGTTGTGGAAGTGCGGTGCTCGTCACCTTCAACATCATCCGTAGTGATGATGAACTCCTGGCCTTCTTCCAAATAAACTTTATCTTCACCATCAGCGTTCTTCTTGAACCAACCGCAGCGAATCTTTGGACCCTGCAAATCAACAAGAGCAGCAACATTGCGGCCAGTGGACTTGGAAGCTGCACGAACGTTGTTGTACACGCGCAAATGATCTTCAGGAGTGCCATGAGAACGGTTCAAACGAGCAACATCCATACCAGCTTCAACAAGCTTGGTAATACCTTCCAACGATTCGGTAGCTGGACCAATAGTATCAACGATTTTGGCTTTACGCATAATGCCTACCTATTTCTATTTCTGTTTATTTTTTATGAACGTTTTAACGATAAAAACCATAAAACGCCCAATTCCGCTTTCTAGTGTATCAACGGATTGTGACCGCTTACCACATTTATTCGGCGTTTTGTGAACGTTCACAGAAAATCACAAAAAATACTTGGCTAATACTTAAATAATAGATGTTTACTAACTTTGAGCATCCTTTATCTGTCGCAACTCTTTCTTTAAATCGCGTATTTCGTCGCGCAATCGCGCTGCAAGCTCGAATTGCAACTGTTCTGCAGCAACATGCATTTGCTCGCTTAAATTTTTAATTAACGACATAATATCGCTTTGCGGCAAGGCCGAAATATTCGCCATACGCTTTTCTTTGCTTTGCTGCCCCAGATTCGGCTCTTTTGGCACGCCATAATGCGAGTTCCCAGCCTTATTAGCATTCCTGTAACCGCCTGCTAGCAAAGTTTGAGTATCAACATCTTCTTTAGCAAGCATATCGTTCACATCGCTAATCTTCTTTAGCAAAGGCTTAGGATCAATTCCGTGAGCCTTGTTATACGCGATTTGCTTTTCGCGACGCCTCTCCGTCTCACTAATAGCCTTGCTCATAGCATCCGTAACGCTATCCGCATACATAAGCACAGTTCCGGAAACGTTACGAGCAGCGCGACCAATCGTTTGAATAAGCGAACGATAGGATCTTAAGAAGCCTTCCTTATCTGCATCCAAAATCGCCACAAGCGAAACTTCCGGCAAATCCAAACCCTCACGAAGCAAATTGATGCCAACAATCACATCAATTTTGCCTTCGCGAAGCTCGCGCAAAAGCTCCACCCTGCGCAAAGTATCAACATCTGAATGTAAATACTCAACTTTAATACCAAGCTCCAAAAAATAATCAGTTAAGTCTTCAGCCATCTTTTTTGTAAGCGTAGTAACAAGCACGCGCTCATCTTTTGCCACTCGCGCCTTGATTTCCGCAAGCAAATCGTCAACCTGTCCCTCCACAGGGCGAACCTCAATCTTAGGATCCAGCAAACCAGTAGGGCGAATAATCTGCTCAACTACACCATCCGAAAGCCCCAACTCGTAATCTCCAGGAGTTGCAGAAAGATACACAGTTTGACCAACGTGCTCCAAAAATTCTTTCCACTTTAACGGGCGATTATCCATTGCAGAAGGAAGCCTAAAGCCATGCTCTACAAGCGTTCTTTTGCGCGAAGCGTCACCTTCATACATGGCTCCAATTTGCGGCACTGTTACATGTGACTCATCTAAAACCAGCAAAAAGTCATCTGGGAAAAAATCAAGCAGAGTATGCGGAGGTGTACCTGCATCACGTCCGTCAAAATGCCTAGAATAATTTTCCACTCCCGGGCACACTCCAACTTGTCGCAGCATTTCTAAATCATACGTAGTTCGCATTTCCAAACGCTGAGCTTCCAACAACTTATTCTGTTTTTTAAGCTGTGCTACTCTCTCGTCACGTTCTTTCTCAATTGCCTCTAATGCACGCTCCATGCGCTCAGGTCCTGCAATATAGTGAGATGCTGGGAAGATATGAACGCTACTCTCCTGGCGAATTACTTCCCCTGTAAGCGGATGTAACATCGTAATTCTGTCAATTTCGTCACCAAAGAATTCAATTCGCACAGCTAATTCTTCGTACACTGGAATAATCTCAACTGTGTCACCGCGCACTCTAAAAGTTCCGCGCGTAAACGCAATATCGTTGCGTTTGTATTGCATACTCACAAACTGGCGAAGAAGTGTATCTCGCTCAAGCTGCTGACCAACGCTTAACATAAGCATTCGCTCGGCATACTCCTCTGGAGTACCAAGTCCATAAATGCACGAAACAGTAGCTACAACAACACAATCCCGTCTAGTAAGCAAATTCGCTGTAGCTGCGTGGCGAAGACGCTCAACATCGTCGTTAATATTTGAGTCTTTTTCAATATACGTGTCTGTTTGCGGAATATACGCTTCCGGCTGATAGTAATCGTAGTAAGACACAAAATAGCTCACAGCATTATCTGGCATAAGCTCACGAAACTCTGCACAAAGCTGAGCTGCCAAAGTTTTATTCGGCTCAATAATAAGTGTCGGCCGTTGCAAACGCTCAATCAGCCAAGCAGTTGTAGCAGTTTTACCAGTTCCCGTAGCACCCATTAAAACAACGTCATTTTCGCCGTTTTCAATGCGATTTGCCAACTCTTCGATTGCTTGCGGCTGGTCTCCTGAAGGCTTGTATGGCGCTTTTACTACAAAAGGCTTGTTTGTACGCTGAATTTTATTCGTCATAATCTTTTACTTCCCTAAGTTTGCTATTTCAGCGCTTTTATTACTTACTTCACACAACCATGATTTCAACGTATCATCAACACTGTTAAGCATCGATCCCATTGGTTTCGTTGAATCGACTACAAAATCTGCCATATTTTTTCGAACTTTACAAGGAAGCTGACTCTTTATGCGCGCTAAAGCCTGACTCTTCGTCATATTTCGATCGCTTATCATTCGCTTAACGCGAACTTCTTGAGGCGCTTCAACAGTAATAATATGGTCAAAACTAAATGGAATGCTGTCGATTACTTGCGCAAGAAGCGGAATATCGTGCACAATAATCGAGCTCATGCTGCTCATTTCATCGCAATTTGCTTTAGAAATTTTACTAACATACTCGCTTTTATATTCGCTTTCTAAAAGCTTCGCACGATTGTAGATAGCCGGGTGAATTATAGATTCAATCTTATTTAATGCTTGCTTATGCTCATCGTCGTCGCCAAAAATACGCTCCGCAATAAACGCTCGATTTAAAGAACCATCTTCCAGAACAGAATCTTCCCCAAAAATTCCTACGATTTGTTGCAATACTGTGCTTCCTGGTTCCACTACTTTACGCGCTAAAATATCGTAATCTATAACAAAAGCGCCAAGCGAACGCAGATGGTTTACCACTGTAGATTTTCCAGCCGCAATTCCGCCCGTTACTGCAATCCGCATTATTGTCATATATAAATTATAAGTAATGCCCCAGTAAATAAGTACCAGAGCATTACTTCTTAAAGAAAATAAAATGATTAGTCTTGTAATTCTGCACCATTGGCATCTTTATGCCACTGAGTCCCAGGCTTTGAGCAAAGAATGCAAATTCCTTCAACACATGACCATATAATCGAAATACCTGCAAGCAAACCAAAAGAAAGAACGGAAATAAGGAGCTGAGCAATGGCCTTACCCTTAAAACCAAGATAGAAATTATGAATGCCTAATGTACCCAAGAAAATAGCTAGCAAGCCAGCAACGATTTTCTGACGAGGACTCACCAAAGTTGCATGAGTATTCTGATTGTTATTCCCACCATATGGAGGGAATTGGGTATTGTGCTGATTGCTATCAAATGTACTCATAATTTTCACCAATCCTTTTAATAACTTCATTAATGTTTTAACAAAATCATATAATCGTGCTTCTTAAAAGAAAATTTGTTGTACTCACATTTAATTACAGAATATAAATTATAAAATCAGAGTATTTAGAGAACATTGCAATAATCGAAATACGCAAGATGCCCCGATGATCACTCACCGGGGCATCTTGTTCATACGCTTTTAGTAGAAACTACTTCTTTTCACTCAAAAGCTGTTCGCGCAAAGCTGCGAGCTGATCGGAATCAGCTAAAGCACCTTCGTTAGAAGCCTCAGAAGAATAGTTGGAAGCAACTTCTTCCTTCTTCTCTTCCTTAGCTGGCTTCTTTTCAGCTTCTTCGCTCTGGCCGTCAGCGGCAGCAGATTCAGCTGCAGCTGCGAGTTCCTTAGCAGCGAATGCCTTGTGTTCTTCCCAAAGCTCGTGAGCTGCAGCATACTGAGCTTCCCACTCTTCGCGCTGCTGCTCGTAGCCAGCCATCCACTCATTAGTGTTTGGATCGAAGCCTTCTGGGTACTTGTAGTTACCTTCAGCATCATATTCAGCTGGCATGCCGTAGAGAGCTGGATCGAAATCTTCAGAATTTGGATCGACAGCTTCAGTAGCTTGCTTCAAGGAGAGGGAGATACGACGACGATCAAGATCAACGTCGATAACCTTCACGAATACTTCTTCGTTAGCCTTAACGACAGTTTCTGGGTTCTCTACGTGACGGTTTGCAAGCTCAGAAATGTGAACCAAGCCCTCAATACCATCTTCAACGGAGATGAACACACCGAACTGAACGATCTTGGTGACCTTGCCCTTAACAACCTGTCCAGGAACATGGGTGCGAGCGAAGCGCTGCCATGGATCTTCCTGAGTTGCCTTAAGGGAAAGGGAAATACGTTCGCGATCGAGATCAACGTCGAGAACTTCAACGGTAACCTTATCGCCAACCTTAACAACCTCAGATGGGTGATCGATGTGCTTCCAGGAAAGCTCAGACACGTGAATGAGGCCGTCAACGCCGCCGAGGTCAACAAATGCGCCGAAGTTTACGATAGAAGACACAACGCCTTCGCGAATCTGACCCTTCTTAAGCTGCGAGAGGAAGGTCTCGCGAACTTCAGACTGGGTTTCCTCAAGGAACTGACGACGAGAAAGCACAACGTTGTTGCGGTTCTTATCGAGCTCAAGAATCTTAGCCTTAATCTTCTGGCCAATGTATGGGGAAAGATCGCGAACGCGACGCATTTCAACGAGGGAAGCTGGCAAGAAGCCACGAAGACCGATATCAACAATCAAGCCGCCCTTAACAGCTTCAATAACGGTACCTTCAACGATGCCGTCTGCATCCTTAATCTTCTCGATGTCACCCCAAGCACGCTCATACTGTGCACGCTTCTTGGAGAGAATAAGACGTCCTTCCTTGTCTTCCTTAGTAACAACAAGGGCTTCAATGGTGTCGCCAACTTCAACGACATCATCTGGATCAACGTCTTTCTTGATGGAAAGTTCACGGGAAGGAATCACACCTTCAGTCTTGTAGCCGATATCCAACAATACTTCGTCGTGATCAATCTTTACGACGGTACCTTCAACTAAATCACCATCATCAAAATTCTTGATGGTTGAATCGACTGCCTTGATGAAGTCTTCTTCGGTGCCAATATCATTAATCGCAACCTTGGCGACTTCGTTATTATTCTCTGCCATTATTTATTAGTGGTTTCTTCTTGGGGTGGATATTACTCGATATTAAATTATGCTTTTATGTTCACATGTGTATGATGCACATGCTCTGTCAATGTTATATACAGGCATAGCCAAAATTATTGTTTTACTTCGGGCGTGTCGTACTCATTGCTTATCAAGTGTTCGCTCAGCCATATCAACGACATTCGCTAACAGCATCGCACGAGTCATAGGCCCTACCCCACCCGGGTTTGGAGAATATGCTCCAGCAATTTCGCGACAAGTTGGATCAACATCACCTTTTACACGGTATCTGCCAACTTCTTCATCAAAAACTCGCGATACACCAACGTCAACAAGAACTGCACCAGGCTTAACATCTTCTGGCTTAACAAAGCCGGCACAGCCCATCGCGGCAATTATCACATCAGAACGACGCATAATCTCTTGCATATTCCGCGTACGAGTATGACACAAGGTAACAGTTGCATCTACTCCTCTACGAGTTAAAAGAAGACCGATGGTGCGACCAACTGTAATTCCGCGACCAAGTACACAAATATTTTTCCCAGAAAGGTTAATGTCATATTCATCTAGTAAAGCTAAAATTCCACGCGGTGTACACGGCAAAGGTGTTGTAATATTTCCAGAAATATGCGTAACAAGTTCGCCAAGATTATAAGGATGCATACCATCACAATCCTTTGCAGGATCAATTGAAGCAATAACTTTTTGAGTATCAATACCTTTAGGCAAAGGAAGTTGCACAATAAAACCAGTGCAAAGAGGATCATTATTTAATTTCTCTACAGCTGCAAGAACTTCATCTTCAGTTGCATCCTCAGATAGATCACATCGAATAGAACGAATCCCCACTTCTTCGCAATCACGATGTTTGCCAGCAACATATTTTAACGAACCTGGATCCTTACCAACTAATAGTGTACCCAAACCTGGCTCAATGCCACACTTACGCAATGCTGCTACTCGTGTTGCCAAGTCCTCTTTAATTTTAGATGCTAAAGCTTTACCATCCAACACAATAGTCATAAATTATTCCTCCCAACTCGCACAATTCGTAAGGATAGGCTATCGTGAGGTATAGATGTATCTATATCGATTGGCAACTAGCAATGGCGCATGCGAGTTGATGCGCCATTATTACGAGAGGACTGCAGCAATGCATACTATTACCCATACAATGAAAAGACTCGGAAGAACCGTCATGACATGTTGTATTGCATCTGCAGTACTACTAGGATTTTCTGCTTGCGGACAGCAAACAATAGAAAAACCTCAAGAAAAACCTAAAGCGATTGCGCCGATTGCTGTAGTATCTACAGTAGATACTTGGGGTAGCTTAGCTCAAGAAATTGGCGGAAATGATATCAAAGTTGATTCCATTATGACTGGAGCAAATAGTGATATTACAGCGTTCAAACCCCATACAAAAGATTTACAGAATATGCAAAATGCACAGGTAGTTATCACTAATGGCGCGGGCTATGATGACTGGGCTACCAAAACACACCCAAAGAAAGCTGAAATTATCAGCGCCGCAGCAACAGTAGGAGCATTAAATGGTGATAACCCATACTTCTGGTTCTCTCACGACGCTCGAGAGGCAATGGCTTCTGCAATGGCGGATACTTTTTCTAAAGTACGACCTAATAAAAAGAACGTTTTTAATCAACGATTAGCACAATGGCAACAACGCGAAAAGAAGTTAACCACTGTTCTGAGTGACTTTTCAAAAGAATATGGTAATGCCCAATATGCTTCTACATCTCCTATTTTATTCTGGCTTATGTCTGACTTAAATGTGAAAGATAGCACACCAAAAGAATATGCCGATGCAGTAAGCAACAATAATGAACCACAACATTCAAGCATCGAAGAATTCCAAAAACTTATTGAAGATCGTAAAGTTGATGTGTTAATTAGCGATAGTCAACAAGGCAACGACATACTTAATTTACTCAATGGCATTGCGGGACGTAGCTACACATCTACAGTACGAGTTAGTGAGCTTATGCCAAAGTATGCTAATCGTCTTGATCAGTGGATTATGAAGATTTGCGATGATCTTCAAAACGCATTACAAGCAACAAAAGATATGCGCAAAGACATTGACGAGCAGGAATCTCAAAAGAAACCAATTACTAAGAAACCAAATGTAGCGAAAAATACTGATCCAAAAAACTCCAATGAAGGGCAACAAGATCCTGGTAAATAAATTCGATTACAAATAACATAAAAAATCTCTTGCAGCAAAGCGCAAGAGATTTTTTATTAACGACACAGGGAACAGCAAAAACAAATATCAAATATCCTAAACTGTTGTTTTAGAACAATCCCGTTTACTTTTTTCTTGATTTCTTATTACGCTCTGCCAACAACGCTAAAGTGCGATTTGCTGGTTCTTCAGGAGCAACAGTATGGTGCTTTTCATCACCTGACCGCGGTTTTTGATAGCCAAGATTCACATCAAGGAGTCGCTCAGCTTCAGATTCATTAATTTTTTCCGATAGTGCAATCTCAGAAATTAAAATACTGCGAGCACGAGCAAGCATGCGCTTCTCCCCTGCTGAAAGACCATGCTCATCCACATCGCGCTGCGACAAATCACGAACTACTTCCGCAATATTGTTAACATCGCCTGTAGCAATTTTCTCTACATTCAACTTGTAACGACGCGACCAATTCATTTCTTTTTCAATAATCGGTGTACGCAAAATCTCAAAAACTTTTGCAACTTCCTGAGCTCCAACAATGTCTCGCACACCTACTTTTTTCACATTATCAACTGGAACATTAATTTCCAAACCATCAGAAGATAACACTACTAAACGTAAATATTGACGAGTGACGCCTTTGACGGTTCGCTCACTGATTTCTTCAACACGAGCCGCACCATGACGAGGATAGACGACCATATCGCCGACTTGATATTCCACAGAACCCTCCGAACACACAGAAAAACTCATTTCAGTCTCCCATAAGGGCACGACTTGGAAAAACTTTCATAATTTTTTCACAATACTGCGAAACACACGCGACTTATACGCACAAAGCATGTATGATAGACAGCATGAGTACAGTTACTAACATCAACGAAGATGCACTCGCAGTCCCAGTCCGCCAGGATGTGTTGGCTGCGGTGAGCAATGCAGAGTATTACAATCCACACGAGGTTCTCGGTGGGCATCTTGGCACTGGTAAAAGTGCTAACACTGTAACCGTCCGCGTTTTACGCCCAATGGCCAAAAAAGTTGTGATTCTCACTAAAAATGGTGAATATGAAGCAACTCATGAATATAATGGTATTTTCACAGCAGTTATCCCTGCAGTAAAACATGCTAAAGCTAAGACTTGGTCAGTGCCAAGTTATCGCGTATACACAGTAGAAATTGATGGCTCCGAATCCACTGATGATGATCCATACCGCTATTTGCCGCAAGTTGGCGAGCTTGATATGTATCTCTTTGGTGAAGGACGTCATGAGCGACTTTGGGAAGCACTCGGCGCACATGTTAAGACAATCACAGATACCTGGGGACTTGTTTCACCTACAACAGGTAAAATGGTGAAAAAGGTAACCGGCACAGCTTTCTCTGTGTGGGCTCCTAATGCTCGTGCAGTTCGTGTGGTTGGTAACTTCAATTATTGGAATGGTCGTCGTCACGCGATGCGCTCACTTGGTTCTTCCGGCATTTGGGAACTTTTCATTCCGGGCGTTACGGCTGGCGAAGTATACAAATATGAAATTCTTACTCAGTCTGGTAATTGGATTATGAAGGCTGATCCAATGGAACGCTCACATGAAGTTCCACCAAATACTGGATCTGTTGTTGTTGATTCTGAGTTCAAGTGGCACGATACCGACTGGATGGAGAAGCGTGCCAAGACTGATGCTCATAATGGTCCAATTAGTATTTACGAAGTGCAGGCTAATAGCTGGAATCGTGATTTAGGAAATTATCGCGAACTTGCAGATAAGTTGGTTGATTATGTGCAGAAGGAAGGCTTTACTCACGTTGAGTTTATGCCACTTACGCAGTACCCGTTCTCTGGATCATGGGGTTATCAGGTTACAGGCTACTATGCAGTAGATTCTCGTCTAGGCTCCCCTGATGATTTTAAGTACTTGGTAGATAAGCTCCACAAAGCAGGTATCGGTGTCATCATGGACTGGGTGCCAGCTCACTTCCCTAAGGACGACTTCGCTCTTGGACGCTTTGATGGCACAGCATTATATGAGGATCCTGATCCTATGCGAGGTGAACATCCAGATTGGGGTACTTATATCTTTAACTTTGGTCGTCACGAAGTTCGCAACTTCTTGGTTGCTAATGCTTGCTTCTGGCTTGACGAATATCATGTTGATGCATTGCGCGTTGACGCAGTATCTTCCATGCTGTACTTGGATTACAGCCGTGAAGCAGGACAGTGGAGACCAAACATCTACGGTGGACGCGAAAATCTTGAAGCAATTGACTTCATTAAAGAAGCAAACGCAACAGCATACAAGAACAATCCTGGCATCATGATGATTGCTGAGGAATCCACCGCTTATCAAGGTGTGACTGCACCAACTGATATGGGCGGCTTAGGCTTTGGCTTGAAGTGGAACATGGGCTGGATGCACGACACTTTGCAATACCTTAAGGAAGAACCAATTAACCGTCGTTGGCATCATAATGAGATTACATTCTCTATGGTTTATGCATATTCTGAGCATTATGTGTTGCCATTAAGCCATGATGAGGTTGTGTATGGTAAAGGCTCACTGCTCGGCAAGATGCCAGGCGACGAATGGCAACAGTTCGCAGGATTACGTGCATTACTTGCATACCAGTGGTCTCATCCAGGCAAGAACTTACTGTTCATGGGTGGCGAAATCGGACAGTCCAGTGAATGGAACTTCAATACTTCGCTTAACTGGAATGAGCTGCAATGGCCGTTCCATCAGGGCGTGCAAAAGCTTGTTGCGGATTTGAATGCTCTATACAAGAGTTCTAGAGCTTTCTGGAGTCAAGACTTTACTCCTGATGGATTCCAGTGGCTTACTAGTGATGACTCTGATCACAACACCTTAAGCTACATACGTATTGGTGATGACGGTGAGGAAATCGTTGTAGTAGTGAACTTCTCTGGTCAGGCTTGGCAAGATTATCAAGTTGCATTGCCAAAGGGTGGCAAGTGGGAAGAAATACTCACTACAGATGATGCAAAGTATTGCGGATCTGATATTCATAATGGCACATTCACTGCCACTGCTGAAGAATATCATTCTCGTCCATACTCGGCAAAGATTACTGTGCCAGCATTGGGAGCAGTGTTCTTGAAACCAGTACAGCACTGAAAGGTCTATTCAAAGAAAATTATGCTAAAAACTCCATCACCTAGCGTTGTTCGTCGAACCATTCTTGTGGTTGAAGATGAGCCAGATCTTGCTACGGCTATCGCACAGCGTATTACTGCACAAGGCTGGTCTGCGCGCGTCGCTGCTGATGGAGTATCTGCTGTCAAAGCTGCTGAACAACTACAACCTGATCTTGTTATTATGGATATCATGCTTCCCATTATGGATGGAATCGAAGCTACGCGTCGAATTATTGCTAAACGACCTGTACCTGTTCTTATGCTAACAGCTCGCGACGCAGAAGCAGATAAAATTGTAGGCTTAAGTGCAGGAGCAGATGACTATATGACTAAGCCATTTTCTCCTCGCGAATTAATAGCCCGTTGTGCAGCACTTTTGCGTAGAGTAGAACGAGCAACACAGATTGCCAAGACTACGGAAAATGAGAAAGCACTTGATTTTGGTGCGCTCGTTATTAAACCTCGCCAACGCTTAGTGACGTTGCACAATGAGGAGATACATTTTACTCCGACTGAGTTTGATTTGCTTGCAATGCTTGCACGTCATCCACACACAGTTTTCAAGCGCGAAGCACTACTCGCTGAAGTGTGGGATTGGCCAGACGCTTCGGGCACACGCACTGTCGATTCCCATATTAAGTCATTACGCCATAAAATCGGCTCTGAATGGATTCGCACAGCACATGGTATTGGATATGCGTTTGAACCACCAATGAGTGATTATGATGAAGTTTTGCATTCACAAGTTGTATAGTGCTTGCAAAATTTCTTATACTGTTACGCAATACAACATTACCTCATAAAACATTTTTCAAAGTTTCACAAATCTTGTATATATAGCAACTGTCATGTTACATAAAACTTCTAACTCATACTCAGAGCATCAATTTAAAAAACAAAATACAAAAACACATTCAGAACATCGTTATCCTCATCGTCCTGTTGGATTTTTTTCATCACTAAAAATTGAGCTTTCAGCGATTATCGTTTTTGCAACTGCCATCGCATTCGTCATGGCCTGGTTTTTGTTGAAGACTGGCTTGAATGGTTGGATTGCTATGCCTTTAACACTTGTCGTAGCTTTAGGTATTACATACCTTTTCTCGCGCGGACTTACTGCACCTCTGAGGCAAATGAAAAATGCAGCGGAAACAATGGCTGAAGGTGATTATTCTGTACGAGTAGCTATAGAAAATCGTCGTGATGAGGTTGGCAAACTCACACTTGCTTTTAATGAAATGGCAGAAGAGCTTGAACATGCCGATCAGATGCGACGCGAACTCATAGCCAATGTTAGTCATGAGTTACGCACACCAGTATCTGCTTTACAAGCAATGCTCGAAAATCTTGCGGATGGAGTAACAGAGCCAACACCAGCCAACATGGAGGTTATTTTAAACCAAACGCATAAACTTGCTGATCTTATTACTTTCCTTCTTGACCTCTCACGCGTAGAAGCAGGAGCAGCAAGTCTTAATATCACCTCATTTAATTTTGCAGAATTTCTTGATGAAATCATTGAACCACTCGAACTAGCTGATGCGGGTCATAATCATCAGATTACCATTCATATTGACAACAATATTATGCTAACTGGAGATCGGGGAAGACTCTCACAACTCTTTACTAACGTTATCACTAATGCGCTGAAACATTCAAAAGATGGAACTCACGTGCTTATTAGTGCTCATATTAATCACAGTCAAAATACAGTAGTTAGTAATGTGATAAATTTTGGTGAACAAATTCCTCAAGAAGCAAGAGCAGATATTTTTCGCAGATTCGTTAAAGGCAATCAGCATATGGGCACAGAATCTGGTGGTACAGGCTTAGGATTATCAATCGCACGCTGGGCTGCACAACTTCATGATGGAACCGTAAAAGTAGTAGACGACAAACGTGGACCAAACTTTGAAATTACACTCCCTTTGAATTACAACAAGATATGAGCATAATTTAATAAACATAATTTTTTGTATCGTCTTCGCAAGAACGCACACATGCTAACGAAAAAGCAGCCAAAACATTTAACTTAGCATGCTGCAACGCTACTGCACAGCTACTCATAGTAGACCCTGTAGTAACAATATCATCGATGAGAATAACACTGTGCGAGACATTTTGTTTTGCGCGCAATTTTTGTAGGACTCGATAATTTACTGTAAATGCATGTGACGCTCTACGTGATCTACCACGAGAACCTGCAGTTTGTACTGACTTTGCTGTAACACGAGCATTCATACACAGTATATTGGCTGCACAAGCGGCAATACCATTGTTACTCAGATTTTGTGCGACCATGCGCGCTATTGGCTGCATATGATTTCGACCTCGATAACGTATTGAAGACTTTGAAGATGGTACCGGAACAACTAATATAAACTTGTTGCAATCATGAGAAAATGTGGTATCGAAAGAATTATCGATTCCCTCATTCCTATTATTTATAGTGTCACGTTGCTGCATAATTTTACGTATAACTTTTATAACCAAATCAGCAAGTAGTGCAGCAAATGCATTATCACATGCTATATCGCCATGATCTTTCCACTGCAATATTGCTCGCCTTACAGCATGCTCATATAGACCACATGCATACCTATTACCACATACTGCGGCAGTAAACGAAGCACACTGCCAACACTGTAAAGCACGAACACATCTTGTGCATAATACAGCATCAACAGCATCACACCCTGCACAACCACGAGGAAATAACATACTCCACCATGCACGAACTACACTGTCGTAAGATGCAGCATGCCAACTATCTATACAATCTAACACATTCCCAAATTTCAATTTACGAACACCAGCGTGGCGTGTAACTCCCCCATTACACGCCACGCTTATTTGCTGTTTACTATGAGAGCATGTTACTGCTTTGCGTCTCCCAACCATACTGACAGCATAAAAGCAAAACAACACAGTCACAAATAAAAAACACTCTTGTGGTTAAAAGCTATGCAAAATTTATATTTATGATTAAAGACGCAAGTGCAATATAAAACTTTATTTATGAAAATGCGTAAGCACATTATTACAAAGCTTTAACGTATCTGTCGGACTAGTCACATGTACAGCTAATGCACCAGTAAAAGCTGTTGGATAATCATTACCACCAGGCGTCATGCGATCACCAATAAAAGTAATACGTTCAATAGCAAAATCACCATATTGGGCTAGCATACGCAACGCTTGTGCTTTGTCATCGCCACGTCTATATACGTCCACACTGGTATCGCCGCCTGCTCGCACAGCAAACTCTGGCAACGCTAAGGCAATACTTTGCGCAAGTTTTGCTTTTAGCACACCAGTAGGATCCCAAGCTTTTTTATATTCAATCGGGGCAAGCTGACCCAAAGCCGAAAAAGTAATTTGACTACCGCGATGCTCAATCTGATTACCCCACAGCATTGGATCGCCAGACTCTTTCCAAACACCCATGTGTTTGGCACACTGTTGTATAGCAGCAATTACACATCGCGTTTGTTCTGCATTGATACGATGCTCATAAACACAGTGCAACATCTTATGAGAATCAATACGATAGTAACTTGTGCCGTTTGTTGGCATAATATGAAGATGATTAAGCTGAGTACCTGGCAGTAACATATCCAAAATTTGACTTTGTACTAGCGATAAACAACCACCAGTAATGATTGCCACAGGCAACTCATTCATAAGATTGCTTAAAGATTCAGCCATAGGCAAAAGCATGGGTTTCCTAGAACATGCTAACGTATTATCTAAGTCAAAACCAATAAGTGATGATTGTGCAATACGTAAGTCAAGAGCACACTCATTCCAATCATGAATTATTGGTTTGAGCATTGCCGCTCCTCCTTGACTTGTACGCTACGTATCTAGTATCACATAGTGTGCTTATATTTCACACGCCGTAAAACACAAACTTGTTTATTTGATTGCCCTAGCCTTCACCTACAGTGGAAATATGACAGATGTAATTTGGGAACAACGACATTACCGAAACCGTCACGGTAGAGGATTACGAGCACCAATATTTGGAACACGACTTCCACAATATAGAACAGCAAGCGGAATGTTTGATGCTATGGTAGCAGCTCAAATTCGTCGTCTTCATGGTGCATGGAGAGCATTAACAAAAGATATACAATTTGCAGTAGAAGATGTGCCACCATCACAACCAGTATTGTGGGAGCGCAATCGTCGGATTATGTCGCAAGTCTTTCCAGCAAGTCGCGGCATCCCACCTCGTATTGTTTTGTATCGTTTACCATTATGCACTCACGTAAGTAGTCGCACTGAACTTCAATACGCTATCCGCGACGAGCTTGTGCAAAGACTTGCAGAATTATACGGACGTAGACCTGAAGAAATCGACCCCGATTGGGGAATGTAAGCATTATTCTCCCAAACTTTTCACGCCTAACATAGCATACATGTACTGCTTATAAAGCATTGGATTAAGTTTACTGCATATTCGCACGTTTGCTTTTTTGCCAGTACAATGATCAACATCAACAATAACAGCACCATAACTCGGTCCTTGTGTAATATCGACTTCGCAATAGTATGGTTCACACGCTGCAATGCATGCCGGATATAATGCAACTGCAACAGCCGAAGGATCAGCCATGTCAAGATATGCGTCACCGAAGCGGCCGATATTCATTTGCATAAGTTCTCTATTGCAATCAATAACAAATTGTCCTAAAGAACCACTCTTACGAATCATAGAGATTTCTTGCGGACTTAACATACAATCACCCAAACAAGCATCCCAACCAACCAGCGTAATATGAGGCAACCCCGATTCAATCACTATTTTCGCAGCCTCAGGATCTTGCCAAATATTAAACTCTGCAACTGGTGTAACATTACCCCTGCCAAGACCAGCAGATCCCATAATGATAAGATTACCAACTTTACGCATTGCATCCTCATCAAGACGCAAAGCAAGCGCAATATTCGTTAATGGCCCTAACGTAATAATGTCGATTTCACCATCATCACTATTACGAAGTAAGTCAAGCATCTTGAGCACACCACTACCGCTTGAAATCTTAAGTTTCTGCGGCACTAGCCCAATATCCCCCAAACCATCGCAACCATGTGTTTCATGAGCAAACGCAAGATCTCGCACTAACATTTTGCGACTACCACAATATACTGGTGGCGCATAAGTATCTGCATATTCAATCGTCGTCAACGTATTTATAGTAGCCTGATTCATGCTTACATTGCCTGCGACAGTAGAAAACATAAGTATCTCGTAATTACTATCACGCAACGCCATAGCAATCGCCATAGCATCATCAGAACCACAATCTGTATCTATAATAATTTTTTTACGATTAGTCATATAAACTCTTACTAATAATATACGATTATTTTTGTAACAAGTTCTTTATTACAATATTTAATGCACAATATGATGATTACTGCTGACATATACTTGCATCTGTTGTGGCTCTAAAGACTGTGAATCAAGCCATGCAACACCAGCAACATCAGACTTTTCTACTTCACTTTTACTAATGCGTGCAGAAAAAGTAATGTTATTATGCGATTGTACTGTAAACATTACAGCACCGCGTGATACGTCTACAGCAGGAATAGAAACTACTGCATGAGATGGAACTGTAATACGTTTTGCGTCAACTAAAACACCTGATGCATCAAAACCTTGTAATAGCACAGATGAATCATGATCGTTGGCTGAAGCCAGATACAACGTTGTTTCATCAGCAGCTACTGGCGAAACAATAGCACTACTGCCCTGCGAGCGCGATGCACTAATAAAAGCAACATCAGCCTGACCATCTTTACCTTCACGCGTAATTGATGCCATAGCAGCTACTGGAGTACTACCTGTTACACTCAGAGCATGAACATGTTCAGGCACTTTCCCAAGATCAATAACTTGTAAATGACGAGACTTCAATGACAATTCTTTAATCGTTTGAACGCCAGATTCATTCATCCAGGAAAGTGTTACGTTACCATCTTTCTGAGGCCATACATACACTTTTGTTTGGTCACCCTCACTGATACCAGAAAGAATATTAGTATGTGATTGTGAGTTTAACGCACGAATAATATCGACACCTCTTACTGTCAATCCGCGCATATGTATTACTTTCACAAAAGCAGCTACTGGCGTTTGCTCACTTTCAACTTGTACGTATAATCCTCCAGATCTTGGCGCTGCAGCAGCAAGATCAAAATAAGCATGTGAGTGAGCAGGTACCGTAAAAGCACTGCCTGTAGAAAAAAGTTAATGGTGTACTACCGTGCTGAGCAGACCATGCACGAACGCGAACTACCGTTGGTTTAGCAGCGGAATTAAATGCTTCCAAACGGAGAGAAGTGCCTTCGCTGGCTTCTGGAACCAAAAAAGTTTGTTTCATTACTGGTATGGAACAAGTAGTAGCAGCCAAGCCTCGCACGTCTCCTTTCGTAGCCCATGAAATCATTGATGCAGCTATACCAGTCCCAGATGCCACTCTAGATAAACGTCCTTCTAAAACTTGAGCATCATGATTAACATCGTGATCAGCGATAAGCGCTGAAGAATCTGTATCAGACGCTTGCGTATTCAATATCAATGACTGATCATCAGCATCTTGTACATTGTGCACACTAGCACGATACACATCACCAAAAGCTCCATAACGAGCAAAAGATTGCAAGTCCCCTTCTGATTCGTTATATTGACTATCACCATACTGCGATAGATCTGGTAACGATAAGCGAATAGGACACACTGATTGCAGACGAGTCGCGCCAACATTACGAGCAACACTACTGGACGGATTGTGCGCATTATCAGCAAAGTGTGGCATAGCGCCGCATACTGTTACAATGCAAGCAACAGTAAGTAACAATACAGCACTTAAAGTAGCGAGTGTTGCGACTCCCACAATTTTGTGTTGCTGCTTAATATCTACTTCTGAAGGCAATTCACCATGTTTTGAACCTTCATGAGGATGTTTACGCCAGTTCATCAAATTCCTCCTGACGCTGATTATCAGAACGTTCAAGTACTGCATATCGCCCAAAGCGCGGAACAGCAACTAAACAGTATATCAACAGCACCATTGCCAAAGAAAACACCCATGGGATTCTCCATGACAATGGACGTGAACGATAATATGACGACGTTGATGCTAATGACTTTGCGTCTGGCATGCCATCAAATCGACAATATGTACCTTGAGGTAAAGAAACCACTAACTGTGTACCTTCTGACGCATTTACATGTGCTATTAATCGATCTGTAGCTTCTTTATTAACCATACTTGCAGGTTGCGCTACAGGACGAAGCAGTTGTTGTATTGACATGGTATTTACGGAATTCGTTGGCAATTTAGTAGAACCATTAACAATATAAATGCCACCAATTCCAAGTTGCTTCAGTGCAGCTATAGCACCATTATCTGCATGAGATAACAGTTGAGCTGCTGCACGAGATACTACTTTATCAGTTACAGGTTCACCAAACATTATTTGCTTTACACGAAGTGCAGGAGATTCATCGATAGCATCTCCTCGAGATGTTCGCATAACGGCAATTGCTAATTTATGAGCACTCTGCGCCTGTAAAGCAAGTACACGATGAGTATCCGCTTTATGTAAATAATCTGACACAACCATCGGTAGACCATCATTACTTGCCATAATAGACGTGGCTGGTCCACTGAGCACAGCAAAAAGACCCAGCAATACTGCCATAGTCAACATACCGCTGGCAAGCACAGCACGTGTCACTCGAATTACATGTTGCATTAATTTAGCTGCGGAACGCCGCATAGCAGCACGTTTATCGATACGAGTTTGATAATTTTCAACAGTTTCAGACTCTGATTTTTGCACAACACGAAGAGGTTCAAAACGACGAACAGCTTGTCCAGCAACCATACACATGCATGACAAAACACCTAAGGTTGACAATGCTACTCCTGGTAAAGTACTCGCTGCTACAGGGCCAGTAATATCAGCTGCTACTACAATGCGCACAGCAATGAGCGTCAACAACATGCCACTAATAATTACAACCCACATCATACGTGAAACACGCAAAGCAAAAGGCAAAGCTAATGCCGAAACTGCCATAACTCCTGCGAGAACAGCAAACACTACCATGATTATTGTTCGCAAACTCATCAAAGGTATAGCGCTTGCAACATGAGGTGAAGCCATATTAAACGCTTGCAATAATGCATCAATATAATTTTGTACACGTGGTGCACCTTGAACACTACGCAAAGGCAATGCCATACTAGAAAATATTTGACGCCACATACCGGAATTTCCATAACGAATAGCACTACCTATAGTTGGAAGTAACACCACAATTGATGGAATTGGCATAAGTACGAACATAAGACGATGCGAACGTACCATAATAAGAGATGCAACAAAAATAATGATAAGCGGAAGTAAAAGTTGCGGTTCTGCTGCCACTGGAACCATAAAACATAGTGCAGCGCAAGCGGCGCTCTGAACAGAAGGAACAGGACGTACAGGATCTTCTGTTACATACATTCCAACTGCATGGAACGCAAAGGCAAATGCAGCAGGCAGAAATACCATAGTCATAAGCATTGGTAAATCACCACGAGCAAACAAACCAAAGGCTATGGCAATCATAGTCCAACAAATGCCAGCACAAACACGAACCGTATCGGAACGAGTAAATACACCTGCGAGCGCCCAAAAGCTCATACACATGGCAGGCGCTGCAAAAAAGAACATAAGTGTAACAGCTAATACTGGTTTAGCACCCGTTATAGCTGATGCCAACAACCAAACACTCAGCCAAGGTGTAGGAGGTAGCGCAGGGCCAAAACCATTGTCAGGAGTCCATGCACCGATAGCAGCATTCCATAATTGATGAAAATCTGCGCCGGTTGGTAACCACTGCTGCGCGTACAGCGATGCACCGCCTAAAACTTCACGCCACGGCGCACCATATAAGTGCAATATGACAGCAAATAACAATAATGCTGCAAGAACAACCGCACTCCAACGTCGTAATACGCGAACATGTAAATGGGTTCTTGCTAGAGGACTTAGTAATACATAATGTTGCTGAGATTGTAATGCTATACTGCGATCACGCCAACGAGCAATCTGTTTGCGATCCGCTACCAACGAAGTCAGTCGTTTGAGAGAAACACGAGTGTTACGCGCTACTCTACGACGCGCAAACATAGCATGAGGCAATTGCATAATAGCAAGCCAAGGAAGTAGCAACCGCACTACAGCAGCATAAGGATGCTTCACAAACAAAGAATGCAAAGCGCTCACTAAAGCCGCTGGCAAACTGCAAACCCAAACAATAGGCCACAAAAACATACGTATATCAGTATACCGGTAACGCTGTTTTGCAATAAGAGCAGGAGCTACACCATGTTGAAAACCAGCTTTTTCGTTACTTCTAGCTTCTCCATTGCGCGTACGTAGCCCTTCTAAACGTGCGCGTCGATGAGCGATACGAGCAGACGGAACCACTACTACACGACCGCCTGATAAGCATACGCGGCGACAAAAATCTCTTGATTCACCAAATGTAGTCATCCAAGATTGAGTTCCACGTAAGGTTTGCCAAGCCGATAGTGTAACTAATGCGCCAGCAAGAGATACCGCAAAAACATCACCTCGACCATCATATTGCTCTTGATCAACCTCGCCGTCAACCGTGAGTGTATGCACAGTATGCTTCCATGCATACATACCAACATTATGTAGAACAGTATCTTGCCAATCAACTTGTTTAGCACCTAGTACCGATGCGGTTGGCGTATTACGCCAAGTTTCACGCAAAGCTTCCAAACAATGCGAGTCAGCCGGTCTAGAATCATCATGCAGAAGCCATAATGACGAGACTCCTGCACATGGTAAAAGCTGTTTCAAAGCCTTTTCAATAGCATCACCAAACGAACGCGCTGATGATACTGGAACAATAACTATGCGCAATGGCTTGTGTTCAAAATTATCATCAAACTGGGCATGTGACTCATATGGAGCGCTACTATCACGGTAATCATTTGAAACATTTAAATCATTATGATGAATAGCGTCCAAAGAAGGCAGAGATGATAATCTCGAATCAAGCATTCCCGAAAACAAGTTCGAATTAAGACGCACTTGCATCGTTGTTTGCATGATTTGATGGACTCTGTTTGCACAGTCGACTACAACTAATGTTCCAGGAAGAACCGACTGATTCAATACTGCCTTCAATGTCTCAGTATAGAAACGAGTATCTCTTTCCACGCACATCATCGCCATAATAGAAGAATCTATTTCATGTGGACGAGCTGATTTTGCTGTAGAAAGCACCTGTAAAACTTCGTTTTCAAATGCACCAGTATAAGCAGTAGTTGAATCCATACTTACCAGTGTACGCAAGGGGTAGGTATCCGCCGCAACACAAACCACTATTTTTTAAAAAACTTATTCAAAAATGTATTTAAATTTCACACATGTTTAATAAGCAAACACTAAACTAGTACGAATATTACAATTCGTTATTGTTGTCGCGACTTCATAAATGAAAAATTTATCAAAATTTATCAACTTGATGAATTAAAAATCTACAATCTTTTGTTCTCAACAATGATTACCAACATAAGGCACGCAAAGCGTTAAATCTCAATGCCTTACACTACAATAGCTCGTTATATGTGCTTACTGGAATATAGCTTTATTTCTTGCGCATAAAATTAGCATTACAGCAGCATACAGAGTCTTTCTCCTATTGCGAAAGAAGGCACGATGGCAACTTCGCGGTATCCTGAAGATGTACGGTACCAATCAGATAATTGGAATTCCGCTACTCCGCGTCATAGCTTCGGTTATCGTATGATTAACCGCACGCGCAAGATACTGTGTATAGTTATCATTTCAGTACTCACCTTCTTTTTGACAATTATGGCTGCTACATGGTTAGATTTTTCTTCAACTGTAAGCAGTCGTGTTATCAGCGTAATTTCCCGAGATAAACAGGCACGCCAAACCCTAGACGTTAATGCAGGAAAACCTGTAACTTTTCTCGTTTTAGGTCAAGATTCACGCGACGGCAATAATCGAAGCTTTACTCACGATAGCGAGACAGGCGATCATCAATCTGACACCACCATGGTAGTGCAAATTAGTGCTGACAGATCATATATGAATATCGTTTCTATTCCACGCGATTCCATGGTCAATGCTCCTGCTTGCGACACTACAAAAGGTCGCATTCCAGCACGCCAACACGTTATGTTTAACTCAATTTTCGCTAGCGGATACGCACAAGGCGGAGATTTAGCTTCAGCAGCGTCATGTTCCTTGAAAGCGGTTAATGCACTTACTGGCTTAAATATTCATCATTTTATTGTCACTGATTTTAGTGGATTAAGCAATATGATTGATGCTATTGGCGGCGTATCTTTATGTATTCCAACTGCTACACGAGATACGTATACAGGCGTGAATTTTAAACAAGGCATGCAGCATTTAGATGGTCGTCTTGCTACACAATACGCACGTATGCGACACGATACCGCAAGTGACGGTTCCGATATTATGCGCACTACTAGGCAGCAATATCTTATTAAACAGCTTTTGCATCAAGCACTATCTAAGAATTTATTTACCCAAACTGGAGAACTTTATCAGCTTGCTAAATCAGCATTAGGTGCTTTGAGTATCAGCGAAGGATTAGCTGATCCGAGCACTCTAGTTGGTCTTGCGCTCAGTATGCGCAAATTAAATACTTCTCATATTTATGCGCAAACAATTCCTGTTGTTCCAGATGCGTATGATCCAAATCGCGTTGTATGGTCCGATGAAGCAGACAGTATTTGGAAAAGAATGCGCGAGAATAAGCCACTCTTTTTGCAAGCTACAAATAAAAACAAAAAAAGTACTAACAATAATTCCAAAAATACTAATCAGACTGATGATATTGATGACGACAATACCAGCGTAAGTGAAAACGATAAATTAAACAAAATAAATACGCAGACTACGCATGTAGGTTCAATTAATCCTAAAACAGGGTTAGCTAAAAATGCTCAAGGACAACTTATCGATCCAAACACTGGTGGAATTGTAAATCCTACTAATGGAACTATTCACGATCCACAAACTGGACAATATGTTGGTATTGCAGATCGGTATGTTAATAATGTATTGTGCGCTGTACCTCGAAATAAATGAGGTAATATAAGTAACATGAGTGCTGTAGATTTACAGTACTCATTATTTCGTTGTAATAACTATGAAGCGCATTGGGAGGATGCATGAATTCGCAATCGCACAAGGACTTTTCTGAAGATAGCACAAATCCGCCAATCTTCAATCCTTCGCACACTAACGATTCGTCTCTTACCAACGTTCCCCCAAGCTTCATACCAACACACACAAAACAAGCGAAAACTACTGCACATCATCCCAGTACAACACAGGCACCTTCCTTTGCACCTCAAACGCAACGAAAACAAGTAAGAACATCAAATCAGTTTTATACACAACAGCCTGTTACTTACGCACCACATCAGCAGCAACCAAAACAGGTACGACAAATACACCCAGCACCACATATCCACGCTTCCACGGCATTGAACAATGTCGCAGAAGCTGCTGCACAAATGCCAGTCAAAAAGTCGCACAGGTTCCTCCATGTTTTCTTAGCACTGCTCACAATACTCGTAATAACATGCATGGGATTAGGCGTATACTCGTGGCATTGGGTAGATTCCCGCATGAATCGCACATCATGGCTTACGAATACACCAAGCACCCAAGGAACTGCTTGGCTTATTCTCGGTTCTGATCAGCGTGAAGGTGAAGAAGCTAAAGAAATTACCGGTTTTAGAACTGATACTATTCTTGTACTCACGAAGCCAAGCAACGGTCACAGTTCTCTCATTTCCATTCCTCGCGATTCACTTATTTCCTTCAATGGTGAACATATGAAAATTAACAGCGTAGCTCAGTTTGCCGGAAATAAAGCACTAACTTCAGTAGTTGAATCCATTACTGGTCACAGAATCGATCACGTTGCAGAAATACGTTTTAATGGTCTTACCAATGTTGTTAACGCACTCGATGGAATCGATTTATGCTACAACCGCACAGTAAGTGATAGATTTAGCGGATTACATTGGACCTCTGGCTGTCATCATGTTGATGGTGCCACAGCACTAGCATTTTCACGCATGCGTTATGCAGATCCACAGTCCGATTTTGGTCGTGCTGCACGTCAACGCATGGTTATTGCAGCAATTATGAAAAAAGCTTTAGCACGCGATACGATTACAAATTTGGGGAAAATAAAAAAACTTGCCAAAGCAGGCTTAAGCTCAGTTTTACTTGACGAAAAATCTAATCCTGGTACTCTGTGGGAAATGGCTCAAGCTTTTAGAGAAGCAACAGGTTCACAAGGCGTATCTGGCACAATATATTGGACAAACCCTGATTATCAAGTGCCAGGAGTCGGTTCATCTGTGTTGCTTGACGATGCTAAAAATCTAGATTTGTTCAATCAGCTTGCAGCAGGAACACATAAACCAGGTGCTGTTGGAACACTTGCCGAATTACAAAATACTGCGTTCTGACACGCACTTGTCTATAAAATATAGCTAAGCTGCATACTCCGCCGCTTTATCTTTTAACCACAAGTTCATGCAACTCTTGTTATGAGTAAGCAAATATTGTCATTATACAATTATGCGCAAAGAATCTCATACAACGATAACTACCACCAAAGTACTCATGTACGTACAACTTGCAGCAAGTATTGTACCTATACTAGCTCATATTGCATTAGCAATAATGGCTTGGATGCAAAACAATTGGATGATGCTGGCAATGATTGTTCCAAGCATTATGATGTATGTAACAAGTTTAGTACCACAAATTTTGCAATACTTAACACAACAGCAGAACACACAAAACGCAGAACAAAACCAGCAAATTACACAAGAACCCTACTCTTCTGCAGCTAATTTTTCTTATGAACAAGCATCTGAAGAAAATCTACCAGATAATCTTACACCAGTAAGTTTAGAAACATTATTGATGAATAGAAACGCAGCTTGTACAGCACAACCACCTTGGAAAACGGTACTATACACTTGGTTAAAAAATATAACAACAAATTGCGCACAGAATACACTAGAATCAGCAAATCAATATATAACTTCACACGCATCTTTGCCTAGTACTAAACAAAAGCACCTTATTGCACCACTGGGCGTAAGTAACAATGGTTACTGCTACATGGATTTAATTAACAATGGTCCACATGCGTTAGTAGCAGGAACTACAGGATCAGGCAAATCCGTATTGCTTACAACTTGGTGTTTAGCATTAGCATTCCAG
This sequence comes from Gardnerella washingtoni, assembly GCF_049262705.1. Classification (NCBI taxonomy): domain Bacteria; kingdom Bacillati; phylum Actinomycetota; class Actinomycetes; order Bifidobacteriales; family Bifidobacteriaceae; genus Gardnerella; species Gardnerella washingtoni. The sequence continues at coordinate 482,400 of NZ_CP058398.1, read as the reverse complement.
TATGCTCCAGAACAATTACATTTTGTTTTCATGGATTTTAAAGGTGGCGCAACTTTCGATGCCCTGTCAACTCTGCCACACACTGTAGGAAACGTTGGCGATCTAAACTTACGTCACGCAACTAGAGCCCTGCGAGGACTAGAATTAGAATTAGATAGGCGCGAACGCTTAGTTGCACAACAAGGCTGTCACAATATTTCACAAGTTATTCCAGCAGAACCTTCATTGCTTATTGTTATAGACGAATTTCATGCTTTAAAAGATCAACTTCCTGACTACATGCCACGTCTTATACGCATTGCTTCCGTAGGTAGATCTCTAGGCATGCATATTATTGCTGGAACGCAAAATCCGTTAGGTCAAGTGAGCGCAGATATGAAAGCTAATATTGCTATTAATATTTGTTTACGCGTGAGAGACGGAATGCAATCTCAAGAATTACTAGGCACATCGCAAGCTTCTCACATAAGCCCCCATACCCCAGGAAGTGCCTACTACAATATTGGAGAGGGAGTAACTTCACTACGATGTGCTCAAAGTCAAAACCCTCGACGATTGGTGCGCGCTATACAATTGGCAGGAAGGTTCTGTCATCATGAATATTCACCAACATTATTTAGCGCTCCATTACCATCTCTACTCTCTATAGAACAACTTAAACGATATGAGCATAAAACTGACGATAATAAAATAAAAGTAGCAACTCATCAACAAACGCGTATAACGAATCCATTAGCACAAGCTGTTGTTATTGGTTTGCAGGATGACAGCATTCATTTATCTCCAGCATTCTTACCACTGCATTTAGGAAACGTAGCTATTATTGGAGGACGTCAACAAGGTAAAAGCACAATACTACGCATAATTTCACAAGCTCTACAAGTGCCAGTATATTCTGGCACAACATTAACAGCTCAAAATGTAGCATGCGTTCAACATAATGTTTCACCATTGCTCATTGATGATGCAGATGAATTGCTTAATCCGCTTAATGCTGATCAGCAGGCGATTGCTTTCCAAGAACAATTGCAGAATAGTTACTTTCCTATTGTTTTTAGCACGAATACTGCACGCAATTTACGATTGCCAGAACAAGCACCAGTTCGCATCATATTCCCCACTGGTGATGTTGGAATGGATACTATGCTTGGCATACCCACAGCATTATCAAAAACTCTTGATGCACAAGACTACCAACTCCCAGGACGCTGTGTCATTATTGCTCCAGGGGCAGCAAATTTAGTACAAGTAGTATGGCCTAACGATTGCAGAAAATAAAAAATCTTAATAAAGATGCAAAATACCTTGAAAAAATCACATATTCATGCTTTCCTTACATTCAGGTAGACTTCTTAAGTGCACCTCCGTAAGGTATAAGAAATGAGGATAGTAATTCATGAGCAATTCGTTTAATTGGCGTAATACAGCTGCATGCCGAGATAAAGATCCTGAGCTTTTCTTTCCTCTTGGTAGTGCGGGCATTGCAATGCAGCAACTTGAAGAAGCAAAAGCAGTGTGTCGTTCATGCAAAGTTGCAACCGAATGCTTACGATGCGCATTAGAAACGAATCAAGACTATGGCGTATGGGGCGGCTTGAGCGAAGATGAACGACGCACGTTAAAACGTCGAGTCATTCGCGCGCGCAAAAGTCAAGATGCAACAATGTAAAATGATATAAGCTCACCATAAGAGAACTCACCACAAGTAAGCAGCTCATTTTTGATGCTTACTTAAACTGCGGCAATTTGTATTTATGCGTGATGAGATTCTCTATAAGTGATACTTTCCCTATAGTGATACTTATTGTTACTTTATAGTATTAGCTCTTCTGCATGACGTATCATTCAATGCCAGAGACACGCAATTTGATGTCCAATACTACACGAGTGCCACCTTCACGACGAGGTGACCACCGCACAGTTCCGCCAAAATCATTAGTAACAAATGTGTTGATAATTTGTGTTCCAAGACCAGAACCTGACGGTTTCGCCATTCCATGAGACGATTCACTATCAATCCCATCTCCATCATCTTCCACGACAATATTAAGGTTGTCGCCGCCACGACCAACAGCAATACGAATATGACCGCTTTCACGACCTTCAAAGCCATGCTCAACAGCATTCGTTACTAATTCAGTCAACACTAATGATAACGGAGTCGCATCTTGTGCAGCCAGACGACCAAATTTACCAACAAAATCAATATCAATATTTTGATTCTGAGAAGCCAATTCGATAGACATTTTCAACAGACTGGAAATAACTTTATCGAAATCAACAATTTCATCAGCAGTCTGGCTTAAACCTTCATGAACTAATGCAATAGTCTGCACACGACGTTGAGCTTCCTCAAGTTCTTTCCTTACTTCAGCTGATTTTGTTTTACGCGCTTGCAGGCGCAACAATGCAGAAACAGCTTGCAAATTGTTTTTTACTCGATGATGGATTTCAGAAATAGTAGCATTCTTAGTTCGTAATTCTTGCTCACGACGCAACACTTCTGTAACATCACGACATAATACAACCGCACCAACGCGATTATTTGGTCCCCACAACGGCAAAGAACGCATAGAAACTATAGAATGATTTGCTTCTAACTCACAATCAACATCTGCTTTACCTGTAAGTACAAGAGGAAGGCTTTCAGAAACAGTATCATTAGTATGCAATAGACGCGTACCAAATTCACTCAAATACTCGCCTTGCATAGTATCTAAACCACCCAAACGACGGAAACAACTAATCGCATTAGGTGAAGCATAACGCACTATTCCATCAGCTTCTAACACAATAAAACCATCAGAAACACGCGCATTATGTCGTTGATTCAACACAGATTCACGATACGGGAATTGTTCACGAGGAATCATATCAAATAATGTTTTTCCCGCATTAATGCTTTCCATCTCATATCGACCATTCGATTCACGTGTTGCTAAATTGGTTTCACGCATAACCAATCCAAGCGTCTTACCGCGATGTCTAACTGGAGCATAAACATAACACACTGTTGCTCGACCAACTGATCGCAAAGTCGATGAATGGAAACTTGTTTCAGACTTAATTGCATCGCTAAGCTCTGGCACAAGCGAATCATCCAATTTCTTCCCTAGCAAATCATCAGTACGCAATGTAATAGCCGTGGAAGGTCTGCACTGCTCAGCAACAACATAATCTCCCTCACCGTTTTGAATAATTAACAATAAATCTGCAAAACTTAAATCAGCTATTACTTGCCAATCAGCTACGAGATGATGAAGCCATTCGCGATCACTATCGTTAAAATCAGAACGAGTCGCAAGAATATGAGAAAAATCTGCCATAATAATAATGATATATCGAACTCGTAGAAAATATTATGTGGCATGTTGTTGAGTCATAGCAAAAGCCACTCCCTCACAACTAAGTAAAGAAGTGGCTTAAACTTTTAGAAAAGAAACTAGTATGTTATAAACTAGAAACCAAACTTAGCAGCAGTTTCACGCAAAGTCTCTGCAGAACGCTTCAAGGCAGCTAATTCGCGGTCAGAAACTGGAGTGTTAAGACGAGAGTTCACACCATTGCGGTTAAGCAAGGTTGGTACAGACATGCACACATCAGAAATGCCGTGGAAGTCATCAAGCAAAGAAGATACTGGCAAAATGCGGTTAGTGTCACGAAGAACGGCTTCTACAATATCTACACCAGACATTGCAATAGCGTAATTAGTAGCACCCTTACCATTAATAATCTTGTAAGCAGCATTCACAACTTCCTGATGAATCTCTTCACGCTTAGCTGCATCAAGTGGCTCATGACCTGGAAGAGCATTCCAATCGCACATTGGAACACCACCGATGGTTGCAGAAGCCCACAGCGGAACTTCAGAATCACCATGTTCGCCAGCAATATAAGCGTGAACATTCTTAACATTAACGCCAGTATGTTGTGCAATCAGGAAACGAAGACGAGCAGAATCAAGGTTGGTGCCAGAACCAAAGATTTGATTTGCTGGAAGACCAGAAAGTTTCATAGAAACATGCGTTACCACATCTACAGGGTTGGTAATCAGCATGTAAATGGCGTTAGGGGCAACTTTCACCACATTTGGAATGATGGACTTCATAATATTGATAGTGGCACCAGCAAGTTCCAAACGAGTTTGACCTGGCTTCTGGCGAGCGCCAGCAGTAATTACAACCATATCAGCGTCGCGGCAGATCTCCACATCGTCAGAACCTGCAATAGAAACTGCAGGATAGAAACTAGAACCGTGCTGCATATCCAAAACTTCAGCTTCAACACGTTCCTTAGCAATATCTTCAAGCACAATCTCACGCGCAACACCACGCTGCGCAGCAGCAAAAGCAAGCGTAGAACCGACTGCACCAGCACCGATAATTGCAAGCTTCGTTGGCTTAACCTGCGAACTCACCATGAGCAAAAACCTCTTTTCGGCAACCTGTTACGTCCCGTAGAGCGCACAATCATACGCCCATTGTGATTATCTGGGACTGCTCTCACATTAAGAGCCTATTGGTATGAACACCTTTACTCTAATCGCACCACCGGAATTTATTATTCCAAAGCCACTTGCATTAGTTTTGCAGCCAATGACGGACCTACCCAAGCCACAAGTTCTACGCCATTGTCAGCATATTCAGCTTTTTCTACAACACCATTTTCACGGACTTGTGACAGTAACGCTCCCGCAGTATACGGTAAGATAATTTCTACACGAACACGCGGCGATGGCAGTAATGCCTCTAAACGGTTACGCAATATGTGAAGATGCTCGCCGCTTGCTGCAGAAACTATAACAGCGTCTGGATACAGCGAAGCAAAACGCTCTCGTGCAGCATCACTCATCATATCTGCTTTATTTAACACCATAATCTGCGGAGTATCTTCTACCCCATCAATATTTGCGAGAACTTCGTTTACAGCATCAATTTGCGCAATAGGATCTGGGTGCGAACCGTCAACTACGTGCAAGATGACGTCTGCTTGACTAACTTCTTCCAACGTAGATTTAAAAGCTTCTACTAGCTGGGTTGGAAGCCTGCGTACAAATCCTACTGTATCTACTAACGTATAAGTTCTACCATCTTGAGTTTGAGCGCGACGCACAGCGGTATCGAGCGTTGCAAACAAAGCATTTTCTACTAATTCTTGCGAACCAGTTAGCCGATTAATAATAGAGGATTTCCCCGCATTCGTATAACCTACTACTGCGACTGTCGGTATATCTTGACGACGTCGAGAGCCACGCTTTACAACTCGCGCTGGTGCCATATGTGCAATATCATGACGTAATTTAGCAATACGATTACGAATTGCACGTCGATCCATTTCAATTTTAGTTTCACCAGGACCTCGAGATCCAATACCAGCATCTCCCGCAGCACGACCACCGGCCTGTCTCGAAAGAGCTGCGCCCCATCCTCTCAATCGAGGAAGCATATACTGCAACTGTGCGAGTTCAACTTGAGCCTTACCTTCGCGACTCGTAGCATGTTGAGCGAAAATATCTAAAATCACAGCAGTTCTGTCAACAACTTTAACTTTAGTTGCATCTTCTAAAGCACGACGCTGACTTGGCGGCAAATCATCATCGACGATAATCGTATCAGCATCATGTTGCGCTACTACAGCTGCAAGTTCTCGCGCTTTACCTGAACCAACATATGTTGCAGCATCTGGCCTATAACGTTGTTGAAGCATACCATCGCACACTACTGTACCGGCAGTTTGTGCCAAAGCTGCAAGCTCACGCAATGACTCTTCTGCCTGAGCAAGAGTTCCCTTTGCACTAGACCATACACCTACGAGCACAACGCGCTCAAGACGGAGTTTTCTATACTCAACTTCTGTAACATCTTGCAACTCACCAAGTCCGGCAACACGTTTCAAAGCATTTCGAGACTCACGCTCTTGCCAAGTTTCATCATGCTGTTCACTTGCTGAAGTAGTGTCAAGAAGTACATCAGAATGCCATGAAAGCAGGCCAGAATTATGAGAACTTGCATTTTTCTTATCAAAGTTATGTTCTGGAAAGCTGGAATCATGCTCTTTAAACATATCAGCTCTTTCAGCAGTGCTGCGACTATCGACCACTTATACCCGCCCCTATTCGATTGTAGCGAGTTGCGACTAGAACCTCGCTAGCGTTTTACAACGTTTGTTTTATTATGGAGATTTGAGGAGACAATACTCAAGTAATACGAAAGATACGATAAAGCAGCGCAAAATATAACAAGATAGCAGCACTAGCAGTACTGCTGTTGCAAGACAATACAATTTGAGCAATATTATGAGCAATCAGCATCGAGTGAAACAATCAGAGACAGTTAGTAAAACAAAAATCAGCGGAGAACAATACTTTTCCGCAGCACCATCATCAAAAGACGAGCGCAGAATATTACACGTTACTTTGCGAAATAATGATGTATCTATGCAAGTTTCTAACGGGGTTTTTAGTGCTTCGAGACTTGATTTAGGCACTTCAGTATTACTAAAACATGCTCCAAAATTGCCAGAAAATGGAAAATTCCTTGATATTGGTTGCGGCTGGGGTCCTATTAGTGTGGCGCTTGGATTAGAGTCTCCAAATGCAAGAATTTTCGCAGTCGATGTTAATGAGCGTGCATTAGAACTTACTACGCAAAACGCAAAAAACGCTGGACTAAAACATATTCATGCAACTCTTGTTGAAGATGCTTTGCAGAAATATGCTGAAGAATTTAATAATTTTGATATTATATGGTCTAATCCTCCAATTCGCGTTGGAAAAGAGATATTGCACGATATGTTGCTTACTTGGCTACCGCGTTTAAAAGTAGGAGGAGCAGCATATTTAGTTGTGCAAAAAAATCTTGGATCAGATTCATTAATTACTTGGCTTGCGGAGAATCTGGATGAAAGTTTTAGCGTTGAAAAATACGCTAGTTCCAAAGGGTACCGTGTTATCGAAGTACTAAAAAAGTAAATATCTACGAAAAGAAATAAATATACTATGAAATTCGATTACCCTGCTGATCTTCCTATTTGTGCAGCACATGACGAAATTATAGAAGCAATTAAGTCTTCTCAAGTTGTGATTGTTTCCGGTCAAACTGGTTCTGGTAAAACTACGCAAATCCCAAAAATGGCGCTTGAGCTTGGAAGAGGTGGCAGAGGAAAGCAAATCGTACATACTCAACCTCGCCGTTTGGCTGCTCGCACTGTAGCCGAGCGTATTGCTAACGAAATGGAAGTAAAGCTGGGCGAAGAAATCGGATATCAGGTGCGATTTACTGATGAAAGTTCATCTCAAACAAAATTGCGTATTGTTACTGATGGCATTTTACTTGCGCAAATTCAGCGCGATCCACTTCTTACTCGATATGACACGATTATTATCGATGAGGCGCACGAACGCAGCCTTAATATTGATTTTCTTCTCGGCTATTTAACAACTTTGCTACCGAAACGTCGCGATTTGAAGCTAATTATTACTTCTGCAACTATTGATTCTGCGAAATTCCGCGACCATTTTGAAAACGCGCTACATACAAAAGTTCCTGTTATTGAAGTTTCTGGACGAACCTACCCTGTGCGAGTACTTTACGAACCACTTGGCTCTGCACCTTCTCTTATGAGACATGTACCAGGTTTTGCAGACATAACCATGGATGAAGATACCGTTGCAGAAAGCCAATCTAACCAACAAGAACGTGAAGATATTGCTGACGAAGATATGACTTCTGCTGTAACTCGAGCATGCGCACAGTTGGTTATTCATTCAAGTCACGAACATGGTGCTCGTGACATTATGGTTTTTGCTTCAGGCGAGCGCGATATTCGAGAGTTTGAAGATGGTTTACGTTCATATTTTGGCACACGCGCAAACGATATGAAACGAACTGATGCGATTGAAATTGTGCCTCTTTTTGCACGTCTTTCTGCAAAAGATCAGCATAGAGTTTTTGAATCACACTCTCATCAGCGCATTGTTATTGCTACGAATGTTGCAGAAACTTCACTTACTGTTCCTGGTATTCGATACGTTGTAGATCCTGGTTTTGCGAGAATTTCCAGATATTCTAAATCTGCGAAAGTGCAAAGACTTCCTATAGAACCAATTTCTCAAGCTAGTGCTGATCAGCGTTCCGGACGCTGCGGTCGTATTGCAGACGGCATTGCGATTCGCTTATACTCGCGCGAAGATTATGAAACTCGCCCACGTTTTACATATCCTGAAATTTTGCGTACTTCTCTTGGTGCAGTGGTTCTGCATATGCTTTCGGTTGGTGTTGCTAAAACTGGCGAAGATATTACTAATTTTGGTTTTATTGACCCACCAGACATCAAAGCCGTAAGCGACGGTTTTAACGAACTTACCGAGCTTGGCGCAATAAGCAGAAAATCTGGTGTAATTACTTTAACTCATATTGGTCGCGAGCTTGCTAAGTTACCGATTGACATTCGCTTAGGTCGCATGATTATTGAAGCCGCTAAGCGTACTACGCCAAATACTCTTGCCGCGATACTAGTAGTTGTTGCATTCTTAAGTTTGCAAGATCCTCGAGAACGACCTGAAGATCAGCGCGAAGAAGCAGATAGGTTGCATCGTCGTTATGCTGATGAAACAAGCGATTTTTTGACTGCTTTAAACATCTGGGATAGGTTATTCCAAGCAGATGGAGATATGAGTAATAATGCGCTTCGTAAGATTTGCAAGGCAGAATTTTTCCATTTTTTGCGTTTAAAACAGTGGAAAGATTTAGTTCATCAACTGCAAGACTTGTGTCAAGAATTGCATTATAAAATTGGCGAACCTGCTCCAGTTAAAAGACCTCCTCTGGAAATTCGTCAACTTCCTAATAATCAGCAGGCTGCTCATAGTCTATGTTGCTCTTGGGATTCACAAGGTATACACGCTTCAATGCTTGCAGGCTTACTTTCGATGATGGGAATGCAAGTTGTGCGTGAACCGAAAGCTTCTGATTTTGCTGGATTAAGCGGAACAGCAAAAATTCGAGCCATGAAGCGTGCACAAAAAATGGCTAAAAACGATTATCAAGGCGCTCGCGGCACAAGATTTGCAATATTCCCAGCTTCTTCTGTAGCTAAAACTACACCTTCCTGGATTATATGCACTGAATTAGTTGAAACTTCTAGACTTTGGGCAAGATATTGTGCACAGATTGATCCTGCTTGGGCTGAGCCTCTTGCTAAAAATCTTACGAGAATAACGTATTCTGACGCTCATTGGAGTGCTTCTAAAGGCTCCGCTGTAGCGAAGTCAAAAGTACTTTTGTACGGATTACCTATTGTACAAGATCGTACAGTTCAATGGGCACGCATCAATCCGTATGAAGCTAGAATGTTGATGATTCGTCAGGGTCTTGTTGAAGGAGATATCCAGCAACGATTCCCCCATGACGGTTTTATTTTGGCAAATCGTGCTATTCTTGACGACGCCGATAATCAAGCAAATCGTACGCGCCAAATAAGCGAAACAGTAAACGACGAAGATTTATTTACTTTTTATGATAATCAACTTCCTCAAGAAATTACCAGTATTGTTACTTTAGCAAAATGGTGGAAAGACAATCGTGCAGAAAATCCCCACAAACTTGATTTTAATCCTGATGAAGTTGAGCGTTTACAAACTACACAAAGCACCGATTTAGCCGATTATCCAGACCATTGGAACACAATCGGAACCGATGGTCAACCTATAAGATTGCGTTTAAGTTATGTGTACGATATTCACAATCCTTTAGATGGTGTAACAGTGCATGTTCCTCTTCATGTACTTTCTCGTTTAACTCCAGAAGAATTCACATGGAATGTTCCCGGCTTACTTAACGAATTGATTATCGGCATGATTAAGTCTTTACCAAAAGCTTTGCGCGTGCAATTCGTGCCAGCACCAGACACTGCTCAAAAAATTCGCGGTTGGATTGACGAACATTATGATATGCTTCCTGGAATTGTTGAAACTAGCGAAGATAGTAACAAACTTACGTGGCAAGATTTTCGTGAAGTTTTTACTCAAGCTGCTATTGCTGTTGTTGGAGCACAAATTCATCCTGAAGTATTTAACGATGAACAGATGAACAGACTTTCATCATATTTACGCGTGACTTTTAGCGTTGAAGAAAGAAAATCTAAAGGAAATCACAATCAGCCTGCAAATCATAAAAACTTTGCTTATCGAGTAAAACCTACAATTCTTGGTACTAATAAGTCTTTGATTACATTACAGCAACATTTTGCCAAAGAAGCTCAGAAGTCAGCAAGAGCAGTAGTTGATCGTAGAGCAAATAAAGCAGCACAAGCTGGAAACATTGTACAAAGAGCTGATCTGTTACATAAATCTGGCGCAACTATGCTTTCGCGTTCTCAAATGGTATGGGAAGGTGCTCTACACATGTTACGGTTGGATAATAAGCGCATTACTTCTCGATGGCTTGGATCAGAAGCTCTTATGCTTACCGCTGCACCTTATTCAAGTTCTCAAAAATTAGCTGAAGACTTGCAAATGGCTGCAGTTAAGCGACTCATACCAAATCCTGAAAAAATCACGGACGATATTTTATTAAAAGAAGCTGTAGCTAACGTTTCTCAAATGTATGAGGATACTGTATATGAAGTTGCACACGATGTAATTGCCATATTAAAACGACAGGCAGAAGTTACCAAAGCTGTTTCCGGTAAGGCTGATTTACCACTATTATCTGTTTTGCAATCTATTCGCGAACATGTTGCAAGCCTCGTGTACGAAGGGTTTATTGCAAAAGCTCCAGCAAATTCACTTCCTAGAATTGAAAAATACTTGCAAGCTGATGCGATTAGACTCACTAAAGCTAAATCAGATAAGAATCGCGATGTTCGCTGGGCTTGGGAAGCTGAAGAAGCGCACAAAATTGTTGAAAAAGCACAAGATAAAGCTAAATCTTTACCTGCCGGGCCATCGCATGATGAAGCAGAAAATATTGCGGAAAGATTGCGTTGGATGTGCGAAGAGTTTTATGTGTCACTGTGGGCACAAGAACTTGGAACAGCTTACCCAATTAGTATACAGCGTATGCGAAAGCTAGACGCATAAAATGATTAACTAAAAGTGTAGGCGGTCACACGCATTTTGTACGACCGCCTACACTTATTTTTGTTTACTTATTAGCCTATTGAGACTATTCTTCACTAATTTCATTCTTTTCGGAGATAAAGCAGCTGCGAACCAAATAAACTACTAAGCCAATAACTGCCACTCCAGCACCCATCATGAGCAAATTGGAATAACCAGAAGCCTGTCCATGAAGACCACTGAGGGAGAAGCCCTTGAATAAATCTCCACCAAAGAAACCACTGAAAATAGAAATACCGATAGAAGCAGTAACATTCATAATCAAATCATTCATGCCACAGCCGCGACCAGATTCTTCAACTGGAAGAGCAGAAAGAACTGTTGAGACAATTGGAGAATACATCAAACCGCATCCCGCATAGTAAATGCAAGCGCAAATAGTAAGCGACATGAAATCGGTATTGATGAGCAAAGCAGCACCAACCCAACCAACAATCATCAATAATGATGCTGTGATAATGCCAGCTTTGCGGCCAATATGACTAATAATCGTACCAGAAAGCACACCGAATACTGCAGCGCACACAAAAGCCCACACAAGGTAGGAAGATACTTGCGAAGTATTCATATGATACAGAGCGCCACCAATCACATTGTAAATAGGAGGCATGCAATAGTTGGTGAAGTAGAAGATGAAGATCAAAATAATGCCCGAAAGCCAACGCTTATTCTTGAAGAATGCGGGAGTTACAAACGGGTTCTTTGCCTTCATAATGTAGAAAGCAAACAAAACAAAAAGCACTATAGAACCGAGTAACAATCCCCACGCCTTATAAGAGAAGAACAGTGTAAGAAGTGTTACAGCAATACCAAATACTGTAAAGCCAAGTTTATCAATCTTTCCACCAATACCATTCTTTGTAGGCAAGCACTTAACAAGCACAGGCAAGAACAAAATCGTAATTGCAGGAATCAAGAACAAATACTGCCAAGCAATAGAGCTAAGAGCACCAGCAGCAAACACGCCAATAGAGGCAGAAAGCTGATAGGCGGCCGTAAAGAGACCGAAGAAAATAACCTTCAAATCATTACGCAAATACTTAGTTGCAATAACAAGGAAGGAAGATCCTGCAACCTGTTCACCAGCGGTTTGTAGAATACGTGCAATAATGACGGTCCACAAGTTTGGAGTGAAATAGAAGTTTGCAACAAAACCAAACAGAGACCCAACAAACAAGGTAACAAGACCGATTGTTATGAGTCTACGAAGTGACACAAAGTCACCTAAAGATCCATATATAAAGCAAACTATACCTAGAACAATAATCGGTAAGCTGGTAATAAGAGACGCCTGTTCTGGAGCTCCAACAGCTTTACCAATCTGGTTGAATACAAGATTAAAACCTTGCAAACACAATGTTCCTAAAATAAATGTAATCAGCAGCAAAATAAGAGAATAAATTGCTACCTTGTTACGCGTTTTTGGATCCTCATACGGATCTACCGCAATAGAAGTTGCATTTTCAGTCATAATAGTCCAATCAGTTAATTCCTTATATTCGACAATGTTTACAGCATTCAGCCGGCGATTTTTGCCAAACCAGAGATACGAGACATGAATTCATTCAAGAAACGCTTCACATCCACACCTACAGCTACTTGCATAGTCTTAACTGGATCGTTCAAGCGAGTGACATCACCAATAGTGCGCCCACGCGTTGGACCTTCTACATCTACCTGCATGTTAATTGGCAACGTTGTTACCAGCGTTGGATCCACAGCAACAGCAACAGCTAACGGATCGTGCAAACCACAACCACCGAGGTGTGGAGCAGTAGTTTCGTAAGCCTTAATGTAGAAATCAGTCATATCTGCTAAGAAGGTACCAGCTTTGGTACCAAGTTCACGCCACTTTTGTGTTTCCTTATAGGTAAGCAAGGTTTGCAAAGTCACATCCAATCCAACCATTGTTACCGGAGCACCAGAACGGAATAGGACATCTGCAGCATCTGGATCTTGGGAGATATTCGCTTCCATCCAAGGCGTTACATTTCCATGAACTGTGAGAGCCCCACCCATAAGAACAATCTTACCAATCTCATCTTTAATCTCCGGAGCTTTCTTCAAAGCTGCAGCAATATTGGTCATAGGTCCTGTTGGAACATAAATAAGATCTTTTCCATATGTTTTTACTGCATCAATAATGAAATCTACTGCAGGTTCGGATTCAGCTTCACGCTTGGAATCCGGAATAACAACGTCGCCAATACCATTGTCACCATGAATGAATGCAGAAATTGGCAATACTTCAAATGAATCCTTCTTGCTTGCATGCGACAGACCACGATATACTTTTACTTCTGGATGTCCGAATAATTCGGTTATAGCAAGAGCATTACGAACACCCTGTTCCATAAGCACATTGCCGTAAGTACCAGTAATACCAATCAGCTCAACTTCTGGACTACCAAGAGCATAAGAAATTGCCAAGGTATCATCGACACCAGTATCCAAATCAAGAATGAGCTTCTTCATGTGAGCAGCCTTTCTATATCATAAACTCACTACCATCAACAGTGATGAAGTAAGATATTCTGTTTATTTTTTAACCAGTTGCAACAAACTTATAGGAGTAAACCTCATCGTTTTATGCTTAACAATCTGAAAATTCTATCCCTTTATAATTCAAAATCAACCCTTATAAACATATGTTTAGATTATATTTTGTCAATTCGGAAATAAAACTAAAATTTCGCTCAATTTATGGAATCCTCAATTTATGGAATATCAATTCTTACGCAACACGAAATCAAGATACGTGTATAAACCTCGAGATATACTTAAATGCCTAATTTTAGATACAATTCGGTTGCAATACTTTACGAAGAATGGACGAATATGTCTACTTATTCCTCACAACTTAGCGAAGAACAGCAGGCTGTTAACCGTGCTTATAGTCGGCTCGATGACTTGCGTAACACTATTCGTACACGTTTGGACGCTGTACGCGCTGCTGGTTCACATGGTTCTCCCACGCAACGTACAGAACGCGATTCCTTTGCAACCATGTATGAAGATCGTCTTACGCAGTTACGAGCTGTTGAAGATCGTCTCGTTTTTGGTCGGCTTGACAATACCGAAGGTACACGTCGCTATATTGGTCGTATCGGTTTGTTAAGTGAAAATCATGATTCTATTCTTACTGATTGGCGAGCTGAAGCTGCACGACCTTTCTATGAGGCAACACCTTCACATCACGGAGATATTGTTATGCGACGTCATATCACTCTTCGTTTCCGTGATGTTATCGGTATTGAAGATGAAGTTCTTGATATCCATTCTGAAGAAGTAGGGAAAGCGTCACAGCAAGGAACTCTTACCGGAGAAGGCGCATTACTTGCTTCTTTGGGTTCTCGTCGCACCGGGAAGATGACAGATATTGTAGCCACCATTCAAGCTGAGCAGGATCGCATTATTCGTGCACCACTTGATCATACAATTGTAGTACAGGGAGGACCTGGTACCGGCAAAACAGCAGTTGCATTACACCGTGCAGCTTACCTACTATATACGCACCGACGCAAGCTTGAACGCTCTGGCGTACTTATTGTTGGACCAAGCTCAGCGTTTTTGCGTTATATTGATCAAGTGCTCCCTTCCTTAGGTGAAACTGGCGTAGTAAGTCGTACTATTGCAGACTTAATTCCAGGAGTGTGCGCAACTTCTGAAGATGCTCCTTATGCAGCGAAACTAAAAGGCATGTATCGCATGCGCACAGTTATTGCCAATGCTATTGCGGCTCGCATTCGTGTGCCTAAAAATCTTCCAACGATACGTATTGGAGGATTCAGCATTCCTCTTCTCGCGCAAGATATAAAACTCGCTCAATCAGATGCACAACACACTCATCAACCGCATAATCAAGCACGTACTACATTTGTTAAAACTGTGCTAAGCATCTTAAAAAACCGCTATTTAGAGCAGCTTGATTATGTTCCTGATCAGGCTGAATTGAACGACATAACTTCTCAACTTCGATTAGACGACAAGCTACGAATTGCGTTGAATCTTGCTTGGCTACCTATGACTGGCAAATGGCTCATTGATCAGCTTTTTGCTAAACCGGATCAACTACGCCTATACGCACCTTGGTTAAGCAATGACGATATTGACACTCTTACTAGACCAAAAGGTAGCCCACTGACTCGTTCCGATATACCGCTACTCGACGAAGCTATGGAATTACTCGGCCCGGATCCTAAGATTGAGGCTCAGAAATCAGCGATGCAGGCTAAGAAACTTGAGGAACAACAGTTTGCGGCCGACACTTTAGCACAAGCTGGAATTGGCAATGGCATAGTAACCGCCGATATGCTTCTCGACAATTTGCAGGGCGATGACGCTAGTATACTTGCCCGCAAAGCTGCATCTGACCGCGAGTGGACATATGGACACGTAGTCGTTGATGAGGCTCAAGAACTTACCGCCATGGATTGGCGTATGCTTATTCGTCGATGCCCTTCACGCTCCTTTACTATTGTTGGCGATGTTGCTCAAACTTCTGCCTTGGGTGGAACTCACCATTGGCAGAAAAATATGAATTCGCTGTTTGGCGAGTCCAATTGGGATCTTTACGAATTAACGATTAATTATCGCAATCCTCGCGAAGTTTCTGAATTTGCAAGCAAAGCTGCGACTGATTCCGGATTATATATATCTACAGTCAACGCAGTTCGATCAGTTCCTGATTCACTTGTATCTCAAACAGTTGAATCTCAAAAAGAACTTGATACAGCTCTTGCGCAGTCTTGCACAAATCTATTCCAACGATTTATTGCTGATGATGGAAGTGGACGTATTGCAATCATTGCGCCTCGCGACACAGTACAACATACTCAGCTTATTGTTAATCAAGCATTACGACTTGCATTACCCGAAAAAACGTGGAATCAATTATGTCAGCAAAGCGCCGACGATTGTCAATGCAGCGTTTGCACAGCAGAAGATGTAAAAGGTCTAGAGTATGACGCAGTGATTGTACTTCAACCTTCACAAATCGAACAAGAAGCAGCCTCTAGGCTCACTGCTGCAGCCAATCTTTATGTGGCCATGACTAGACCAACGCAGCAATTACACATTATTCGCACTCACGATGATAAGAATTTTGAATAATAATTCATATCATCATTGCGGTTCATAAGTATGCGTTATAGAAGAATAAAAGAATAGAAACGCAAAAATTTGTATTATTTACACGTGTTTTCTATTCTTTTATTCTTCTAGTTTGCTTTGTTTCAAATCCTCAATGGCATGTTCAAAATCTTCAAGACCAGTAAAGTTTTGATATACGCTTGCAAACCGAAGATATGCAACTTCATCTAGTTCGCGTAGTGGTTTAAGAATGGCTTTACCAACTTCTTCAGATGTTACTTGTGCTAAGCCACGCGCACGCAAATCCGCTTCAACCTGCATACCAAGATTTTTCAACGCTTCAATATCGATAGGACGACCTTGACATGCTTTACCGACACCAGCAACAACTTTTGCTCGATCAAAAGGTTCAATAGAACCAGAACGTTTCATAACGAGCAACTGCGTTGTTTCTACTGTTGTAAAGCGATTTCCACACACCTGGCACTCACGTCTACGGCGTATAGAATAGCCATCTTCGCTAATACGTGTATCAATAACTTTCGTATCAGAATTTTTACAAAAAGGACAATGCATACATCCAGCATACTAAAAAATTAAGAAAACACGACACATCTTATTTATTTTATTCAAATATTGCTGAATAAAATGCAATTATTTACTTCCACGTAAAGAATTCTATCAACATACGATTGTTAACAACAACGTTTAACAACAAACAATGTATATTTGTGCTTCAATATTTTCAATGCAATTTTCTTGTATACAACCTTTTGGATCATCAGCAATAGTTTCAAAGCTATATTCCAAATAACTGCTATCTATAACATAGAACCCATCTGGATACAACCAAAACTCATACTGCATACCGCTCTCATCCTCATCATCATGATGATTACCTTCGTATGAAGTAATAACCCACGTATTCATAATTTCCCTTCTCATGATTTCCCCCATTCATACATTGTTGCATCAGTATAATCAATTACCTAGCATCAACTACCGGAACATTAATAGACTGTCCGATTTCCAAATCCGGCGAAGAAAGATGATTAAGAAGAATTAATCGTTCAACATTATCCGAAATATCACCATCACGAGGAGTAATAGCTTCAGCATAACTCCACAGCGTATCTCCTGGTCGAACTGTGTAAGTCACATATTTTTCTGGAACAGCAGAAATAGCCATCCGCGGCATGCATAGTGCGCAGATTGCAATTGCTGCTATCAATAACGGTAACATACGAAATATCAAATTCTTATGAGCATGTTTTACAGCATTACTAATCCTGTGATTAGCATATTTAGTCTCGCATCTATCAGCCAAAACTACAGCACGATAACTATTATGTAATAACGCACTCATTGTCATCTTTCCTCCACCTTTAGCGAATTGAACATTTGTTCTATCGAACAGGTGTACTAATAATGACACATTTGTTCGTAAGTTGCAATGGCGTGTCGAACAGATGTTTGATTTTTTTCAAAAATGCGTTATTATATACATAACGAAAGGAGTATCATGAGCAACGAGGACACACATACAGGCAACAAAGACGCCCGTATTAACAGCACTACCAAAGTGCCACTTACTGAACGTCAGCGCAATATCGTTAATGCAATTCAACGTAATCTCAAAACCCATGGTTATCCTCCTTCTTTCCGCGAAATAGGAGAAGCAGTCGGACTACGTAGCCCATCATCTGTCAAACATCAACTACGTGCTCTCGAAACAAAAGGCATTTTGCGGATTAATGCAAATAAAGGTCGTGCAATCGAAATTATTGAAGACGCAGCAACTGATACTACAAGTAGTGATACTTCCCATAGCAATACCGAAAATATCTCAAAGGCTGCCAACATCAGTATTTATGAATCTGATGCACTCATCAACTCTCGAGACGTGCCGTTAGTTGGTCGCATCGCTGCCGGAGTACCCATTACAGCTGAACAACATGTCGAAGATGTTATGCGTCTACCAGAACGCCTTACAGGTAGTGGCAATCTTTTTATGCTTGAAGTACATGGAGACTCAATGATTGATGCCGCTATTTGCGACGGAGATTATGTTGTTGTGAGAGAACAGCATGAAGCAGTAAACGGAGACATTGTTGCTGCATTATTAGATAACGAAGCAACTGTTAAAACTTTTAGAAATGACCACGGTCACGTGTGGCTCATTCCGCACAATCCAGCTTACTCTCCTATTGACGGCTCACACGCGACTATTATGGGAAAAGTTGTTACAGTATTGCGAAAAATCTAACAAATACGTAACTGCTGAACAAACAATAAAATTTAACGCAATCAGGTGCAGCATACCATTAGCACAGAGAAGCAAAACAGCAGAAAATATAAATTGCAAATCATAAAAACAAATTCTAAAATTCTAAAATTCTAAAATTCTAAGATACAAAATTTTAAACCCAAACCCTAAAGAAATCTCCCCACCTATTCACACACGAATTAGGTGGGGAGAACAATACTTACCTCAGCTACTGCAAAATTAACTATAATCTGCTCTTATTGAAAAAATAACACACAAACTAACGTTAACGACAAAATACAGCAAAGCATCTTGGCAAGATTATGAAACTTACTTACGCAAGTGGATGCGAATCCTTAATTGTCACTGAAATTTCACGTCCATTTGGAGCCGCATAGCTAACAGTATCTCCAGTATGAGCACCCATAATTGCTGCACCAATTGGCGACTCAGGGCTAATAACATCGTACTCTGTAGCAACAGCAATATCTCGAGAACCAAGAACATAGGTCATCTCACGGCCAGCCAGTTCCAGTGTTACTAATGATCCATTACCAACACTGCCATCCTTAGGAGCTTCAAGAATCTTCGCATTACGAAGCTTCACAATAAGCTCATTAATGCGTCCTTCATTCTTACCTTGCTCTTCACGTGCAGCTTGATAGCCACCGTTTTCCGACAAATCACCTTCAGCACGAGCTGCAGCGATTCGCTCAGTAATTTCATCGCGATATTCACCTTCACGATGCGCTAACTCTTCTTTTAATTTATCGTACGCTTCCTGCGTAAGCAGAATAGTTTTTTCTTCAGCCATTGTTACCTCCTTATCCAACGATCTCCTATAAGGATACAAACTCTATACGAGCAATAATCCATATTCACAAATAAATAAATACGCTTCATTAACGAGTTGAAATAATATCAACAACAAACACTAAGGTATCACCACCACCAATGCCTGCCTGCGGAACACCACGAGAACCGTAGCCATACTCAGGTGGAATCGAAATCAGTAAGCGAGAGCCAACATTATGTCCTGGAACCGTGCGATCCCAACCCTGAATTACTTGACCAACACCAATACCAAAGCTAGCTGGAGTATGGCGAGCAAAGCTAGAATCAAACGGCTGCTCAGCACCCCAAACAACGCCGTGATAATTCACAGTTACGGTGTCACCAGCACGAACCACTGGACCATTACCTTCAACCAACTCAACAACTTTTAGCCCAGCTGGCGGTTCAGATGCTGGGAACGTCACCGTTGGCGTCGTGCCAAATTCTGCAATCACTTCTGGCATATCCTGTGCCATATTGCCTCCTTTACAAACTTCCAAACAGTATAATCTGAAATAGTATAACATCTGCATAGGTGACTACATAAAAATTTCATAGCCACATCCTGCATTACTACATGAGCACTTCTCCAGATTTGTAAGTAACCAAACCAGCAAGCACCACTGAGATTAATACTTCTGAGATTAACCTGTCCTAGATTAGCACTGAATCGTTACGGTCGCACATACATATAATATATTGTGCATAACTTCATGTAAATATCACTCGTAATCACAAATTAGCATTCAACAACGTTAACAGCTAATCCACCTTTTGAGGTTTCTCGATATTTCGACATCATATCATGACCAGTTTCTTTCATCGTCTTAATCGCCTGGTCAAGACTTACCATATGCGAACCGTCCCCCAGCATGGCCATGCGTACAGCGTTAATTGCAGTATTCGCAGCCATAGCATTACGCTCAATGCACGGAATTTGTACTAATCCACCAACCGGATCACAAGTCAATCCTAAATGATGCTCTATGCCGATTTCTGCAGCATTTTCAACCTGCTCAGGAGTACCACCTAATACTTCACATAGTCCTGCTGCAGCCATTGAACAGGCTGAACCCACTTCACCTTGGCAACCAACTTCAGCACCCGAAATCGAAGCATTGCGCTTAAATAAGTAGCCAACAGCACCAGCAGCAAGCAAAAAACGTACAATTCCATCTTCATCAGCAGAATCAACAAATCGCCAGTAATACTGTAATACCGCAGGAATAATGCCTGCAGAACCATTCGTTGGAGCAGTAACAATACGTCCACCACCAGCATTCTCTTCGCTCACTGCAAGCGCAAAAAGATTTACCCATGCAGAATCCGAAGTTTCCAAAGCTGCATCTGCACGTCTACGATTATTGCGAAGCATGTCTGAGTTCGCTGCAAGACGCTCATACATGCGAGGCGCTCTGCGAGGCACATCCAACCCGCCTGGCAAAATCGCCTGCTTTGAATTACAGCCATTTTCGACACATTTGCTCATAACATTCCAAACGTGTAACAAATAGTTACGTACGTAGTCGGCATCACCTTCATGCAATGCAAGCTCGTTTTGCCATACAACATCGCTTATTGACATATGCTTTTCGCGACAAATATTTATAAGCTCGTCGCAAGAAGTAAAAGGATATGGTACCGTGGAATCTTTTGTTTGTTTTGAAATGCTTTCTGTATTTTTGCTATTACTTTCGCTATTACTTTCGCTTATATCACTCTTATTTGCGTTATTTTCATCCTGCTCAGTGACTCGCTCATGCAACCCAACCATTGCGTCGTCTGCATGACCTTGACGCACAAATCCGCCGCCAATTGAATACCATACTTGCTCATCAATGTTATTTCCGTCAACATCCGTTGCGACAAAACGCATTCCGTTAGGATGCACAACCATACGCTTCCATTTTTCAAAAATTACGTCTTTATCGTAATCAAAAGCAATTGTATGCTCTCCAGCAAGCGTCAATGCTTCAGTTTTTTGACATTCTTCACGAATTGTAAGCATATGGTTAGTATTTACATTGTCGGGAAGATTTCCTTCAAGCCCTGCAACACAAGCACGATCAGTTCCGTGACCAAGACCGGTTAGAGACAATGAGCCATAAAGCGTCACTTTTACGTGCGCAACTTTTTTAAGATTACCGCTTTGTTGTAATGAAGTAACGAACGCATAAGCTGCACGCATAGGACCAACCGTATGCGAAGAACTAGGACCAACTCCAACTGAAAACATTTCTAAAATACTGAACACGTATCTATTGTAAGCATTCTCAATCTCGCTACGACACACTAATTGCGTTAGAAATATGTTAGATTGTTCACTTCTTGCTTTGTTGAGACAATAAGTTTGCTAAGCTCACGCATACAAACCACAAGAGTACAGCTAAAACAACAGCTACGAGCATTGCAATAAATGCACTTCCTGCAGTCGGCACGTGAAGTTCAAAGAATTTTGCAGTAAACGGTATAAAAGCTCCAGCAACTCCAGCTGCAGCAAATAGCGCAACCATAATCCCCCTCCACGAGCGCAAAGGTTTAGCAACGCTTGCAAGTACGAGTATGCCAAGAACAAATACGATTACGGAACAAATACTACGAGTAGTTGCAAGTGCTTGCACGCTTGAAACAATAAAGCGAGAAGCTTTCAAACTATTTTCTGTATCTTCGTCAAGATTCAATCCCAAAACGCGAGGAGCTATAACAGCAGTAGCGAGCACAGAAGTAGCTATAGCAAATCCGCTAGGAACAGCAAAACGAACAACTCGCTTCAAGAAACCTGGAATGTATCTACGAGTATTAGGAGCAAGAGCGAGCAAAAATGCTGGAATACCAATAGTTAAAGAACCAATATAAGTAATGTGACGAGGCAAATACGGGAAGTGCAACGATAGAAGCACGACTCCTGCAGAAATAAGCGCAGAATATACAGTTTTTACAAGGAACAAGCCAGCCACACGTTCCATATTTGCCATTACTTGCCTACCGCGAGCTACAACATCCGGCAAATGCGAGAATCGTGAATCAACAAGAACCACTTGAGCTACAGCTTTTGCAGCGGGAGCAGCATTGCCCATAGCAACGCCTAAATCAGCTTCTTTAAGAGCCAAAGTATCGTTCACGCCGTCACCAGTCATAGCAACCACATGACCCTGAGTATGAAGCGCCTGAACAATTGCCTTCTTTTGATGAGGAAGCACACGACCAAGCACATCCACATTTTCAAGCACTTTAGCCAATTCGTTAATATCTTCTGGCAGTTTTCTAGCGTCCATTGCAACAGGCTTGCGATCTCCCGTTAATCCAACTTTTGCAGCAACAGCCGCAACAGTTGTAGGATTATCTCCCGAAATTACACGGCAGCGCACGCCCTGCTCACGGAACCATTCGAGCGTTTTACGCGCATCTTCACGAATACGCTCAGAGCAGCGAACTAAAGCAACAGGCTGAGCAGCGGAGCAAATAGTAGGAGAATCGCCAAAAGTTTTATCTGTTTCTGTGACGCTATTTACTTCGCTATTTTCGACGCTACTTACAGCACTACTTACTTCGCTACTTACTTTCGCAAGAAGCAGAACGCGCTCACCCTGCTCAGCATAAGAATTAACTTTCGCTAAGAGTTCATTGGAATCTACATAATTAATCGCGCTGAGCAATACTTCCGGAGCACCCATATACCAAGTTTCATGCTCTCCACTACTTTGCGCATATTGCACAGCACTCCACTTTCTAGCAGAAGAGAATGGAAGGCGGTTAGATATATGCTCACTAGCTGCGACTCCTTGAGCGCCAAGCCCTTGCATAATTGCAACACCTGTTGCGTTTGGATTTTCTTCGTTTGATAAGTCAAATAAAGCTTGGTTGGTTTGTAAGCTGGTTTGTAAAGATATTTCTGCACTAGTATTATTCAGATTCTCTACGCCAATATTATCTATATTTTCCACACCAACGAATGCAATACCTCCGTCGGTTATAGTGCCAGTTTTGTCCAGATTCAAGCAGTCTACGCGCGCTAAGGTTTCTACAGATTCCAATTCCTGAACTAACGTTTGTTTACGCGCAAGTCGCATAGCAGCCACCGCAAAATTAAGCGAAGTAAGTAACACCAACCCTTCTGGAATCATACCAACAACGCCTGCAACAGCAGAAACAACAGCTCCCCTCCAAGCACCAGTCTGCCAAGCTTCAACAAATCCGCCAACCTTGTGCATTTGAGACCACACAAGTAACACACACAAAGGCACCACAACCATCGTCATATACTTCAAAATCGTGTTAATTCCACGGCTTAAGTCAGAAATTGTTTTGGTATAAACCTTCGCCTGTGCCGCCAATTTTGCCGCATAACTGTGCTCTCCTACGGCAGTAACACGTGTTAAAGCCATTCCAGAAACTGCAGTAGATCCGGAATAAACGTCGTCACCTTTGGTTTTTCGAACTGTAGCAGACTCGCCCGTGAGCATGGACTCATCCATTTCCAAGCCCCACGATTCCAGCACTTCTACGTCTGCCGGAACCTGCTCGCCAGCTCTAAGCCACAAAACATCACCAAGCACAATATCTTTGTGCGCAATCTCAATATTTTCTCCGCCTCTACGCACCATTGCGCGAGCTGCGATCAATATAGAAAGACTATCAAGCGTACGCTTTGCTTTTAATTCAGTCACAATGCCAATTCCAGTATTTACCAGAATTACCGCACCAAAAACAGCATCCTTCCACGAACCAGTTGCAAGCACAACTACCATTGCTGTAAAAATAATCGCGTTAAACAATGTGAACACGTTCGCGCGCACAATATCCATGAAAGAACGCGAAGTCTGCTTAGAAGTAATATTTACGTCTCCGCGAGAAACTGCCTCTGCAACTTCTTCAGTGCTCAATCCAGAAACTTCTACTTTAGGAAGCGCTGCAATAGCTTTATTATTGGTGTTTTCTGTAGACGCTATTGCATTTTGTTCATTACTTGTCATGTATAATCACTTCCCTACCGTGTGGAGTATTGTCGATTATTGCGCGAACAATGCTGAGCAAAGACGAACGCTCAGGCGCTAAATTATGCGAAATATCCCCAACCCCAACTCGCAATATTGCAGCATATAAAGTTGCGTCTTTTGGTGCTTTTACAGGATTTATTAACGCAACTGGCACTCCAGCGTAACGCGCGTATTGCAGCGCTGAAATCCATGCTTCGCTTTCGTTTTGTTTATTGCGCGCGATTTTATTGAGCTGTTTGTTCTCTTTTTTATTGAGTTGATCATTAGCATTATGCGGATCGTCAAAGCTTGTTACGTCGAGCGCGTTTATAAGTATTAATGAAACAGGTTGTTCGCTTACAGCGCGAATAGCTTGCTGAGCTGCATCGTTCGCATTATTTATATTTGACACCGACACGTATGAAGCGCTTAAATTCGCCATCTTACACTTTTGGATAATCTCAGCATCGAGAGCTGCTGATCTAGAACCAATTACCAGCAAATGAATGTCATTAATATCTATGCCATCGTGAACTATGTCTCCAGCGCGACCAGTATCCCCCACAGCTTTACCCTGCGGCTCGCAAGCACTCAACGTGCCCAGCGCTAAAGCAGTTACGACAGCAGCCGCAAAAATGGTAATAGCGCGTTTAGAAAACATAAGACTTTTATACCACACCTTCACCATAAGTGGCTGTTTTGGGGTATTTTATGCAATTTGACAAATTGTAATACAATAACCCATTGACACCACATATAACACCATTTATACTTTTATGAAACTTTTAAAAATCAGCAGAATATGAAATCAAATATGACTAAAACAAATAAAGCTAGCAAAAATATCACTCACAAAAACAACGCCAAAACACTAACAAATAAAACGCTCAGCTACTACATGTCACTATCGTATAAGCTGGAGATTGTAAAAGATTCAGATGAAGGCGGATTTGTGTCCTACTACCCCGATTTGCCAGGATGCATAAGTTCGGGAGACTCTGAACAAGAAGCAGCAGCAAATGCGCAGGATGCTAAAAAGGCTTGGCTTGAAGCAGCACTTGAAAGTAAAATCAACATAAAAGAGCCGTCTTACCATGAGCTGAATGACTATTCAGGTCAGTTCAAGTTACGTCTTCCTAAAGAATTACACAGGCAGTTGGCTGAGCAATCTCAAGCAGAAGGAATAAGCATGAACCAGTATTGCGTGTATCTTCTTTCGCAAAATAACGCTATTGAACGCGTGCTTGAGCGAGCGTAGAGAATAAAATTTCGGGCTATTCCCCAAAATTTCACACTATTCATTAGTAATTACTTGTAATTATTTGCAATCATCCGTAATTACTTGCAGCGCAATCTCAATACCTCGAAGCATATCAGCTAAACTCATAGAACTCGTACTCGGCTTATCAAGAACCTGCTCAGGCAAATACGGAACGTGAATAAAACCGCTCTTAATTGGCAATTTTTTAGTCTGACAATAATAACAAACACTGTAAAGCACGTCATTGCATACGTACGCGCCAGCAGAAAAAGACACAGACGCCGGCAATTTTGCTTTATTTAAAGCATCAACTATGTTCACAACTGGCAAAGTCGCTTTATAAGCCACATCACCATTCTGCACAACAGGCTCATACCAAGGCTTATACCCACTATTATCTGGTATACGCGCAGCTCTACAGTTAATGCCAACATACTCAACGTTAAAACAAGCAGAACCACCAAATTGCCCTAACGAAAGCACAACATTAGGGTGAACTTCCTCTATTTTCTCAATAACTTTTTGCGCACCTTTGTTAAATTCCGTAGGAATCTGCAAACGAACAAGTTCCACACCTTCAGGCGCATGCACTGATTGTGCAATCTCCCACGACGGATTTATAGACTCATTATTAAACGGCGTAAAACCAGTAATCAAAATACACATCACAATACCCCTTCATACGAATATCACTTTATTAAAACATTAAAACGCATCACAAAAAACTGTACATATGTGAATGTCACTGTATATAAACAGTATACAAACTTCAGGATTCTACTACGTAATTCATGTTCACAAAAAGATTAGTTATAGTCAGATTGTGAAATAACCACACACTCCACACACAACACGCACAAAATCAAAATTGGTAAGACTCGCATTCATGTAATAAGATTGTGCGCTAGATGTGCCATCACGCTGCAGTGTAACTTAAACAAAGTAGTTAATACAGCACATACCATAATTTCAACAGAAATAAACAAAATTAAACTAGATTCAACGACGAAAAGAGATTACCGATGACGAAGATCATTCAGATTGGCGCAAATCACGCCGGCACTGCCTGCGCTAACACCATTTTGAGCTACCCAGGAAACGAACTTACCATCTACGATCAAAATAGCAATATTTCCTTCCTTGGTTGCGGTATGGCTTTGTGGATTGGCAAGCAGATTCAAAGCAGTGACGGACTGTTCTACCAGAAGCCAGAAGATTTCGTTAAAAAAGGCGCTAAGGTAAATCTTGAAAGCAAAGTTCTTGACATTGATTACGCAAAGAAAGAAGTAACAGTCGAACTTAAAGACGGCACTGTTATTCACGATTCTTACGACAAGCTGATTCTTGCTACCGGCAGCCTTCCAAACAAGCCTCGCATTAAAGGCATTGACTTAGAAAACGTGCAAATGGTAAAGCTTTTCCAGAATGCGCAAACTGTTATCGCTAAGCTTCAAGAACGCGATTTCCGTAACGTCGTGGTTCTTGGCGGCGGCTACATTGGCGTGGAACTTGCTGAAGCCTTCGAACGTCTTGGTAAAAACGTGACCCTTATTGACATGGAAGACCATATCCTTAACGGATACTTTGACCCAGAGTTTTCTAACAATTTGAAGCAAATTATGGAAGATAAGGGCATTAAGTTTGAGCTTGGTCAAGCTGTTGAGGAGATTGTTGGAGACACTGAAGTTAAGGCTGTTAAAACAAGCAAAGGCACTTACGATGCTGATATGGTGATTTGCGCTATTGGCTTCCATCCAAACGTTGCGCTCGGTAAGGATCATTTGAAGCAGTATGCTAACGGCGCTTTCCTCGTTGACAAGAAGCAGCAAACTTCCGACCCGGACGTGTACGCAATTGGCGACTGCGCTACAATCTACGACAACGCTCGAGACCGCGTAAACTACATTGCGCTCGCTACTAACGCCGTTCGAAGCGGCTTGATTGCAGGTCACAACGTTTGCGGAACTCCTGTAGAAACCGAGGGCGTGCAAGGTTCTAGCGCAATGATGATCTACGACTACAAGCTTGTTTGCACCGGCTTGAGCTTAACTGCCGCTCAAAAAGAGGGCATGGATGTTGATTACGTTGATTTTGAGGATACTCAAAAGCCTACGTTTATGGAAGTTGAGAATCCAAAGGTGAAGATTCGCATCGTTTACAAGAAGGATACGAAGATTATTGTTGGCTGCCAGTTGGCTTCTAACTACGATATGTCTGCCGCAATTCACCTGTTCTCGCTGGCTATTCAGAAGAAGGTTACTATTAAGGAGCTTGCTTTGTGCGACATCTTCTTCATGCCTCACTTCAACCAGCCGTACAACTACATTACGATGGCTGCTTACACGGCTTTGTTGAAGGGATGATTAATATCTGATTAATCTCTGCTGATTAGCTTCTGCTATTAGCTTAAATCGCATTTATTAAACCAAGCAATCTGTTCTATAATGGAGCAGTTGCTTGGTTTTTTAATCATCCGCGCACAAAGCGCGCACACAACGCGCACTATTAGCGTAAGACATGCAAATCAACACAAAGGAGTCTAGGATGAAGCAGCTTTCTATTAAACCAACTATTCATAAGTTCGAGAACGCACGTGACTTTGCGCAAGAATTCAAGCTTGGTAAGGGCGATTTGGTTATTACAAACCAGTACATTTGGGAGCCTTATTTTGGCGATTTGAATCTTGATTGCGACGTGATTTTCCAAGAGCAATACGGCAAAGGCGAGCCAAGCGACGCAATGGTTGATGCGATTGTTAGCGATATTCACACTACTCCAAAGCGCGTGATTGGCATCGGCGGCGGCACTGTCTTGGACATTTCCAAGGTTTGCGCGTTGAAGCAAACAAGCCCACTTGAAGATTTGGTCGACGGCAAGATTCCTGCACAAAAAGGTGCGGATCTTATTCTTGTGCCAACTACTTGCGGCACTGGCTCCGAAGTTACGAACGTTGCCGTATTCTCGCTTACTAAGCGCAACACTAAGAAGGGTTTGGCGAACGATGCTTGCTACGCTACGGACGCGATTCTTATTCCGGAATTGTTAAAGAGCCTTCCGGATTACGTTTTTGCAACCAGCTCTATTGATGCTCTTACGCATTCGATTGAGTCCGCGCTTTCTCCTATTGCAACAGAGCTTACAAAAATGTTTAGTTACAAGGCTTGCGGTCTTATTTTGCAAAGTTATATGCGAGTTGTGAAGGAAGGTAGCAGCGCAAAAGCCCAAGTTGTGGGAGACTTGGTTTCGGCAAGCCTTTACGCTGGCATTGCGTTTGGTAACGCTGGCTGCGGTTGCGTTCACGCGATGGCTTATCCGCTTGGCGGCACTTTCCACGTGGCTCACGGCGAGACGAATGCTGCGCTTCTTACAAGCGTTTTGCGCTATTATGCTAAGCACGATGCTGAAAGCAGCACTAGCGCTGAATACACTGAGCTTTCTAAGCTCTTCGACTTCATGGCAAATATTCTAGAATGCAAGAATGCAGACGTATTAGACAAGCTTGACGAAGTTCTTAACACGATTCTTCCTAAGCATAAGCTTCACGAGTATGGCATGACCAAAGACATGATTCAAAGCTGGGCTTCAAGCGTTGTTAAAGAACAGCAGCGACTTTTGAAGAACTCCTATATACATATGGACGAAGATGCTATTGCTGAAGTCTACGCGTCTACTTTCTAAAGTCGGATAACGTATTTATAAAGTAACTAAATTAAACAAAATTCACTAAAAAATCCCCGCAACCAACAAGAGCTGCGGGGATTTTAATTATCGCGCCTGCATGAACGCTTATGCATCAAGCGTTATTACAGGATGCAAATCAAACATTTTTACAGTACGCTTCATGCGGAAGGCAATGCTTGTTATGGCAATCGCAATAACGCCGAAAAGCACAAGCATTCCAATGCCTGAAACTATTTCACCACTGTTCTTTCCAGACATTGCTTGACGCAACCCCATAATCGAGTACGTCATTGGCAAATATGGGTGAACAGCTCTAAAGAATGCCGGCGTCATTTGTACTGGGAACGTTCCTGCAGAGCTTGTGATTTGCAACATAAGTAGCACAATCGCAACTATTCGCCCTGGCATGCGGAACACCACCATAATCATTTGCATTATAGCCATAAAGACTATTGACGCTAGAATCCCCAGCGCGTAGAATGCAACAACATTATCGATTTGGAACTTCAACGCTCCTTGAACAACGCCCATAAGAATAATCGCTTGCGAAACGCCCATAATCACAAACGGCGTCAAGCTAATAAGCGCGCTTTTAAGCGGATTCATGCCGTTTAGTATCGCTCGCCTATCCATAACTCTCAAAACGAATGTTGTCATAAGAGCACCAACCCAAAGGGCGATAGAAATAAAGTAAGGAGCAAAACCAGTTCCATAGTTTTCAACGTGCGAATACTCGTGCTCCTCCAAGGAAACTGGTGCGCTCATCATCTTACTTTTTTGAACAATACCGTTTACTTTTCCAGACTTTTGAGCATCTTTAAGCCCGTCATGCAATTTCTTAGTACCATCAACAAGCTTTGGAGTGTTATCAGATAGCTTCTTAGCGCCGGAATTAAGCTGATCAGAACCGTTCACTATTTTCGCAGAACCTTGTGCAGCTTCATTCACGCCACTATTTAGTTTCTCGCTACCGTTACTTACTTGAGCCAAACCGTCAGCAAGCTTATTTGTGCCAGCAACTAACTTATCTGAACCAACATTAACTTTCTCCATGCCTTGCATAAGAGCGTCAGCACCGCCCTTTATTTGCAAGCTCCCTGCAGAAAGCTTGTCTGCTCCAGCGCTTAAAGCAGAAAGATTTGTTTCTAGAAGATTAGAATTTTCACCTAATCCTTCTGCCAATCTTTGCAAATTAGCAAGCACGTCTTCCTTTGTTACTGCTGGGTTTTGCGCTTGCATAAGAAGACCAGTAATTTGTGCTTTTGTTTCAGCGTTTCCAGCTTTAACATGTTCTTCTAATTCGTTGCTTGAAGCTGCAAGCTTTTGAGCTCCTTCATAGAATTCGCTTGTCGCTGCCGATAGCCTTTGCGTTCCTTCGCTTAACTGTTGGGCTCCGTTTGCTAAATCTTGCGTTTTTTGTGCAAGATATTGAGCTCCTTCTTTGCTGCGAGCATTGGCTTCAGTTAGCGTATTCGCGCCTTTTTGAAGCTCCCCTAATCCGCCTTGAAGTTTTTGCAAAGATTGCGAAAGTTTATTCGACCCATCTGCAAGCTTATTTATTCCGCCTTGCAAAGACTTTGAACCTTCATGCAATGCTCCAGCACCGTTTGCAGCAGCACCAAGAGAATCGGAAGCTGAATTAACTTTCGCAAACATGTGCTCCCAATACTCTTGAGCAATCGCCTCGCTAATCTCAGTACGCATAGTGCGGAAAGCAGTTTTACCAATTTGTGAAGCCAGCATATTGCTTGCTTGATCGTACTTTACGTGAAGTTTTGCTTTAGTTGGAGTATCGTATTGCGCGGAAGCAATGCACTTACTAAAGGAAGCTGGAATAGTTGCTACCATAAAATAGTTGCCATTTTTAAGGCCCTTATTTGCTTCAGCACTATTTACAAAATTCCATTGGAAACCTTCACTACCGTCTTTTTGATTCTTTAAACGAGTTTTGATTTCGTTTCCAATGTTTCGCATTTTGCCGTTAATCATAGCGCCATTGTCTTCAACAACAACAGCCACAGGCACAGTATCCAAAGTCTTATAAGGATTTGTAAATGCCCATAAGTAAAGCGATCCGTATAAAAGTGGAATCAAAGCTACGGTTCCAATAACAAGCTTTCGAGCTTTTCCTTTCATCGTATTGTTAATCTCACGAAATGCAAGAGCAATAGTACTAACGTGCATTGTTTTCACCACCGTTTGCTTCACTTGTAGCAAGTTGAGAATCAGTATGAGAATTTTCTGTTTTCTCATTATTTGGCATAAGTCTTAAGACTTGATCCGCTTGCTTTTCTAACTCACTTTGCAAAACTCCAACAAGGCAGGAGCAGTAGTTTTTGCTAACATATTCGCGAATATCGGA
Source organism: Gardnerella washingtoni (assembly GCF_049262705.1). Classification (NCBI taxonomy): domain Bacteria; kingdom Bacillati; phylum Actinomycetota; class Actinomycetes; order Bifidobacteriales; family Bifidobacteriaceae; genus Gardnerella; species Gardnerella washingtoni. The sequence continues at coordinate 450,810 of NZ_CP058398.1, read as the reverse complement.
AAGTAAGCATTCGCGTTGCTCACTAGTAAGCTCCGTCTCAATTCCATCAACAAATAGCAGCCACGGTTGCTTTAATAATGCCAACGCAATTGCCAAACGCATGCGCTCGCACGGAGTCAACTCTCCTATTGCTGTTTTGTGAGGAGAAAATACTTTCCATTGAGCAAGAAGATTGTACGCGTATTGGCGCAATGCTTCGCGATTTTTTACATCATTTTTATACTGTTCGCGAAATAGTGGCGAAGATGATGCGAGTTTTAGCTCACTCATCAACACTTCTTCTATTGTTTGCATTTTGTAGAATTCGTTAATTCCGTTGAATAATCCCAATCCCACATATTTACGTGATTTTTTAAAATCGTTAGGAAGAGTTGAGTCCGCAATAGTAAGAGTTCCGTTCGTAAATTTCATATAACCAGACAGTGCAAGCAGCAAAGCTGATTTTCCAGAGCCGTGTTCACCTGATATTGCAACGATTTGATGAGGCTCTACTTTTAACGATACGTCCCAAAATGGTGTTCTTCTAAATATTTGTAAGCCTAATTCTTTAGCTTCTAAAAGTGTTTTACTATCTTTCATAATTTGCATGTTTGACGCTTGTAATTAAGATATGTCGTAATATCCTTTTTACTTAGAGCGCCAGGCATTCCTCCTTACTCTAAATACTCTAAATAACTTATTTTCAGTTTTTTAGTTTTTCAGTTTGTTGTTTATTGTTTACTGCTTATTTTTAGATCTTCACAATTAGCAAAACAATTTTTAATTTTCGCATTGCTTTACCGCTATTTTTCAGCGATAAACTCACGTTGCAATGCTGCAATAAAACGGTGTAAAACCGAACATTTGGTGATTTATCAATTCTTCACCACTAATCATTTAGAATACTCTTTTGTGCAAACAATTGTTGAGTTACACTAATTTTTTTATTTAATTGTTTATATTTTATATTCACTCAAGAAACATGTTGTAAACACTTCCATGCTATATTGTCTTTAATTACTAAATGTAAGAAATACATATGTAAGAATACATATGCAAAAATACAAGCGTAAGCAATACGAAATAAAACGTATTACTTCAAACAATATATTAAATTCAAGCATTTAAAGGGGTGAACGGCATGCTGAGTTTGCAAATTTTAAATATTATATTTAATCCGGTTATTGTGTCGGTTGTAGTGCTATGCGCACTTAGTCTTGCAAAACTTAATGTTTTGCTATCAATGATAGTAGCTTGCGTTGCAGGTGGCATTGCCGGCCATCTTCCGCTTTTTGGAGATGGGAATCACACGATTATGGCGTTGCTTTGCGACGGTTTTTCTACTAACGCACAAACTGCACTCGCCTACATTTTACTTGGTACTTTTGCGGAAGCAATTACAGCAACTGGTTTGGCTCAAATTATTTCTAAAAAAATTAGCAAAATTATTGGAACTAACAAATTCATTCTTCTTGCTGTTTTAACAGTAATTGCGTGCATGTCTCAAAACATTGTTCCAGTTCACATTGCTTATATTCCTATTCTTATTCCGCCGATTTTGCAAGTTATGAACAAACTTAAGATTGATCGCCGAGCCGCTGCCTGCTGCACCGCTTTTGGTCTTGAAGTTCCATACATTGCTATTCCATTTGGATTTGGCCTAATTTTCCAAACTGTTATTGCTACGAATCTTTCTAAAAACGGCATGAAGGTTAGTGTTGCAGACGTTAGTGCTGTTAACTGGTATTTGGGTGCTGCAATGCTTGCAGCCTTACTGTTCGCAGTTTTTGTGCTATACCGCAAGCCTCGCGAATATGAAACCACGCAAGCGGATACTCGTGCTGCGGACGCTGTTGTTGGCCCTCTTACTAAAGCACATTACGTAACTATTCTTGCAATTATTGTTGTTGTAGTAGTGCAAGTTATTAGTAAGGATCTTTCGCTTTCTTCTCTTGCAGGTCTTGCAACCATGATTATTTTTGGCGCAATAAAGTGGAACGACATCGACAAGCAGCTTATGGGTGGCGTAAAGCTTATGGGTCTTATTGCTTTCGTAATGCTGATTGCTGGCGGCTACGCTAATGTGATTCAAGCAACTGGTGGGGTTGATGAACTTGTACATATAGGCGTTACTGCTATGGGACAAAACAAGTTAATTGCTGCTTTTGTAATTACGATTATTGGCTTGCTAGTCACTATGGGTATTGGTACTTCGTTTGGTACAGTTCCTATTCTTGCGGTTTTGTTCGTGCCACTCTGCCAGAGCATTGGTTTTAGCACTCCTGCAACGATTCTTCTTATGTCTTCAGCTGCAGCTCTTGGCGACGCAGGTTCTCCTGCTTCCGATACCACGCTTGGACCTACTGCCGGCTTAAACGCGGACGGTCAGCACAGTCATATTTGGGATACTTGCGTTCCAACATTCCTTATTTTCAACATTCCGCTTATGATTGCTGGCATTGTTTTGTCGCAGTTTATTTAGCAGATTATTTTGGTAAACACAGCAAGTAAAAACGAAAATAACTAATAACGAAAATAACTAATAAACGCCAGTAGAGTTAAAAATAAACTTTACTGGCGTTTATTTTTAAATCCCAATCAACCAATCACAAATCAGTCAATCCAAAAGTAGCCAATCGCTGCAAATCTGCAGTTAATAGACACTAGCGCATGACTACGTTAGACGCATTAATACACGAGGATCTGCGTTATTTTGTTCGGCGAGGTTTTTGATTCTACCTCTTATTTGCGCATCAGTTAAATTCACTTATAGTAACACCTCAAAATACTTGCGAACAACATTGTTTACTCTAAAAAGTTTCGCATACTCCATTAACAAATTGAGATCTTTGTCTGGTCTAGCAATATAGGATTTCAAGATTGTATTAAATTCTTGAATTTCAATTAAATTTCTGCTTCTAAACGCGTCACAGACAGTTCTTTCGAGATTATACATTGGCACTTTATTACCGAGATTATCCGTGACTAAAATCTTTCCAACTTCAAGCAATTCCTTTTTTACGCTATAAACTTTCACATTGCACGATGCTTTCAGTCGGTGAGCATTAAAACCACTATAAACAGTAATAGTGTGAGTAATTGGCTCCATATCAACTAATCCATGATAAAAGAAAGCTTCGTCGTGAGAAAAAACAGCGGATGGTGAACGCTTATGAATAAGGAGCAACTCATCTACCCACGAGTCTTTAGACGCATATATTCCACCGCTTAACTGTTCTAGTTCATTATCTTTAACAAATTTATAAAACTTGTATTTTGACAGTCCGCAAGATTTTGCTTCTTTTAAAGTAACCATATTGCTACCATTAGCGTTTAATAATGTAGTGATAATAGTCACCGTCCTTTCGTGCATATATTGTAAATTATATTAGCACGATTGGATGAATTATATTAAATTTTACTATTACGATTACTATCATGATTATGCTGATAGGATTCTGCGATTACAGCACAACAATACTTAATGACACGTTTACGCTGATTCAACATGTAATATCAGCATAAACGCATCAAATACGCAACGCTGCTTCAATACAAAGCTCAAGCGCATACGCTTTAGAGTCCCCACCCCAATTACGCTCATCATAATTTTCAACATCGTGCAAAGTATCTGCAGTGTAAAGAATTTCACCCCAAACAATCCCGCGCATTTGTGCACATGCAGCTAAAGCAGAACACTCCATTTCAACAACCGCGCATCCCTCCTGCTTACGACTAGCAACTTTCGTCTTAGTCTCACGAAAAAACCCATCCGTAGTCCACGTTTTAACTTCATGATAAGGCAAATTATGCGCCTGCAAAGTTTGCAAAATAGCACGCCTTGAACGCTCTGAAACATCAACATAACGACTTGGAGGCAAATAATGATAAGAAGTCCCCTCATCCCTTAAAGCTTTATACGGAACCAGAAAAACGTTTTCCGCATAATCAACTAGCGATCCGCAAGAACCAGCACTAACAACTTCGCTAACACCGTAAGAAATCAACCAATCTAAGATCTGAACAGCGGCAGGAGCGCCAACTGGAGCCTGCACTAAGCAGATTTTTTGCGTTTCTTCTTCTACTTCGCTGCCTGTATTTTCTCTTACTGCATTTCCTACTTTTTCTTCCAAAACATATATCGGATATACTTTAGTTGCAGATTCAAAATTTGCTACAATCGTAGCTTTTCTACTTAAAGCATACTGATCAATTTCATCGCCCAAGAAAGCAAAAACCGCTTTAGATGGAAGCTGAACAGAAATATTATCGTGATTTGGCATTAAAACTGCGCTTTTATCGGAATCATACTCTAAAATCGGTAAATCATATTCTGCCATACAATCAGCTCCTCCATACGATCAGCTCCATCCTACAAGCAACTCAATCCTATGTACCAGCACGCACATTATCGTACAAAAATCACAAAGTAGCCAATCACTGCAAATCTGCACTTAATGACCACTAAGTCAAACAGAGACACTAACACAGAAGGAAAAACTACTCCTAATGGTTACTAGCACCAGCTCAGGTGTAAAAAATCGCAATGCCTTACTTATAAATAGTTTCAGGATTAAGAAGGAAATTCAGCAATCCCAATACAAGAACGCCTTCCTCAGTATGCCAAGGCTTTACGCTCCCACCAACAAGAATAATCTTACGGAACGCATCACTAATATTCATCAAAGATTTCTCTTCTTGCAACGTCTTCTCTCTAGTAGGTAGCGCAAGCGCAGATTGAATATAAAATCTTTGATCTGCCATATTTACAACAAAATCAACTTCCGTTTGTTTGCGAACTGATTTACCATTTTTATTCACTTCACTAACTTGCACACTACCAACATCCACCTTGTAACCAAGACGTTTTAACTCGTTGTAAATAACATTTTCCATTATGTGAGTTTCTTCCATCTGCCTAAAGCCGAGAAGCGCGTTCCTTACGCCAAGATCCGTAAAATAATACTTCACAGGACTACCTATATACTTCCTGCCTTTAATGTCATATCGAATAGCGCTCTCTAAAAGGAATGAATCTTCTAGATAAGAGATATATCTCTCAACAGTCGTTCTTGTAGTCGAAACCTGTGAAACAGATTTAAACGTTTGAACGATTTTTCTAGTGCTAGTTAAAGCTCCAATAGAAGAAGCGATTACTCTAGTAACATCATCAAGTTCACTTCTTTTTCGTATTGCATGACGGTCAAGAATATCTCTTTTATAAGTGTTTTCAAAAACTGATTGAAGGAACTCGCGTTTTTGCTCATCGCTTTCCATTAAAACAACTTGAGGAAGACCGCCAAATCTCCAATATTCTTCCCAAGCATCCCGCTCATCCTCTTCACGAACAGACATGAATTCAGAAAACGAAAGAGGATAAATTCTAATCTGATCGCTTCTTCCTCTAAACTCTGTAACGATATCCGACGAAAGGAATTTAGAATTACTACCGCTAACGTAAACATCTAGATTACTGATATGCAAAAAACTATTAAGCACATCTACAAAATCATCCATCATTTGAACTTCATCAATAAACAGATAGTATGTCTTATCGTCTTTCAGAAGCTCATCAATATGTGCAAGAATATTATCAGGATTACGCAAGTCCTTATTTCTTCTATCGTCCAATGCTATGCGAATAATATGATCATCTTCTACACCATCCGCAATCAAATGGTCATAAAATAGTTTCATTAAAATATACGTTTTACCGCATCTACGCATGCCGGATATTACCTTGATAAGACCATTATTTTTCGTCGAATCGAGCTTTTGAATATAATAGTCTCTCTTTATTTCTTTAACAGGCATATCTAGCATCCTTTCAATAAGTATTGTGCAAACGTGCTGTGGCACAAAGCTCTTATTTCTATGCAAATATTTCCGCAAGCACTGCGACAAAGTATGCATAAGTGACCGAATCAAGATTAGCCAATTGTAAAGTGGACAATCCAAGATCAGCCAACCACAAAGTAGCCAACCACAAAGTGGCCAATCGCTGCAATTTTGCACTTAATGGCTACTATTATAATCTGGATAATTTAAACTCTCAATATCTCAAAGTAGCCAATCGCTGCAAATTTGCACCTAATGGCCACTAACACTGGCTCAGGATCTATTGCGCTAAATTGCGCAGAGCATTGCAACAAGCCAGTCAACATCCTCACATAGACACAGTGTAAAGCGAGTAGAAGTAAGCTTTCTGATTCATAAGGTCCTCAAAGCTTCCGCGCTCAATAAGTTCGCCGCTTTTCATCACAAGAATCTCATCATATTGCTTAAGCGAATTAGCATCCAAGCGGTGAGTTACCACAAGTCGAAGAATTCCTTGCAAATCCAGAATAGACTGCGTTACGTTCGCGCTCGTCTCGTTATCTAACGCACTCGTTGCCTCATCAACCAACAGAATCTCGGACTTTTTAAGCAAGCTTCGCGCAATAGCAATACGCTGCTTTTCGCCGCCAGAAAGATGACTACCATTCTCGCCACACTGATAATCCTTGCCTTTAGCAGCAATCAAATCATCCAAACCAGCCAAGTGAATCACGCGATTAACTTCCGCATTCGGGAACGGCTTAAAAAGCGTAATATTATCTAAAATCGAAGCATCAAACATAAACACAGACTGCTGCATAAGAGTAGTCTTATCGTAAAGCGAACTCTTGCTTACATTGCTAAGCTCGTGATTATTCAGCTTCACACTACCTTCATAATCCTTGTAGTATCCCATAAGCAGATTAATCAAACTACTCTTACCAGCTCCAGAAGGTCCTACTATTGCATAAGATTTTCCAGCTTGCAAAGTTAGATTTACATTTTTCAAAACTTTATGATCCGCATCATAAGAATACGAAACATCTCGCAAAACAACACTTTTAATAGAATCGTCAATAATCTCGCCAGAATCTTCCTTAGCGTTACTCATATAATCAGCCATCTTACTAATAAGCCTCTTAGCACCCTTCATCTCGCCAAGCATTTGCGGAAGAGTTGCAATAGGCTGAAGAACGCCATTCATCAAATTAGTGAAAGCTAAAACCATGCCAGCAGTAATAACGCCAACATGAGCGTTAACCATCCAAGCACCAACAAGCATCACGCCAAGCTGAGTCCCAAGACTTGAAATCGTGCCAAGAGCAGAAACAGTAGTCATCGTTTTTTCGCGAAGATTCTTCGTATGCTCAAGCTCCATCGACTGATTCTTGTAGCGATCAATAACCTCCTGCTCCGCCTTAAAACTCTTAATAACTGAAACTCCGTTCAAAACATCCTTCGTTAAAGCAGTGTAAGACTCATTCGACTTAGAAACCTGCTCCTCTCGAGTGGCAATTCCGCTAGCTGTAAGAATTGAGCACGCCATAGGAAGCACAGAAATAATAAGAGCAATAACAGTGAGCAGCGGACTATAGTAAATCATAAGAGCCAGCGAACTTACAAGCATAAGAACGTCTTGAGCAAAGTCAAAAATCTTCTTCAAATACTTTTCTTGAATACGCTCGCAATCATTAGTAAGTACAGAAAGATACGTGCCGGAATTCGCAAGCGAAAAATCACTATAACTCTTCTTTAAAAGCTTCTTAATAACAGACTCTTTATACTGATTCATTGCTTTTTCAAGAAAGCGAGGGTACGCACTGCGCTTCAACGCAAAAATCAGGGAGATTACCAGCATAAAGGAAGCGACAAGCAGCAAAATAGTAGTTAAAGAGAAGGCTCCTTTGCCAGACATATAGTCGAAAATAATTTGCAAAAGCCAAGAAATAGCAGTGAAAATCATAGACAAGGCAATAAAAACTATCATCGAAAGAAAAGCTACAAACTTGTTTTCTTTGAAAAATAGTTTTACGTAATTTTTTACGTCGGGATGCAGTGTGGATGATTGCTGATTTGCCGCGTTGTCAGTTTTACTCATTCTCGCTACCTCTCACTTCCTTTATATCTATACTATTTCTACTATCTCTTCTCTAATAGCATTTTCGCAGCTAGCATCTTCATAAGCTATTTGCTTATTCACTCGCTACAAAGCATTGAAAGCTACACTATCATACTTATCCTGATTGGTCATGCTTATCTACTTGACAACACATATAAATGCTTAAACACACTTATACATAATGCTTGCTAGAAATAATAAGCATAGAGTTAAAAAAAAAATCAAATTAAAACGCTGATCTCATATGTAATATCAGCATAAACGTATCAAATGCGCAAACCAACAACAAAGTAGCCAATCACTGCAAATTTGCAACGATTGGCTACTAGCATTATGGAAATCAAACAATCAAAGTCAATAATCTAAAGAAATAATCATATAATATCTTTATATTACATTAAACTATGTTGATAATTTATTTATATACATAAAGCAAACTAGATAAGCTCATTCAAAAAAATAATAAAATAGCCAAAAATAACGAAATAACAATCATCTCAAAGGACTCGCACGATGCCAACTATTAAGTCAAGCACAGATTTACGCAATAACTACAACGAGATATCAACATTCTGTCACGAAACAAAAGAGCCAGTTTTCATTACAAAAAACGGTCGCGGAGACTTAGCTGTAATGAGTATTGACTTATTCAACAAGTTCATGAGCAAATATGAACTGTACAGGTCACTCTCTCAAAGCGAGTCTGATTTTAGTAACAATCGCACATTATCTTTTGAAGAATCAATGCGAAGCTTAAGAGAAGAACTCAACAATGGCGCAAAATAACCAAAAATACGCAATAATCGTTTCGCAAAGTTACCACAAAGATTTGCAAGACATAGTTCATTACATTGCGCACAATCTAGACTCACCAATTACAGCAGCCGAATTCCTCGATAACGTAGAAGCCACTGTTTCAAACCTATCAACAATGCCGTATCGATACAGACTGGCGAACGATGATTACCTAAGTAGCAAAAACTTTAGAAGATGTTTCGTTAAAAAATATGTAATCTTCTATAAAATTTGCGAAGAGAACAAAACAGTTATGGTGCATAGAATACTTCATGCTAGACAAAACTGGGTTGACATACTGTAAGTTAAAGTTATTGAGATACGCACATGTCAGTGAGATATACATCTGCTATTGAGATACGCATCTAATAAATACCAGTGAAGATTTTGCCGTTTGCGGCAATTTTCTTCACCGCCTTAAAGTAGCCAATCTCTGCAATTTTGCACCTAATGACCACTAGTGCCAAACAGAGACACTCACGCAGCGCGCAAACTGCATTAATGTCCGAAGATAGACAAAATGAGACAATAACGCAGAACGCAATCTGCACCAGTGCCCCAAAACAGCCAGAATCAGACACTCACGCAGAAAAAGTAGTACAAATCAAAGTTTGACAAACACAAATCCATTCGCTATAGTCTTCACTTATCACCATTTCGACGAGTAAAGGAGTGCACATGTATCATACAAATATGATGACAAATTGTTGTTGTAACGTATGCTGTTGCGCATTTCTTAATCGAAATGATGTTTTCAAGCACTGACTGTGCATAACATCTAGCCTGTGTTAAAAGCATTTACGTTAGAACGCAGCAAATTACGATTTAAGAAACAGCGCGCTGTTTCTTTTTTTATGCCAAAATTCGAATATAAAATGTTAAAAAATAAAAATTGATACGGATTAAATATTAAAACGAATAAATGGCATCGTTAGAAACAACTAATAAGCAATAGTCGCTTTATTAATAAAAATTATTTTTAAAAAATTAAAAACAAACAAAATTAAACAAAACAAAACAAACAAGTAAGGGGAAATATTATGTCTAACATCTACCAGTCCGTGCAAGAACTCGTAGGTCACACTCCACTTCTGGAGCTTACTCACATTGAAAAAGAGCACAATCTTCAAGCAAAAATCCTCGTAAAACTCGAATACTTCAACCCAGCAGGTTCCGTAAAAGACCGCATCGCAAAGCAGATGATTGAAGAAGCAGAAGCCGCAGGAACTCTCAAACCAGGCTCAGTAATTGTTGAGCCAACTTCCGGAAACACAGGTATTGGTCTTGCAATGATATCTCAAACAAAAGGATACAAAAGCATTATCGTCATGCCAGAAAGCATGTCTATTGAACGCCGAAAACTTATGAAAGCATACGGAGCTGAACTCGTGCTCACCCCAGCTGCAGAAGGAATGAAAGGCGCAATTGCCAAGGCGAAAGAAATCGTTGAAAACACGCCAAACGCGTGGACTCCAGGACAATTTACCAACCAAGCAAATGTGCACGCACACTACAACACAACCGGCCCAGAAATTTGGCAAGACACTGACGGAAACGTGGATATTCTTATCGCTGGCGTTGGAACTGGCGGCACGATCACGGGTACTGGCACATATTTAAAGGAGCAAAATCCGCATCTTGAAGTAATCGCAGTAGAGCCAGCCGACTCCCCTGTGCTCGCAGGCGGCAAGCCAGGAGCACACAAGATTCAAGGAATCGGCGCAGGATTCGTACCAGATGTGCTCAACCAAAACATTTACGATCGCATTGTTCATGTAACAAATGAAGACGCAATCGAAAGTGGTAAGCTTATAAGCAAAAAGGAAGGCGTGCTCGTAGGTATTTCTTCCGGAGCTGCAGTTTGGACAGCAATCCAAGAAGCAAAAAGAGAAGAAAATGCGGGCAAAACCATCGTTGCAATACTGCCAGATTCCGGAGATCGATACTTGTCTACCGCATTATTTGAAGACTAAATACCTTTAGGAGAACTACTATAAGCACACAAGTTTTGATTAAATAATAAATGACAATATTAATTAGTAATCAAAACTAGAAAATAAGAAGAAATAAAGAAAATAAAAATACTGGAGATTAATGTATGAATGAGCATCTTGACCTTATAAGCAAACTCAACTCAATTCATGATTCTGACATAAGGCAAGCTACATTCATACCTAACTATCACAATATTATTGCGCTCATACATGCGACTCAGGTGTTACTTTTGCCTGAGTTGCATGTGCGCAATGAAAGCAATAATACTACGCAACTCAACGCTAGTTTGAATAATAACGCTAGTTTGTATACCGTTACTTCAAACGCACTAGACACTATAGAACGCATTATATTCCACGAACTTCAATCCTACACAAGCAACGCAGCTGAAATTCGAGAAATTTGCGATCAATTTATAAATACTCTTCCTACAATTAAAAAGTTACTTTTAACAGATATTCAAGCCATATACGAAGGCGATCCTGCTTGCACAAGCAAAGTAGAAGTAACACTCGCATACCCAGGTTTTTATGCAATGCTTATTCACCGCACAGCTCATGCACTCTACGAACTTAACGTACCGCTAATTCCTAGACTTATGAGCGAATATGCACACAGAAAAACCGGAATCGACATTCATCCAGGCGCGAAAATTGGCGCATATTTTTGCATTGATCACGGAACCGGCATTGTAATCGGCGAAACAACTGTAATCGGCGAGCATGTTAAGCTTTACCAAGGCGTAACGCTGGGTGCAAAAAGTTTTGCGCTAGACGAGGATGGAAATCCTATAAAAGGCGGAAAGAGGCATCCAAATATTGGCGATAACGCAGTAATTTACGCAAACGCAACAATCTTAGGCGGAGAAACCACAATAGGAAGCGGAAGTATAATCGCAGCAAATGCGTGGATTAACCGCAGTATTCCTGCAAACACAACCTACCACTTCCCTAAAGCCTAATGCGCACTAAAAATGCTGATTCCACTTCTACTATTTCGCTATTCCTTACCCAATAGTGATAAAACGACTGTATCATGTTCTGTCTTTTATAAAACCGCAGCAATCGATTTCTGAAAACTCAATAAAACCAGCTGATTTATAAAAAGCAATAGTTTTTTCAGTACAATCCGTGGTCAATTGGATTTGACGAACATGAGGATAACGATCCACAATCGCCTTTAACAAAGCAGACCCTATCCCCTGCCTTTGATACTCAGGCAAGACAAGAATATCCTGAATAAAAACAACCGTATACCCGTCACCAACAGCCCTAACAATGCCAACTAGCTCATCATTTTTATATGCAGCTAAAACCTTGAGTGAATTGTTAAAACCATGTTCCAAAGCGACTAAATCATCTGTATACGCAGACCAGCCAACGGAATCATACAGCCTTAAAATATCTTTGCTATTATACTTTTCGTACTCTTTTATTTGCACGTCTGCTAAATTCATTTACAATAACACCCCACAAAATATAGCAAAAAGCGCACGCTCATAAAACGCATAAACGTAAGAACGTGCACTAAGAAGAATACTTAACAACAGCTACTTTTTAAGCTGCACAGTCTCGTGATCCTTACCCATTACAAATTTAAGACCCGCATGCTGCCACATGCGATATTCGCCAACTGCTGTAAAGAGAACATCTGTGGAAGAATTAAGTGCAGTTTCGCAAGAATCCTGAATAACGCCAATAATAAGACCGATAGCAACTACCTGCATAGCAATATCGTTTGAAATACCAAACGACGAGCATGCAAGAGGTATAAGCAAAAGCGAACCACCTGCTACACCAGATGCACCTGCAGCAGAAACTGCAGAAAGTACAGATAAAATCACAGCCGTTGGAATATCAACGTAAATACCAAGTGTATGCGCAGCACACAAAGCCATAATAGAAATCGTTATAGCAGCTCCACTCATATTAATAGTTGAACCAAGCGGTATCGAAACAGAATAATTGTCTTTGTTAAATCCAAGCTTTTCACACAAATTCATATTTACAGGAATATTCGCAGCAGAAGAACGCATGAAGAACGCTGTGACACCCGAATCACGCAAAGTTCTAAAAACAAGAGGATACGGATTCTTGCGAGTAAGAAGGAAGACCAAAATAGGATTAACAATCAGAGCAACAACAGCCATTGTGCAAACTAACAAGGCAATAACGGAACCATACTCACTAAAAATGCGAAGACCATTGCTTGCCACTGTTGTATACACAAGACCCATGATGCCAAAAGGTGCTGCATTAATAATCCAGTGAACAATTTTTCCAATAGCAGACGAAACATTATCGAAGAATGCTTTGGTAGAAGGTTCAGCTAAGCGAAGGGCAACACCAAACGCAATTGCCCAGAAAAGAATGCCAATAAAGTTACCCTTAGCAAGGGCATCTACCGGATTGACAACAATATTTAACACAAGAGAATTAAGAACTTCACCGATTCCTTGAGGAGACGGCGAAGATGCTGCTTCAACATGCGCAAAAGTGAAATTAACAGGGAAAATCATAGCCGCACATACAGCTACAAGGCTTGCAGTAAACGTAGATAGCGCGTACAACACGATTACGAGCCTCATGTTGCCAACACTTTTTGCTTTCGCCAGCGCGCCAATCACCAAGCAAAACACCAAAATCGGAGCAACAGATTTAAGTGCGCTCACAAATAGCTTTCCCATAAGATCAAGCACATAAACGTGAGCAGGCACAAAAATACCAAGTGCAGCACCGAGAAAAAGACCAATGACAATGCGCAGAATAAGGTCAATACTATTCCACTTTTGAATAATCTTGTGCATAAGAGTCTCCTGTATTATAAGTTGTGCAGAATATTTTATACTCTTTTATTTGTATTTACACTTGCAAGATTTTTATTTTTTATTTTTTACAGATTATACATAGGTATGCATATATATGCAAATTGTTAGGTTTCTATGTTGTGTCGATTCAGCAAGTATATTTGAGTAAAATCACAACTATTGAATTATGAAATAGCATCGCACCCTAGTCTGTGACATAACTCGTGTTCGGTAACTGCGGTAAAACAATCAGCAATCCTGCTGTGAAAATCAGCGCGAGTATAGGCAAAAGCTGCCATTGGAACGTAGACGAGAATGCAAATCCAATCCACGAACCAGTAGTAGCACCAATCGCAAACGCGAGGCGCGCCCAACCAGAAAACTTAGCGAGAGTACTTCCTTTAAACAGAATCTGACGCGCAACAATAATCGGCTCTACTAGTAGCATTCCGCCAATAGCTTCAAGTAAGAATGCAAAGCACATCATTGGCAAAAGATTAATAAACATAAGGCAATAAGCAAGCAGGCTCACAGCAATACCTAAAATCGCAACTTTTCTTAAACCGAGTTTTTGAGACGAATGCGCATACAAAACGGACGCAAGCACGCTTCCTACACCAGTGAAAATATACAATATCGTCAAAGAGTTAGAACCATATTGCTTACCAAGACCAAGAAGAATATAAGAAACAGAGCATGCAGGAATAAAAGCAACCAAAAGAGATCCAGCAAGAAGCATGATTTTACTCTTGAGTAATGGATTCACAGATTGCTTAGCTGTAGATTTGTTGGCAACGTCATTTTCTTGCGATACTTGCGATACTTCTCCTTCTTCACTAATCGCTTGCGATTCATTCTCTACATCTTGCGACGCTCCCTCTACTTCGTTAGATGCTTGCGCAATGTCTTGTTTCATAATAAATCGCGTAGCACAAGCCGCAAAAGAAGTCACGGACGAGAAAATCAAAACCGCAGGAATCGACCAGCTTGCAATCCAAGATCCAAGCGGAGAGCCGAGCAAGGTTCCTGTAACACTCGCCAAAACGCTTACAATGCCGCTGTAGTTTACAATCATGCCGTCATCGCCGCCTGCAGCATCAACCTCGAAAACTTCACTGGCAATATCAATCACTTGACCAGTAATCAACAACGCGCAAGAAAGAGCAACAAGCGACCACTTCCACGCAGGAGAGCCAAGCATAAGAAGCGGTAGCAAACTGAGCACGCCTTCTACACCTTCAGTCATTGCAAGAGCGCGAAAACCACCAAGCTTATCAACAATCCAACCAGAGCATGGCGAAAGAAAATCGGCAACCGTCATGAAAGTCTTACGAAAACCAATCACCCAAGCCGGCAAGCCAACAATAATAATCGAAGGCAAAACCGATCCTTCATACGCCTGATTGCCGAGCATAGAAAAACAGAAGCCAACCAGCGCCCATCGCAATGCAGGACTAATAGATCTCATACGAATAAAAATATTATCTTTGCTAAAAATCGTCTTCACAGCAACCAGCTCTCCCCTAAAACTCTTGCAAAATAATGCAAACTCACATGAATACTTACATGCAAACTTACATAACTACTCGCATGATTACTTGCAAATTGCTATCCAACTTAAATAATTCACTACAAACTACACAAATCCAATAGCTTATTTTACAAATTTGGTAACACTATACTCTCGTTTAAAGAAAAAGCAAAATTTGCATCTAAAACCGTGAGAAACTATCCTAAAACTACTACGAGTTTCTCCAGTAGTAATCACAAATAATAGACTTGATAATACTCAGTTTCACCTTGCCTAGTAGGCATCCAAGACAATTGTAAACAGAGAATTGTTAATTCTTTTGTTCAATAATTTTATCAGTAAATGCCTTTAAAAATTCTCTAGAATTACTCCAGCCTACGCCATTGTTTAATCCCGAGAAATCAAAACCAGATATTTCATCTAACGCTTTACTACAAACCCATTCATACATTCCAGCCTCTTTGCTTTTATATATTATTAGGAACAATGGTTTCATTGCTTTTTTACCCAACGACACAACACTCTTGTATTGTTTAGAATATATTACATCGTTATACCATTGTCCTGTCAGCCAATAGTATTTATCTTTAATCCCCTTTTCACCAATCTCGTCGCATAGGTTTTGTAATTGTTTAGCCACATGTGTGAGAACCTTTTCATCTATGTTTTTTATGAGCAAAGTTTCATCAACACCATTTTTACTTACCTCTTTCCAGTCAACATCTTCATTATTTTCTGAGTGTCCTTCATTTTTTGCAGACTTTTGATTTTCTGTTTTTTGCTCTCTATTATTATTGCTAAAACTATTCTGATTCTTACAGCCTGAAATAAGTGACATAAGACAAACTACCACAGTCAAAAAAGCATAATGCTTGATATGCTTCATTTATGCCTCCTCCACAACTTAATCTTTACCTAATTGCAGCTACGATTCTCATGTTCAATCTTTACCCTGTTCTTCACCATCATCTGCCCAATATTCATTCATCTCGTAGTACAAATCATCTTTGAGTCTAATAAAACTGACGGGATGTAAATTATGGGCAAAGAACGCATATATGCAATCTACAAAATAATTGTAGCTAAAAATCATCCGATAATCTATGGGATTTTATTCCATACATAAACAGATGTGTGGCAAAATGAGTGCACGCTTTAACGATAGGAAGGGCTATCGTTAAAAGGTTTAAGATAGCTAAACAACCTTACGCAATAATCAACATGCTTTTAGTATCACCCACCCCTATACCCACTAATAAAATCCTTATTTAATTAACTAAATTCACATATTTATTACCTAAAACCCTATATTTGTTAAAGTACCTTTACGCTGTTGAACCGCAACACCAATATTCCATATGATCACACCAACAATTGCCCATAACATGCCAACAATAAGAATCACAAGTAGCGATACGCCAACATTTACAGAACCATCAATTATACTACGAGATGCTTGAGTAACATGAGTTACTGGAATCACGTATAACACGTATTGCATCATCTTAGGAAATACGCTAATTGGAGCAATCACACCACAAACAATAGGAAGTATTGCACTAAGCGCGTTAGAAATAGTATAAACATCATTCATCATCATGCTTATAGCAGCTATAGCAATACCAAATCCCGTAGAAGCAACAGGAACAATAAGGAACAACAGCATCAACGCACTCATATTAATCACAAAGAAAGCACTCGGGCTTACTACAAGCATTGTTATAAACAAAGTCACAGCATCACTCACCAAAGAAATAGTCACGAGCGCAATAATACGACCGAACCATAATGGTAATGCAACTTTTGCGCTTGTAAGCACGAATGGTGTTGTGCCTTCAAAACGATCCCATGCTAGTGCTTCTGACACCGTCATACTTGTGGAAATAGAACACGCACCCATCACAGCAGCAAGAGTTGATGCAATCAAACTATGATTAAAACCCGCGCTAGTCGCATAACTAGCTGCTCCATTGAATCCTCCGCTTACAGCTCCAGCTAGAAAAACGTATAAGAACGTGGATAAAAGAGGCTCAACAATCATACGGATAACAGCAGTATTCCAACTATTTAAGCTAGGTATACTCTGTATACTCACTCTTGCACCAGTTCGTATACTAGATAACACGCTCACGTGACCATACTGAGAATATTGATTATATTGATGCAATCTATCGCACTTACTATTTTGAATAATTTTATTTCTCATAGTTTCAACCTGATTATTATTTCGTATCATATTATGTTCAAACTTCCATTAAGCGTTGCAAGTCGAATAGCATGACGTAACATAAAACCTGCAATAACAAGCAGAACGCTGGATAATACAACACATAAAACAATTGCTAACACAGTAGTAGCATTAAATGATTGCGCATGAGACACCCACACTGCAGACGTAAGCGGATGAATAAACGCAATAATGCTAGCTGGCAATGGCATTGATTCTACGGGGATTACTATTCCACAAAGCATCCATACAGGAATTAAAATCAAACCTTCATAAACTGTAGCTTTACGGCATAATACAAAAATTCCAGATAATAATGCAGCAGAAGCTACGCAAGCAAGCATAGAAAGTAAGTATCCAACTAGCTGCGTGAATGTTATTATAAAGAACCCATGGCAGAAAACAGCAACGGTAATAATCGCAAGCGGCATACCAATACAACCAAGTAAAGCTGCAGATCCTACAATAGGAAGAAACACTGCAGAAGGTGAGATAACACTTAAAGTTAAATATTGCAATGTTCCTAAATAACGCTGGTATCCAATAATTCCAACAGCAGTAGTTGTAGCAGACCATAATCCAGCTATAGAAGAATCAACCCAAATATTATTAAGACAATTAGCGCAATCATGAGAAAAACCATAGTATGCAACAATTTTCATCAACGCAAAACATACTGGAGCAAGTATCGCATTTTGCAAGAAAAACGTTGTTTTTGCTAAGCTTTTAAGCTGAAACCACATGCCACGAATCACAGAAGCGTATGAATGAGTAGAAGTATTCATATTAAGCCTCCTACTTATTCAATGAAGGTGAAGAAGACGAAGAAGACGGCGTAGCAGCAGCAGAAGAAGTAGAAGTATTTGATGCAGAAATATTATCATTTTGCACAATAGCAAGATACGTTTCTTCCAAACTTGCAGCGCGATCACCTAAACGCGTAATCCCATCAACAGAAATCTTGATATTTCGTTCTTGCGATAATGTTTTACTCCACGCGATAGTAATATTTAACACTCCATGCGATTCAAAAACATCACACCACAACACTCCATCAAGTTTTTGCAATTCTTCCTTAACACTAGTAGTTCCGCTTGATACTTCACCGTCATACGCGTACATTGTTACATGATCAATATGCTGCAAAGAAGCCAACTGCTGAACACTTCCCTGAGCAATAATATTACCGTGATTTATTACAGCAACAGTATCAGCTAATTTTTCAGCCTCACTCATCTCATGCGTAGTTAACAAAATCGCTATTCCTTGATCTCGTAAAGCATGAATAATTTCACGTACTTTCCTAGCATTTTCAGGATCCAAACCAGTGGTAGGCTCATCTAAAAGCATAAGATCCGTTCTAGCAACCAGCGATCGAGCAATATGCAACCTCTGCCACATTCCCCTTGAAAAAGTTTGAACAACATCATGAGCTTTATCAAGTAAATCAACTTGCTCAAGAGCATCGTGAATACGCTTTCCTTGCTCCCTATATGGAACAGCGGAAAGATCCGCAAAATAACGAAGATTATCTAATGCACTTAACCTTTGATAAAATCCTCGCTCACCTCCAAGAAGTAACGACACGTGCTTACGTGCTTCTCGAGGATTACTCACAGCATCAATATCGGCAATACGAACACTACCATTATCAGGAGCCAACAACGTACCAACAATTTTCACGGTAGTTGTTTTACCTGCACCATTTGGACCAAGCAAGCAAAATATTTCACCAGAATGAATATCAAAAGATACGTTATGTAAAACTTGGCGAGTTGTCTTCTTACGGCCAAATCCACGAGAATAAGATCTTGTTACATTATCAATACGCAATATTAAGTTGCTAGCTGACTGCTTATTATTGTTATCGCGACTATTAGTTGCATTTTCTATATTATTATTCATTATTATTGCTTCGTTCTTACTTGTTATTAAAGTTTCATTCTTACTGTTATTGAATAAATTTCAACAATGAAAATCAGTTAGATAAAAAGATAACGCTTGCTTATAAGAACGATAAGAACGCGCAAAACATGCAAAAACATGCAAAAACCAACGCGCACGTGCAAACATAATGACAAACATCATGTGCAATGCGTGTTTAATACTGCTAAAGAATATGTATCTTAAGCTGTTTTATGTGCTTTTATATGCCTTTCAAACCGTTCTTAAGACTAGCGATCATTTGGGCAGTCATAGCGCAACACCTCATAAACTTAAATGTGCTTTACGTGGAAAATTATATGAGTATTACGTCAAAAACTCAAATACAAGCAACCACAAAACATTTGTTTAACATTTGCAATACAATATAAGTAGTTGGAGATAATAATATGTCTAAAACTGCAAACATCAACATACGTATTGAACCAAGTGTAAAACAAAGTGCTGAAGACTTATTTGGCAGCTTCGGAATTTCCGTCACTGATGCTATCAATATTTTCTTACGAACTTCCATAATGGAAGGCGGTTTCCCATTCATAATTAAGCAGCCACAATATAACACTGAAACACTGGCTGCTATGGAAGAAGCTAGAAGAATTTCCAGAGACCCTAACGTACCATCGTATTCCTCTATGGAAGACCTTAAGAAAGCGTCGTTGCAAGACTGATGTACAACGTTAAGTTCACGAATGCCATATCAATCAACCTCCATACACATACCATAAAATACTGTATCGCATATTGCAACACAATTTACATGAATGGGATTTTTTGACTGTCATACACGATTTTTATGTTCGCATTACTGCATCAGATAGTACGATCAAGCGCCGTGATGGTAGGAAGCCCCGCTTATTTTCTCGTTTGAGTTTGAACATAAAAATAGCAGATAAAGGGAAGGAAATGAATTTACACCAAAGTGAGGGCTTAATCGCTAACAGCATGCTCGCAATATAAAAATTGCAAATAACGTTCTCATTGCATAACTTTTTCGCAATTTGTTATCTAAGTCGCAGTAGCTGGGATAGCACAGAAGAATTACGTCAAGCTATTCATACTTATATTGATTCTTACAACAACCACAGAATTAAAATGGGGCTTAAAAGACAATTATGGAACATCGTACTATGATTGCACAAAATGTCTAAAAATTGTCCTAAGCCCCTTTTGTTTTCAATGTCAAGTAATACTAAATGTTAAGCCTTTTTAGCTTAACTACAGCAAGTTTTCCTTGGTATTTCAACGATAACTCGGTTTTTTAGCACACTTTTTGCCGCTTACCCTCAAAAATAGTTCCTTCATTAGGCAACAACATCGTTGTCATCAAAGCAAGCATGAACGTAAACGGACCGAGCGCATTCCCATACGTTTTGAACATCACACCAAAATCATGGCCGTATACCACCATCGACAAGTAAAGGAACATAAAATTCACAGCTGTAAACATAACCAACTTCAGCACGAACATAAGAACCTTGTACATGAGAATATCCTCCTCACTCACTCCACGGAGTCGAACACCAAATAGGTTTAACACTCATTCTATCCAATAATTTTTTGCCATACAATTGTTGTTGTTATTTTTGATAACACATAAAATGTATAAGGTGTTCTAAGTTTTACTTGTAACAAATAGAAATAGGGTTATGCTATCCCTTTCACGGGGATTCTTGCAGCAAAAACTAGGACTTTTTTGGACTTCTATTGTAATTACTTTTATAGTTACTTTTGCATAAACCACCCTGGGTGCATAGATAAACACCAAATTCTCAGCTGCAAGTCTTTTTCGATTATAGTCGATAAATTTATCATTTTTTACATTTGTTTCTATTATAAACGAAACAAATTAAAAATTCACCTTTTAGGGTTCCACTTGATAACGAGGATAATATCGGTAAGCACAATACCAACAACTACGCTTACCCATACTAAGCTCGGTGTAAGCAGCCAAGCGAGAACACCAAAAATCAGCAATCGAAGCAATACAACAATAACCAAGAAAGGCAAACTTTTTGTTAGGCATTTCTGTTGATCAGCCTTCAATGCGCCCATCAGAACCATAACCGCAGCCGCCACGCAAGAAAATAGCATATTGCCCAAGAACATGACAAGCAGCGTTCGCCATCCGAAGATAGTACCAAGCACCCACCATTGCAGCATCAACGCAAGCACAAATATGACAACATCGCATACTGCTTCCATCAGCATATTCGCAACGATTAACGAGGAGAATGTTAGAGACACACCTCTAGGAGTGTCTGTTTTAACTTCGCTCGCATGCTGTAATGCAATCATGTTTCTCGCCTCGGCGCGCTTTACGCGCTCTTCTTCAAGCATTTGAACGCCAAGCTCAACCGATTTCTTTGAAGCTTCCTGTAATTGCGCATCCGTCATACCACGCTGCCAAGGCTTTTCAAAAACAAACAGCAACACACTGGTGATTGTTGCACCAATAATAATGCTTAGCAACGTGATATCGGAAACAAGCAATAAAGCAATACCAGAAGTCACCAACAGCCTGAGCACAAAATCGATAATTCCAATAAGCAAATACCCGTCATCCGGTCTACGATGCCTATACCACTGCAGACACGCTGCACTTAGCAGCGAAAACACCACAACACTCAACGCGAGTATGACCACAGTTTCCCAACCTAGTACTCGGTGCCCTACGAACTGCTGTACAAGCAGCGAAATAATAAGCGTGCAAATGCCAGCAACAGTTTCTATAATCACATTATCCCAAAAAGCATGCTTGAAAAGCACTGGCCTTACATTCGCCTCACTCATCATCTTTCTCCAGAAAATGCAATTACGAAATATCGTGCTTTCATTGTACAGCTTTGATTGCACAGAATATCTAAAAAATTGTCCTAAGCCACGATTGAGTGGTCAGTATAGATAAAATTTAATATTTTCCCTATATATTAATCCAATACCTTCTTGTCGTAACATTTCCTCTTGATAAGCTATTTTTCACTTTGTTTTCTAAAATTCCACCATTATTTTCTATAACTCGTATGGAGCCAATATTGTCATCATCGCATGTAATCAAAACCTTATGCAGATTCAAAGTCTCTTTACAATATGTAAGTGCCATAGAAAGCATTTTCGTTCCATAGCCCTTCATACATTCAGACTGCCTAACTTCGTACCCTATGTGACCACCATAGTTAATTAAAAAAGAATTTAATTCATGCCTAATATTAATTTCACCAATAAATTTTTCATTATCTATCAGCCAAAATGTAGTAGCTTTAACATAATTTTCAGGTAAATTTATACCATGCTCATAGTTATAAGAACTCTCTATAATTGTCTCAGGGTGTATAAAACGTCTTTCTGCATTCGGCCTAAAAATTTCATCTTCTTCATTTGCTTCTATATAACCTTGAATATATTTCTTATCTGGTCTAATTAGTCGCATACGTGCTCCTTATTTCTAATATGCAATTTTATTAAAATTAGAATCCATAATAGTCTGTTTAGCTTTAATAGTATTACTATTAAAAAAAAACCATACATACAAGCTTTATTAAAGAAAATTTTTTATTTTTCCAATAAGTGCAGGCTTTTCGAATACACTTATAACCACTTAACTAATCACAGTTCATCACACCTATAAGTGAAATTTAATAACAAAATCGATAATTTATAAGTTATAACTGATAAAATAGCAAAATCGCATCTAAAATCGTACTAACCAAGCTTAAAGCCGCCACACGCTAAACTTTCTAACGATAAGAAAATATTGCAAAAAGGTTTAAGATTGGCTTAATAGCTTGATTTTGAATCCGAAGATACAACAATGTGAAGTCATAATCTGAATAGTGATTAAACTTTTGCTTTCATCTGCTTGCGTATGCTTGCAAACATTTTGTAAAATAAGGTCAGAAAGGACGCGAGCACAATGACAAACACAAACGCTGTATATGCAAGAATCGATACAAATCTTAAAGAAAATGCTGAAAGCATATTGAACCAGCTTGGAATAACACCATCTTCAGCAATCCAAATGCTTTACAGCCAGATTGTTTTACAAAAAGGCATGCCATTTGAACTTCGTCTGCCGACTAATAAGCAAGAAAAACCGCTTGCTTTAGGCAGCTTAACAAGAGCCGAGTTGGATAAAGAATTACAAAAAGGCATCGACTCTATTTCAACTGGCAAACAATACAGTGCAGATGAAGTAGACCAATTCTTCGCTAAGGAATACGGCGTATGAGCACAACCTATAGCGTCATTTATTCTCCGCAAGCGTTCCTTGATCTCACTGGGCTATACGAATACATTCGCTTTAATTTAAAAGTTCCAAAAACGGCGGAAAAACAAGTCAACCGCATTAAGCATGCTATACGTTCTCTTAACACTATGCCTATGTGCTATCAGCTTGTAGAGTGGGAGCCGTGGTGTTCTAAAGAAATACGCAGAGTTCCAGTCGACAACTACACTGTTTTCTACCAAGTAGACGAAAACCAAATGACTGTAACAGTTATTCGCATATTCTACTCAGGCAGAAATATAGAAAACATTGTTAACGACCCAAATAACTAATGCGCGATTTGGGTTAAAAAGTAACGAATGAAATAGCGTAATTTCGAACGTTATAAAACACACCCACCTAATCAGCCTTTGACATCAACGCATTAAACGTTTTCTCACAACATGAAATAATATATGACTTACAACAAATATATTTTTTCTTTATCAACACATATTTGCGAAGTACGATTGTAGATTTGAGTTATATCCTCCATTTTTTCCACAAACACTTTTGTTTCCGGATTACGCAAAACAGCAAACTCCTTCACTGCTTTTACTCCCATTGCATTAGCATTTTCATGTAATCCGTTTCCTTTATCTTGTAAAAACTCATCAACAGAACCATCTTTAACTAAAGGAATACCACCAATTAACTTACCAACAGCAGTACCAGCAGTACCTATAGCTTTCACAACATTGACTTCTACTTCCGAATTACCAAGTTTTTCTAAATATAAAGAGCTTTTTTCAAATTTCTCACAGTAGTCATCAGACAATTTCTTTATCTCATTTTCTGCATTAGTAATGTACTCTTCCGAAAAATTACCACTTAACATTATTTCCATCAAAGATGATAGAGAGAAAATATATAACGACAATCTGTAATACTTAAACTTTTTCCCTAAATCAGACAACGTCGAATTTACTTTACTTTTAGACACAATAAACTTCTTTGACAGAAGAATGTCAGTAATCTTTTTCTGATAAGCAATAATGTTCTTTCTAGCACGATTCTTAATATCGATAACAAGCTTATGATTATTCGTAACAGAAATTTCATTATCCCAACTGCACTTATAAGTAGAAGCAATCCCCATCAATGACTCAACATCTGCCTCAATCTGTGACTCATTCTCAACCTCCATGAAGGTAAGTATCTTTTCCTGCGTCTCTTTAATCTTTTTCATATCTTTTTCAATAGAATAAATAGCCACAGCCATCATTAAAAGAGCAGGATTAAACGCAGATACTGTTTTCATAGAACCTTGCAAAGACTCCATCTTTGAAATCTGCATCATTCTAGAGCCACCGTCAGCTTTTCTTAAAGATCCCCATAGATTCCCATTTTTTGCGTATTTTAGAGTATCACCTGCAGCTTTATTAGCAATCTTATAAAGACCATCCGTAGGAATGGTTATTGTTTGAGTAACTGTATTACATGCAGGAATTAATGACGATAAACCAGATCCAAAATTCAATAATTCAGATACGGGAACACTTAATACTTTATTGTTGTTATTGTTAAAATCTTTAACATCCACAAGAAGTTTTTCAGTAAAATCTACTAACGCATTTTCACTGTTACTTGCCAAAAGCTCACTACTGTTATCCATAAGAACAATACTATCTGAAATAGTATCTGAAAGAAAATTATACTTCTAGTTTTCTACTCTCTTGAATACTATGAAACTTCACAAACAATATTATCGATATTAAATCCAATGGAAAGTAAACTTGACATTTACTCTCGAAAAGATTATCCTATATGTAAAGCTAACTTTCCATTAGGAAGGAGAATGTAATGTGAAAAATAGACTTGAACAAATTAGAAAAGAAAAAGGCATAGCCCAAGAAGAACTTGCTGACGCACTCGAAGTATCAAGACAGACAGTCGGTTCTTTGGAAAATGGAAGATACAACCCATCAATCATATTGGCATACAAAATTGCTAAGTACTTTAATTTAACAATCGAAGAAATATTTATCTACGAGGAAGATAAAAAATGAAAAAACAGAAAACCCAGAATTTTTGGTACATAGGATATGTAATAGGAATTTGCGGATTAATTCTTGCACTCACTCTTAAACTGAACGAATCCGTAGAAATTGCATTGTCGGTTGTTTTTGTTGCGATTATCTCACTTTCACACGTAAAAATCATGCACTATAAGATGATGAAAAAAGACCACAACTACAAAATAAATGTGAACGATGAAAGAAACGAGAAAATCAAAGATAAAGTAAATGCAACAATGGCATTCATACTGATGCACCTAATGGGAATAATTGCCATAATTGCATTTATAACAAAGGCATATTTACCAGCTGCTCTTTTAACTATTTCAGTAGCCTTCTCTCCATTAATCATGTTTTTTATCAACAAATATTATGAGAAAAAATATTAAAACCAGACCCACCCACCCATTTACTACTTATTACGAAGAAAACCAACTTTCATAAATTCCTTATCTCCAATACGGAACTTTTTACTATTAAACGCCACTCCCATAATTCTGCTAATAATATACTCATCGGTTATAAGCACGAAATACTGCTTATCTTTTTTATCCACCAAATAATACTGATCAGCCCCAAGAGTGGCAACAGCTTTACTGAAATCATATATGCCAAACAATGGCAATCCTCCAAGGAGCGTAGAAAACCATCCAACAAAATTATCCACCATTTTCTCAGATGAACTGTTATAAGTCTTAACAACAGTTAGCATATTGATTTCTGAGTCAGGATATTCATCTAATACAATCTGCTCTTTAATTTTCAGCTTCTTAAAACCGCTCAACCTACCGTCGAAACCATATTTATTGAGATTAATAGGCTTCTTAGTAATAGAAAAATCAACGCTATTGTTCTCATCCAAAAGATAATCAACACTCACGCTTAGAGCAGATGCAATAAATTTCAGATTCTCTATATCTGGCAAACCCCGATTCGTTTCCCATTTTGCTACAGCAGCACGAGATACCATCAATAATTCCGAAAGCTCCTCCTGCGTCAACCCAGCTTCCAGACGAGCCTTTTTAATTTTTTCTCCCAAAGATATAACACTACTCATAACACAACTCCTTTCAAATCAGTTATTACACATCATGAAATTACTTGACGGAAACCAAATTAGTATTGAAACATTTGATTGAGATACCGCCTAATTACAAACTAACAAATAATTTACAGCGGAAAAAGAAACAAGGTGAAACACTATAGTTACCAACTGTAACAGCATAAGAAATCAAATAATGTAGGGAACTTTTTTATGATTATTTAACCGATTTGTTCCCCAAAACACAAGCAACTAGAGCACACATAGGCTATATGGCATTTATAAAATAGCTCTCAAAATACTTAGGATTTATTTATCCTAAAATATATGCTATAATTCTTCTAAAAATGGAGGTTATTGATATGAATGTAAATACAGACACGCTCGTTTCTATTTCCGAAGCAAATCAAAACTTTTCCAAGGTTGCACGACTTGTTGACACATACGGATCAGCTGTTATTTTGAAAAACAACGCTCCGCGCTATGTGATTTTAGAGTTCCCAAAAGCCAAAACTGAAAAAGTTACTGTTCCAGCAGACGATGAAGTTATGGCTTTATCCAACATGTTCATCAAAAAGAACAAAAAAGTTTATGAGGAACTTGCTAAATGAAGTATCTAACACGAGAACAGGTGATTAAACTTCACCAGGCTCTGATTGAAGCAAGTGGTGGTTCTTCAGGTATCCGAGATGTAGGAATGCTTGATTCTGCATTAAAGACTCCACTGCAAACATTTGACGAGAATGAACTTTTCCCATCTGTCTTAGATAAGGCAGTACGTCTAGCTTTTGGTCTTATAAAGAACCACCCTTTCATAGATGGAAACAAGCGTATCGGCACACATGTCATGCTAATCTTTCTGGCACTCAACAACATTATGTTGTCTTATAAAGATGAAGAACTGATTGATATTATTCTCAAAGTTGCATCAGGCAAGGCAAATGAAAATGACCTTTACACTTGGATTAAAAATCACCAAGCCTAATACTCCAACATTTAAAAACATTTTTAGAATATGCCAAACTCTATTTCGTGCGACTAGTCAAAGTAGCGGACATAAAACACCACAACAGTATTACTTCACTACAGCTTTTCCATTCAAGCAGTGCACAGCATAGTGAGCACATCCATTTGTTTTGCGCCCAAGATCTGCTTTATGCTTATCACAAACTTCAGCCATACCATTCTCACAAACTACTTCAAGACATGCACCCTTGGTAATTTCTCCCTCTAAAACACTCGTACCATTTAACGTATCCACCATGCAAGAAACAACAACCTTAACATTATTCACCACAGCAGAACCATTAAGACACTTTAGAAAAACATCATTCGCCTGAACATTCCTTGCTTCCACCCTGCCGTTATGAACTTCTGCATAAATCTTGTCAGCTTTAATATCTGCTACTAATACTTGATTCGACTCAGCTTCAATCTCACAAAAATCAACATTCTCCGGCAACGTAACAATGACCTCAGGACTGCCTTTAGCAAGCCACTTAAGCCAGTAAAAAGCCGACACTTTTTCTGTTTGAACGAACTTTATACCGTCTTGATTTTCTTCAACACAAAATATATCTTTTTCACAATTAACATAACTAATACTAAAAGAATCAGCTCTTCTGACCGTTAAGCTAACATCTTTCGTTTTTGCTACAAACTTCCTACTATTCGCCACTTGAACAACTTCCTTGTTAAATATCGGGTTATAGACCAAAAATCAAAAGACCCGATTTGGTTCGCATTGTTAAGAGGCGCGTCGGGTACTGTTAATTATTGTAATATATCATTGGCGGTTATTTGTTAATTTCAATGAAATAATGTTTATGTAACAATCTCTTGCCATAATAGCGGGATTCATTAATATCTTTCATCTGAAATTATATGCTCTATTCCGCTATGCTCCGATTTAAGATATTCTTTCATAAATGTCGGGTAAGCCTTGCACTTATCAAGCTCATCTATAGGTAACCAATGCATTGTCTCTTTAGCACCTGCCTCTGTAGTGCTATGGCTCGTAAAATCTCTTTTGCCCATGGGCTTCATCATGTAGTAGAATGTCAGCTCATGGAAGTCTACTCCTTTTAAGCCAGAGCTACCGATGAAGAAGTTCTCGTGTATGACAGCAAGATGATCGACCTCGTAATTAAGACCTGTCTCTTCAAATACTTCCCTCTTAACGGCTTCTTCTGACGTCTCACCCATGTGAACCGCTCCGCCAACTGAGTAGAAATAGTCGTCCTCATCATTTCTTGCAAATAGCACACAACCTTCTTCGACTATGATGGCTGCTGCTCTATATCTAAATGCTTTTTTATCGTTAATAAATCCGCAATTATGTTCCATGGTTTACTCCTTTAGAAAATCTGGTAAATATTTGTGTATAATACCTTCTTGCGAAAAATTCATT
This sequence comes from Gardnerella washingtoni, assembly GCF_049262705.1. Lineage (NCBI taxonomy): Bacteria > Bacillati > Actinomycetota > Actinomycetes > Bifidobacteriales > Bifidobacteriaceae > Gardnerella > Gardnerella washingtoni. The sequence continues at coordinate 421,866 of NZ_CP058398.1, read as the reverse complement.
GTATCCATCGATAAAACATATTTAGGATAATTATCCTTAACCAATCGATAAACACCAAATTCCCAGCTACGAGTCTCTTCACCAGCCAGCAAATAAGAGACTTGATAACTCGTAGGAATAAGTCTTATCTAGAACAAAAGTAGACTGGGTGTGGCTGTCTAAAAAATGTCCGCACCACCGACGGTAAAGCCTATATGTGCGACATTTTTTAATCATACTTTCACTCTTTGGGGGTAATATAAGCGTGGGCATACCATATTTCATCCGGATAACACCTGTTATTCGCCAGAAAATCGACGCTGAAAGTCACTTATTTCTTTCCAAGCCTCCACACTTTGAGCACTACTTCTATTACTCCGTAAGTCAATGCAGCCAACGGCCAAACAATCCAACTTTTTCCCCAATCGGACGTGATGAAACTGTAGGCTAAATAAATGAAGATAATCATAAGCCAGTAAGCTTGGAGCAATAACCTAATCTTTGCAGGATAGACAATCTTTTTCTTCGGTTGCAGCAAACGGTAATAGGACGAGCGAACAATATTCGCCTGCACGAATAAATAAACAGCTGCTGCCACCAGGACAATAGCGATAACTACAAAAAAGCCGGATGAAAGTTGATAAAATTTCGACACTGCATCCGAAATTATAAGAAAAATAAAGGCAACCATACATAAAACGACACCGCTGACCGTCCGCAGCACATACGACGGCATGAACCGTTCCAAGCGTTCTTTGAGCACACTGTCAACGCCGTAAGCCGTTTCAAAGTCCTCTTTTTCCAAATATTGATAACGCTTTTCGTGGAAACTCTGAATAATAAAAATAACTACAGCTACAGTAATAATCGCAACGCTGAATGCTAAGCCAATAGTTTTACCGACTTGCGCATTTACTGTGGGAGAAAGCAAAAGATTACTGCCTATCAACGGGATTGCCGCCAGAATACAAAGAAGAACGCCTAGAGCAACATAGGCGGCAAATGATATTCTGTGAGCAATATAAGCGGAGGCTTCTTCCAGCTCAATTACCCGCATGCGAACGCCGGCTTCTTCCTGGTAGGCATTTTCATCTGCGTTGACGTTCTTCCCCATAACATCAATTTCATCTTTTACCAGAAGATCTGTACTAACACCAAACAAACGGCTCAATGCAATTATCCGTTCCATATCCGGGATACTTTGTGCGCCTTCCCATTTGGAAACAGCTTGGCGACTGACGCCCAATTTGTCCGCCAATTCTTCCTGCGACCAACCGTTTTGTTTACGCAGTTCCAATATTTTATCTGCTAAAATCATAAAAACATCTCCATTTCAAACTCGAATTCATCATGATTATGGTGAAATTATAGATGAAACAGCAGTTGCGTAGTAGCAAGTGCGATTGGCAATTTCCGTTGAAAGCGCAATTTCTGCCGACAAATGAGCGCAACCGACCGCCAATTTGTTTTCTCTCATTTTTGCACAGCGCTTTCCAATCATCTTCACAAACGCAAGCAAACGCATCCGTCACAGACTGCAAATCTTCATCCTCATAATACTCAACAAGCAACTTCTTAAACTCAGGAACCTTATTTTCTGGAATAACCAACAAGCCATTACCATGATAAATCAAACAGTGTAGGGAACTTTTTTACAATTTTTACACCGATTTGTTCCCCAAAACATAAGCAACTAAATCGCACAACTACTCGACAGCAAAATAGCATTTAGAATCTCGAGAAGTAATATTAAATCCACCGCACGCTAAACCTTTTAACATTTAGTCTTTACAACCACATTTCCAAACAAAGCCAATCGTCGTACTAATATCTCACCAAACGTCGGAATAAAAGTTCGATAGCGCGCTAACTATTGTAATTTTGATAATATTATGATACTTTTTTGATAAAAGGAGGTTGATACTATGATTAATATTCGACCAGTTTCCGATTTAAGAAATAAATTTCCAGAAGTAGAAGAAACAGTTATAAATTCAAATACACCAGTATTCCTTACAAAAAATGGTTATGGGACTATGGTTCTCATGAGCATCAAACAATACTCTGCCCTCACTGACGACATTGAAAGAAAACTCGACGAAGCAGATACTTTTGCCGCAAACACTTCTACACGTCTTTCTAAAGACGACGTCTTTGATAGCGCAAGGAGAAGGATTAATGAGCAAGAACACGTATAAATTAACCTTTCTACCACTATTCAAAGAAGATTTATTAGAAACAGTTGACTATATAACCAATACACTGCAAAATCCAAAAGCTGCTCACAGACTTGTTGACGACATAGAATCAGCAATCGATAAACGACTTGAATCGCCCCTCTTATTTGCTCCTTACCAATCATCAACAACACGAGAACACCCCTACTACAGGATTGGCGTACGCAACTTTTCTGTTTTTTACGTTGTCATCGACGACACTATGGAAGTGCGCAGACTTCTATATTCAAAACGAAATATTGACGCACTACTGGAATAACTATTCCTAGTAACTATCATTATTATGTTAACGATTATTAAAAAGCTATCGTTAAAAGGTTTAAGATTGGCTTAATAGCTTGATTTTTGAGCATAAAAACAGCCTAGAGAGGATTCACCACCTAGGCTGACTTTTGTAACATTTCAAATGCTCACATTCTTTTGGCTTTTACGATGCCCTTTCAATTTACGATGCCCTTTCAATATCCACACTAATCTCTGATTTAAAAGTTATACTGAACCTGTCCTCGTAAACTTTTATTTTCTTGATGTACTTTCTTACCAGCTTCTCGTCATACTCACTAATATCGTGACGCTCACTTTTCAGAAAATCTTCCATTTCTCTGATTCGTATTTTAGCATCTTCTTGACCTGCTTTTTCTATAAGAAGCTGCTGTTTCTTACCTTTAAGCTCATCAATCTCGTTGGCAGTTTTCGTGTAGTCTTTTTTAGCTTTAAGCAAGGTTAATGGTATCGCTTGTTTATCTGCAATTCTTTTATCAACCGTTTCAAGCTCACTTAAGTTGTTGCCAGCGATAATTTCTCTAATATTATTCTTCAACGTATCCAATACTTCATCCGATTACCCTAACCGATCACCGGCTAAACAGGACGGACATTGAGCCTGACTTTAAGATTCATAAAAAGAAGTGGCTATTACTGACAGAGATCAGTAATAGCCACCCAACGTGAGATATTCAACTATTGACTTGAACCAAACAAAATTCAATCAGTCTTTCGAAGGACAGTCTTAAGCGAGATCACTGTGACACCAATAACAAAAGAGGTAAAACCAATTCTAATAGCAAGTGTGCCATCCCATATTAAGGCAACCAGCATCGCGATTAAGGCAACCGTCAAGCCGAATGTCGCTACTTCACGGCAAAAACGAACGAGCTTGTCCATTCCTTAAAAACCTCCTCGTGCACATACTAATAATCAGGCCTCATTTTAACTTTTAAGCTATATTTTACCACTTCACACCCTGGGTGCAAAGTGGCGAATCGACTTGCATGGGCGCTTTGACAGAGCTTGAAATTGCATAACGCATTTCAAGCTCCTTCAAAGCGTGATTTGGCTCAAATGTAAAGTCCAGTGGACTTTATGTGCCAAATCAGCCGAACGGCTACTAATAGCCGTGCGTTCCGACCTGCCTTTTCGCTTAGAGCGTAGCGCGAAAAGGTAATTCGGAGCGCTGAGCCGCTCAAGGCAGAAGCACTGCTTCTGCGCGGCGAAGACGTGAGCGCGCTTAGACCGCGCGAACGACATGACCTGCCTTTTCACTTAAAGCGTAGCGCGAAAAAGCACCCCAATTCGCTGAGCTTGCTCAAAGTTGAAAGCACAGTGTGCTTTCAACGCAAGCGAAGTACGTTAACATCCTGTGCACTCAACCCTAGAGCGTTGATATCTTACCTCAAACAGCCAAACTTGAATTTATATATCTACTGTTTTAATAAGTTTGATTGCCCTTGATGATACTAACTCGTCTTGGCTCATTTCCAAAAGGCTCTTTTTATCTACCCACTTATAATTAACCGTTTCTCCTTTTTGAAGAGCAATTGCATTTTTCTTACAATCGGTTACGCATAGATATTCAACATAAAGAGAGCGGTAAACATCCTGCACAAATCTTCCGATCTCCATAATTTTTGAAGCTTCAATACCTGTTTCTTCTTTTAATTCTCTTACTGCACATTCTAATGGTGTTTCATATTGCAATGCAGAACCACCTGCTGTCAACTCCCACATTCCACCGAATTTCTTTTCAAAATCTCTTTGCATAATAAGGTAAGTCCCATCTATATGTTTAACAATTACTTCGCCCACCAAATGATACATGCCGTCAGGAATTGGTTCTCCTCTCACTAATGTAATATTCTTTAATTTATTAAATTCTTTATCATACGCATCCCAAATCTCAGCCATAAAAACCCTCCATAAGGCCTGATTGTCAATTTCATTAAATATGAATTTTATCTTTCTCCAGTGGATATAAAGCCATTGTTCACTTCTACATAAAGCTTACCAATCTCAATATCCGTGATGAGCACTTGATTAGAATCAGATTCAACCTCACAAACTTCCACATCATGTGGCAAACTCACAACAATTTCAGGCATACCCTGAGTAAACCACCTCAGCCAATTCGAAGCTGAGACTTTTTTAGTTTGAATAAGCCTTATAACATTTTGCGCTTCCTCAACCCTCAATATATCTTGTTCACAGTTAACAAAGCTCACACCAAAGGTATCAGCACGTTTCACCGTTAAACGAACATCTTTCGTCTCTGCGATAAACTTCTTATTATCCATTACTTACGTTAATTAGATAAATAAATACATAAATTACAATTGAACTAGTATAGAAACATTCTATTTTTCATATAATATAGTAAAAGTAGTGAATAAAGTACGAGGAGGTGTTTTGTGAAGAAAAGATATATGTTGAGAAATATTTTTAAAACCAAATATAATTTCCATAATATTGTTTTAATCGTTTTCATTGGACTATTAGCAGGTTTCTTATCAGGATTGTTCGGTGTAGGTGGAGGAATGGTGATAGTTCCTGCATTAACTGTTTTTATGAAATTTGATCAGCGTCATGCTACTGCTACTTCTCTTGTTGCCATAATTATAACGTCGCTTTGTGGAAGCATTGTTTACGGTTTAAACGGCAAAGTGTCATTTTTATCAGCATTTTTTCTAATAATAGGTTCAGTTTTCGGATCACAAATTGGGGTATATTTTTCACATATTTTGCCTAAAAAAATATTTCCTTGGTGTTTTACACTTTTTGTATTACTAGTTATATGTTCTAGTCAAGTTTGGATTCCGTTAAGAAATGTAGATTTTAATGTTAATTTTTTAAAAGCTATATGTCTTATATTTATAGGCGTTGTTTCTGGTATTTTTTCAGGTATTTTAGGTGTTGGTGGCGGAGGAATTATAGTGCCATGCGTGCAACTTTTGCTCGGCATGGGAGACCTTATGGCAAGAGGAACTGCTTTGCTTGTCACGCTTCCTACAGCTATAAGTGGTAGTATTGCTAATGCTCGTTACCATTATACTCATTTTACTGAAGGAATTATTATCGGTATTTTTGCGACATTTACTGTAAACTTAGGCGCAATAATTGCGCGCAGTATTTCACCTTTTATATGCAATATATTGTTTTGTATTTTTTTGTTCAGCGTATGCTTACAAATGATATTAAAAACAGGTATTTTAGCTAAGAATAAGCGTTAAATATGTAAAGTCTTTGACTTTTATTTATTTGAAAAAATAGTTTTGAATATAAAAAGTGGGGCTTAGATTTAAGCCCCACGATATAGGAGAATGTTATAAAGTAACTTTTTACAATTATGCCATTTGAGTAACATCTCTTTTTGCTTGTATAAATTTTATTATCATGTTTTTTGCGTGATAAATAATTACGCAAACTATACTGTATATACTCACTTCACAGGGTGGGTGCAAAGTGGCGAATCGACTTGCATGCGCGATTAAAACATAATTCGCGAATGCACTTCGATTCGCTTAGCTTGCTCAAAGTTGAAAGCACAGTGTGCTTTCAACGCAAGCGAAGTACGTTAACATCCTGTACACTCGACCCTAAAGCGTTGACATGTTCCCTCACACAGCCAAACTGCACTCAAAAATCGCGAGAACCCAGCTTAAAGCTGCTTCGCATTAAACCTTTTAACGATAGCCCTCGCTAAACCCTGCTACATAAGGGCAAATTTGCACCCACCTAATCAGCCTCCTGCATCTTATAGCACGGTGAAGCGCCGTGACGGTGGGAAGCACCACTTATTTTTCTCGTTTGAGTTTGAACATAAAAATAACAGATAAAGGGAAGGAAATGAATTTACACCACTTTTAGGACTTGACCTATGAAATAATTAATAGTTCCATTTTCAATCAATATATAAAGACCGAGTCCAATAAACACGACAGGTACAATTACTTTTTCGTACTTTTCCACAGTCTCTCCGATAGCAGAAATTGAGGCGAGATTTTGAGATAATTTGCATAGAATCAAAATCCCTAATGCAAATATTACTAAACTTATACTAATCTCAATCAAACTCTTTCCTGTAAAATAGGGGATATAAATTCCTAAATTATCTCCACCCATTGCCACTGTTAAACTTGTAAATGCTAAGATTTTTGATCCATTTCCTGTAATTTTCCCCTCGATATCTTCTTCATCAATATCTTCATCCACAAAAATTGCTCTTATACCAAGACCTAGCGGAATTAGACCAAGGAGTCCGATAATCCAATCTTGTGGAATAAAATTTAAAAAGTAAGCGGCAATAAGACTAGCCAGTACAAGCAGTCCTGTACCTAAATACTGCCCTACATAAATTGATTTCAAACCTTTCTTTCCTTGACTAGCGAATAAAATAGTCAAAACAACTAAGTAGTCAATGGATGTAGAAACAAAAACTAATAAAGCGGATACTATTGTTTCCATTATTCCTCCTTTCAAAATGTTTAATTTTTTAGACAGACGCACCCTCTTCTCTCCATTGATACTCAACCCATAACTCTTTTAACAGCAAAAAAGCACGTCAGCGACTTGCTGATATACTTTTATTTTACCTTACACTTTTCCTGTAAGCTTAACACTTTAGTTCCGTTTTGCTCCTATCAAGGAAAGTAAGATCAACCTTTCCATCGTGATGCACAGTTAGATGGTCAACCATGCTAAGCCAGACGTTTTCATCGAACACTGTTAACAAGTCCTGTTTTTCAAGTCCTCGATAAAATATTCAACTTCATCATGCCTCATTTGCTTTTCAACAATGCGAGCTTTTACTCCCTTAAGCCTTGATTCTACAGTATTGAACCTGTTCACTAGACTCGCATATTTTTTCTCCCACATATGCTACGGTACATTTCCTTCTGCATAAATTTTTTCCACTTCACCAGCTGGGTGCAAAGTGGCAAATCGACTTGCATGCGCGATTAAAGCATAATTCGCGAATGCACTTCGATTCGCTGAGCTTGCTCAAAGTTGAAAGCACAGTGTGCTTTCAACGCAAGCGAAGTACGTTAACATCCTGTACACTCAAACCCTACACCGTCGACATGTTTCCTCAAACAGCCAAACCGCGCTCAAAAACCACGCCAAGCCAGCTTAAAGCTGCTTCGCATTAAACCTTTTAACGATAACTCTCGCAAACCCCTGCTATACAAGGACAAACTTGCACCCACCTAATCAGCCCTTGACATCAATACAACACTCTCGACGTGGATTGAGAGAACGGTAGTATAGCTACACTTTTTTGAGTGCACACTATGGATAGTGGGTGCACTTTTTAACGATAGGAAAAGCTATCGTTAAAAAGTTTAAGATTGGCTTGATAGCGCGTTACATTACAATTCTTCCAGTTGTTTAGTCTGGTCTCTTCTCACGTAGATAACCGCGAGTATTTGAACTTCTTTTCTACTATCATCAACACAAAAATAAACGTAATAATTTTTTACGCGTATTCTTCTAAAACCAAGTTCACACCACGGCTGCTCACTAATTAACTTCACACGATAAGGCATCGTCTGCAAAGACATCATTTCCGACTTCAACAGCTCGAGCATTCTTTTAGCCACTATCGGTGCTTGTAACTCCGTGGCGATATATTCTCGATAAGTGCAAGATGCTCTTTCGCCTGACGAGTGACTTTTATCTTATACTCATCCATTAAAGACCTCGTTCAAGATCTTCAAAAACATCATCTATCGGATAACTATCACCACGAACCGCCTGATCATAACCTTTAGCCATCAACGCGTTAAACGTTTTCTCATCCATATCATCTTGTGCTGGAAGAGACTTTGGAATAGTAAGCGAAAACGGAATACCCTTATTAAGAATGATTTGACGATAAAACATGTCAATAGCCGTAGCCCTAGGAACTCCAATCGTTTCCAGAATCTGCTCCGCCTGCTGCTTAATATTTTCTTGTATTCTCACATTCACATTCGCTGTCTTAGTAACTGCCATATAAACCAACCTCCATACGCATATAATAAATTATTGTGTCGCATATTGCAACACAATTTATATGAATAAGATCCCTCAGCTGCCATACATGTTTTTCGTGTTCGTGTTACCTTCGCATTGCCTTTGTATTACCGCTTTTTATAGCACGGTCAAGTACCATGATGCCGGCGATAACTCCATCTATTCTATAGGTTGATTTTTGAACATAAGAATAGACTAAAGAAAATTCAATAGTCTGGATTTTATAACATCCCCACATGAAATTGAGTGGTCTAGTTTCATCACGTGTTGGATACAACGAAAACTTACCCTTAAACTATGAAGCTATTTCTTTGAACTCTGAAAATTTAACCTTGAATTCTGAAACCTTTTTGGGCATCAAAAAAGACGGTATTACTACCGCCTTAATCATTTACACATAACGCTTTTAGATTTAGATTTCTATTTCATAGAAACTTAATCCTTGCTAAGCTCTACAAACTGGGATTTGTTGTAGTTATCTCCCATTTTCTTTAATTCCATATGTAATACACAAGCAAATACTATCTCAATAATACATGCCACAACAGCAACCGTTGTGCCGTTTAATGCACATCCTAAAATCAAGGAAATCATCGGAATGGAAATTGCAGCAACTGTATATCCCTTTGATTTGTACAGCCATGAATACGGCAGTAAATGTGCGCCAAAGACCATTGCATACACCATAATCATCTTTTCCGGAACCGCACTAAACACCCACATAACGATTAATAAATAAATCATTTGATTTAGGGTGAAAATGAAGCCTAATTGTCCAAGTGGATTTTGTTTTGAAAAGATATCAACCTTTATAAGGTTACCAATGAGCCAAGCCAGCGGTAATAATGGGCATGAACAGCAAAATACCAATAAATTTTTCATATCCATATTGATATCTAAAATTGACACAAGTACTATCAGAAGCCATATAATCACCGATGCCATGATAAATGGTAATCCTTTTTTCTGCTTTATGATGATATCATTCCTCAATTCATCTAAGCTCATTGATTTCTCCTTCAAATGCTAATTTATACAATCTGATATTCAACGTCGTGGCAGTGTAAAGGCACTACGGTAATCAATCCAAAACATAAGTGTTTCAAGTATCAAGGTTTGAGACTCCGCTTTAGCCTTCTGATTTTCTTCTTCCTCTCCACCGAATTCAATGATCATTGCTCCGGCATCAACGCGTATTCTGCGCCTTTCGAGACTCAGATAAGCGTAATTGTATCATGATCTATGTTTTCATAATTTATATAAGAGAGTACATCTTCGAACTGCTCTAATGGTATCCTGGCTAATGTTTTCAGCTGATTGTTCTGTCCGAACATAAACAGAAATAATGTTTATGTAACGATCTCTCGCCATAATAGCGGGATTCATTAATATCTTTCATCTGAAATTATATGCTCTATTCCGCTATGCTCCGATTTAAGATATTCTTTCATAAATGTCGGGTAAGCCTTGCACTTATCAAGCTCATCTATAGGTAACCAATGCATTGTCTCTTTAGCACCTGCCTCTGTAGTGCTATGGCTCGTAAAATCTCTTTTGCCCATGGGCTTCATCATGTAGTAGAATGTCAGCTCATGGAAGTCTACTCCTTTTAAGCCAGAGCTACCGATGAAGAAGTTCTCGTGTATGACAGCAAGATGATCGACCTCGTAATTAAGACCTGTCTCTTCAAATACTTCCCTCTTAACGGCTTCTTCTGACGTCTCACCCATGTGAACCGCTCCGCCAACTGAGTAGAAATAGTCGTCCTCATCATTTCTTGCAAATAGCACACAACCTTCTTCGACTATGATGGCTGCTGCTCTATATCTAAATGCTTTTTTATCGTTAATAAATCCGCAATTATGTTCCATGGTTTACTCCTTTAGAAAATCTGGTAAATATTTGTGTATAATACCTTCTTGCGAAAAATTCATTGTATCCATCGATAAAACATATTAATGTACGAAAATTAAAACTTATTGCTTACAGTTCACCATATACAACTTAGCTCATGTTAAAAACAAATGGGAGTCACGAATTACCATCACAAACTATGCCTTTTAACATTTAGTCCTTACAACCACATTTCTAAACAAAGCCAATCGTCGTACTAATATCCCGCCAATCATCGGAATGAAAATTCGCCAATCGTCGGGACAGAATTCCGACAATCGTCGGAAAATGATGATAGAATTCATATTATCAGCAGAAAATACGAGCAGACTTAATTAAAAAAACAGGGTGACAGAGTTGAAAAAATATAGGAAAAGAATTGCCGACGATATTTTGAAAAGAAAGCTAGAAGGCAAAGGCGCGGTACTGATTGAAGGGCCGAAATGGTGTGGGAAAACCACTACTGCAGAACAATTTGCAGCAAGCGTTTTATATATGGACAACCCCGAAAAGAAAGAACAGAATATCGCTATGTCGGAACTAAGCCCAAAGCGATTACTGAAGGGAGCTACCCCAAGATTAATTGACGAATGGCAGCTTGCTCCAAAACTTTGGGATGCAATACGGTTTGAGGTTGATCATCGTAGTGAGCTTGGGCAATTTATACTAACTGGTTCTGCTGTTCCTGCAAACACTACAGAAATTACTCACTCTGGTACTGGGCGCTTCACGTGGCTAACAATGAGACCAATGAGCTTATATGAATCCGGTGATTCCACGGGCGAAGCTAGCTTGGAAAACCTTTTTGCGGGAACTAAAAGTATTGAGGGTGATTCAAACTTAAGTATTGACCGCCTAGCTTTTCTTGTATGCCGTGGAGGATGGCCACAATCGGTGGATATGCGTGATGAAATTGCTTTAGATCAAGCTTTTGATTACTACGATGCTATTGTACACTCCGACATTAATCGTGCCGATGACGTAAAAAAAGATGCTGAAAAAGTTAAGCGTCTTATGCGCTCATACGCAAGGAATCAAGGAGCACAAGTACCAAATACTGTGCTTTCGCGAGATATTTCTGCTAATGAAGATAAGACAATTAGCGAGGAAACCGTTGCGTCGTATGTTGATGCGCTTCGCAAAATATTTGTTGTAGAAGATATGCCTGCTTGGAATCCAAATCTAAGATCAAAAACTGCCATTCGTTCATCCGATACGCGTTATTATATTGACCCATCTATTGCTGCAGCGGCTTTGGGAATTGGACCAAACGACTTGATAAACGACTTAAATACTTTCGGTTTTCTATTTGAAACACTTTGCATCAGAGATCTGCGAATTTTTGCAGATTCTCTAGGCGGCGAAGTTTACCACTACAGAGATAAAGACGGACAGGAATGCGATGCGGTTATTCATTTAAGAAACGGTAAATACGGTCTTATTGAAATTAAACTCGGAGGCGAAAAGCTCATTGAAGAAGGAGTAAAAAGCCTTAAAGCGATGAAAGAAAAAATCGACACCAGTAAAATGAACGAGCCATCTTTCCTTATGGTTTTGACTGGAACAGGCGATTTTGCGTATTGCCGCAAAGACGGTGTTTGCGTAGTTCCTATCGGCTGCTTAAAAAACTAACACGAAGCCTTTCATGACTACAAACGCTAAACCTTTTAACGATAACCCTCGCTAAACCCTGCTACACAAGGACTAAAACGCAGCAACTAGACTGCACGCATAGTAGATGTCATCAAAACGATATCTTGATTAAGTGCGATTTGTAAAGGAGCGCCACTGATTCTGTATGGATTGAGAGAACGGGTAGTATAGCTACACTTTTTTGAGTGCACACTATGGGATAGTGGGTGCATCTTTTAACGATAGAAAAAGCTATCGTTAAAAAGTTTGAGATTGGCTTAATAGCTTGATTCTTGAGTGCAAAATATTACTATTTCTTCTTATAACCTACAGCAACATTACCTGCTTTATTAACTCCTGGTACTTTAAAAACATTAGAGCTTGGCTTGTCTTTTAAATCAAATTTACCAACTAAAAATAAAGCTTTAAGTCCTGGACCAGGTAAATTGAACGATGAGTCAACTAATTCGATGGGCTTATCTCCAAGAGTGACTTTAGACAAATCATAATGAGAATCCAGAATATCGCGCGACACAAAGAGATACAATTCATCTTTATCCATATAGTTTTCCGGTATACGAAACTCTTCCCGAGACATCGCTACTGTTTCCCAATGATACGACGCAAGCTTATTGCAATTTTTTAATTGATTCACTTTCAGATAGTATCCTCATTTGTTCAATAGCTATTGCATTTAATTTCTCCAATCTTTCAGATTGACTCATACCTTCATTTATAAATACCGCATTAAGATTCTCAAGATTAGAAAGGCAAACAAGCTGAGATATATCTGCATAATCTCTAATATTGCCTTTTAAATCCGGATTTTCATCACGCCACTCTTTAGCTGTTATTCCAAATAAAGAAACATTAAGAATATCCGCTTCATTTGCATAAATAAAATTGATTTCCCCACCCATTGCTTAACAGATAATATAAAACGGTTAAGTCCTGCTTCATTTTTAATTCCCTCGAATTCGGTGGAATTAAAATTCGTGTTATACATTTCTTCCCAAATACCTAAAAACTCTATCGTATTCTTATTCCTAAGCCACTTTTCAATCAAAGCAGAACCGTTATCAATATTTCTAACCATATCCGTTAAAGAAATATAATCTCTATTGTCAATGGCAATAATACTGATTTCTGAACCTTCAACATTTATTTTAGACACGTAATCACCTCTCAATCATCCAATTTCACACATTTAGCAAATCATAGAAAGTACGCTCATCAATAATTTCTATATCTTGCCCCTCAAGCTTGAGCTTTTCCGCTTTCTTATGCTTTGAAGACTTCTCACCTTTAAGAATTGCATTGTAATCATTGTCACCAAGGATCAGACAGTTCGTCTGCTTAGTCACACTATTATCTAAGACACCGCCGAGATTCACTACAATCTGCTTAGCATCTTTTCGAAGCATTTTCTCAAGCTTACCGGTGAAAACCACGTGCCGATTATAGAAAAATCCATCTTTATCAACAACCACTTCATCAGGCTTAATTGCTTTGATATCTATCCCTTTACCACCGTGACTTCCGCTAACAGGCCATAAATCTTCAATTACTAGATTCTTCTCAGCCATGCGTGTTTTAACAGCATCATATAATTCTTTCGTTGATGTGCAGTCTGATAAAGCACGGTGTTCATTATTGTGTAATCCTAAGTAGTCAGTTAAATCGGAGAGTCTGTGATGTTTCAGCTCAGGATACAGTTTTCTTGCAAATTGCATCGTATCCATATACCGGTTAGTCAGTTGTTCCTTAAAGCCTTCATTCAAAAAGCGCATATCAAAAGAAGTCCTATGACCAAGGATAATGTCATCACCTATGAACGAAAGCACAGACGTTTTCACACTGTCTATAGATGGCATACCTTCCAGCATGTCATTAGTTATTCCTGTTAATGCTGTAATAAAACCGTCTACTTCTATACTCGGTTTAATCAGCTGATCATAACGGTCTACTATCTCATTATTTCTAACTTTTAAGATACCAATCTCAATAATCTCATTATAATACGCAGAAAAGCCGGTCGTTTCGGTATCTAGCACACAGTAATCATCAATGAGTTGCTTAGTGTAATTTGAGTTTGAATTGGACATGAAAGCACCTCCTTCATCTATTGAAATGAGCTTTTACAAATTTATCTTCTAATACTCATTATATCTTGAAAGCTAAGTGCCTTAAACATAAAAACAGGTCGATTTTAATCCTCGACCTGCTGTTTTAACTATTATCCCACCCTCATATAAAAGTAACTCTCATTTAAATCTCATCATATTTCTTTTTTAATTTATCCATATTATCAAGGTCAATCCACTCCTCGCTAAAACCACAGGCAGTGCAAATATACCTATCAATAGGTACTGCCGACATAATTGTATGGCCAGTCATAATATTATTTCCAGTCCCATAAACCCCAGCAGATCCAGGCACAAATATAATTTCACTTCCCCCACACTTTGGGCATTTTTTCGTATTTTTCATAAATCCTCCTTTTTAATCTAATAATGTTCTTTTATTGTTTTGAAAAATTTCATAAAGATAGGAAGGAACGCATACCTATACATCAGGTATATATTTCTGCCAATTAAAAATTCTACGTGAAAAGAGACAGAACTACGCTGTCTGTCTGTCAAGGATTTTGTCAGTTTTTTCATGGCTTGCCAACCTTTTATGCTAACTTTTCTTGAGTTAATCATACAAGAAAAAATCTATATTGACTTGCCTTCATATATTGTATATTTGTTATTTACTCGTCTACTTTCATTACACTCCCATCAAGGAAAGTAAGATCAACCTTTCCATCGTGATGCACAGTTAGATGGTCAACCATGCTAAGCCAGACGTTTTCATCGAACACTGCTAACAAGTCCTGTTTTTCAAGTCCTCGATAAAATATTCAACTCCATCATGCCTCATTTGCTTTTCAACAATGCGAGCTTTTACTCCATTAAGCCTTGATTCTACAGTATTGAACCTGTTCACTAGACTCGTATATTTTTTCTCATACTCATCCTGGTTCTGCAATTTCCGTGCATGTTCATTGATACAATTGTTAATCTTTTAACGATTACCCCTAATCACCGGCTAAACAGGACGGACATTGAGCCTGACTTTAAGATTCATAAAAAGAAGTGACTATTACTGACAGAGATCAGTAATAGTCACCCAACGTGAGATATTCAACTATTGACTTGAACCAAACAAAATTCAATCAGTCTTTCGAAGGACAGTCTTAAGCGAGATCACTGTGACACCAATAACAAAAGAGGTAAAACCAATTCTAATAGCAAGTGTGCCACCCCATATTAAGGCAACCAGCATCGCGATTAAGGCAACCGTCAAGCCGAATGTCGCTACTTCACGGCAAAAACGAACGAGCTTGTCCATTCCTTAAACACCCCCTCGTACACATACTAATAATCAGGTTTCATTTTACCTTTTGAGCTATATTTTCCCACTTCACAGCCTGGGTGCAAAGTGGGTGCACTTTTTAACGTTAACATCCTGTGCACTCGACCCTAGAGCGTAGACATCTTCCCTCAAACAGCCAAAATACGCTCAAACACCGCGAGAACACAGCTTAAAGCTGCTTCGCATTAAACCTTTTAACGATAACCCTCGCTAAGCCTTGCTACACAAGGGCAAAAATGCACCCACCTATTAAGCCCTAGACATCAATACGACAGTCTCACGTGTATCAAGACTACCCTTATGATAACCATGCATCAATAAAAGAGCCTTAACGTTCATTGCAGGAGAGAAACTGGCAAGGGGAATGTCGTATGATGATAAAAGTCTAAGGCACTACAAACTGGGATTTGGATTTTACTTAAAATTGTATTATTTTATTAGCGATATCTTCTACAAATCGCTTATCGTGTTCCACAAATATGAGTGTAGGCTTTGCTTCTTTTATAATTTCCTCAATCTGTATTCTTGATATTACATCTATATAATTCAGTGGTTCGTCCCAAACAAATATATGAGCTGGCTTTGAGAAACTTACAGCAATTAAAACTTTCTTTTTTTGTCCATCACTATAATTCTTCATATCCATTTCAAATAATTCTCTTGAAAAATCTAATTTTCTTAGAATTGTTTTACACAATGTTTCATCAACATCTTGCTTGTGAATATATTCATTTAGGCTACCTGTTAAATTAGATGTGTCTTGAGGAATATACGAGATTTTTAAATTACCTGCTAATTTTATCTCACCTGTATACTCGTGATTTATACCTAATAAAATTTTAATCAAGGTTGATTTTCCGCTACCATTACCCCCATATATAGCCACTATGTCGCCTTGCTTTATCTCGAAACTTACATTATTTAGGATCTGTCTCTCTCCATAGCATGATGATAAATTGCTAACCGATATTAGAGGATTTTTATGATGATGTAATGGATGCAATAATAGACTTTCCTTTGTTTCGATATCTTTTAGTAAACTCTGTTTTTCTTCTATTGCCTTGTTTTGTCTATTCTCCAAATTCTTAGATTTTTTCATCATCTTGGCTGATTGATGACCTATATGTCCTTTGTCTGGTTTTACACCTGATACTTTTACACCATTTTTAGTATTTTCAATTTTATCAGACCAAATTTGACTTTGTCTTGCAGACTCTTTTAATCGTTTAATATCTTTTCTTAATCTCTCATTTTGACTAATTTCAAATTGGTCTTTCATCACTTTGTTTTCATACCATGATGTAAAATTTCCCGATTGGACATCAATAGAATTCCTGTTAATAGAAATAACATGATTGATACAACCATCTAAAAAATCTCTATCATGAGATATAAGCAAAAATCCTTTTTTACTTTTCAGATATTCACTTACAATTTTTCTTCCGTCCATATCTAAATGGTTTGTTGGTTCATCAATAAGTAAAAAGCCATCTTCTCTTGTAAACAAAATAGCTAAAAGGATTTTTGTTTGTTCCCCTTTAGAAAGCGTTTCAAACTCTCTGTAAACAAGGTTCTCATCTACATTTAGCAAACTGAGTTCTCTAAATAACTTCCATTCTTCATCATCTGATATTAGTTCTTTATATAACTCAATTCCTAATTTTGAAGTATCGCTTATATTTGGTGGAAATTTAATAAATTCAACATCCTTGCTTATTTTACCTTGATAAGTTTCTTGATTTAAAAGTAACTTAAATAGAGTTGATTTACCGATTCCATTTCTTCCTATCAATCCCGTTTTCCAGTTTGTATCAAAGGAAAACGATACATTTTTAAATATGGGTTTTACATATCCATAATATGAGAAAGTGAGGTTTTCAATTTTAATTACTGACATAAAACGCCTCCCTAAATTATCATTTACCGCCCGGGTGCAAAGTGTGTGCACCTTTTAACGTTTAGTTTTTCATGTATTACTACGGTTATCACTGCTTTGCTTTTCAGTCATTTCAATTCTCGATTAGGCAATTTTCCAGTTCTCAAAGCGACAGTAACAAACTCAACCTCTTGCAAGCACTTCTCACAAAGTTCATAACCTTCATTAAAGTTCACTCTTGACTTAAATGTGCTAGCAATGAACTCGCATGGTGAGGTGATCCTTTCAACTACACCGCACCGTTCGCACTCAGCATACACATTTCCATCCTTAATTGGAATAAACATGCCATGGTCTTTCTCATTTCCCATGACACTAACATCTTCGAAATCATCAAATTTTACATAGAGCATATACGACTTCCTCCTTCATTTTGGTATGTCTATATACGCTCTAATTCCAACTTATATCAAGTTTTATTGCTCCTTTTTTGATCTATATGTCTGCTACTTCGCAATAGCTTTCCCATTAAGACAGTGCACCATGTAATGCGCAAATCCATCGTTTTTACAATTTACCTTCTTCCTATCTGAAACCTCGGTGACACCATTCTCACAATCTACTTCAAGGCTTGCATCCTTGGTGATTGTTCCTTCTAAAATACTCATGCCATTTAACGTATCAAGCGTACAAACATGAGTTACTTCTACGTTTGTTGCTGAAGCCAACCCATTATAACATTTAAGAAAGACATCATCCGCCTTCAAATTAACAACTTCTACCTTGCCATTGTTCACTTCTACATAAAGCTTACCAATCTCAATATCCGTGATGAGCACTTGATTAGAATCAGATTCAACCTCACAAACTTCCACATCATGTGGCAAACTCACAACAATTTCAGGCATACCCTGAGTAAGCCACCTCACCCAATTCGAAGCTGAGACTTTTTTAGTTTGAATAAGCCTTATAACATTTTGCGCTTCCTCAACCCTCAATATATCTTGTTCACAGTTAACAAAGCTCACACCAAAGGTATCAGCACGTTTCACCGTTAAACGAACATCTTTCGTCTCTGCGATAAACTTCTTATTATCCATTCCTTAAGCACCTCCTCGTGCACATACTAATAATCAGGTTTCATTTTACCTTTTGAGCTATATTTTCCCACTTCACAGGGTGGGTGCAAAGTGTGTGCACCTTTTAACGTTAACATCCTGTGCACTCAACCCTAGAGCGTCGACATCTTCCCTCAAACAGCCAAACTGCACTCAAAAATCACGAGAACCCAGCTTAAAGCCGCCGCACATTAAACCTTTTAACGATAGCCCTCGCTAAGCCCTGCTACACAAGGGCAAATTTGCACCCACCTATTAAGCCTTTGACATCAATACGACACTCTCGACGTGGATTGAGAGAACTCCAAGTATAGCTACACTTTTTTGAGTGCACACTATGGATAGTGGGTGCACTTTTTAACGATAGGAAAAGGCTATCGTTAAAAGGTTTACGTTTGCTTAATAGCTTGAGTTTAGCATAAAAACAGCCTAGAGAGGATTCCCCATAGGCTGACTTTTGTAACATTTCAAACGCTCACATTCTTTTGACTTTTACGATGCCCTTTCAACATCAACACTAATCTCTGATTTAAAAGTTACGCTGAACCTGTCCTCGTAAACTTTTATTTTCTTGATGTACTTTCTTACCAGCTTCTCATCATACTCACTAATATCGTGACGTTCATTTTTCAGAAAATCTTCCATTTCTCTGATTCGTCTTTTAGCATCTTCTTGACCTGCTTTTTCTATAAGAAGCTGCTGTTTCTTACCTTTAAGCTCATCAATCTCATCAGCTATTTTCGTGTAGTCTTTTTTAGCTTTAAGCAAGGTTAGTAGTGTCGCTTGTTTGTCTGCAATTCTTTTATCAACCGTTTCAATCTCGTTTAAGTTATTGCCCGCGATAATTTCTCTAATATTATTCTTCAACGTATCCAATACTTCATCCGGTATACTAAACACCTTGTTTATGGCTTTCACTATGGCAGACTGCAGTTCGTTCTCTTGTACTGTCAGAGCGTCACAAGCACTAGGACCGTTTTCCACTCTGGTGCAACAACGCCAGACAACAGAATGCACTCCTCGGTTGTTCCAAGCAATTCTTCTGTAAACATCCCCGCATTTAGCACAAACACATAGGCTGGATAGAGCGTACTTGCTGGAATAGACTCTTCTTTTTTGTTCTCCTCACCGCTAAACATGTTGGCTCGTCTTACAATTTCTTCTTGAACTTTAAAGAAAATATCTCTTGGAATAATAGGAGTGTGGCTATCTTTTACATAATACTGTGGTTCTGTTCCATCATTTTTTATACGAACATGGTTGATAAAATCTGTCGTGATGGTTTTTTGTAAAAGAGCATCACCAATATATTTTTCGTTTTGCAAGATGCCTTTAATATTAGATAAATTCCATTTTAAATGCCCGGCACCGTTTTTAATGCCGTCTTTTTCAAGGCCCTCCGCTATGTCTCTAAGACTTGCTCCTTCTAAATATTCTCTATAAATTCTTCTTACAACTTTTGCTTCCTGTTCAAGAATTACAAGATTCCCCTCATCGTCTTTTGTGTATCCTAAAAACCAGTTATGGTTGATTTGCACTTTGCCTTCCTGGTAGCGAAACTTAAGTCCAAGCTTCACATTCTGAGAAAGCGACGCGGATTCCTGTTGAGCTAAAGAAGCCATGATAGTAAGCAATAGTTCTCCGCTTGCTTCCATGGTGTTGATGTTTTCTTTTTCAAAAATGATCGGAATGTTTTTGTCTTTCAACTGTCTAACAAACTTTAAACAGTCGATAGTGTTTCTCGCAAAACGGCTAATCGACTTAGTGATAACCATGTCTACTTTGCCACTCATGCAATCGTGGATCATGTCGTTGAAACCGACACGTTTTTTCGTGCTGGTTCCTGAAATACCGTCATCAGCGTAAATGCCGGCAAACTCCCAGAGAGGATTTCTTGAAATATAATCCGTATAATGCTGAACTTGCGTGTCATAACTTGTTGCCTGTTCTTCACTGTCAGTACTGACACGACAATACGCTACTACTCTTAACTTCGGCTTATCTTCATGCTTATCTACCGTATTCCCCGCTATTTTTCTTGGTGGAATAATTGTAACGTTGGCATTCATTTTACACCTCCTTGATTTGACTGTAAGCGTATACTGCTTGCAGATAAGGATCATCGTATTTCTTTTCTACCTTTTCTAACTGGTAGCTTGTAATAAGCCGAATTTCCTTTATTGGCTTAGGCTCTTTATAACGATGATTCCTGATAGCATTCTCATGCCTTATTTGTTGCACTTGTCTAAACATATCCTCATCGATAATCTGAGGATAAAACTCTGTTCCTAAATACAATTTCTTGCTAAGAATTTTGCCCGTGACTGGCCAATCCCTTTTTATACCTGATTTTTTAGCAGCTTGAGAAATATTTTTAAATTCAAGATAGAAACGAAAAAACTCTCTTACTTCTTGAGCTTTTACTTCATCTATAACCGCTTTACCGTCTACTATTCTGTAACCATATGGGATGCGTGCCATGTTTCTTTCACCTCTTCTTCTAATTCCAATCCGCATTTCAAATGAAAAATAAATTCTGTTCTGCTTTTAACTACGACATCGTCTACAAAATCCAGAAAATCCTCATCCTTAAACTCGCTAAATACTTCTGTGACGCTTACGAACCGTTGAAGTTTTTGTGCCTCGTTTAAGTGCGTTAAGTTACCGTTTAAACTGTTGGAAAGCTTAAGTTTTTCCTTAAGACAAGTATCTATTTCCGTTTTAAGCTGATTGCTTTCTAGATAGTAGGAATCCATCTCAATGTATCCACCGGCGAAAAGCTTACTGAGTACTTGCTCTTGTTCTTGCAGCTTAAGCTTTTTTTCTTCGAGTTCGATAACTTTGTTCAAACCGTCTTTATTATTCACACCTCTCAAACTTTCTACGAGAGGAGTCAACATTTGAACGTATCCTGCTTTTAACTTGTTTAACATTTGCAGGAAGGAAATTTTAAGATAACTTTCCATAACAGACTTTTGTGAACAAGCATGAATATCTTCAAGATGCGTTATACAAACCCATATGCCATACGCCTTATTATGTTGATAAATTATTCGTCTTTTACACTTGCTTCCACACTCACCACAACGAATTTTACCTGAAAACGCATAAAGCTTATTGTACTTACCACTACCACATACTATGTTATTTTCATTTCTTCTCCACGCGATAATCTCTTTTACAAGATTAAAAGTTTCATGACTGATGATAGCCTCGTGATGGTTTTCAATAACATACTGTTTTTTCTCGCCACAGTTTTTATGGCGGTTAAAATTATCGTCTGTAAATGTTTTCTGAAAAATCACATCCCCTGTGTATGTTTTATTGTTCAAAATAGCATTCACGGTAGTTGAAGACCATTTAGCTCCTCTTTTCGCAGGAATCTTTTTATCGGTCAATACTCGTGCTATTGCTTCTCCACCCATGCCGGAAAGAGCCATGTTGAAAATTTCTTTTACTACCCTGGCTTGCTCTGGAACTATAATCATTTTCTTATTCTCGTTTTTATACCCATACGCAGGGCAGGAAATGATGAAGCTTCCATTTTCGAACCTTTTTTGAATTGCCCACATGCTGTTTTCCGAGATAGATCTTGACTCGCTTTGCGCAATAGAACTCAGGATAGAAAGCATAAGCTCTGAACTCATATGCTCGGTATCAATGTTTTCTTTCTCAAAATACAAATAAATACCAAGACCGGTAAGTTTTCTAACTATTTCAAGACAGTCAACCGTGTTTCTTGCAAGCCTACTAATAGACTTTGTAATAATCCTGTCTATCTGACCGCTCTGACAGTCTTTAAGCAGTTGTTTAAGACTTTCACGCTTACCGATTTTCGTGCCGCTAATACCCTCGTCAAAGTAAAGCCCCGCATACTCCCAGCATGGATTAGACTTAATATAGTTTTCGTAATGCTCCTTCTGCACTTCTAGACTGAGAAGCTGCTCATCACTATCACTAGAAACTCTCGCATACGCTGCAACCCGCGTCTTTTTCTCAAAACCAGTTTTTCGCATTGTAGAGTCTATTTTTATTATCTCTTTCACTATTCCCCCTCACTTTCAGCTAATACTATTCATCACTCTAAAAGCAGTGTTTATCAAGCTTTTAGCCCAATAATTCCTTGTAAAACGGGTGAAATTTTTCCCTGTTAAGACGGCTTATTTTTTCTTTTTCTTGCTCGCTGATAAGCCCTTTTTCAAAGAGTGAAGCGGTAAGTTTTTCGGCTATTTCAAAACGAAAATCCGCCTGCATACTCTCTTTTGTCCAAGCTCTAGCTTTAACATCCTTTAGCCCGTGAGCATCATTACTTATTTGCATGATGCTCACCTCCAAAACGATGTTCTATATAGCAGGCGTGGCAGCAGTATTTTCGAGTCTTATTACCGTAAGAGATAAAAGAATTTTTGCAGTTAAGACAAGCACACTCATAGTTTGCCTGTCTTTTTACCAACTGTGTATGCTTACTCCACCACGTGTTTCTACACGCGTCAGAGCAGAAACGTTTAACTTTACGACCAGCATTCTGTTTAACAGGCTTAGCGCATAAATCACATAATTGAACGCTATTGCCAACATTTACGCCGCCAAGATTGTTGCGCTTACAGTAGCTTTTAACCGTATCAACTGAAAGATTTAACTGTTTAGCTATTTTCGTATAGCCAAACCCCATGTTTCTTAGTTTTCCAATCTTACTTTTTTCTTCCACATTCATTTGCCTGTGCCTCCTTACATCACAGGCAAAGAAAAAACAGTGTTTTTTAACCTCTTGGCTTGATAATTTAACCTTAAAAATAAAAAAAGCCCGAGGATTGCTCCAATGTAGGAACAAGCCTCGGGCTTTACAAGTTTCAAACTGTTTTACAAGAGTTCGTTTACTCGTTTTTGTACCGTATCATAATCGTATCCGGCTTGAGTTAAACGGTTTTTACGCTCATTTCCGTTACCCCACGTGCCTCGGATTACTTCACGCGCAAGCTCATCAACTGACTTTCTACAGGCTTTAACACCAAGAAGCTTATTAACTTTATTTTGCACGCTCGCATAATCGTATCCGGCTTGAGTTAAACGCTGTTTACGCTCATTTCCGTTACCCCAAGCGCCGTTAATAACTTCTCGCGCCACCTCATCAATACTTGACGTGCGCGCAGCTTGGTCAGAGCCGCCGTTTTTACATCCGTTTAATCCAGCGTTTTTAATAATGCTCGGATAATCCTTGTAAGCATAATCCATGTCAACTCTGCCGGCTACTCCAGGAACGCTGCCGTTTGACGAGTATTGCCAAAGACCATACGAGCCTTGATAACTGCAGTGCGTGTTCCACTGTGCGATCCACAAAGCGTAACGGTTTCTAACATGAGATGACACAAGATTATTAGCGGTTGAAAGCGAAGTGTAAAAACCTGCATAATACCCGCAAGTTTCCAGTTTGCTGCAAAAACTGGTAATCAGCGAATCGCAGAAAGCTCGCCCACGGTTAAGCTGGCTTTTTTCTTCTAAATCAAAGTAAACTGGGTACTCAAAACTCTTACCTGAAAGCATGTTCGCACAGCTTTGAGCTTCCTCAGCTGCCTCAGAACTGGAGTTTGCGTACGAATACCAGTAGGCTCCAACATCAAGACCGCATGTTTTTGCTTTACGATAGTTCTGTTCAAACCACTTGTCTTTGCATCCGATACCGTATCCTGCTCGAATGATCACAAACTCAACACCGGATGCTTTCACCGCGTTGAAATCAATGTCACCCTGCCAAACTGATACGTCTATTCCTTTTTTACTCATGAGTATTGTCCTTCCTATTCTTGTCATGTAATTGTTCTAAAACGTTTTTTAATTTCTCAGGCACGGGAAGCCCCAGGTGAGCCGCGTTTTCGGTTAAAGATAATCCTTCGTTAGATAGGTAGAAGAAAATTACCGCGGTTCTAATCACGCTTCCTTGCTTCAAAACATGAAAATCTATAATGTTTGCTATACCAACAAGCATAAAAATGAGCACCTTTCTAAAAATGCCCTTAAAACCAATGCTGCTAGACAGTTTCTTATCCGTGACCGCACACATCACGCCTGTAATATAATCCGCAACCACAAATAAAACGAGCGCGAGGATAAGCCCGTCGCACCCGCCTAAAAAGTATCCCAGCCAGCCGCCTACCAGTGTGAAAGCCAGTTGAGCAATATTCCAAAATCCTCTCATAATTCTCCTTACAAGTTTTCCTAACATTTGCCAGTACTCTTATAAAAACAAAAAACAAAAAGTAAAAAGTAAAAAGTAATAAAAAAGGACAGGCATGGTTTAAACCACACCTGCCCTAACATTTCAACATTTCAGCATTTCAACTGATATTATTTTTCAACACATGACTACTCCTTACCATCTTTTTCACCTTCATCAACCATTTCATCTTTTACACTTTTCCCAGCCGCTTCATCTTTTTCGTCTTTTTCGGCTTTTTCGGCTTTTATTTTCAAAATCTCGTCGTTAAGTTCGCGTTCTCTAGAATTAAAATAGTCTTCTAACTGTTTCACATACACTTCATATTCCATCGAGTTTTCCGCAATCACTGCCGAACGCATATCAGATAATACGCTTGCAACAATGCCTTCTATCATGTAAGTAGGTATTGGTATTTGCTTATTCAACTCGACTATTTTTTCGTTTAACTCAGCCTTATATTTTTGCACAGCTACCGCGTAGCTAATTGTCGGTTTTACCACTACTCTCCTCCAATCTTTTTAGAATAATATCCAGCTTGTGGCTGATTTCGCATAAAATTTTCGTATTATCAACTACAGGTGTTGTAATACTTTCTGTCACATCTTTTAAGCGCGTGCCCTTATTAGCCACTATTTTGTTTGTGTGAATAATTAGTTTTTCCATAACAAATTCTCCCTTTATTCTTCTTTCAAGTTCACTTCCGCGCTTCACTTCCGCGTTGTTTAATAGTATTTAACTTTCATGAGTATCCCGTTTTTAAACACCATGTGAGCATTAGAACCCCATTTTGAAGCTTTCCCATCCTGGTTCATTTCAATAATCTGCACATAGTTAATATCCGCGTCTACTCCTGCACCGTCTTGCCAAACAGGATCTATAATCTTGTTACCATGCATGTAAAAGTTGCATCCAGCGTGAATACCATACTCTTTATAAATGCTTTGCGAACGTGAAAAACACAGCATAGTAGCGTATGTTTCTTCATCAGCTGATTTACGCTGCGCGAAAGCCATATACTTTCCGTCGCTAGTAAGATGAAAAACTAGACCCTTGTGAGAATTATCTTCTTCCCACTCGCCGGTTCCAACATAGCCAATATACACGCCGTTACGGTAGAAGTTGTTCCCATTTTTATCAAAAACAGCTCTTTTATGATCCTCATCAACTTCACCATCGTAAAGCTCTATCTGCCCGGGTGTTATTTGCACGTATTTACTCGAATGGTTAAACCCGAGAAGGAAACTGTTATAGTTTTGCTGCATGAAACTACCAAAATCACCTTTTTTAACCATTGAAGATATGGAATCTTCTACTATGGTTAGTTTAGAAATAGCCTTATCAGCCGTGAATTTAGCAGCCTCAATGTCTTTATCTTTAACTCTGATCCAATCGAACGTTCTAAAACTACTTATACTGTCAGCTGAAACGTAATGCCATAGTTTGCTTGTTCCACCTTTATACGGGTGTTCAGACTCAGGATAATTTTCACCTTCAACCTCAATAATGTTAATATCTTCAGGCAGTTTAGACACGTATCCTGAAATTTCTCCTGAATACTCTTTTTTAATGCTATCAATCTTAAAACCATAATTGTCAAACGGAGACCAGTTAGTTCTAAAATGTAGCCAAAACTCGTTTGATGGAACAAACACTGTTGCGCCAGAAATTTTTTCACCAGTTAAACCCGGTATAGCGTAAATTTTATCCTCATATTTGTAAAAAATGTCTACAAAATCATCAAAAGCTGATTCCGTATGCGACTTCTCATTAAATTTTACGGCTAAACTTTCCTGCTTAACAATAAGCCTGTAAGCGTAGCCGGTTGACGTGTCGTAGAAAAAATCACCAACATGCTGCATTTTTTCACTATCAGTCAGCCACAAGCTCATAGGAGCGTTAAACTGGCTTGGAGTATACGAACCGTAATAGTTACCGTTTTTCTGTTTAAGACTATGGTTAACGCTTTCAACACCAGCCTCAATCTTACCGTCTGTAACATTTAGTTTCGTGTTGATTTCACTTATCGTGTAATAGTTTTCAAGCCTCCTACCAGTGTCTTTTATAGCCTCGTTTTTTGCTTTACTAATCTGCTTTTCTACCTGCGAAGTGTAAGAAACTGAAAGTTTTTCCGCGTCAATCGAATGCCCGATAATCCTGTCACCATACACCATGCCGTCAAGAGTCATCGCAGTACTGTAAGGGCCTGAAAAACCGTTATGGCTTCCAGCAATACCATTCATGTTAACCTGTAACACTTTCGTAGCAGTGTTCTTATCAGGCGTATCCATGTAAAGGTCACGAACCCACATGCCTTTACTATCGTATTCGCTTATCTTATAGCCGCTTTGAGAATTACCCATTTGCGCTTTAATATTATCTATCGCAGCTTTAACACGCTCGTTATCAATTTTTCTAGCCTCAACCGCTTCTTCTTTTAACGTTTGAACAGCATGCGACACGTTTTGCACATACCCTTTAGAAATCCTGCTCGCAAGCACGATTCTCATTTCGCCTGGTTTTTGAATCGGTATAGTCTGTTTTACTACAGGAAACACTCGGTCCATGCCAAATTGTGGAGCGAGACAACGAACCCTATCCCCACACTCAATCGTCGCATAATGTAAACCTAACGCGGATAAGTCAACCGCGCTAAGGCTTATTTCTACATGCTCAAACTGGTTATCCTGTAACCATTTAGTAGCTTTACGCATAAGATTAGTTGGAACTGTCACATTATTGAAATTAACAACTTTACAAACCCAGCCGAATGTTTTTTGCGCTTCACGAGATACTATATAGTTTTTCCCATTGTTTATTGAAGTAATATCAACATGCTTTTTAAGAACCTCGTTTTCACCATTCTCGTTTTCCAACTCTTTGCCGAGAGGAATAACCGCTGTAGTAACATCCTCTGCTGAAAGGTTTTCCGCGTATTCAAGCAGGTTCAAGCCGAAACTAATATGCTGGCTTGTAGCTTTACCTATTTCTTCTAAACGTAGGTAGTCTAAGTAAAGTTTCCCGTCTTCTTTTCTAAGACGCAAATATCCGCCAAGCTTTTCAACCATTTTACCCATGATCGCTTCAAGCGTGGTTTCAAAATTAGTAAACCTGTAGAGTGAATCATTCGAGTCAGATACTGCGACGAAACCAATTCTTATTTTCTTATAATCATCTACCTGACTGTTATGAGCTTGTAAAAGTTTTTCTAAAAGCTGGTAGGAACTCTGATCATGATATTCTTTCTGAGGTTGAATACTATCCGCTAAGTAAGTTAACAACCCTACGCAAGTTACTTTCTTACTACCATACAAGTCTTTTACTTGTTCTCTAACCTCGCCGAAGAAAATCTCCTCATCGTCACGCCACACGCTTACTATTGATTTCCGGTTTTTAATAAGCTCATAGCAAGGGTTTTGACTAGGGCAAGTAAACGTTAACGTTCCTGCAGTGTTAAGCTCCAAGTTTAACGTAATATCATCAAGTACCGCTTTGTCATCATTTGGATAGTAAATCGTATTACCGTCAAGCATGATCCTGTACACTCACAACCACCCCCTTTTATAGGAAATATTTACCATCCCGTTTCCAACGAATGTTAAACTCATGTTTATTTTTGAACGAAGCTGTGGGAAACGGTTAACGCCTGTTTTAATCTCATAGTTTTTACCATTAGAATCCAGTAGCATACTGTTAGATGACAGGTTGTTAAATTCTGGAATCAGTGTCATGTCAAAATCGTGAACGAGTGTTATTTCACGCTTATCATCTACTTGCACACCCCATATTGTGTGAACACCATCCGAATCATCTACACTATACTTATATGGTTGCAGCTTATAGTTGAGTGTGAGAGTTGAATAGTTTTTATCCGATTTAAAATCACTAACCCACATTCGACCCTGATAGTAGAACAATGGTTCATCATCAAGAGACAGTTTCACACTCTTGCCGTGGATTAACGTTTTAACACTATGGCATGTTTCACTCCACTTGTTTTTGTTTGCGACAATGAATTCGAAACAGCCTTCACGCATCTCGTATAACACTTCACCGGCAAGACTTTCACTAATATCAATACTTTCCTGCCTGCCTGGTATTTGCAAATACTCTAATTTAGGTTCTGGAAGTTGAACTAGTGGACGGCTTGTAGCAACCAGCCCTAGATCGTTAAAACTATGCAACCCGTTTATTAGCATCCCATACACTTTTACCACCCCCTTGCTTTTCTTGTTTGAAGCTTGAAAAGCTCACTGTCCATCCTGTGCGCGATACCACCCACTAGTTCGCCAGTGTCGAGCACAATACTCTGGTTGGAAAACTGTGGGAAATACGCGTCCATAATCGTTAGAATCTGGTTCATAACATTAAGCATTTGCGTGTTCGCTCCCGCGCTCATATTCTGCAAAGTATCAAGCCCCATAATCACTTCGGGACCTTTTTCACCGCCGCCAAGCATACGCCCGTTTTTCTCACCGAAAATAGTCGCCCCGTTTAACAGCATTGGCTTGTTCATTGCTTTCTTATACCAGTCGATAGCAAGATACGGTACAGACGGTGGCGTAAGAGAGAATTGTCCTTTAATACTAAAATGAGGCAGTTTAATATGAGGAAGACTGAGTTTTATGCCAGAGAAAAACCCTGTTATAGCGTCGATTACTGCTTTAACCTTGTTTTTCGCCGCTTCTATCGGAGTGATGATAGCGTTTTTAATACCATTCCAAACTGACACAACCGTGTTTTTAATACCGTTAAACACAGACTTAACCATGTTTGCTACTGAATTAAACACTGTTGAAATGCTTGTTTTAATACCGTTTACCACGCTCATGATCGCAGTTTTAATACCATTCCAAACACTTGTTGCCGTGTTTTTAATACCGTTTAAAACGTTAGTGAAAAACGATACGATACTATTCCAAACATTCATGAAAAAGTTTTTCACACTCGACCACAGTTTGTTCCAACTAGTGCCAAAGAAAGACAAAAACACGTTAAAAACGTTTTTTAACGTGTTAAATACTGTTATGAACGTGTTTTTAACCGCGTTCCAAACAGCAGTAAAAATTTCTTTTACACCATTCCAAAGCTGAGACCAGTTACCGGTAAACAAGCCTATAAAAACGTCTAAAACGCCTGTGATTAAATCAAGAACGGTTTTGAAACTAGTAAAACTTAAATTTAAAGCGCCTTCAAACAGTGGAGCTAGAATAGCACACAAACCATTCCACACTGTTTTAAGCCCTTCAACAATACTAGTGAAATCAATACCAAGGCTTGACAGTTTTTCTTTAACACCATTAACAAAACCGGTGAAAGTTTCCTTAATTTTCTTCCAAACAGCAATAACACTGTTTCTAAACTCTTCGTTAGTGTTCCATAAGGTTACAAAAGCTGCTACCAGAACACCAATAACCGCAACAACCGCGAGTATTGGCGCGGATACTCCACCTAAAACAGCGCCTAACCCTTCAAGAATACTAGAGCCGGAAGTAAAACTTGCGAACATTTTACCTATAAACAAAGCTAGTTTAGAAAACCCTTGTATAGCAACACCTATTTTAGAAATACACGTTCCAAGAACCACTAAAAAAGGGCCGACTGCCGCAGCAATCAGCCCAAGTGTCACTATAAGTTTTTGGCTTTCTGGAGAAAGCTGTTTAAATTTAGAAAGCCATGCTGATATTTTCTGCATTAATGGTGTTATGACGGGAAGTAAAACATTACCAATAGTCGCAGCAATATTCTGCAACTCTGTTTTTAGAATCTTCATAGAACCCGAAGCGCCCGCAGCTTCACGCCCAGCCTGCCCTTGAGCGTCAGCAGTCTGCTCCATAATAAGAGCCAAAGTAGCAGCCTGTTTCGCTTGCAAGCTCATCGCGCCTCTACCATCATGCAAACCCATGGCAAGAGCTTTAGCTTTAATAGTCGCCTCGTTAACACCCATACCATAATTGTCAAGCATCGCATTATTACCTTTAAGCGCGCCTGTTAAAGCAAGAACAGCAGACTCGGTTGTGCCACCAAACATAGCAGACAAGTCGCCTGCAAGAGCAACCAGCTTCTGACTCATCTCGGCTGCTTCAGCATCACTTTTCCCACCAATATTTTTCAACATCGCGCCCATAGTATTCGCATACTCTAAAGCTTGACCTTGAGCAATACCATAATAGGATTTCAAACTTCCTGACCATTTAAGCATCTTGTTAGCAGACTTACCGTAAATCTGCTCTGTCGCACCCATAGCATCCTGTAAGTCTGCTGCAGCAGTAAAACCAGCAGTACCAATAGCAGCAATCGGCAGCGTAACTTTCGTGCTTAAACTTTGACCAAGAGATGACATACCATCTCCTAGTTTCTTTATCTTTTTACTCGTACTATCAAACTGGCTACTAAGCTTGGTTAAACTAACACTACCTACCTGTTTTAATTTTTCTTTTAAACTATCAAGATTATTTTCTGTCTCAACAATCTCACGCTGTAATGCATCATACTTGTCTTTACCAAGCTCCCCGTTTTCCAACTGTACTTTAGCCTGCTTATCCGCCTGTTTTAAGGCATTGAGCTTTTCACTGGTTTCAGAGATTTCCTGCTGCAACAACTGCTGTTTTTGCGCTAAAAGTTTAGCGTTGGACGGATCGAGTTTTAACAGCCTGTTTACGTCACGAAGCTGAGCTTGCGTGGATCTAATAGTCGTATTCACGTCTTTTAACGCTTTATCCAAGCCCGTAGTATCTCCACCGATTTCAACGGTAATACCTTTAATCCTGTTTGCCATAACTTCACCTCCCTTTACTCTTAAATTTACGCGTGAAAAAATAGATATTTTAACGTCAGGTATAAGAATGCTTGGTTCTTGCTTAGAACCTGTCAAATTCTGTTTGGCTTGCGAGCTTATCGTATTTCACACTATCGTTTGCTTTCTCCGTCCACATGTCTAAAACCATGCCGATGGTTAAAAGATCCAGTTCGCAAATACTAATCCCGATTTCGGTGCATCTAAGAAGAAACAACGCGGTTGTCATTTGCCGTGTTGTTGTTTTAAATTTTTTTTAGATTTTACTTCAGTTTCCAAGTTTGCTCCCCAAAGTTCTAGAATTTCAGGAAGAATCTCGTAGATAGAAAACATTTCAAACTCGTCAAGCCACTCATCAATACTCGCTGGAATACTATTATCCGCGTGATAAGCCATGATATAAGCCACGTTTTCAAAAATTTCAAGATCTGCTATTTCAAAAACACCCTCGTTGATTTTGAAAGACTGCTCTAATTTTGACAGGTCTTTGAAAATATCACGCTTGAATTTAATACGATACAGTCTTGGAATAGTGGCGGAAGAACGAAACTTCACGTCTTTACCATTTACTTTTACTGTTTTTTCTAACACGTTTACCCCCTTTAAAACTTATTTGTTTTCCGCGTTAGCTTACGGAACGTACACGCTCTTATACCATTTCTCATAGGTTTCTTTTGAAGTAGTGTCACCACTCCTAGATTTCACCAAACCATCTTCTCTAGGATCAGCAGTAAGCGACAAAGTTTCCGTACCCGGTTCTATAGTGTCTTCCTTAGTTTCTGACTCGATAGACGGTCGTGTTGCTGAACAGTTATATAAAACGTGTCTGATAGCGTTCACGTCACCATCAAACTCAAACAGGAGCGCGAATTTTTCTGTTTCACTAATCTTCGCGTTTTCAACCAGCACACCGTTTTTATCTAGTTCTTCTCGTAGTATTTGCGTCCTAAACCATTCAGGTATAAGAGCAATTTCCAAGTCGCCACTGTAACCGTTGTTAGCAGTCGACCTGAAGTAAACAATCCCGTCAGCGTAAAACGGTGAGGATTCACCCTCAGCCTCAAGGCTTATACTCACCGCCCCCGGAATCGGCTTAGGCTCATCGTAGGAGAAACCACTCGAATCTTTTTAAGTTTTGCAGCATACACGTTTTTCAGATTGTATTTAACCTTGTTTCCCATTTATTGTTACCTCCATTTCAAAAATGTAGAGTGTTTCATAAAGCTTTTCCGACTCTATGAACGCTTCTGTTTTGTTATAAAAAATGCCGTGCCTATCAAGCACGGCCTCAACTTGTTCTTCCAGCACGGGATTCTTATAGTCTGCGTATAGTTCAATATGAACTTCGTTTGCTTTAAAATACGTTTTCCCGTCTGCCGCAAAATTACTGCTCGCAGGCGTAAGAAACAGGAGAAAAGGCGGATTAGGGGATTCTCCTTCAGCAAAATGGTGGTAGGCGAAAGGAAAACCTATCTCCCTCATAATGTTTAAAAGATTACCCATTTTTAACCGCCTCCTCTATTTCTTTTTCAAAACTTCGTACTGCTTTACTTTCAGCCTCAGCAATGTGTGCTCTAGCTTCCACGCGTCCGCCGCCTCGTTTAGCATGACCGTACTCTAACAAGTGTGTAAGCTGATACTTGTTTCTAGAATGCACTACGAGAACTAGTCTGCTGCCTGTTTCGTTTAATGTTTTAACAGCCCAACTTTTCGCATACGCTCCAGTTCGTTTAGGAGCTGTCATGTTAATTTCTTCTTTTGCTGTTTTACCAGCGTTTTTTACTGCTTCTTTTACTTTCCCGGTTGTAACTTTCGCGTAAGTTTTAAGCTCTCTAATAACTTCTTTAGAGAGGCTGCCAATACTTACTTTGCTCACTTTTTACACCTCTTACAGTGAAGTTTCAGGCTTTTCTTCTTATAATTCATGTGGTCAACACCTAAAATCTCGTAAACCGTATCACGGAAAATAATCCTGTAACCAAGCGATGAGACTACGGCTGTTTCTTTCGAATATCGGATAGTAAAATCTATTTTTGACTCATCCCACACGTTTCCCGCCGAAGTCTCTTCTATGGGACTTTCAGCACTTACCGTGGCGTAACACTCGTAATATTTACTCCACTTAATCTTATGATTACCAACCTCATCAACTTCAACACTGTTTTTAAGCAGCGTAATACGCTCGTTTAATAAACTTATTCTCATTTAAAACCCCGTTTTTCTAACAGTAAAAAGCATCGAACGTAAAGTGAGCATAAGTGCGTGGTGGTCGGCTTCTTCCCGATGCTCATACAAGTAGCCTGTAGCGTATAAGACTGCGAGCCGATACTCGTCAAAGTTTTCACTAATCAAACTACTATCGTTTTTACGAGCTACTCCCTGGCAGAGTTTTTCAGCAGAACGAATAAGGGTGTTGATAAGCTCATCATCTTCTCGACTATCCACCCTAAGATAGTTTTTTGCTTCCTCAACTGTAACTATCATCAACACCCCTCCTTAACTTTTAAGCTGCTACGCTTGTTTTAACAGGCAGAATCTGTACTGCTTCTTTAAGCACGAGTTTTCCGTCTACACGCTCTTTAGCGACGAAACCTATCATGCCGTTTCCAGCGAAAAGTTCGGTAAGCTCTTTAAACGAGCGTGAACCACGATCACCAATGTTGTAGTACGAGTAGTCGCCAAAAGCCACCATGTTTTCAGGCGCGTAAGCAGACGTGTATACCGGGTATCCGAGAATCCTGTTCGGCTCATCATCCTGGTATGAAGGCTGCCAAACGTACGCGCCGTTATTGTCTTTAAGTTTTCGTATGCTCGCGACTGTTTTATCGTTCATAATAAAACTCGCGTTTTTACGGTATGGTCGCCTCAAAGCGTGAATAAGATCAATCAGATCATCAGTTTTAATACTGGTAGTTTCTTTAAGGAACGTGCCGCCGTCTTTCTTGTTGAAAATACCAGTTGGTTTTCCCACGCCATCCCCGTTAAGAAAAGCGTCTTCCTCCGCGTTAGCCAACGCCATGCCGAAGGATGTGAGAAGATGATTCTCGAGGTTAAACGCATTATCATGCAAGAGTTCTTCAGTAACTTTTACCGCAACGTGAAGCTTATGAGCGTCAAGCAGGATTTGCGCGAACTTGGAATCCCCAAAGTTAAGGCTTGCGCCTTCTTCAATCCAAGCCGCCGCAGGATCACTCATCGCAACATTAATCTTATGCTCGCCACTAGTGGTAATCGTGGTAGCAAGAGAGCGAATAATGTTTTCTTCTTTCAACGTTTCAATCAGGCGATTATCGTATTCTTCCGGCACAAGATACCCGCCGTCAGCGTCCACGCCTTCCTGCAACACGTTATCGACTCGTTTAAAATTACTTCTAAGAGCTGTAAGCATCGCCTGCTTATACTCGTCACGCGCACGACCTTGTTTTTCAAGGTTAACGCCTGTTTTCATAGGTTTTGCAACAATCGCCTCGGATGTTGGTTTTGAAAGCTCCTTATCCATCACTTCCATCTGCTCCAAGCGATCAATTTCCGTACTGTAAGCTTTCACTTTCGCTTCCATCTCATCATAGGTTTTCGCGTCTTCTTCTGAAATAAGCCCGTCCTTGTCACGTTTAGACTCAAGGAAAGCTTTTGCACCCTGCCAGGCCTTGTTACGTTTCTCAACCATGTTTGAAATAGTGTTCATCATGTTTACCTCCAATTTTTGATTAAAAAAAGACGATCCATAAGATCGTCTGCACTAATATTGTTTGTTTCCTTACCGCTTATCCGGCAGGCTTTAGATATTTTTTCCAACAGCGTGTTTTGCACGCTTAATTTTGAATACAATGTTGAAACTTGTGGTATGCCAATATCAGTGGTTTCACCTCTAGTTAAAACACCGTCCGCGAACCCGAGTTCTACCGCCTTGTTAGCATCCATCCACGTTTCCGAATCCATTAAATGCGACAGTTTCACACGGTTAAGCCCTGTTTTAATCTCGTAAGCGTTAATAATGGACTCTTTGACCTCATCAAGCATTGATATTGCTTTTTCCATTTCGTTTCTGTTTCCAAAAGCAACAGTCATAGGATTATGGATCATAAGCATTGACACCGGGCTCATATAAACCTTTGTGCCAGCCATCGCAATAACCGATGCAGCCGATGCTGCAATACCGTCAATTTTGACCGTCACACAACCCTTGTAATCCATGAGCATGTTATAGATTTGTGCCGCAGCCACACAATCGCCGCCAGGCGAGTTAATCCACACGGTAATATTCCCACTACCAGCGTTTAACTCGTCTTTAAAAAGTTGTGGTGTAATATCATCATCAAACCATGATTCTTCAGCAATCGTACCGTTAAGAAACAGTGTCCTCTCCAATATTTCATTTGACTCCTGATTTTCCTTCTGGTTTTTCCACTGCCAAAACTTCCTCATTACCTTTTTCCTCCTTTCCGCTACTGTTTGCGAACGCTCCCGCACGGTTAAGTGGGAGCATGTTACCGTTAATCAAATACAAGTCACCACCCTCACAGGCGGGAATCTTATCCAGGTTTTCTAACTGTCTAATATCGTTTGCGCTCATCCAACCGTTTTGACGAGCGGTAGCATAACCATTCATACGACTCTGATAGTCTCCTCGAAGAAGACCATCCACGTTAAACTTCACATAATAGGTTTCTTTCTCCTTATCAGTAAAAAGCCGTCTCGTAATAGACTGTTCAAAACGCGCCACCCAAGGATCAAGCGTGTATTTCACAAACTCCAGCGACTGCTGTTCAATATTAGAAAAACTTGATTTTTCTAAATCACCAACCATGTGTGGTGGGACTCTGAAAATACGAGCGATCTCGTTAATCTGAAACTTACGAGTCTCTAAAAACTGTGCTTCGTTAGGCGAAATAGAAATAGGCGTATACTTCATGCCTTCCTCTAAAATCGCTATCTTATGCGAGTTAGAACCCGAGAACCCCTTATTCCAACTATCCCTCATACCAGACGGATCTTTCACTGTACCGGGGTATTCCAAGATGCCGCTTGGTGTAGCACCGTTAGCGAAAAACGATGCACCATACTCTTCCGTAGCTATCGCCATACCGATAGCGTTTTTTGCCATCGCAATAGGCGAATAGCCAACAAGCCCGTCAAAACCAAGACCGGGAATATGAAGCACGTCAAAGGGTTTAAGTTTCACACTCGTTTCTTTACCCGCTAAAACATCACTATCATTTAACGTATACTCGTAAAAAATTTGACCACTCTCATCCCGGTCAACTCTCATACGATCAGGCATCAAAGGATAAAGCCCTAATATTTCGCCTTTACCGTTTCGAATAATCTGCGCGTAAGCATTACCCCATAACAGTAGATGTGTCATCAGTGTTTCTCTAAACACGAAGCTTGTCATTTCAAGATTCGGCTCATCATGAAGCACCTTATATAAAGGATGTTTAACCGCTTTAGCCGTACCCGTACTCGTCCGCTCATACACGTGAAGCGGCAGACTAGCCACCGCTTCAGACAGGATACGCACACACGAGTAGACAGCCGTCATCTGCATCGCTGAACGCTCATTCACCCTCTTACCGGACGAGGAAGCGCCCATTAAGAAACGATAACCGCCACCTAACATCCTGTTTTCAGGCTTATCTCTACTCTTAAAAATCTTACTGAAAATGTTCATTACCCTCCCTTTTACATGAATAGGATTCCTCGAGCATCATACACGCTTTGAGTGTTCGCGTTACCGCATCTGATAGCACGGTCAAGTGCCATGATGGTGGCTATAGCACCGTCTATTTTCTCGGTTGATTTTTCCTTATCTGCCTTAATGTTCCCGGCAGGATCTGTCCTAATAAATATGTTGTCCATGTTCCAGCGGAGCACTGGATGCCCGGAGTGTGCGATTTTCTGCTCGAGCACAAGCTTCATAAGCTCCTTGGTAGGCGGACTCATATCCTTGAATCCCTGTCCGAACGGAACCACGGTAAACCCCATGTTTTCAAGGTTTTGCACCATTTGCACCGCGCCCCAACGGTCGAAAGCAATCTCACGAATATTGAAACGTTCACCTAAAGTTTCGATGAATTTTTCAATAAACCCATAGTGAACAACGTTTCCTTCCGTAGTCTTAATAAACCCTTGTTTTTCCCACACGTCATACGGCACGTGATCTCGTTTCACGCGCAAACTCAAGGTTTCTTCAGGCACCCAAAAATAAGGTAGGATACGAAACTTATCCGACTCATCTAAAGGCGGAAACACAAGCGAAAAAGCCGTAAGATCAGTAGTACTTGAAAGGTCAAGACCCCCGTAGCAGACCCTGCCCTCGAGTTCTTCCTCATTCACCTGAAAACCGCAAGCATCCCACTTTTCCATCGGCATCCAACGAATAGACTGTTTCACCCACTGGTTAAGACGAAGCTGACGGAAAGCATTCTCTTCACCAGGATTTTGCCGAGCTGACTCGAAAGCAGCCTTAACTTTCTCCATTTGAACCGTCACCCCAAGAGAAGGATTAGCTTTCTTCCACACCTTCGGATCAGTCCAATCATCCGTTTCTTTTGCACCATAAATCACGGGGTAGAAAGTTGGATCAATTTTCCTACCCTCGAGAATATCCACTGCTTTCTGATGCGTCTCATAGCAGATAGAATGTGTATCCGTACCGGCTGTGGTAATCAGAAAATATAGTGGCTGCATGCGAGCATCCCCGGAGCCTTTAGTCATCACGTCAAAAAGTTTACGGTTTGGCTGCGTGTGAAGCTCATCAAACACGACACCGTGAATGTTAAACCCGTGTTTAGAGTAAGCTTCAGCCGACAACACTTGGTAGAAACTGTTAGTTGGTAGGAAAATAATACGTTTTTGCGAAGCTAAAATTTTAACCCTACGATTAAGAGCCGGACACATTCTAACCATGTCCGCGGCCACGTCAAACACGATTGTTGCCTGCTGACGGTCCGCCGCACAACCATAAACTTCCGCTCGCTCCTCATTATCCCCACAGCATAAAAGCAAGGCTACTGCCGCGGCAAGCTCACTTTTACCCATTTTCTTAGGTATCTCAATATAAGCAGTATTAAACTGACGGTAACCATTCGGTTTCACCACGCCAAACAAGTCCCTGATAATCTGTTCCTGCCAGGCTAGGAGCTTAAAAGGCTTACCAGCCCACGTGCCTTTCGTGTGTGTTAAACATTCGATAAAACTCACGGCATAATCCGCAAGCTCTTTACTATAGGTTGAATCTTCTTTTTTAAACTTAGTAACCTCGTATTTTTGCAACTTAAGCTCCTCCTTTCTTTAGGCATAAAAAAAGACGCTTACTTGCGTCCACATCATTTCTTATCTTTCCTACGAGAAACAGGGCCTTAAAAAGCCCTGCTGCTTTTAACTAGACTTAAAGTTTTTAGTTTCTTGCGTCAAGGATCATTTCTAAAGCCTCGTTTGCAAGCTTGCCTGTTGGCATAATATCCCAGCCTCTATCATAGTTTGCGATAACCTTGTTATTGTTTTTCAAAGTAAGCTTGGAAATTCGCCCCTGGTTAATCCCATATTCGCTTGGCTCTTCAAAAACCTTCATACTGTAGCTTACAACCTGATCTTCAACCCTAAGCGTATCTTGTTCCCACATGATTTTTCTCCTTTTTCTGTGTTTTTTGTTAGTACTATATATCACTCTAAAAGCACATAATAGCAAGCCGTAAACGAGAAAAAATCGCGGATAATTCCACGATTTTTCTCCAGCCTTCCAACCCTATGGCTGACTATCCCCCTTTCTTTTAGCTTCTTGCTTGTTGAATCGCTTGATAAGCTTTTTGAATATCCTTGTCCAAGGTTTCAGCATCCGCAAACAGTTCAAACTCCGTATCGTTGAGTTTTCCTCCGCTTACCTTCCAAAGCTCCTCGTGAGCTTTACTGGCGCAGGTTTTTGCTGTTTGTGCAATGTCGAGCATGCTGATAGCCGAACTAATTTTCCCTTCTTCAGCTTTTTTGATTGCGTTTAGCGCGTAGCGTCTGCATGTTTTAACTTCGTTTGTAAGGTTTTGTAAGATTTCTTTTTTCATAAGGTTTCTCCTTTGTTTCTGTGCTTTTTGCTGATACTATATATCACTCTAAAAGCGCGCAATAGCAAGCTTTTAAGCCAAGAAACACCGGGTATTTACACGTTTTTCCCCACCAGTTTTCGCTAATTTTTTTACTCTTAAAAACCGTTAAAATGTTTCTAAAATCATGCTGAAATAATAATCACCCAAAAATCATCTACTACAGTAAAACATGCTTTTACAAAAACCTCGTTCTCTTGCTCTAAATTCGCGAAAATTTCTTCAACCAAAGAGCCTGTAGTACAGTCTTCACTCAACTCGTACGCCTGGTCTTCACTCGCATACAGCATTACGCTCACCCCCGTTTCTAAAAGC
Source organism: Gardnerella washingtoni (assembly GCF_049262705.1). Classification (NCBI taxonomy): domain Bacteria; kingdom Bacillati; phylum Actinomycetota; class Actinomycetes; order Bifidobacteriales; family Bifidobacteriaceae; genus Gardnerella; species Gardnerella washingtoni. The sequence continues at coordinate 382,005 of NZ_CP058398.1, read as the reverse complement.
GCAGGAGCCTTCTAAACGGGAAAGCATAATTTTCCTGTCTTGTTTAAACTCGTCTCCTATAAACCCGAGTCTAAGAAGGAAACATCTGAAAGCATACTTATCGTTAACTGTCTCACGCTTACTATTATTTACGCGTTTAATTTCCACGCTCATTTTACAAAGACTGTTTATAAACTTCGCATAGGATGCCAAGCCTGGTTGGTTAGCCTGCTCAAACCAAGGAAAAATAAGCTTATCATCTTCTTCCTTAATATTAAGACTGTTCACTCCTAACGCTTTTTTAATAAGATCGCCCTTATTATCAAGTATTTTCTTAAGCTTTACCACATCAGCCTTATCTTTAGGAAACTCAACACTAAAATATTGCGTACCATCACACGCGCAGACTGGAAGACTTATACCATAGTCAGCGTCTAACATGTTTTTTAAATCATCTAAATTTTCTTCACTACTACACGTGACCGTACCATCTTTACTAATGTTGAAAACACCTATCTTGTAAGACATACTTGGAGTTTTTAAGTAAACAGCCTTTACTCCTGTAGAATCCTCTATAGCTTTAATAAGCGGCTGCCTATCTTTTCCTTTTAACCCGTATTTTAATTCCATTTTGCCTCCTTTAGGTTTTTTCGGGTACATATATAAATCACTCTAAAGAAGGTTTTTATCAAGCGGTCGTAAACTATTTTTCATATAAAATACGAGTCTTACTTGTTAGTAAATACTTCAGTAAACGAGTATTCTTTACCGCCTCTTAAAACTTTCACACTCTTATCATTTCCAATCTGCTCAATATAACGTTTCACAATCACGTCACAATATTTCTCGTCAAGCTCGATAGCGTAGCAGATTCTACCAGTCTGCTCGCAGGCTATAAGCGTGCTACCACTTCCAGCAAACGGATCTAACACAAGCGAGTTCGTCATACTCGAGTTTTTAATCGGATACGCTAAAAGAGCTATTGGTTTCATGGTTGGATGATCAGCGTTTTTCTTAGGCTTTTCAAACTCCCAAACTGAAGTTTCTTTCCTACCCGCGTACCACTTGTGTTTACCTTTTTTCTTCCACCCATACAAACATGGTTCATGCTGCCACTGGTAAGGGCTTCTACCCAACACCAGCGACGGTTTCTTCCAAATACAACAACCTGAAAGATAAAACCCCGCGTCCTGGAATGCTTTTCTAAAATTCAATCCCTCCGTGTCAGCATGAAACACGTAGATAGATGCATCATCTGCCATCGCCTGCTCCATGTTCACGAACGAGTTGAAAAGAAACTGGTAAAACTTATCATCCTCCATATTATCGTTTTTGATTTTCCCAGCAGAACCCTCATAGTTCACGTTATAAGGCGGATCAGTAACCACCAGATTCACTTTAGTATTCTCAAGAAGCGTCTTATATGTTTCTAACTTAGTAGCATCACCGCAAATAACACGATGCCTGCCAAGCGTCCATATGTCACCTGTTTTAGAAAAACACGGTTCTTCCAGCTCTTTTTCAACATCAAAATCATCATCACTCACGTCTTTATCAGCATCGAAAATACTGGAAAGCTCCGCCTCGTCAAACCCGAGAAGATCAAGATTAAAATCAGCTCCTTCGAGCTCCGACAACTCGACTGCTAAAAGCTCATTGTCCCAGCCTGCGTTAAGTGAAAGCTTATTATCCGCAATAATATAAGCACGCTTTTGTGTTTCAGTTAAATGATTTTCTTTCACACACGGAACTTTTTTAAGACCCAGTTTTAATGCCGCGGCAAGCCTGCCGTGGCCTGCGAGAATCGTATTATCCTCCGCCACTAGAATTGGGGATAGAAAACCAAACTCGCGAATACTTGCCGCTATCTGAGCTACCTGCGCCTCAGAGTGAGTGCGAGCGTTTCTCACATACGGGATAAGCTCACTTACGTCAGCCAAATAATACTGCATTTCTTTTTCCATAAGCTTTCCTCCCGTTAGAAAAGACCCCAGCAAGCCAGCTTTTCAAAACCACCCACCGAGTCAATATAATCTTTCGCAATTTTCACAATCTGCGCATACGGTTTACCATCAACCATTTCATCCCCGATAGCACAAGAAAACTCAACCACCCGACCGGTCTCCTGCGCTTTCAAAAACGCGTAAATATTAACCGACACATCAGCTTTCGTAAGATCCTTACCATGAAGACCGCCGCCCGTAACAGCATCAGCCATATCTGACCCGAGTTTTCGGTTAACCGCTCCCGTATCCACGCTGATACCACCCGTCCAGTCGCCTAAAGGATTAACAAACGCATTCGGATAGTCTTTCAATAAGTCTTCTCGTTTAGCGTGAGACTGGCAGATGATAAGCTTTTCACCATCAAGAACATACTTGCCGTCATACGGATACTTTTCATAAACCTTTCGAGCAATAGCCGAGAGTTTCTTCTGCTCGCCTGTTAGTGGCATGCCTTTAAAAATCCCGTTATCAGCGCAGCGAACCATACCATCCTGGTTTCGGCTTAAATGCTTATCCTGCGGCACAACCGTAATATCAATCTTTACTTTCCCAGGGCTTAAACGGTGGATAATATTTTTAATATCCTTAAACTTAAACATCACCGTGCTTTCAATAAACACGGCACACTTACCATGCCCGAGCATCACTTCAACAGCAATCTTCGGGTTCTCATCCAGCTTGTAAGCCAGATCAACAATTGCTCCAGCAATACGATCCGCAATCTTGTCCGGGTGACTTGGATTTACTTTTTCTATCATAATTTTTTCTCCTAAATGTTTTTACGTGTAATAAGCAGGCGTTCCATTAAATCGTTTTGAGGTGAAACGCCATCAAACTCAGTCGAACAGTTTTCTTTCACAATTTGGAAAATCTCATTCCAAAGCCTGACCGCCTGATTCATGTAGTTAATACCAATGTTGATAAAAGGCGATGGTATCGGTTTACCCGTGGTTGGATGCTTGGAAAGAAACCCGAGTTTACTGGTTACTTCCTCGCATTGAATCCAACGAGCACAACTCATCGCATACCGTTCAATAAGAGGAGATGGCACTTTACTGCTAACACCAATGTCTTTTAGCCACTTCCATGTTTCAGCGAAAATTTCTTTAGCCTGAAGCTGAGTACCGTCTTTTTGCGTGGCGGATAAAAACTCGTGAGGCTGAGGCATTTCAGCACCTTCAAGCTCCGGAATATCAAGAATGCTTAAAGGCCTGCCACCGGGGTTTCCTTCACTCGCTTTTTCAACAACCGCTTTCTTTTTCCGCCCGGCACCTACGCGTCTGCCGCCACGACCGCCGATATTATTTGATTTTGTAGGCAAACTTTTCGCCTCCTTCCCACGTGAGTTTTAACTATTAAAAAATTTTTGTGTTTGATTTTGCCTATTACCCTTTTGAATACGCTGTTTTTACGCAAAATACCCTGCGCCCGTTCCCCATGGGGTAGGCTCGTAGAGATTTAAACCCCCCTAGGGGGTGGGTTATTTGTTATGCCAGCGATCTCCACGCTTAGCGTGAATTTTAGAATGACAGGATTTGCATAGAGAAATAAGATTATTCCTCTCATGCGTTCCGCCTTCAGCAATCGGTTTAATATGATGAACCTGCTCAACAGGCACAAGCATATGGTTCTTAAAGCAAAGCTCACAGAAAGGATGCTCTCTCACATAAGAATCCCTGACTTTCTGCCATGCTCTGCCGTAACGCTTGTGAGCATCATAAGGACGCTCGTATTTTTCGTAGCGCCGGTTCTCTTGTTTTAAGTGTTTCTCACAAAACCTGCCGTCAGTTAGGTTCGGACAGCCTTGATAAGAACACGGTCTTTTAGGTTTTCTTGGCAAGACTCATCCTCCCTTCGGGAAGCTTACACTTGTGATACAATTGTTAAAATAAAATAGTTTACAGGTAGTTGTTATGAAAAAATGTAAAACCGTAGCAAATATCCTTTGGGCATTAGGCGTTTTCTCATTACTTTTAGTGATTTTAGAAGAAAGAAACATTACGCATTTTCTTCCCATATACTCAGTCCATAAGCCTACAACTACAGAGCAAATTAACCTATCCAATACGCTAACGCTATCCATTTGCTGTATAGGCTATCTTCTTTTAGGCATATCACTAGTTCTTAAAATCGTTACCGCTACATCAACAAAGAAACTGCCTCAAACTAACAAGCCAATATATATAAAGATCATACTTATCTCATTAAAAGTAGTAGCAGTCATTTTCACACTGCTCATAATTGCCTTCTCCTTATTATTTGCTTTCTTTTCCTTCCTAGTTTTAGTTGTTGATTTTAATACTCCGCAATAAGTAACTCAAAATAAGAAGGAGTTCACAGCATTAAAATGCTATGAACTCCTTCTGCCTATAGAAATATGATAATTAGCTTGCCATAAACTCCGCATACATTTGACCTAATATCTTGGCTTCCGTCACCGTAGGCAAAACATCAGTTTTAGCAGCTTGTTTCAAAAGGTCTTTATTTACATTTTTTAACGGGCCAAAATCTATACCATCAGCTAGTTTCTTGAAGGCACTAATGACATTATCTTTAGACGAATTAAATCGTTCTTGATAAAACATCTTGATTCTTTCACGCTTACTATGCTGATATAGCTGTGATATAGATTTTGAAAACCTTGTATCACTATTATCTTTCTTCATGGAAGAAACAATGAGATAGGCATCTGCGTCTGCAACCACGTCATCGTAACCAAATCCTTGTCCATCAGTTTTGCTACCCAAATGCTCCTTTAACCACTCCGATAAATCTTGATCTTTGGCAACCCTCCTATAATTTCCAAACATTTGTAGTAAATCTAACGACCATCCACCTAAATCACCTAAGCTGTAATCACCTTTATTTTCTGGTATTCCCCAGCAAATATAGCCTAAGGCAGTAGCAGCCATATGAGCAATATCTATAGTTGATACTTTGTCCTTAATAGAAGGCTGTTTTGAACATACAGCATGACATACAGACCGAGACTCCATATCGTTTTTGTCGATATTAGGTTCTGGAGTGTAAAGCCTCCACAATCCAAAGTATTTGTCACCCCAATATTCTGGTTTTCGCAGGTATTCAAGAATATATTGGCCAACCGCAAATCGATATGCAATCAATGGGTTAAAAATACCTTCAAACGCTTTCAAACACTCTTTTTCTGTTGTAGTCACCCATTTAATAAATTGAGTTTCGTCTTGCTGATATTTCTGAGATGATAGCACACTATTACAGGCTGGTATTTTCCCATTGTAAGCAACTTTGTCTAAGTCCCATTTACCGCCATATCCTGAGATTTCATGGAATTGATCATAGTTCCAGTTTTTAGGAATTGGGAATCCCAGATTGCCACTAAAACCAGTAGACATATCTGATACGAAACTAGAAACAGACAACCCTACATTAGATATCCTTGTACACACATTACGTGACGCATAAATGCCCACTGAGTAACGAGAATCAATAGTTTCATTAATACCTTTAAAATAAGGAATAATGTTACTATCAATCTGATAATCATAAATATCCATGTCTACCGCAAAATAGATTACTGTTGCTGGTACGCCTTTAGATAATGCTGCTTCACTAGCTTTCTTACCGTGTTCAAGACCTTTTTGATACGTAAAGTCGCTAAGGTTACGACCATTTTCTTGGAAAATAGGGAAATATTTCAAGCCTCCGTCAACAATACGTTTCAGCTCACCTTCACGGATTTCTTTAAACGAGCCACCTGTTAAATAACGTCCAACAATTTCATATCCATCACGTTTAAGAGTATTGAGTAATTCCGAAGTAATTTCAAAACGTGTGTCGCATGCTTTTGCTTTTCTGTCTGGATTGCCTTTACTAGTTAACAATGACATCCACGTGTTAACATCAAGTGCTCCGCTGACTGGAAGCTTATAGTCTTTCTGGAATTTGGTGAGTTGCTCAGCAAAATCATCATCCCAATTCTCATTTTGAAGACAATCATATCTAATACAATTAAGTACAGCTTTTGCTAACCACACCCACTTACCATAGGAAGAAGCGTTTTGCCTGCTAATAGTTTTCAAATTACGTCGTGTACCATGTCCAAAATTGCCCGTGGCATCATCAGGCGAATAACCCTCTAACGACTGTAAAATCTGAATAAGTGCAGTGTTCATTTCTCGACCATACAAGCCGTCACAAGGAATGATACCAGTATAATCCTTATAGGTTCGATTAACAGTTTGTTGAATAATTCTAACAACGCCAGTACCACCGTAACGATTTAGTAAAACAAACTGTTGCATAGAAAGAAGAGCTTTCATTACATCAATTGTGACTGTAGAATCACCACCAATACCCATATCATTCTTCAACTCTTTAACAGCACGCCCCGTTCCACTATAAAAGTGTTGCGTAATATTATTACTTGTCGAATAACCCTTACACCATAAAGCACCCTGAATAATAGAGTAAACATTACTTTTCGACTCATCACTATCATCTTGTTGTTTAACACCGTGCGGATAACGTTCGTTAAATTTCCGTGTTGTATCAGCACCAAAATTATTTGCTGTTGCTGTTATACCAAGCTCAATCTGCAAAGCACGAATAAGCCCATTAATTGTATCCCAACCAGTATTCCCATCAGTAATAACTGAACCAAACCCAGGCTTATCACCATAGGTTTTGTTTAACCATTGCTGTGTTTGCAATACCATCTGATCCATGTTGTGCCCTCCTTTTAGGCATGAAAAAAGCCCTGAAAGATTACTCTTTCAAGGCTTAGTATTTACAGTTTTTGCTAACTATATACTACCATATAGAAGGCTGTAACATCTCGTATCAGAGCGTACCAAACCGTACCATTTTTTCAGATTTGGATTAGATTATCTGGTAAAACTATGTGCTCTAACGCTTTCCCATGCCACCTGATAATCGTCATTCTGCTAGCATGGAGTTCGTTACCAATATCCTCCCACGTCATGTTACTCATGTAGCGGTAGCGTAAAATCATCTGCTCATCCACGCTTTCAAGTTTAGAAATCACATCCAAAATCTGCTCTTTCAAACTGATAAGCATCGTAATCTCCATGTTAATCTTGGCTTCTAAATCCATAACCCTTATAAGAGCTTTCACAAACGGAGCTTCTATACTTCGAGTCGTCTGCACATACTCTCGGTCGTATCTTAATGAAGAAACACTTGTAGCAAGCTCACGCAGTCTTACCACCTCATCCATGTCAGCCTTAATCCGCTTATCAAGAAGATAGGCTTGCCGTAAGTATTCTTTTTTGTTCATTCTTACCTCCATTTTGAGGTAAGTTCTCTCTAGAACCCCTTTCCCTCACTTCGTTAATTGATAGTCTTGCCTTAACCGAATCAATCAAGGCATCCTGCACTTTAGCCTTCATACTTAAAGCCCTCATCACATCCTCATCAATCGTGTTCTTAGTGATAATGTGATGGATTACAACCGTGCCGGTTTGACCCTGACGGTTAAGCCTAGCGTTCGTCTGCTGGTAAAGTTCCAAACTCCAAGTCAGGGAAAACCAGATAAGAGTAGAACCGCCAGCCTGTAGGTTAAGACCATGACCCGCGGAAGCCGGGTGAATCAACGCTACAGGAATCATGCCGGCATTCCAGTCAGCAATATCAGCACTCGTTTTAATCTCACGCACGTTAAAACGTTTCTTAATCCGTTCAAGATCATGCTTAAACCAGTAAGCTACAAGCACCGGTTTACCGTTAGCAGCCTCGATTAAATCCTCTAAAGCATCAAGCTTACGATCATGAATATGAAAGCTTTCTTTTTTCTCGTTATAAACCGCGCCGCCTGCCATTTGAAGAAGCTTATTGGAAAGAGACGCTGCGTTAATCGCATCAATCTCTTTACCCTCCAACAACACCACCATATCCTGTTTCAGCTCATCATAAAGTTTCCGCTCCTTACCGGATAACTCTACTTTCACCTCGTTTATCACACACGCGGGCATTTTCAAATAGTCTTTCGACTTCATCGAAATCGTAATATCAGCTATCTGCTTATAGATTAAACTCTCAGCACCATCTTTAGGCTTATAGGAAAAAATCATGTGCTGGTTACGCTTATCAGGATTAAAAAAGTTCTGCCGATAATACGTAATATAGCGGCCTAGCCTTTGACCCATATCAAGCAGCCTAAACTCAGCCCACAAATCCATTAGCCCGTTAGAAGAAGGAGTTCCTGTAAGACCTACAATCCTTTTAACTTTCGGTCTAGCCTTCAGTAATGCTTTGAAACGTTTCGCCTGATACGATTTAAAACTTGAAAGCTCATCTATCACAACCATGTCGAAATTAAACGGCAGGCCGCTTTTCATTATTAGCCACTCCACGTTTTCACGGTTAATAATATAAACGTGAGCAGGGGTTTTTAGTGCTTGAATCCGCTCCTTCTCAGTGCCCGTCACGACAGAATAAGTCAGGTGTTTTAAATGCTCCCACTTTTCTAACTCTAAAGGCCACGTAGTGTTTGCAACCCTAAGAGGAGCGATAACCAGTGTGCGAGAAACATCGAACGAGTCAAGCATCAGGTCGTTAATCGCTGTAAGACTTATCACACTCTTACCTAAACCGCATTCAAGGAAAACTGCTGACGCTGTGTGTGTGATAATAAAATCAGTCGCATACTTTTGATACTCATGTGGCTCGTATCGCATCAATCACACCTCCAATCTGACTCTTCTCATCAACCACGAAAACCTTAAAACCTAAAGCCTGTAAATCCTTCATCCGTTTCACCTGTAAGACTCTAGGCTTTTTACCTGGTGCTTTAAGCTCGACAAAACCAATCTTTCCGCCGTTAAGTAAAACTAGCCTGTCTGGAAGCCCGTCAACAGAAGGACTCGTAAGCTTTAAACAAAGTCCTCCCATAGCTTTGACTTCACGGACGAGTTTTCGCTCAGTTTCCTTTTCTCGTAAAAAGCCCATCAGATACCTCTTTTGCCATCTCAATGATTTTCTTATCAACTTCGTTTCTAGGCTCATCAGAAACATCGCCATAAAACACGTCAATATAGTGATTGTTTAATTGTGGGTGATCTTTGAACATGTTGTCCTCAGCATGTGAAGATACTTCATCAATCATGTTCATGGCTTTTAACAGTCTGTCTTGATCTTTCGCTAAAAGCACCGGGCTAATATCGACCACTAATTGGTTAATCAGACTCTTAGTAAGTCGCATTGCTGCTCCTGCTTGCTTGTAGGTTTCTACTGTTCTCTCATTTTTGTTAATCATGGTTTATTCCACCTTTCTCAAATCTTATTTTTCATTTATTGGATAGTGTTGTTTCATTCGTTGGTTTTGCCCGTTTACATCAGGCGAATGTTATTTGTGTAGCCATGTATGCTTCAGACCCATCTTTTACTTTTCCCTATATACACTTATATTTCTTTTATTTTTTTTCTCTTATATAAAAAGTAAAGAAAAAGGGTACACTATAATACAAAACCCCTATTTATCAGGCTTTTCTTTCTTGAAAACGTGCATGGTAGCGTGTAGGCAAAGACTATTTTCGTGTATGAAAAAATCCTATAGAACATTTTTCTCTGAACCCGGTTTTTACCATGTAAAAAATTTGCCTACACGCCAATACATTTTTCAGGAAGTATCTTTCAGTTTTACCGTGTTTTCCATCAAAGAAAATCCTCCTGTGCCTGCAAATTAGGATTAATGGAAAGCCCGCACCACTGATAGCCTTTACCCGTCCGCTTTTTGCTATAACCCGCTAACAGTAAAGCCTTAGAAAAATCCCTATCGTTTCTAACATATTCACCGTTAAGGTTTGCCCACTGGCGGTAAGACAAGTAAAGACTCCTACTCATCTCCGTTTCATTCACGCCCTTAATGCAATAATCAGTGATGAAATGACCTATCCAGTCGTTTTCAGCCCGATAAGCGTCCTTAGCCTGCTCTACCACCTTACAAGTAGGGAATTTATAACTGTTTTGGATATAAAGCTTGGCTCCTTCAATCATCCATTGAAGTATTGCCCCACCTGCTTTTTGCAAAAGTTCATCAACATAGTCTGTTTTCGGATTCTTGATTTCTTTCGTAAACGGTGCGACAAAGATTCTCCGCCACGTTCCCTTATCGTTCGAACCGACTTTCGGCAGATGGTTCGTGTAGAGAATAGTTGAGTGGCTTGGTGTAAACGTAAAAGGAGCATAATATTTCCTCTCAGCTGAAATATCATCCACGCTTGCTATCTGTTTCAGCATGGAAATAGAAAGCCTTTGCCCTTCCTCAGTTTCCGAGGCAAGAATAAACCTTTTACCACAAAGCTCCGCTAAATCCACTTTCACGTTTTTAGCCCGAGTGGTTAAAGACTCTGCAGGTATTTTCCCAGCATAATCTCCAAGCACATGTGCTTCCGCATTAAACACGGTCGACTTACCGTTACCGCCTGACCCGTACACTAGCAAAAGCGATTCTTCAAACACTTGACCTATAAGCGTACTACCCGCATGGCTTTGAAGAAATGTTTGAAACTCTTTATCACCTGCGGTAACCATATCAAGAGTTGTCTGCCACAATCCCACGTTGTCCCGTGAAGGGCAAACAGCGGTCATTTTCGTGCAGTACAAACACGGATCATGTGCTTTTAGCTCTCCAGTCTTTAAATCCACGATTCCGCAAGGCGTGTTTAGAATGAAAGCATCACGGTCCAGTTCTTCGTTTGCAACTTCCAGCATGGATTTAGCAAGCTTTAATATCCCGGACACTTTACTGTGATCATTCATCTTCTTAGCAAACGAAAGATACTGTTTTGCCTGATTCACTTCACTCTTTGCTTTATCCGCCTGCTCTTTATCACCTGATGATTCAGCTTGAATGAACTCTTCGTAAGCTGTCTTAAACTCAACACCGGCATTTTTCAAAACCTTTTTAGCAATAAGCATGTAAAGTTTCATAACTTTAAGCTCAGACGCTTCCCACTTCTTGCCCGTCCAGTAAAGCCAGCCGGCAGACATCGTATAAACAGCCTTATTCTTGTTATGTTTGGCAAAAACCTCAGCCATCGCAATATCCGTTAAATCATCAGGCTTATACTCCTCATAGCTTTTGCCATACTCGCTAGGCGGAATATAACCTTCTTGACTTGCTACTTTAAGCCCGAACTTTTTAGCCGAATACCAGATTTTAGATAATTCTGCGTCAGGCAAAGGAGGATTACACCGTTCTGCTTCACTCAAAAACTTCTCATGTGCTTCATCTGTCGCCCCATAACGTTTGATGAGTTTTCCTGCGATATGACTAAGCCTAGAGTTTCTCTGCCCTGATGGTATTTCTTCTGTTTCTGCATCAAATTCACCAAAAGCTTCTTCCGAGAGAAAATCAACGACTGTTTTTTCACCCTCATAAAGTTCTACCAGCGGAGTTTTAACACCGTAGAGAAAACGTGCCGCATCAAGAGCATTACTGTCAAAATACGGGAATACTGATTGAATCCTTGTTTTAAGCTCCACATAAGCTTTAGCATCGCTTACTTCTTCAATTGGAAAATACACGTGAAAACGTGGTCTTGCACACTTCCCATGCTTGTCTTTCATGTGGTTTCTACTATAAGACGCATAAAAGCACACGTTCGGAAACGCTAAAGCAACATCAAAAGGCGTCACCCAGTCTTTACCAACATCAGAATGATCGTTATCACAGTCCATCGGAATACAGGTAGATGAAATGAAATTATCTCTAGACCGATAACTGTTAGTAAACTGTGCTGTGACATGGTCAAAAGAGATAGCCTTATTAAAACTATCTCGATCACAGACTTTTATTTCGCTAGGATACAAGCAGTTACTACTGGTTCCCACACAGGAAGCTGTATAAATTTTGCACTCAAGCATCAACATTCACCCCCTAAATCCTTATCTGTAAAATACTTAATCGGCTGTTTTCGTTTTTCTGCCAGATTGATTTCTACTTGCATGCCGCCTGTGATTTTTTCTCCGAACACCCACAGCTCGTTGCACTTGCCTAAGAGGATAATGTCCATAAACATCGCATCCCCTCTATGCTTTTGATTCTCATCATCCATGAACGGGAAAAGCAGGTGTGGAGTGATAGGGATTGCTCCATGCAAATACGCGTAAGCCGCACACCGGATAGCATGTTGCACGTTTTTCTCCTTATCTCCACGGTAGGGAGCACAAATGTAGACGATAGGCTTAAAATTCGGTGTCGTTTCTAAATGTTTTTTATAAGACTTACTCATCTTTAGCCTCCTGTTCAATCAACGGGTAGATACCGTGTTGTGTCATGAGGTGATAGATGAAAAGCCTGCCTTTCTGAGTCCAATAAGTATGCATTTTTGAGTGTGTAACACCATTAGAATCCTCGTATGTATTTGTGCGAGATTTCGTATATTCCTGATTGGCATACTTTTGATATAAAAGCCAGATATCAGACTGCTTATATTGCACACCGAGTTCATGCAAAAAGTTATTCATCCACTGTGCTGACTTGCCATAATCTTTTGCAATCACACGCATAGAGATTATGTCTTTGCATTTAAGCACAACATCGTAATAGCTGGCTTTTGGCTTAAGCTCAGCTATCTGCTGTTTTTGCACAGCAGTCGTAAGCTCTAACGCTTCTCTTTTAGAACGCTCTTCTTTCAATGCGTTAAAAACAGCGATAGCCATATCAGGATTGTTGATAAGCTCATCTGTCGCATACATGCCGTGCTTACGGATACTTGGAAGAACCTGTGATGTAACCCATCGTTTAAACTGACACGCTTTAGGTAGCTGACTTCTAAGAATAAGACTGTATAAACCAGACTCGTTAATAACATACATTTCTCGGTTCTGACCTGAGTCGGTGAAACACCGAGTCAGCTTATCATCTTCATCTACATGCCTTTTCAGTGCATCAGATGTATCACGATAACCAAGAATCTCAGCCACGTCCTTGCCCACGAAATATGGGATACCATCTACTACTGTTGTGCGAACAGAGCCAAGCTCTACATTCTTAAAAACTTGTAATTCATTCATAAAATTACCTCCTATGATTTTTTCTGAAGGCGGTATTACCTTCTAAATCACAGGCAAAGAAAAAGAGCAGGTTTTTAACCCTGCTCCTAAAATTTTTTTAATCTTTTTTGTAAAACTCGCACTCGTAGCCGTCAGCTCTAAGAAGTAAACCTTCTGCCCAAGGTGGTGTTCTTCCCATGAGCTCACACACGCTTTGAACACTCACATTCTTATCGGTTTCGATAATGGCTTCATCATGCACGTGCGCGACGATGCGATATTCTTTCAGCGTTTGCATGGCGTAAAGTAGAATGTCACGAGCTATAGCTTGCGTAATGTTTTCCACGAATTTAGGCCCGTAGCTTTCCAGCCGCTCCCATTTTTTAGTAGATCCCACACCCTCATAGGTGACTGATTCACCACCGTACTTGTTTTCTTCCACACGTGGCTTCACATAGTAAAGGCATCTTTTCGAAGGCAGTTTGATGATAAGAAACCCACTCTTATAAGTGAACACGATATTGTGTGTTTGAACAGATACGTGTTCGTGTACACACTGTTTTACCGCTCCGTCCACATCCCACCACAATGAAACAATATGTGGATTAGCAGATCTCCAATCATTAACCAACTGTTGCAAATCATCTTCATGTAAACCCATATCAAGAGCACCCATTGCCTTTAATGCTCCTACTGCACCACCGTAGCCACAGTTATGCACGAGCTTTCCCGATACGGTAAAACGATGATTTGGTCCGGCATTTCGTATGTCATAAACTCGAGCCTTGCTTCGATTAAACGCCAGTTTTTTCTGTGTTGTGCTACAGCTGTATTTGCTCTTGATATGATTTCTTCTCTGCATATTCCTTTCGATAGCATTCTTGTAACTACCGATCTTGCGTATGGCCAATATTGTTGCTCCCACCGTGTTAGGATAGCGTTCTGCTTGTTGTTTTGATTGACTATTCTTGGAACAAAGCGGATATTTCCTTTTTCGTAGTTGCCGTTTGTATTTATCCGATCTAATTCCCAGTCTTTTCGCACATTGTCTACCTCTTGTAAAATCCACAAGCCTGCTTCTAAAACAGAATGGAAGCACCACTTTATCCCTCTTGCACCATAGTTTTTGTAATTTGGATCTCTTGGATTGATACATCGCTGTTTTGCGGCACTTAGCCGTTTTTCTAACCATATTGGTATTTGTTTCGGCTGCGAGCAAGCTTGACACCCTTTTGATTTGCCCGACTTTAGACTGTTTAAGTCCTGCCATTGGACGCTTCCACACCCTACGCATTGTGTCAGTACATAACAGTGGTTTTGCTTTTGATTCCAGTGTTTCTCTGCACTTATGATTTTCACCCAGCCGTATTGTTCTCCGACCATCTCCGGTTTGTATGAGATGTGTTTTGCAGATGGCGGATTCAATAAACCGTATTGGCTTCGGTTTCCCTTTAACCCAGACGAGATGGTCTGGTGTTGCTCTAAGTCCTTCATACTCGATTACCTCCTTTACACCCTTAAAAACAACTCCGTTATGGTTGACCCAGTTTTCTCCGTCCCACACTTTTTGTTTTGTAGTGACTTCTTCAATTGGGACTAGCCCTTCATTTGTGAGTACAAGTTCACCTTCAGCAATACAAGCGAGTTCCGCGATCTTCCCTTTCTGCCGCAGGTGCCCGTTTACTCCGTGCTTTTCAACAGGCACGCTAAACATTTGAGATGCTGACGAGCAGTAAATGTCTTTACCTTCCGCGAATACTCGCATACGCCATTTTTCACCCGCAAGCCAGGCAAGGACTCTCGCTTCGATTGCTGAAAAGTCTGCGACAATAAACTTAAATCCAGTGCGTGGAATAAAAGCAGTGCGAATAAGCTGGGATAAGGTATCCGGAATATCCTCATAAAGCATTTCCAAAGCTTCAACATTTCCCTGTTTAACAAGACTTCTAGCCTCAGCTAGATCAGGCAAATGGTTTTGTGGTAGGTTTTGTAATTGCACGAGCCTTCCCGCAAATCTTCCTGTACGGTTTGCACCATAGAAGCGAAACATGCCACGCTCCCGATAATCCATGCATGCAGCGTTTTTCATCGCCGTATACTTTTTCACCGATGATTTAGCAAGCTGCTGACGAAGCCGCAACACTTCCGCCAACTCTTTACCCACTGTTTTAAGTTGTTTAGCGACTTCTTTTTTACCAAGCGACTCCATTTCAAGACCATGCTTTTTAAGCCAAGAGCGCATTTGTAACACGGAGTTCGGGTTTTCTAAACCTGTAATATGCTTAAGCTCACTCATGAGATGCGTTTTCACCTCTAAGTCGAGTTTTATGGCTGATTCAACGAAAAGAGAATCTATTTCTATCCCACGGTCGTTTATGGTTTGGTCGAGATAAAACTCCTGCCATAAAAAGTCCGGCACGGGAAAGCGTGAGAGCTTTTCTTGAATACTCATCTCAACTTCCACATCACGCTTGTTATACGATTTGAAAAGCTCCCACTTTTCCTTATCGTGAAAATACTTGTTTCTTGTTCTTCCACCGTTTACTTTCGTAGGATTACACGGCAGGCAGAAATATTTAATAAGATTCTTACCCTCAGTGAGCTTCTGCTTATCAAGACCCAGTACTGCTCCCACGCTTTCCAAAGACATGGGAAGCCCCAGGGTGGCTGACCAGATCATTGTGCAATGCCACGAGCTTGGGTTTAAAAACAAGCCTTCACTTTTCACTGTCTGACCAGGGTTAACATTGATGCCTTTATCTCGCAAATAGCGTGATAAGCAGACTCTTTCAAACTGAGCGTTAAACGCCCACTTGGTCACCGTTTCATCTGTTAAAGCAGAAAGCACAACATCCGGTATGGTTTCACCTTGCGCTAAATCAACGACCTGAACTTCACTACCGTCCACACTGTAGCCAAAAAGCAGTATTTCAAAATCATCCGATTCTGCGTACTTGTAAACCCCACATTTACCAAGATTCACACTCGAAAACGTCTCTAAATCCACACTCAAATTTTCCAAATTACATCACCTCCAAGTTAATAAAAGAGGTGACAGAAAACCTGCCACCCCACTTATAGAATCTTCTAAATCCTGTTTTTCAGGAATCTTCTAATTCCTATTTAGAATGTGTTTAATATCAACGTAAAGACTCACGAGTTTCTTTACCGTGAAATCAAGAAGTAATACTCCTATAAACACTGAAATAAAAACCGCTATAACAATTTCCATAATTAACTCACGCTCCTTATGCTAGAAAATCATCATCTTCTAAAGTCGTAAAATCATCGGTTGCGAGACTACGTCCGCCGAGTGGCTCACCGTCTCGAATCTTTTGAATATTGCCAAGACCGCAAGCAACTCCCTTATTACCGTTAGAGTTAAACGCGTAAAAGTTGATGGAAACCCTCGCATAGCAGCCTGAATACACTTCACTGCGATCCATGATTGGTTTTACCTGCTTGTCTACAATCTGCGGAGCCGTGGTTGAGTTCGCGTTAATAAAATAATGTCCTTTATACGCTTCATCATCACGCTCAATATCCCCGTCCCTGAGTGGTGTTTTAAGAGCAGCCTTGTTTGGTTTCTTACCACCAAACTTGCCGACACCTTCCTCAATCGCAGCATCAATAGCTTTCTCAATAGCCGTAATCGTTTCAACATCACTTTTAGGGATAAGCAGTGAAACACTGTACTTTTCAGGACCGCCGTTAATAGACTTTGGCTCCCAACCGTTGAAATAGGAAAGACGCGTGTTCTTACCAGTGATAACCTTAGTGTTATTTAATTTAGACATAGTACTAATTCTCCTTTTTGAATTCTTGGTTTACATTTGTTACATTGACTTTTGCCCGCTTATCCGAATCGGGTACGAGCGTAAGTTTTCCGGACGGTTTGATAATGAGGTCGCCCAGAATATCCTCAAATTTTTTCTTGCCCATCAGCTTTTGCATTTCTGTTAAACCGATAAGACTAGTTTTGAAAATGTTGGTAAAGCCATGAGCTTTCGCTTTCTCAATAACAGCTGTCTCATCCTTAAACTTGCGAACTGAACGTCCTTCCACGAGTTTGAAACCGCTCCACTCTTTACCATGGTTTATAGCGGAATCTGTGGCGTACGCTAAAACATCATCAGCCCACTTCGTAAGAGTTGGAATAGTTTTAAGAACCTCCTCAATCTCACTATCTGTTAAAACAGATGGCGGTTTAAACTCAAGTTCTGCAAGCTTTAGATTTTCCTCGGCACGCTTTCTGCATACTGCTTTTGCCCTGCAAAACCTGCACCAGTCACCAGCACAAAATTCGCCTTCGCCTTTGTTAGCAAGCCCTGCTTTAGGTTTAAGCACTTTTTCAGCCCAAGAGATAAGCTCTGCGACAGGTAGTGTGAAAGTTGATACGTTGTCACGTCTTGGCTGAAAAATACTCATCTCAACGCTTTGTATCTCGTACAAGCTGTCGAAAAGCGTTAAAGCTCCAAGAGCGTAGCATTTCATCTGCGGATTCTCGTAAGCATCAACCAGCACGCCTTGACCGTACTTAAAGTCGATAACCTGCAGCGTTTTTTCGCCTACAATAATGCAGTCCGCTGTACCAAACCCGTCCGGCACGTAAGCTGAAAAATCAACCTTCTGCTCGATGAGAAGAATAGGATCTTGGCAGTTAAGTTTTGCCTGCTCGTATTTTTCCATTACGAAATCCACGTAAGCATCCGAGCATTCCTGCATCTCGTTTGAGTCATACTCTGTTGACGGTTTTTCACACGGACGGTTAAGAAGCTTATTCAGCTTGTACTCACACCACGCGTGTGCCGCCGTTCCTTCCTCAGCCGCTGTAGAAGTAGTGTTTTCAAACTTTTCTTCTAAAACAGCGCTAGGAGTACACTTAATCCACCTGTGAGCAGAAGATGGGGAAAGTAAAGCATGCTTAGTCACTTGTCATACCTTTCGCCTCTTCAAGAAGCTCAGCGTACTTACTTTCATCAAGTTCTGAAAGCTTGTTAGCTCCGAACTTGACGATAAGCGCTTTTACTTCCGCGGTTTTACCATGTTGGCTAAGTTTTGCTAAAACCGCTCGCACATCCTCTAAACTCACCTTTTTAACAGACTCCTTATTATTAGAAGCTGTTTCTTTACAACCAGCACCAGAAGCACCGGCATCATCAAATAGTTTTTTAAGATGAGCTGTTAAGTTTTCCAAGTCTTTGATGACTTCTCTCAATATTTCCTTGTTCACGGTTTTCCTCCTTAAACTTCTTTGACATCAACTGACTGAACACTTTTCCCAGGATCTAATAGGTAGACTTGCGAGTAATCACCAAACAGCCAGCGGATAAACCGTTGAGGTAATCGCATCACAGCTCCACGTAGAACCTGTTTCTTCTCACCGTTTTCACCGGTGACGTTAATAACGATCTTGTGTTTCACGAGTTTTGCCTCCTTTCTGTAAGGGGTTTCTTCCTTACACATCACAGGCAAAGAAAAAGGAGGAGTTTTTAACCTCCTCCAAATAAAATTTCTAGAATTCTTTTAACGCGTCGTTCTCAGCTTTTCGAGAGCCTTATCCAGATGCTTTTTCACGCCAGCAGACGAGATACCAAGCATGCTTGCAATCTCTGACTGAGTGTATCCTCCAATAAACATCAAACGAATAACCTGGCGTTGCTTGTCAGTAAGCGTTGAAAACGCATTCTCCATTTCTTCTGACATTTCAAAACCATAATCGTTGGTAATAAAACTATAATCATCAGTAGTACTGAGAGCTTCAGCAAGATGACTTTTATCTACTTCAAGCTCGCCATCTGCATCAAAGTCAATCGAGGAATTATAGTTGGGTAGGAAATGCTTGTTAGCAGCGTAGTCAACGTCGTCTTTGTTGGGTTTGTAGCCGTGTCTTTCTTCGAAACGTTTGACGTACTTCTCTTTCCACGCCTTACTTTCAGCTTTTTCTTCAGCAGTTCTATTAGGACGCAGGTTCTTATTGTTGTAGTAAACCTCGCTGTCATCCATTGAGTGAAGCATCTTAATATCCGCAACGGTTACACCATTCTCGCCTGGTTTAATCTCGATAGTTTCTTCACTATAACTACCATCTTCATTACGAACACAACTTGTATACTTATATGTTGCTCGATTGTTGCTATTAGTTTTACGAGTCTTCATACTCGCTCCTTTCCGCCTGTAGCGGTCGGAGCGATGAGAAGACGCATACAAAAAGAGCTGGTGCTTTGTGAAGTACCAGCTCTTAAGGCATGAAAATAGCCATAGGAAAATAGAGGTACTTCACATAGCACCCCACGGAATAAATCCGTGAAGCTCTATGCTGTATCTCATCGCCCTATAGCTAATCAGGCTTCGTGATATTTACTTGTGCGGCCTGATTGAATAATCAGATCTACAATTACTTAGATTTTTTAGAGTGGTTACTTTCCACTTTTCTTTGTCTGTGCGAGAGCACTACCAGCTACAGACTTAGCTGTCTTGCTATAGCGTCCGTCACGCAAAACTTTGCTAGCCTTGGAAGCTACAAGCTTCGAGGTTTGCTTAGTATTCTTTTGCATTTTCATCACCTCTCTTTCTGAATTCATGTCAACTCACAGCCTCCACTTTCGTAAAGTTTTTCTTTACTCGATGCAACCTCAGATGCTATAATTAACAAATCAGAGGATCTGAGTAGATAGGTTTCTGAACTGCACTTTTAGAATACAAAGTGACTGATTTCAATCCTTGAGAAATCCTGAGAGAAAAACATGAGAAAACCTGAGAAAAAAGAAAGGAGGATCCGCCTTGGAATTTAATGAATGGTGTAAAGCTATGAAACCGCTCGTTCCGGGCGGTCTCGGCGGACCTTCTTATATGAGAGAACTCATTTCCATGTTCACGACGGTATCGGAAGATGAGTGGACAACCAGAAAAGATCCGTCCGTTCTACCCAGCGATGCCACTTTAGAGTCGATGTTTTCAAGAGCATCATCCTTTACGATGAAATTTGCTAATGCGCTTTTATCACGTCTGAACCTAAAAAACTTGATGGGGTTGATCAAAGGCCTAGATCTACCCGCCAAAAAGCTAATAGCAGATAATTTCGCCACCTATAATGTTGACGTTGAGGTTAAGGATCTCGTTAAGCAGGCAAGCTTAGAACTTGTCAGGATTTTGCAAAAGAAAGCAAAACAGACAAACCGAAATAAAGAATACGAAATACTAATCAATCAATGGGCAGCCTTAACCGACTACAAAGAAGAGTTGTTGCTTCAATCCAGAGGTTGTCTTAAGTGCGGTAACTCTTTACAAATTTCATCCAATGCCAAGACTGCTCCTGCCTATGACATCATTCAGATTGATGAGAGCAAAGAAAATCCAACCATTGAAGATTTTGCAGTTTTATGCCCGGAGTGCGCCGCTCAATACAACTTAAGCCATACGCCGGAACAACAAAAAAATCTGTATGAGAAAAAATCACTGCTTAAGCAACAAGAGAAACTTGAACAAGCGGCAGTTCCCATGCATTTAGACAAAGAAATTACGGCCTTACTGGTCGCTTTGAAAGATCTTCCTTCAGCTAAAAAACAAACGGATCCCAAATATAATGCCTATCCTTTAAAAACAAAAATCGCAGACGAGGAGCTGATGCTCCAAGCCCGCGATGCGATGGCTATTTACAAATCTTTTATTGACACACAACTGAAGAGCTTGGACTCATCCGGCGTTTTGGATTTTGAAAGAATGCGCAATCAAGTAAAAGGCATGTGGCTTGAACTAAAGCGGCTGCAGGTTGAGCAACGTTTAGCCTTCAAAAAGATAACAGAATGGATGAGTCACGAAACAGGATCAGGTGAATACACCTGCGCCATTGTAGTTTGTTATTTCATACAAATATGTGAGGTCTTTTCGCCTCGCAAGGAGGCTATTTCTGATGAGACTGCCGAATAAACTTTATACCTATGAAGAAAGCACATTATCTAATTTCCCCATCATCTTACGAGCTATTGGGAAAGATGGCATTTCTGTAGCGGATTTATACCAGAGAATTGCTGGTGAGGTCGGTGGCGTTCTTGAACTTATTGAAGAGCTTGCTTTGCTTCTTTCAATTCAAGAAATAACGATAGACAAAAAAAGCGAGGTGATCTTTCGTGCTCATTAGTATTTGGTCAGATAAATTTATCGAAGATGAAAAGCAGAGACCGCCCATTATTTTCCACGGTGGACTCAACATGATCGAAGGTGGTGCGAAAGCTGAAAATTCCATTGGAAAATCAACGGTGCTATATATCATTGATTTCGTTTTTGCCGGTAAGGATTTTTTGTCAACCGATACCATTATACTTCCGCAAGCTGTAGGGCACCATACGATTTACTTCACGCTCAAATTCGGCGAAGACTACTACTATCTTTCGCGTGATACGTTGCGCCATGGGTTTATCAGTATTTATACAGATGACACGTATCAGAAGAAGTCCGGAGAGTGGACGATCGATGACTATAAATTATTTTTAGCCGAGCAATATGGCCTGGATTTCAATGATTCCACATGGCGTGAATTAATCGGTCGCTTTGTACGCATCGGAGAAGAGCCTCTTGCCAATTTGACTAAACCTTTACTTGCAGCTCCTCGAGAACCTGATGAGGCGGGAGTAAAAGCACTTCAAAAGCTATTCGGAAAATACGATGAGCTTAAAGCCTTAGAAGACGAACTGGCAAAAGCCTCCAGTGAGTATTCCAGCTTGGAGACGATTGCAAAAAGCGGACTTAGTCCGTATATAAAGCTGCGTTCCCAACAAGAACGAAAACAAGCAGCCGAAGAGTTAAGCGAAACAAAAACGAAGCTCGCAAGCTTAAAGGTGACCGCCGATTTATCTTTATATGATAAGACCAGAGAAATTAAATCGCAGGCTTCAAAACTGCGCATGAGCTTAAGACCACTGGAAGAAAAAAGAACGGCTCTTCAAAGTAGACTAAAACTTGTCGAGGCTACGTTGGCTGGAGAACTCAGGATAAGCAGCGAGGAGTTAAATGCTTTTTATGAGTTCTTTCCTCAAGCGAACAAAGAAAAATTAGAGACAGTCGAATATTATCATCGCTCTCTCATCGGAATATTAAATGATCAGATTGATGAACAGGCAGAGCTTTACAAAAAAGAGCTTGGACTTGTCAATGAGGCGATCAAACAAATTAAGGAGAAAATTTACTCGCTCAATGAATCAATTGAACTGGACGATGAAACCTATGAGAAAAATGGTGAGACCGTCGCAAAGATAAAGCGTCTTGCGGAACAAATATCTATGTTTGACAAGACGCAGGAACTGAAGAAGCTCAAAAAAGAAACCGGAGAAGCACTGAAGGAAAGACGACCTGCCATTCTCAAAAGTCTAGCAAGCGACTTGAATGCCGCATTTCAAAGGGACAATGACTTTCTTTACCAGGATCAAGATCGCCTCGCACCATCTTTCTCTTTCAAAGAATCAAGAGAAGGAAAACTTGGCTATGGCTTTTCTTCCCAAGGCGATAACGGAGCCGGTGCAAAATCAAAGAATCTGATTTTGTTTGACATGGCGATTTTGGAATTGACAGCACTTCCTTTCGTTATCCATGATTCTACGGTCATCAAGCAGATTGCTTATTTGCCAGTTGTTAAAATGTTAGAGCTATACGAGAAGACAGCAAAATTACATGATCGTTGCGGAGATCCGAAACAAGTATTCTTTGCCTTTGATGCTTCCCCTGCCTATGGACAAGAAGCGGTTGAATTATCTGATGAGTTACGTGTCATTCATCTCGATGATGAGACCAAAGCCTTATATGGATACACATGGAATACCAAGAAAAACAAGAAGAATAGTGAAAAAACGCAATAGTGCCGTCAGCACACATCAACATACATGGGGGCAATATGAAACTCTCTTATAACAAATTATGGAAAAGGCTAATCGATCTTAACTGGACAAAAGAAGATCTGCGAGAAAAAACTAAGATTAGCTCCACGACACTTGCAAAACTCAATCGCGGCGACAACGTTACAACGGACATTTTACTGAGAATTTGTGAGGTTCTAAGCTGCGATTTAAACGACATCGTTGAAACCATTAGAGATAATAAAACGAATAAGAATGAGGTGAAGTAATGAAAAACATTTTTGACACTGTAGCAGACCTCCTGCTTTCAAATAGCAAATACAAAGCCGAAGATGGTAAGCTTCTTAAAGCTGTAGTATACAGTGATGTTATGGCAATGAGTGAAGATTTGCTCACCCTTCTCCTCTCAAACGAAGACGTAAAAGAAACATTCTTCAAAGACGTTCAAGGTACGCTCGTTTTCGATAAGCAAAAGTTCGCTTGGTTCATGGAATCAAAGGAATTCTTGCCAGACTCTTACACGGCTTATACAAACAAAATTGGGCTTACCCATAATGGCAGTTTCGTCTCGCAAACAAACGATGTTGTGCTCGACTTCCCTTACAAGGATTGCGTATTGGAAGGCGGTCAAGATAAAGATGATCAAAAACGCAGTGAGATTTTCTATAACGAAACAATAGCAAGTGATGAAATCTCGCGCATTCTTGCACCTAAAGTATTCACGAACACTAAACGTTACACCGCCGTTGGTGAGAAAGATTTAACTGGAGAACTAGACACTAATACTATTCATGTTGAAGAAGAAACAGGCATAACGCTTAACGATGATGATAATTTAATTATAAAAGGAAACAATCTTATTGCCTTAGCAAGCCTTCTTAAACGCTACGAAGGCAAAGTAAAGTGCATATATATCGATCCACCTTATTACTTCAACAAAACTATAGGTGAAGATAGTTTTAAATATAATTCTAATTTTAAGATGTCTACTTGGCTGACATTTATGAAAAATAGACTGGAACTTGCCAATAAGCTACTTTCATCGCATGGAAGCATCTGGATTCATATGGGTGAAGATGGTATGCATTATCTTAAAGTTTTGGCAGATGATGTATTTGGCAAAGAACATTTTGTAGGAACTATTCCTAGAAAAACTAGAGATGGAAAATCAGATGTGCCTTTTAATTTATCGCAAGATTTTGATTGGATATTAGTTTATACGAAAGCCAACGAATCAGATGCGGTTGTTGGTAGACAAGTTGAACGCAAATATTATGAAACAGATGATTTCCCCGGTAAACCTTGGCGAACAGCAGATTTAACAAGCCAGAGAACAGTTCAAGAACGTCCAAATTCTGATTTTACGATGATAAATCCAAAAACCGGTAAGGAATATCCTGTTAATCCTAAGCGTTCATGGGCAGTCACAAAAGATACGTTTGATGAGTGGTATGCTTCTGGCGGAATTGGTTTCCCAGACGACTATGAGTTTATGTCCGGTAATCGTCCATTCCGAAGAGTTTTTAAAGAAGATGATGATTGTAATGAAAAGCCAACATCCGTAAACAGTGATTTTTTGATTAAAGAATTTATAGCTACCCTGCTAACTAAGTCAAAAAATAAAGATGGGAATAATGAAATTACAAATCTTTTCTCTAGAGATGAATTTGATTACGCGAAACCTGAAGAGTTAATAAGATCTATTTTAGAAATAAGCAGTAACCCCACCGACCTCGTCCTTGACTTCCATCTTGGCTCCGGCACTACTGCCGCAGTTGCTCATAAAATGGGACGACGATACATTGGTGTTGAACAAATGGATTACATTCAAGACATAACTGTTGAGCGCTTGAAGAAAGTTCTTGAAGGCGAACAAGGCGGTATTTCTAAAGCTCAAAACTGGCATGGTGGTGGCTCTTTCGTTTATTGCGAGCTTAAAGAAGACGCTAACACGCTTATTACTGCTATTCAAAATGCGACTGAAGATACTATTGAAAGTGTAAAAGCTTCCATTTACGCAGATGAGCGTATTGTGCCTTATCTTACCAAGCAGGAACTCGCTGATGCTGATAAAGACTTTGAGAATCTAACATTAGAAGAAAAGAAGCAAGCACTCATGAAGCTTGTTGATAAGAACAAGCTGTACGTTAATGCTTCAGATATGGATGATGCAGCATATCAAATTAGTGATGCTGATAAAGCCTTTACGAAGTCTTTCTATGAGGAGGCTTGACCCATGGCTGAATCATTCTTATACGAAAAACTCGATACACTTAAAGAAATGAATGAGCTTGCACCTATGCCCGATATTATTGAGCATAGTTTATCTCAAAATATTGTTTTGCGAGAGTATCAAAAAGAGGCTTTCCAATATTTCGTTACCTATTTTGAAAAAGATGGTTTGCGTAAGAATAAGCAGATTCATACTCTTTTTCACATGGCAACAGGTTCCGGTAAAACGGTGATGATGGCAGGGCTTATCCTCTATCTTTACACAAAAGGTTATCGCAAGTTCCTCTTCTTTGTGAATCAAACGAATATTTTGAAAAAGACGGAAGAAAACTTTTTGAACGCGCTTTCATCAAAGTATCTTTTTGCTGATAATCTTTCCTATCTTGGTATGAAGATTAAAGTGAAAAAAGTAGACCGATTTAGCGACACGGTTCTAGATGATGATATTGAGCTGCTATTTACTACCACTCAAAAGTTACATACAGACATGTGGTTTGCTAAAGAAAACGCGCCAACATACACTGATTTTGAGAATGATAAAATCGTTTTTATTTCGGACGAAAGCCATCATATTAATTCTTATACGAAGAAAAAGACTAGTACTGAAGAAGATGCTGAGAAAAGCTGGGAATACACAGTTAATAATGCTTTTACTTCTAATAAAGACAATATACTACTGGAATTTACAGCTACGGCTGATCTTAAAGATAAAAACGTGCTTGCAAAATATGCTGATAAAATCGTATACAATTATCCACTGGAGCGATTCCGTGAAAGTGGTTACACTAAAGACTTCCAGAATTTTGCGACTGATACGAATCTCTGGGATCGTACGCTTATAGCTCTTATCTTGAGTGAATATCGTCGTTATCTTTTTGCGGACTTAAAACTGAATATTAAACCAGTTATTATGCTTAAGTCGCAAAAGATTAAAGAGTCTGAAGCTTTCCATGACGAGTTTTTCAAAAAGCTAAATCAGCTCACGAGCTATGAGATTATGGCTTTACAGAGTGCTAATATTCCGCTTCTTTCAAAAGCTATAGCTTATTTTGAGGAAAAAGACGACAGCCTTGAAAACCTAGAGCATAGTCTTAAGAACTCTTTTGCCGAAGAAAACACCATTATTATGAATGGTGGCAGCGATAACAATGATGTGAATCAAATAAAAGTAAACTCGCTGGAAGACAAGGATAATCACATCCGCCTTATTTTTGCTGTTGACATGCTCAACGAAGGATGGGATGTTCTAAATCTCTTCGATATTGTGCGCTTGTATGATAGTAGACAAGGCAGTGGTAAAGCAGGTCAGATTGGCTCCTATACGATTAAAGAGGCTCAACTGATTGGTCGTGGAGCACGCTACTGTCCATTCGTATATGAAGGCGACAAAGACCTTAAATATAAGCGTAAGTTTGATGGTGATCTTACGAACGATTATCGTATTCTGGAAACAATGCTTTTCCATAGTCTTAACGATTCACGTTATATTACCGAGTTAAAACAAGCGCTTGTTGCTACTGGTTTGCAAGCAGAAAACCCGATTACTCGTGAATATACGCTTAAAGAAGAATTTAAGACTTCTGAATTTTACCAAAGATCATACGTCTACTCTAATGAACGACTGCCTCGAGGTCGTGCGAATATTTCAACTATTGAAGATAGTTTGAAAACAAAAATATACCGTTACTCGCAAAAATCTGTATCTGGAAAAGTAGTAAACCTTTTTGGTGAAACTGAGAATGTTAATAATTTAACTGCAAAACCAGTATCGAAATCTTTTAAGGATATTGATTATAATATTTTATCTGGCGCAGCATCCTGCTACCCAGAACTCTGTTTTAATGTTATAAAAGATAAATATCCTAATGTTACTTCATTAAAAGAGTTTTTAACCTCGGATAGTTATCTTGGAAACTCTATTTTAGAGATTACGCAAACTCAAGATAGTATAAGCGGTAAAGATTTATTTGAAGCTTGTAAGAAAGCTTTTTCGCAAATCGCATCATATATTGCCACTATTAAACAAGAGTTTGTTGGAAGTACTGTGTTTAAGCCGCACATGCTTAAAAATGTTTTACATGACAAAAAGATATCGCTTAATTCAATTACTGCAGACGGTGGTCATGGTGACTCGCAAAACAACTGCGCTAACGCTGATTATCGCATGAATCTTGTGGATGAACCGTGGTACGTTTTTACGGACAATTATGGTACGAGCGAAGAAAAACTGTTAGTAAAATATTTTAAGTCAACTATTGAGCCAAAGCTTAAAGCAAAAGGACTTGAATACTATCTTATTAGGAATGAAAGAATCCCTGAGCTTGCCATTTATTCGTTTGATTCAGGTGAACGTTTTGAGCCTGATTTCTTGCTCTTTATTCGTGAGAAAGAGTATGAGGATGTTAAAACATATCAAGCATATGTTGAGCCTAAAGGTAGTCAACTTTTATTTGAAGATGAGTGGAAAGAAAAATTCTTAGGGCAGATTGAGAACAACTACAAGGTTAACGATATTTTAGGAAGAGGATACAAGATTATAGGTCTTCCATTCTTTAATCAAGAGAACAAAATGTCTGAATTCGACAAAGCACTAAACGATTTAGTATCAAAATTATAGTGAGGTAATAGTAGTGATAGAAAATACTTATCCAGTTGCTCTTTCTCGCTTAGGCGATCAAGATGATACTAGAGAAAAACAATCTGAGAGAGCAATCACTTGGCTATGCAAACAATCTGGTGGCGATATTACTGTAATAACGCCTAGAAAGTATTTTGAAAATAAAGCTATAGAACGCCGAGTACAAAATGCAAATGTTAAGCACTACACGTGGCGAAAAACTAGTGGCTGGAATCTTACTGGACGAGTGTTATACGCATGGCCTAATCGAGAAAAACTAAATGAATTAGAGTACTATAAATTGGATGCTCTAGCAGTTATTGAATGGAATGAAATACCAGATTGGGTGAGAGAAGCTATGCCAGTTATACTTTTACCCAATAAAAAATAATTAAGCATACAGATTCTGGTGATTTTGAACTAGGTAAATTACAGAATGGTATAAGTGACATCTTATCTTATCTCGCTGGTATGGCTGATGGATATTCTCAAGGTATGAAATGTGACGAAGTCGATAAACTAAAATCCGATCTTATGGAATGTCCAAAAAGGTGGGAAGCAGTCACTTCCGAAGAAGTCAGACAAGAATGTTTACACTTAAACATGAAATTAGCTGATGTTGACCAAATAACGGAATTAGTTACCCGTAGAAAACAAGGAAGAACCTTCAATCTTTCCAAGAGCAGCTATAAAGGTTTTAAGTTTAAGCAGGATATGTAAATCTTAAGCGATCTCTCATTTTGAGTGGTCGCTTTTTAATTAAATACATCACTCAGCTTTCTAGTTTCATGGTATCTTGGATAAAATGAAACCTTGCCCTTGAACTCTGAAACTTTTCCTTCTGAACTCTGAAACTATTTATAGGAATCCTGAAACTTTGACTTGGAGCTCTGAAATCTTTGTTTTTATGCATAAAAAGGCGATATTACTACCGTTTTAATTATTTATACACAACATATTTAAATTTCTCGTTCTTCTAGCATTTTCAGTGAGATGCCATTTTCTGTTTTCCAGTCAGTCTTACCGTTTGTTGTCATTCCTAAAACAAATGAAGCAGCATAAGACGGGCTCTTAAACAAATAATTCTTAGTGAGCACGCCGTCTTTAATTTCGTTATTTTGTTTGCACCGCTGTCTTAGCTCTTTGATGGTATCTGGAATAGCATCAGAATCTGTTTCTTCAATCTGACTTCCCGTCAATACCACAAAACCCTCGTTCGTTCGTTTGCAATGCGCTTCTATGCTTTTATGCGACCTTTTAATCTTTCGAGAAAGACTTAATACCAGCTCATTATCATCTTGTTCTTTAGCTGCAGGTGTTTGTGTTTTTACCAAAGGCACAAAAATCTTATATCCTAAAACACCAAGCATCATCTTAAACTGATCAACATAAACCTCTAACTCCGCTTCTTTTTCTTCCGTCACATTGCCGGGGTTAGGATCATTTCCATTTCTTACTTTATAACGATCAGTATCAATAGCAAGGTTAGTGAATTTGTTTTCTAGATAGCTTATTTCCGTTGGTCCCCACGAATTGTCACTCGTCGTAAACATAACCGCTTCACTAAAGTAAAAATCGTCTTTTAGATGTTCATTAACTCTAAAAAGAACACCTTCACCGTTTTTTCTAATGCCAGCTTGCCCGATGTATACTTCATCCTCGTCATCATCATTCTTGCCAAACAAAAAATAAACGCCACACTGCTTGAGTTGTGCTCTATTCTTACATTTATCTAGATAGGTTCTAGGAACTTTATAAGCTAAACCACTCCAGCTAGGAAGTGTGCATTTAATGCGCCCAGTAACCTCACCGTCCATTAAAAATAGGTTAAAAGTTTTACTATTACTCATAGGAAATTCTCTCCATCGATACTAAACTAATTCTATTATAATCAACATATAACTTTTTTAATAGCAAAAAAGCACATCAGCAAGCCGTTGATGTGCTTTTATTTTGCCTTGCCACATTTCCCTGTAAGATTAACGCTTTAGTTCTGTCTTGCTCCCATCAAGGAAAGTAAACTCAACCTTTCCATCTTGATGCACAGTTAGATAGTAAACCATGCTAAGTCAGACGTTTTCATCGAACGCTGTTAACAAGTCCTGCTTTTTCAAATCCTCGATAAAATATTCAACCTCATCATGTCTTGCTTGCTTGTCAACAATAATAGCTTTGACTTCTTTAAGCCTTGCTTCTACGGTATTAAACCTGTTTACTAGACTCGTATATTTTTTCTCCCACATATGATACAGTACATTTCCTTCTGAGTAAATTTTCCCACTCCACAAGGTGGGTGCAAAGTGGGTGCACTTTTTAACGTTAACATCCTGTGCACTCGACCCTAGAGCGTTGACATGTTTCCTTATACAGCAAAATCGCACTCAAAAACCGCGAGAACCCAGATTAGAACAGGCACGCATTAAACCTTTTAACGATAGCCCTCGCTAAGCCTTGTTACACAAGGGCAAATTTGCACCCACCTATTAAGCCTTTGACATCAATACGACACTCTCGACGTGATGAGTGTTGGGATATATATCGAACGCGCGCAAAGACTGAACGCTGTAGCCAAGCTCCTTAAACGTGCCAACATCGCGAGCAAGACTAGTAGGATCGCAAGCAACATACACAACGCTTCTTGCTTCAGACTTCGCAATCTGCTTACAAACTTGAGCTTTAGCACCAGCGCGCGGAGGATCCAATACAACAACATCTGGATGCGCAAATCGGCGCACAATCTTAGATGATTTACTCGCCTTAAACACCTGCGATTCAAGCGTTTGCGCAACATCACCTTCAAGCGCTTCAACAACATCCCTGCCAAGACCTGCGCGCCCAATGTTTCGCCTTGCATTCTTTACAGCAATCGGCGCACCCTCAATGCTAAGCACGCGAGCTGGCTCTGCAGCACCAAAAGCGCCAGCAGCACCAGAAGAATCTCCGCCAATATTAGCCAAAGTCGCAAGCGGAATCGTAAACAAACCTGATCCAGAATACAAATCCCACAAAACCGTATTCCTGCTACGCCCACCAAACGCAGAACGAACTAATCCCAAAACGTAGTTCACCAAATGCTCTGGAGCTGCGTGATGAATCTGCCAAAAACCGCGCGCGTCAACATCGTAATCAAAAGTACGCGCACGCGATGAATCACCATCAACCGCAACGCGCACGCGCTCTCGCAACAAAGCCGATCCTGCAACCAACTCATCATTTACTATAAGCGCATAATTTTCGCCAATCGCACTAAGGAGCGCAGACTTATCATTAAAATCTAAACCATCAACCCGAGGCTCTGGAACAGCAAGGCGAATTTGCGAATTTGGATCAAACTTGCGATTCCACAAGTCCAAAGAATCCGCAACAGCCAAAACCGCGCGCGATGCAAGCGGCATAGTATCAATCGCAATGCGGTCATGCGACTCGCGTTTTCGCATAGACAATCGCCCTTCATCATCCGCAACCAACTCCATGCGCGTACGCCAATTAAATCCGTTAAGCTCCTCGTCCCCTGGAATGCGCTCAACACTAACATCGCTTTCCGCAACATCCATATGCGCTAAACGTTGGAATTGATTAGCAATTACGGAAGCCTTCCAACGAATCTGACCAGGCAAAGAAACGTGAATTAAATCCACTCCCCCAACTCCGCCGCCCTGAGCCAAAGGACCAGCGAGCTTCCAGCGAGGCTCCACACGATCCACGCTAGGCTCCAAAACTTCCACAACTTCGCCAGTGAAAAAGTGCGCTTTTGCACGCATCGGCTCATCCATACGCACAACAACCAGCTCACCAGGCAACGCAAATCGCACGAATACAACGCGTCCGTCAAGATGACCTACGCATCTTCCTTGATCCGCATATCTCTCGATTCGCATCGTCACTTGCATAAACTACCCCTTATTTTTGCGTTTTGTTAAGATGATTTTCTAACACTGATTCTCTAACGCTGATTTTTGTTAAGCTGATTTTACTTCACTTGAATTTACATTATTTTGATCTTCGTCAATCTGCTTTTCTTCATGATAATTGTCTTCACGATTTTTATGATGAAGACACATAAATGGCGTTGCAATAATCAAGTAAGAAACCCAAATTGCGAGCGCCCAGAACGGCAAACCCATAAGCAATCGAACTGTGCCGAGCCACACAACGTGATTCGTCAAATATAATGGCACTTGCAAAACGAGCCTCAGCGCAAAAACACCAATCCATAATCCGGTAACATACATATACGCACGCTTAAGTGGCCTGTAATCAAGCCATTCGTGCAGCCACGAGCCAAAATTTTCCGTAGGCATTTTGCGAATTGACTCAATCACAAGACCTAAAGCAGGCACGCGAACAATCAGCGAAATAGCAAGAAGCGCACCGTATACAGCATTTGTAATAAAACCCATCATGTAGTAGTCGCGCGCTTGATGACTCGTCCACACCCAAATAAGGCAGATTCCTACGGAAACCAATCCGCTTAATGCACCCATCAACGACTGCTTTTGAATAAGGCGCGCCACAACTTGCAAAACTGCAAGAGCTGCCGACGCAATAACTGTTGTTTGCACATTTCGTGTTACAACAAAACAAATAACAAACAGCAAGCCTGGCAGCATGGATTCGATTACGCCTCGAACACCGCCTATGGAATCAATCACAGAAAATGTCTTACTGTCGGATCCTATGGAAGCTAAAGACGCTAATCCTGAACGTTTTTTGTTTTGCCTAGAATTGTTATCTCGCATCCCTTGGAGCGATTTTTGTGTTTCTTCAGACAATTCCTGAGACTCCATTGCTTCCTGCGAACCCATACACTTACTTTCTGCTACTGGCAAATAATAGCTTTTGTTTTTATTATTTTCCCGTTTACTATCAGCTATTTACTTTGCTTATCTAACCTCAGAAAACATTGGTCCTCGAGTAAGCGTAGTTTTTACTTCCACCTGCTGATCATACCCCAATGGTTTATCTTCCTTCTGCAAGATATCGTTTTCTTCTCCTTGAGATACACCATCTTCTTCATTCTGGTTGTTCCCAATGCGACTTGCTGCTTCTTTTTCTTCTCGAGTTAAAGGATCATGCATAGGAATTAAATCACGAGGCACAAGAGGCTCTTCACCGCGGTTTACTACAATCCCCTTAAACCATTCCTCCAATTGTTTTGCTTCATTATTATTTTCTGCAAGCTCTGTTGCTGCAGGACCAGAAAATACGCCGCGAAGCATCCATCGAGGACCATCAACTCCTACAATACGAGTTGTAATACTCTTTCCTCCAACTTTTACTGGAAGCAAAAGTTCAGTACCAAATTCACCTTGTGCAGTGCAAGCTTGAATATTACCGTCAAGTAAATCTTTACATACATCCTGCCAAATACCAGTTGTCTTAGGTGCTGCAAATGCTTCAACTTCTACACTCGACGAACCGTACGTTACAGTCATCCCAAGAACTTGCCCTGTCTCACGCTGCTTTTTTACACGTAATTCAATACCTTGGAAATATGGAATATATATTGAACCAAAATCAAGATAGTCGCTGAAATCTGGTGCATTATCATCATTGAAATCCCATGGACCAGTTTTTACTTCTTCGACTTCATCTGAAACTTTTGAAGATTCTACCTTCTTATGTTGGCCAAATAACCAGCCCATTATTCCTCATTTCTTCAAACAACAAATCTACAATAACACGCTTGCTACTTGTTATGGCAACTTGCCTAACTCCACCAGAATACCACAAGCAAAGCACTGAAAATCTGCATATGCGTAAATGCGACTACTTTAACTATTACAACCTATGTAGATTGATAATCATATGGAATACTTTATAGACAAAGGCGCATGATCGGACCATCTTGTCTCATAGCTTGGCGCACGATCAATCACAAAACCACAAGCGCTTTCTGCAATTTCTGGCGTTGCAAACTGATAGTCTAATCTCCAGCCAACGTTATTGTCGAAGGCTTTGCCACGCTGACTCCACCAAGTGTATGGACCTTGAATGTCACCTGCAAGCATGCGCATAACATCCACAAATTCATACTCGTTAATCCAGCGGTCAATATATGCGCGTTCCTCCGGCAAAAATCCTGCACTTTTTTCATTTGCTTTAGCGTTTTTAATATCTAACGGCGTATGTGCAATATTAAAATCACCACATAAAATAGCCTGATTTCCGCCGCTTGCAGCAATATCTCGAAGCTCACCCAGTCGAATAAGCATGGTATCGAGAAATCGGAATTTTTGTTGCATTTTTTGCGGATCGTCCACGTTTCCAGCATGGACATATACGGAAGCAATAGTAATTTCATACCCATCCGGAGTACAAACATCTGTTTCAACCCAACGTCCTGAATCAACATCTTCACTTAAACCCGGCAAACCGTAACGCTTTTCAACTACAGGAAGAGAGGTGACTAAAGCTACACCGGCTCGACCCTTTACGCGGCAAACTTCGTTTGCATAAGTAAAATTATCATTTTCTACAGGATTTGCGATATTTTCAGACGCGCGATATCCCATTTCAATTTTTGTCATAATTGGGTCGATTGCATCCTGCGGAGCGCGCACTTCTTGCATACACCACACGTCAGGAGTGTGAGAATCGGACCAGTCAAGCATCCCCTTACGCTCGGCCGCACGAATACCATTTAAGTTTGAAGTAGTAATTGTGATCATAAATCTAACTCTAATATGCGCGTTACACAAAACAAATATAAGGTGCAAGGTCGCATAAACCCCGCACCTTATATTATGAGATTCGATTAACACAAATATTATGAGATCACGTTAATCTCACTTAATCAAAATGCATTAATCCAAGCCAAGCTCCAAGTTTCCACCAGGAATGGCGTCGAGCAAGTCACGCGTGTACGCCTTCTGAGGATGTTCAAATACCTCGTCGGTTGTAGCATGCTCAACAAGTTTTCCGTGTTGCATAACAACAACCTCATCAGCAATCTGACGAACCACAGCCAAATCGTGCGTAATGAACAAGTAGCTCAAGCCGCGTTCTGCCTGCAAATCGTTAAGCAAGTGCAAAACCTGATCTTGCACAAGCACATCCAAAGCAGACACAGCTTCATCACAAACAATGACATCAGGATTTAAAGCCATAGCACGTGCAATAGCAATGCGCTGACGCTGACCACCAGAAAGCTCGTTTGGGAAACGAGTCATAACAGAGGCAGGCATACGAACCATGTCCAAAAGCTCACGCACACGATTTTGTCTACTCTTTTTATCACCAATCTTATGAATTCGCAAAGGTTCTTCAATAGAACGATAAATCGAATACATTGGGTCCAAAGAACCGTAAGGATTTTGGAATACTGGCTGTACGTGACGGCGGAAATCAAGCAAATCCGCACCCTTGAAATCAGCAATATTCTTACCTTCGTAAGTAACTGTTCCACTTGTTGGATTAAGCAAACGCAAAACCATATTTGCAACAGTAGACTTACCGGAACCTGATTCACCTACGATTGCCAATGTTGTTCCACGCTTAATAGAGAATGAAACGTCATCAACAGCTTTGAAAAGTTCCTTCTTGCGCGGAAGCTTAAACTCGCGAGTTAAGTGATCGACTGTAATAATATGCTCGCTCTTTTCAAGAGTTTGCTCACCTACTACGTGATGTTCAAGCAAATTATCCGCGTTACCACCATGCTCCTTAACGGAAATGATTCGCTGAGAAGCAAGGCTTGGAGCTGCAGCAACAAGTCGCTTAGTATACGGATGCTGCGGATGCTGCAAAACGTCCAGAGATGGACCTGATTCCACTACACGACCCTTATACATAACGACTACATGCTGTGCGCGAGCTGCAGCCAAACCTAAATCGTGTGTAATAAACAGCACAGAAGTTCCAAGCGAATCGGTAAGAGTATGCAAATGGTCGAGAATACGCTTTTGCACAGTGACGTCGAGTGCAGAAGTTGGCTCATCTGCAATCAGCAAATCTGGACGGCAAGCCAAGCCAATAGCAATCAATGCGCGCTGACGCATACCACCAGAAAACTCATGCGGGAATTGACGTGCACGAGTTGCAGCATCAGGCAAACCAGCTTCGTCAAGCAAGCCAGCGATACGATCTTCAACACTTGCACCAACAACATACTTTTTGGCAATTTCCCAAGCTTTGTCGTCGTTTACACCGTATTTGATTAAATCATCTGCAACGCGCCAGCGAGTTTCGGAGCCTGGAACCCATTCTTTTTTGTAGTAATCCATAGCTTCGTTGAACTTTTCAACATTATGTTGATTATCAAGCCCAACTTCTGCCAACTCTTTTGTGGCAGCGTCCATCAATTCCGGTAATTCTTGAGAACCAAGGAATGTTTCATCCTCATTGCCTTTTACTTGAACCGCATCTCCTGCAAGAGCTTCTGCAAGAGCAGAACGCTTCTCGTGACTTACGTCTACACCATTTGCAAGCAGTGCTTCCTTAACCTGCGTACCAATACGCCACACAGGGTTCAAATTACTCATAGGATCCTGCGGAACTAAGCCCATTGCCGTACCGCGCAAAGCAGCAAACTCTTTTGGTTTCAAGTTGCTAATTTCTTGACCCTTAAGTTTAATGGAACCACCAGTAACGTGCCCTGTTCCAGGAAGTAATCCCAAAACAGCCATTGCAGAAGTGGACTTACCAGAACCAGACTCACCTACAATTGCAACCCACTGACCAGGATAGACGCTAAAACTTGCGTCTCGAACAGCGTGAACAGCTTTCTTGGAATCTGTAGTGAAATCAACCTGAAGATTTTTCACTTCAAGCAATGGACCTTGCTCTCGTTGCATAGCGAGAGCGTCTACATTTTTGTGCGTTGTCATGCTCATAGTTACTATTCCTCCACGCTAACTTCACGCCTTACGGCTCTTTGGATCCAACGCATCCTTTACAGCATCGCCCATCATAATGAAAGCGAGAACGGTAATAGCAAGTGCAAAAGACGGGTAGAACAATACTTCTGGACTGTTATTGAAGTACCTACTGTAAGTAGCAATATCTCCACCCCAGCTCACAGTAGTAGTTGGCAAGCCAATACCCAAGAAGCTTAATGTTGCTTCTAACACAATGTAGGAACCAAGCGAAGTTGTTCCGACGACAATGATTGGAGCCAACGAATTTGGGATGATATGTCGGAAAAGATTACGTATAGGTCGCGATCCTAAGGCTGTAGAAGCTGTGTTAAACTCTAGATTCTTTGATTCCATAACAGCACTTCGTGCTATTCGAGCAACACTTACCCAGCCAAATAGAACCATAACTAGAATTATCTTCCACATTGATTTTGTGGTTCTAAACATTTGAAGAACAACTATAGCGCCAAGCAACATAGGCAAGGCTAGGAAGATATCGGTAATGCGGCTAAGTACAGCATCAACCCAGCCTCCGAAGAAGCCAGCAATTGCACCAATTAAAGAACCAACTAAAACAACCAAAACTGTAGCAATGATACCGATTGTTACAGAAGTACGAGTGCCATATATTACTCGAGCGTAAATATCGCATCCCTGCTTATCGAATCCAAGAGGATGACCAGAAGAACTTGGCATCAAAGAGTTATTGAGTACGCAATACATAGGATCTTGCTTAACAAGCAATCCTGGGAATAATGCAATAAAGAAAATTGCAATAATCAATATTGCGGAAATAATAAACAAAGGATTTCGTCTCAAAGTACGCCAAGCATCAGCCCACATGCTCGTAGCAGGAGCAGACTCGTCAACGGAATCAACTTCTTGTAAAGGAGTATCGTCCAAAGGCGCAACGTAACGTTCCTGTCCTGGAAGAGCAATATCTGCAGCAGTCAAATTTTCCTCAACTTTTTCTTGCATAATTATGCTTCTCCTTACGCGTAACGAATTCGCGGATCAAGAGCCGCGTACAAGATATCAACAAGTAAATTACTGACTACGAAAATCAGCATAAGCAAGGTAACTACAGAAACTACCAGGTTACTTTCACCCTTCAAAATACCTTGATAAGTAAGGAAGCCAATACCATGAATATTAAATATTGTTTCTGTAATCATAGCGCCGCCCATAAGAGCGCCCAAATCCTGACCTAGGAACGTTACCACTGGAATTAAAGAATTCCTAAGAATGTGTCGAAGAATAACCGCGCTTTCTTTTAAGCCTTTAGCGCGAGCAGTTCTCACATAATCAAGTGCAATATTTGATGAAACTTCAGATCTTGTAAGTCGAATTACATATGCCATAGATACAGATCCAAGAACCATTGCCGGAGTGAGCATATCTAAGAATCCAGGATCATTACTTACATTAGGAGGAAGGATATGCCACTTAATACCAAGCAAATATTGCATAGCATAACCAGTTACGAAGGTTGGTACAGAAATAAGAAGCAGCGAAACAACAAGAATTACGCTGTCGTACCATTTACCTTTTTTAAGACCAGAAATAATACCAAAAGTTACACCAAACAAAGCTTCAAACGCGAATGCCATAATAGCAAGCTGAATGGTTACAGGGAATGCGCGCGAAATTTCGTCAATAACAGGCTGACCTGCAAATGTTTGGCCGAAATCAAGAGTAAGCGCATTCTTTAAGAAGAGTAAATATTGAATAATAAATGGTTTATCTAGATTATAATTAGCTCGTATTTGTGCTGCGACA
Organism: Gardnerella washingtoni; assembly: GCF_049262705.1. Lineage (NCBI taxonomy): Bacteria > Bacillati > Actinomycetota > Actinomycetes > Bifidobacteriales > Bifidobacteriaceae > Gardnerella > Gardnerella washingtoni. Next base: position 343,688 of record NZ_CP058398.1, on the reverse strand, counting down.
GCAGGATTAACTGGTTTATCACCAAACATCGCAGTTACCGGATCGCCCGGCAAAGCAAATACTAAAGCATAAACCAATAACGTTGTGCCGAGAACAACAGGAATCATCTGCAAAATTCGACGCAGAATGTACTTACCCATCGACTTCTCCTTGGATTGTTAACAATTACTCGCAAAAACAACAAAGTGCCACTCCAGTTAGAAGAAATTTTTAATTAATTCTTTCAACTGGAGCAGCAATTTCGCTATGCGCGATATTAAATTATTGAGAGGTGATATCAGAATTAATTCTTCTGAATATCATGAAATCAATTTATACAACTCCATATAAAGTTTTAAATCTTACTTATGAAGCTGGTAGTAAAGTGGCATATTCTGCCAATCCATTACGAATCCCTTCAAATTGTGATTCATAACAGCCTTAGCATTCATATAAAGCAGTGGTACAGATGGAAGATCTTCAAGAAGGGTCTCGCCAGCTTGATGATAAAGCTTAGTTGCTTCGCTTGCATCGGAAGATGCAGTAGCCTTGGTAAGCAATTCATCAAACTTTGGATTCTTGTAATCGCCATCATTAGAACCGTTGCCATCAGCTGCAACAGAAGCGAACTGCTGAGTCAAGTAGTTTTCTGGGCTTGGGTAATCTGGCATCCAGCCTGCACGCCATGCGCCCTTAACCTTACGCTTGGTGCATGCATCGCGGAACTCCTGGAAGGTTGGGATTGGCGTGGTTTCTGCCTTAACACCCAAATTGTTCTTCACATAGTTCACAACTGCATCGAACACGGACTTAGCAACAGCGTTATCAGCATTGTAGGTGAAGGTAAGAGGACCATCATACTTGGAAAGAGCATCTGCCTTAGCCCACAATTCCTTAGCCTTCTTTGCATCGAACTTCAAATGCTCGCTACCCTTCAAATGAGGATCGTAACCTGGGGTCTTTGGAGAAGTAAAGTCGTTAGCAGGAGCAGCAGTCTTATTCAACACCTTTTCAGCAATTGCCTTACGGTCGATAGACATGGAAACTGCCTGACGGCGCAAACGGCCTTCTTCAGTAGTCACATCGAAGTGTGGTAAGTTGGAAGCAATGGTGAACTGAAGAATTACAGAACCAGGCTTGTTGTAAGCAGTAATCGTGCTATCAGTCTGGAAGTTGCTGGTTTCAGTATCTGGAATGTTATCGGTCATATCGAGGTTGCCGGACTGTACGTCGCGGTAAGCAGCATTACCATCGGTGTAAATCTTGAAGGTGACACCATCATTCTGAGCCTTACGAGGACCTTCATAAGCTGGGTTCTTTACAACCTCAATCTGCCTATTGTGATCCCAAGACTTGAACAAGTATGGACCAGAGGAAACAGGCTTTTCACCATAAGCCTTTGGATCCTTGTAGAAGGATTCTGGAAGTGGAGCGAATGCCAAGTAACCAACCTTAATTGGGAACACAGAATCTGGCTGCTTCAAATCAACGGTAAAGGTGTTTTTATCAACAACCTTCAAACCGGAAAGCTGTTCATCACCCTTCAAGCCTTCCTTCTGCAATTCGTCATAACCCTTAATAGTCTGGAAGAAGGAAGCGCACTTCTGTGCATTCTTAGCGTTAGCAACAAAGCTCCAAGCCTTGGTGAAGCTTTCAGCGGTAACAGGAGTGCCATCGCTGAACTTCTTACCTTCCTTAAGCTTAACAGTGTACTGAGTAGCATCAGCGTTTGCAGTAACGCTCTTCGCATCCTCATTTACTGGGTTACCCTTTTCATCAAAAGTAACCAATGTGGAATTGACTAACATAGCAGGGCGTGCACCAGCGTTTTCGTTAATGTTGCCAGGCACTAATTCATTCTGTGGCTCAGAGTTATTGACAGTAATAATAACTTTTCCACCATTTGTCTGCGCAGTCTTTGAAGCAGAGGAGCCGCAGCCACCCAGTAACATGGCCAGCGAGCAGGCCGCAGCAGCAAAAGCTAAAGCCTTATTCTTCATATTTATTCTCCTAACGTCTGGTAGGCAGGATGCTATATCAATACAAAAAAGCCAAGTCATGAGCTCAAAGCATAAAACCTACCTATCCATATTGTCAGATAGATTTCTTCAAGCCAATGACAGGGCTTCTTCGTTGATTAAAATTCAATAGTACGTATTTTTGCAAACATTGCAAGAGCGTAGCTAAATCAGAAAATTTACTGTTTATTACCAATAAAACATCCATTAAAATGATATTATCAAAAATAAAAGCAAAATTTTTACTATTTTATCAATAATTTTTACTGTTTTTTACTAATTTGCATATATTACATATATGTAAATTATGTAATATATTTTGTAAAGGCTTTGTTAATTGCCTAACGTCTAAGCATTTAAAATACCTTGGATTAAGCACGCGGAAAAGCTTGAGAATACTTACATTTTAAAGATTCAATAGAAACATGAGTGTAGCGCTGAGTAGTATTAAGCGATGAATGACCTAATAGTTCTTGCACTTCGCGTAAATCTGCTCCTCCATTCAGCATATGTGTAGCAGCACTATGACGCAGTGCATGAGGAGAAATATCCGGAATATGCGCACTTTTAGCCTCGTCATGCACGATCTGTCTTACCAAACGCTGATCAATACGCTTTCCGCGAGCGCCAAGAAATACCGCCTCTTCAACAGAATTTCGCAATAAAATTTCTCGTCCATCTTTAGAAATCCAAGCAGATAAAGCTTTATAAGCAGGAATCCCAAACGGCACAATACGTTGTTTATTTCCTTTACCAGTAACTTTCACTGTATGCACATCAAAATTTACATCCTGAATATTTAAGCCTGTAAGTTCTCCTACGCGCATACCAGTTGCATATAAAAGTTCCAACATTGCAGCATCTCGCAGCTGAATCGCCTTCCGTTTACTAGAACATGAGGATTCATTCTTAACATGATTGTCAACACTATTCATTAACACTTCCGCTTGCGCTTCATCTAAAACAGTCGGCAGCATATTCATAATTTTCGGAGTCATGAGAATTTCTGCAGGATCACTACTTATAAGACCAACATGCTGGCACCATGCAAAAAATCCACGTACTGCAACAACTTTTCTAGCTAAGCTTGAGCGCGCATGATTGTAAGAAGTATTCGCCATCCAAGAACGCAAATCATCCGTAGTAAGCTGCGCAATATTATTAAATCCGTGCCGATTACACCATGCTAAACATTGCAAAATATCACTGGCATAAGCTTTCTGCGTGCGCTCACCCAAGCCCTTATTCGCACGAACATAATCAACATAATCATCTATTAAACTCATATATTCAGAAGGTAAGCCTAAGAAATTTTCAGAAACAGATTTATTGTTGATCATGCTTAACTCACCCTTCCATAAAAGTTTAAAACAAAACGTTTGCCATATACTTCAGTCACATGCATAATACAACAAGGAGCTTGTTTATGAACACACGTATAAAATCAACTACACTACCGCAACAAATACCTGCAGGCGCGCGCATAGTAGTAAGAACATACACAATTATAGAAGACAATAACGATGGTACACAAAAAATCGAGTACCATGATGCGATTGGACACGTACTCGAGTGGGATGGGATAATACTTCACTTACTTCGAGATCCTGCAGCAAACGGCACTAGAGCTGCCGAAGAAATGTTCATTGATGCCAACACTATTTACCGATTAAAACCAATTCCAGAACGCAAATTCCAAAAGGCACTCAAAATATAGACCTTAAAACTCGCCACATTAATACATAACGTGCATTACACATTGCTCAGGGAAGCATTTGAGCGCAATAGTAGTTGCGAAGATTCGTTGGTATTAAATCCGGAGATTTCAACAATAGACTCACCTAAACGAGCAGAATCCAGCAAATCTTTCTGCCAATCGTTTCTGGAATCATACTTCCATAATCTGCTATTTACATCATCATTTTGATTCGTATGAGTTTTAGACGGGTTGCGCTGCTGGTATTTGTATTCTCGCCACGATTGAGCTTTAGCAAAAAACTCTTGCTCATTATCGTCAGCAGCTTGCGCATCTTGATCCAGCATATCCGCAGCAAAAGTTAGCTCAGAAATTACAGAACGCAATAATTTCGCAGTATTATGCCGATTTTCGCTTACCATTGCGCGCGTGCGTTGAGGATCTGTAAGAGCAACGCGAGTCATATCTCGCCAAGAGCCTGCAGATAGTTGTAAAGCAATAGCACGATTAGGCTGATCACATAATACATTTGCAAGAGAAGTCGCAACAACGTGAGGCATATGAGAAATAAGAGCTGCAGCATTATCATGCGTTGCATCGTCTAAAACTATTGCACGATTCCCACAAAGAGCAACAATCATTCGTAAAACATTTGCTACACGCCAAAACTCCGTACTGTTATCAACAGTTAATGCCCACAAAGCGTTTTCTAAAAGTTCTGCACTTGCAGCTTTCCAACCAGTAAATTCACTACCCGCCATAGGGTGCGCGCCAACGTAGCAATCTTGCAAACCTGCGTCTCTTACTTGCTCTCTAACTAAAGTTTTTACACTGCCAACATCGCTAATAGTTGTGCAAGATTTGTCAATATAAGGCGCAATTCCATGCAAAATACTTGGCATAGCAGCCAAAGCATTGCATAAAATCAACACATCTGGGCGAAGTTTTGCTAAATCTTGCACTTTTTCTACGCAAGTAATTCCTAAATTTTCAGCTTCTTCGTATGGATTATGATGACGATTCCACGCATAAACGCTACATTCAGGCAATTTTGCAAGTCTTTTTGCAAGAGATCCACCAATAAGACCAAGACCTACAATACCAACAGAAAAATTTTGCGAAAATTCAGCGTTTTCTACCATAATAATTCTCTTTCTGCCTGCATTACGTTCAAATTGCGCAAAGCATCAACTGAAGGTTCAATGCACACTCCTCCATTTGGCAGCATCCACTCGCTCATTACTGGATTATCACGCACACTCGAAGGATATACTGCTAAAACTCGAACCCAATCTCCATGCTCAACAACCTCTTGAATCATATCTTTACACATAGAATCCCAAGGAGCAGAATCAACAGTTGCAATAAAACTGTATAAACCATCCTGCCCTTTAATTGGCCTAGACATAAAAGAAGTCATATTAAGACCATGATCGCGCACAACGTCAAGCAAATTTGCTAACACGCCAGCGCCCGTGCAACGCGGAATAAAAGCAATAATTGATGAAAATGATGAAAAGTTTTCGCGCTGAATATTAACAAAATCTGAAGCCTCATCTCGAGGAGCTAATACTAAAAACTCTGTGCGAGCGCCAGAAAAATCTTCAACACCCTCGCTCACAATATGCCTATTATACAAATCCGCACAAATTTTAGGACCTAAAGCAACCTCACCAGGAAGTAAATCCCTACAAGCAGCAGCGTTTGACGAAGACGTTTTCTCTTTTAAACCATGCGCTTGAGCAAACTTACGGCATTGTGCCAACGCATGCGGGTGAGCAACAATTGTAGAACAGTTATCGATTGAATCTGATTTGCAAATAACGGCATCAAAACTAATATTAACGCCTACGCGAGCAATGCCAACCATATTTTTTGCACCAATGAGTAAATCTAAGTTCGGTATTACCACGCCTTCAATATTATTTTCCCAAGCAATAACACCCCAATTATTGTGCTCTTCAATCTCATAAGCAATATCACTAATACGTTCACACGCAGTTGGCGTAATTTGTAAAGCATTCCAAAGCTGACACTGTTGCTGAACTTTCAAGGCTGCTTGATAAGTAAAAGAACCTTGAGGTCCTAAATAACATAATTTAAGTTCGCTTAAATTGTTCACACAAGCATTCATTATTATTCCTTAATAAGTTTCATCCGATAATGCTATTCTTGCACAAACATACAGCAAACTCACCCGTAAACTAACTTACGTTTATTGAGCACCAGAAATAACAAAGAATTTTTGAGGCATACAAAGCAAAACTACGTGAGCAACAAGAACGCCATAAAGCCACAAATATCCCACATATTGCGCACACCATGGCAATGGGATAGTGAAGCCAACAGGAACAAGCACAGCACTGCCGATAAAACCTAAAGCAAGAATCCAAGCAACCACAGTAAAAACTATTGCATGAACAAATAAACCCAACCAACCACTACGAGAACGGGCACACCATGCAGAAAGCAAAAGTAACATAATCGCAATAGCAAAACCGTAAGGCATATTGTACATTGCTCCTGCACGATGCACAAAAGTGCCAATAAGTGCACATAATACGGCAGAAACACACGTGGTCGCACACCTACCCCACCAAGGTAAGCGATGCGACCACGGTTTTGCTGACATCATAAACCTAACGTTTCGTATTAATACAGCGATGTTGCGTAATAGTAAGTAATACTAGAAATTATCACGCAGCATTGTTGTTCTGACGGCGTTGCTTTGCACGCCACTTATACCATTCGTCACGGCTTAAAATAATCTTGCGCACGCGAATTGCTTCAGGAGTTACCTCTACGCACTCATCTTCGTTAGCAAAGTCAAGAGACTCTTCCAAGCTCATCTTGATTGGCGGAGTTAAAGTTTCGAGAACATCAGCGGTTGAAGAACGCATGTTCGTCATATGCTTAGCAAGCGTAATATTTACATCCAACTCGTCTGGCTTATTGTTAATACCAACGATTTGGCCTTCGTAAACTGGGCTTTGTGGATCAACGAAGAACACACCGCGAGCCTGCAAACGCTGCATAGCGTAAGGAGTTGCAACACCCTTACGATCGCAAACCATAGAACCGTTCTGGCGAGTCACAATCTGACCAGCCCATGGAGCATAACCGGCGGAAATAGAGCTTGCAATACCAGTTCCACGAGTAGCAGAAAGCAAAGCTGTACGGAAACCGATAAGACCACGAGAAGGAACAGTAAATTGCAAACGAACCCAACCGGAACCATGGTTACTCATAGAATCCATGCGACCCTTGCGATCAGCCATAAGCTGAGTGACGGTACCCATGTACTCTTCTGGAACGTCAATAGTTGTGCTTTCCATAGGCTCATTAATTTGACCATCAATAGTCTTGGTAACAACCTGAGGACGACCAACCGTAAGCTCGTAGCCTTCGCGGCGCATCTGCTCAGCCAAAACAGCCAAAGCAAGCTCGCCACGACCTTGAACTTCCCAAGCGTCTGGACGCTCAGTTGGAAGAACCTTAATAGAAACGTTACCAATAAGCTCACGATCCAAACGATCCTTAATCATGCGAGCAGTAAGCTTATGATCTTTGCCTTCAGTTCCAGCAAGAGGAGAATCGTTTACGCCGAAAGTCATGGAAATTGCAGGATCGTCAACGTGAATTAATGGAAGTGGCTTTGGATCGTTCTGATCAACAATCGTTTCACCAATCATAATGTCGTTGACGCCAGCAACAGCCACAATATCGCCAGGACCTGCAGAAGCTACAGGAGTACGCTCCAAACCTTGCGTGCGAAGAAGCTCAGAAACACGGAAGTTTTCAATAGAACCATCTACGCGGGAAAGACCGTAGGTCTTACCCTTTTCCAAAATGCCGTTATAGATACGCACCAAACCAAGACGACCCAAGAAGTCAGAGGAATCAATGTTTGCAACATGAGCCTGAAGAGGAGCACCTTCTTCGTATTCTGGAGCTGGAATGTTGGAAATAATAGAATCAAACAGTGGTTCCAAATTGTCGTTATCTGGCAAACCACCATTTTCTGGCTGATTTACAGAAGCATAGCCGGCTTTAGCAGCGCAATAAATTACTGGCAAATCAAGCAAAGCATCGAGATCAAGATCAATGCCTTCCTCAACAACATCTTGAGCCAAACCAAGAAGCAAATCTGTTGATTCACCAACAACTTCTTCAATGCGAGCATCTGGACGATCTACTTTGTTTACGCACAAAATAACAGGAAGCTTAGCTTCCAAAGCCTTACGGAGCACAAAACGAGTCTGCGGAAGAGGGCCTTCAGAAGCATCAACAAGCAGAACAACGCCGTCAACCATAGAAATACCGCGCTCAACCTCACCGCCGAAGTCGGCGTGGCCAGGTGTATCAATCACGTTAATAGTAATGCCTTCTGGATGACCGTATTTTTCAGCCAACGGACCGGTATATTGCACAGCCGTGTTCTTAGCAAGAATAGTAATGCCCTTTTCGCGTTCCAAATCATTGGAATCCATAACGCGATCAGGAACTTCTTCACGCTCAGAAAATACGTGCGACTGCTGAAGCATGGCGTTTACCAAAGTGGTCTTACCGTGGTCTACGTGCGCCACAATTGCCACATTTCTAATATCACCGCGAACAGTCATCACAAACCTCTTCCATTCTTCGCGTTTAAGTAATTATTTACAAGCAACTATCTTAAAGCTGAAGCCAATCAAATAGCTGCAATACGTTATTGGCAAAACCAAAACCGGCAAACTGCCAAACCTCACCGATTTTACTCGCGAGCTAAGACAGCATTACAAGAACACACTGAGTAAGAAGCTTTGCAGTAATGCTTTGCTAACGCTGCGTCGGAAGCTTTGCAGTAATGCTCTGCTGACGTTGCTTCTGTAGCTTTGCAGTCATACTCTGCTAACGTTGATTCTGTAGCTTTGCAGTCATGCTTTGCTAACGTTGATTACTTGTTGATTCATGGAACTTTAACAGTATTGCTCTGCTGACTTTGAGTACTTATTGCCTAGAGAACGCTAACATTATTGCTGCTGCACACACCACACCAAACGCACCTACCACGCACCCACCCGAAGCTTAATTTTTCGACTTTAGTTGCACTGAGTAAACCACGCACTTACGCAACTTTCTGCACGAGTCTATGAGTTTTGTGTTAAAGAGTAACGAAGTAGAGGTCAAGGAAATTTCGGGTAGAGTGCTAAAAGAGGAGCGTAGCGACGGAACGCACGATGCTGAAATTTCCTTGACCTCACAACACTAAGAAACCAAACACATTAGTCAAAACTCATAGACGAAACCCAAGAATAACGAAAAAATGCTGTGAAGCGCGAAAAATCGCGCAAATCAAGCCGTAAAAAACTTAAGCAACAACACCCTTAGCAATTAATTCGCGCGCAACTTCACGATACTCCTTCGCCGTCTTGTGTTCAGGAGCAAAAATAGTAATAGGTACTGCAGCAACTGTAGAATCTGGCAATTTAATAGAGCGCGAGATCACAGAATGCAAGACACGATCTTGGAAAGCTTCGTAAATGCGTTGTAATACCTCTTCACTATGTAAAGTACGCGTATACATAGTAACTAAAACGCCAAAAACTTTAAGATTAGGATTGATACGCGATTGAACTTTCTCAATAGATTGCATAAGAAGAGCCACACCACGAAGAGCAAAGAATTCTGCTGCTAGTGGAATAATCACGCCATCTGCAGCTGTTAGTGCGTTAACTGTAAGTAAGCCAAGCGAAGGCTGACAATCTATAATAATAACGTCATATTCGTCACGCACTTTACGTAACACACCTGCGAGAATCTGCTCACGACCAACTTCTGTAACCAACTGCACTTCCGCTGCAGACAAATCAATATTCGCCGGCATAATATCAATATTTTCCGTATCAGTATGACGAATCACATCATGAATATCTACTGATGAGTCAAATAACGCAGTATACACTGTGTTATCAAGTGCATTAGCGTTAATACCAAGTCCAACAGTTGCAGCACCTTGTGGATCGAAATCAACAATTAATACACGACGACCGTACTGGCTGAGCGCACCTGCAATATTAATAGAGCTCGTTGTTTTCCCAACACCACCCTTTTGATTGCACATAGCAATAATTCGCGCAGGACCGTGAGAAATTAGCGGTTCCGGCGCGTGAAAAGTCTCATATTCGCGTCCAAGTAAATCAGTAGGCATATTTCCCACTCTATCAACAGGTATACTCACGAAACTCTGTGTATAAAATCATCTAGCTCGAGGATGACTCATAACATATGCTTCAACTAAAGCATCTGGACTGATATGCGTATAAATTTGCGTTGTTGTTACAGAAGCATGACCAAGAAGCTCTTGTACTGTTCGCACATCAGCACCACCTGCGATTAAATGCGTAGCAAGAGAATGACGTAACGTATGTGGGTGAAGTTGTCTACCAAGTTTTGCACGCTCACCAGCTTGCGTTACTATTCCCCATGCAGATTGTCGAGATAACGCATCGCCACGTTTATTTAAGAAAATAGTATGCAATTCTCGTTTACTTTTTGCAGATAATATTGGGCGAGATTTTTCAATATACCTACGAATAGCCCTAATTGCGCAACCGCCAATGGGAACTAAACGCTGTTTCGCACCCTTACCTGTAAGTTTTACTACAAACTCATCTAAATCAAGATCTTCAAATTTTACTCCAACAGCTTCAGAAATTCGCGCTCCTGTAGCATATAAAAATTCAAGTAGTGCAGCATCTCTCAGAGAAATTGCGTCAGTGCTTCCAAAATTTCCAGCAGCTTCAATAACACGATTTACCTCATCTATACTCAGTACGTCCGGTAAATGATCCGCTTGTTTTGGAGCTTTTACTGAAGTTGAAACATCAATGTTAATATCTTCATGCGCCAACATAAAACGATGCCATTCATGAATACTTGCAAGTCTGCGCGCAACTGTTCTAGCACCTAAACCTGATTCGCTCAAGTAGCGCACATACGATTCGATATCTAGCTCAGTAATTGCTTTAATACTTCTTATTTTTCGTGCTGATTCTAACCAAGACGTGTAATCTTTTAAATCAGATTCGTATGCAGATACCGTTTTTTTAGAAAGACCACGTTCAATATCAATATGCGCAATAAAGCCTTGAATATAAGGTGCAAATTCTTTAGGAATATTGGTTATAGTATTTGCAGAATCAAGATTTGGATGCATGTTGTAATTATAGCTGACTAAAACGTATTGTATAAATCTAGTTCCGCGTGTGAAATAAATATTTCTTGCTTGCATTAACAAACAACAGTAGAGAATCTAGACACAGAAAAGCTCCAAGTTTGAAGCAGAACACAAAAAGCCCGCCGAAATCGACGGGCTTCACATCAAACTCTATTGAAACAAAATCAGGCTTCAACTGGAGCGTTTACATCGGCTGGCAGAGCTGCCTTAGCAGCTTCTACAACAGCCTTAAAAGCTTCAATATCTGAAACTGCAAGTTCAGCAAGAGCACGACGATCCAATTCAATGCCAGCCAAGTGCAAGCCCTGAATGAAACGATTGTAAGTGATGCCCTCAGCGCGAACTGCAGCGTTGATGCGCTGAATCCACAACTTGCGGAAGTCGCCCTTGCGAGCCTTGCGGTCGCGGAAGTTATAAGTAAATGAGTGGAGCAGCTGTTCCTTTGCCTTGCGATAAAGACGGGAACGCTGACCGCGATAGCCAGAAGCCCTCTCAAGAACAACGCGACGCTTCTTGTGAGCGTTAACTGCGCGCTTTACTCGTGCCATAAGTATTCCTCAGCTTTCTTAAAAATTTTCGATTGCGTATTCGTCTACAAGCAATTTCTACTTGTTTACTTACTTAACGAGCAAGCCCTTAAGCTTCTTGCTCTGCGCAGTTGCTAATACCTTATCTTCAGAAAGAGCACGACGCTTACGAGCCGACTTGTGCTCCAAGTTGTGGCGCATGGCGCTACCATCGTGCATCACCTTACCGGTACCGGTAAGACGAACGCGCTTGGACGCTGCGGAATTAGTTTTCATCTTCGGCATTGCTGCCCTCCTTGTGATGTTGATCGGATTGCATAGCATTTGCTGCAGCTGCAGCCTGCGCTTGCACTTCCTGCTTTGCAGCAAGACGTGCAGCTTGGCGAGCTTGACGCTCAGCACGCGATTCAGCGCCACGGCGACGCTGTTCAGACTGTGTATGAATCTTCTTGCCCTTTGGAGCGAGAGTCATGATAATATTGCGACCCTCTTGCTTCGGCGCAAACTCAACGGTGCCACTTTCAGAGACTTCGTCTGCAAGTCGACGTAACAGTTCCACGCCACCAATCGGACGAGACTGCTCACGGCCACGCAACATAATAGTGACCTTGACTTTGTCGCCACCGTTCAAGAAACGAAGTACATGACCCTTCTTCACATCGAAATCATGATCATCAATCTTAAGACGGAAACGAATTTCCTTAACCTCAGCAGTGGTCTGATTACGGCGCGCCTCGCGAGCCTTAATTTTTTCATTGTACTTGTACTTGCCGTAGTCAATAAGCTTGGCTACTGGAGGCTTAGCAGTAGGCGCTACCTCGACAAGATCGAGGTTCGCTTCTCTTGCAAGGTTTAACGCGACCGAGGTTGCAATAACTCCCACCTGCTCGCCTTTTGGACCAATAAGGCGCACCTGAGAGACTCGAATCTCCTCGTTAATGCGTGGTTCGTCGCTAATGATGACTCCAATCCTTCTAAATATTGGTAAGATGCAATACACCAAGAAGTCCAAGAGTTGCGGAAATTCACACTTCACATCAACAAAGCGCTTTTCAACACAAACGCAATGGGCAGCACAAACAGCTATCCAAGTGACCGAAGTCATGAACCCGAAACCACAACAGGCTTCCAGGTGGGGACATCCCACTTTCTTGATTACTCAAGCCGAGTATTCATTTTACTAGAAGCCTTGACAAAAAGGCAGCCAACACACCAAAAGTAGTGATGACTGCCCATATCTAAACTCAAAACTATGTGACTTTTAAGCTAACTGCATTGGTTCAGGCTTCAACCCCTCATGGTTGAAGTACACATCATACCAAGTTAGGAATGTGTAAACTGTCCAAATCTTACGACGATCGTCATTTTTCTTTGCATAATTATCGTCAATCATATGAAGCAAAGCATCTTGATCGAAGAATTTGGCAGCATCATCACTTTCAAACGTTTTACGCACAATCTTATAAAAACGTTCTTCACGCAACCAATCCTTGACCGGCACTGGGAAACCAAGTTTCTCACGGTCATACCACGCTTTCGGCAAATGGCGAGCTGCGGCCTGGCGGAATGCAAATTTCGTATTTTCGTCAGTAATTAAGTATTTAGTAGGAACTTTTTCTGCAACATCCATAAGCACGCGATCTAGCAAAGGCACACGCAACTCTAACGAGTGAGCCATTGTCATTTTATCTGCCTTAAGCAAAATATCTCCTGGCATCCATTGATGCATATCAAGATATTGCTTTTTCTTTACTTCTGAAAGACCTTTACCAGCAATCTTCTTATAAATAGCACCGACAATACTGTAGACACTCGGACCTTTACGATACTCAGGTTTCAAAAGCTTTACAGCATCTTCTTCATCGAATACTTTTGACTGTCCAATAAAATGTTCTTCCGCAGGCGCTAAATTAGCATACAAATGCCAAGCACCGTGGAAATGTTTGCCTTTAACAGCGTGAGCAATAGCATAACGTAACTTTTTTGGCAACTTTGCGAGCATACGAGTCACAACTTTAATAAGCTTGGAACGCGTGTGAACACCGTAATCAATGTATCCTGCAAATAATTCATCTGCTCCCTCACCGCTTAACACAACGCGTAAATCTTGTGAAGCTAATTTTGCAAGGAAGAACAGCGGAACACAAGAGAAGTTAGAATCAGGCTCATCCAAATACCATTGAATCTGTGGGAAATAACGGAATGCGTCAGCAGCATCAATAATTTCAGATTTATTGTTCAATCCAATAATCTTTGCTAGCTCACCAGCCTGCTTAGACTCGTTGTAACGACCACCTGCGAAACCGATAGAGTATGTGTGCTCTGGACGAGCAACAGCTGCAACATAACTGGAATCTACACCAGAAGAAAGGAATGAACCAACTTCAACATCTGCAATCTGGTGAGCTTTAACGGAATCACAAACCGTCTTATCAATCGAATCAACTAGCTCATTCAAACGCTGTTTCGTTTCATGAAAATCAGGATCATAATACTGTTCAATCTTCATTTCGCCATTCTTATAGGTAAAGCAATGGCCTTCACGCAATTTAAACACGCCTTTGAAGAAAGTTTCATTAATTGCAGGATATTGGAATGTCATAAACGGCTTAAGCGCATTTTCATTGAGTTCCTTCTTAAAATCAGGATGACGCAGTAATGATTTAATCTCGGAACCGTACATAAACGTACCGTTCATAAGCGCATAGTAAAAAGGCTTAATACCAAAATGATCGCGAGCGCCGAACAATTCTCGAGTACTCTTATTCCAGATAACAAAAGCAAACATGCCACGTAAACGACTAAGTAAACTCTTGCCCCACTCTTCATAACCATGCACTAATACTTCTGTATCACAATCAGTGTGGAAGGTATGACCAGCTTGAATAAGCTCTTCGCGAAGTGGCTTGTAATTGTAAATTTCTCCATTAAATGTGACCGCAAGATTGCCGTCTTCGTTATACATCGGCTGAGATCCACCGTGAAGATCAATAATGCTGAGACGACGGAATCCAAGTGCAGCATGCTCATCAATCATCGTGCCATATTCGTCAGGTCCACGATGAGCAATCACATCCGTCATGTCTTTGATAATTTGGCTTTTGACGTTAATTGGGGTGTCATTAATGAACCCAGCAATTCCGCACATTTATTTCTCCTCATAGGATACACAACACAGCACTACGCTGTCTACTAGCAAACATCGCAGAAAATCCATAATAGTTTGAAACTCTCATTGGAAAATCTAATTTGCTATGCAATATTACATCAAGCACTTTATGTAATCGAAATACTAATCCAAAAATTATTCGACGTGCCAGCGAAATAGTAACTGGTTTCAGGATTACACGAACTAGTTTTACGGGATTATATAAACGTATCAACAGCGTTACACCAATGGAGAGCAGAATCTACGCAAAATATAAATAGGAAACCTAACAAAATACTAATTAACATAGCACTTATAAACTCTTGTTGAAAAACTATAACAACAGTACCAATGCAGCGTTATTATGATGCTATGGAACCTTTGCAACGCTGCGTAGTATTGGCAGCAGGAGATTATTACGACCACACACGTGAGCATGTGCCAGATCGTGCTCTTACTATTGCTGCAGATGGCGGTTGGGATCACGCTTGTAAACTAGGTTTACATGTCGATGCGCTTATTGGCGACTTTGATTCCGTACGCTTAAAATTACCAACCGATGCAATTATTACGCGTTTGCCCGCTGAAAAAGATGATCCTGATTTGCTTTCTGCATTAAAAGTTGGTTGGTCTAAAGGATCTCGAGAGTTTCATATTTTCGGCGGCTTAGGCGGTCGCGTTGACCATACTATTTCTAATATACAGCTGATGGTTAGATTAGCTCGACGCGGCGGTATCGGTTTTCTGTACGGGGATGGGCAGGTTGTTACTGCTATTCATGATGGAGCGCTCGATTTTCCTGCATCAACCGGCAGCACTTCACGTATTGTATCGGTTTTTTCGCATACGCCTATTTCAAAAGATGTCAATGAGCGTGGCTTAAAGTATCAACTTCAGCATGCGATTATGCACGGAGATGCGGTTCAGGGTTTAAGCAACGAATTGTTAGATAATATTCCGGCACATATTGATGTTCATGAAGGTACACTTATTGTTACTTTCCCTATTAATGCACCTCTGCCCCAAGTCAGTTGGTTTAAACGACCAATTGGTGATTTAGGCGAAATTGACACTTCTGTATCCGAAGCTTTAGCTGTGCCATTGGAAAATGAAATAACTCCTACAGATTCCACTACTGCAGCAGCTGAATCTATGACATATAACGAATAAAAATGTAAGTAATTCCTCAATAAGGCTGACGAGTGTTTTACTAACATGTTCGCCAGCCTTATTTTGTACACATAACAAAATGAATGTTCAATCGAACAGCACGAATAAAGAAAAAAATACGACTATAAATTACCAAAAAATGCACAAAAAGACTCACAAAACACAGTATGTTAACGCTCACCCTTTATGCACTATGCTATAACAACAAAAGTGAGCTATGTTACAAATCTTCGTACATACCGCACACTAAAATGAACACCGTTAATTCAAATAACGATGACCACAATGCGTGAGTTTTCATCGCGAAAATAGCGCGGCTTAAAACGTTGCGCACGAGGTCTCACTCAAGGGAGAACCACATGACAGTCAAGATTGGTATTAATGGTTTCGGTCGCATCGGTCGTCTTGCATTCCGTCGCATCTTCGAGCTTCAAGCTCGTGGCGGTCAAGCCGGTGATATCGAAGTCGCAGCCATCAACGATCTGACCACTCCTTCAATGCTTGCCTACTTACTCAAGTACGACAGCACCCACGGCACCTTCCGTCACGATGACGGCACCCCAGTTGAGGTGACTTCCACCGAAGATGCAATCGTCGTAGATGGCAAGACCTACAAAGTGTACGCCGAGAAAGACGCTAACAACATTCCATGGGTTAAGAATGATGGCGTTGAGTTTGTGCTCGAATGCACCGGCTTCTACACTTCTGCTGAGAAGTCTCAAGCTCATTTGAACGCTGGCGCTAAGAAGGTGCTTATCTCTGCTCCTGCTAAGGACGAGACCACACCAACCGTCGTATTCGGCGTAAACCACGAAATCTTGAAGCCAACCGATAACATCGTTTCCGCTGGTTCTTGCACCACCAACTCCATGGCAGCCATGGTGAAGCTTTTGCAAGACAACTGGGGAATTAAGTCCGGCTTCATGACCACCATCCACGCTTACACCGGAACTCAGATGATTCTTGACGGTCCACGCGGCTCCAAGCCACGCAACAACCGTTCTGCAGCTTGCAACACCATTGAGCACTCCACCGGCGCTGCTAAGGCAATCGGCAAGGTTGTGCCAGAAGTGAACGGCAAGCTCCAGGGTCACGCACAGCGTATTCAGGTTCCAGATGGTTCCGTTACCGAGTTGACCACTGTTCTTGAGAAGCCAGCCACTACTGAAGAAATCAACGAAGCCTTCAAGAAGGCTTTTGAGAACTGCGAATACTTCGGCTACAATGCTGACAGCATCGTGTCTTCTGACATTATCGGCGACACCCACGGTGGCGTGTTCGATCCAACTCAGACCGATGTGAACACTGTTGACGGCGTAACTTTGGCTCGTACTGTTACCTTCTACGATAACGAGTGCGGCTTCACCGCTAACATGATTCGTACCCTTCTTTACTTCGCTGAAATCTCCGAGTGAGATTAGCTTAAATCTTAACTTAAGTTAAAACTAAGCTAATAGCGAATTATAATCCCCTTGTGCTGCTTTCTAAGCTACACAAGGGGATTATTGTTTAGATTTACATTAAGTCAATAGTCGGTATAGCATATCATGTAACACAAAATTGCTATCACAATACGCAACACTAAGGGGAACACAATGAGTAAAAAACATGCGACAACCGGAAAAGCAACACCAGCTATTGCGCAACTCGAAAACGCAGGAATCACCTTCCGCATAGCAGAGTACGAGCATGACGCAGATCATATGGACGACGGCTACGGAATTGAGGCTGCTGAGAAGCTAGGCGTAAGTGCAGCTCAAGTTTGCAAAACTCTTATGGTTGACACTGGTGAAAAGCGAGTAGTTGGAATTGTTCCAGTAAACGGACGTCTCAATATGAAAGCAATCGCCGGCGCAGTACACGCAAAGAAAGCAAGTATGACAAGTCCAGAAGTTGCACAACGCGAAAGCGGCTACGTAGTTGGAGGCATTTCACCATTCGGACAAAAAACGCATCATGAAACAGTGCTTGATAGTAGCGTTATGCAATTTAATGAGATTCTTGTTTCTGGAGGAAAACGCGGCTTGGATGTAGTGCTTAATCCTCAAGACATCGTAACATTATTAAATGCAACTGTAGCAGATATTGCAGCATAAGCAACATAAGCTTTATCACTGCAAATATTGCTACCAACAAGTGATTACTCACACAAGATTAGTACGTTGACAAATATAACGTCTTGGCAACGTGCGATAATCCCTAAGGTTGTTCATTAATCGTTAAGGAGTGCATTATGGGTATGCGTGGCCGCAAGCGCAAGGCGCGTCGTAAAAAAGCAGCGAATCACGGCAAAAGGCCAAATGCTTAAGCTATAAATTCGCTTATACATACTGTAAAGCCCACGTTCATCGTGGGCTTTTTGTTTTATTCACTGACATAATTAGCAAGTTCGCGCTTTAATTGCGTACGTGCTCGATTAAGTCGGCTCATAACTGTACCAATTTTTATGCCCTCTTCTTGAGCAATTTGCTTATACGATTTTCCATTAATGGCAGCTTCGATAAAAACTTTTCTACGGTCAGAAGGTAAAGCACATAAGGCTGACATAATTTCTTGAGGAGCAAATCTTTCTAAATACTCTTGTTCTGCAGAAAGTAAGCCCTGTGGGCAGTGATTAGAAGCTTCATAAATATCCCAATCGTCATATTCACCAGTGGCGTCATTAGCTCGCTGTGGGCGCCGTTTTGCTTGTGCGTATTGATTAAAATACAGATTTTTCTCAATCCTATTAATCCATGCTGCAAAATTCGTACCCTCTTGGAATGTTGCAAAAGATTTCAAAGCACGCTCAAAAGTATCTTGTACTAAATCTTGGGCATCTTGCGCATTATGAGTAAGTCGTACTGCTTGCGCATACAACGTATCTACGCAAGGAGTAACTAATTGTTCAAATTGTTTACGACGCTGACAAGAACCCATACCGCAATATTGAGGAGATATAATACGCGAACGTAGCGCAGCAATCGGCTTCTTCAAAGTATCCTGTTTTAGCGCACTATGTTTTTGAACAGACTGCTTACCTGTTCGTTGCTGCTTACTCATAAGCAATATCATACTCTTAAACGATGCTTATTTGCACAAGTTATAAGACAGCAATCACGCTTTTAATTATTACACTACACTTTTGCTAAGATGCGATGGCATTACTGAGCAACATGCCATCGCCATGTACCATAACATGACGTTGCGGTAATATTATGACTATGCCAACGAACATTAATGAATTGTTAGATGCTTTAAATGCAGCACCATTCCAAGAGGAAAACACTCCCCTTGCAGAGTCGTGGCTGCTTGGCTTCGATACTGAAACAACTGGAGCAAATATTGGCAAAGATGCCATCGCTTCTGCAACCCTCGTACTTCGCAATCCTGCATTAGGTCACAAAGGAGACACAGTATCTACTTGGCTGATTAATCCACATCAACCCATGAATCCTAAAGCAAGCGAAGTAAACGGATTTACCGACGAATATTTACAAAAACACGGTGGAGAGCCTGCAGAAGAACTTGAATTGCTAGCACTTGCAGTAAGTACTGCCCAAGCGAAAAATATTCCATTACTGGCTTACAATGCACCTTTTGACGTAGCAATGTTGCGTCATGATTTGCAACGCTGGGAACTTACTTCATTAGATCAACGCCCGGCTTGCTCAATATCCACACTGAATAACCATGATGTACTTACTGTCGATCCACTCGTTATTGATCGCGCTATTTCTAAGCGAACTGGTAAACGTACACTTACTGTTACTTCGCAATTTTACGGAGTTGAACCAATCGGCGATTTTCATGATGCTACTGCAGACACAGTTGCAGCTCTTGATTTAATTGAGCCAATGAGTCAACTTTACGAATGCGTGA
Source organism: Gardnerella washingtoni (assembly GCF_049262705.1). Classification (NCBI taxonomy): domain Bacteria; kingdom Bacillati; phylum Actinomycetota; class Actinomycetes; order Bifidobacteriales; family Bifidobacteriaceae; genus Gardnerella; species Gardnerella washingtoni. Next base: position 324,070 of record NZ_CP058398.1, on the reverse strand, counting down.
GTAGTATGACATTAGCTACTATCATGGAGTGGCAACGATCCGCTTATCTTCAGTGGCGAGATAGTTTCAACCGGTGGTTGCAATCCCATGGACGTGAGCCGATTACTGGAACATGGTTATAAGTCTCTTGTAATATAACAAAATCTCATTTCGTAGTAGTTATTTTCTACGATGAAATCCTCATGTTTGGTGAAAAGAAGTAAAGTATGAGCATGCATAATACGTTGTCTTTAACAAGCGCAAGTGAACTTTTGCAACATTACGGTTTATTGCGCGAAATGATTCAACACTATAATTCAAATAATATTGCTACAAACAACGAAAATAGTGCAGATCCTACGCATGCACGAAATGAAATTTGGTCTTTAGACACATCTTGTTTTGCCAGTATTAATGCAAGTGAGCCCTTTGCTCACGCTACATACGATACACGCGATATTCAACCCGGAACTTTACTGTTTGTCAAAGGTAATTTTAAACCAGAGTATCTATTACATGCTGACAGTAAAGGCCTCACAGCATATGTTGCTGAACAAAGTTACGCTGATTACACTAATGCGGTTGGATTGATTGTTACTGATGCTCGTAAAGCAATGAGTGTACTCGCAGCAGCATTCTTTGGAAATCCACAAAAAGATCTTACAGTTGTTGGCATTACAGGAACTAAAGGCAAAACGACTACAGCTTACTTTACTCACGCTATTCTTAGTGCGCATTCTCATGGAAGAGCTGCACTATTTTCTTCGGTAGATAATTGCGTAGACGGAAAAAATTATGTTGAATCTCATTTAACTACTCCAGAAAGTTTCGACGCTTTCCAAATGATGCGTGAAGCGGTAGATAATGGCATGAAATACCTTGTTATGGAGGTTTCTTCGCAAGCATACAAAGTAAATCGTGTTTATGGTCTTAAATTTGATGTTGCTGCATTCCTGAATATCAGCCCAGACCACATTAGCCCTATTGAGCACCCAACTTTTGAAGATTACTTGTATTGCAAACGACAAATTATTGCAAATACTAAGCACTTAGTACTCAATTCTGATGCCGATCATGCAGATCTTCTTTTACAAGATGCCGAGCGCAATGATGTGCTTGTAACAACGTTTGCTCGCATTAAAAAAGATGAAATAGACAGCAACGCTTGCAAAAATGACAATTTCGATGATCTTGACGATGATCGCATACATTATTGCACATCTGTTAACGATGACGATTACACAGAATTACTTACTCCTGACTACATTGCAATGCCAGTAGAACATAGTGAATCACATTGCATCGCTATGCGAGACTCAAGCGAAGACGACGACTACGAAGATAGGGACTACGAAGAAGACGTGCACTACTGCCCTATTGACGAATTCGCATTGTCTATTGCAGGAGATTTTAATTACGAAAATGCGTTAGCTGCTATTGCTATTGCAGGAGAATTGGGCATTAATCAAGACACCGATCTACAAGCTTTACATGCTATTGAGAACGTAAAAATTTCTGGACGCATGGAAGTTTTTGAAGATACTCACTCAAATATGATTGCGGTTGTTGACTATGCGCACAATTATATTTCTACGAAATCAGTTCTTGATTTTGTAGAAGAACGCTATGGCCAATATAATCCACGAATAACGCTTATAACAGGCTCAACAGGAGACAAAGCTGTGGATCGTCGCAAAGAGATTGTTGAAGCCGCACAAAACCGTATAGAACAGTTTATTTTCACTACTGAAGACACTGATACTGAAGACGTAAGGCATATTTGTGACAGTATGCAAAGTTACGTCACTAATCCAAATGTTTTGTCACACATTATTATCGACAGAGCCGAAGCAATAGAATACGCTTACAACGATGCGGCAAACAGCGAACAAAAAAATGGAAGATTAAACATTCTTCTTGCTATTGGAAAAGGCGACGAACGTTGGATTAAAAGCAAACGACAGCATGTGCCATATGAGGGTGATTCGTTTGTAATAAAACGTCTTTTCGGCTTGTAATATACTTATGCAAAAGTCTGAAAAATATACGAATAACATAAATACAATTACTACATAACTAAGTAACAAACTAAAAACAAACTAAGTAACAAACTAAAAAACAAATAAAGAAGACACAAATGAAGAATCAACGATTTCAACCTGTACTACTCGGCAGTGATATTAATGCTTACGGTATGGCTCGAGCATTCCATGAAGCATACGGTATTACTTCCATTGCTTTTGCACACTTCCAGCTTTCGCCTACAAAATTCAGTAAAATTGTCGATGTAAGAATTGTTCCTGGCTTCGGCGAACTTCCTACATTCCGCAGCACAATGCTTGATTTTGCTCACTCATGGCAGAATGAACATCCTCATATCAAGCTGCTGCTTATTCCTTGCGGCGATGTGTACGCGAATCTTTTAAGCCAATGCGGAGACGAATTGCATCAATATTTTGCTTTCCACACATTGCCAAATTCACTCAATCGCCAGCTTAGCCTTAAAAGCTCATTCTATAAAACTTGTGAACAATACAATCTTCCTCATCCAAAAACTAAAGTTGTAAACGCTGAAGAAGTAGCAGCTCATGCATATAAAGATTTGCCATTCGACTTCCCTATTGCTATGAAACCAGCGAATAGTACGCAATGGCTTGACGTTGATTTTGAGGGACGCAAAAAGGCGTTTATTATTGATAATCCAGAAGATCTTGATACACTTATTCAGCGCTCATATCAAGCCGGATACACTGGCGAAATGATTTTGCAGGACTTCATTCCTGGGGACGATAGCCGCATGCGTGTGCTCAATGCTTACGTTGACAGTGACCATCATGTACGCATGATGTTCCTCGGTCACCCTCTGCTTGAGGATCCAACTCCAGAAGCAATCGGTAATTATGCAGCCATTATTCCAGATTATAACGAGGAAGTTTTCCAAAATATTAAAGCATTTTTGGAAGATATACATTACGTTGGTGTAGCTAATTTCGATATGAAATACGATGAGCGCGACGGCAAGTATAAGCTTTTTGAAATCAACTTACGACAAGGACGTTCCAGTTATTTCGTCACTTTAAACGGATTTAATATTGCGCAATATTTTGTTGAGGATTTAATTGATCACAAGCCTTTTGACGGAAATACTGTATTTGGTCGTGGAGAAAAGTTGTGGATGGAAATTCCGCGATCCATCTTTTGCGATTATGTAGCAGAGGGCGATGAAAAAACGCGCGGTCTCCATATGATTCGTCAAGGCGATTGGGGCACTACGCTAGAATATAAGAAGGATATGAATCTGCTACGTTGGTTGATGATTCGCCACATGTTTTCAATTTACACAAAACGTTACGCAGAATTTTTCCGCAATAAAGCGTGAAAATTATTGCGTAACTTTGAAGGGAATATGAGACAATGAAACGTCCGTTTTTTGCTGTACTTGGCGGCATGGGAACTCTTGCAACAGAAAGCTATATTCGTTTACTGAACAAAGAAACACATGCGCATAATGATCAAGAATTTTTAGACTATGTAGTATTTAATGACGCTTCTGTGCCAGATAGAACAGCATATATTATTGGCAAATCAGCAGAGAACCCATTCCCTGTTCTTGCGGATGACATAGCTAAAGCAACAGCAATGGGGGCTGCTTTTATTGTACTTACGTGCAATACTGCACACTACTTTTATGACCAATTCCAAGCGCTTACTACTGTGCCGATTATGCATATGCCACGTGGTGCTGTAGCTGAAGTTGCTCAACGTTACCCAAAGTCTCAATGCAATCGTATTGGATTCCTAGGTACTGCAGGATCACGTAAAGCAGGCGTGTACCAACGCGCTATTGAAGAAGCAGGATACACGTTTGTAGCACCGGACGATAATTTACAAAATCGTATTACTTCACTTATTTATGACGACGTAAAAGGCACAGGAGACCTTGACTTGCACCGTTACGAATCGGTATTAAGCGAAATGCTCGACCCTGTAGGAAGCTTCCATTGTGACGCACTTATTTTGGGATGCACAGAGTTGAGCGTACTGAACGAAGCTTTCCCACTTCCACAAATTCCGCTAGTCGATGCGCAAGCAGTACTAGTAAAGAATACTGTAGAGAAAGCTCAATCTTTGCGTAAGTGAGTTAATAAACAAGTAACGTGACTCAGTAGCAAATTGCCCCTTTGATTATTTACATTCATAATCTTGGGGGCAATTCTTGTGGAGAATTTCAAATTGGGGCAATGCTTTGAATAGATGAACTATTTATTGCACTGTGTGATTTACAGACTTGTTTTCATTTACAGATTCGTCAATATTCGGATAAATTGCGTCGCGCTGATCTTTTGGTTTTTGTAAGTCCGGATTCACATGTTCAACAAGCATGGTGCGAGCGTCTCCTGCCGTAACAAAGCTACCACAAATAAGCACACCATGACCATAACCCACGCCAAGTTCATCGTCTTCATCAACCAGATTTACAGCCGTCTGAATAGCATCTGGAAGCTCATCGACACGAATCACGCGATCCCTACCAAATACGCCTACAGCAATCTTCTCAAGATCTTCTGGATCCATCACACGGTCGCGCCAAGAATTACGAGTCACAATAATCTTCGTCAAAATAGGCTCGAGCACACCCAAGTATTCTTCAACCTGCTTATCTGCCATCATTGCAACAACGCCAATAAGCTGCTCAAAATGATAGTTTTCTTCAATAGTTTCACGAAGAGACTCAGCAGCATTCACATTATGACCACCGTCAACAATAATCGTCGGCGAAGTACGAACCTGCTCAATACGACCCGGAACCTTAACCTGACTTAAAGCTTCCGCAACTAAATCACCGTCCAAAGCACCATTTATAGGAAGCACAACCTCTGCAGCAGCAAGCGCCGCCAAAGCATTATGCGCTTGATGTTTACCAAACTTATCAATTGGCACATCCTCATAAGTACCAAGAGGCGTGCGCAAAGTAACAACCTGGCCACCAACTGCAGGAGTACGAGACACAACTTCAAGCTCGCCGTCACCATAAGAAGAATCGCGCAATAATGTAGCATGATTACGCTCAGCAACTTCCTTAATAATCGGCAAAACTTCATCTTCATGTGGTTGAGGACCTAAAATTACAGTGCAATTTGGCTTAATAATGCCAGCTTTTGTGCGAGCAATCTCCTCAACAGTGTTTCCAAGCCACTGCATGTGGTCCATATCCACAGGCCCAATAATTGCAGCATCAGCATTCATAACATTCGTAGCATCCCATTCGCCACCCATGCCAACTTCCATAACAGCAACGTCAACAGGAGCATCCACAAAAGCCCAAATCGCCATGGCCGTAAGCACTTCAAAAAAGCTCATTTTTGGCTTACCGTCAGCTTCCATGCGAGCATCAACCATGTCGATAATATCTTTCATTTGATCCCAAACGTCAATAAAATCGTCATCGCTGATTTCTTGGCCGTCAATCATAATACGCTCATTTATGCGCTCTAAATGCGGAGAGGTATAAAGCCCCGTGCGCAAACCGTATGCTCGGCACAACGACTCAGCCATGCGAGCAGTAGAACCCTTGCCATTCGTGCCAGTAATATGAATAACGTGCATAGACTTTTCAGGATGCCCAAGAATATCGAGAATTAAGCGCATCCTGTCTAGATCGAGATTAGTTTTATTATGCTCAGGAGCGCGGCTCATAATATTGCGCTCAATATCAATAATTCGCTCATTGTTACGATTTGGATGTTCCATAGACATAACTACACTCCCCTTTTATGACGCTCGCTTACTCATTTCCCAACTATCTAGATTAGTTGATACCAACAACACACGCACACATGAATATACTGTGACAATATTCACATCATTCAAGCAAAAACAACTTGCTTTGTAAATTACATATAAAATCTTGCGCTTTCACCATGAAAAACTCGCATAAAATAGCAAATAAGACTATGTTAGTTTATATTGTCTCATGTATTGACTTTTTGCATGCGAAAAGAAGAGTTAAGGAGTCTCATAATGGCAGAATATACGCCAACAGAGCATGGCGAAGAATTAAAAGCTGATGGAACACAAAAAGCAGAAGATCGAGTAAATAATCGTTCTCTTCGTCCAAATAGTAATTCTTTTAAAGATTTTATGACAAGCAGCTGGGATAATCAGGAACCGGAAGTTAAACCACTTGAGTCCAGCAAGTACATTCCAGCTCGCTTAGAAGCTCTTAGCAAACGTTTCCCAGGCGAACGCTTAGTTATTCCTGCAGGACAACCAAAAGTACGCAATAACGACTGCGATTACGCCTTCCGTCCAGACACTACTTTCGCTTACTACACTGGATTAGGTCAAGATTATGAAGCTGGTGCAGTACTTGTTATGGAACCTGTAAGCGAAGACAGTGAGGAAGCTAAAGCTGGCAAAAATCATATTCCAGAGCTTTTTGTGGCTCCACGTGCAGATAACAGCACTGCAGCTTTCTATAAGGATCCTCACTACGGCGAATACTGGGTTGGTCCACGCGCAGGCTTAAAAGAGCTTAAAGCCATGACCGGCATTGAAACGCGCGATATTGCAGAACTTGACGATGCTATTTCCAAGAATGTAAGCGACGACGCAAATGGCGAAGGCGTTCGCGTTCGAATTATTCGAGAAACCGACCCGGAGCTTACCGCAAAAGTTGAAACAATGCGCGAAGCAAGCGGATTTACAGACGAAGACGCAAACACTTCTGCTGATGACAAGCTGCACGAATTCGCTGCAGAAGCACGTATGCTTAAAGATGATTACGAAATTCGAGAAATGCGCAAAGCCATAACTGCAACAAAGCTTGGTTTTGACCGCATGCTTACGAGATTGCCTCAAGCGCTTGGAAAAGAACATTCCGAACGCATGATTGAGGGTGCTTTTAATTCTGTTGCTCGCGAAGAAGGCAACGAAGTCGGTTACGACACCATTGTTGCTTCTGGCAAGCACGCTCCAATTTTGCATTGGATGCGCAACACTGGTGTGGTTTCTAGCGGCGATTTGTTGCTTATTGATGCTGGCGTTGAAGTTAACAGCCTCTATACTGCTGACATTACACGTACTTTCCCAACAAACGGCAAATTTACTGACTTGCAAAAGAAGCTTTACCAGTGCGTTCTTGACGCTCAACAAGCTGGTTTTGAGGCCGCTAAACCAGGTGCCACCTACTCCGATATTCACCATGCTTGCATGCGCGTATTAGCTGAACACTTGCATGAATGGGGAATTTTGAAAGTAAGCGTTGAAGAATCACTTTCACCAGAAGGCCAGCAACATCGCCGCTGGCACGCTTGCGGCGTAGCTCACCATCTTGGCTTAGACGTACACGACTGCGCTCAAGCACGCTACGAGTCTTATCAAGGTGCAAAAATTACTCCAGGCATGATCTTTACAATTGAGCCAGGATTGTATTTTGCAGCTAACGATTTAATGTTGCCGGAAGAAATGCGCGGAATTGGAATTCGTATTGAAGACGATGTTCTGATGACTGAAAACGGTCCAGAATGGCTTTCTATTGACATTCCAAAGCAAATCGATGACGTAGAAGCATGGATGGCTGAGCAAGCTGGCAAAAACGACATTTTTAACCATTAAAATAATTACACAATAGAAAATATGCTACTCATGCAATCAGTGTCCTATTAGTGGAATCTGATAGTTTGCATGTTTAAGTAGTGCTTATGGTGCGTTCTCGTAAAACGTAACACGCATTATGCATGTTACTTATCGCAAGGGCGCACCATAATTGTTTATATAGCAATTTTATAAGCAAAATTTGCACGAAATGCTTTTATCAAGTTAGTAGCTCGTGTATTACGTTAGGCACGCACTACTTGCTGCACTGGCGCGCGCGAAAGGAATGTTATGTCTAAGCCAATTGTTCTTTCACTCGGCGAACTTTTATGGGATTTACTTCCACACGGAAAACGTGTTGGCGGAGCGCCAGCAAATTTTGCATATCATGCACAGTGCCACGGAGCACAAAGTTGCATGATTAGTGCTGTTGGTCAAGACCAACTCGGCGATGAGCTGATTGACAAAGTGAACAAAGCTGGAATCACTTCAATTATTCAACGCAACGCGTGGCCAACAAGCACTGTGGAAGTAACGCTAAAAAAGGGAATACCAGAGTACACTATTCTGCGAAATATAGCATGGGATCATATTCTTTACACTCGAGAACTCATTGATTTAGTAGAACGAGCAGATGCGGTATGCTTTGGCACTCTAAGCTTACGTTCTCAAGAAACTCACGACACAATTTTACAATTGTTAAAGCATACTAAGCCTGGAGCAATGAAGTTCTTCGACATAAACATTCGAAGCGACCATTACTCTAAGGATCTTATTGACACATTACTTCAAGAAGCCACAGTATTTAAGCTTAACGATTCGGAACTATTCTTATTGCGCGATATGTTCAATATTCGCGACACTTCAGACGAGGAAGCTTGCAAGTGGTTCCAAGCTCGTTACGGACTAGATTATGTGATTCTTACAGGCGGCTCTACTTTTAGTACGATTACTACTAGCACCGGAGAAAGCTCTACTATACCAACGCCACACGTTGAAGTTCTTGACACAGTTGGTGCTGGGGACTCGTTCTCAGGAACATTCGCAGCACATATTCTTAAAGGCGAAAGCTTGCAAGAGGCGCATCGAGCAGCCGTTAATACCGCTGCATTCGTATGCACTCAAGAAGGAGCATGGCCTAAGTATCCAAAGCAAATACCGGATTATTTAGCAAAAGCCGGAAAATAAAAATAAAATAAAAAATAAAATTTAACTCATAAAATCAATAACGCCACTCCATAAACTATGAAGTGGCGTTATTTAGTTCGTGGGGCCTCAGGGGCTTGAACCCTGGACCGACGGATTATGAGTCCGCTGCTCTAACCGACTGAGCTAAAGCCCCACGCTAACAAAGTTAGCAACGACTAGATTAGCACATACCCATAAACGTCGCCAACTCAGTGAGTCGAATTTTTAAGCTTGCTTAGAATTACTGAGCTTGAAATCCCAATGATTTCAAGCTCGGTCAAAACCCAAACAAACAAAAACAAAACCCACCACAAAACCACACCAACCAAAATCTGCCTCCGTCAATAACGACGGAGGCAGACCTCGCTTGCGTTGAAAGCACACCGTGCTTTCAACCTGAGCAAGCTCGACGCTCTGAAGGAGCTTGAAATCCCAATGATTTCAAGCTCGGTCAAAACCCAAACAAACAAAAACAAAACCCACCACAAAACCACACCAACCAAAATCTGCCTCCGTCAATAACGACGGAGGCAGACCTCGCTTGCGTTGAAAGCACACCGTGCTTTCAACCTGAGCAAGCTCGACGCTCTGAAGGAGCTTGAAATCCCAATGATTTCAAGCTCGGTCAGAGCGTCCAGATGCGAAGTTATCAAGAGCACCAGTTGCTCGCAGCGCTAAGTACACAAACCACACAAGTACGCCAGAAAGCAAGAAACCACTTATAAGCTCCGTAATCATATGAATCGTAATATATGCAGGAGTCTTAGCCTGATACTTAGTAAACGTCAAGAACACACCATATTCAAGCGCTACAAGCAAACCAGAAATAATGCTCAAAGTAAGATTAAACTTACGCAAGCGGAAAATTAAGAACGGAATCTCTGCAAACACACCCTGCATCAATGCCGCAACAATTGTGCTATTAAACGAAAATGGTGAACCAAGCAACACTTGCACAAGTGCTCCAACAACATTCACATATACAGCAGAGCCAGGCTTACGAATCAAAAGTACTGCAAGAGTACCCGATAAATACCACACACCGTGAGTAATGCTAGCAAAACCAGGAAGAACAGCGGCATTCAAAGTACGAATTAATGGAATAAATACCAAACCATATCCGCATAGAATAACACCAAAAACAGCAGCAAGAGCAGATCCTAAAGCAATATCAGCAATACGCCAGCGCATATTAGTAACAACAGAAGGCTCAGTATTAGATAGTGCATCCGCCTTATCTGTTATAGGGGTAGATGATGGTAATGAATCGTTATCAATATTAGTGTTAAAAATATCACTCATAAGAAATCCTTATCTTACTGCCACGCATTGTACATTACTGAGATAGCACTCCCTGACCTGCGCAGCCCGGGCAGAAGCACCAACGAGTAAGTCTATCACTCATGTTGAGTACAACATACGTTTTGTGATATTTGTAATATTTACGAAACTTATAACAATCTATAAAAAATACAAAGGTTATAGGTCAAAATACAACATGCAACCCGGCGGCTGTAGGTCGAAAAGTGTGTAAGAAATCATGTCTTAGGCCTTGCGATACAAGCGTTTTGCGGTAATCGAATCTATTTTCTGCACATTCGTCACACGGACAAAACTGTGTAAAAATAGGCTCATAACCCTTATGACAGTAAGGCTTGCGATATATCGAATGTGGGCTATTTCGTATGCTAAGCAACGTTCAAAGTAGGTATTAGCTGAATATTTAACAATAAATCGTCAAACTCTGTTACTAATGCAGATTACGTACTGCGCGAATAACGCTAAATCGCAATTATTCGTTACTAACGCAGATCAGCTACTGCGTAAGTAACATATGACCGTTACTTTCTCAGATACTTGACTGCGTTTTAACAGTGCTGAGGCTATGGTTTATGCCACAGAATATTCAGCAGCTTAGCTTTACACTTTTTGCCGCTTACCCCAGCTTGCCACCGATCCACAAATAAAAAAAAACGCCGCTGAAAAATCAACGGCGTAACAACTTGTACCCCCTAAGAGAGTCGAACTCTTGTTGTCAGATTGAAAGTCTGGTGTCCTAACCGTTAGACGAAGGGGGCTTCGAACCAAACCATATGATAATAACACTCTAAACAACGAAGTGCAACTCACGGCGTGTCGAGATTAAGTACAACTTAATTGCGTGTGTGTTTGTAGGATTAGCTTTATTTTTTCTTTCGATGTTCTTGCGTATTGTCTATGAGTTTGTTACGCAAAGTACGTGGTTTACTAAGTGCAACTAAAGTATCGCAATTAAGCTGCGGTGGTGTGCGTAGATAGGAGTGCTTGGCGTGCGCGACGACCTGCTTTCGCGCTCAAAGCGTAGCGCGCGCGAAAGCAATTCGGAGCGCCGAGCTTGCTTAGGGTTGAAAGCACAGTGTGCTTTCAACGCAAGCGAGGTCTGCCTTCGTCTCGATTGACGAAGGCAGGGCAGGTTAGTGTGGCTGTGCTTTAGAAACTAGGTTGTGACTAGTGTGCGCTGACGACCTGCCTGAGCGCTGCGATTTAGCGCGCGAAAGCAATTCGGAGCGCCGAGCTTGCTTAGGGTTGAAAGCACAGTGTGCTTTCAACGCAAGCGAGGTCTGCCTTCGTCTCGATTGACGAAGGCAGGGCAGGTTAGTGTGGCTGTGCTTTAGAAACTAGGTTGTGACTAGTGTGCGCTGACGACCTGCCTGAGCGCTGCGATTTAGCGCGCGAAAGCAATTCGGAGCGCCGAGCTTGCTTAGGGTTGAAAGCACAGTGTGCTTTCAACGCAAGCGAGGTCTGCCTTCGTCTCGATTGACGAAGGCAGGGCAGGTTAGTGTGGCTGTGCTTTAGAAACTAGGTTGTGACTAGTGTGCGCTGACGACCTGCCTGAGCGCTGCGATTTAGCGCGCGAAAGCAATTCGGAGCGCCGAGCTTGCTCAGAGTTGAAAGCAAAGTGTGCTTTCAACGCAAGCGAGGTCTGCCTTCGTCTCGATTGACGAAGGCAAGGCAGATTAGTGTGGATGTACTTTAGAAACTAGGTTGTGACTAGTGTGCGCTGACGACCTGCTTGAGCGCAGCACAGCGCGCGCGAAAGCAACTCGGAGCGGAAAGTCGCTTAAGTTGGAAGTCCAGTGGACTTCCAACGCGAGTTTCGTAGCGAGCGCGTTACCCACGCGAGCGTGTCTTCGCAGCGCGAATGCTAGTGTTCACTAATCAACAGAAAAATCGATGTCTGCAGAGCATTATTGTGTTATGTAAGTAAAGTCGTGAATAGTGCGACCAGCATCCAAACCTTTGCGCTCAAAATTCGTAAGAACACGACCGGCAAAACGCTCAGATTCGCTAAAATCTGCGTGTGGAAGAGTTGCTGCAGTATCGGCTGTACCTTTTCCAACGTGCTCAGTTGGAAGGCTTACTTTTAATTCACCAATATTTGCAAAATCTTTACGAGAATCCATAATCTCGTGAACATGCAAAGCATAATCCTCAATATCTGTAGCAATGCGCCACACGCCCTCTTTACGCAATGCATGGTGGATTTCAGAAGCAAGCTCTGGCTGCACGATACGACGCTTATGGTGGCGCATTTTAGGCCATGGATCCGGGAAGAAAGTCCAAACCTCTTCTAAAACTCCTAAATCGCATGCAGCAAAGAAATCAGGAGCGTTAATTTGCGCAATACGAAGATTAGTTAAACCTTGCTTTCCAGCAAGAAGCATGGTGTGAGCAACGCCTGGATCATAAACTTCAAGCGCCAAGAAATTAGTTTCTGGCAAACGTTCAGCTGCAGCAACAATGTTTTCGCCCTGTCCGGAACCAATTTCAACAATAAGCGGATTATCATTGCCCCAATTATCTTTGATCCAATCAGGCGTAATGAACAAATTTTCGCGCAATCTAAAGGAGCCAGGAGCTTGAGTAACGTCTAGTAGGTACTGACTTGCATAACGCTCCTGAGCGTGCTGTAAACGCGCATCTAAGCGTCCAGAACGACGCACAAACGACAATACAGTGCGTTGTTTGGCTTGCATAGTGTTTTCGTTTTCATTTTCACTGCTCATGAGATTACTTTCGTTATTTGGACTACATGCCTTTAGTTTACATTCGCATGATTTTAGTCATACTTGTATGCATCGTTTTTATGCTACCAAAAAGTATAAAAAAGCAGCGAAAGTTATTCAACAAACGCTGCTTAATTAAACTTTATTGACGAATATAATCTTTAGGAGAATAAATCGCGAGCAGCACTACCGTTCGGAGCATCCTCTACTTTAATATTTACTTGAGCTGGACTCAGTAAAAAGACGCGAGGAGTTACACGTTCAATAGAGCCGCGCACGCCAAATACTACACCTGCTGAGAAATCAACAATACGATACGCCACAGATTCAGTTACACCAGTCAAATTCAGAACTACCGGTACGCCATCACGCAAAGCGCGACCAACCATCTGCGCATCATCATAAGACTTCGGATGAATAGTAGTAATACGACTCATGCGATTAATATTCGACCGCGCAGAAACGTTACCAGCTCGCGAGTCATCATTACGCTGCGACACAGCAGGAGTTACCGAACGATCATTGTCAAACGATGTTTCTGGAACATCAGCTTCAACATAATCATCATCTTCTGGAACGTCCGCCATACCTACATATGACATCACATTCTTCATAAATCCAGCCATGAAGTAACCCTCCCCTCGTGACGCTTAACGCAGAAAATCAGGAATATCTAGTTCATCCGGTTCAGATGCAGATTGCTGAATAGGAGCTGCAGTAGATGTATATTGCTGACTCATGGCAGAATCAAACATTGAAGGCACAGCAGCAGGTTGTTCAACTACTTGCGGAGCAGTTTGATGTTCTTCCTTCACGGTTGAAGTAGACTGCGCTGGAGCAACATGCTTAACATCAGCTTGCATGTCTACAAACTGACCAGCTTTAGCAGATGTATCATCAACCTTAGGATGGGAATCAAAACCTGCAGCAATAACAGTTACGCGCACTTCATCACCATAAGAATCATCCAACGAAAGACCCCAAATAATTTGAGCCTCCGGATGAATAGCCTTACGAACGAGTTCAGTTGCAGCAGAAGCTTCCTGAAGTTTCAAATCGTTTGGACCTGCAATATTAATCAAAGCACCATGAGCACCCTCAATACTTTCCTCAAGCAATGGGGAACTAATAGCAATTTCAGCTGCCTGCGTAGCACGATCCTCGCCTTTTGCAGCACCAATACCGAAAAGCGCGGTACCTGCACCACGAAGAACAGCAGTAACATCAGAAAAATCAACATGAATATAAGAATTCATGGTAATCAAATCTGTAATGCCTTGAACACCCGCAAGTAATGCTGTATCTGCAGTCTTAAAAGCTTCAATAATTCCAATAGTACGATCAGAAATTTCCAACAAACGATCGTTTGGAATCACAATCAACGCATCAACTTCTTTACGAAGATTCTCAATGCCAAGTTTAGCTGACGCAGCACGCTGCGGACCTTCAAAACCAAATGGTCGCGTAACCACTGCAATAGTTAAAGCCCCTTGCTGATGTGCAGCACGAGCCACAATCGGGCTTGCACCTGTACCGGTTCCACCACCTTCACCACAGGTCACAAACACCATATCAGCACCCTTAAGTGCCTCCTCGATGTCTGACTGATGATCCTGCGCAGCTTTAGCACCCTTCTCAGGGTCTGCACCAGCGCCTAATCCTCGACTTGAAGCATCAGACAATGAAATCTTTACATCAGCATCAGAACGCAGCAAATCTTTAGCGTCAGTATTAATGGCCACAAATTCTACATTCTGTAGACCCTCGCTGATCATCCGATTGACAGCGTTACCGCCGGCACCACCAACGCCGACTACCTTGATGATAGTTTTGTCATTGAAATTGTCAGTCTGGGCAATCTCGCTCACCGTTGTCTCCTGTCACTCACGCACGTTTACACCATATTTTAGCGCAAAACGCTCGATACTGACGACGTTTTAACAATAAACTGAAAAAATGTCACTGCTTTGATAATACACCGGGCTATATGCAAATAAAGATGGCGCGCAATTTTCTTCGCAGATTCACTAAATATTCACCATGCAAAAATAGTAAAAAGCTTAGAAAAACTTAGTAACTAGCATCCATCGGGTCGTCACCAAACAAAACTTCGCGCTCCTCATGACTAGTAGTACGCGAATCTAACCAACCGTATGGTAAATGAACTTTCTTAGCAAAACGTACACGTCCGCGCGGCGTGTCTAAGATTTGTTCTGGCAGATGAAGAGAACCATCAAGCATGTCAAGATTGCGCTGAACATCCTCAACGGACTCACACTCCATAAACGCTTTACGCGTGCCTCCACCGACAGGGAAACCCTTCAAATACCATGCAACATGCTTACGTAAATCATGAACAGCCATACGCTCATCGCCATCATAAAACTCAACTAAAAGCTTCAAGTGACGCAAAATCACAGAACCAACTTCTGCCAAGGTAGGATTCACGCGACTACTACTACCTTCACAAGCGCTACGAATATCTGCAAATAACCACGGTCTACCCTGGCATCCGCGACCAATAGCAACGCCAGCACAACCTGTTTCTTTAAACATTGCGAGCGCATCATTCGCACCCCAAATATCACCGTTACCAAAAACTGGAATATGAAGCGCTTCTACAAGCTCAGCAATACGCTGCCAATCTGAATGACCACCGTAATATTCTGCAGTTGTGCGGGCATGCAAAGTCACAGCCGCACACCCTTCCTCCTGAGCAATATGTCCAGCTTCCATAAACGTTTCGTGACTCTCGTCGATACCAACACGGAATTTAGCTGTAACAGGGATTCCTGCTGGCTCGCAAACGGAAACAACGCGATGCAAAATTTCTTGTAACAAATCAGTTTTCCAAGGAAGAGCAGAGCCTCCTCCGCGTCGCGTCACTTTTGGCACTGGGCAGCCGAAGTTTAAGTCAACGTGATCAGCCATGTTTTCGTCAACAACAATTCGAGCAGCTTGTTCAACAATAGAAGGATTTACACCATAAAGTTGCAAAGAGCGCACTTTTTCGCTAGGTGCAAAACGGCATAAACGCAAGGCTTTTGGATTTCTTGCGACTAATGCTCGTGCAGTAATCATTTCTGCCACATACAACCCATCTGGACCATATTCACGGCAGATTACGCGGAAAGGCCAGTTAGTAATACCGGCCATTGGAGAAAGGACAACAGGAGTAGCAATATGAACTTTCCCTAAATCTACTGGTTTTATAGAAAAATTCATATTGCTTTAACTCCGTTCACTTTAGTAATAATTTTGCTTATTAATGCTTAAGCGACATTTACGCGATACTTAAGCTACACTCAAACGCGTATTAGTACAATCCGCCAGCAGTAGCGATTTGTACAGGCTGAGATTCATCCTCTCCTGCCTCTTTTGTAATATCCGTAGCGCCATCTGCAGCACGAGTACCAACGATTTCAACAGGACCTTGCGGATATTTAACGCGCTTTTCGTTAATGCGGCTAGCAACGTAATCTGCAACTTTGTTGATAGAAACACGTTCCTGCTGCATAGTATCGCGCTCGCGGATTGTAACAGCATGGTCTTCCAAAGTATCGAAGTCAACTGTTACGCACAAAGGAGTACCAATTTCGTCTTCACGGCGATAGCGACGACCAATAGCACCAGCTTCGTCGTAATCGATAACCCAATCATGCTGACGCAAATCCGCAGCCAAATCTTGAGCAACAGCTTGCAATTCTGGCTTCTTGCTCAAAGGCAAAACAGCAGCCTTAACAGGAGCCAAACGAGGGTCAAGTCGAAGAACGGTACGCTTATCAACGCCGCCCTTAGTGTTTGGAGCTTCATCAACGTCGTAAGCATCAACCAAAAATGCCATAAGCGAACGCGTAAGACCAGCCGCAGGCTCAATAACGTAAGGAATGTACTTTTCACCAGTAGCCTGGTTGAAGTAGCTCAAATCCTCGCCGGAATGCTTAGCGTGAGCAGACAAATCGTAGTCAGTACGGTTTGCAATACCCTCAAGCTCTCCCCAATCCGAACCTTGGAAGCCGAATTTGTATTCAATATCGACAGTGCGCTTGGAATAGTGGCTGAGCTTCTCCTTAGGATGCTCGTACATGCGCAAGTTTTCTGGTTTCACACCCAAATCCACATACCAGCGAACGCGAGTGTCAATCCAATACTGGTGCCAAGCTTCGTCGGTTCCAGGTTCAACGAAGAACTCCATTTCCATCTGCTCGAACTCACGAGTTCGGAAGATGAAGTTTCCAGGCGTAATTTCGTTGCGGAACGACTTACCAATATTGGCAATACCAAAAGGCGGCTTTTGACGAGTAGAAGTCATAACGTTCTTAAAGTCAACGAAAATGCCCTGAGCTGTTTCTGGGCGCAAATAGTGCAAGCTGTTTTCGTCTTCAACAGGTCCTAAATGCGTGCGAAGCATCATGTTGAAGTCACGAGGCTCAGTCCAGTTTCCGCGAGTTCCGCAATCTGGGCAAGCAATATCTTTTAAGCCGTTTTCTGGCATTTTGTCGCCATGCTTTTCAGCATAAGACTCTTCCAACTTATCTGCACGATGACGCTTATGGCAATTCAAGCACTCAATCAAAGGATCGTTAAACACGGAAACGTGGCCGGAAGCAACCCAAACTTGAGAAGGCAAAATAACGGAAGTATCCACGCCAACAACATCGCCGCGCGTGGTTACCATGTAGCGCCACCATTCGCGCTTGATATTATCTTTCAACGCAACACCGAGCGGACCATAATCCCACGCAGAACGCGTACCACCGTAAATTTCGCCGGCTGGGAACACAAATCCTCGACGCTTAGCCAAGGAGACGACTTCATCAAGCTTTGAAACAGCCACAATACACCTTTTCGTAAAACTAGAAAATTCGGGTGAAAACGTTGCTATTATAGAAAAACCCTGTGACGCTTGTAAAATTAGTAAAGTAACTGTTACAGTAACGCAAATTTATAGGTTTGTTGACGCATTATTTGTCGTTGCATTGTTTTTGCTAAATTTGCGTAAGATTACGATTTTAAAGGAATTGTTACTATGAGTGAGAATAATAGCGCGAATACAAACGACTATGCGAACGAGCACAAAACTAACACTGTTGCTGCGTTATGCATTGCTCCAAGCGGAGTTGGTGACGAGTTAAGCGAGTACGTGGCGGATGCTGTACAAGTAATTCGTAATTCCGGGTTAAAGAACGAAACTAACGCAATGTTTACGAATATTGAGGGCGAATTTGATGACGTTATGCGTGTAGTAAAAGATGCTACGATGGCTTTAGTCAACAAAGGATACCGCACTGGAGTACTCTTAAAGTTAGATATTCGCCCTGGTTTTAGCAATCAAATTGACGCAAAAAGTGCGCTTGTAGATAAGATTCTCGACGAACGCAAAAACAACGAAGATTAAGCGTTTTTGACGCCACCAAATCTGCGGTCGCGATGCGCATAACGGTCGATTGATCTCCACAGCGCTTCGCGGCCGTAATCCGGGAAGAGCTCTGGCACAAAATCAAGCTCCGCGTAGGATGCTTGCCACGGCAAAAAGTTGCTCGTGCGCTGCTCGCCGGAAGTGCGAATCACCAAATCGCAATCTGGAATATCTGGATTGTATAAATGATCCGCAATCATTTTTTCACTTACGCGATCGCCTTTAATTTTGCCGTCGCGAACTTCTTTTGCAATTTGCGCACACGCATCCGCAATTTCTGCACGACCGCCGTAATTTATGCAAAAAACAACGTCAATAGTTTTATTATTTTTGGTGATTTCTTGCGCTTTTTCTAACTCGTCAATAACAGACTTCCACAAACGTGGGCGACGACCTGCCCAGCGAACGCGCACTCCCCACTCGTTCATTTGCGCAACTCGCCTATGGATAATATCCCTAGAAAATCCCATTAAAAATCGCACTTCTTGCGGAGATCGTTTCCAATTTTCGGTAGAAAAAGTGTACAAGCTTAAGTAGCGAACTCCTGCTTCTATAGCTCCTGCAATAACGTCAAAAACTACTGGTTCTGCGGCTTTGTGACCTTCGGTCCGAATCATTCCTCGCGTTTTTGCCCAACGACCATTGCCGTCCATAATCACACCGATATGACGAGGAACTTTACCCTTAGGAAAATCTGGTATACGAGAAGGGTCACTAAAAGGAGCCGCTGGAATATCAAGCGACGTATAATCTACATTTTCAAAAGCCATACTTACGAATGTAACAACCCCATCGAACGAATTGGACGTTCCAGATAATATTCAACCCATTGTTGAATACAACACACGGTAGAATTGTCAATCGACGTACCGTCTACTACAGACCAATTCCCTTGTGCAAGCGCACATAGTTGCAATCGCGTTTCATGAGAGCAAATAATTGACTCAGGAGTGTGATCACTTGCACACATAACACCACCGGCAGTAGGTGAAAAGTAGCATAAGTCTTCGGTCTTTCCACAAACAACACAAGCTGTTAAACGCGGCGACCATCCAGCTAACGATAATGCACGCAATACATACGACATACCAATAGCAACCGGCGCATGCTTATGGTGAGACAATGAAGATAAAGCAGCAATAAGTAAACGATACTGCCCGGAGGTATCTTGATATTCAGGAATATATTCGTCAAGATATTCGTGAGAAACTAAGGCATCCGCAACTTCCAGCATGACGTTAGCGTATTCGTACGACACATAATCAGCACAAATTTCACCAGCATACGCAGTAATAGAAACAGCCTGAGATACAACATCCAAAGACTTTCCTTGCGCCAAAAGCACGTCAACGCGCATAAGAGGCTCAAGACGACCACCAAAACGCGACTTAAGGCGACGAACACCCTTAGCAACAGCACGAACTTTACCATGCTGCTTCGTTAGCAACACCACAATTCTATCTGCCTCACCTAGAGGAAAGGCGCGAAGAACCACAGCTTCATCACGGTATAATGGCATGAATCAAACTAAGCTCATTTGCGTATACAAGCGCAATATTTACTCATGATCAGTATCGTTTGCATCCTTAGCACTATGTGTATCATCATCAAAAACATTGGACTCATCAATATGACCAATAATCGGGAAAGAAAGATCTGGAATGTCCAAATTTAACGGTTTGCTTGGAGCCAAGTGCGTAATCGGCATCTGCTGCACTGGATGCGTGCGCTGGGTTGGCGCCGCAGGAGGGAATGACGGAACAGCAGTAGACGTATGTGCAGCAGGCGCTGGATTATCATGGCGAGTTGCTGCAGGCGTAAACGAAGGAGGCACTGGCGCAGAAGAAGTTGAATTATGCATTACAGTAGCACTTTGCAAAAGCTCATCATTACTATCAGTATCATCAATATTTGAAGAATTGCTTACTGCTACATGAGGCGTAAAAATCGCACGCTCAGATTGATGCAATGATTCAAATGAATCATCAGCACGTTGATGGTCATAATCTACAGGAGCAAAAATACTCTGCTTGTCGTGATTTGGCACTTGAGGAGGAACCACAGGAATATTCGTTAAATGAGGAACACTATCCGCAGCCACAGTCTCATCGACGATATCTTCAACTACTGAAGATGCAGGAATATGCGAAGAAGCAGTCTGCACCGAAGGAGCAAACGATGGCGCAGCTGAAACAGGAGCAGGAGTTGCTGAAGCCTCAGAAGCTGCTGGAGCAGGAGTAGAAACAACAGGTTGAACTACAGGCATAACTGAAACTGAAGTAGGTGCCGACGTATGTGCAAGAGCAGGAGCAGACGTAATTGGCGACGCAACGTGCGAGTATGCATCACGTTTATCTGTATCAACATACTGCGCTACCCTACCAAAAGATTCCAAACTACTCAGTAAGCGAATGCATGCATTCAAATAATAATCAACCTGACGCTCATCATAACCACGCTTGCCTGTTCGCTGCGTAAAAATTACATTAGAAACATAGGAAGCATCAATAGCAGCTAATGTTGTTTCATCAGTTTCCCACTCAATTTCGTGATCAAGCATCACTGCAATTTTATCGAGCGCTTGATCAACCATAATGTCAACTTGCTTACGAGCATAAGATGGTCGATGCGGTGCACCACCTTCAAAACGATTACGATAATCACGCTGCGCATGCTGTAAAAGCTTCTTATACAAAGCATCAGCACGCGCTTTCCACACGACTCTGCCGCATTGTGCAAGTTCTCGTGCAGTACACTTATCAACAACAGCACGCTCTAAACGAGATAAAGCCGCGTCAACTTGACCAATAATGTAACCATTGCGCTCTAAATCAAAAGAAACATCCTGAATGTCTTGCTGTGTGAGTCGATCATCGTCACTTTCATACAACGTATGCGCACGCTCTAGAAAAGCATTCACCTGTGCGACGTTATATCCTAACTTACGCTTACCAACACGCTCCATTCCTGAAGCATTACGAGCGGTATCAGGTTTTTGAGCCATCGAATATCGACCTCCTGAGCACATGTTCTTATTCAATATACTGTACGCGATTGTTGCGACGCGCGCCACACGTTGCATTCGTACATACCTTCATGTATGTTTTTACTTTGTTGCGAACGGGCGATTAGCTCAGCTGGCTAGAGCGCCACCTTTACACGGTGGATGTCGGGGGTTCGAGTCCCTCATCGCCCACTTTCTATTCGATTTGATTCATTTATTTAGGTTCGCTTATTTTGTATTCGCTTATTTAGATTCTCTTATTTGTATTCGCTTATTTTGCATTTGCATTTTTTGCACTACAAGTTGGCAATGAGCGTACATTGTGACCAGAACCAATAGTTCTCAATGCTGTATAAGCCTCATCAAGCGTGCTTACACGCACTACTCGTAATCCTTGCGGCACATGCCCTACTACTTCGTCACAATTATCTTGGGGAGCTAAAAACCAAGTAGCACCATCGCGTTGAGCTGCAATCATTTTTAGACGAATACCGCCGATAGCACCAATTTTTTGTGATTTTTCAATAGTTCCTGTGCCAGCTACAACCTTACCGCCTGTTTCATTTTCGGGAGTAAGTTTATCAAGAATACCCAACGCATACATCATTCCTGCAGAAGGACCACCAATATCCTCAATATGCAAACGAACTTTTACTCCATCAGTATGGATGCCCAGCTTCTTAGCCGCATACTGCAATGCTACACGTTGAGCTACATTCTGCGAATCATTCATCTCACGTACTGATGCCTGCTCATAGTCATCTGCACTTTGACCAACTGGCACCACTGCTTCACGTGGCACCACTTTCCATTGAGGATTAAACCAAGATAGCAATGCGTAAAAAGTTGGAATTTCGCAACTAACACCTAAAGTAGTAACAGTCAGCATTAATAATTTGCCAGTATCGTGGTGTTCTTTCACGCGCGAACCAGACATGTCTATTACGGGGATTTTCGACACTGAAGTTAACACATCCTGTGTAGGTCCCGGTTGTTCAACAACGTAAGCACTCGGAGACAGTAATGCAACTAATGCTACGAATACTGTAAAACATCCAGCATAATAGCGTAAAGAGTGCAAACTCGTGTGCGTAGCTACTTTGCGCAACAGTGTGAAAAAACGTTGAACGCATGCGCGAAATAATTGAGGCAATGTAAACCTAGACATGCTTGTATCATGACACAAGCCCTCTATAGTTTTCTTATACGACTTAACACAAAACTGTACAATCGAGTAGAATATACTGTATTACTGTATTGTATTGAGCGGTACGCGAATTTGCGCGTAACGAGTGCGTTGCACGTAGCATAAAGGATGACCTCATGAACGATGATGCAATTCACCAATGGCTTATTGAATGCTTTGGGCCAGTACAAGGCGAAGAAGCATGGAAACAGCTTGAGCAGCTTCCTTTTGAGCTGCGTGAACAGATTCTCAATCAAAATCCAGGCAAGCTTCCTAAACCAGACGAAGTTCGCAGCATGATGCAAGCTTTTAGCGCAGGCGGTCTCAATAATCCAAGCGAAATGGAAGCAACGCTTGAAGAGGGACCAATTAATCGCAAATTAGCGCAGTCTATTGCATTACAACACGCGACCGGTGATCAAGGTAAAGTAAACGCCGAAGTCGCTGACTCTGCTCGCCGCGCACTAAGTCAAGCAAATTTGTGGCTAGATATCACTTGCAAATTCAATCCTGCTCCAGGAACTCCTGCCGTACTGTCTCGAGCAGATTGGGTAGAAGGAACCTTGGAAGCATGGGTAAAATTCGCTAATCCGGTAGCAAATTCAGTAAACAAAGCACTGAGTTCCGTTATTGAAGAACGATTCCATGATGTGGACGACGCAGAAGTAAAAGGAATATTTGCTGGCGTTGTGCCAATTCCAATGCCAGAAGGAATGAATAATCCAGCACAATTAATGAAGCTGCTCGGTAACACTTCCTTTGCTATGCAATTAGGACAAGCTGCTGGTGCGTTATCTCACGAAGTTCATGGCAGTTTTGATCAAGGACTTGCTTTACTACAAAATCCAGCCGGTGGATTAATTCCATACAATTGCATTGAATACGCAAAAGTGTGGGAGCTGGATATGAGTGAAGTTATGAACTATTTGGCACTACGTGAGTCTGCTCATGCAAGATTATTCGCAGCTGTACCATGGCTTATGCCACGATTTGAGGCACTGATTATTAAATATGCAAACGGCATCAATATTGATTTAGAAGCTATGGAAGATCAGCTTCGAGATATAGAAACAATGAATCCGGAAACTATTTCTGGTGCCGTAAACTTATCTAATATTGGCAGCAACGATTCCGAAGAACAGCGTCAAGCATTACATAGTTTGGAAACGTTACTTGCACTTGTTGAAGGTTGGGTTGATTGCGTTACATGGCAGGCAGGCATGGCTCATATTGAGCATATTGAACAACTTCGTGAAATGATGCGTCGTGAACGAGCTGCAGGAGGACCGGCAGAAGTAACCTTTGAGTCGCTACTTGGCTTACATCTACGCCCTCGTCGTATGCGTGAAGCTGCGCAATTATGGGAAAAATTGACTCGTGAACATGGTGTTGAAGAGCGAGATAACTTATGGAGCCACCCAGATTTGCTGCCAACACTACCTGACGATACTGATCAACAGAACAAACTTACAAATTCACATAATCAGCAGACTACAAATGGCACTGAACCAAACAGTAAGCCTGCAGAATCTTCCGAAAATTCTTCTGCAGATTTGCACACTAGTGCAAGCAACACAGAACATAGCAACAAGAACGCGAACAGCGGAAGTGATACAGCAGTTACGAACAGCAAAAGTTCCAGTAAGTTTGCTGATGATTACTCAAGTGGAAATGATTGGGATGCTGATCTTAGTAGACTGCTTGAGGAAGATGCGCGCCAAAAGAACCAAAACAACAACTCTGACGACAATCCTAGTGATGCTGACAACACCGATGCTGACAACACCGATGCTGACAACACTGATGCTGACAACACTGATGCTGACAACACTGATGCTGACAACGAAGGGCCTTCTGGCAATAAAGAGGATTCTGGCGACAACAATTCAGCTGAATAATCAACTTCACCTTATAAAACAGTATTATTTGTTCATACTGCAGTCACACAACTGCAGTATGAACAAATAAACAGTGTTGAACATTATTTTCGCAACAGCAATCTGCAACATCAATATGAGACACTGCTTCAACAAGTTGTTGCAAAAAGGTTATCATTTAAGCCAAAAAACGGCTCGGCACACGATTCATACCCATGCCATTTTCTTTACGTAATGCATACGAAAGATGTAAGGTTTTTTCTGCTCGAGTTACAGCAACGTACATAAGTCTACGCTCTTCTTCTATATCTTCGTCTGTAAAAGCAGAACCGAATGGTATAAGACCTTCTGCGCAACCAATAACATAAACATGAGAAAATTCGAGACCTTTCACTGCGTGAATTGTGGAAACGGTAACCGTTGAAATATCAACAATATTCGAGGTACCATTACCATTTGCTGCAAGTGAATGTTGCACATCTTCTAGCACGTTACGCTGCCAACCTACGTCTCTTCTCACGCGATATGGCATTTTTGCTGCTTTTAACGCTCTACAAATAACTTGCTGCTGAGCATTAGTGCGCGTAAGTATTGCGCAATCCCCCAACTTAGCAATACCAGTTTTTACTAATTTTGCAATTTGCTCAACTACACCCAACGCTTCTTCAATATCCGTAGCAAAAACTTGCTGTGAAACACGAGTACCACCCCTAGTTAACGCCTTAACTTTTACATAATCACGCTTATAAGGCGAAGCAGCGAGCACACGATTAGCAAGCCCCACTATACGTTCAGTAGAACGATAATCCGTATTCAAACTAATGTCGGCACTTACGGGGGCAAATTCTTGCGGGAAAGTAAGCAAATAGTAGCTACTTGCGCCAGCAAATGAGTAGATAGTTTGCGCAGGATCTCCTACTACGCAAATATCACGATTTTTCCCCATCCACAATCGCAATAATTCATGTTGCAAAGGTGACACATCCTGATATTCATCGACAGTAATCCAACCAATTGATTGACGAATACGACTGGCAGCATCAGGAAAATTTCGTAAAATATGACATGCAAGAAGGAGAATATCGTTAAAATCGATACAGTTACGCGCATTTTTTTCAGTTTCGTAAGCTTCGTATAAGTCAACAAATTGTTGCGGCTCTAATCCTGCTGGAGGCATACGATGCGTTGCAGCACACACGCGAATATAATCATCTGGAGCAATCAGTGAAACTTTAGACCAATTGATTTCCGCTAAAATATCGCGAGTTTGCAATAACGTCATATCCACAAAATCTGGGTAACGTTTCATCGCGGAAGATATTATTTGCTGAGAATCGTCCATAATAGATGGAAAAGTCGCAGAACAAATTTCACTCCACACATCACGAATCTGTTGCAAAGCAGCCGCATGAAATGTTGCAACACAACCAATATTGCTAATTCCAAGCGATTCAATACGCGAGCGCATTTCAGATGCAGCTTTTACAGAAAAGGTAACAGCCAACACTCGCTCAGGATCCCACTTACCTGTAGCGCAAGCATATGCAATTCGATGTGTAATAGTTCGCGTTTTACCAGCTCCAGCGCAAGCAATAATGCGAACTGGACCTTCTACAGCGGTAGCTGCAGCACATTGCGCATTATCCAGACCATTTAAAAGCGCTTCAGGTGAAGAATTCATACTTACTATTGTTGCAGTATTCACGACGCTTGTACAATTGCAACAAAGATATGTGGATAATTTGGATAATATAATCTGTATGTTTACTGTTGAGCACTAGTAGGTAGTTCATATTTACACGTTTTTACTGCTGCATACTGTGTGTTGCTTAAGGGATGCGTCAGCTAACAATAGAATGCACAATGCTGAAATTTATTCTCAAACTTCCTCAGTAATGATCTGAAATATGAGTCAACATTGACCGACGATACGAAAACATATCTTTATCAAAAAGTAAAAACCAAAACAATAAGATAATAGATAGTAAACTGCCAACCATATCCATAACAAATTGGCGAAATTTCGGTGCTTTGTATTACTGTGGGAGTGTGACACAACTCAGTAGATTTAAGTTGGCAGCACTGGCATCTGCAGCCATGCCCGAAGTACAGTTTGCAGGAACACGCCAAAGTGAGCAGGTTAATACCACTGATACGGCAGCAGGGATTTCTCACGCAGTCGTACAAGATGTTTCTGGTCGCCTTTATGACGTTTTTATCAGTGCCGAGAGTAAGGGTCGCAAACGTTTGCACGATCGAGCACGTGCAGCATGGACATTGCAACATAGCAAAGATTTAGCAGCACTGGGATTTGCTTACGATACTATGCTTACCTTTGTTCCAGGAAAACGTGAAAATACCGAACAGAATACTGACAATGCGCAAGTTGCTAACACGCAGCAACCTATGCGTAATATGTCAAGTCTTGTTATCAACAAAGATGATGATGCTACGGTACTTATTTGCGAACACCTTGAAGGTAGCGCACGCGACTTACGTCTTCTTACTACTGAAGATTGCACTAACGTTGGTACAGCAATTGGTGCTATTCATCGTTTACATACTACTTTTGTGACACGCGGTAAATATCCTGCTTTTACAACTGGTCAAATTCGCGCGCAGCTAACCAGTTGGATTAAAC
Source organism: Gardnerella washingtoni (assembly GCF_049262705.1). Classification (NCBI taxonomy): domain Bacteria; kingdom Bacillati; phylum Actinomycetota; class Actinomycetes; order Bifidobacteriales; family Bifidobacteriaceae; genus Gardnerella; species Gardnerella washingtoni. The sequence continues at coordinate 297,134 of NZ_CP058398.1, read as the reverse complement.
GCCTTCGTCAAGCGGGACATATTCCAACAGAAATTACTGACAGCTGGTCCAGAGTCTTAGAAACCGAAGGTTTATGGTCTTTTGAAACATGTCCAGTACACGGTGGTTTCGTAGATGGCGATATTCTTTTTACTGGATCAACTATCACTGCTGTAACAAATTGGCAAAATATGCAAATTAATGATCCTGCACGCGATTTAGCTTGGATTTTTGCAAAGCTTAATGAGCAACGCAGGAATGCTGTACTTTCTGCGTATGGTCGCATGATGGGATCTCGCCTTGATAGTTTGATTATGTTACGAGCGAACTTGTGGTTGCAAATGGAACAAGTTGGCGATTTTATCCAAGCTTTACAGCGGGCTGACACCACGAGCATTATGCGGTTTAAAGCACAAGTTGAACGCTTAGCCCACGAATTAACGCGCATTAGCAATGCACAATCAGTAAAAAATGGACATCACAATAACAATCCTGCTTCCACGATTACTGTTGGTTCATTGCTTGAAAACGATAATACACAAAGTCGCCAAATTGCACACAATGGCACTGCCCATACTGTCAATACTACGAATCATACGCATAATATGACGAATACGGACACTAGTGATGAAACTCATGAACGCGACATTACTATTGAAGGCGATTCCACGCACAGTAATCGTCAAGATGTAACCAATGAGCATGAGATTACAGCAAACGATAGTACACATGAACACACAGTGCAATATACTGGCACTTACACATCAAGCGCTCATCTTGAAAAAAAGGCACAGCTTGCAGATGACACTGCAACACAGGTTATTACACATGTAACAACTCAAGCACAGCATGAGACAGCAGAAACAATTGCACAAAAAACAACAGGTATAGAGCACAATAATGGCGATACTCATACAGAATCTACAAACAATACAGACGATTCAGAACACGCGATGATAAATAACGCTTCTGAATCACAGAGTATAGCTTACACAAAGTCTGAATCCGATCACGAAGCCGAGTCAACAGTGAGCACCAACGTAGATAATGATAAACCTGAAACTGTAATTATTCCTCTACTTGAGCGTGAGGAACGTGCTATGCGTGATGCGCAAGCAGACTTACATAAGTAGGTGCCATACAATATAAGTGAAAATTATAAGTGAATAACGACATACAGTAACGAAATACAATAACGCAAAAATAAGGCAATAAGTATAACAGGAGGACACATATGCGAGTAGTGCTCGGTATAAAAAACGTTTCCGATTCAATTAATTTTGAAACCAATCAGAGCTCTGAAGAAGTTCGCAACATAATCAATGATTCCAAGGAGATGCTTGAGTTTACTGATGTAAATGGTCGCACCATTATGATCTCCTCCTCATCATTGTCTTACGCTCTCATTGGTGACACGCCAAAGCACGCAGTAGGATTCGGAGCTCTCAATTAAAAAAGACAACAGCTTAATTCCCGGCATTTGTTGCCAATATTGCTGTTTGTGGAAACATTTGCCGGAATTTATAGTCTATAGCTTATAACCGCGGGACAATATTTCAGATACTACGTCACTACTTGTTGTTTCCTCACCCAAACGGTTTGGCTTACCAAGTCCATGCCAATCAGATCCACCAGTAACAAGCAAATCACATTTACGCGCCAAAGCAAGCAAACGACGGCGCTGATCTTGAGAATTTCCGCGATGATACACTTCTAACCCATCAAGACCATATTGAGCAAAAGAAATAATCTGATCATCCGAAAGTAGCACGCGGTTACGGCTAGGATCAGCTGGATGTGCAATAACAACCACGCCACCAGCGTGCTTAACAGCATCAATGACATCGCGCACATTCGGCGAAGGCGTAGGAATATAGTATGGACTTTGCGGAGAAACAGGACCAGCAAAAGCCTCGGAGCGCGTTTGGAACACACCAGCTTTTACTAGAGCATCAGCAATATGTGGTCGTCCAATTGTAGTCAAATCACCAAGCTTAGCTTGAGCTAAAACATCATCCCACGTAATAGGAAAATCACACGACATCTGTTCAACCATACGCTTTGTGCGTTCAAACCTACGCTTACGAGTCAACGCAAACATACTTACTATGCAATCATCCTGCGGATGATACTGATATGCGAGCATATGCACATAAACTCCAGCATCTTCCGCAGTAATTTCCGAACCAAACAGTGCTGGCATATTCACAGCATGAGCAGCTTGACGAAAATCATCCCAGCCGGCAGTAGTGTCGTGATCTGTAATAGCAACCCCTTGCAAACCAGCGATTTTAGCTTGCGTAACTAAATCAGTTGGTGTTGCAGTGCCATCAGAATACACAGTATGGCAGTGCAAATCCCAACGATGATGATCGTGCGAAAAGTGCGCGTACGTGTTGTTACTCGTTACAGTCATATAATTATCGTAGACTGTAGTCTGTAAAGCGTGTTACGTATAACGCAAAAGTAGGCAAATACATTAGTGAGGAGCAGTCATGCAGCAAAATGAAGTCGAAGAAAACTGCAAAACAACACTCCACGGCTGGAGGCACTCTGCAGTATGGACTTATGGCGTGATGCTATTTTTCTCTGCTGTAGCGCTCGTAACTTCGCTTATACTTTCTGCTGAAACCCTTGCTTTAGCGCGTGCTCCTAAAAAGCTCTTGAGTTGTGATTTTAACAGTGTAGTTTCCTGTTCGCGCGTAGCACAAACTTGGCAGGCAGAAATGGTGAAATTCGGCGAATTAAGCTTCCCAAACGCATTCTTTGGAATTGCCGCAGAAAGCGTGTTCGTAACACTTGCTGTTATTGGTATGATTCACGTACGTGTGCCGCGATGGTTTGCAATCTGCACTTGGCTTGGTGGCTTGTGCGCACTCGCCTACGCTTATTGGCTGTTTTCGCAATCTATGTTCGTGATTCACGCGTTGTGCCCGTGGTGCATTATGCTTATGTTCTCCACAACTGTGCAATTTATGGCGCTAACGCACGCAAGCGTAAGTTCACAAAAGTTGCTTGTTAAGCGTTTTAGCTTGGTTGAAAGCTACTACCGTTTGCGATACGACTTGCTCATAGACGCGCTTTGGGTTGCGGCATTGCTTACTTTGATTTTGTGCCAATATTCTAAAGTATTTTTTGGCTGAGTAAGAGCGATTTGTAACGCAAAATCTTAACGCAAGATCTTAACGCGAACTTTTTCCAACACAAGCTCTTCAGCACAAGCTCTTCGCAAGATTTTGCATGCGCTCGCTTGTATCCGAATTAGTAAGAGTTATGCTGCCTTCTTGAGAATCGCTTGCAAGCTCATTATTAAGTTCCAATATTTTGTGTAAATGGTTAATCGTACCCTCATTGCCGTCAACAATATTCGTGCGCACAGGCAAAAACTCACGGAAATAATCCCTATAAAACACAAAATGCGTGCAACCAAGCACAACCGAATCAATACTGTCTAAATCATACTCGTCGAAATACTTGTGAAGAGCAGCAAAAACTACATCACGATTATGAAGCTCCCCCCGCTCAACAATACGCACTAAGTCAGGGCAAGGCTGCGAAAAAATCGTGTTATCTTGCGAAAAACGTTGCAGCAAATCCGCAAACTTGCGCTCGCGAAGAGTAAGAGGAGTTGCCGCTACGATTACGCGCTGAGGCTTACCTTTGCCTAAATCACAAGCTAATTTAAGCGCCGGCTCCATACCTATGATAGGTATGCTGTAGTTCGCGCGCAAATCGTTCACAGCTGCAGAAGTGGCAGTATTGCAAGCAATTACGATGGCTTTTACATTTAGACTAACGAATCGCTCAACAATTGCGAAACTTAGCTTTTTAACTTCCTCAGGCGTTTTAATGCCGTATGGAGCGTTAGCAGAGTCGCCAAAATAAATGATTCGCTCGTGCGGAAGACTAGCATGCAACTGACGAGCTACGGAAATACCTCCAAGCCCCGAATCAAAAACGCCAATTGCTGCCGACGATGCCATAAACTACCTCCTAAAAACGCTTACTATCGTAATGGCGAGCCTCAACATATACAAGCGAAACAAAAACAAAAATACAAGCGAAGCAATAACAAAAAACGTGCCGACGTATTGAAATACACCGGCACGTTTTTGTTTAAGTTAGCTATATGTTTAGTTAGCTGTTAGTTGTGATTTACGCACGCTTAAGACTTACGCTAAGCTCAGTTGCGCTAGAATCAGCCTCAACAACCTCGAAGCTCGTAGCCAAAGTCTCCTCCGCAATCAAATCGCGGAACTGATTAACTTTAGCAACGTCCGCGCTAGGTACGCTCAAAGTCAAAGCGATTCGGTCAGTAACGTCCAAACCGTTCTCCTTGCGAGCATCCTGAACAGCGCGAATAGCGTCGCGAGCATAACCTTCCGCAAGCAAATCGTCCGTCAAAGCGGTGTCAAGCATAACGAAACCGCCAGTTGGCATTGCAGCAGAAGCCGTATTCGCAGCTGCTTGAGCATCCGAAGACTCAACGCGATTCACAAGCTCATACTCGCCCTCAACAAGCGCAACTTCGCCGTTTGGAGTCTGAACAACAGGAGCACCAGACTCGTCAACACGCCAATCGCCACTCTTAGAAGACTTAATAGCAAATTGCACTTGCTTACCCAAACGAGGACCAGCAGCGCGCGCATTCACCTTAAGCTCATGAACAATCTTCAAACCGTGAGAGCTTGCATCTTCCAAAGTGCAGAATGTAACGTTCTTCACGTTAAGCTCACGCTCAAGCACCTGCTCATAAGGCTCAACAGCAGCAGTATTTTCTGCAACAACCGTCAAGTTTGCCAACGGCTGGCGCACGCGCAACTGTTCCGCCTTACGCAACGAAAGCGCAGAAGACACAACCTCACGAACCTTATCCATAGCAGCAACCAAAGCATCGTCATGCGCAAGAACAGCACCAAGCTCGGTTACTTCGCCAACCTTAGGGTTCTTCTCGCCATCCGAAAGCATTTCAGGCTCTACCAAATAAGGCCAATCAGCCAAATGCACGGATTCTCCGCCGGTAAGACCGCGCCACACAGCCTCAGCTTCCATAGGAGCAAGAGGAGCAATCGTGCGCATGAACACTTCCAAAACCGTGTAAAGCGTGTTGAAAGCAGTTTCGTCTTCATTCCAGAAGCGGTCGCGACTGCCGCGAATATACCAATTCGTAAGCACGTCAATAAAATCGCCAACTGCCGCGCAAGCGTCACTAATAGCAAACTCGTTCAAGCACTTTTCAACGCGCTCAACAAGCAAACGCGTGCGAGCAAGCAAATAACGATCCATGTTGCAAAGTCCTGCAACCTCATCCGCACGAAGACGACGAGCATCGTAACCCTTGCCACCGTTTGCAGCATTCGCATACAAAGTGAAGAAGTAGTACGAGCTCCAAACTGGAAGCATAACCTGACGAACCGTATCCCTAATGCCGTCGGCAGTCACAATCAAATTGCCACCGCGCAAGATTGGCGAAGACATAAGGAACCAGCGCATAGCGTCCGAACCGTACTCGTTGAAAACGCCATTAACATCTGGGTAATTGCGCAAATGCTTACTCATCTTCTGGCCGTCGGAACCAAGCACGATGCCGTGGCAAATCACGTTCTTAAAAGCTGGGCGGTCGAAAAGCGCCGTAGCCATAATGTGAAGCGTGTAGAACCAACCGCGAGTCTGACCAATATACTCAACGATGTAATCGCATGGGAAGTGCTCTTCGAAGAAGTCCTTATTTTCAAACGGATAATGGAACTGTGCGAAAGGCATAGAACCAGACTCAAACCAGCAGTCGAGAACGTCCGTAATACGGTGCATTTGCGACTTTCCGGTAGGATCGTCTGGATTTGGACGGGTAAGGCGATCAATATATGGACGGTGCATATTCACATTGCCATCGTCATCGCGAGGATAATCGCCAAAATCAGCCTTAAGTTCTTCCAACGAACCGTACACGTCTACGCGAGGATACTTTGGATCGTCGCTCACCCACACTGGAATTGGCGAACCCCAGAAGCGGTTGCGGCTAATTGACCAGTCGCGAGCGTTAGAAAGCCACTTACCAAACTGGCCATCCTTAACGTTTCCAGGAATCCAATTAATCTCCTGATTGAGCTCAAGCAAACGCTTCTTAATCTTTGTAACAGACACAAACCAGCTAGAAACAGGCTTGTAAATAAGCGGAGTTGCGCAACGCCAGCAGTGAGGATAGCTGTGCACGTAGCTTTTTTCTTGGAACAGCAACGCGCGCTGATCTTCCGGCATTTGAGCAAGCGGACCGTCTCCTGCACGCAAGTTGCGCAAAATTGGCAAGTTCGCGTCGAAAACGTACAAGCCTTCGTAATCTGGGCAGTCGCTTGTAAACTTGCAGCCTGCGTCGAGCACGTCAACGCTGCGAATTTCGTGTGCGTTAAGCGTGTTCATATCGTCCTCGCCGTAAGGAGCCTGGTGAACAAGACCAGTACCTTCAGCGGTGTCGACATAATCTGCTGTGAAAATCGTAAAAGCGTTAGGACCAGGAGTGCCACCCTCTGCGAGCGCAGAATCGCTTGCAAAGTATGGGAATACTGGGTAGTAGCGCCAGCCAGCCATCTCAGCGCCCTTAAGTTCGCGCACAACCTCGTAGTTTTCGCCAAGTTCCTTAGCGTAGGAGCCGAGCAAAGGCTTGCCAATGTAGAACTTTTTGCCTGCGAACTTGCCTTCGGTTGGGCGAACTTCCACGTAGTCAATGTCTGCACCGACTACGATTGCAAAGTTGGTTGGCACAGTCCAAGGAGTAGTGGTCCAGAAGACTGCGTAAGCATCGTCTTCGTCGCGAAGCTTAACGGCGACGGAAACGGTAGTATCCTGGCGATTTTGGTAAACGTCCGCGTCCATACGAAGCTCGTGAGCGCTGAGCGGAGTCTGGTCCTTTGGGCAGTACGGAAGCACGCGGTAGCCCTTGTAAGCTAAGCCCTTATCGTAAAGCTGCTTAAATGCCCACATTACGGATTCCATGTATGGAATGTTCAGCGTTTTGTAGCCGCGCTCGAAATCAACCCAGCGAGCCTGACGATGCACGTAGTTTTGCCACTCTTTCGTGTACTTCAAAACGCTAGCACGGCAAGCGTCGTTGAACTTCGCGATGCCCATTTTTTCGATTTGCTCAACCGATTCGATGCCGAGTTCCTTCTGCGCTTCCAACTCTGCTGGAAGTCCGTGAGTATCCCAACCAAAAACGCGGTTTACTTTGCGGCCGCGCATAGTCTGATAGCGCGGAACAACGTCTTTTGCATAGCCTGTGAGAAGGTGACCGTAGTGAGGAAGACCGTTTGCGAATGGAGGGCCATCGAAGAACACGAACTCGTTTTGGCTACCCTTGCCGGACGGGCGGTATTCGATTGACTTGCGGAAAGTATTGTTTGCATCCCAGTATTGGAGAACGGATTCTTCAAGCTTTGGGAAAGAAGGATTTGGGGCAACTTGCGCGTCGGCGGTTGCTTGCGTTGATGCAGAAACACTTACCTTTGGATATACGTGATTTGCGGACGCGTTTGCTGCTGGATTAGTGGATTCGCTCACTGTGCTCTCCTCGCTCAACAGGGTGAATATTTCCCTGCGAGGACGACAGTTACTGCCGCGGTACCACCTCGCTTGCTATAAGATGATTACGTAACGTAAGTACGTAACGCAAGTACGAAACGCAAGTACGAAACGCAATCGAACTATTCTTATAGCCTCTCGTGTTTGGCTGTGCGGGCCAACCCCGTCGGTTCTAATAAGCGAGAATCTTACGAATCCTCGCCGTTCTTCCGAAAACTCCCCGCCGATAACGGATCAACGCTTAAGTTAGGAATAATCTAACACTATCCCCTAACATTAGCAACTTTGCTAATATAAATTGACATTTGTAGCTTTTAGACTACAATTATGTAAATGGAAATTATATCAAGTAATTTATTTGACACCTGGCTTAAAAAGCTTAAGGACAAACACGCGCAAAAGCGAATTTTATACGCAATTGCAAAATGTGAGGCACATGGACAAATGATTGGCGATATAAAATCCGTTGGTAATAAAGTAAGCGAAATGCGTTTTCATTTTGGAGCAGGATATCGTATTTATTACACACAAATCGGCTCACTTACAGTTTTTCTTTTAGCAGGCGGAGACAAATCAAGTCAATCTAGGGACATACATACAGCTCATAAATTGGCACAACAATTACACGAGGAACAATAAGATGGACAAGGTTACTTTTTCAACGTTTGATGCAAGTAAATACTTAGACACACAGGAAGCAATTGATGAATATCTTGCTATTGCACTAGAAGATGGAGATACTAAAACAGTCCAACTTGTTCTAAGAGATATAGCAAAAGCTCACGGAATGAGCAAACTAGCTCAAGAAACGAAACTTAATCGCGAATCACTGTACAAATCACTTTCTAAAGAAGGAAACCCATCATTTGCAACAATCTCAAAAATTTTAAAAGCACTCGGATTACACATGACACTTGCAGTGAATAAATAATAATCTGCTAATTAAATTCACAATCCCCCGCTATTAGATGCACAAAGAGCCAATCAATCGCTTGATTGGCTCTTCGCGAACCAGACACAGTCTGACTTCACCACATACTCGTTTTACAAAAGAAACTAATATTTGTCAAAAACAAGCAAACTATATACAGCGAACAACATCATTGCACAAATATAAACTGCACAACGTCCACACATAAAAGTGCCCCGGATCAGAATCGAACTGACGACACCCACTTTAGGAGAGTGGTGCTCTATCCACTGAGCTACCGAGGCAGTGTAGTTGATTGCAGCGCGCAACACGCAAAATGAAACACGCGCACGCATCCTGCAAAGCAACAAATGGCAATTATACACTAAGGCGTGTCACTGCGGCGCGCGCTAATCCTCAAGATTAGACTGCGTGCCGGCCGTAGCCGCTGTAGCTGACTGCTCCGCCTGTGCCGCGTCCAACTTGGCACGAACCGTGGCAAGCAAACCCTGCGCGCGCTTTGCCAACGCCTCGCCAATCTCCCACTGACGCATGGACTGGTCGAGCGTCAAACCACCAGCTTCCAGCGCCTGAACCGCCTGAACAAGCTTTTCGCAAGCCTCTTCATACGGCATCGCCTCAATCGCAGCGCGCTCTTCTTTCGTAAGAGTGCTTGCAAATTCTGCACTTTGCGCGCTTTCTGCACTTTCTGCGTTCTTAGTTTCTTTTTCGCTCATATCTAACCTTTCGTTGTATCTAAAATATCTAAAAATTTACTTACTTGACTTTACGGCAGCCACTTTTGTGCCAGTCACCTTGCCAAGAACCACGCCGCTTTTAAGCGTAACTGTCATATCGTCGCCAACTTTCGCTAACGAAGCGTCGTCCAGCACTCGCCCACCGCTGAGCTGCACAACAGCGTATCCGCGATTCAAAGTCGACTGCGGACTTAATGCAGTCAAGCTCGCGTGAGCCTTCTCAACAGTCAAGCTCGCATCGTCAAGAAGTCGCACCAAACCGTGGCGCATTCGCTCAATAGCCTGCTCAACCAATCGCTCGTGCGGCTCAAGCATAGTGCTCGGGCGCGTAAGGCTCGGGCGGTTCGCGTAACCCTCAACGAGGCGAATCTCATTATCGATGCGCGCAGAAATTCGCATGCGCATAGTTTGCAGCGCGTTATCAATAAGCTGCCACTGCTCGCGAACGTCCGGAACAACGCGCTTTGCAGCATCCGTAGGAGTTGAAGCGCGCATGTCTGCCGCCAAATCAATCAGCGTCCAATCGTCCTCGTGTCCGATTGCGGACACAATCGGCGTCACACACGCGGCCGTAGCGCGAACCACACCCTCGTCCGAAAAACCAATCAAATCCTCAAAACTGCCGCCACCGCGAGCAACGATAATAACGTCAACCTCCGGGTCCGCATCGAGCTGCTTAATTGCGGCAATAATATCCGCCGGGCACTGCACACCCTGCACGTGCGCGTGAACAACCTTGAAACGCGTAACAGGCCAGCGCAAATTCACGTTCGTAATAACATCGCCCTCCGCGCGCGCTTGAGGAGCACACACGAGTCCGATGCACTTAGGAAACTCCGGCAGTGGAATCTTATTTTCCGCGTCAAAAAGGCCTTCGCCTTTAAGCTTTTTACGCAACTCGTCAATTTGCGCTTTTAAGTCGCCGGCACCGACGCGGCGTATTTCGTCTGCAACGAAGCTTAAACGCGTAGCTTTTACCCAAATATCCGCCTTGCCGTGAACGACTACGCGGTCGCCCTGGCGAAGTTCGCGCGCCTGCTGCACGAAATTGCTGAAGCCCATTACGGAAATCGACACTTCTTCGTTGCTGTCGCGAAGAGTAATGTAGCCGGAAGAGGCGCGGCGCATGTTGATTTCGACGATTTGACCCTCGATCCACGCGGCTGGCCAGCGTTCTACGGCGCTGTGGAACTTTTGGCTTAAGACGGCAACAGGCCACGGGTTTTCGGCGGTTGTGTCGGCAGCTTTCAGAGGGAGCGGACGTGGCTGCGGCTGCGTAAGTGGTTGCTGTGTAAGTGGTTGCTGTGACTGCTGCATGAACGTTTGTGGCTGCTTCGACTGTTCAAGCTGCGCATCATCTTGAAATAATTGCGGCATCATATTTGACAAGGTCATACTTCAAGATTGACTGGAAAGAGGGACAAACACGCGCTGTTGCATGCGTTTTCGGAAGTATTAGATACGAAAAAACCCAAGCACGAAGCTTGGGTTTTGTTTGTGCCCCCTCAGGGATTCGAACCCTGGACACGCTGATTAAGAGTCAGCTGCTCTAACCAACTGAGCTAAAGGGGCGTTGGTTATCTCGGCTCGTTTCCGCGAACCGAGTAACTACTATACTCAGAATCCGGTTGAGCGCAAGCCGGCGTGTCGCATTAGAGTATCGAGAAGCAGCACAGCGCGCTTCTCGATACACTAATGCGGTAGCGCTTGCTCAATGTGGAAAGTCCAGTGGACTTTCCACGCAAGCGCGCACACGATTGTGCTTTCTTTATTATCTTAAGAAAGCACAATCTGACGACCAAAGAAGCTTTGCATCAAGCAAATCGATGCGGTAGCGACGACTCAATGCTGAAAGCACAGTGTGCTTTCAACGCAAGCGAGGTCTGCCTTCGTCTCGATTGACGAAGGCAGGGCGGGTTCGTGTGGTTGTGCTTTAGAAATTGGGTTGTGGTTGGTGTGCGCTGACGACCTGCTTGAGCGTAACACTCCAAACGCGAGGAAAGTTTCCGGCGTTTGGAGGGTTACGGAGGGCTGAGCACTCCAAACGTGAGAGAATCATCTCGCATTTGGAGGGTTATCTGTTGTGAATCGCTCCATTTACGAGGAGCTTACCCCACATTTGGAGGTCTACGACACGTTAAGCACTCCAAACACGCGCGCTAAACCGCAGCACTCAAGCAAATCGTCGTGCTTCTTTCAGCAGTAATCGAGTGAAGAAGATTTACAATTCTTGAAATCTCAACAGAGTCAAACTTAAGCAAATATTTATTCTTAGCACCATTAATAAAAAGTGCCCACACACTCATAAGAGCAGTGGGCACTTTTACCAGCCGTTAGCAACAACTAAACTTAGATTGATTAACAAAATCAAAACTCAATACTGAAATTGTTCAATATGCAAAATTCAATACTAAATTCAGTCATTTTTCATTTATTCACTCATTCTTAGCTTTTCAACTAATCACGAGTTATTTTTAGTTATATTATTTTATTTGCGAACAGCAGCATTAGAACCAGCATGCACCCTACGGTTACGCGCGGTGAATGTTATTGCACCACTTACCATCAGTACCAAGAAGGTCACAACTGCAGCAACAACGCCACTGCCAGTAACAGCTAACTTTGAAGTCAGTTCTTTTGCAGTTGCACGTTCAGCAGTCTGTTCCTTACTTGAAGTACCATCAACAGCACCAGCAGAATTGTTAGCACTGTTATTATCAGTAGCACCGTTAGTTTCAGACTGAATACTGTCGGACTTATTTGCAGTGGCAACATGAGCACTCTCATGATTCTCGCCACCTTCTGTAGTATCTAACTTCGACTCTGCAGAAGCATGGACAGAACCACTAGCATTCTTTCCTTTCTTAGTAAAGGAACGATTAGCAGCATGGTGCTGACGCACATGATCTGAATGACTGTGATCAGTGTGTTCTGGCTTCTTATCAGCCGGCTTAGATTCAGCTGATTTCTTCTCTACCGGCTTCTTCTCAGCTGGCTTCTTCTCAGCAGGTTTCTTCGGAGCAGGTTTAGATTCCGGCTTCTTATCAGCTGGCTTAGATTCCGGCTTCTTATCAGCAGGCTTCTTCGGAGCTGGCTTAGATTCAGCCGGCTTAGATTCAGCCGGCTTAGATTCAGCAGGCTTCTTCTCAGCTGGCTTCTTTTCAGTCGGCTTCTTTTCAGTCGGCTTCTTATCAGCTGGTTTAGATTCTGCTGGCTTCTTCCCAGCAGGCTTCTTTTCTACCGGCTTCTTTTCCACTGGCTTAGATTCCGGCTTCTTATCAGCTGGCTTCTTTTCAGTCGGCTTCTTTTCCACTGGCTTAGATTCCGGCTTCTTATCAGCAGGCTTCTTTTCAGTCGACTTCTTCTCAGCAGGCTTCTTCTCTACCGGCTTCTTATCAGCTGGCTTCTTTTCAGTCGGCTTCTTCTCAGCAGGCTTCTTCTCTACCGGCTTCTTCTCAGCAGGCTTCTTCGGAGCTGGTTTCTTCGGAGCTGGTTTCTTCGGAGCTGGTTTCTTCGGAGCTGGTTTCTTCTCAGCAGGCTTAGATTCCGGCTTCTTCTCAGCCGGCTTCTTACCAGCTGGTTTCTTCGGAGCTGGCATATTGTCAGACTGAGTATCGGCATCAGCAACGTGTGCAGCAAACACAGTCACTTCACCAGAAGCAAGCTGACTACCTCCAGCATCCATAAGTAGAATGGTATGCTTGCCAGTTAAACCAGCTGGAATCATAGCTTTGAAGTAGTACTTGCCGTTCTCATCAGCACGCACTGTTACATACTCATGACCATCTTCACCATTAAGTTGCTGAGGCGTAGAGTAGATGAATGCATACATGCGAGCATCTTTCTTAGCATTCTTCAAAGCTGCAGGTTTTCCAGAAACATACACGCTCTGTTCCTTGCCAGCAACAATTTCCTTAGTATCTAAAGCAATCAGATTCTTTGTGAATTTTACTGTAGAAGCAGGAGGCAGTGGAGCTGAATCCGTTTGAGTTGATTCATCCTTAGTTTCCGGCTTTTTTGGAGTTGGCTTTGGAGCAGGAGCTGGCTTCTTGCCTGGCTTGCTTGGCTTCTTACCCTTATGGTCACCCGGCTTGCCTGGCTTGCCTGGCTTGCCTGGTTTGCCTGGTTTACCTGGTTTGCTTGGCTTGCTTGGCTTACCTGGCTTACCCGGCTTGCTTGGCTTCTCACCCTCGTGACCACCCTTGTGATCACCCGGCTTCTCACCCGGCTTGCTTGGCTTCTCACCACCATCATGCTTCTTACTACGCTTCACAACAAATGTGTACGCAGTAGCATCAGCACTATTATCACTGGTATCGCTAGCAGTATTGCCAGCAAAATCAGTCGCCTCAATAGTAAGGGTGTGAGTACCATCAGCCAACTTTTCAGTCGGAATCTTCAACGTTAATGTTGTAGAATCTGGCTTATCTGGAGTTGGATTATCGTTGATGTTCTTCACATCAACTAAGGTGCTTTCAACAGTATTTACTGGAAGATAATTTTCCGTATACGCTACTGGACGACCATCAACCATAACGCGCAAAGACTTCAAATGATCATCTGTTGCTCGAACAGTGATTTCATGACCATCAGCAATCTCTTCACCTTCAACCAAACCAGCTTCAACTTTTGGATCCGTTTCATCAAGCACAACAGGAATCACACCGAGTAAATGAGATTCAACCTGATCACTTAAGTGCAGCAACAACTTGTCACCATCGTTTACTGGAATATCAGTTGAGAATTGGCGACGAGTTACTTCAGTACCATTCGTATCCAAAGTGTAGAAATCACCTACAGAATCATTATTAATTCGCAAAGTTTGACCGAAAGCATCATCCGACACATTGCCACTAAAGGTAACGGTATCGCGATTCGTAAATAACGTATGTCCGTACAACTTTGGCGTATCGAAACGTGCTGTTGGAGGCGTAATGTCGAAGTAGAAAGCTGCAGGAGTATCGATTACATTCGTTTCATCGTCTTCATCAGCATCTTCATCAGTTGCTTTTGTATTTACTTGCAAGCGGAAATCGTTGATTCCTGGATGCATCGGCAACTTTACGCTAAACTTGCCATTCTTAATATTCGCGCGCAATGGGTTTGGAGTTACGAACTTCTTGGTTTTAGCATCAATTCGCGTAGCTGGAGTGAACAGTACACTCGTTACATTAGCACCCACTTCACCTTGAGCAACAAAATAATTTTTGCCAATAACATCTGATCCATAAGCTTTCTTATGCACTAACCACGCATAAGAACCCATAGAACCGGCATTAGTAAGCACGAAATCTTTTGTCTGTGGAACTTCAGGCGCAGCAATTGCACGACCAGCAAGCGCTAGACCCATAGTAGTGCTATTTTCTGCGGAATCCGTAGCTACGAGCGTTACTGTCACAGCTTTAGCAGCAGGAGTAATCACTGTTTTGAAGCTACCATCTTTGCCAACAGTTACTACTTCTTCAGTTTCTTTACCAGCTGCAGCCGCCCCTGCTTGCTTTACATTTGCATTAATACTCGCTGTTGAAGTTGTATTAGCTCCAGAAACAGCTTGTGAAGGAGATGCAGTAGTATGAGGGGCACCTGAACCAGCAACAACATTAGCTGACGTAGTATTGTCAGCAGCTTTCTGATACTTCAACGTTAGTTTTACAGTATCTCCAGGAGTGTCCGTTACTTTACCAGCAACAGTTACTTTACCATCTGCGGCTACAGGCAAATTACCCTTGTTGTCAAGACCATTCATGGTAATGTTTGGAGCTTGCGCGTTGAACGTTAGCGTAAGTTTCTTATTACCAAGACGCTTATTTTCTGCATCGTACGCCTTAAACATCACAGTATTTTCGCCATTTTTCAGCGGCACAAACGCGTAGAAAGTATTCTCATCCTTGCGTTTTGCAGCATTCGTAACTTTCTGCTTTTTACCGTCCTTAGGAGTTACGTAAGCTTGTATAGATGCGACGTTATCGGTAAGGTATCCTTCGATGTAGAACTTGCCATTAATATTCGGGTTAGTTTTACTTTCTTCTAGAGCATTAGCTTTAATTTGGTGAGAAGTAAGAACTTTTTCATTTGGAATGATAATGTTCTTAGTCGGTATTTCTTCTTCCTTACCGTTTGCGTCTTTCTGAGTATGCTTCTTGAATACCTTCTTAACCTCAGTTGGGTTCATAGCATTGTCTCTAGCAAGTACATCTATATATGGCGCGTCAGTACCAATGTGGATAGGCTTGCACACTCGCGTACGAGTTGCTTCATTCAACGGACATTGAGTGTCTTCATCACCATAGTTCAAAGCATCTTTTACACCAGGAAGATGAATAGTTGGTACGCCAGGATCAGGGCTTAAGTCATCACTAATAACAATCTTCACATTGCCTTTAGCATCACGATCAGATACTGTGACTTTAGGTCCATGATTATCGATTGCTACCTTCATATCGTAAGTTTGCCAATCAAACTTATCTCCTAAGCGAGCCTGAATGCGATACGTATACCATCCATCAGGAAGAATGTCAAACCTACTTGTTTTTGGATTCCACACAGACCCGTCGAAATTTCCAGCTAAACCGTCGGTTGCACTAGCATCAGAGATAGTAGAACGATTTACATTGTGTTCTGTTCCAAGAACAATCTTAGTTTTATGATGAGAATCCAACACAGAATACTTTATGTCGGACGCACCACGGAACATAGCCATAGATGGCACAACGTAATCCATCCACCCATCTTGATTTGCAGGTGAAAATTCGCCAAGTACATACGGCTTCGTTTCATTATTGACTGGAAGTTTGCCCATACTGCCTGCTACAGAAAGCAACGATGTCGTAAGATCACTATGATTTGCACCATAGCTTTCTCCCGGCTTTACCATAATTGGTTCAGCATTCCAATCGCCTACGAAACCGAGGTATGGCACAGCAACATCTGGCTGAGTATTGCTCAGCGATTCAAAACGCACCCAACCTTCAATATAATGATTGCCTTGAGAACAATCTGGGCTTAACGTAAACTTCACATCAGCGGTTTTACCAGGCTTTACTGTAACTGTACGCGTTTGTGATTGCAACGTTTCAGTATCACTAATAGAGGTTACTGTCTTTTGATTAACCTCATTAGACTCATTGACAACATCTTGATCTGGGACAGCAAATTTTACTGGATTCTTACCATAATTATGTAAAGTAACTGTAAACTTGCGATCAGCATTCACGTTTCTAAGAGCCACGTACGAATTGCCGTCAACTGTTGCAATCACGTTAGTAGCAACAGCTTTATCAACCTGCGCTAAACCTGCGCCAATCTGACGAGGAGCATACGGAATCTGCTTACTATCTGCAGAATCTTTACGTCCAATCATCGTCGCAGTATTCATCAACGATTGCTCAACACGCTTAATCATCTCAGACTTTTTAAGTTTTGGAAAACGCTTTTTGTAGCTTTCCATCACTAAAGCAGAAAGACCTGAAACGTTTGGAGCAGCCATAGAAGTGCCGGACATGCTCGTGTATTTATTGCCATTCTGCGTAGACCACACGTTGCCACCAATGCCAGCAATATGAGGTTTGAAATCAAGCTCTGGCGTTGGTCCCCAAGAGGTGAAGGTTGAAGGCTTACCATTATCTGGATTAACAATAGTAGTGAATTGGTCCGTGAAAGCTATCTTTACTTTCTCGCCGCTATGCAAAGCAGCAAGAATTTGCAAGGCATAAGAACGAGGGATGGACGCACCAAAGCAATCCTTGATTTTCTCCAATCCGCCCATTCCAATAAACATGGATGAATCTTTGTCGTGATTATAAACAATCACACCCTTAGCGCCTTTAGCAATAGCATTCTTAAACTTTTCCGTAAAAGTAATGCCACCACGTTCTACAAGAGCATACTTATCTTTAAGATCAAGATTTTTTACATCGTCGACAGTAGCTTTTTTAGCATCCACAAGTTCATGCTGAGATACTGCGTCTATTAAAGAACCAATGGCAAGATTGTATGGCACTGCGTGAGATTTGCCATCTTTCCCTGTCCAGTTTGCTGCTTGCTGCGTAATGTTGGAATTTTCAACAGAAGCAACGCTGAAAGCGGAAGGATAAGAAGATGGCGAACCGAGAGTAGCATCATCCCACTTGCCAAGCGCATCATCCTCACCGCCGGAAGGGGAAAAGTTCAAGCCAGAGTTTCCAGCAGAAATCACTGGTAGTGAACCAGCTTCGCGAGCCTTTTTAAGTGCAATTGAAGTGGCATTAGAAGTTCCAGCAAAACCATTAGTTGAACCGAGAGACATGTTGATAATATCGGCGCCAAGTTTTACAGAATCTTCGATTGCAGCAACAATATCAACATCGCGAGCGCCATGTGCCTCAGGATTATTTGAGAACACTTTCATAGCAAGCAGCTGAGCGTTTGGAGCTACACCATCAACGCGATGATGTTCTGAAGCAGGAGAATCCTGTTCATCACCATTTGCAGCAACAATACCAGCCACATGCATACCGTGCTGTTCTGCACCAGAGTCTGTGAAGTTGTCGTTTTCATCGGCGTAATTGAAACCTGCAGGAACTTTGTCAGTAGTGTTGCCTTTACCTGTTGGTTGTAATCGAAGATGTTGCTTAGCTGAAGCATCAAGCTTCATATCTTGGTGAGTTGGATCTATGCCGGTATCGATGATGGAGACCAGCATGCCAGTTCCATCGAGATGATACTTTTTAAACGCAGTTTGTACACCTTGCAAATTACGTGCAGTATTTTCCATTGGATAATACAAGCGTTCTTTTGCAACAGAAACTACACCTGGCTCCTTTCGCAAAGCCTGAATATGATTTTCAGGAAGAGTAGCTTCAAAAGCGTTCAACAAGTAGCCAACTTGACGACGAACTGTCATATTGTATTTTGACTGTACTCGATTAATAAAATCTTTCTGCTCTTGAATATTGGCTTTTTCACTAACTTCAGTACGGTCAGGATGATAATTTTTCATCGTAACAATAACAGTTACTGGTTCAGAAGAGGCAACTTTTTTATTTGCATTCTGACTGCTGTTATGATATTTTTCTACCGCTTTAGCAAGCGTTGGATTAATGTGACGCAGCTGTTCTGGGGAAAAATTCGTACTTTTGCGCGTTTTGGCAGACGCTGCAGTGAATTCTGTGCCTGATGTTTCTTCAGCAAACGCTGGGGAAACATCAGCAAGTGGCACTAGAAGCGTAGCGGCTGCTACGCTTAATGCCGCTAAACGAGTCAGATATGACGTTCGTTTGAACTTCATAAACATACTCTCCTTCAAAATGGTGGTTAACTACCCAGTGAAAATTGCTTGTAGATAATTCACAAGAAAATGTTGGGAATGGCCCCAAATTCTGCAAGTGGAATTTTCTTGGAAACCTTGTGCAATATATGCAAAATTTCCAGCACAATTTCATCTATAGGTGTAAATATTTTTGTTACGCTCATTTAAGGCATTTCCGCTAAATATCACACGGAAGATATACCCCCTCCCCATATGAATCGACAGATAATGCCGCTTTTCAGCAGATGCAACAAAAATATTTTTCACAAACTTTAGCACTGCTTGAGCCAGAAACAATTCCAAAAAAATTGCGTTTTCACAAACAAAAATGTGAGGAAAATCACATTTTTATATAAAAAATGGCTTAATTTAGCCCTTTTTATACAAATATTTTCTGTGATGTTAACATAGAAAAAATTCTGTATTAACATATAATTTACATGGGGCTTGAGAAAAAATGCACAATGTTACTATTTTTTAAGAAATTTAGAGCTAATTACCAACAAATGTTGGTGCGCCTCGCAACTTGAACCGTAAATTTTCAGATAACCGACGATAGATGCAAACGGCAGAAAATCTACACAGTGAGAACGTTACCCCCACATTTGGAGGGTTACGAAGGGCTTGGCACTCCAAACGTGGGGAACCTATCCGGCGTTTGTTTTTCTGCGCGAGCAACGATAAAACACCGATATTCGTTAATTATGCAGTCGACGTACTGCGCGAGTAACGCTCAATGCTGTTTTTTCGTTATTGGCGCAGATGGCGCTCGCGCTCAATGCTGCCGCTCAAGCACGTCGTCACGCACGCCAAGTCCACAAACGCGAGGAAACGCGCGCAATACTGCGCTCAGGCAGATCGTTCGCGCAACTTACGCATCTGCTTTAATCCTGCTTACTCATCAATTTACTTCATTAGTTCCAAATATTTATTAGCAGCTTTACGTATTTTTGCTGGATCAATCCATCCAGTCGTAAACGATTCATTAACCGCATGAAGTAGCGTAAACAGTGCGTTTGTAAGATTTCTCTTTCCCTTAGCTATGTTGTATAAATTATCAAAATGAGCTGCTTTATTTCTAATCTCTTTGATGTAAATAAGATTTTTTGCTATTACTTTCCTATCCCCATCGTCATCTTTATTCATTTTTGAGTAGTTCACAAATGGGAACGCATTGCATACAGCATCTTTCCAAAGTTTTTGCTGAATGCGATTGCTATTTTTTGTTTCCGAAGATCCAACAAGCTTTACCCATGTTCCCCACATGAGTTTAGATAAAATGTCATCATGATTTACGCTTCCACCATCATGCGAGTGAACTGCAATTTCTCTCGCTTGCTTGATTTGATTTTCAATCAAATCTTTAACCAAATCTGGCGTATAAAGAGGATTAGTCCATTCCTCATTCTGCTTTTCTTTCAACGCAAGTTTGCGAAGCTCTAAATCAATTGAATTACGCACGCATATTTCTACGTATCCAATTTGCTCATGTAATATTCCTGCTAATTCATGATTCGATTTGCATATAAGCATAGCTGTGCCTAAATCATTATTTGCATCGCGCATATAACGATTAAATCTAGCCACGCCACAAAATTGTTGCGCTTCTTGCAGAGTAAAAAATATTAGCAGACATGAAAATATTGTACATTTAGTTTGAATTTGACACGAAAATATAATACGACAAATGCAAATTCTCAGGGAATATGATAGACTCTAACTTACCTGTGTAGGTTGCTCCTACACGTGATTTCATTGAGCTCTTGTTCGTTAAAAATCGTTCTTTAAGGACAAGAGCTCAGTTGTTTTTGGATGGAAGATTTTGCTAAACGTAGGTTTGTGCGGCGCTCCAAACGGGGTTATAGGCCAAAAGTGTGTAAAGCTAAGCTGATGAATATTCTGTGGCATAAGCCACAGACTCAACACTGTTACTAACTCAGTTAGCTATCTGAGGAAATAACGGTAATCACTCAAACACTGTTAAAAACTCAGTCAAGTATCTGAGAAAGTAACGGTTGTATGTTACTGGTGCAGTACGTAATCTGCGTTAATAACGAATAAGCGGGGTTATACGTTCTTCGCGCAGTACGTAATCTGCGCTAGTAACAGCGTTTGACGATGTATTGTTATATTCAGCTAATACATACTTGGAATGCCGCTTAGCATAAGAAATAGCCCACATTCGATATGCTGCGAGCCTTACTGCCGTAAGGGTTATGAGCTGATTTTTTACACAGTTTTTGTCCAGGTGGCGAATGTGCAGCAGACAGATTCGATTACCGCAAAACACTTGTATTACAATGCGTGAGACATGATTTCTTACACACTTTTTGGCCTATAACCCCCAAACGCGAGAGAATCATCTCGCATTTGGAGGGTTTGGGGTTGTGCAGCACTCCAAACGCGGGGAAAGCTTCTCACGTTTGGAGCGTTGACACTACTTTTGCGCTCCAAGCGCGCGCAATGCTGCGCTCAGGCAGATCGTTCGCGCAATTTTCGCAGCACACTACGCGACACCGCCAGCAGATGCTTGCCGCGCACATCAAGCTCCCCACGCTTCTTACGCACAGCTGCCATAATCATCGTCGTCAAAACAGTAATCGTTAGAATCATAGCGAGCACGAACAGCGTCATCCACAGAGGCCACTGCACACGATCTTCCGGCGCCTTCACCGGATCCGGCAGCACGCGATAACCAGTCACCAGCAACCTATGTGAGTTCACGCCATACGGGGTACACGTAAGCAGCGTCGCCAAATCACGCCCCTTCTCGCGCTGCAGCAAACTAATATCATGCGGTTCCACTACGCTAATACGGAATACCTTATAGCGCAAAGTCTCACCTTGCACATCAAAGTAGAAGAAATCACCCTTCTTCAAATCCACCAAATCATCAAACATAGTCGCGTCAGCAAGCCCAGTATGCGCTGTAATAACCGTATGACGATTCTTACCACCCACCGGCAAATCCGTACCATACAAATGGCCGGCGCCGCGCGCCAAAACCTCCTGCGAACTACCGTGGTAAATCGGTAGCTTCACGCCAATCTTCGGGATTTTTACGATGCCCATAATGCCCATAGGCTCATCCAGTTGCTTCACGTACTCCTTATATTCCGGCGTTTTCATGTAATCAGTAGTGCCGTTATAAGGATCCGCGGTAATAATCGCCTTATGACGCGCATTGTAACGCCGAGCAGCACGCAAATGAGCACGACGCACATCACCAGCTTGATCGTGATTATACTTATCGTAAGCTGCAGAAATTTCCTTAGAAACGCGATTATTCCAAAGCGTAGAACACACCGGATACGCAAAGCACAACAAACCGGCGAGCACAAATGCAATAGGCTCAATGATGCGGCGGAGCTTAGATTTTTGCTGAGATTTGTGATTGCTTACGGCGGATTTTGCTTCGGTTGCGTGGGTTTCAGTTGCGGGTGATTCGGTTAAGTTAGTTTGGGTTGCGGTTGATTCGGTTGCAGGTGATGCGGTTAAGTTGGTTTGGGTTGCGTTGGTTTGGTTTTTGAAAAGCTTGTTTTGGGAGATTTTGTTGAGGAAAGCATATACTTTCGTAACGGCGCTGTTTAATTTCATGCTTCCTCGTTTCGTTGGATAATTTGGCTTAGATTGGTTAGGTTATTTTGTTTAGTTTATTTTTTCTTTAGATATTCTTGCGTATCGTCTATGAGTTTTGTCTGATGTGTTTGGTTTTTAGTGTTGTGAGGTCAAGAAAATTTCAGCATCGTGCGTTCCGTCGCTGCGCTCCTCTTTTAGCACTCTGCTCGAAATTTTCTTGACCTCTACTTCGCTAATCTCTAACACAAAACTCATAGACTTGTTAAGTTTGTTGCGTAAGTGCGTGGTTTGCTTAGTGCAACTAAAGTCGCATAACTAAGCTTCGGGTGGGTGCGTGGTTGAGTGGGTTTGGCTTGGCGTGCGCAGCAGCTCGGATGTTAGTGTTCGCTAATCAATAAATACTCAGCGTCTGCAGAGCATGAATGTTAAAGTTCCATGAATCAACAAGTACTCAGCGTTAGCAAAGCGCTACTGCAAAGCTACAGAATCAACGTTTGCAGAAGCGCTACTGCAAAGCTACAAAAGCAACGTCTGCATTTAGCGTAAAAAATCTCAAATCTCTACCACACTAATATTCATACAGTTAAAGTTATTCCTACAGTTAAAGTATGCAATCGTGCGATAAGACTTTCGCCGCGTACCTTAGCGATTAAATCTTATTGAATGACTAATAGAATTAAATATGCTTATTCTCTTTGGGTTAGAATGTTCTCCAATAGTTATTTCATCAAACTCTTTACTATCGTCTAAATTCTTAAGTGTTTCTTCAACAAGCTTCATTTTTTCATATGAAGTATTTGCTGTACGCAAGAAAATTGCTTGAACCACTAAAATAATTATAAAAATTATGGCAAGCGCCCATAATCCAATATAGTTCTTAATATTTTCAGGAAGAACCTTACCAACTAACAACGTAATAAATGCAGCAAAGAGGGATACTATATATCCTGAAGCAAAGCCATTCCAAACATTGTAGCTAAATCTTACTTTTCTAAGTTCTGCTTTTAATTTTCTCTCTGCTACATCTCGTTTGTTGTGGAGCATTACTTTTACCGTATGTATACGATAATAATCGATTCTTGTTCTTATGGAACATATTCCTTTCCACCAAGAAACTTTATCTTCATCTGGATCTTCGTTTGACATAGCAACTTCTTCTCTATAAAGGGTTAATTGTTATTGATTAAAGTTTTTTCTGAACTGAAAAAAGAAAGAATAAGACAGCAGACTGCGTTGCGCGGAAGAAAGAGGGATACTCGCGCAAAGCACAAACGCACAACGTCGCAGCAAACACCGCAAACGCATCACGCTGGCCAGCGCGAACACAGCGCAGCCTGCTGAGTATTTAATTATAGCCAGGCGATTAAAGTTTCGGCGCGCAACAACACACGCGTCTAAACTCAATCGCCTAGCGCCTTGCAATTCCTAAGAATTGCGAAGAATCAGGCAGCCTGCTGCTCTTCATCCTTCTTGCGGTTACGCATGAAGACGAAGATGCCGAAGCACACCAAGCACACGCCAGCCAACGCGAAGATAATCACGCCAGCAGCACCGGTCTTTGGAAGGTTGAACCAGAAGCCACCGTCCTTGGTTGGGACGTTAGGAATGTCAACAACCTGAGCAGCAGTACCCTTTTTAGCAGATTCCAAAGTTACTTCATAAACCTTGGTGGAGCGAGCATACTTGTCAGGAGCAGCAGTCTCAACAATGTAGAACTTCTGACCAACCTTAGCAGTGTAATCTTCAGTTACACCTTGTTCGTTAGTAGACTTCTCGCCAAAACCTTTAAGAGCTGCATCACAGGCGTTCGCTGCTTTAGGATCATCAGCGCACTTCTGTGCTACAGCAAGAGCCGCGGCATCAGCAGTGTTATTACCGGTAGCTCCAGCAAACACCTTGAACTTAGCATCCTTAAGCTTGGCATTAGCATCATCCTTACCCTTCACACCGTCATACTTGAAGATGTGGAACTTGCGGAACTCAGTGTCAGTATGAGATTCAGGCACGATTGGAGTATGGTTTTCATCATCCTTACCACCAGGAACGAAACCATACTTGTTCATAAGCACGTTCTCACCATTACCAGTAGGAACAGTTTCAGCAATCTTGAACTTAAAGGTTGCATGAACCTTCGGTTGCTTCTGAACATCAGTAACCGCATTCAAATGCTTAGCAATCTTTTCAAGACCTTTTTGCAGGAACACAACAGAAATACGAGTACGAGTAGCGTCGTTAGGAGTATCTACTGCAGTCACATAGTAATCATGTTCTGCATCAGTTGCGCCAGTACCCTTGGTAAGAGTGAAAGTCTTCTTGCTGCCTTTGCACTCATCAGCAGATGTTGCTACGCAATCAAATGTAACTTCAGAAACAGCATCTGCAGTAGCATTGCTATAAGCAGTTTTCAACGCATCATCGAAGACTGCGTACTGCTTAAGATCATCGGCAGTAAGATCCGTAGCCTTATTATCTTTAATGTTGGTTGCCTTAGTCTTGTTTGGTGTAGCATCAATCGTGTATGGCAAAACATCACCAACACCAACCATATCCTTAGTATCAGCCGTCTTATTAATAGCGTTCTTCACGTTGTGGTTCTTAGGAGTTACTTCAACATTGTAAGTATACGTGTTGTTAGTAGCGCTCTTCTCGCGAGTAATCTCTGGAACCGTCATGAAGAATGGAACAACATCAGACGTATAGCCAGTAGGTGGAGTCGTTTCCTTCACCAAGTACAAGCCCAAGTCAAGATTACTAAATGTAGCATCGCCGGTTTTACCAGTTTTCTGAGTGCCACCAGTCACAGCAACTGTTGTAAGCTTTTTTTCATCAAGAGGACTTGCATTAAGCTGCTTAACTTTCTTAGCAAGCTCAGTCCAACCATCCACAGAAGTTAAATCAACATTAAGACCCTTGGTATCTTTATCACCAGTTTTAATATTGGTAACCTTCTGAATGGTAAACTCAGCACCTTCAATACCTTTTTGGGTAGTATCATCCTTCTTGTGAATGGTAATAGTACCCTTCAGCTGACTGCCTGCAGTAGACCATGGTGCTGGCTTAGCAGCACCAGCAGTCTCACCACTAGCAAATGCTACGCTGTTTGCCACCACGGCGCCGGCGACGCACAGCGTGCCAGCCATTGCGAGCGAGGCGAATGCCGCCACGCATTGTTTAGTGAATTTATTCACTTTCTTCTCCTTTATATCAGTGCCCTCACGGGCAGGTTTTGAGGAAAATACGTTTTGTTTGGGAAATAACCCTTTGTTTGGGAAATAACCCTTTATTGTTATTGTGTTGCGCACGGTCGGCGGAGTCATCGCAAAGCCGCATGAACTCTGTCGGCGGCTACGATTTGCGCCGCGCGCAGCAAGATTAAATCCGAACCATGCTCCGGCATAATTACCGTCACTGTGTAACGTCACTGCGTAACATCACTACGTAACGCGTAATAACACTGCCAGCACATGGAACGTTAATACTGCAGTTTTTAAGCTGCAGAAAATTTTCATCAGCATCGCCACCTTTCGGCAGCCCACCTTCCGACGCGCCTCAATACGGCACGCAACCATCCGGTGACTTTGCGGACAAAATCTTTTACAGACGCAGAATAATCGTCAAATCGCCTAATATCCTTGACTTTTTTGACTAAACCGCGCCAAATTTCGGAAATCTTACTGTTACTGTTACGGTTGCTGTTTTGCGTGATGTTGGCTTGCGTAGTGCGAGCTTGCGTGATGCTTGCGGTCACGCCGCGAGCGATTCCGCGCAAACCACCCATCATGCCAGCAGCCGCGCCAGCGAGCATCGCGTGACCCCACTTCGTCTGATCAACGAAGAACGCGCCGCACATAACGCACATGCCGATCATTGCCACCACCAGCAGCGCCATACTCATCCCCTCGCCGCCGGTCTTTGGCAGAGTGAATTTGTCGACCACAGTTACTGGGAAGAACTTTGCAGCGTAGTCAATGCCCTCAGTATCGGTAAAGCCCATAGCCTTAGCAAAGTTATTATTAGTAACGCTAATCTTGCTGTTCTTAATAGCATTCTTATACTTACCCAAATCCGTAAGCTTCATCGCAAGCACAACGCAATAGTATTTGCCAGACTTCGTAGGAGCTTTGTCGCTGGTGATAGTTCCGCGCGCACGCTCCATCGTTCCGCCAGTGCTATCGAACAGGAAATGCTCATCGCCAGTATTGCAGTGATCACCATTATTGCTACCCTTACGGCAAGCTTCCTGACGAGCAAAGGTTGGATATTTCCACGCCTGCTGCCAATTAAGCTTGAAGAACAGACTATCTAGATTCTCACTCCAGATATGAGTTGTACTCTTTTTAGCTTCATCACTGTCATCTCTACACAAAGCTCTAAGCGTAATGCCTTCAGGCTTGGCTGTGGACCACGAGTCAATGCCCATATCCTTCAGCAAACCAACGCCTTTCATAACAGTAATGCCATTCACGCTATCTACAGGACCAGTAAACTTGCCATTTTCATACTGCTTGTAAATGTTAAGATGCAAATCGCCGCTGTCAATAGCTGGTCTAGTAACCTTCACCTTTGCATAGATAGGGTGATTCTTGTTAATTGAATCATCGTCGTCCGAAACAGAGCCGTCCGGGTAGTGAACCCTAACCTCAGCCCAATACTCGCCAGCAGACTGCCACTTATCTGGGCGGAAGGTGACGGAGCCTTTGCCAGTGGCGTTACTATCTTTTGCTTCCTGCTTACCGTCAGCTTTGTTATCTTCGCCGTCTTCAAAGTTAGCCCAAGGCAAACTGCTTGCTTTCGAGTTTTTAATATCGCCAGCCTTAACAAAGCGCTTAATCTCGTACCAAGTGCCAGGAGGCAAAGCGCCTTCCTTAACGTTCGCCAAATCCTCTTTTGGAACGCCGTTGGCATTAACCTCGGTGCTACCCTCGGTAACCTTCTTCTTGCTTTGCGGAGCGTCAGAGCTTATATCAGCCTTATTGCCTTTCTTAAGATTCTTGTCATAAGTGCTACCCGCCTCAATCGTTGGAATCTCGGTGTAGGTCGGGTTGTACCTTTGGTTGTCTTTGAGCTTGATGCTAAAATGGAGACTGCTATCATTCCAATCTTTACCCTTTGACTTCTTAATATCACCATCATTACCGTAATTGGCGAATACCATTTTCTTATAAATAACACTTCCACCAGTGTCATTGCTAATCAAATTATCGAAACCATTCAGCCTATCAGCACTGTTAAAAGCAAACACGCGACACTCGTATTCGCCACTTTTCTCAGGCTTTCCAGTAATAATCGCGCGAGAACGAGCCATAATATTCGTGTTATACTCGTCTTTAGTTAAATGCGAGTACTTAAAATCATCAAGATTACAGTTTTTATCATTCCTGCACTTGTTTTCTTCCTCTTCCGTAGCAATCTTCCATTGATGGAAAGCAGTAAACTTTAATCCGTTAACATCACCAACGGACTTGTTTTTCTCTTCATCCCATTTAAGAAGCGTATAATTATCCTTATTTTTTTCGTGGCAAATAGCACGGAATGTAATCGGAGACTTGTTGTTAGCAGACCATGCGTCAGGTATAAGAAGCCTACTACTATCTATCTGCTTATCTTTATCAAGATTTGTGTAATGATCCGTATGATACGAACCATAAGTAATACGGTCGTCATACTTACTACCCCAATCGTGCATACCTGTACCCTCGGCAATAGAAAAACCTAAGTCGTTATTGCCTATAGTAAGTGGCGTTACTTTAACGTGAGCATAAACCTGACCATTATCCTTAGTGCTTGAACCATCAGGATAGTAAGCAATTACAGGAGTATCATAATTCTTAGGATCTTGAGGTTTACTTGGAGTAAAAGTTACTTCACCAGTACTAGCATTCGTTATTTTTGACCAAGAAAGCACTGGACTAGAATAATTATTATTTGTACCAAGCTCAAACCTAGTGCCTTTAGGAAAATCACCTTTAGTGATCCCCTCGTTTTTTGGAACTGACGTAATTGAGTTTCCAGCTTGTACCTGTTTTTTATCATAATCTGGATACACAGGCTTATAAAAATGAGACATAGGCCAAACACGGAATTTAGCGACAACCGTCTCTGAAAAAGGCTGATTATGATTACAGTTGTACTTATTTGGATTAGGGTATGTTACTTTAATCGGTATATAGACTATATGATTTTTATGCGAGTCTGCTGGGTTAAAATACACTTTGCCTGTGGACTTATCAATCCACGCATGACCTTGTTGTAAAGGCTCTGGTTTCTGATTATTAGGATCATCAAAAGTAACTTGAGCATTGGAACTCTTATTGTTATCAAAATAAGCGTTACCATCAATGGAATAAATAAGATTCTTAGGAATATTATTGTACAGCTTACCTCTTTTACCGTCACTGCCATAATCAGGAACAAAACTACCCTTATTATTGTAGTAATCATCACCATTCTCCTGCCAGTGACCATCATCAGTATAAGCTCTTACAGAAGAAGCTTGACGAGGCTGCGAATCCTCCGACTCCTCAAAATGCAATCCACCAGGCTTAGTTGGATCGGTACTATTATCCCACTCAACGTTGTCTGGTATGCCATCACCATCATGATCATAAGGACCATAAGTTGCATAATGACGCTCATGATATTGAGCATTAGTAGATTGGTATCCAGCAATAATAGGCATGTAACGAATATCAGTACCATCTGGCACATCTGCAGTAATAACCCAACGGTAGCAAGTCGTAGAATTAGCACTCTCATATGAACGCAGCATTATACCAAAGTCGCCATTATCATGCCACTTCTTTATTTCGCATAAACTGTAATTCTTCGTAAAATCACGCGCTGTAGGATCAGTATCCTGATTATATCCACAGCCAAAATGGCCATTACCAACAGTGTCTTCCCATTGATCATTGAAATCTGTATTGCCATATGTATAATGCCAACGAGAAATTGTTCTAGTAGCACCCCAATACTTATCCCAAGTTTTCATCGTTTCTGGGATGTTTTTATCATTCTGGGTTGACCATTCATTCCACTTTTTCTCGTAAACATTTCGCCTATCTCTTTTCACTCTAATAGTGTCCGTAATAAGCTGTTTAGGAAGATCTACATAAAAAGTGACTCGCGCTGGCATACGCTGCCTAGGCTGGTTATCTAGATGCTCAAGAAAAGCATAGTTAAAATATATTTCATACTGCACATGAGTACCATTAGAGTCCTTAGTAATACTTGGCGTAATATGCATATTTTCAACAGCATTACCAATACCATTACCATTAGCAGTAAAATATCCATAACCGCCATACGACCACATAACCTGAGCTGCGTTTGCAGGCTTAGCTGGAACAACAAGTACAGCAAGAAGCGTGGCAACAGAAACAAGCAACGCTAAAAACGCACGGAAAACGTAATGCTTTGAAAGAATACGTCTGCAACCATTTGAAGAAGCAGAGGTAGAAGAAAAAGTAACGGTAGAAGTAGAAGCAGAAGAGTTAGAAGTTGCGCTAGATACGGTTGCACTGGAGGTAGCGTTGAGCGATGCATCACGCTCGCCGTCCTTATGCCAAGCCAAAGCGCGCGACGCAAGACGACCCACGCGTGATGCGAATCCACGGAACTTTGCTGGTAACATTTTCCCGCCTTCCTCATTCTTTGCAGCCACAAAAGCCACAGCTAATCCAAATCCAAGCTCGTTACGTTCTGAGCGTTACGTTCTGCTCAGTTACGTTCTGAGTGTTACGTTCTGCTCAATCACGTTCTGCTCAATCACAATCTTGTTGAAACCTTAAACTCTTAACGGATTACGCAAAACCAACTTGAGCATTCTCGAAGATGAAGCGCTCAATGTACAGCAGACTCAAGTCGCTGCAAACGTTAAACCGCCTTAAGTTTTTTAAAGCCTCAACTAGCTTCAGCTACTTGAGATACCTGAACTGTTCAAGTAACTCGAGTGCTGTAGGTTTAAATCATAAACTTTCGCAATACACTGTCATCTTCCAAGTGCACGAAGAAAGCTCATACGCTCTACCAAAAAACGCTTACGTGCGTTCATCAGTAAACCAGCGAAATCTTCAAACCTTTAGCATTTATACCCCCCCCCCACGAAGGATTTCAAGCAAAACACCTATCATAATCGTGGACGTAAAAAAATTTCTATAATTCGCGAATATCGCTAAAAAATCTCTTTTAAAACGCATTTTTGCTGAATAATTTTCAGCGAAAAAATATAGAAATCGCATCTTCGGCGTGTCTAAAACTGCACAATTCCCCAACCTAAAGTACTACATGTTGTTATAACGCATACATCGCACCACTATATGCCGTGCGCGATTCGTCGCTGTATGCTGTGGCAGTGATTCACTGCTGTATGCTGTGTGAGATTTATCACTATATTTGTGCTGCTATATGCTTCGTCTTGAGCGAATTCGTCAAATGATACATTGCCTATAAATTTTGTAGCAGCACGTAAATATCTTCGTATTGCTGCAACGTGAACCATATCGTTCGACTTGTTGGATTCGCTCATTTTTGCCTTGCTGGTTTTGTTATAGATATTTCGATTGTTGGTTTGTTATGAATATTTCGATTGCGCGCTGGATTTTAAGCTCAAAGTTGCGATTCACACAATTTGGAATATTGGCTTTGTGTTAAGCACTGTTACGAACGCTTTTCGTTGAATTTCCGCATCTTCGTCCGCCAACTGCTGCGTTACGTAACTTTTGTCAACTAGGTCGATTTTTCTGCCCAAGCAATCGGCGAGTGATTGCATTAGTTCTTGTTTGCGCATAATACGTGACGTTTCGCGATCCACGTTCGATTCACTTTGCAGCTCGTATATAAAATCTACGTCTGAGTTGCGATTGGCAGTTCCTTGCGCAACCGACCCGAATAAGTATAGTGATTTTACACCGAGTCGGCGGGCAATTGGGGCACAAAGTTTTTGCACGATTGATGGAGTTAGAGCAGGAGGATAGTATGGTTTTACACTTCGCGAATTTTCTGCAGATTCCGCAGACTGCGAATCTGTCTCGCTAATTGCCATTTCCCCTCCTTACGCGCAAATATTAATTAATTCTTAATTGACATACTTATATATAAGTCTATGCGTTTGATGTGATGTTTCGCGACGAGAAGTGCGCGCATGGCGCTTTTGTGCTTGTGGTACAAGGCGCGTGATGCGGAGCGGGACCAAAACAGCGCACGCGTAAATAGTTTATGCCGCCTACGCACCAAAAAACGACTAAAACTTTACATGAGTGTACAGAAAAAGTCGTTTGCACGGCAAAAAAAAAATCGGGGCAGATGCGCTCTCGCACTTCCACCCCCCAAAACCCTAAGGTTTTCAAGCATTTTCAATTCTATCTTTCACATATCCAACTGTCAATAACAGTACAAATAAAAGCAAGCAATGAGTTAAATTTACTCGCTTTATCATACTCTTTTGTGTACTCAGATGCCTTTTTTATAAATCCCCCTGCAATGTATCTAATAATGCTTTTTTAATCATTCACGCATTCATCACATTGATAATTCCTATACAGAAATTTCTTATACATATATGCAGTTATCACTATTTCTTTCATCTTCGCATTACACATATTCGATCGCCTCGCGCGCTTATTGAACCCTACAGCTCCAATAGCTTTACTTACTTCTTCAAGCAAAAGCACGTTGTCAAAACTTTTTTCAGTAATTCCATCCAATATTGAATTAGAATGAGCACAAGCATTACGTACGGATTTTACCCTGCACAATAAGTGATGCTCCTTCTGCATCTCTCTACTACCCCATCTTTTTGCGCAAAAACGATAAAATCTTAACAATGTTCCAAATGTAATACCTTCAACAAATACCCAAATTGGCATTCCAACTGTATACTTTGCCGCCGATTCTCTGCTATATTTCCCATCTTTAAGTCGTTCTAATTCCGCAATTAGTATTTTGCGGTCATCGTTATAAAGACTAGACATGTAATCTTCAACAATGGAGTATCCATCTTCTTTAGGATTTTCAGTAAACATTTTCATTAACTTAACTTTTGCCTCATGCTCTATAGCTAAAGTTATTAGAAGCAAAAGTATTTGAAACATCCTATTAAGCTGCTCTATTTTGCATAATTGATCAAAATCCAAGTCAATATACTGGCCATCCCTAGATCCACCAACTCTCTTGCTAAACAATTTTTTATATGAACAAGTCTCAAAATAGTATGAGAAGGTTGAAAGGTAGGAAATTGCAGAATCTTCAGATTGTTTGTTAAAAGTTATACCTTGCTTTTTAAGATGTTCTATCTGATTTATTGACGAAAGCTTTACAGGTAATTTATTAATTACACGTGCTTTCTTTATATCCGAATCGCATTGCTTATCCATTACTACGTCTTCCCCTTTTCCAAACTATGGATAAATATCGTTTATTTTGCGAATACTACCCCAATAGCATTCGATGACTCTTTAAATGCACCAGCGCATATGCAAATATTCTACAACGCTACGGGAAAAGCAGGGAATAGGCAGGCGAGACCAAAGCGACGATAAGTAGAAAATCAAAAGTGGGCTTAATGGGGTTCGAACCCACGACCTTCTGCTCCGGAGGCAGACGCTCTATCCACTGAGCTACAAGCCCGCAACTCGAGAAAGTATACACGCTAGTGAGGATGCACTGCAAGAAAAGCTGCGCACGTTTGGAGCAAAAACTCACGCGCCACCAAGGAAGGCGAAAGTGCCGAAGTAAAGCGCTGCCGCAACAGCAACCGACGGCACGAGCGTACATACAACCAGGAACCACCAGTCACGCGCATGAACGCTACTCACCCTCGCATGTGAACGCGCTCCAACTCCACCAAAACCGCGCGCTTCCATAGCCGTAGCAAGGGTTGTCGAACGCCTAATCGAAAGTACGAGTAATGCAAATGACTGAGGGAAGAAAGCCCTCACGCGATGCTCATCACCCAAACCGCGCGAACGCCTCGATGCCGTCAGCGCCGCCCAATCATCCTGCAACACACCAAACAGCCTGATTCCAGCCAAACCACCATACACGAAGCGGTCCGGCAAATGCAGCACTTGGCTAAAAGCATCCGCTAAATCTGTAGCATCCATGCCAATCACTGTTACTATCGCAGGAATACCAATCGCCAAAATCCTCAGTGACGTTGCCACAGCCAGCATTGCTGAGCGATCCGTAGCATGCATTAGCCACCACTGGAACCAAGTATTTCCACCACTTTTACCGTATAACAGCACAGTGAGCGCGGACGTTGGCGCCCCCACCCACACAGGCCACGAAAGGCGAATCACACGCCAAGGCGGAAGCTTTATGCACGCAAAAATCACAAATTCCAGCAGCAAAGCTATAGACGCTGAAACACAATCAAGAGTAAATAACAGCGGTATGGAGGCAATGAACGCTCCAAAAATGCGAAATACAGGGTTCATTGACGCAAGAAGCGGTGAACGACTAGAAAGTTTCGCTTCCTCATTGCGATTATTGACAGCGCTCACTTTAATGCGCGAAATTTCAGTTGCGCTAGTAGTAGCAGAAAGTGCGGCAGACGATTTACGCTCACCACTTACTCGAGTTTTTTGGGAAGCAACAGCAACTAATTCCCCACTCACAGCATCAGAATCTACTACAGAAGCACAATCTTCCCCACTTTCGTTAGCATTCTTGCTTTCGTTAGCATTCTTGCTTACTTCAGTATCCGCCACCAACTCAACTAAACGTGCTCCAAGAGCCTCAACCAACTCGCGGTCGTGCGTCACCACAATAATACTCACGCCTTCGCTGCGAAGGCTTGCAATCAAACGAATAATCTGCAACCAAGTTTTATGATCCTGACCAAAAGTCGGCTCATCCAAAATCAGCACACGCGGAGCCGCAGCAAGAGAAGCTGCCACAGTCAAGCGTCGT
This sequence comes from Gardnerella washingtoni, assembly GCF_049262705.1. Classification (NCBI taxonomy): domain Bacteria; kingdom Bacillati; phylum Actinomycetota; class Actinomycetes; order Bifidobacteriales; family Bifidobacteriaceae; genus Gardnerella; species Gardnerella washingtoni. Next base: position 263,134 of record NZ_CP058398.1, on the reverse strand, counting down.
TTTTCGCCTCCCGAAAGCGTGTACGGATTCGCCTTCGCATAACGAGCCAAACGGAATCGCTTCAGCAACTCCTCAGCCTTCGCGCGCGCCTCATCCGCTGAAACCCCTGTGCGAAGCGGTCCTAACATAACCTCATCAAGCACCGAACCACACGCAAACTGGTGCTCTGGATTCTGGAAAACGTAAGAAATTCGTTTCGCTAAATCTGGCGATTTCCACTTCATTGGATCCGTGCCATTTGTACCTTCAGCAAGAGCATCACTCGCCACAACCTCACCGCTTACTGCCGGCAAAAGACCTGCCAAAGTGAGCGAAAGCGTTGACTTTCCAGCACCGTTCGCACCAACCAAAGCTGTAATCTGCCCGGCTCTAAACTCAAGATTGATGTGCTTAGCAATCGGCTCACTATTATGGCTGATTGCGAGATCCCTTGTGGAAAGCAGCACTTCTCCGTAGCCTTCTGCCGGATCGCAGTTTTCGTAATATTTTTCAGAAGATGCTGCATTTTCGGAAGATTTACTTGCGGAAGATTTACTTGCGGAAGATTTTGCGTTGCGCTTGTAACGCTCCGGAAGCCAAATACCAAGATCCTCAAAATCTAAATCAGTGCGCGTAAACACATCGTCTGGCGTGCCGTCCGCCACAATCACTGTGCGCGAAGAAGCAGCGCGCGCAATATCGTCGTCGTGAACGCTTTCGTCGTTCGCAGCTTTTCCGCTCGCAGCTTCATCATTCTTAAGCCCAAGCACTACCACGCGGTCAATCATATCAATCCACGGCTCCGCGTGATGCTCCACAAGCACCATTGTGGCACGCGTCGAATCCAAAACCGCGCGAACAGCACCCACAATCTGCTGCGTGCCATCCGGATCCAAATTCGCAGTCGGCTCATCCAAAAGCAACACGCTCGGCTGCATAGCAAGCGCACCAGCAAGCGCCAAACGCTGCAACTGGCCGCCGCTTAAATGAGCAGTCGCACGATGCAATTGCAAGCCATCCAAGCCAACTTTTTTAAGACTTTCGCGCACGCGATCCCAAATCTCACTGCGCGGAACGTTCATATTTTCCGGACCAAACGCAACGTTATCACCCAAACGCTGGAAAATTGCCTGTGCATCCGGATCTTGCAAAACCAACCCAACTCTGCCGCGCGCCTTACGAACTGGTATACCATCAACCAGCACACACCCCTCGCTCACACCACCGTCAGCGTCTTCAACAAGCACAGCCTGCTGTGATTTCGCAGAAACCATATTATGAGCAGAATTGCTTGAAGAACTAGAAGAATTAGAAGAACTATTAATAGCACTGCTTTCAAGACTATTCTTAACTACAACATCATTGCCAATCAGCCCAGCAGCACCACTTAAAATCGTGGATTTACCAATGCCTGATGCACCCAGCAGTAGCACACGCTGACCAGCATGAATTGTGAGGTTTAATCCGCGCACAGCAAAGTTGCGTCGGGAAGCATGACGATAACCCCAATTCTTAAAACTAAGCTCAGCATTACTAGCATTACTACTATTACTAGCGTTATTATCGCGCGAAGCTGTCGGAAGGAAAGTTTCAGCTTTACGCATGCAAGATGCCTTCGCAGAATCTGCAAAATTCATAGCATCCGTTTCAGCAACTGCTGGTTGAGCAGCATCAGGCATAGTAAATCCTTTATGGCAATGATAGGTGTTTAGTTTTTAATATTCAGTTATAATCTTTAGTTTTGTTATAATCTTTAGTTTTAACTTCTCTACTTCTTAACTTTTCTTTTTAACTTCTCTACTTCTTAGCTTCTCTTAACTTAGCAATTTTGCTAACTTCTCATAGTACTAACTTCTCATAGTAAAAACATTGTTGCATTCGCTTCTACGCAGCGAAGAAACTTTCGTTTTTTATATTGAGTTATAGAGAGATTTAGTAATTACGTAGTTAAGTAATTAAGCGCGAGCTTCACGACCAGAAGCAAACTGATCGAGTGCGCCAGTTTTAGCAATTCCCAAATACAGGAACCACATCAAAATACCAGCGATAACAATGCCGGATACCACAGTGCTGACGAGGTATGGGAGACCATACTTACCTAAAACGTCAATACCCTGCAACTTGCCGAGGAAAGTGTAGCCCCAGCAGCCAATACCAGTCAATGCGCCAGAAAGAATCATGGTGTTCAAATTCCACTTTTTGTAAGCAAAAATAATGAAAGCAATCTCAGCAAAAAGACCCTGCACCACTGCAATAGCGAAGGTTTCAGCACCACCCCACTGGTTGCCCATCAAAGCTTCAAGCACACCAGCAACAACTTCTGCATAAATGGCAGCACCCGGCTTACGCACGATAACAGCAGCTAAAGGAGCGGCAAAAAGCCAAAGACCATTAATAAGACCGCCAAAACCTGGAACAATGTTGTCGAGTGCAGCCCAAGGAACAGCATAAAATACAGCGACAACCCAATAAATAAAAGCAGAAACAACACCAATAACTGATGCAACTGCAATATCAGCAACACGCCACTGCATATTTACTTGATAATTTTCTTCTGACATAAAAAATGTGCCTTTCTTGTTGTGTGCTGCGGTACACTTTGCAACACCTTTTCAGGCACGGGAAAAATAGACCTCCGTGCGCCGGTACTACCCGGATTCACGTTCAAGCGGTTTCTTCTCAGCTCTGCGCAAACGAACACACACAAACGCGTTAACACAAAGCACCCGTGTCGATTGACGATTGTACGGCACTGCGTCGACGCCAACCCTCCAAACATGAGACAAATCCCCCCACATTTGGAGCGCCACACAACAAATAACCCTCCAAACGCGAGACAAATCCCCCACGCTTGGAGCGATAAGCAACCCCAAACTCTCCAAATGCGAGGTAGGTTGCGCACGTTTGGAGCGATGTACAACAATAAAAAAACGTGCATAAGCACTGAACAAACAGCACTTACGCACGCTCATCATCCTATTTTCAAAAAACTCACTTACCGCGCATCGCACGACGGCTAATACGCTGCGGACGAGTCGGATCAATACCTTTTGGAATACCGAAACCACTCTTGCTTTGCAATGTACGCAAACGCTCATTCAAAATCGCTAACTCTGTTTTCGTGAGGAAGAAGCGGCGGTTTGGATGAATCTTATCCATCAAAGCGAACTTATGTTTCACAGGTTGTAAGGTTTTTGCACGCAATACTTTTCCGCGCAATTCCTTAAGCTTCACCTGGTTTTCACCATTGCCAACAGCCATACGATAGACAGGTATATTGGATCCTGCAGTTACGCTTTTTATAGCATGCTCTTGACGATCCATCGCATGCATTAAACGCTCATAATTGCCCTCACCAATAAGGAAAATTCCATTAAAACCAGTACCGCGCCAAATAGCATCTTTCGTACGAGGATCCACCCACACAGGTTGCTGTGGAAAAGTAAATCCACCCTTGTTAATAGCTGAAACAATGCCAGCTGCCGCTCCTGGGCGACCCTCTAACTTTGCGTAACCAACTTTATCTGCGCGCTTTGTAAGCACAAACGTAAACAGCAGCAAACCAACCATCACCGCTGTAATAATCATCATAACCCACGTTACTATTGACCAGCGCAGCACCAAGCCAGCCACTACAGCTACAACTATTGGCACCACAAATGCCACAGCCAGCCATAGCGGCAGTTGCTTATCATCCGCATGCGTGTACTTGTAAATACGGATAATCTGTGAAAGCATACCCTGCTTTTTTACAGATTGCTTCGCATTTTGTGATGCACCTTGTGCTTTACTTTGTGCTTTACCTTGTGCCATGCGTTTATCCCCTGATATTCGCCTATTCTTGAGTTATTGAGTTATTGAGTTATTGTTGCGCGCTTATTTTTGCGCTTATTTTTTACACTATCTCAAATAATAATAATAGTCGATTGTGCAAATATTAATAAATTATTGCATACAATATCGTTACATTATTGCATACAATATCATTTATTTTCGCTTACTTTTGCTTATTTTCGCTTACTTCGGCCAATTTCCGCGCTTTGGGCTGCTCGGTTTCGGCAAACGCCAGCGCCTCATCTGCATCGCACGACTCCACGCATACATACCCGATCGCGACTTACGAGACACTGCAACATCACCAAAACGCTGAACCAATTCCTTACGCAACTTGCGCCACATAATGAACATGTCAATCACCGAAGCAAATAAATACGTATATAACAGCACAGCGAGCACGATGTACACCGTCATAAACTGCGAAAATGCAAATAAGCAAGCCATAATCACAACTGCAACTGGTACGAAAAATTCACCAATATTAAAGCGTGCATCCACATAATCGCGAATATATACACGCCACGGAAGCTGCTCCACCTTTGGCATATGAGCCACATCTCCGGTACGCATTGCTTCATATTGAATATTTTCGCGCTCCCTTATTCGAGCGCGCGCTTGCTTTGCACTCGCCTTACGATCAGCAGGAACAAGCGGACGAAGATTTTGTGCCTGTGCCGCACTACGCTTAGGAGTAGGCGCATTTTTTTCGCGAGATTTCGGAGCTGATTCCGATGCTGATTCCGAACGAGTCGACGCGCCGACTGTCGTTTCGTTGGCTGCGGATTTCTTTGCAAATGGATTCCATGTCATGTTTGCAGATTACTCAACAGACTAGACGCATACAGGCGCGACGGAAACGACATAAACTTTACGCACGTGTAAAGAAAAAGTCGGTTACGTACGAAAAAGCGGCAGAAACTTTACAGCGTTGCAAAGTTTATGCCGCCTACGCGCAAAATTAGCCAGAATTACTCGCCCAATCGATCCAAAAGCAGAGCTTCAGTAACAATATTTCCGCGCAATCCCGGCAACGAAATCGACTCGTTCGGACTGTGCGCATTGGACTTAGGATCTTCCGGACCCGTCACCAGCACCTGCGCCTTCGGGAAGATGCGCTGAAGCTCCGGAATAAACGGAATCGAACCACCCTCGCCCTTATTTACCGGCTCCACACCGAAAGCATCGCGCATAGAAGCGAGCGCATCCTTCGTTGCAACAGCATCTGGGTTCATTGCCCAGCCCATGCCGTTATCAATCGGCTCTGCAGTAACTTCTGCACCAAAAGGCGCGTGAGATACCAAGAAGTCACACAACGCTTTTTGCGCTTCTTCCGGACGCTGCGAAGGCGCGGTACGAAGCGAAAGACGCAACTTAGTTTCGTGCGCAATCACATTAAAACTGCCCTCAACAGGATGCGCGTCCATGCCGATTACCGTAAGGCTCGGCTTAGTCCACATGCGCGCGGCAAGAGAGCCGGTGCCGGCAAGCTTATAAGAATCAACAACGGAAGCGTCGGCACGCACCTGCGCTTCGTCTAAATCGCGCTGCAAACCGCCAACTGGCTCCTCTGCTTTAATTCCAGGCACAGCCAAGTCGCCAGCCTCGTTGTAAAGCGATGCAACAAGCATGGAAGCTAACGTGTAAGCATCCAAAATTGGGCCGCCGAACTGGCCGGAATGTACTTGATGGCCAAGAACTTTAACCTTTACATCCACGTCAGTATTTCCGCGCAAACTCGTTGTAAGACTTGGGATTTCGGCAGACCAGTTACCTGAATCAGCCACGATGATTACGTCGGATTCAAACTCATCTTTATGTGACTCAATGAACGGAATGAAGCTTGGCGAGCCCATTTCTTCTTCGCCTTCAATAAAGACTTTAATATTTACGCGCAAATCGTCACTAAGTGCGCGCAAAGCTCCGTAGTGAATTGCGATTCCGCCGCCATCGTCTGCAGATCCACGTCCGTAGAGGCGACCGTCAATCTCCTTGCCTTCAAATGGGTTCGTGTTCCACTCAGATGGATCTGGCACTGGTTGCACGTCGTGGTGAGCGTAGAGTAAAACCGTTGGTGCACTTGGGTTTACGATGCGAGAGCCGACTACTTCAAAAGCACCTGGAGTGCCATCCGGATTCGTGGACTGCTCGACGCGCGCGTCAATACCAACTTCACGCAATACCCCGGCCACGTATTGCGCGGACTTGCGCATATGCTCACCATCAATGCCCTTAGCAGAGACAGCAGCCAGCGAAATCTTCTTATTCAACACAGAAACTACGTCATTCCAAGCGTTTTGCACGCGAGCGCGCACGTCTTCGACAGCCAAACCTGCCATAAATCCTCCCGAATAAAAGTAACAGAGCAGTAATTGATGCCTGTAAAACTATATCTAAATTATACCCAAACTATGCACGCAACTATGTCCGCAAACATGAGGAAACGCGAGAAAAGTTGCGCGCGTTTGGAGCAATATGCCGGACCAAACCCTCCAAACACGAGAAAAGTCGCGCACGTTTGGAGCGCTTAGTTTAGTTAGCCCTCTCAATGCGAGCAGCAACCCAATCAACGATATAAGGCGCGCACTGCTCAACCTGATCCATCGCAACTTCAAACTCGTGCGGGCCGCCGTACCACGGATCTGCCAAGTCGAGCAGCATCTCGCGACCAGGCTGCGGCTTTGGAAGCGACGGATCAAAAGCACGATACATATGCACCAACTCACGCTTTTCTGCAGGAAGTAGACGCAATAACGATCGCATATGTGATGCAGTCATTGGCAAAAATAAGTTCGTTTCCGCAATTTCGTCCGCTTCAATACGATGCGCAAAATGCGAAACCGGCAGCCTGTATCCGCGCTTTGTAAGCTCACGCTGAGCACGTCTGTCAATCGGATTCCCGTATTCTTCGTCACTAACTCCGCTGGAACGTACCGCCACAACGTCACCCAATCCCCTCAACTGGAATTCGTTGCGCAGCACAATTTCCGCCATAGGCGAGCGACAAATATTGCCCGTGCAAACCGTCATCACTGTGTATGGGTGACGCGCGTCTACTTTGATTTTGCTTGATTCTTCAGTCATATTTCCTCGTTTACTTTGCGATTTATAGATTCTTCGTGATTTATAGATTCTTTACATTCTGCAGATTACTTCACGATTCCTCGTTTACTGCGCAGGCTCATATACCATAAAACGATATCGCGCAGGATTGCTTTCGCCACCAACCTTCAGCGGCGCTTCCTGCCACTCACCTTCGCGCGCAACATGCCATTTTCCGGCATCAACCAATGCATGAATGTTCGGAGCAAACGTGTCCGCTGCAACTTTCGCGTCGATTTGCGTTACGTAAGCTGCGTCCGCGTGGTAATTTGCAAGCATTTCTCGCAAAATTGCAGCTCCGCCAATAACCCAGATTGCTGGACCGTCTAAAGGCGAGTCTTGAGTTGCGTCTTGAGTTGCGTCTTGAGATGCGCTTTCTTTATTTTCCAGCTTTTCCTTATTTTCCAGCCATTCACGCGCGTAATCCAAAGCCGAATCAATGCTAGTAAAACTACGAGCGCCATCTGCTACGAAATCAGGATTTCGAGTAACCACAATATTTTCGCGACCCGGCAGCGGACGGAATTTCGGCGGCATCGAATCCCACGTACCGCGACCCATAATCACAGGGCAACCGATTGTCATCGCCTTAAAATAGCGCAAATCCGGCGAAAGTCGCCACGGCATACCGCCGTTCACGCCCATCGCGCCTGGCTTGCCGTCTAAACCGAAAGCCTCGCCCCAAATCAGTCGCACCGGAAAATTATTCAGCGCACTTACGCTACTTTCCATTTTCGCCCCCTAAAAGCTAAATCACGCTAAATCAAAGCTAAATCGCGAATAAATCATACGAAAATCAAACTACATCACACTGCAACCGGCGCTTTAATCGTCGGATGATGCTTGTAATCAACAACCTTAAAATCGCTGTAATCGTAATCAAAAATCGAATCCGCCTTACGAATTTCAAGCTGCGGATACGGGTATGGTTCGCGCGAAAGCTGCTCAAGTACCTGCTCAACGTGATTATCGTAAATATGGCAGTCGCCGCCCGTCCACACAAATTCGCCCGGCTCAAGACCCGCTTGCTGAGCCATCATCATCGTCAAAAGCGAATAAGACGCAATATTAAACGGCACACCGAGGAACATGTCGCAAGAACGCTGGTAAAGCTGGCACGAAAGCTTGCCGTCAGCAACGTAGAACTGGAAAAGCGAGTGGCAAGGCGGCAACGCCATATGCTCAACTTCCGCAGGATTCCAAGCGCTAACAATCATGCGGCGAGAATCTGGATGATGCTTCATAAGATCCAGAACGTTTGCGATTTGGTCGATTGTGCGGTTTGGATTTTCCGCCGTCGGCGCCGGCCAACTCCTCCACTGCACGCCGTAAACAGGACCTAAATCGCCGTTTTCGTCCGCCCACTCGTCCCAAATATGAACGCCATTTTCTTGCAACCAGCGCACATTGCTTGAACCTTTAAGGAACCAAAGCAACTCGTACGCAAGTCCTTTGAAAAACACAGTTTTTGTAGTGATAAGCGGAAAATATTTGCTAATATCAAAGCGGATTTGCTGACCAAAAAGTGAGATTGTACCAGTGCCGGTGCGATCTGATTTTAAAGTGCCTTCCGTAAGGATTTTTCGCACTAAATCCTCGTAAGGAGTTGGAATGTTGGAAAGCGGTTTTTGTGGTATGCGCGCGCGAATTGCGGCAAGTTCTTCTTCTGTTAAAGCCATGCTGCCATGGTAACAAAGCGATAATAAATTTAAAGAATCGCGCTCGTAAAACCATATGCCTACCGCGCAAAACGCTAACTTCGACAACTGAGCGCAAAGTTACAATCCTTACGATAACATGAAGAAACACGATTGCAGCAAAGGAGCAAAAATGTCTAGAAGATTGTGGGTTGAACGTAGCGAAGATGGCACATGGGAAGCACACAGCGACGATGGTGCGAGCCTCAAGTTTGGTCGCGGCGAAGGCATGTTTACTCCAGTTGAACTATTGCAAATTGCGCTAGCAGGCTGCACTGCACTCAGTAGCCAGTACGCTGTAGAACACGCGGTCGGTGAGGGTGCTGGAGCGCGCGTAGTAGTAAATGGTACGTACGATGCGGAAGAAGGAACTTACTTGCGTTTCCAAGAAGACGTTACAGTCGACGCAACCTCAACAAAACCAGCACTCAATGAAGAAAACGCTGCCGCACTGAAAGAGCGTATGGAACGCCATATTTCCAAAGGTTGCACTGTTAAACACACACTCGAAAAAGGTGCTGCAGTTAGCGTAAACGTTACCATTCGACACTAAAATCAAGTAAAAACGCGAAAAAAACAACTACAAATCACCAAAATCACTAAAAAATACTACAAAATTAACTCAAAATTCACCACATGTGGCACAATTGAGTACACAAGATACTTACGCAATACTGATGCTATGTATGCGTGTATGCAACCGGAGGAAACTTTGAAAATCGCGATTTTTACTGAAACATATCCACCATACATTAATGGCGTTGCAACACAGTCTTACATGCTCAAGAAAATGTATGAGGAGCTTGGTCATGAAGTGCTGGTTGTAACAGTCGGCTCTGAAAAACAGCGTAAAACTAAGCTTGAAGACGGCGTCGTCTATGTTCCTGGCATCTTATTGAAAAAGCTTTATAAATATCGCGTAGCACTTCCAATTGGCAATATGCGTAAAAAATTCCCGCTCAACTTTAAGCCAGATGTTATTCATATCCAAAATGAATTCGGTATTGGTGAAATCGGCTTGGAAGTGGCTAAGAAGGAGCATATTCCTGTTATTTACACACTTCACACAGAGTACGATAAATTCCTGTTTTACATTGGTTTGAAGCATTTTACTGAGTTCTCACGCAATCTTTCGGCGAAATATTTTATGCGTTTCTCAAAGAATGCCACAATTATTACAAGTATGTCTGCTAAGGCGCAAGCTTATATCGACCGTCAGAAGGTTGATAAAAAAGTTGTTGTACTGAACAATGCAGTAGAATATAAGCAATTCTTACCTACCCTAGAACGTCTTGCCTTCCGTAAAGCTTTCCGCGAAAAATATGGTGTTTCGGACTCAACTAAGCTGTTCGTGTTCGTTGGCAGAATTGGTGCTGAAAAAAATATTGCAGAACTGATTGATAACTTTATGTATTGTGATTTTCCTCGAGAAAAAGCACGATTATTTGTGATTGGCGGCGGTCCGGATTTAGAGTCGTTGCGCGAACGCGTATCTTCTAACGGGTTTGACGATAGAATTTACTTGCTCGGACCAATTGCACATACTGAAATACCAAAGTATTTGCATGCAATGGACTACTACACTACTGCCTCACTTTCCGAGATGCATTCGCTTTCCATGCTTGAAGCAATGGCTTCCGGCTTGTTTGCACTGGTAAAACATGATTTACCGAATGAAAACCAGATTATTAGTGGTCAAAACGGGTATCAGTGGGATACTCGTGAAGATTTTAAGACTGTTTTTAGTAAAGTTTTAAATATGAGCGAAGCTGAGCAGGCGCAGCTTAAGAAGAATGTACTTGAGTATTCAAAGAATAATGATTTTAAGAGTCAAGCGCAAGAATTGCTGAAAATTTACGAGCGCGCAATTGAAATGAATAAAGAAGATCTTGCTAAGAAAAAGACGGAGCGTGATGCTCGATACGCACGGTTTATGCTCAAAAAGAGCGAGAACAACAATGACTAAACTTGCGCTATTTGTAGCAAAGGCTTTAAACAACAATGCCGCTTGCTGACAGCGTTCTCGTAGCTGTGCAATACTGTTCCTGCTGATGACGAGCATCCGACTTGCAGTCGCACTTCTGCACACGCTGCACCAAACTAAATCACAACTACCAATGCCAACTAAAACTAAACAAAACTGCAGAAATCGTCAATTAATTTTCAACTAATTCTTAACTAATTCTCAACGCTTCTACTCGAGTGTTCCTAAATGATGCTGCGTTGCATCAGCACTCGCGTCATCAAACTCCCCTGCATCGGCCGCATCTACCAGAGCAAGTGCAGCGTCCACCAAATCTGGTCGCAACGCATCCAGCCAGTGAATACGCGCATCTCTACCAAACCAGCCCATCTGCTTGCGAGCAAGTCGCTTCGTCTTTTGCGCAATATCCGCAAAAGCCTCATCCTCACTCCAAACGCCGTCTAAATAATCTATAATCTGTTGATATCCGAGCGCGCGAGCAGCAGTCACGCCTAATCGTCCACGGATTGCACGCACTTCGTCCACAAACCCCTGTTCTCGCATTAATTGCGTCCGTAATTCCACGCGTTGATCTAAATCTTCACGCTGTAAATCCAAACCAATTTGCACACAATCGATCACATACTTGTACTGTGGAAGCGTTGCAGAATAAGGCTTACCAGTAAGTTCAATCACTTCAAGCGCTCGAATAGTGCGTCGAGGGTTGCGAGCATCCATATGAGCTGCCGCCACAGGATCTTTCTGCCGCAACTCTGCAAATAGCGCATCAGCCCCCTCTTTGTGCTCTCGTTCTTCTAAAGCCGCACGAATAGTCGCATCTGTACCCGGGAATGTAATATCGTCCACAGCGGCGCGCGCATACAATCCCGAACCGCCAACTAAAATCGGTCTCACTCCGCGTGACTGCAAATCATGAATGCATTGTCGCGCTAATGTTTGAAAGCGCGCGACTGTCATTGTTTCTTCCGGATCAATAATGTCAAGTAAGTGATGTGGTACTGCTGCCTGCTCTTTAGCACTCGCTTTCGCTGTGCCAATGTCCATATGCCTGTACATTTGGTATGCATCTGCGTTGATGATTTCCGCACATACACCGCGTTCATGTAATCTTTTTGATAAAGCAATACCGAGACTTGTTTTGCCAGAAGCCGTAGGTCCTACGATTGATATCACCTTCGGTACGTGATGATACTTATTTTCGATCACAATATGCTCCTCGGATTCGCACGCAAACTTACGGTGTAGTACATAGCGTTATAGAGTTACTGTTACCAGTGCTACAGTATCGCTAGTATCGCTATTCTACCGCTATATTATCGACACATACCCCTTTCCTGAACGTTTCATAAAACATTTCGTAAAACATTTCGTAAAAAGCTAACCAAAATATTGTGTAAAAGAAATGTTTGCCGCAATATAGTCGATGCAATGGTGAGTTTAAAAAATCACGCATATACGTTACTGAGCAGTGTCGCGAGTATGATAGAAAAATGTGATACTTGATCGTCATAACCGTGTAAACGCAGCAGAGCTGTACGCTCGTCTTCATAGTAACGAAACAATGAACGAAGCAAACAGCAACAATACAACCAATACCCATAATAACACTGAGCATCATTGTCCTCAGTGTGGTAAAAGTAATGCGCCAACACTGCCGGAAGATCAAATCGACGAATTTGTGAACATGATGCAAGTGTACGAAGGCGCGATGTACGAAATCAGCACGAAGCTTGAGATTCTTGACAGTGAGTTTCAAGTTCGTTTTTCGCATGATCCGATTCATCATATGGAACGTCGCTTAAAATCTGTACACTCGATTTTTGAAAAGTTACAGCGTCGTCATCTCGACATTTCTACTCGTTCTATACGGGACAATCTTTTCGATGTTGCAGGCATCCGCGTTATCTGTAACTACCGCGATGACGTGTATTCTGTAGCACAATATCTTTCTAAGCAAACCGATATCCAAGTATTGCAAGTTAAGGATTACATTAAAAATCCTAAGCAAAATGGATATCGCAGTTTACATGTGATTTATGCTGTGCCAGTATTTTTGTCATCAGGAGCACACTACACGCCAGTCGAAGTGCAGTTCCGCACAATTGCAATGGATTATTGGGCTAGCTTGGAGCATGCTTTGCGATATAAGGCCGGTTTGCCAGATGCTAAGTTAGCTGAGCATTCGCAAACTTTGCTTGACTGTGCACGTAGCTTGCAAAATATTGAAGCGCAAATGCAAGGTATTCATCGCGACATTAACGGCGCTCCTCGTGTTGAAGAAGCACCAAATAGCAGAGTGTAAGATTATAAGATATAGCTCAACTGTATGGCAGGTGTTTATGCAAACATGCTTTGCATAAACACCTTTTTACGAGTGCGTTTGTTTGGCACAAATGTAGTAAATTATGGTACTATTTTTAGTATTTTTTAAGATATATTAGTTAGAATATTGTGAGAACGTTGTCTTGACAGCGTTTTATTTCATTGCTGTTAAGGAGAAACAATGGCAAACTTTACACAAGATTATTACAGGAGCAGCACTCCTGAAATCGTCGATACTCAAGCCACATATGCTTTTGAAGAAGCAAAAAGGGTTTCAGTAAGCCGCACTTACGGAGAAATGACGCTCGGGCTTATCGTTACTGCACTTGTTGCAATGCTTACGCAAACTACGGATTTATTCTCTCAGTTTATGATTGCAACTCACGGCTGGGGTTGGATTTTACTTATCGGCGCACAAATTGTTATATCTATTTTCATGGGCACTCGCATTATGAAAATGAGCACTACCACTGCACGCGTTCTGTTTTATGCTTATTCAGCATTAACTGGATTTACACTGAGCACTATTTTTATGGCGTTTAGCCTTGGTTCGATTGCTCTCGTGTTTGCATTAACTGCTGGATTCTTCCTTTGCTTGACGATGCTTGCGCTTACTACAAAAAAGGATTTGCTTAAAGCAGGACCAATTCTTATGGTTGCGCTCGTTGTATTAGTTATTACACAAGTTATTTTAATGTTTGTGGCTCCTGGTGCAGGAGTATTACGAATTGTTGCGGCTATTGGAGTTCTTATTTTTGCTGGTTTAACTGCCTACGATGCGCAAGCAACTCGCTCACTCCTTGAGCAGTATGCAAATCAGCCAGAAATGGTGAAGAAGCTGTCGATTTTCTGCGCTTTCCAGCTTTATTTGGACTTCATTAACATGTTCATTTATCTCCTACAATTGCTTGGAGATAGTAGAGATTAGTAGTTCTGATTTTCTAAACACAAAAACCCTGCTGATTCGTTCGGCAGGGTTTTTCTATTATGCGCTCAAGCAGGCGCTTTGACCGAGCTTGAAATCAATGGGATTTCAAGCTCCTTCAAAACGTGATTTGGCTCAATTGTGAAGCACAGTGTGCTTAACGCTCGCGCGGGTAACGCGCTCGCTACTGAGCTCAAGTTGAAAGCACACCGTGCTTTCAACTTGAGCAAGCTCAGCGAATCGAAGTGACTTCTCGCGCATTATGCAGCTCGAAGTTGTCGATTCGCAAATCAGCCGAACGGCTATGCCGTGAGGAATAAGCGCGAAAGCAGGTCGTCAGCGCACACCAGTCACAACCTAGTTCCTAAGTATCACCACACGATTCTGCCCTGCCTTCGTCAATCGAGACGAAGGCAGACCTCGCTTGCGTTGAAAGCACACCGTGCTTTCAACCCTAAGCAAGCTCGGCGCTCCGAATTGCCTTCGCGCGCGCTACGCTTTATGCGCTCAAGCAGGTCGTCGCGCACGAAACAACAAAAGACCCCACGAGTTTCCTCGCGGGGTCTTTGTTAAGCCTTAGCTAATACTTTCAGTTAAGAAAATACTAGGCAAGAATCTTGGTCACACGACCAGAACCAACGGTACGGCCACCTTCACGAACTGCGAAGGTCAAGCCCTCTTCCATTGCGATGGCCTGGATCAACTCAACAGTGAATGTTGCGTGATCGCCAGGCTGAACCATCTCAACGCCTTCTGGCAAGGTGATAACGCCGGTGACGTCGGTGGTGCGGAAGTAGAACTGTGGACGGTAGTTGGAGAAGAACGGCGAGTGACGGCCACCTTCGTCCTTGGTCAAGACGTAAACTTCGCCTTCGAACTTGGTGTGTGGGGTCACAGAACCTGGAGCAGCCACAACCTGGCCACGCTCAACGTCGGTACGGGTGATACCACGGAGAAGAAGACCAGTGTTATCGCCAGCTTCGGCCTCATCCATCTGCTTGTGGAAGGTCTCGATGGAGGTAACGGTGGTGGTCTGGGTGTCACGCAAACCAACAATCTCAACTGGGGTGTTGATTGGGAGCTTACCACGCTCAACACGACCGGTAACAACGGTACCACGACCGGAGATGGTGAACACATCCTCGATTGGCATCAAGAATGGCTTATCAAGATCGTGAGTTGGGGTTGGGATGTACTCGTCAACAGCCTTCATGAGTTCCTTGACGGTCTCTACCCACTTGTCGTGATCTGGAGCGTCATCGTGCAAAGCACCGTAAGCAGAGGTGCGGATGACTGGGCAGTCGCGATCGAAGCCGTTTTCTTCGAGGAGGTCACGGACCTCTTCTTCAACGAGGTCGATAAGCTCTTCGTCGTCAACCATATCGCACTTGTTCAAAGCAACGAGGATTTTCGGAACGCCGACCTGCTTAGCAAGCAACACGTGCTCGCGAGTCTGAGCCATAGGACCATCGGTAGCAGCAACCACGAGGATTGCGCCATCCATCTGAGCAGCACCGGTGATCATGTTCTTCACGTAATCAGCGTGGCCTGGAGCGTCCACGTGAGCGTAGTGACGTGCTTCAGTCTGATACTCGATGTGTGCGATGTTGATGGTAATACCGCGTTCCTTCTCTTCTGGAGCGGCATCAATCTGATCGAAGTCATACTGAGGGTTCAGATCAGGATATTCGCTGTGCAGCACCTTAGAAATAGCCGCGGTCAGGGTAGTCTTACCGTGATCAACGTGACCAATGGTACCAATGTTAACATGCGGCTTAGTACGCTCGTACTTTTCCTTTGCCATGTGTTTGTCCTCCTGGACGTCTCGTAGTTTGCCTCACACATATATGTGAAGCCTTCACGCTACATATTACTGGGTTTCTGGGTTAGGTGCCACTTCGGTGCCAGAACCCAGTCAACGTAGGAAATTTTAGCGTTGACCGGGGACAGAAAACACCGAAGTAGCGTGCGCTTTATTCGCCGCGCTGAGCCTTAATAATCTCGTCCGAAACAGCCTTTGGAACTTCCGCGTAAGAGTCCATCTGCATGGTGAACATTGCGCGACCCTGAGTCTTGGAACGAAGGTCACCAATGTAACCGAACATTTCACTCAGCGGCACCTTAGCGTCGATAACTTTCACACCGGTTGCATCAGTCATAGACTGAATGCTACCGCGGCGAGAGTTCAAATCGCCCATGACATCGCCCATATACTCTTCTGGAGTACGGACTTCGACTGCCATAATCGGTTCGAGAATTACCGGATTAGCCTTTGGAGCAGCTTCCTTGAAGCACATGGAACCTGCAATCTTGAAGGCCATTTCCGAAGAATCAACATCGTGAGTCTGACCGTCGGTGACGGTTGCCTTAACACCCACAACTGGGAAGCCTGCTAATACACCGGATTCCATAGCTTCTTGCACACCTGCGTCGATAGAAGGAATGAATTCCTTGGTAATGTGACCACCAGTAACTTCGTTGAAGAACTGGTAAGTTTCGCCGGATTCTGTGTCGAGAGGTTCAAAGTTCATCAAAACCTTTGCGAACTGACCAGAACCACCAGTCTGCTTCTTGTGAGTGTATTCCTGGTTCATAACAGCCTTACGAATCGTCTCACGATAAGCAACCTGTGGCTTACCAACGTTCGCTTCAACCTTGAACTCACGGCGCATACGATCAACGATAATGTCAAGCTGAAGCTCGCCCATACCGGAAATCAAAGTCTGACCGGATTCTTCATCAGTCTTAACCTGGAATGTAGGATCCTCGTCAGAAAGCTTAGCCAAAGCCAAGCTCATCTTTTCCTGATCAGCCTTCGTCTTTGGTTCCACAGCCACCTCGATAACAGGATCTGGGAAGGTCATGGATTCCAAGGAGATTGGGTTCTTTTCGTCGCACAAAGTATCACCAGTGCTGACGTTCTTCAAACCAACGAAGGTGTAGATGTTACCAGCTTCAGCAGAATCTACAGGATTTTCCTTATCAGCATGCATCTGGAAGATCTTACCAACGCGTTCCTTCTTGGACTTCGTGGAATCGTACACAGAATCGCCTGGCTTAACTTCGCCAGAGTAAACGCGCACGAACACGAGCTTGCCGTAGAACGGATGGGTGGAAATCTTAAAGACCAATGCTGCGAATGGATCGGTGTTCACTGGCTTGCGGTCGATTTCAACGGATTCGTCGCCTGGCTTGAAGCCCTTAATGGATGGAACATCCTCTGGGCTTGGAAGGAAGTCAACAACAGCATCCAGCATTGGCTGAACACCCTTATCCTTGAATGCAGAACCGCAAGTTACTGGGAATGCCTTACGCTCGATAGTAAGCTTACGAATACCAGCGCGCATTTCTTCTTCAGTAAGTTCGCCAGATTCGAGATACTTCTCAACCAAATCATCGTCAGCTTCAGCAACTTGATCCATAAGCTCTGCACGATATTCTTCAGCACGCTCCTGCAAATCAGCAGGAATGTCAACGGTGTCGTAGTGAGCACCCATATCGTCCTTAACGTCGTTCCAGACGTAAGCCTTCATACGAATCAAGTCAACAACACCGATGAAATCGTTTTCAGCGCCGATTGGAAGCTGAATAACGAGTGGGGTTGCGCCGAGCTTCTCTTTGATGGTCTTGACGGAGTAGTAGAAGTCTGCGCCAAGCTTATCCATCTTGTTAATGAAGCAAATACGTGGAACACTATACTTATCTGCCTGACGCCACACGGTCTCAGACTGAGGTTCCACGCCTTCCTTACCATCGAAGACTGCTACTGCACCATCGAGAACACGCAGGGAACGCTCCACCTCAGCGGTGAAGTCCACGTGGCCTGGGGTATCGATGATGTTGATCTGATAGCGGTCATCAACATCATGAGTCTGACGCTTCCAGAAGCAGGTGGTTGCAGCAGACTGAATAGTAATACCGCGTTCCTGCTCCTGAGCCATGAAGTCCATGGTAGAAGCGCCATCGTGAGTTTCACCAATCTTGTAATTCTTACCAGTGTAGTAAAGAATACGCTCGGTGGTAGTAGTTTTACCAGCATCAATGTGCGCCATGATGCCGATATTACGAACCATATTCAGGTCGTTAAGCACATCTTGTGCCATAATTTTATCCTTAGCTCTTTAAGATACCGATTATCTTGTGGATTACCAGCGATAGTGAGCAAAAGCCTTGTTTGCTTCTGCCATCTTGTGGGTATCCTCGCGGCGCTTCACAGAAGCACCCAAGCCATTGGAGGCATCGAGAATTTCGTTAGCCAAACGCTCAGCCATGGTCTTCTCACGACGAAGGCGGGAGAAGTCAGTAAGCCAGCGCAGGGACAAAGTGTTTGCACGAGCAGGCTTAACGTCAACTGGCACCTGATAGGTTGCACCACCGACGCGGCGGGAACGAACCTCAAGGCTTGGACGAATGTTATCAAGAGCGCGCTTCAAAACAGAAACTGGCTCCTGCTCGGTCTTAGCTTTCACCTGCTCAAGAGCGGTGTAGACGATGTTTTCTGCAATGGACTTCTTGCCATCGAGAAGAATTTTGTTAATCAACTGAGCCACGACGGTCGAGCCGTAGATTGGATCAGGAAGCAGCTGATGCTTTTTTGCAGGTCCTTTACGTGACATGTTTTACTTCGCCTTCTTTGCTCCATACAGGGAACGACCCTGCTTGCGGTCCTTAACACCCTGGGTATCAAGCGCGCCACGCACGATGTGGTAACGCACACCTGGGAGATCCTTCACACGGCCACCACGCACGAGCACGATGGAGTGCTCCTGCAAGTTATGACCTTCGCCTGGAATATAGGCGGTTACTTCAATACCTGAGCTGAGGCGCACACGAGCAACCTTACGAAGCGCAGAGTTTGGCTTCTTAGGAGTGGTAGTGTACACACGGGTGCACACGCCACGACGCAACGGGCTACCTTTCAAGGCCAAAGTCTTTGACTTCTTCGGCTTGGCCTGACGTCCCTTACGGACGAGTTGTTCAATCGTAGGCAACTTAAGTTCTCCGATTCATTACTATGTTCTATTTGGTGAAACCGCCACACTGCAGCACACCTTAACGCACGAATCGGTTAAAGAGTAAAAGCCACAGTCCACCGGCCCGATGGCCCTTGCACCTCCAGCCACACATTACTGCGCGCTATCTTTGGCACTTGGGATATCCCAACCCGCACGCCTATTACATAAGGCACGCCGTTGGCACACACGAGTTACTATTATACACCAAAGCTTGACAATATTATTATTGAAGCAAATAACAAAGCTCACACTACTTAAGAATCGGTCGCACAGGAGCTGAAACATCCAGACGTTGCTTATTACCAATCTTGCTAGAATCATCAATAATTTTAGCAACAATAGCTTTTTTTAACTCAAGCTGTGAAGCATTACCCCACACAATAGTTCGCTTTACACCACCAAGCTCAGTTTCAACGGAATCCTGCGTTTTTGCACTCACCTTTGTAATGCGCGAACGCAACGATTCTGGCAGCGAACTTACGATTTTTACAGCTTCTAGCACAGCACAATTATTCAAACTGCGCTGTACATCAACTACTTCAATTACTGGTATGCCTTGCGTAGAGGCGTGCGCTACAGAATTCAGCACACGACCTTTAGCATCAACAGCAGTAAGCATAGTATTATCAGATGTTTTCAACATTGCTGCAGGACGTTGCGCATGCACTGTAACATGCAAGCTATGAGGAAAATCTTTTACGACCTTCGCCTCAGTAACGCCAGGAATGTCGTTAAGCTGGTTGATTACTTCTTGAGAGGATACTAAGAACAGCGATTTGTTCACTTGGGTTGAAGCGATTGATGCAATCTTTTCTTCACTCACCCACTCGTTAGAGCCAGCAACACTAATATCATCAGCAGTCAGCCGGAACAGAGGCGAGAAAAAGAGCAGCCAAGCCATAATCGATATGGTGACAATAACAAGCAGTATAGCAATCAGTCGACGAAGCGTAAAATGCAAATAAGCAGACTTACGTTCTTTTAAACGTTCACGAAAATCAACGATATGAGGACGAGTCATCATACCAAAAGAACCAGTTTTTTGACTCAAAGTTTTTTTCACAAAATCAAGCCCAGGCAAACTTCGCGCATCTACAAACTTATCTTGATGCTGTTCATGATGATTATGAACAATATGCATTTGCGTTGTACGCTGACTCATTATGTGACTATGAGCACGCTGCGATTTACGTAATGATGCGGCGGAACGAGGCTGAGCAATATGAGTATTAGTAGTATGCGATTTGAATATGCGTGATGCAATATTACGCGATTTCGCATTACTTTTTTCAGTAACGCGAGATTTCGTGCTATCAGATTGCGCACTCCGAGGTTTTGAGCTCAAAGATTTTGCTGTACGAGACTTTGCTGTACGAGACTTTGCTGTACGAGATTTTGCAGTACGAACTAAATTAAGGCTGGAAACGGTACGATGATGCGAATTATCTGCAGCAGTATCATTCGATTTACTTACTACTACGCGACTCATACCGTTACCTTTCGTAGCAACCTTTTTACAATTTACGTTACCAATATACTCATAGTGACTGCATGCAGTATGGGCAATATAACACGTATACACAACGTATATACATTGCTATTTACAATGCTTCAAGCATAACAGATGTCATAGCAGTAACACTTCCAGCACCAACAGTAAGAAGAACATCTCCAGCTTTTGCACGCGCGGTCAATTTCAATGCAGCTTCACGCATATCGTCAATCGCTTCAATGTTTATATTAAGATTTTGCGATTTTGCAGCGTCCACAAGAGTTTCTGCATGAATATTTGGAAAATCTTCCTGCTTTTCGCGAGCAGGAAAAATTCCCGTAACGATTACGTCGTCTGCTAAAGCCAGCGCTTGTGCAAATTCGCGAGAAAATGCACGAGTGCGCGAGAATAAATGTGGTTGGAAGAGAACACGCAGTTTTGCTGAAGGATACCGTCTACGCGCAGCATGAAGCAGAGCTGCTATTTCAGTTGGATGATGCGCATAATCATCCACCACCGTTACGCCATTCACACAACCACGAATATCAAAACGTCGAGAAGCACCACGGAAACTTTCAGCACCGCGCGCAGCATCCTGCGGATTCATTCCAAGCAATACTGCAGCAATAATAGCAGCGGACGCATTACGCGCATTGTGCAAACCTGGAATAAGTAACTTTACTAGCACACGAGATTCAGCATCAGCAGTTACCATACTTTGAGGCAAAACTAGCGTAAATACTTCTCGCCCACTGCCAGCCTGCTCACTTTCATGCATGATTTCAGCGAACTTTGCTAAAGTTTGCACACGATCGCTAGTTTTCGCACGCCATGAATCAGCATCACCATACGCGATTGTTGTACGTAAAATCGAATCTGGTAATGCTTCGAGTACTTTTCGAGCACCTTCATCGTCTGCGCATATTATTACGTGATGGAGAGCGTGACTTACATGCTCAACAAAAGCTTCGCGGTAATGTTCACTCGAACCGTAATGATCAAGATGATCAGCTTCTGCATTTGTTACGATTGCAATACTTGGGTGATATTTTTCAAAACTGCCATCGGATTCATCTGCTTCAGCAACCATAATGTTGCCTTTTCCTGCATGACCACCGTCAAGAACTGTGCCGTCTGCTGCTTGTATTGAGCCACCAATAGCATAACTTGGATCAGCTAAAGTACCAGTACCAGTAGTGGTTAATATATGCGCAAGAAGCGAACTGGTGGTTGTTTTTCCGTGTGCGCCAGCAACAGTAACTCCAGTTTTTGCAGCAAGTAATAATGCGAGAATATCGCTGCGATGCACTAACTTTATACCGTGCTCGTATGCTGCCACAATTTCTGGATTTGTTGGTTTGATTGCGCTTGAGTATACAAGCACATTTGCATGCTCAACATGCGAAGCATTTTGCCCAATTGCTACTTCAATACCTAATGCTTCTAAACGTTGAGTGTGATCATTGGCTTCGCGGTCGCATCCGCTAACACTTACACCTTCTTCGTGAAGCATTTCTGCTAGAACACTCATACCAGCACCGCCGATGCCAATAAAATGTACTCGCCCTAATTTGGATATAGTTTGTGAAGTATCAAATGCGAATTTTACCGGGTTTAAATCAATATTATTAAGCGATAAAGTTGTATTGCTATGAAGATTCGTCATTACTTTCTGCTTTCTGTTGCGATTTCAAGAATACGCTGTGCCATAACGTCTGCAGCGTTACGAATACCGTAGTTCCATGCTTGCTTACGCATAGCTTGTAACTGTTGCTTATTTTGCAATAATGACAGACCTTCGTTGCACAACCATTGAGCATGAAAATCAGCGTCGTTTATCATGATGGCTCCACCAGCCTGAACTACCGGTGCTGCATTAAAACGTTGCTCACCATTACCAATAGGCAACGGCACATATACAGCCGGTAAACCAAGTGCGGAAATTTCAGCAACAGTTCCAGCTCCAGCACGACAAATAACTAAATCCGCACAAGCAAAAGCCCAGTCAATACGCTCTAAATATTCTGCAATATGATAATCACCTAATCCAGCATGATTTGGATGAATATCGTTTATTTGTGATTCTCCAACATTTTTTGCAACTATACTCCGCACTTCTTCCGCTTTTGCGCGACCAGTTAAATGTATGACTTGCGCATGCTGCAAAATTTCTTTAGAAGCTTGAGCTACAGCCAGATTAATGCTTTTTGCTCCTAAAGAACCGCCAGTTACAAGAATAATTGGACGGCGAAAATCGAGACCAAGCTGGCGAGCACCTTCAATTCGAGCTGAACTATAATCCTGCTCAAACTGTTCGCACAACTTTGCAATAGCGGAACGCAACGGTAACCCAACGCGTTCAGCTTCTATTCCTTCACTTGTACGCAAACCTGTATGCTCATACACTGTTCCAATTGCTGTAGCCCAATGCGCGCCTAAACGATTTGCCATACCCGCTTTTGCATTTTGCTCATGAATAACAATGGGAATATGTTGTGCATGCGCCTGAGTGTATACAGGAGCGGCAGCATAGCCGCCAAATCCAACAACAATATCTGCTTTACGCTGAGCTAAAATACTGCGCACTTTACGTTTTTCACGAATCCAACGAAATGGAAATGTAAGCGCGTCTTTATTCAGCTTACGAGGAAACGGTACTTTTTCTATAGTATCAAGTTCATAACCTGCTGCTGGCACCAGATCTTTTTCCAATCCAACAGCTGTACCAATAACACTGACGTGTGCTTGTGTTTCCTGTTTCCTCAACGCATCTGCAACAGCCAGTAATGGATTAACATGACCTGCAGTTCCCCCTCCTGCAAGCACTATATGCACTTCTTGATGATGAGCACTCTTAGCATCCATTGTTACCCCCTATGTTTACCTGTACTATCTTGACATTACTACGCAAACACGGCAAAATCACTACTATTTTGCTGCAGTCAGCCGTGGATTAGCGCGCATTAAACCGTCCGCTACACCAACTGCAACTAGGCACATCACCAGCGAAGATCCGCCAGCAGATACAAACGGCATTGGTACACCCATTACTGGCAGCAATTGCACAACTACCATAATATTCACTAAGCCTTGTCCTACAATCCACGTAGCAATACACATTAATGCGATAGAAATAAATTTTGATTCTGTTTGCAATGCTGAAGCTAATATGCACCATCCGATGATGATGTACAGCAGAATTACTGCAGAAGCAACTAAAAATCCCATTTCTTCACCAATAATAGCGAAAATAAAATCATTATGAGCGTATGGCAAATAATTCCACTTTTCTCGAGAATTACCTATACCAACACCGAGTAAACCACCGGAAGCCATAGCGTATTGCGCGTGGATTGCTTGGAAGCACACCCCTTTGGCTGCTTTTGCATCACAACCATGCAAGGTAGCAAGAATACGTCGCATACGATTTTGACTAGTTAATACAAGCAACGCAACCATAATGCTGGCAACAATCATACCCGTTATTAACCAGCGCGTAGGGAAACCACCAAGATAAAACGCTATAAGAGCAATAAGAATAATAATAAGAGCAGTACCAAGATCCTTACCGGCAATAACAAGCAGCAACGATATGCCAAGACCCACAGCTACCGGAATATAAGCGCGCATGCGTACGCGTTCATACGCTCGTTTTGCAGCAAGAAGCCCTATTGGTAGCCAAATACAAAGAGCAAGTTTAGTAATTTCTGCAGGCTGTAAAGTAATAGGACCAAATGCAATCCAACCAGCGTTACCATTAACTTCTCGACGTAAACCTGGTACAAATGTGAGGAACTGTGCTACCGCAGAAACGGTATAAATAATAGCAACATACCTGCGATAATATGTAACAGGCACACGAGAAGCGAATATGTATCCAATCATGCCCAAAATGCAATATAGCGTTTGGTTTATGCCTTGGCCCCAAGGTGCTACACCGTATGTAATCATGGTGACAGACGAGCTAGAAAACACCATAAATAAGCCAAAAATCGATAAAACAATAACCGATACCCGCATACCGTATAAGCACCATAGTGGATTAGTCACACTACGCCAACCAATATACTGCTTAAATACAGACTCTTGCGCTTGTTGTAAAGAAGATTGCGAAGACGAATCTTTTTTCGTTGCAAAGATATGAGCAAAAGTACGAAATAGATTTACGCGACGATACAACGTAGCAGGTTGCTGAGCAGACTTAGTAGACTTAGCAGGCTGAGTAGGCTGAGTAGATTGACTGGTAGGTTTAGGTGCTTCTGCCGGTTTCATCGGCGTATCAGTGCCTGCATGAGTACGAGTTGATTTTTTAAACGACCTATTTACAAAAGTCCGCATGGAATTTACCCGCTGTTTACGAGTATTGCTTGACTTGGAAGTATTGTCTTGGCGAATGGAGTCAGTATCAGCCTCAATATGATCGTGAATCATAACTTCTGACACTTTATGCCCTAGCGAAAGTAACCCCTGCTTGAGCTTCTTACTATTGAATACCATGATTACGTACCCATCGTTGAGATTCTTGAGCAAAGCGATTGCCACGATCAGCATATGAAACAAATTGATCCATAGAAGCACATGCTGGAGCAAGCAGCACAATATCACCAGGTTTAGCATAGCTGCCAGCAGCTTCTATAGTTTGACGCATAACAGCTTCACCAAATGAAGAATCAGCATTCATAAGCGAACGGTCCTCAACTTGCGCACACACCAAATCATCCACACTGCTATACGATTGCGCAGACGAACCATCAGGAGCAACAAGTGTTACTGGCAAATTCGGCGCCTGCGAGTGAAGAGCTTCAACAATAGGGCGCTGATCTACACCAATAACTACTGCAGCCTTCATCACATGACGCTGACGCGCTACCAAATCTTCAAAATGACCACCTTTAGCTAACCCACCAGCAATCCAAACAACTGAATTATTAGCAAAACTTGCTAAAGATGCAGCAGCAGCATGCGCATTAGTTGCTTTAGAATCATCAACAAATCGAATACTATGCGAAGGATTACAATCTTGAGCCGGCAAAGTTGCAACAGTTTGAATTCGATGCCCGCCTGGAGCAAACTCACATAAAGCACGAACTGCAGCATCCACATTCCCAGTTAAGCCAAGAGCCAACGCTAAAGCAGTAAGCGCATCAGCTAGTAGATGCGGATATACTGTGCCATCAGGTTCACATAAATGCTGCAAATCACGCAAAGCAACAATACGCTTCAACGTGCCAGGAAAACCGCCAGCAACACCACTGTTGTCAACAATCCAGCCATCCTGTACGCCAATTTCACCATCTTGAGGCTCTTCTAACGTAAAACCAATCTTTTTACAACCATCAGCTACTGTTGCTGCAGCAGCCAACGAGCTTACACGCGCATCCTGCGCATTATAAACTAAAGCTTTACGAACATTATGAAATACTTTTGACTTGTCACGAGCATACGCTTCCATACCGCCATGCCAATCCAAATGGTCGGCAGCAATATTGGTAATAGCAGCACAATCGAGTGCTAACGAATCAGTAAAATGTAACTGGAAAGAACTTAATTCAACGCATAAAGCATCATGACGAGCTTCTAAAGCTGCGCGAGAAACAGATTTACCAATATTACCTACTGCCGGAGCATCCAAACCGCAAGCCGTAAGCATCGCAGAAGTCATTTCAGTAGTAGAAGTTTTACCATTCGTACCAGTAATACCAACCCAAGAAGCAGGATGATTTGTGCGCTGAGAAGGCACACGCAACCGCCATGCTAATTCAACTTCACTCATTACTGGAATATGATGCGCTGAAGCTTCTTGCAAAAATGGTGTACGCGGATTAAATACCGGAGAAGTCACCACAGCATCAATAGCAGACCAATCGATAGCAGAAAAATCATGAATATCAGCTTCAGGCTTATGCTCATCAACTGTGAGAAAATCAACACCAACCGCACGCAGCACGTCAACTGCACCACGACCAGAAACACCAAGACCAGCTACTAGCACGCGTCGGAACGGAAATACACGATTACGCGCACACAGCTGCGATGAAATAGATGCATCATGATTCATAACAGTATTCATACTGAAACCTTCCGATTAGTTACCATGTTCACAATGCTGCATGCGGCACTGCTTGCGTTATAGTATTATTTCTTTTTTCAAGCATATGAATATTTGCCGTACTCATTACGCTCAGCATGCGTCAAGTCAGATTAAATAAGTAAACCTGAACGTCCAGCCCAATCAGCATAAAACATCATAAGCGCAGAAAGCACAAACATGAGCTCAATCATCCAGAAACGCACAACAACCTTCGTTTCCGTCCAACCAAGCAATTCAAAATGATGATGAATAGGAGCCATTTTGAAAACGCGCTTATGAGTAGCTTTAAAGAAGCCAACTTGTATAACATCACTAGCTGCTTCCATAACGAATAATCCGCCCAAAATTACTGCCAAAAATTCTGTATGCGTAGCAATAGAAAGCGCCGCAAATAAGCCTCCCAATGCTAAAGAACCAGTATCGCCCATAAACACTTGCGCAGGATTAGAGTTAAACCACAAGAATCCAAAGCAAGCAACAGCAGCACACACAGCAATAATCGATAAATCAAGAGGATCAGAAACAGCATAAGAGAAACCAAAATGACCGCCACCACGCACATGATAGCTTTCCCAAAAAGCAATCAACGCATAACCAGCAAAAGCAATCATCGAAGATCCTGCAGCTAAACCATCAAGACCATCAGTCAAATTTACAGCATTAGACCATGCAGCAATAAGAAAATTCACCCAAACAATAAATACAACAATACCCACGCCTCTACCAAGCATTGAAAAATCAAAGAACGGTCGCTCGATAAAACTCATACCTGCCTGTGCGCTCGCAATACCAGATTGTGTCGGTAACAATAATGCAAGAAGCGCATAAATGCTAGCAAAAATAATCTGACCCATAAATTTAGCATGCACAGAAAGACCCAAATTCTGCTTTTTACGAACTTTAGCAAAATCATCAATAAAACCAAGCAAACCCATAGAGAGCATAGCAAATAACACCAGCACAGCAGACCAAGAAGGCGTACGACCTACAGACAAGTAGCGGTATAACGCTGAAGCAGCCCAACCTGTTACAACTGCAAGATTAATAACCACTCCACCCATGGTTGGTGTGCCACGTTTAACGAGATGAGATTGTGGACCATCCTGACGAATGTACTGACCGTAGTGCAAACGATGCACCAAACGAATAAGCAAAGGCGTGCCAACAATCGTCACTACGAGTGACACCACAATTCCTACAATAAGCGCAATCACCGCTTAAACCTCCGTTTACTGTTTCGTTTGCTTTGTTATTTTGCTTTATTATTTTGTACTATTATTCTTTTATGGTATGTTTCGTAAACATACTTACATGTTCATTGTGAACAGTGAGAGTGCGCATCATCTGAAAGTTTTTTCCAACACTCAGCTAACACGCTTAATCCTGAAGCATGTGAACCTTTCAATAACACAACACTACTCGAATGACCAGCCACAAGTTTCCAAACACATGCATCAGCTTCATCCGCACTGTGCACCCAATGTACTGCATGAATAGCTGAAAGTTGCTTATGCTGCCACGAGCTTTGTGCACCTCGAGCAATACATTGAGCTAATCTATCTAATTCAGCATCCGTTTGAGAACCAACTGCTACAACCGCATCAACAGTCGATTGAGCAGCATACTCACCAATATCCGTATGCAATTCATCTTCATTACTGCCAAGCTCAAGCATTGAACCAAGTACAGCAATGCGGAAAAGACTATGCACTTGCCTATCTGCAGTATGCTCGTATGCACATAAACCGTCAATACCGGCCTTCATAGAATCAGGATTAGCATTAAACGAATCATCGATAAGCGTGAACTGTTCATCACCATGCGATACCGTGCTTAATTGCATACGATGAGGACTAATATGCGAAACTTCGCCCAATACCGCAGCAATAGTTGATAAAGTCACACCTAAAGATCGAGCAACATTCGCTGCAGCAAGCGCATTCATAACATTGTGTTCACCTTGTATAGCAAGATGAACTTGAGTTGCATGAATACAATCAGAAGATACGCGTTCTGTAAGAGTAAACATCGCTTTTCCAAAGGAATCTAACGATACATCACTTGCTAACAATTGATATTCATCTTGACGCGCTGATTCAAGCATCTTATGGTTAACATTTCGACCAAACCAGCGCACATGCTTATTCTCAACAAGATGAGCCATTGCAGCAACGCGAGCATCGTCAGCATTCAACACAGCTACACCATGAGGCACAAGTCCTCGCACAATTTCACTTTTTGCTTGTGCAATGCGCTCAACTGAACCAAATTCACCTAAATGCGCAACGCCAACCTTCAACACTACGGCAAGATCCGGCGGAGCAATACGCGTTAAATTAGCAATCTCACCAACATGGTTAGCACCCATTTCAGCTATCAAAAATCGAGTCTTACTCCCCACTTGCAACGCTGTAAGTGGCAATCCAATATTATTATTGAACGAACCAACTGGAGCAACAGTTTCACCCACTGTACTCAACAAAGCGTGCAACATATCTTTGGTTGTTGTTTTACCAACAGAACCAGTAATACCGATAATAGTAAATGGTTGTTCTAATGCGCGACGACGTTCCAAATTATGCTTGGCAAGAAGCCCTAATGCTTCAACAGAATCAGACACTACAATCTGAGGAAACTCAACACCCTCAACTACATGCTCAACAATAGCTGTCACAGCACCTGCTTGTTCCGCACGCTGAACGTAATCATGACCATCTACATGCTCACCAGCAATAGCAACAAAAACAGCACCATGACGCACTTGCCGAGAATCACTACAAGCTGATGTAACAACAATTTCAGCAACACCAGTATCAGCAACCGCATGACTACTATTGTTATTACTAACTGTGCCGCGTACTGCAACAGCAATTTCATGAACTGTCATCGGCATCATATTCGCGTGCGAAACCTTTTCATGATTATTCGCACACGAAACTTCACAACTCATAACATCCTCCAAAAAATAATTATTCATAACATCCACAATTGTCACAGCACCATCATCACATAACGCAACATATGTCTACCGTAACTCATGCGAAACGCGCAATGCGCTTTTAATAGTCCCCTTACGCACACCAGCAGCAAGTACCATAGCAATAGCTAAGGAAAGATGTCGATGAACATCACGACCACCAATTTGATCAGCTAATTCGGCTAGTTCATCGGATTCGGCTGAGCGATAAACACAATATGAGTGCTCTCGACTCATAAAACCATAACGTTGACGCAATGAATAAAAACTCATTGTCGGTTTTGGTGGCAAATCGAGCGATGGTACAGGAATTTTCGTAACTTTCGCATTGGCAATAGTTGCTTCACTAGAGGCATCATTGGTTAATGCTGTTGACTTTACTTTCGCAACCGTAGGTGTAGTACTAGCACTCTTATTTTGTTGAGTAAGCTCGGCACCAAGTACATCAATATTTACTGACTGTAACGCATTCTTTGCTAAAGTAGCAGCATTAAGCGCAATAACCACAGCAGCCGCACCATCTTCTGCACACACCGACAACGTGTGCTGAACATCTGCAATATTCAGCGGGTATTGCAAAGATAATTCGCGCTGTAACGACATAGATCCAGCGTCGCTCATAATACCTACTGGATTGCCAAGCATATGCAAGAAATCAGCTAAGCGTAACACATTAGCATGGATTTCATCGTCATCATCTCCAGCAACAGCAAATGTTGCAACGCATGAAGAAGGATCACCGTTAATATCACAAGCAAGCTTCCCCAACGCAACAGGATTAGCTGACGATACTAATAATGGCAAACCAAGTGTAGATGCTTCACTACGAATCTCTGGAGGAACTAACGCAGCATACGCTCCAGCATCACGTGCAGCTTCAATCTGGCGACAATCAACATGACCAACTGGCACAAATAAGCAGCCGGGACGCACTTGACGCACATCATGAGCGAGTGAAGTAATAGTTACTCCAGCAGCAAAAGCTGGAACAACTTCAAAACCATAGTTCTTAGCAGCAAAACCTAAGGTCACTCTTACTCTTGCATATTCATCAACAGCATTCATCGCACACCCTACCCTACGTATAACAAATATTGTAATACGTGCATCACCAATTTACTGCAACTGGATTTGTGCGCGGAGCCGAAGCTGGAATATCATACTTCTGCATAAGGAATTCACCAATGGTCTTAAACAATGGACCTGCAGTCATACCACCATACACACCTTGAGGATCACGCAATACAACAGTAATAACAAAACGAGGATTATCTGCCGGAATAGCACCCGACCAGTCACTAATCGTAGAACTGAGTCGACCATCAGCTCCAGCAACTTCAGCAGTACCACTCTTTGCTGCAACACGATAACCATCAACTCCAGCAAAGCGGTGATAATGTTCACCAGAATTTTCCAAAGCATTCATCATCTGTGCCGCAACATTTTCATCCAAAACACGCGTTGCTTCAGGACGAGCAGGTTTTGTGACATGACCATTAGCATCAATAACTGACTTTATTAATGATTGACGCAACTTAACACCTTTATTAGCAATAGTTGCCATGGCATTCGTAAGTTGCAAAGCATTCACAGCATAACCTTGACCGAATAGTACCGTATCTTTTTTGCGACCATCCCAAGATTGTACGCTAGGAAGTAAGCCGCGAGATTCACCTTGCAAATTCAAACCAGAATATTGTCCAAGACCGAACTTAGCAAGATATTCATAACGCTTGTCCAATGGGTACTTTTCACCAGCCATTACCATGCCAACATTTGAAGATTCAGCAAGAATACCAGCTAACGTCCAACGTTCTACACCATGATCAACAGCATCATGATACGTTTGCCCATTTTTATTAAGATTATTCGGTACTGCAAATTGATCGGTAAGCTTATGCGCACCAGTTTGCAGCATACCCGACATTGCGAAAGCTTTACCAATAGAGCCAGGTTCAAAAGTTTGACTTACCGCACGTGAAACGTTTACTTTAGCAGCAGTGGTACCGGCTTTAATATCATCAGTATCTTCCAAAGCAAGAATTTCACCAGTATGAACATCCTGTACTACAGCCACACCCCAAGCTGCATGATACTGTTTCTTACCGTCAAGTAACACTTTTTTTACATACCAATCAACATCACTATCGATAGTAAGCTTAACGTCGCTTCCATTAACCGCAGGTTTAGACTCAGTTACAGTACCAGGAATTTTCTCATTGCCCGCGTTATTGCCTTGGTAACGCTGATACCCATCTACACCATTCAGTGTTGAATCATGCGTAAATTCAAGACCAGTAACACCAACTTCGCCTTTACGACCTTTCATACCTTTACGGTTAACTTCATCCGCATGAGTTACAGCACCAATAACAGAACCAAGAATTGGTCCACTAGAATACACGCGTTCACTACTATTTTCGGCATAAATACAGCCGGAAAGATTAAGCTTATCGATAGCACGCTTCACAGCCGGAGTAACGTTGCGTTTCAACAATACGTAACGGCCAACACCAGCTAATTTGCCACCAAGTTCTACAGAACTCATATGCAACAACGGTGCAAGTAAACGAGCAACCGCCACAGCACCCGTACCTTCCACTGGCTTGCCATCAATCATGTGACAATTACCCTCAGTTTGTTTCGTGCATGGTGTCGGTTTAAAAGCCTGCGCATTAAGAGGGTCACCAATAATATTAAATCGTTCTACACTTTGCGCCAAAACAGCGCCATTAGCGTCCAAAATCCGCCCACGTCGTGCAAGAATCGGCCGCACACGGCTACGCTCTGCTTGTGCTGCTTGTGCCGTAGAACGAGCGTTAACCAGTTGAATAAAGCTCAGCTTTACTATTGCACCTATACTGATAAATGCAAAAATTATGGCAATAACAGTGCATTTACGAACAAAAATCTGCTGATTGGCGAAACGTTGTTTCATGAAGTGACGCATCAATGTTTCTCCTGTTTTACTTGATTCTGCTGATTCTGCTGTTGATTGTGCGAAGTGATCTGTTTGCTTGATTGCTTACAATCCGCTCGATTGCGTTTTCGTTTCGCAGCATAATCACTAAGATCAATAGCAATAGAACCTTGCTGCGGAACCATACCCATGCGTTGTGCTCTTGCTGGAAGTTCCGCCTCTAAAGTATCTAATTTCGCTTGCTTTGCCTCTACATCTTGGCGCAAACGCGCAATACGTGACTGTACTGCTGTTTGTTCAAATGAAAGCTCAGCCATCTGTGTACGAAGTAGTAAAGAAGTTGACAATGTAGCAACCATTGCAATTACAACAATCATGCAATTTATTAACGGCACTTTACGCGTGTTGCTCCACACCATAACTTTGCGAAAACGGTTGCATACACCTGAAGATTGAGACTGCACTGAGCTAAACACCGCAGACGTTGAATTATGTGCATAATCTTTACGAACAGACGCATCTTTTGAACGACCTGCAGGAGCCGATGTAGTAGATGAATGCAATACACGATTTTTCATATTCAACACCATGTCAACAGCCTCCGTTGCGAAGCGTACGACCGGCTGCCTCATCTTCCAACCTAGACATCCAACGCTCAGGAATAGGACGGCATAATTCAACTGCGCGTAAGCGTACTGAGGAAGATCGAGTATTATGTGCAATTTCTTCTTGAGAAGCTTTCATTGCGCCGCGAGTAAGTGGCGCAAAAAATGGTTGCGCATCATCAGGAATAACCGGCATATTGGCAGGAACATCAACCGATAAGCCTTGATTCATAAAACGCTTAACTGTAGTATCTTCCAGCGAATGGTAGGATTCTACTACTAAGCGACCATGAGCACGAAGCCGTAGCGCAATCTTAGGAAGCGTACGACTGAGCTTATCTAACTCTCCATTCACTTCAATACGAAGAGCTTGGAACACACGTTTAGCTGGATTACCAGCAGCACGATGAGCTTTAGGAATTACAGCATCAACTAAATTCACTAATTGACTAGAAGTAGTAAGTGGTTGTGCTACGCGAGTTTCTACAATACGACGAGCAATAGGAGCTGCAAAACGCTCTTCGCCATACTCGCGGAAAATTTTAGTTAATTCACGTGCATCGTACGTAGCTAAAATAGTTGCAGCAGTAGTTGATTGCGTAGTATCCATGCGCATATCAAGCGCAGTATCGTGCGAATATGAAAAGCCACGTTCCGTTTCATCAATTTGTAAGCTGGAAAGACCTAAATCCATAAAAGCAGCGTCAATACGATTGATGTGATGTTCACGCAACACCTCATCAATTTCATCAAATGCGGCATGCGCTGGAATAAAACGCTGAACTAAACCTTCATTACGCATGCGTTCTGTAGCTAAAGAAAGCGCTTCAGTATCGCGATCAATTCCAATAAGCGTAGCATGAGGAGCAGCTTTAAGAAAAGCAGTAGCATGACCGGCAAGACCGAGAGTGCAATCTACTACAATTGCACCCTCATGCTGCAGAGCAGGAGTTACTAAATCGACGCAATCTTGCAAGAGTACTGGTGCGTGAATAGTTGTAATATCTGTCATCACATCACCGCCGGAAGCACATCATCAGCGATATCGGCATACCCTTGCTCACGATCAGCAAGATACTCTTCCCAAGCAGACTTATTCCAAATCTCTGCACGCGTACCAACACCTATAACAACAATTTCATCGCCTAAATTTGCATAATCTCGTAACATAGGCGGCACAACAATACGACCCTGCTTATCTGCTTCCTCATCGACAGCACCAGAAAGAAATACGCGCAAATAGTCACGAGCTGATTTATTGCTCATCGAAGTACGTTGAATTTGCGCAGTCATACGTTGAAACTCAACCATAGGAAGCACATAAATACAGCGCTCTTGACCACGAGCCATCACAAACCCTTTGCCAAGCTGAGCACGGAATTTTGCAGGAAGCGCCACGCGTCCCTTGTCGTCAATTTTTGGCGTATACGTACCAAGCAAAATAGGTGAAAAAGATGGAAGCGCTGGATCGTAAGATGCTTGCGGAACTTGCGGAGTCTGAGGAATCTGCGCAGACTGAGAAGTCAAATATGATGGTGCAATTGGCATAGCTGTAGTTTGGGCAGCTGAATCTGCAACACCGGATGGAGTGGAAGTGAAGACCGGTGTTGGCATTGGCTGCTGCATGACTGGCATAGCATTTGGTGGCATTACAAAGTAGCCCTGAGCTGACTGCATAGGTTGATGAGGTGCAACAGGCTGCACATACTGCTGTTGCGAAATTTGCGAAACTGGCGTTTGCAGTGGCATCTGCATAGGCGAAGAACCGCTAGATTCCGCAGTCGATTGAACCTGATGTAAAGAATGCTGTGAGGAAGAATCAGCTTCATTCTGCGGTTGCTTGCGAGCAGCACTATGAACCATATTCCACCTCCTTAGCTCAACATGCACTATGCCATTTGCACGTTATTCACCATATTAACCCATTCATCACCAAAAATCCCCACTTTTTTACAAAAATTTTGTTTTTTCCACACTTTTCCACCTATATCAATCAAATAATGAAACAAGAAAGGGGTTATAGGCCAAAAGTGTGTAAGAAATCATGTCTTAGGCCTTGCAATACAAGCGTTTTGCGGCAATCGAATCTGTCTGCTGCACATTCGCCACCTGGACAAAAAGTGTGTAAAAAATCAGCTCATAACCCTTACGGCAGTAAGGCTCGCAGCATATCGAATGTGGGCTATTTCTTATGCTAAGCGGCATTCCAAGTATGTATTAGCTGAATATAACAATACATCGTCAAACGCTGTTACTAGCGCAGTTTACGTACTGCGCGAAGAACGTATAACCCCGCTTATTCGTTATTAACGCAGATTACGTACTGCACCAGTAACATACAACCGTTACTTTCTCAGATACTTGACTGAGTTTTTAACAGTGTTTGAGTGATTACCGTTATTTCCTCAGATAGCTAACTGAGTTAGTAACAGTGTTGAGTCTGTGGCTTATGCCACAGAATATTCATCAGCCTAGCTTTACACACTTTTGGCCTATAACCCCAAGAAAGATTATTATGTTGCCAAACAATAAAAAATGCTGGAAGCTATTAGCTTCCAGCATTTCATCAATATAAGTGAATAAACAAACTCACTACAACGGTTTTATAGGCGCGGCAAATACTTTTCTAGCTCGAAAGGCGTCACCTGGCGACGGTATTCCTCCCACTCCTGGTGCTTATTACGCAAGAAATATTCAAACGCATGCTCGCCTAACACGCTTGCCACAAAATCAGACTTCTCCATAATCTTCAAAGCTTCATCCAACGATTCTGGCAATGGCTGAATCCCCATCGCCTGACGTTCAGCATCTGTAAGCTCCCACACATCGTCACTCGTTGGCTCACACAATGTCATTTGCTGTTCAATACCATCTAAACCAGCAGCCAAAAGCACAGAGTAAGCAAGATACGGGTTCGCTACAGGATCAAGCGCACGGAATTCCATACGGCAAGAATTGCCCTTACCAGGCTTATACTGCGGCACGCGAAGCAACGCAGAACGGTTGCTATGACCCCAGCACACGTAGCTAGGAGCTTCCGCACCACCCCACAAACGCTTATAAGAATTCACATATTGATCAGTTACAGCACAAATTTCGGAAGCATGATACAAAATACCTGCAGCAAACTGACGGGCAATCAATGACATATTAAACTCTTGACCAGCCTCATAAAAAGCGTTTGTGTCACCTTCAAACAAACTCAAATGCGTGTGCATACCCGATCCAGGCTGATCAGTTAAAGGCTTTGGCATAAAGCTTGCATACATTCCACGCTCAAGAGAAATTTCCTTCACCACAGTGCGGAAAGTCATAATATTATCCGCAGTAGTAAGAGCATCAGCGTAACGCAAATCAATTTCGTTTTGACCAGGTCCACCCTCGTGATGCGAATACTCTACAGAAATACCCATCTGCTCCAGCATGCTTACTGCACTACGACGAAAATCCATAGCCGAACTACGCGGCACATGATCAAAATATCCACCCTCATCAATTGGCACTGGAGTTTTAGACCAATCATCTTGAGCTTCAAACAAATAAAACTCAATTTCTGGATGAACGTAGAAAGTAAAGCCTTTTTCTTTTGCTTTTGCGAGCGCAATTTTAAGCACGTGACGAGGATCTCCTAGCGAAGGTTCGCCATCAGGAGTTAACACGTCGCAGAACATGCGTGCTGTGCCTTCTGGACCTCCGTGCCACGGAAGGATTTGGAAGGTTGACGGATCCGGCTTCACAATCATGTCGTCTTCCAAAACGCGCGTCATGCCTTCTATTGCCGAGCCATCGAAGCCAATACCCTCTTCAAATGCTGCTTCTAGCTCTGCAGGAGCAATAGCTACGGATTTTAACGTGCCAAGCACGTCCGTAAACCAGAGTCGAATAAACCGCACGTCGCGCTCTTCAACAGTACGTAGAGCAAACTCTTGTTGTCGATCCATAATTAGCCCCTTGGGTAGCATTCAATAGCATGCACAATCAAATGCATGCACAGTCACGTGTAATTGTAGTGTATTATTGCATATTATGCTGCAAGTATCACAACTATATGCAATGAATTTACGTAATTGTAATGTACTTACGCAATTGTGATAAATGCAGTCATATCATGATTTGTTTGAATTACCATATTTTTGAAATATTCTTATTGCATCTCCATCGCTGAAATCATCACTGTCAAATATTTTCACGCCTTGTTTTGCAATGCTGTTAACGTCTTCCATGCAAATAGCAAGATCTTCTACTGTTCGAGACCACACCGCTAGTGCCATTGGCGCCACAATGTCTTGCGGTTCAACACTATATTCGTAAACTTTTGCTGTTAATTTATCTGCTCGATTGGTGATAAGCATAACATCCATTCCGCGGAAGAAATCGACAAATTTTTGCACTGCTTCTTCTGGCTCATTGTTGTTCAAATGCTTTAATACCGCAACAGCACCTTGTTCTTCGTCAAAGCATTGTGCTGAAACGCTAACCATTTTGCAAAAAGCTGCTAATAATTGTGCCGGAGTAACATAAGTGACTATCATAGCAACCTTGGCTTTATTACCAAGTAAACCTTGTAAATCTTCTTCAAAATTAGCTTCTTCAATATTACGCATAGCTTCATCAAGCGCAGCATCTTCATGATCTTCACTATTATTTTGAGAATTTTTAGACTTAGTGTTATCTGTAGTATTCGCAGCATC
Organism: Gardnerella washingtoni; assembly: GCF_049262705.1. Lineage (NCBI taxonomy): Bacteria > Bacillati > Actinomycetota > Actinomycetes > Bifidobacteriales > Bifidobacteriaceae > Gardnerella > Gardnerella washingtoni. Next base: position 225,500 of record NZ_CP058398.1, on the reverse strand, counting down.
TTCCTTAAATTCTCGTTCAAAACCTGCGAGCGCATCGTTTAATTCAGTATCAGTAAAAGAAGTACGAATTGGCTCATTATTTTCATGAGACGCATCATGATTGTTCTGTTTATTTGTCATTTCTTCTTCTTTACGTAGTATATTCGAGTCGGATTGATGTACATGTATGCTATCAAATTCATTACACAAAAGTACACACATGCAGCACGTTACGCACTTGGCAAACAGTTAGAACCAAATACGATTTTCATTTCCGCAAACAGTGATGTGTCTCGCTTAACACGAAAAGTATCACCAAAAGTGAGCACTTGCGCTCTACCCGTATTGTCAAGTAGCGCTAAACGAACTTGGCAGCAGCCGGGGTGACGGCGCAAAATATTGCTTAATTCTGCTACATGGGCTTTATCTAATGCTTGATGAGGTAGCACAATAGTCAAAGGTCTTTCGTCCACTGATTCTAATGTTGGTACTTCAAATTCTGTAGCACGCATCGATACTGTTTCGTCTCGCACTTCAACTTGACCGCGAATACGCACAACTTGGTCAATTGCAAGTTCCTGAGCCGAAGCTTCGTAAACTTTACCAAAGAACATACATTGAATGGAGCTTTCCATATCTTCAACAGTCACAATCGCCCAAGCATTACCTTTACGAGACACTCGCCTATCGACGCTGGTAACAAGCCCCGCAATCGTCACTTGCTGACCATCACTCATCGTTTTTGCACGATCAATAAGCTGAGCAATAGTCATTTCACGCAAGTCTGCTAATACTGCCGACAACCCGCTAAGAGGATGATCTGAGACATACAAACCCAACATTTCACGCTCAAAATTAAGCTTCGTTTTTTTATCCCACTCTTCAACATCCGGCACAGTGATTTGCATATCTCCCAAACCAGAGTCGTCAGATGAGTCAGAAGACGAGTCGATGTCTGCAAATAAGTCAAACTGTCCTTCTGCCTGTTTACGTTTCAGTGCAATTACTGAATCAATCGCAGGATCGCAAATTTGGAACAGTGCGCGACGATTTGAGTCAATAGAATCAAAAGCTCCAGCTTTAATAAGCGATTCCACTAAGCGACGATTTAACGCTGTTATTGGCACGCGTTTAATAAAGTCCATAAAGTTTACGAAGCGTCCACGACCGCTTTCACGCTCAGCAATAATATCGTTCACTGCTTTATCGCCAACGTTACGAATAGCACCTAAGCCAAATCGCACAACATCACCAACAGCGGAATATTCAAGCACAGATTCATTCACATCTGGTTGTAGAACCTGAATACCCATACGTCGAGCTTCACCTAAGTATAGTGCGGTTTTGTCTTTATTCGTGCGTTCGTTTTGCAGCAAAGCAGCCATAAATTCAACCGGATAATGCGTTTTTAAATATGCCGTCCAGTAAGAAATTAATCCGTAAGCTGCAGAGTGAGCTTTATTAAACGCGTATCCGGAGAACGGAACCAAAACATCCCACACTGCTTGCGCAGCTTCTTCTGAATAACCGTGCTCTTTCATACCCTCAAAGAATGGAACCTGCTCTTTTGCCAGCACTTCCGGCTTCTTCTTGCCCATTGCTCGACGTAGCACATCTGCTTTACCAAGACTATAACCCGCTAAAATACGCGCAGCAGACTGCACCTGTTCCTGGTAAACAATAAGACCATATGTTTCATCCAAAACTTCCTTAAGAGGTTTTTCAACTTCTGGATGAATTGGAATAATATCTTGCAAACCGTTTTTGCGTTTAGCATAATTCGTATGCGAATCCATATCCATAGGACCAGGACGGTACAGTGCAATTAAAGCAGAAATATCGTTGAAATTATCTGGCTTAAGGGTGCGCAGTAATGCGCGCATGCCGTCAGAATCAAGCTGGAAAACGCCTAAAGTATCTCCCCTAGAAAGGAGCTGATACGTGGGCCTATCGTCTAACGGAATTTTTGTGTAATCAATAGGATCTTTACCATTATGCTCAATATTGCGCAAGGTATCGCGAATAACCGTCAAGTTAGAAAGACCCAAAAAGTCCATTTTAACTAAGCCAAGCGTTTCGCATGTGTGATATTCAAAAGTTGTGGTAATAGTACCGTCAGTACGTTCAAGAAGCGGCGAAGTGTTGGTAATTGGCTCAGAACCCATAATTGTTGCGCAAGCATGCACACCAGTTTGACGAATCAAACCTTCAATACCTTTTGCTTCTTCAGTAATACGACGCGTATCTGGATCTGCTTCATACAACTCGCGAAACTCGCGAGCTTCAGCATAACGTTTTGATTTTTCATCAAAAATATCGTGCAAACTTACGTCTTTACCATTTTTTGTTGGAGGCAATGCTTTTGTAATTTTTTCGCCTACTGAAAACTCGTAGCCCATAATACGCGCAGAATCTTTAAGCGCCTGCTTAGTTTTAATAGTTCCGTAAATAACGCACTGAGCTACCTTATCTCTACCGTATTTTTCTCCAACGTATTCAAGTACTTTCGCACGACCATCTGGATCAAAATCAACGTCAATATCTGGCAAGGATACTCGCTCTGGGTTGAGGAAGCGTTCAAAAATGAGACCGTGCTTCATAGGGTCAAGCTCCGTAATACCCATTGCGTACGCAACCATAGCGCCTGCAGCAGAACCACGGCCAGGACCAACCATTACACCATGCTCTTTAGCCCAATTAATATAATCCGCGACCACAAGAAAGTAGCCACAGAACTGCATTTGACAAATCACACCACATTCATAATCAGCCTGTTTTAACACTTCCATTGGCACATGATTGTTGTAACGCCATTCCAATCCTTCCTCAACTTTTTTAAGGAATAGCGAAGTCTCATCCCAACCTTCCGGGCAATCAAATTGAGGCATAAAAGCGCCATCTTCGCCGTCGTCGAACATAACATTACAACGTCGAGCAATCTCAAGCGTATTGTCACAAGCTTCTGGAAACTCCTTAAAAAGCTCACGCATTTGCTCAGCGGACTTCAAATAGTATCCTGAACCGTCAAACTTAAAGCGGTCAGGATCGTCCAAGCGTGAACCGGAATTAATACAAAGCATAGCATCCTGCGCTTCACGATCTTCCTCATGAACGTAATGCAAATCGTTCGTGGCAAGAAGTGGAGCGTTCAACTTCTTCGCAATTTCAAGTAAGTCTTTTGTTACGCGCGTTTCGATGGAAAGCCCATGGTTCATGAGTTCAATAAAGAAATTATCGCGTCCAAAAATATCCTGAAACTCGCCTGCAGCACGCAAAGCTTCCTTAAACTGCCCCAAACGAAGACGCGTTTGAATAATTCCAGAAGGGCAACCAGACGATGCAATAACACCTTTTGAGTAAGTTGCGAGCACGTCTTTATCCATACGTGGGTAACGCATCACGCGCCCTTCAAGATTTGCAACAGAAGATGCTTTCAAAAGATTCGTTAAGCCGGTATCGTTTTCCGCCCACATTGTCATATGCGTAATTAAGCCGCCGCCGGAAACATCGTCTGCACGCTGATCTTCCGTACCCCAGTGCACGCGGCTTTTGTCTTGACGAGCAGTCTCAGGCGTCACATACGCTTCAATACCAATAATCGGTTTAATACCAGCTTTTACAGCCGTACTCCACATTTCGTACGCACCATGCATGTTGCCATGATCAGTAATTGCTACAGCTGGCATACCTAATTCTTTAGCACGATTAACTAAATCGGGAATTTTCGACGCACCGTCAAGAAGAGAATAGTGCGTGTGATTATGCAAATGTACAAAATTGGTTTCCGGCTGAGTCATAGATGCTATTCTATAAGCGAAAGTTGACCAAGAAATCGAGATAATGCTACTTTGATAATTCTCGCATACCTTCTAACGCGTGTTGCAAATCAGAAGGATAATGCGACTGTACTGTCAAAGTTTTACCGCTTCTTGGATGCGTAAAAGTGAGTGCCATTGAGTGTAACCATTGCCGATGCAAACCAAGTTGTTCAGCTAGCACAGGGTTAGCTCCATACATTGAATCGCCAACTAAAGGATGACCAATAGACGTAAAATGCACGCGGATTTGATGCGTACGACCTGTTTCCAAATTAACGCTAGCCAGTGTTGCTCTACCAAAACGTTCAAGCACATCCCAATGTGTTACAGCAGGTTTTCCATCTGGCGTGATTGTGAAACGAAAATCCGAAACTTTTGCGCGACCAATAGGAGCTTCAATTGTTGCTTTATCTTGCGTTAAGTCGCCTTGCACAAGCGCATGATAAGTTTTTGTAACAGTATGATTTGCAAACTGTTTTTTCATTACTTCATACGCTAAATCCGTTTTACAGACTAGCATTAAACCACTTGTGCCAACATCCAAGCGACTTACAATACCACGACGAAACTCATCTCCAAGAGTAGTTAAAATATTAATTCCGCGCTTTGTTAAAGCATCAACAACAGTTGGACCATTCCACCCGTTAGCTGCGTGAGCTGCCATACCAACTGGTTTATCAACAATCACAATATCGTCATCTTGGTAAGCAATAACCATATTATGTTCTACTATTTGATTTGCACCTTGTTTTGAATCTTGATTGCTGTCTTGCACTACCTCACTGTTACTCTTATTCGCAAGAGACTTTTCGCTAACTACGTCATCACAAAGTATTTCGTCACCGCTAAGCAACAACGAAGACTTATTTGCTTTACGATGAGCAAGATACACAATACGTTTCGCAATAAGTTCACTCGCTTTTGAGCGTGAAATATTACGTAATTGCGCTATAGCAACATCAAAACGGCAGCCAACTAAATCTTTTGGAACTAGCATACTTTTTGCACAACCTACTCATTACTTTCGTCAGAAGAAAGTTGATTTTTATATGTGCTTTCGGCTGGTTGAAAAGGAAATTCAAATATGACTAGTATTACAAACCATACGCCTGCAATAGCTAAAATAATATCTGCAACATTACCAACTGACCAACCGTAATTAATAAAGTCAATTACTTTGCCATCCAAAAAATGTTCAGCATACATAGCACGATCAATTAAATTACCAAACGCTCCGGCAAAAGCGAATGATAACGCAAGCGTCCATTGCAATGAACTCGTACGACGAATCGCTACCAACATTGCAATACAAGCTACAATTGCCAATATGCTAATACCACACGTTGCGCTAGATCCTAAACCAAATGAAGCACCAGGATTCCTTACCAGTGACAACGACAGCACATTATGAATAAGCTGAATATGCTTGCCACTAGCTAAACCATGGAGCGCCCACAGTTTAGTTACACGATCTATAACAAGACCAATAGTAACTACAAGTGCAAAAACGGCTGCGCGAATACGCAGCCGTTTCACACGCACATCTCTATGCGTCAATTTTTATCCGATCTTCAATTTCAGCGTACTATCAGCATATACTACACAACCAGTTCACACTAGCTACCTAGCTTACATGCTGTTTTACTGAAAACTATGCCTACTTGTTAGCTTCAGCCTGAGGTTGTTGACCTAGCTCAGCATACGCATTCTCATCAGAAACTTGCGCAACAAGCTGACCAAGGAAATCAGTCAAACGAGTACGATATTCAGTCTCAAACTGCTTAAGACTCTGAATATTGCCTTCGATAACCTGAGTCTGCTTCTCCAAGTTCTCACGCACCTGACGAGCGTAAGCATCAGCAGCTGTACGGGTTGTAGAATCGTAGTCAGCAGCACGATGTTGTACTTCTGCTTCATACTGATCAGCTTGATCATGAGTCTGCTTGGAATAATCGTCAGCAGTTTGACGAACCTTACCAGAATAAGCATCCGCCTCATTATGTGCACGCGAAGCATAAGCATCAGCGTCACTACGAGTACGAGCCGAATAATCATCTGCATCGCCACGAGTCTGCTTACCGTATTCTTCAGCCTCAGAACGAGTACGAGCCGAATATTCATCGGCTTTAGCAACAGTGTCGTTGTAGTGAGCCTGCGCTTCTTCAACAATTTGTTGAGCTTTCGCTTTACCTTTATCAACATACTGATCGTGCAATTGCATAGCAAGCGTCAACATAGCAGTAGCGCGCTCTGGCTCCGAACCTTGAGCTTCAGCACCAGCACCAGCAATCTTCTGTAAGCTACCAGTTTCTGTATTCGGCTCCAACTTTGCAACCTGTTGACGAAGCTGTTCTTCACGCTGACGAGACTCTTCCAACTGCTTGGCAAGTTCAGCAACCTTAGTGTTCTCCTGCTGAGTCACTACCAACTGCTGGCGAACTGTTTCAAGTTCACGACCCAAGTTTTCACTACTAGCGCGGAAATCATCACGCTCACGAGTAACGTTTTCAAGTTCCTTCTGGAGTTGCTTAGCATTATCTGCTTGCGCAGTTTGCGCCGTCAACTGATCAACTTGAGCACCCAAACCATCCAACTGCTCCTTCAATTGCTGGTTTTGAGCAGTCAAAGCACGATTGCTTTCTTCAGCTTCACGTAACTTCACCGTAGTAGCTTCAAGCGAAGCAGCAGCTTCATTATTGTCACCTTGCTGCTTGTTAGCGTTACGCAACGCTTCATTTTCTTGAGTTAAGGACTCTACTTGAGAAGTTAATTCAGCAATCTTAGTATTCAAGCCGGCAACATCGCGACCAAGCGACTGCGTGGACTGACCTAGTCCTTGCACTGCCTGCTGACCAAGTGCTTCTATTGTTTCTGTAACTTGATCGAGAAATTCGTCAACCTCGTCAACGTCATACCCACCCTTGAATCGTACAATTTGGAAGGTATGCTCTCGAATGTCCTTAGGCGTCAACAGAGTCATATGCTTTACACCTCGCTTTTGGGACGCATCTCTTTGATATATATCTCTTCGATGCTATCACGTCCGCAGAAAATTGGGATAGTTAATACAAAAAATTTATATTATAAAACGCCGGTTTTATAAAAATTATAATCACCGAACACAACAATGGCACTCATAATATGATTTGTAGTGCGTATAACACAACATATAAAAGCATATAACTCACATCAATGCTTATATTGCCGCAGCGCACAGGCGGAACAAATCTGCGCAACCAACGTAACGGCGGTTCCGTTATAGAGTAAATGATATTCATAAGAACAGCAAAAATTCCTTGAAGACGCATGCGAGGAACTAGGACCATGAGCCAATCGACAATCATGCGGATAACCATAATACATAAATAAGCGCCAATCAGCATGCGCACAATAAACAACATAATGAACAAAAACGATATTGCTGACAGCATTGCAATAATTGATATTATTACTTGCAACCTACACTCCTACTCACTTCTAACTGCGTGCATCTCCGTACCATTATGTCACCAAAATCATTGCTGGACGGAACATTACGTACATACATTACGTGAATTGCTAACTTACACAATAAATCTTTACATACGCTCCTACATTACTACAACATACAGCGCAGCTGCATCTACGCATGTATCTACATCTAAAGATGCTACCGCTACGTACCGCTACATACCGTTACGTATCGTCGCATGCAGATAAGACTTCACTTTAGCGAGATATAATCTCACTGGCTACACAATTATAGAGGAAAGGCTAAGTATGACTGTTCTTGTTACTGGTGGGTGTGGATACATTGGCGCGCATGTAGTTCACGCATTGCACGAAACTCATCAAAATGTCGTCGTCGTTGACGACTTAAGCTACGGAAAACCTACACGTATCGAAGGCGCACGACTGTATGGCATGGATATTGCTTCCCCTGATGCAGGAGCGCGTCTTGCACAGATTATGAAAGATGAACATGTTGATTCAGTGATTCATTTTGCAGCACGCAAGCAGGTTGGTGAGTCAGTTGAAAAGCCACTATGGTACTACCAGCAGAATATTAACGGCATGCTCAATGTGCTTGAAGGAATGCGAGAAAGCGGTGCAAAGAAACTCGTATTTTCTTCCTCAGCTGCAACCTATGGCATACCACCTGTTGAAGTAGTACCAGAAGACGTGGTTCCAATGTTGCCTATTAATCCGTACGGTCAGACCAAGCTATTTGGCGAATGGATGGCACGTGCATGCGAACATACCTACGGTATTCGTTTCTGCGCTTTGCGCTATTTCAACGTAGCTGGATGCGGTCCGGTGGAATTGGAAGATCCTGCTATTTTGAATTTGATTCCTATGTTACTAGATCGCTTACAGCGCGGTAAAGCACCTGCTATTTTTGGTGACGACTACCCTACTCCGGATGGCACTTGCATTCGCGACTATATTCATGTTTCCGATTTAGCAGACGCTCATATTGCAGCACTTACGTATTTAGATCGTGACGAACGCAAGTATGACGCTTTTAACGTAGGTACCGGCAAGGGCACTTCTGTGCGAGAAATTGTAGACGAAGTGCGAAAAGTTACAGGCTTACCATTTAAAGAAACAGTGCTAGATCGCAGAGCTGGAGATCCTCCCCAACTTATTGGTAGCACAAAGCGCATTAACGAAGAAATGGGTTGGCATGCTCGCTACGATGTAAAGGATATTGTGGAATCAGCTTGGGCAGCTTGGCAAGCAAATCCTGAACATCATATTGATGTTGATTCATGGAAACAGCTTGATGAGCAAAAATAGCGTAAAAATAGCTTTCTTGCTTTATTAGCTTTATTAGCTTTATTAGCTTTATTAGCTTTATCTTAAGCTATAAAATTTAGAATTTTACTGATAAAACGAACATGTTGCCAGTACATAAAAGTGTGCTGGCAACATGTGTTATATATGCAATGTTCATATATGCAACGTGTAATTCATAATTTGCTATTCACACTGCTTAGTTGGTTGCATCAGCTTTCTGAACGCTATTAATAGTGCTGGGATGAGCTGTATGAGCAGCATCATGAACATCAGTATCAATATCAAGGTCAGTGTCAAAATCCGCATCAAAGTCAGTGTCAACGTCAAAGTCAGTATCAGCTATAGTGTCTAAATCCGCATCAAAATCAATGTCATCACTGTCAGACATATCAAAATCAGACTCGTCAAAATCAGATACATTTACATCATCCAAATCAAAAGTATCCAAATCTAAATTATCCAGATTAAAATCATCTACAGCAACATCACCACTATCTGAAGTATCCGAAGTATCTGAAGTATCTGAAGTATCTGAAGTATCATCAGACACAATTGGCGAATCATCATCTTCTGCGGAATAATCCGAAGATACTAACAGCGAAGGTAACTTTTGTTTCAAAGCTGTCAATGTATCGTTATGAACGCTATTATTAATAAACAGCTTTTTCAAAGAACTCAAAGAACTCAAAGCAGAAACATCTGTAACATTCGTGCCAATAATCTTTAGAGTTTGTAAATGCTGCAGAGCAGCTAACGACGAAATGTCAGAAATCTTGGAACCAGATAACTGCAATCTTTGAAGATGTGATAAAGAAGCAAGTGGAGCAACATCTGCAAGAGACATGCCAATACTCAAATCCACAAGATTCGTAAGATTAGCAAGCGGCGAAGCATCAACAGCTTGCTCAATATCACTATTTAAAATCAAGCGTTTCAAACTTGTTGCTCCACTTAAACCCGACAAATTCTCAAGATGTGGTCCATACAGATTTAGCGTATGCAAATGCTTCAAAGCAGCTAACGGAGTTATATCAGCATCCGCAGAAACAGCAATATTCAGATTCTGCAAATTCTTTAAACCTACTAGAGGCTGCAAATCAGTAACTTGAGCGTCAATATCTAAATTCTGCAAATTTGGTAAAACAGACAGCCCGGAAAGATTGATAACACTAGGATCAGAACTCTGTGATGAATCAGCAAGAGACGTAATAATAAGATTTAATGTTTGTACTTGATTCAAACCTGAAAGCTGCGACAAATTAGTACCAGAAGTGACAACAAGACTTAACTTTTGTACTTGATTCAAACCTGAAAGCTGCGACAAGTTGGCAATATGGGAACAATCAAGGAACAAATCTTTAAGATGAGTGAAGTAAGAAAAGTCTAATATGCTAGTAATAGGAGTCGAGCCATCAGCCAAGGAAGCAATATTAAGATGCGTTACTGATGCTGCTTGATCTGGAGTCACATCGTTTACTGAGTTATTTATTACACCACTTGCACGCATACTCTCGAGAACTTGAGATTTCAACGCAGGATGAGTGAATGTAATAAAAGCTTGAGAATTGTTACTTACTGCTGCTTCCGAAGTTTCGCTAGCGTATGCAGTCGAAGGCACCGATACTAACGCAACACCACTGAGTAATGTGGCAGCTGTTGCTAACGTTGCTATAAATTTTTTATTCAACATATGTACCTTCCTTAACTTACCTTTCTTCTTGAATACATGCAATCTGCGAAATGCATGGGCTTTATTCGTTACGATGGTGCAAACACTCTCCGCATGTAAAACAATGCCAAAATTAGCGTACTCGCAGCAAACGAAAAAGGAAGGCTATAGGTCATGTACATAAAAAATCATGTGCCGAGTATTGCAATACAAGTGTTTTGCGGTAATCGAATCTGTTTGCTGTACATTCGCCGCCTGGACAAAACTGTGTAAAAATAAGCTCATAACCCTTATAGCAGTAAGGCTCAATGTATATCGAATGTGGGTTATTTCTTATGCGCATTGGCGTTCGAGGCATGTATTAGATGAATTTTTAACAATAAATCATCAAACGCTGTTACTGGCGCAGATTACGTACTGCGCGAATAACGCTAAATAGCAATTATTCGTTATTAACGCAGATTACGTACTGCGCGAGTAACAATAAATCACAATTATTCGTTATTAACGCAGATTACGTACTGCGCGAGTAACATATGACCGTTACTTTCTTAAGATACTTGACTGAGTTTTAACAGTGTTGAGACTATGGCTTATGCCACAGAATATTCACAGCTTAGCTTTACACACTTTTGGGCCTATAAACCCTATTCACCAAGATTGAATAAAAAAAACGCGGTGCAAAAGCACCGCGACTACAAAGCGTGGCTCCGAGCGGGATCGATCCGCTGACCTAGCGATTTTCAGTCGCTCGCTCTACCAACTGAGCTACAGAGCCATGATGAATAAAAAACCCGGCGAACCGGGCCTCTACTAATCGCGACCCCGGCCGGACTTGAACCGGTGACCTCCGCCGTGACAGGGCGGCGCTCTAACCAACTGAGCTACGGGGCCGTGGCTTCGTTCTCTTGAACAGCCGAGTCACTATCTTACAGAATTCACGGCAAAATGCAAGCCCAACAGCACGTTCGGCGTGTTGCCGCAGAATATCAGCGAAAATCACTCCAACTCGATTGCGCCAGTGCAAAGCTGATAATACTCGCCGCGCTTAGCTAATAACTCCTCGTGTGAACCTCGCTCAATAATTTTGCCGTGATCTAACACCATAATCACATCAGCATTACGAACAGTAGACAGCCTATGAGCAATCACGAATACTGTACGACCTTCCATCAGTGAATCCATACCATGTTGCACTAAAGCTTCAGTATGCGTATCAATCGAAGAAGTAGCTTCATCGAGAATCAGCACAGGTGGATTTTCTACAGCAGCACGAGCAATCGCAATAAGCTGCTTTTGACCTTGCGAAAGATCCTCACCATCAGCATCAATCTTTGTATTATACCCATCTGCAAGTTTAGTGATAAAAGTATCAGCGTGAGCTAATTTCGCAGCTTTCACACACTCTTCGTCACTAGCATCTAGGTTTCCGTAACGAATATTATCCATTATTGTGCCCGTAAATAGGTTCACATCTTGTAAAACCGTTCCAATAGCGTAACGCAAATCCGTTTTGCAAATATCACGCACATCAATTCCGTCGTACAAAATTTGACCGTCGTCAATATCATAAAAACGTGTAAGCAGGTTTGCAATAGTAGTCTTTCCAGCTCCAGTAGCACCCACAAGCGCAACCTTCTGCCCTGGCTTTGCAAACCAAGTAATATCATGCAACACCGGCTTTTCAGCATCGTATCCAAACACAACATCCGTAAAGCGCACGTCTCCTCGAAGCAAAGTGTAGCGACCATCCTGAGAAGTACGCGCATCGCGTTTAGCATGGCATACCACTTCTTGCGCCATCTTACTTAATTTCTGCGCACGCTGAGTAGCTTTTGTGCCATTATCTTGAGCATCACGCTTCCAAGCCCAATAAACGTTTACACCTTCTTCTTTTTCATCAACTTCTTCAAGAACATTAAATATTGCTTTATGAGAAAGCTGCTGCACTGATTCAGCAACACGAACTTTCACTAATCGAACTGTACCAGCATCTACCTCTGGCTGCTCATCAAGAAGCTCAAAAATTCTAGACGCTCCAGCCAAAGCCATCATAAGCGAATTTATTTGCATCGTGATTTCGCCAATAGGATTAATAAACGCTCGCGAAAGAGTAAGCAAAGATATAAGCGTGCCAAGTGTAAAAGCACCAGAACCAACAAGACCAAATGCTGGCAATCCAACTGAAACTGCCCACGCTCCAAGTAGCGCAATAAGCACATACAGTAAGTAACTTGCGTTACTAATTACCGGCATTACATTATTTGCGTAAGAATTGGCACTAGCAGAAATTTTTTGCACTTTTTCAACACAAATATCTAATTGTTCAATGGTTGCAGCTTCGTGGTTGAAAATTTTAATAACTTTGCTGCCAGTTGCTGATTCTTCAACAAATTTATTCAACTCACCTAAAGCATCTTGAAATTGCTCGAAAAGCCTGCCAGAACGTTTCAACATAAAACGTACCACATAAAGAAGCAAAGCCGTAAACACAGCCACAAAAGCTGCTACCGAAAGCGAAAGCCACATAATTGAAACAAACGCAGCAACAATAGATATAAACGCAGAAAAAGAGTCAGGAAAAGCCCATGAAATTGCTTCACGGAGTACTTCTGTGTCATTCGTATAACGACTCATCACGTCGCCGTAGCTTTGAGAATCAAGGTAGCGGAGCGAAAGCTTTTGCTGATGCTGAAACATGGCATTACGCAAATCACGCATAACGCTTTCAGCAACATTTGCAACCAATCTACCCCACAGCCAGCAGCTAAACACGCCTACCGCATACACACTTGCCATAAGAATAATCATGCGCACAAGCGGCATCCAATCTGGATTATGCTTGCCAACAAGCGGAAGAATATACACGTCAACCAGTGATTGCAAGAACATTGAGCAAGCTGCTTGTACGATAGAAGCTACGATAATTGCGCATAGAATTACGAAAATTTTAGCGCGATAAACCAGCAAATAAGAAGCGAGACGTTTCAGCACCGGCCAGTTAATTGCCCTGCTTTTTTTCGAGGTTTTACTACTGCTTAAGGATTTTTCAGAAGGATTTGTAGAAGTATTTGCAGAAGTATTTGCAGAAGTATTTGCAGAAGGGTCTGCAAGGGTATTTTGAGAAGATTGAGCCTTATTGTCGGTAGTCATTATGCAGCCCTTTCTTCTTCACTCGATACCTGACTTTTTGCCTGCGAAAGCGCCATATCTCGATATACTTCGCAAGATGCGATTAATTCATTATGCGTACCTTGAGCGAGTACGTGCCCATTTTGCAACACAACAATAATATTCGCATGCTCGATTGAAGATACACGCTGCGCCACAATAATTTGCGTAGAATCAGGCATAAACTTCTTTAAGCCTTCACGGATTGTACGATCCGTTTTCATATCAACAGCGCTCATAGAGTCATCAAGGATTAAAATTTTCGGCTTCCTCAAAAGCGCGCGAGCAATGCACAAACGTTGTCGTTGACCGCCTGAAATATTCTTACCACCCTGCTCAATATAAGTGTTATACGCATCCGGCAAATCGTTAATGAACTCGTCTGCGCGAGCAATTTTGCAAGCCTCGCGCAAGTCATCGTCACTTGCCGTAGCTCTACCCCAACGAAGATTTTCTGCAATAGTGCCACTAAATAGAATATTTTTTTGCAAAACAACACCAACTTCTTCACGCAAACTTGCAGAATCATACTCGCGAATATCATGACCGCCGATAAAAAGCGTACCAGAAGTTACGTCATAAAGCCTTGCAATAAGCTGCACAAGACTTGATTTTCCAGAACCTGTTGCTCCCACAATACCAACAGTCGAACCAGAAGGAATCGTCAAATTTACATCCTGTAAAATTTCTTGTTCTACTGGAGTGGATTCATCTGTGTTATCTGATTGAGGATATCGCAGCGAAACATGCTCAAAACGCACCGACGCATCAGAGAGCTGAGTAAGCGGATGCTCAGAAACATGCTCACTGTTGTGAGATTGCAAAACTTTCGCAATACGATGCATCGAAGCGCGCGCAGTTACAGTCATAACAAAAACTGCAACCAAATTCACCAAAGCGAATAAAATTTGCAGTGCATACACCACAAGCGCAGCAAGATTTCCTGTTGTTAGCCCAAACGCAGGATTATTACCAGATGCCACAATTTCATGCGAAGCCATCCATGCAAGCAGCAACATTCCCGCATAAAAGCACACGTTAAACAACGGAATACTGTAATTCAGCACATATTCCGCATGAAGAAAATGCTTATAAAGCTTATGAGAGATACGCATAAAACGACTATTTTCGTAATCCTCACGCACATAAGACTTCACAACGCGAATATTATGCAAATTCTCACCGACATGATTATTTAACTCGTCAACTATGCGGTAAATTCGCATAAATTTAGGGGCAACAATCGCAGCACCCACTGCACCAATGACGCCAACAATTGGCACAAAGCTTAGAAAAACCCAAGAAATCGCATGACTAATGAGAAATGTAAACCACCAAGCCGTAACAATAATCATAACGCTGCGAATACCAGAGCGAATAATCAGCTGATAAGCAAATTGCACATTAGACACATCGTTCGTCATGCGAGTCACAATCGTGCCTGTAGAAAATTTATCTAAATCAGGAAAACTTAAACTTTGTAAGCGCGCAAACATATTGTGCCGTAAATTTCTACCAAAACCGGCACTAGAATGCGCGCAACAAATTCCCGAAACAATGCCGAAAATCATTGCAATTGCAGCAAAAGTAAGCAGTTGTAAACCGTAATATTGCACCGCCTGTGGTGAGCCAGCCATAATGCCAAGATCAATAAGATGAGACATTACTGTTGGAATAGCGATTTGCATGGCAGCTTCAATAAGAATGGATACAGACGTTAACATTCCAAGAAAACGGTACTTTTTTAAAGATGACAGAATCGTACGCAATGCGCGAGGAGGATTATTGCTAATTTTTCGTGAATTGTTCTTCGGCTTCTCTGCCATTGCATCCCTTCCCCTACATAACGTCATGTGTAGGTTTAATAATATCACTTCTTCAAATACATATTTGAATTATCGCACATGGCGCATTTCCGTATTGAGTTACTTCATTACCAAATGCATAAATAGATGAATCTTTGACATAGTAGTATACAGACAAATCACATACGAAAAAGTGCTTCTACACATTCAAATTATAAACAACGATTGATTTCATCTTATAAAAATTATATAGTGAAAGAATGTATATTCGCATGTATAAAGAGGTACTGTCATGAATATAAAAAAGCTATTAATAGAATACTTACTTGCTCAGTAGCATTATCCATATCTTTTTTACTATCATTGCAAGTTCAAGCCAACACCCAAGAAGAAACTTATGAGTAACACAAAGATACAACACAAAGATAGTTGGCGCTGTAGCACAGCAGAAAGGCATTCGTGTCGACTTGCAGTGAGAATTTCCAATTAATATCAACAATTATGTGAGGAACAATATGAACAGCAAACACGTAGTTCTACTGCCAATAACGCTGCTTTGTTATATTTCGTCAGCTATTTATTTCTTTAAACAATTGAAGGACTTAAAAGACGATAACACTTGTATTAATACTGTTAGTCTCACCATTCAAGCATTCGTCCTACTAATATTACTAATCTATCTTTTATATTTATGCAAAGAAAAGACATACCAAACTATCTATCGTTTAGTTACAGTATTTATGAGCATAGTTAGCATAATTCTTTTGACAGTTTGCAATACAGATGTTACTAGGTTAATTATATTTAGCTTAGCATGTGTATATGTATGCATTCTTATAATCGTCCGCAAACATTGTTAAATATATCGTGTTAGCGGCAAATTCAATAGGATTACGAAGCGTCGCCTTCGCCTTGCGCACGGTCTTTTCCGTAAATTGACGGAATAAAACGCTCCTGATCATGAAGTTTGTCCCAGATTACAGGAGGATTTTGCGGATTTTCCAATGACTTTGGCACATCAATAATGCGCTGATTGCTAGAGCCGCGAAATTGCAGCAGTGAATCGTGCAAATTCTTCATATAGCGGCCGTCAACAAGAATATCAATGTATTGCAGCAGCTCAAGCTTATCAGGCGTCTCACCCGGGCGCATAAGCTCTTCCCACGTGTAGCCGGTCCAACTCCAAATATCTTTCGTATGACCAAACTCTTTACGAATACGTTTACACAGAGGCAGCAAAATACCTGTGTTGAGCAGTGGTTCGCCACCAAGAAGCGTTAGACCTTGCACATAAGGCTGCGCTAAATCTTCCATAATCTGATCTTCAAGCTTTTGCGTATAAGGGTGGCCAGCGCGAAAATCCCAAATCGACTCGTTATAGCACTCAACGCAATGGAACGGGCAGCCGGAAACATACAGCGAACAGCGAATACCCTCGCCGTCGGTCATCAAAAAGCGCTTGTAATCAGCAATCATGCCTTTACTCATACGCTCGCTTGACCACTGCCCTGCGCGAGGATTATTAGAAAGTGAGGTAGGAATCCACGGCCCACGATTCACATCTGCAGGCGCAAAATCATGCAAAGTAATGCGAGCCATATCCAACCCCCTTAATACTCAAGAAACCATTAAAATCCAATAAGTACAAACATAAAATAAATCCAGCCACTAGAAAGTGCAATTATGAAACGTAATCAACACTTCCTAGCGGCCAGATTATTACCAAACAACAAACACAAAAAACGCTATTTATCTAACTAAATTATCTAGTCAACTTATGTTACTAAGTTTCAACATAATTCATTAGCTAAGTTTACTTAGTTTCCTCATACCATTCGCGAGATTCGCCATTATCCAGCGTCACATGACCAGTTTCGCCAGACATGTGCTTTACGCGGTGAGCAATTTCCTCGTGACGACCGTGAACCATTGGACGCTGAACAGGATTGCCCAAGTAGCCGCAAGTACGCTTCGTAACATTGCACTTATCTGGGTCGCTGTTGCCGCACTCAGGGCAACGGAAGCCTTCTTTAGTCGGCTCAAAATCGCCCTGGAATCCGCAAACGAAGCAATGATCGATTGGAGTATTCGTACCCAAGTAGCCAATGCCAATCTTATAAGCATAATCCCAAACAGCTTCCAAAGCCTTAGGATTCGCCTGCAAACATGGGAACTCGCAGTAGTTAATAAAGCCGCCGGAAGCAAAATACGGGAAGTCAACCTCGTAACGAAGCTTCTCCATAGGAGTTGGCTGCAACCAAACCGGGTAATGGAAGGAATTAGTGTAGAAGTCGTGATCGGTTACGCCTTCAATGCGACCGAACTTCTGACGATCCATGCGGTTAAAGCGGTCAGTCAAAGACTCAGCAGGCGTTGAGTATACCGAGTAGTGGTATCCTTCAGCCTTCGACCACTGCTGGCAAAGCTTATTCATGCGGCGCACCAAAGAAAGCGCAAACTGCTTGCCATCCTCATTCCAGCTGTGATCCTTCATCCAATCCTTACCGAAGAACACGGCCGTAGTTTCGTACAAACCAATATAACCAAGCGAAACAGTTGCGCGCTCGTTACGGAACAGCTGATCAACACCCTCGTTAGCTTCCAAACGACCAAAAGCACCATAGCGGAACAACGTTGGAGCGTTCACAGGAGTTGCCTGCTTGCAACGCATAATGCGGAATCGCAAAGCTTGGTGAGCAACTTCCATACGCTCGTCGAAAAGCTTCCAGAAGCGAGTCACATCGCCATGAGATTCAAGAGCGATACGCGGCATATTCACCGTTACAACGCCAAGATTCATGCGACCGTCTTCAACATCCTTGCCGGTCTTTGGATCAATCCAACCCTGAAGGAAGGAGCGGCAACCCATAGGAGCTTTGAAGGAGCCGGTAATCTTCACAATATTCTCGTAGAACACAACATCCGGATACATGCGCTTAGTAGAGCACTCGAGCGCAAGCTGCTTCAAATCGTAGTTCGGGTCGCCAGGATCCGCGTTGACACCGTGCTTAACGGTAAACACAAGCTTAGGGAAGATAGCAGTGTGACGATCTTTGCCGAGGCCACGAATACGATTCAGCAATATAGCGCGCTGAATTTCGCGAGCGAACCAAGAAGTACCCAAGCCAAAGCCGACAGTTACGAACGGAGTCTGACCATTAGAAACACGGTTGGAATTAATCTGATATTCCATCGTTTGCATAGCGTCGTAAATAGCCTTACGCGTCATAATCTTTGCATAAATCTCACGAAGCTGGTCAAGCTCGCTCAAATTATCATCAAAAGGAGTATCAGCTGGAAGGGGATCCCTATCCAAGCAGTGAAGATTCTTAGGCTCCTGAGCCTTCAAGCCGTCAATCATATCCTTCGCGACTTGAATTGGCGTGGAATCAGGAATCATGGCTTTTGCCATAGCAAGATTTTTGTCGTAATCGCACTTAGCATAACGTTCAAGCATTTCGTCAGTACGATTCACCGTCTGACCACCGTACTGTGCTCCAGCAATATCCTTAATAATCTGCGTAACCTGAGTTGCAGCAGTGCCGATAGACTTTGGACTATCCATCATTGCGTTACCAAGAGCAAAACCCTTAGCGAGCATGTCGCCAAAATCAGGAAGTGAGCAATTGCTCATGCAAGTAAATGGCGAATAATCAGCATCGTGGAAGTGAATATCACCCTTCATATGTGCGTTAGAAACTGCGTGAGGAAGCATGGAAAACGCAGATGCCTTGGAAACAGCGCCTGCAAGAAGATCGCGCTGAGTAGCATAAACATTGGAATCTTTATTTGCGTTTTCGCGCACAAGCGTTTCATCGCGATTGACAAGGCGATTCACAGCTTCGTTAATATCAGTAGCTTTAGCACGGTCAATATCGCGATTCAGGCGGTAGCTCGTGTAGCAGCGAGCAACCTCATAAAGATGATTCTCAATAAGACTATGCTCAACCAAAGTCTGAATATCTTCGATTTTTGCTGGACCATTGTAACGATCCTGAATCTCAGCTTCAATATGATCTGAAATATCGCGAATCATCTGCTCTTCTTGCGGACCGACTTCCTTGCCTAAATCCTTAAAAGCAGCTTTAATAGCCATGATGATATTCATTGAATCGAAGTCAACAACGCGACCATCGCGCTTTTCCACCTGCACGCGGGAAACTGGAGCTTCAGCTACACTATCCATTTGAACTTCTGCGTAATCAACATCAGTTTTCTCCAAAACCCGCATCAGTACAAACCTTTCTCAATATTATTTTTTATTTTCTCATGTAAATCGCCACAAAAACGAGGCTTCATTTTTTCATAACTTGCTTTACTATAGTCCAAACCATGCACAATATCTAGGGGAAACACTCATATAGGTAACTATATATAGTGATTTATGATTTATTCGCTATTTTTGAGGCGTGTCCTGGTGTGTCGAGGATGAGGGAGCTTAATTTGCTGGCATGTTTTCTGGAGTGGCTGTGAGTTGTGGGGTTGCTTGTCTCGCAGCGCTCCGCTCTTATACCTTATTTAGACTTAGCGGTTGCGTAGTTAAGTTTAGTTTTTTTACTTACTTTTTCTGCAAAAATAGTATTCATCAATAAGATTATTACTATCGTTCCGCTTTTATATTGCTCGACCAAGCAACACCCACCCCTCACTACTAGTAAAACCGCTAGTGTTTTGTGGTGTGATAGGAGAGTCCGGTGTAGTGTGTGCAGCAGCTCGGATGCTAGTGTTCACTAAGCAATAGGTACTCAGTGTGTGCAGCAGCAATGATGCTAGTGTTCTCTAATAAACAAAACTCGATGTCAGCAGAGCAATACTCTTTTAGTAGCACAATACACGCCGTTATGCGCGCGCACTTCTTGACGCTTTGATATATTGAGTCTCGTGGAACAGATAGCTTTTCAGCATGCACAGGAATTCGGATTCCAACCAGGAGACATTGTGCAACAATGGCTCTGGGACGACGATGTCGACGAAACAATTTGTGAAAGTATCGAACAGCTCACCGGCGAAGACTTGGTGGACGAAGATTATGATGCTGCTGTTGATGGCGCGATTATTTGGTGGCGCGACGGCGATGACGAAGATGAGCTTGCCGACACCATTATGGATGCCACAAATATGCTTGACGATGATGCACCTATGTGGGTACTCACGCCTAAACCTGGTCGCGAAGGTTCCCCAAGCTCCAGTACAGTTCAGTCTGCCGCAAAAACAGCTGGCATGAATGCAGCCACTCCCCTTACTGTAAGCGCAGACTGGAACGGCGTTCAATTGCGCGCATTTGGCAAAGGTCAAAGCAAGTAAAGCAAATAAAACAAATGCCTTTTCGTTACTCATGCAGTACAGTTTCTGCATGAGTAACTTATGTTTTCCCGAGAAAATGTGGACTTGCAGCGCGCTTATGTCCACAAACGCGCGCAAGTTTACACGCAAGCTTAGCAGCGAACGCAGTTTTGTTACTATTGCAGTTGGTTTCAAGCTCGGTCAAAGCGACCGCGACCGCGGCCACGACCGCGGCCACGACCGCGATCACTACCACGTCTATGCCCGCGACCGCGCCCCTTGCGCTTCTGCTGCTCTGGCTCAGGCATGCTCCAACCTTCTTGAAGCTCAGCAGCTTCTCCCACAATCTCATCTAGAACTGGCGAAGCAGGATTCACATCTTCAGCTTTCGCATGAATGCCAGCACGACGAAGCATCATATGCGCAGCACGCTTCTGGTTCGGCAGCACAAGCGTTACAACATCGCCTTCCTCACCAGCTCGAGCAGTACGACCCGAACGATGCAAGAATGACTTTGGGTCTTCTGGCGGCTCAGTTTGCACCACCAGCGCAACATCACTAATATCAATACCTCGCGCAGCAACGTCCGTAGCAACCAGCACACGCACCAAACCTTCTGCAAACACTGCTAGATGACGATCGCGCTGATTCTGCGACAAATTACCTTGCAAATCGACTGCAGGAATACCTTGCTGAACAAATTTTTTCGCCATATTTTTCGCTTGATACTTCGTGCGAGTAAAGAATATAGCGCGTTTTTGTCCGGATGCGAGTTTACGCAAAACTTCGTACTTATCCCCTGCCGACACAGCAAAAATATGATGCGTCATAGTATCAACTTGTGAATCAGCATCATCCACAGCATGAACAACAGCGTTTGGAAGGAAACGCTCAACTAATGTAGAAACTTGCTTATCAAGCGTTGCAGAAAACAGCATGCGTTGACCATCTGGCGCAACTTGCTCAAGAAGTCTAGTAACAGCAGGAAGGAACCCCATATCCGCCATTTCGTCTGCTTCATCAAGCACGCTAACCATCACTTTTTCAAGCGTAAGTGCTCCCTGACGCAGCAGATCTTCCAAACGGCCAGGGCAAGCAAGCACAATTTGCGCACCCTGCTTAAGTTGCGATATTTGGCGCTGGTATCTCACGCCTCCATACACTGTCACAGTGCGCATACCGTAGGCTGCAGCAAGCGGTGCTATTACGTCGTCAATTTGGTGCACAAGCTCACGCGTTGGAGCAAGAATTATTGCTCTAGGAGCAGGAATATCGCTCAACTCGCGTGACTTATGGTTTTTACCAGAATGAATTAAATCAACAAAATTCTCCGCCAAACGCGCAACAAGTGGAATGGAAAACGCCAGCGTCTTGCCACTTCCCGTGCGACCACGACCCAAAATATTTGCACCACGCAAGGAATCTGGAAGCGTTGCCTGCTGAATCGGGAATGCAGTGGTTTTTCCATCCGCGCGCAACACTTCTACTAAAGGCTCTGGAACGCCAAGTTGCGCAAAAGTCACATCGTCACGGTAATTTTCACGAGATTCAATGGCAGAGTCTGGAATTATTGTTGCGTTATGAGAATCTTGCTTTTGCTTTTTTGAAGTAGAATGTAAAGATATTGCAGAATTTTGCTTTGCATTATGAGATTTATCAACATTATGCTTAGCAACATTATTTTTATTAATATTATCCTTAGCAATATTATGCTTAGCAAAATCTTGTTCAGCATCCGCGATAGCCACTTCTTCATATCGCAAGGCTTTTTCGCGCGCCTTTTGACGAGCTTTTTCTGCTTTGCGATTGCGCTCCCTGCGCGAATTGGACTCG
Source organism: Gardnerella washingtoni (assembly GCF_049262705.1). NCBI lineage: Bacteria > Bacillati > Actinomycetota > Actinomycetes > Bifidobacteriales > Bifidobacteriaceae > Gardnerella > Gardnerella washingtoni. The sequence goes on along the minus strand of NZ_CP058398.1, from coordinate 203,163 downwards.
TGATGAGAGCCGTAATTCTTATGACTCCCCTGATACTCAAAAGGATTTCGTTTTTTTGTGGATTTGTTAGCGTTGTGCGATTCACGAACGCGTGGATCATAAGCGTCATAAACTTGAGAGTTTTTACTATTTTTAGCATTCTTATTTTTGACGTTTTTGGTATGAACGTTTTTAGCATAGACGCTTTTACTACGAGTATTCTGAGTATTTTTCGCGCCTCGCTTTTGAGCAGGCGCAGCATGATAAGTATGCGGCACGATAGCCTTTCGTAAATTTCTGTATATTTTTAACTATGCGTAATCCTACAAAGTCACGAACTTACTGAGCCTAGCACACACCTAGCACAATCACGACGTTTGTGGTCAAAAACAGCAAAAGCGGAAACAAAAGCCGAAAAATCACCGGCAAATGTTTCCGCCAATAAGTAAAAGCAAAAACTCAATCAACGAGTTAACTTACGATGCAAACGATGCGGACGAGCAGCTTCCTCACCCAAGCGAGCAATCTTATTTTCTTCATAAGCTTGGAAGTTACCCTCGAACCAGTACCATTTTGCAGGATTATCGTCATCACCTTCCCACGCAAGAATATGCGTGGCAACGCGATCAAGGAACCAACGATCGTGGCTCACCACCACAGCGCAGCCTGGGAACTCAATCAAAGCATTCTCCAAGCTTTCCAAAGTCTCAACGTCCAAATCGTTAGTAGGCTCATCGAGAAGCAGCAAGTTACCACCCTGCTTAAGCGTTAACGCCAAGTTCAAACGGTTTCGCTCACCGCCGGAAAGCACTCCCGTAAGTTTCTGCTGATCCGAACCCTTAAACCCAAAGCTAGCAACATAGGCTCGAGTAGGAATTTCAACTCCTGCAACCTCAATATAATCGAGTCCGCCGGAAACAGCTTCCCACAAGTTCTTGTTTGGATCCAAACCTGCACGGTTCTGATCCACGTAAGAAATCTTCACAGTATCGCCAACAGTAAGCTCGCCACCAGAAAGCGGCTCCAAGCCCACAATGGTCTTGAAAAGCGTAGACTTACCAACGCCGTTCGGACCAATCACACCAACAATGCCGTTACGAGGCAACGTGAACGACAAGTCGTCGATAAGCACACGGTCGCCGAAAGCTTTGTGAATATGCTTCGCTTCCAACACCTGCGAACCCAAGCGTGGACCGGCTGGAATCTGAATTTCAGAGAAATCAAGCTTCTTGGAGTTACGTGCCTCTTGTTCCATCTGGTCGTAACGCTCCAAACGAGCCTTATTCTTAGCTTGGCGAGCCTTAGGCGAGCTACGCACCCAATCAAGCTCATTCTTCAAACGCTTAGCAAGCTTGGCATCCTTGGCACCTTGGATTTCCATACGCTTAGCTTTGGTTTCCAAGTACGTGGAATAATTACCCTTGTACGGATAAAGCTGACCGCGGTCAACTTCGCAAATCCACTCAGCAACATTGTCCATAAAGTAGCGATCGTGGGTAACGGCAATAACAGCACCCTCGTACTTATGCAAGAACTGTTCAAGCCACAGAATAGACTCTGCATCCAAATGGTTCGTAGGCTCATCCAAAAGCAACAAATCAGGAGCTTCAAGAAGAAGTTTGCACAGCGCCACTCGACGCCTCTCACCACCAGAGCACACAGACACAGGCGAATCAGGATCTGGGCATTGCAAAGCATCCATTGCCTGCTCTAACTGCGAATCCAAATCCCAGCCATTCGCCGCATCAATTTCAGTCTGTAGCTTACCCATTTCTTCCATCAATGCATCAAAATCAGCATCCGGATTAGCCATTTCTTCGCCTATTTGGTTAAAACGCGCCACCTTTTGCGCAATCTCACCAAAAGCCATCTTAATATTTTCGCCAACCGTTTTCGTTTCATCCAGCGGTGGCTCCTGCTGTAAAATACCTACCGTGTAGCCTGGAGTTAACGAAGCCTCACCATTCGTCACATTCTCCAAACCAGCCATAATTTTAAGCAGTGTAGACTTGCCCATACCATTTGGACCAACTACACCAATCTTCGCACCTGGCAAAAAACTCAAAGTAACATCATCGAGAATGACGCGATCACCATACGACTTACGCGCTTTAATCATCTGATAGATAAATTCAGCCAAAGTAATATACCATCCTTAAAAACGTTGGAATTCCAGCGTTTGCTGCAGCTCTACGAAAACACGACTGACTTTCGCACATAACCAATACGTTAAGTCTTTCATGCTCTTATTCCAAGTACACATAACAACATAACCGTACGCGTACATGATGCGTGTAAATAGGGAAATCGCTAATAGCAGCAGCAAAAATACCAAGAGACATTATCTCATGCGGCAACTACATTACGCGTACTAAGATAGCGAAGATAGCTAAGATAGCGAAGATAGCTAAGATAGCGAAGATAGCGAAGATAGCGAAGATGCATAACAAAAAGTAGGCATATATACCATGAAGTAGTACACAACTGCAAACACACGAAGTGCACTGCTCAGCACAGACAATTTGCTACGCGCGTTGCGATGCGTCAAAATATGACACAAATATGCCACAAACATGTCGCAAATACACTACGAACGCATCAAAATACATTACAAATGCACCGCAACACGTCATAGTATGCAGTAAGAAAAATCAATAAGCTACCGGACTAGGATTCGCTTTCTTCACAGCAGACTCAGGACCGTCTTCCGGCGGCAACTGACACAATCGCTCACCCAAAATACCAACAAGCATATCTACAAAGCAAACAAAACCAGCAATAGCACACTCACGAATAACGGAACCATACAATGCTATTTCGCTATGAGGTAAACTCATGAGCAGTTGCCCAACATACCAGCCAGCCAAAATAGCGCCCGCCATACCCAAAGCTTTCGATAGCATAAGAGCTGCTACAGCAAATTGTGAACTAACACGCTTTTTATTCTTAGCTTTTTCACTTACACTTTGATGCGTTTGCCAAGCCATCACAAATGTTATGATGCCAGCAACCACCATAATTGCCACCACAATCCATGGCGCTCCAGCCAACGACATAGCACTTGATTCAGTCGACGATACTAAGAATGCACCTAGCAAAAAACCAAACAGCAGACCTAGCACCAGATACCACCACGGTGTGCGATACGCTCTCATTAGTAATCATCCCCTACAAGCCATTGCTCTGAGTATACGCCAACAGTTTGAGTATCCAAAGCAAATGCTAAAGAATACGAAACTGGGTTATCGTCTAAAGCAGCATCCGACTCAATCTGCAACCATGGCATAAGCTCCGGTGACTTAGGATTCACAGTCACCATTTCCGCTATTTCCCTCGGTAATCCTTCCGGATTAATGGTCTTTGTGCTAGCAGCAGACTCGCCGTACGAACGTGCACCCAGCACACGCACTGTTACTGTATCTTTATGCAAGGTAGCAACAGCACGAACCAAACGCAACAATTCATACTCATCACCACTTGAAGAAAGCAGAAAAACGGCAGCATAGTAGTCGCCTTCAAGCGCATTAACAACGTATAATGCCGATACGCCATCAACGCGCGAATCCCTATCTTGCTCAAGCAACGCGATAGTTCTTAGCATAGCAGAACGCGTAGCTTGTTGAGCAACACCCTTCATTGCTACTACTGCAGTCGTTTGCATTGGCAGAGGACATATACCAAAAAATGGTGACTTACGTTCATGTTTCACAAGATCGGTGCCGTGTTGCGCGTCGTCACTATCAGCAACATCCGAAACACTAGCATCCTGTTGGTTGGCATGAGCACTCGCATCATTGGGAGCAGCAGCATTCGCAATATCCATAGCAGCTTGAGCAGCAGCCGCAGCTTCTTCATCTTCTTTACGTTGTTTTTCTTCCTCATCAATGCTTATAAGAGAACGATAATAATCAGCAACTTCGCTGTCGTCGAATTCGTCAACCTCTACTCTACCGCCGCGAACAGCAACATGCGCGATTGACTCCGGAGTCACACTATTATTCAAATCAAATTCTTCTTGAGCAACGCGATGTAAAGTAACTGACACGTCATCAACAGTGCTTTGTAAACCATAATATTGGCTTCGTAAAGAAGCATGTACCGTAATTTCAGCTTCGCTAATTTGCCACGTACGCATAGCAGAATCTGCTACAGCTTTAGCAATAAGCTCCAACGCAATAGCCGGATGATCTTCAATCTCATCATCATGTTCACATTGACGCAACGCGCAAGCAAGACGGTCTATTACTTGTGGAATATCTATTGCGTGAGTTTCGTTGCCATCCAACGCTTTAGATAAATTCACTTGCAAAACAGCATCAACATAGATGAATCGGTATATTCCAATAGTTATGTCGTCACCTTTAGGACGAATTCCTGTAAGTCGTATAGTATCCATAATCGTCTCTTCTACGCTTCAATGCAACAACACAATCGTAAAGTGTAACCATATTTACTTTTACAACTTCAATCGCATTGCCAATAGTAATATTTTGTTATATTCTACTCGCAGCAAAGTGACAATGTGATATATTTTTCAAAATGTGTATACATTTTATTGATGCACACTATTTTTGACTTATGAGACTTACAGTGAGAGCAACCACGCTAATTCCTCATTCATCTTGACTGTTTTTAGCATAGGCTTACCAAGCTCTGGACAATACTTTTATTCGTTTTCATACTGAACGATATGAAACTTGAGTCTTACCACGAATTGTCCTTGCAATATTAACGAAACTCGGGATGAGATTAATATTTCTGCACGCTACATCCTATGTTTCTACACTTCTTCACAACAAGAACTATAAGCTGACACTACAAAAGCAACAACATCAACAGCTTCTTATAAGAATAGACGTTGATAACAATAGTAAGTGCTATCAACGTCTATCAGTGTCACATATATTCAGTTATGTTCACAACACAATATTATGTTCGTAAAATTATGTTCGTACATATTGTGCTTGTACAGAAATTTATTCCTACAATCCACGAGATTACTCGCCAAATTGCGTACCAGATTCTGATTGCTCAGACTGATGAGCAAGCGGGTTAGCAGGAACGATTGGCGAGAAAGCATCAGTTTGCGTAGAATCTGCATTACCATCAGATTCTTCCTTACCATCAGATTCTTCCTTACCAGCAGCTTCCTCTTTACCAGCTACGTTGCGCTGTAAGCTCTCCGGAATTTCCACAGGAGGAATATCCGAATCAGGTCGCTGATCGTTAGAAAGCCAAAGCGTACGCTCAGGAGCCTTGCGAATCTTACTAAAGATTGCTGTAAGCTCCTTCTCGTTCAATGTTTCTTTTGCAAGCAACTGACGAACTAACTCATCAAGCACATCGCGATTATTGTTAATAATCTCCCACGCTTCAGTATGAGCAGTTTCAATAAGCTTATGAACTTCCTCATCAATAACTTCAGCCGTACGATTTGAGAACTTGCGCGGCTGCAAAGAGTCAAGAGAACCGGAAGCGTCGTCGTCAGCATCCATCCACTTAACTGCGCCAAGCTTTGCAGAGAAGCCAAACTCAACAACCATCTTGCGAGCAATGGCTGTAGCTTTCTCAATATCGTTAGAAGCGCCAGTTGTTGGATCGTGGAATACCACTTCCTCAGCCGTACGACCGCCCATAGCATAAGCCATCTGATCGAGCAACTGATTGCGCGACTGTGAGTAACGATCCGTAGTTGGCATAACGGCAGTGTAGCCAAGAGCATGACCGCGTGGCAAAATCGTCACCTTAGTAACAGGATCTGTATGATGCAAAGCCGCAGCAACAAGAGCATGACCACCCTCGTGATAAGCAGTATTGCGCAATTCATCCAAAGCCATGTTCTTCGACTTACGGCGAGGACCTGCTTGCACACGATCAATCGCCTCATCAATTGCGCGGTTATCAATGTATTGCGCGCCGGAGCGAGCACAGAGCAAAGCAGCTTCGTTAAGCACATTAGCTAAATCAGCACCAGTAAATCCAGGAGTACGCACAGCAACCATGTGGAGATCAACATCCGGCACGAAAGGCTTACCTTTGGCATGAACCTTAAGAATTGCCTCACGACCTTCCAAATCAGGAGCTTCAACAGCCACTTGGCGATCAAAACGACCAGGACGCAACAATGCAGAATCGAGCACATCCGGACGGTTAGTAGCAGCGATAATAATCAAATTCGTATCGTTATCAAAACCATCCATTTCCACAAGAAGCTGGTTCAACGTTTGTTCGCGTTCATCATGACCACCAGTCATACCACTTCCGCGACGACGACCAACAGCATCAATCTCATCAATAAAGATGATGGCAGGAGCGTTTTTCTTAGCTTCATCAAAAAGCTCACGAACACGAGACGCACCCAAGCCCACGAACATTTCAACGAAGTCAGAACCAGCCATTGCATAGAATGGCACGCCAGCTTCGCCAGCAATCGCTCGAGCAAGCAACGTTTTACCAGTTCCTGGAGGGCCGTAAAGAAGTACACCACGAGGAATACGCGCACCCAAAGCCTTATAGCGCGATGGATCTTTTAAGAAGTCCTTAATCTCTTCAACTTCTTCTACTGCTGCCTGTTCGCCAGCAACATCAGCAAATTTCGTCTTAGGAGTTTGACCTTCAAGGAGCTTTCCGCGACCACGACCGCCGCCCATGCCAAGCATGCTGCCACCAGCACCGCCAATACGGCTAAACATGAACCAAATCATGCCAAGGAAGAACAATATTGGCACAAGCGAAGTAATAAGGTACGAGAAAATACCTTGAGATTGTAAGCTGGCAGTCCAACCATTAGATGGTTTCGCTTTTTCAACCTCATGGATAACAGATTTACCTTGCGCTAGCGTGTAGTAGAATTGCACATCTTTTCCAAAATCACGCTTTTGCTTATTGCGCTTATCGAACTTCTTAAACGGCTTATCAAGCGTCAGCTTAACCAACTGCTTATTATCAATAATTTCAACATAATTTGCTTTATGCGATTGCAATAACGCAAAACCATCTTGTGTATCGATAGTTTGAGTACCATTGTGCGCAAACATTTGGAAGCCCGCAACAGACAGTAATACAAGCAGCACAACCCATGTCCATGGCGATTGCCAGAACGGGCGGCGAGCATTATTATTACCGTTTTCGCTGCTACTACCTTTATTATTCTTACCCTGTTGACCGTTATTTCGAGGATTCCTAGGGTTGTGTGGATTAAGGAACGGATTGTTACCGTTATTACCACGTCCAGGACCACCCATTGGACCTTGCGGCATCATAGGAGAAGCGCCCATGTAATAAGGCTCCTTTCAAACTCCCTATATAAAAATTCTTAATAGTTATGGTATGTAAGATTGCAATAAGAATTTTGTAGTTAATTAAGCACCATACACTGATGGCTTTAATACCGCAATGCTATTAAGGTTGCGGTAACGCTCGTCATAGTCCATGCCGAAACCAACAACAAAAGCGTCAGGAATTTCAAAGCCTGAGTAGTCAATTTGCACATCAACTTCGCGACGGGCAGGCTTACTGAGCAGCGCAAAAACTTTAACACTGTTAGCACCACGACCCTTTAACTCGTCTACTAGCCAAGCCAATGTGCGACCAGAATCAACAATATCTTCAACAATAAGCACATCGCGACCACGCACGTCCGTGCTTAAATCTTGACGAACTGTAATCTGTCCGCTTGTTTGCGTACCGCTACCGTAGCTTGACAAACTCATAAAGTCCATTGCTGCGTTAACGCTGAGTTCCTGTGAGAAGATAGCGAGAGTATTAACTGCTCCCTTCAGTACCGCAACAAGCAGAACATTACGGTTTTTATAATCTTCACTCACTTGCTGAGCAACTTCACGAATACGCTTCATAAGCTCTTCGTGGCTGATTAATTCATAGTCGATGTCATCTCGTATATCTGCAATTTGCATGTTCACTATCTTTGCATAAGCGAATGACGATACGATGATTGCGTCGAACTGCTTCATAGTGATTTGGAAGAGAAAAAGGCTTCTGACCATGCCAATGTACGCTAAGTTCGTCGATTGCTTGTACATGACTCGACGAGAAACGCAGTGACACAGCAGTCAATGCTCGAGCAATAATGCGTCTGCGTATTGAAGGATGATATTGTGCTAATTGTTCCGCATGCAATGTTACGCTTTGAGCCGTTGTGTCAACGAACATTACTTGTGGTATTGTTGCGTCAACTTGAGCATTAATATAATCAAGATCATCCTGCGCAAGCGTTGCACCTCGTGAAAGCAGCGTAACCATATTTGCGTGTAAAAATCGCGAAATATACGGCATAAGCGTGTGTCTAATTCTAGAACGCAATGGATAATTTTCACCAAGCTCAAGGTTTTGCTCAAGAGTGTCGCCATTCGTGGGATCATCCCACCAAGAAATGCCCAAATCTTCGCAAATTCCAGTTGTTTGCTCACGCGTAAGCTCAATAAAAGGTCGCGCAAACTGAACGTTTTCACGAAATGTTATTGCTTTCATGCCAGCAACTGCCTCTAAGCCTGCAGAATCTTTTAAACCAATCAGCACTGTTTCTGCTTGATCATTTGCAGTATGCGCTAGCAGTACTACTGCAGCTTGTTGACGTTGAGCAACTTCAATAATGGCATGATAACGCACATCACGAGCTGCAGATTCCTCACCTTTACCAGAATTTGTAACTTGAACAGATTGAATAAAAACGTATTGTTCACTTATTCCCGCTTGCGTACAACGTTTTGCAGCCTCGCGCGCAACCTGAGTTGAATGAGGCTGCATATGGTGATCAACAATAACCACTCCACAACGCAAACCTCGGCTTGCGCATACAATAGCAGTAAGCGCCACAAGCGCAAGTGAATCTCGTCCTCCTGAACATGCAACGAGCACTAGCGGAGCATTTTCTGCAGCATTATGCATACCATGCTCATGGAAACACGAATCTTGCGCGCACAACGAAAGCTCATCAAAGCAGCGTTTTATAGCACCAATACCTGCACGTATGCGAGAAGAATACACCATAGATTCTAGTGTAGCGCGCTAATAACGCTAAATTGCAACTCATAAATCATAGTTTTGGCAATTCTGCCATAAACTTGTTGATTGCTACGAAAGCTCCCCAAAAATCAGTCGGCTGATTCACGACTATTGCAAAAGTAAGCACACCACCATTGTTACGTGACACATTACCAGTCATGGACGTTACATCACTTAAAGAACCAGTTTTTACGCGAAGCATACCAGCAGCAGATTCATCTGCTAAACGTTTACGCGCAGTACCAACCAAACCAGGCAACGATAAACCTTCAGCAGCCGCAGCACCACCAGAATGAGCTTGCACATTCAGCGCTTGCACTTGAGCTAACGTTGCAACGCGTAGCTTAGATTTCGGCGATAATCCTGAACAATCAGACATATGCAAACCGCGCGTATTAATATGAAGCTTACGTAAACCTTCCTCCACTGCCTGAACTGCGCCTTCTGGCGAATTACGCTTATGCACAGCAATCGCAGTTAAACGACCAAATTCTTCTGCTAACGTATTATCAGAAATACGAAGCATATAAGCCATTATTTCGTTTAATGGTGCTGAAGAAACCTGAGCAAGCAAACGCGAAGAAGAAGTAACTAATTGCCGCGTTCTACTTACTGGTATTACAGGTTTTTGAGATTGTTGATCTACAGACGTATATTCAGCAGAAGAAACAACTGAAATACCCTGTTTTTCAAGCAATCGCGCAAAAATGTTACCAACGCTTTGCGCAGGCTGTGGATCAGAAAGCGGAAAATCAGTCATAGCGTCAGCATCCACACCTTGCGCAACAAGATCACGTTGACGCGCATCATCAATAGCAAGCGACGAAGTTCGCGCATAAAAACGGTGCTCAACATCAGTGTCATACACTAATGCAGGCGCTCGTTGAGCACCAAAAAGTGAGTCATCGACAGATAGTGAAACTTTGTGAATATTATCAAGCTTTAACGCAGCAGCCGTTCTTCGCGCTAAGGTTGTTAAACCAGCGCGACCATTCACATGATGCCAATCATTTTCGCCAACACCAAGAAGCATATCGCCATTACCGCGCAGCACAAGTTTACGAGCGTGCGCACTAGATGCATGAGTAGGAACATCGCTAGTTTCAGGCAGCAAAAATACTTGCGTATCAAGTGTTGAACCCATGTCAAGCGTGCGAGAAGCTACAGCAGCAGTAAGCGTTTTAAGCGTAGATGCAGGTTCGCGTAAAGCATTTGGCTCATGAGAAGCAATCACACGACCTTGAGCATCCATAATTACTGCTGAAGAGCTACTACTGATAGAAGAATCAGCCATCACAGCGTTGATAAGCTTTTGTGCTTGAGCACGATTGATTGGTCGACTATAATTAACACCTTTAGCGAGAGTAGGAGCATACAGTAGAGCCCGCGGCGAAGAAGCGGTAGCAGCACGCTGAGTTTGCAAAGTTAAAGGACCAGGAGCAATATCACATACGTCAAGCGCAGCGTATGTAAATATTATTGCAGCACTTACTATAACTGCTACAGTCGTAGTAAGAAAACGCCACCGAGATGGGTACTGGCTTCTATGAAGCATAGCGGCGTACGCGCTTGATTGCTGCTGATTTAAACCTGTTGTAATAGGCTTTGCTGCGGAAGATTGAGAAGATGCAGATGGAGAGGAATCAGAAGAAACGATATTCTCTAATGGCTCAATGTCGTCTAACGATCCAACCTCACAGAAAATGCTTGCTTTGCGAGTATTGAAGGCATCTTGTGAGCCTTTTCTACTGTTCATGCGAGCACTACCTTTAAGTCGATTGCAATTACCGCGCTTAACTATACCTTGCGCTTGCAACAAAGCGTGCGTAAGTTACGCAGTAATAGACGAGAATCTGCGCAAGTTTTCTACAATACGAATCATGCGCTTATCCATTACTTTGCCACCAAGAATTACGCCAACAACCAGCACAATCAAGCCGTTTACTACAAACATAATGCTTGCAATCCACAAAAGATTCGCGTTAATAGCCAAAAACGCCATAGCTGCAGCAATAGACGGAATCATGCATACTGCAGAAAGAAGCGAAAAACCTATTGGAGCAAAGGATCTAGCGCCTGCAGAACCTTGCGGCCTAGAAAATGGCTTTTCGATTGACGCTACAGGGTACATTGCAATGCACGAAGAAATTAAGCCTATGCCTATGGTAGCAAAAGCTACTCCGATTGGAGAAAGAGTTTGGAACATAACTGCATTCATATTTTGCTGAACATTTGCTACGAAGAAAAGGAAAGCATAAACCCCTATTCCAAGAATTGCAAAATACACAGCGCAAATCACGGACCAAACTATTGCGTTCGCCAAGCGATCGTGCAAACCTTTTACTCCAATAATCGCGTGCATAGTAAAAGCTGTGCCATCGTATGCAATATTGTTTCCAACAACCATGCCCATAAGCAAACCAGCATACATCATCCAGCTAGAAACGCCTATGTCCTGTGCTATAGAACCAAAACCTTTAGCATTAAAACTAGTTCCTCCTGCAACTACCAGAATAAAAAGCGGCGTAATAAGCAAGAACAGTTGGCGCATATCTCTTCTCATAACGCTAATAATTCGTGCAATAATCGCACCAACTACGTTGTCTGGAACTACTGCAAACAAGCCGATTCCCTTAGTTTTAACAACCGTTTTTTGCTCACCGCGCAGTAGCTTCGGCTCTAATTTTGCACAAAATACAGAGATTGCAAAGCAAGCAGCAATGGTTACAACGCAAATAAGGAAGCGAATAGCAAGAGCAAACCAATTGCCATTAATAGCATCGAGCGGCAAAGCTATAGCCGCACTTAACGGCGTAAAAGCGGACGCAGCGCAGAAACTCGAGCCGAACACAATCCCATTTGGTGAACTACCATGCCTGTTCATTGACGCAACAAAAATCATGTACGCTACGAAAATAACAATGTAAAAAATGTTTCTTGAACGCTTGTTTATTAAAATAGTATCCAAAAGCTCAATAAGCATTTTGCTTAAAGACACGATTGTTGCAACGTAAAGCGGAGCTGCAATTACGCTGACTAAAACCGGCACAATTCCAAAGCTTCTGTACGCTAAAGACCACAAAGCAAGTGCGATTGTGCAGCTTATAGAAAACGCTCCAAAAAGAGAGCCAAGAAGCATGCCAGCTTGCTGCTTTACGTAAGGAATGCCGTAAAGCGCAAAACTACGCGACTTTAGCGTTGTGTCACTGCCAAACATAAACAGGTTTATAAACAGCGTAAAAATTGACACAGCCGACGCAACCATTATTGGAGCAACTTGGAATTCCTGCCAATCTTTAGTATCTGCAAGCATTCCTGAATTAAGATACTTTCCCGCTTGAAAACCCGCAAAACCAAGAGCGCATATAAGCGCAAGTCCAAAAACAATAACTATACCAAAGCCAATTTTTTGCCAAATCGACTTTCGCATAACGGAAAAAGTAAGCGCCCAGCGAAGGCGAACCATGGTAACAATCATAGACATTATGGCTCTCCTTTTTTAAGCGTTGAAATTGGTGGAATCGGTGCTAGGAGCGGCAGGAGCGTTATCAGACTTACCGCCGTTAAGCCAATCAATGCGCGCAGCCGCGTGACGACCGCCAACAAGCTCCATAAAGCGATCTTCAAGATCTTTGCCCTGAGCTACTTCCGCAAGAGTGCCAGCAGCCGCAACGTGACCTTCGTTAATAATCGCCACGTGCGAGCACATTTTTTCAACCAATTCCATAACGTGCGAAGAAATAATCACCGTGCCACCAGTAGAAACATATTCGGCTAGAATATCCTTCAAATTCGCGCTAGAAACAGGATCCACTGCCTCAAAAGGCTCATCGAGCACGAGCACGCGCGGGCTGTGAATCATAGCTGTTGCAAGGCAAATCTTCTTCGTCATACCAGTTGAATAGTCAGAAACCATAGTGTTTGCAGCTTCTGTTAAGTCGAATGCAGAAAGCAAGTCGTTCGCGCGACGAACAGCCTCAGCGCGGCTCATATCGCGAAGCATGCCAGCGTAAGTTAAAAGCTGAAGGCCAGTAATCGTCTTAAAAATCTCATCCGCTTGTGGCATTAAACCGATTGCGCGCTTGGCACTATTTACGTCGCTCCAAACGTCGTTGCCAAAAATCGAAGCCGAACCAGCATCCGGCATAAGCAAGCCCGTAAGCATTTTAATCGTGGTAGTTTTGCCGGCACCGTTCGGGCCAACCAAGCCGTAGAAAGAGCCTGCTGGAATGTCTAGCGAAAGATTATCTACAGCAACTTTTTTGCCGAAAGTCTTAACAAATCCGCGAATAGAAACAGCTGGAACTTCTTCGCCGTCAGCAGCGTAAGTGTTTGCGCCAAAAACTGGAATAGAATCTACCATAGAAACCTCACAACATACAGATAAACGCACGCATTGCGCTACTTTAATTGCGCAGCCGCACGTTTACAATAGGGATTTCATTATCTCACACTCGCAATTTTTGCGCAATCGTCCCACCATCACACCAAATCAATGACCAGTGTGTTGAATTGGCTTCCACTCGCTTTGGAGAAAATAGCTTGGAACGCAATAGGCACGTATGAAAGCATAAAAATCGGGAAGCTCAGAGCGTACGCAAACAGCTCCTTATTCGTGGCCCCAAGCTTATCGTGCTCAACTAAAATCGTGAGAGACACGAACACCATCATGCCGAAAACGCTAGTAACAGTAGTAGTTATAAGGTTCAACGATGATTCAATTTGGCTTGCCCATGTAACAAAACCGAAAGCAGCAAACACAAATCCCAGAACCAGCCTTATAACCGCTAATACCATAAACGGGCACAACATCAACGTAAAGTCCACGGATGAAAAATCACGTTCTCGAATACCATGACGAATAAGAGCAGCACCATAATAACGGAACACTTGCAAAAAACCTTTACTCCAGCGAAGACGTTGCCTCCAGCTTTGCCTAAACGAAACTGGCTGTTCGTCATACAATACTGCCGAACCACAGTAGCCAACCTTGTCTCCGTGAAGAATCGAATCCATAGTAAACTCAAGGTCTTCGGTAAGAAGATGGAATTTCCAGCCGCGATTTCTATGCATAATTTCGCGCGAGAACATAAAACCGGTTCCGCCTGCGTGGCAGCTTGAACCGAAAAGCATGCGCGAATTGTTAGTAAAGCGCGACTCTCGAATAAACCAAAGCGCAGATCCGGAAGAAACCCAGTTATCGGAAAGATTTACGGAATTTCGGTAGCTGGTTAAGATTTGGTATCCTGCGTGGAAGCCTTTATTCATCTCCTCAAAATAGTGAGGATCGAGCTTGTTGTCCGCGTCAAAAACGAAGTAAGCGTCGTAAACTTTATCCGCACCAATTTTCATAATGTGGTCAAGCAAATAGCTGAGCGCAAAGCCTTTGCCAATATGCTCTTTATCGAAGCGCTCGATTACGTTGCATCCGGCATTTCGCCCAACTTCTGCAGTTGCATCTGTACAATTGTCGGCAACAAGCCAAATATCAATAAGTTTCTGCGGATACGTTTGCGTTTGAATACAATGGATAAGATTGCCAATAACTGCTTCTTCATTACGAGCAGAAATAAGCACAGCGTAATGCTTATCCATTGGTGCTTCCGGAAAAACGATAGGTTTAGCGAATAGCGATGCTACAGCACACACGCCCTGATATGCAACGCTGCTTATGCCAATAATTATTACCAGTACATCAAATATTGATAGAAGAATCATCGCTTCCACCCGCTCCGAGGGTTATTTTTTACGTTATTTTCTTTACGTTTCGTATTTTTTGTATGATTTGCTTTAGTTTTGTTATTTTCTGTATTTTTCCTATTTTTCAAAGCAATATCTTTGTTTACTTCATCTAACATTTCGCGCGAAATTGGCATTGTTGCTAACACATCAATCTGATGAGCATCAGAAGAATCATGAGAACCAGAAGATGTAGCATCACTAGTCGCATCTTCAGTATCTGATACGTAAGCTTGCTTATACCAGTATAAAATATCATCATTGAGAGAGATACGAGAACTTGTGCCTTTCATTACGCGTAGCACAGTATCACTTACTGGTTTCATAAAGTTACGTTTCATCGCTTCAACGAGCTTCACCATAATTGAAGTATGTTCAGGTTTTGGATCATTCATTAACGGCGAAGACACAAGATGGTACTGCTTTGTGCAAACCTTAAAAATAGCTTGCAAACTTGCGGTAACTGGTAGCGCCAAAAACGCTCCAAGCGCACCAAACACGGCACCCATCACCAACACCGAAAGAAAAGCTACAGCAGGATTTAAATCCATAGTTTTTTCGGAAATTTTAGGTGAAATCACCATATTTTCAATTTGTTGATAAATCGTAATAAAAATTAGCGTTGCGAGAGCTGCGCCAAAACCTTGAGAACCCCAAGCAAATAAAATAGGCAAAGCGCCACCTAAATAGCTACCAACTGTTGGCACGAACTGCGAAACAATGCCGCAAAATAGCGATAATGGCAGCCAATAAGGTATGTTCATAATCACAAGAAATATTGCAGTACCAGCAGCATTAATAGCAGCTAAAATAATGCGCGAAAACAGGAAGCTGGAAATTTGCTCCTGAACAACCGACCAAATAAAAAGGAACCTACGCTGCGACTGAGGATTCATCCAGCGGCACATACTCCTACGCATAGCAGGACCAGCAGCAGAAATGTAATACGTCACCATAAGAATAGTGAGCAAGTCAAGCAAAATTGTCAGCACACCCCAAGTAGTATTAAGCGCTTGCCCAGCAAAGTCAACTACCCACGAAGTTTGCACATGCTTCAAAATTTCCATGCCAAGCTGTTCAATATTCGGCATCCTAAAACCAGTAGAATGTAGCACAAAATCAGCAATCTGATGGTATAAATCTGGCAAGCCAAGCGCCATTGACACCGCCTGCTGCACAAACAAGTTGCCAAACAAAACCAAAAGCACACTGACCACAACCAGCAAGCTCGTAAGCGTAAAACCAGAAGCCACACCACGCCTCCAGCCATGCTTAATCAGACGTACTACGAGCGGTTCCATTGCGAGCGCAATAAAAATAGAAATTACAACATCAAAAACGATGAAAGAAATACTGCTCCAAGCAAACCACAGAAAAATTGATCCAAAAGTAACGATTACTACATAAATCAGTGCGCGACCCAGCCAATCCGGAGGACGCCTATCGTCGCCCTTAGCTGGGAATAACGAAGCTAAATCGAGCTTATTGCCTTCTTCCTCACTTGTTTGATGCACAGTAGATTCATGCATTTCAGGCTCTTGGTACGTCATACTCTCTATTGTAACGGCGCGAACTGATGAATAGTATGTACGGCATGTAACGGCGTACAACAGTATGTAACACAAACGTAACGAGATAGTCGAGTCGCTGAAATCCAAAATTGCTTACAAAGTTCTAAACTCGTTACTGAGATTTTAGGAAAGGAATGTGTCTCCATGACCACTTTACAAACGAAAGAGGATGCCGCAGCTCTTATTGAGAAGGAAGGCATTGAATACGTTTCCGTACGATTTACTGATTTGATTGGTGTGCAGCAGCATTTTACAGTGCCAGCTGATGAATTCTTGCATAGCGCATTTACTGATGGCATGGCTTTCGATGGTTCGTCAATGCAGGGCTTCCAGGCTATTAACGAATCTGATATGAAGCTTATTCCGGATGTGGATACCGCCTACATTGACCCATTCCGTAAGCATAAGACGCTGAATGTGGCTTTTTCTATTGTTGATCCTGTAACGGATGAGCCTTATTCTCGCGACCCTCGTCAGGTGGCTATTAAGGCTGAGGCTTATTTGAAGTCCACTGGCATTGCAGATACCGCAAGCTTTGCTCCGGAAGCTGAGTTCTTTATTTTTGACAAGGTGCGTTTTGCAAATGACATGCAGCGTTCCTTCTATGAGGTTGACTCTAATGAAGCTCCTTGGAATTCCGGTATCGATACCGAAGATGACGGCAGCAATAATATTGGTTTTAAGAATCGCGTAAAGCATGGCTACTTCCCTGTGCCTCCTGTTGATCATAATCAGGATTTGCGCGACGACATGGTTTACAATTTGCAAAAAGTTGGTTTGATTCTTGAGCGCTCTCACCATGAGGTTGGTGGCGCTGGTCAGCAGGAAATCAACTATCGTTACAATACGCTTGTTCATGCTGGCGACGATTTGATGAAGTACAAGTATGTAGTTCATGAGACTGCTGCTTTGGCTGGTAAGGCTGCAACCTTTATGCCTAAGCCAATTGCTGGCGATAACGGCACTGGTATGCACTGCCATCAGTCGCTTTGGAAGGACGGCAAGCCGCTGTTCTATGCGGAAACCGGTTACGCTCAGCTTTCCGACATTGCGCGTTGGTATATTGGCGGCTTGATTAAGCACGCTTCTTCTGTGCTTGCTTTTACTAATCCTTCGCTTAACTCTTACCATCGCTTGGTGCCAGGCTACGAAGCTCCTGTGAACTTGGTTTACTCTGCACGCAACCGTTCTGCAGCTATTCGTATTCCTCTTGCTGGTACGGAACCTGCTGCTAAGCGTATTGAGTTCCGCGCTCCGGATCCTTCTTGCAACCCATTCTTGGCATTCTCTGCTCAGCTGATGGCTGGCTTGGATGGCGTTATGAATCACATTGAGCCTCCTGCTCCTGTTGACAAGGATTTGTATGAGCTTCCTCCAGAGGAACATGAGGGAATTAAGCAGGTTCCTTCTTCGCTTGGTGAAGCTTTGCAGGCTTTGGAAGAGGATCACGACTTCCTTATGCAAGGCGATGTGTTTACCAGCGATTTGCTTGAAACTTGGCTGAATTTGAAGCATGAGGAAATGGATATGGCTCGCTTGGCTCCAACGCCACTTGAGTATGAGCTTTACTTCCACATCTGATTTGCAACTAGCTTAGCTAAGTTAAGCTATTTTCTAACAAAAAAGCCGGCTCTACGATTTCGCGTGGGCCGAGCTTGCTCAAGGTTGAAAGCACAGTGTGCTTTCAACGCAAGCGAGGTCTGCCTTCGTCTCGATTGACGAAGGCAGGGCAGATTAGTGTGGAACATTTGCCGGAGTTTTTTCTCCGGCATTTGCGCGCTAACTGCGTTAGTAACGAAAAAACAGTAGCGAGCGTTATTCGCGCAGTATGTAAACTGCACCAGTAACGAAAAAACAGAATTATACGTTATTGAACGTTACTCACGCAGAAACCAAACTGCACCAGTAACGAAAAAACGGTGACGTTCGCACGGATAACGTGCTCACTTACGAAACTCGCGTTGGAAGTCCCCCGGACTTCCAACTTAAGCGAGTTCCCGCTTTGACCGAGCTTGAAATCCCAATGATTTCAAGCTCGGTCAAAGCACTCACGCAGCGCACAATCTGCACCAATGTCGCAAAACACCAATCTTCCGACACGCGCGCAGTACGCCATCTGCACGAATGTCGCTCTACACCGGCTTAAGCGCTCAAGCAGATTTTTGCTTTAGTTGCTTATTTTTTAGCACGTACTTTACGTCAGCTTGAGACGCAACTTTCGAATCGTGCGTAACTACAATCACACATTTGCCATGTTTGCTAGCAAGATTCTTTAATATTGTAAGAACTTCTTTAGTTGTTGCAGGGTCAAGGCTGCCTGTAGGCTCATCCGCTAAAATTACCGGTGCAGAAGATACCAAGGCTCGCCCAATTGCAACACGCTGCTGCTGACCGCCGGAAAGTTGCGTAACATTGCGATTTATTTCTTCCTTCGTCAACCCAAGATCTACTAGAACTTGAGCGCCCGCACGCGAATTTACTAATCGCAAATTTTCTAACGGCGTCAAATAGTCAATAAGATTAAAATTCTGAAAAACAAGCGAGATATGCTTTTTGCGATGCTCACAATATCCTGTTTTTGCAATATTTTCACCATTAAAAAGCACTTCTCCACTATACGGAGTATCTAATCCAGCTAAAAGCGAAAGCATAGTAGACTTTCCAGCTCCGGAAGCTCCCATAATACTGTACATTTTGCCAGTTTCAAACTCTGCATTAACGTCATTTAGTACTGCAATATTTGCAGGTCCATAAGTATACTTCACATTTTTTAATTGCAATAAAGTCGACATAATAAGCTCCTTATTTTTACATAATTTAAATATGATTTATACGATTTGATTCATTTATGAGATTCGCTTCATTTATGCGATTGCGCTTCTGCTAACTCATAGCGCTTAGTATTTGCCGCGGCTTCTTTATAAATATAGGTAATACAGCAATAATTAACGCCAGTATTGAAATAAGCAAACCCATAACAAAAGCAGTAAATGTTTGAGTCAACGGCAACACTGCAACACCATCCGCAATAAATGACGAATTTGCACTATGCAAAATCGCAGAACCAATAACGCCAGAAAAAGCAGCACCCAATCCCAGCGAAATAACGAATGACACAATGTTAAGTATTACTATTTCAACAAGCAATTGGCTAACTATTGCTGCTTTCGACAATCCAATAGACATAAGTACGCCAATCTCGTGCATACGTGCCCTAACCCAGAACACTAGTACAAGTCCAAGCACTAAAACGCCAACAAAACTTAACGCAACGAAAATCATTCGCACAAGTTGTTGTACAGAATTAACTGAGTTTATTACACCAGACAATTGCGAAGCATTCTGCTCTACATCAGCCCACTTTCCGGCAATACTTTTAGCATCACGTATTGCATTAGCTAATAAATCAGAACGCTCAACAGCACAGCGCAAAACACTTCGCTTAGAAGAGCCAGCTAAAGACAACGCCGAACTTAAGTCAGTAAATATGCGATTTTCTGAAGTATCCGAAGGAAGTGCTCCCTTAGTTTGCAATTTGCCGGCAAAAATGCCAACAACGCTAACTTTTACATTAAACCCCTGCTTAAGAGTTATAGTAGAGCCAATCTTAAGATTATTCTTCTTAGCAAAATCACGATGCACTATTGCACTACCCGCAGAACGATTAGTAATATGCTCACCCTGCACTAAACGGTACAATCCTTCTTGAAAACCTTGAGATAATCGGGAATCTGTTGTACCAGTAATTCCGGCAGCATGAGCCAAAACATCATCGTCTAGTCTAGGACCCTGCGCAGGAAGCACAAGTTGCTTTCCAACAGGCGTAGCTAAAACATCGCGCTCTTCCACTACAGTTTTTACGCCCGGAATCGCAGCAAATTTACGAATTTGGCTAGAGGCAATTCCTTCATTCGCGTCCAAATCTTGCGGAATTGGAGAATTAGACGTAGCAGCAGAATTAGAATTTGCGTTACTTTTCTCTGGAAGAGTTTCACCGCGCGTTTTTGCTCGTACAGTAAAACCCAAACCAATACTGGATTGAAGACGATCCCTAGCACCATCAACAGAAGCACTAATACCAGCTTGCGAAACTAGCGCGCTTAAAACAAGAGTCATAATCAGCACAATTATTGCGTTGCGTCGAGGCTTGCGAAATATTGCAAGCCACGCTCTAGAGCATAAAGAAATTACACCAACACTCATAATCACTCCAAATAAACTTTTATAAACTTTGCTAAAAATTGCTAAAAAATACGCAATTTTTTATTTTTGCAATCCAAGCAGTTCTCGAGGAGATTTGCACATCATTGGCAAATACGACAGCACTACTACAGCAACAACTACCGCACATACTATTGCCGAAACTCCAACAAAGCATTGCAAGTCTACTTGCACAATAAGTTTGTCCAAAGTCCTAGTTGCCAACGTTGATTCAAGATTCCCACCAGCTTGGCCCATAGTGCTCAAATCATTAGCAGCCGCAGATTTTACGGATCCGAGCGCAGCAGCACTCATCCACGGAGCTATGATTTTTGCAAAAAAGTACCCAACAACTAGCGAAGGTATTGCAATAAGTAGAACCTCGCTAGCGTACTGACAAACTATAGACAGCTTGCTGTTGCCAATCGCAGTAAATACACCAATCTCATGGCGTCGCTCATTCATCCACAACAAAAGCACCAATCCAAGCGCAATAATAGCGAAAGATATTACAGCAATAGTCGTAATAGTCATCATTGAATGAACGCCTTTAGCGACTCTCAATAAGCCAGCAACGAACTGATCGTCACGAGTTAGCTGATAATTTTGCAAATCAATAGGCAATTTGGCAGCTTGTGCCATAATATTATCCGCATCCTCACCGCGCTTTACCCTAAAACTTGCGTCCTGATATATTTCTTTTCCTGGCTTATATTTATACAATTCGCGCGTAGTTTGCAAATCCGTATACACAGTATTGGCAGTAAGCTCCGCTCTAGTTGCAACTTGTCGCTTATTTGCTCCAGCATAAATTCCAACAATACGAGTTTTTACGGTTGCAGTTGATTGGTTAATATTGTCGGCATCGTAAGGATTAGCGCGAAGTGTAAGAGCATCTCCTACATGCAATCCATTAGCTTTAGCAAGATCTTCATGAATAAGAGATGCGTGAACATTGCTAGCGAGCAAATGCCTACCTTTAGATACGGTTATTGCTTTTGTTTTAAACGCATTAAGAGCAGCAGAATTATTGGTTCCTTCAATATTAACTGCATTGCCAAACTGCTGCTCGCGCTTTTGATCATAATCCTGAACGCCTGGAATTCTCGCAGCTTTGGCATTAACTAAATCCGCTGTTACATTTTGCCGAACCACGTACGAGGCAACTCCCTGCAACTTTGCGATTGCTCGTACATCTTTAGGTTTTACAGTTCCAGCTCCTCTAGGAGTTCCAGGATTTACTTGCGGATTATTTGCAAGTACGAAACTAGATTCTGCTTGAGCTTCAACTTTTTGACCCTCTTTATTAGCAGCACTCGAAACAGCAGAAATTGCAAATAATAATGTTGAAATAAGAAATAGAACAATGAAAACTATTAATGTTTTTATTCGTTTCCTCAGAATGTAGCGTATTGCACGAGAGATAAACGTCATCGACTACCTTTCCACATTGAAAAATAACTGTATATAGTATGCAAAACATACAGTATGCCAGTATAACATATGCGCACTTATAACTGCTATATGTAAAAAGCCGGCCCTACGATTTCGCGTGGGCCGAGCTTGCTCAGGGTTGAAAGCACAGTGTGCTTTCAACGCAAGCGAGGTCTGCCTTCGTCTCGATTGACGAAGGCAGGGCAGATTAGTGTGGAACATTTGCCGGAGTTTTTTCTCCGGCATTTGCGCGCTAACTGCGTTAGTAACGAAAAAACAGTAGCGAGCGTTATTCGCGCAGTATGTAAACTGCACCAGTAACGAAAAAACAGAATTATACGTTACTCACGCAGCGCGCTGACTGCGCGAGTAACGAAAAAACGTTATTGAACGTTACTCACGCAGAAACCAAACTGCACCAGTAACGAAAAAACGGTGACGTTCGCACGGATAACGTGCTCACTTACGAAACTCGCGTTGGAAGTCCCCCGGACTTCCAACTTAAGCGAGTTCCCGCTTTGAAGGAGGCTGAAATCCCATTGATTTCAACCTCGGTCAAAGCGCCTGCCTGAGCGCTGCGATTTAGCGCGCGAGCGCCATCTGTACGAATGTCCGAAAATCGCCAAACAGAGACACTCGCGCACTAAAAGTAAAAGTAAAATATTCAGATTGCAAAACCGAGCGTACGAGCTGCAGCTACTGGAACTGCTTCGTCTGCCCAATAATCTTCAAGATTCTCGTCGGTAGAAAGCGAACGCATTTCCGCGCGATCAATATAAAGTTCACCGCGAAGATGATCAGTTTCGTGCTGGAAAATACGCGCAGGCCATCCATGCAAACGCTCGGAATGTTGCTTTCCGTCTTCATCTTGCCAAGTCGCTTGAATGTCAAGCCAACGCTGACGCACAGCTTGATAACCAGAAACGCTTAAGCAACCTTCGTAGAAGCTACGAGTTTGAGTACCAATCGGCTCGTAGTGAGGGTTAATAATAGCGCGGAACGGAAGCTCTGCAATATCGCGAGGATCGTCTTCATCGTCACGAACGTGATCTTCAATAACAGCAATAGCAAGACCCAAACCAATCTGCGGAGCCGCTAACCCAACGCCTGGAGCCTCAAGCATTGTGCTATGCATCAGCGAAATAAGCTTTGTGAGAGTAGCACGCGTAAGCTGGCCGTCATATGCCACAGTTCGCTGGCGCAAAACAGGCTCGCCAGCTTGAACAATTGGCAAAATACCATCTTCTGTAGCGGAATCCAACAAATGCTCAACGGCACGACTGAGCTTCGTATCAACACTTGCGTGATGCGTAAACATAGGACTCCTTTACTGTAACGCGGCAATAGACGCGAAGTTGTATAAGAAAGTTT
Organism: Gardnerella washingtoni; assembly: GCF_049262705.1. NCBI lineage: Bacteria > Bacillati > Actinomycetota > Actinomycetes > Bifidobacteriales > Bifidobacteriaceae > Gardnerella > Gardnerella washingtoni. The sequence continues at coordinate 179,845 of NZ_CP058398.1, read as the reverse complement.
GAGCGGCACACGTTACGTACGCACATTGACGTTACGCGAAACAAGCACCAAGGTGTTAATTGTACCAAAATTATTTGCGCACTGCTAGAGCATATTGAAACGTAGGCAAAAGCAAGTAAGTAGCAAAGCAGTAAATGCAAGCAACGCAAGCAAACGCTATAGCTTCAAATTATCAACCACAACTTGTGCAAGTCGAGCGCAAACTTCATCTGCTTGAGCCTGCGTTGCTGCCTCACACATAACGCGCACAAGCGGCTCAGTACCACTTGGGCGAAGAAGTACGCGACCGGTATCTCCCAAAAGCTTAGATTCTTTCTCCACCGCGGCAAGCACGGCTGCGTTAGTTTTGGAAGCCATTTTGTCTACATTTGGCACATTTACTAAGCATTGTGGCAATTGCGGGAAGTCAGCTGCCATTTGAGAAAGCTTCTTGCCGGAGCGCACAACTTCACGGCACAAAGTTAAAGCAGTAAGAGTGCCATCGCCGGTGGTTGCAAATTCACGATTAATAACGTGACCAGACTGCTCACCACCGAGTGAATAATCATGCTTCAGCATTTCTTCCAAAACGTAACGATCGCCGACGTTTGTCTGAACAGTTGCAATGCCCATATCTTTAAGAGCAAGCTTTAAGCCAAGATTGCTCATCACGGTTACAACAAGCGTATCGTGATTCAGCTTACCTTCAGCCTGCTTAGCACGTGCAAGAATACCCATAATTTGATCGCCATTAACCATATTGCCGTTCTCGTCAACAGCTAAGCAACGGTCGGCGTCACCGTCAAAAGCCACGCCTAAATCAGCCTGAGAAGCTTTAACCATGGCTTGCAACTGCTCAGGATGAGTCGAGCCTGCGTGATCGTTAATATTGTAGCCGTCAGGAGAAGCGTTAATTACGATTACTTCCGCGCCGGCACGGCGAAGAGCTTCAGGAGCAACAACGGAAGTAGCACCGTTCGCACAATCCGCTACGACGCGCAAACCTGCAAGCGGCTTTGGACGTGTAGTTGAATCTTTACTCAAAGGCGCAACAGCAGAAACCAAGTGATCAATATACAGGTTTGTTGCGGTAGTAGTATCGTGGCTGACTCGACCAACACCAGCGCCGGTTGGACGCTCCCAATCTTGACCAAGCACAGCCTCAATCTCATCTTCCTTGCTATCTGGAAGCTTAAAACCGCCACGAGCGAAGAATTTAATGCCGTTATCTGGCATCGGATTATGAGATGCGGAAATAACAGCACCCATTTCAACGTTTAGTACGGAAGTTAAAAATGCAACGCCAGGAGTTGGGATAATTCCGGCATCAATAACATCAAAACCGCCGGCGCTCATGCCTGCAGCGAGCGCAGAAGCTAGAAAATCGCCAGAAACGCGCGTATCTCTGCCAATAAGTGCGCGACGACGAGCGTGAGTTGTATGTTCTTCGCGAGCAGATACTTGGGATGTAGTAGATGCATGCTTATCTCCAAGAACACGCACTGCTGCATCGCCTAAATCTAGTGCAAGCTGAGCAGTTAAATCGCGATTAGCTAAACCGCGTACACCGTCAGTACCAAACATATTTGGCATAATAAAGCCTCTTTCGCAAAAATCACTTCACTTTGCGCGCAAGCAAACAACATCGCTACTGGCGCGTCACACACTGTTTGCCATCTTACTCGTAGTATTACATAACGCGCTAGCGCTTTGACAAAGCGAGCTTTTGTGCGAGCTTACATACACACTCACTAAGTACACAAACACGAGAAAACCACCTCACATTCGGAGCACTACAATAAGTTTCACACTCCTGTAGCTTTGCAGTAATGCTTCTGCTAACGCTGCTAGTGAAACTTTGCAGTAATGCTCTGCTGACGTTACTTGTGAAGCTTTGCAGTAATGCTTCTGCGAACATCGATTCTGTAGCTTTGCAGTCATGCTTTGCTAACGTTGATTCTGTAGCTTTGCAGTCATGCTCTGCTAACGTTGATTCTATGGCTTTGCAGTAATGCTTCTGCGAACGTTGCTTGTGTAGCTTTGCAGTCATGCTCTGCTGACGTTGATTCTGTAGCTTTGCAGTCATGCTCTGCTGACGTTGATTCTGTAGCTTTGCAGTCATGCTTCTGCGAACATCGATTCTGTAGCTTTGCAGTCATGCTTCTGCGAACATCGATTCTGTAGCTTTGCAGTCATGCTCTGCTAACGTTGCTTGTGAAGCTTTGCAGTCATGCTTTGCTAACGTTGAGTACTTGTTGATTCATGGAACTTTAACAGTATTGCTCTGCAGACGTTGAGTATTTATTGATTAGAGAACACTAGCGTCATTGCTGCCGCACACACCACGCCAAGTACTCTTACCACACCACAGAACACTAGCGGTTTTACTAGTAGTGAGGGGTGGGTGTTGCTTGGTCGAGCAATATAAAAGCGGAACGATAGTAATAATCTTGATGATGAATAACTATTTCCGCAAAAAAGTAAGCAAAAAACTAAACTTAACTAAACAACCGCTAAGTCCAAGTAAGGTATAAGAGCGGAGCGCTGCGAGACAAGTAACACCCACCACTCACAGCCACATATATAAACCCGCCAGCCAAACGCCACATTAAACAAAAAACTCGCGCCACATTAAGCAAGAATTTTCATGCTCAATGCAGCGCGAAAGCAGGACATCGCACTAACGCAAGGAAGCGTTGTAGTGCTGCACTTTAAGCGTGCGGCGAGAAGAATCAAGACTGCCAAGCACCATGCGGCGCAAAGCCTGATCCGCATCAGCATGAGCCTCAAGCCACTTTTCACCATGCTCAACCAGCTCGTCTACATCTGCATAATTTGGATACAAGCCTTCAATCAGAGCCTCAGCCATGTGGAATGTACGATTCTTCCAAATCCACTCAACTTCCGCAAAGTAGCGTTCAACATAAGGCTTAACCAAATCGCCTTTAGCTGTGCTTGCAAAACCAGCAACAACAGCACCCATTTGCATATTAGTCAAATCGAGATTACGCAAAGCCTGTTCAAAAGCCCAATCCTTAGCTTCTGCAGTTGAGCGAGCTGCACGAGCCTGATATGCATACTCACGATTCTCAGTCGTGTCGCGCTTTTGAAGTTCCGCGTCAATTCCAGCTTCATCCAAAGCGTTCACACCTGCGAGCGCAATCAAAATGCTCCAACGCAAGTCGTTGTCGATTTCCAAGCCTTCCAAGCTTACGGAACCGTCAAGCAATCCGTTAGCTACGCGCACAAACTCGGCATCTCCAACTTCGCCGTATCCAAGATAAGCCTTAACGAGCTGGAATTGCTCGTCGGAACCTGCAGAAGCCGCCAAAGCCAACTGCCACAATTCGTGAGCTACATGCTTTGCAACTTCTGCTTGACGCTCTGGAACCACGTAGTGGCTTGCAGTTACCTTTACTTGACCAAGAGCATAGCGGAAAGTAGTTGATTCGCGCTCTGTTGCCAAGGCCTTAAGGCTGAGTTCCACGAAGCGTTCTGCTGGGAATTCTGCGTCGCGAGTCATATCCCACAATGCGAGCCAAATAAGCGAGCGCGTCAAAGAATCCTTGAAACGATACAAGTTTTCTGCAGCAAACTCAAGCGACTTTTCGTCGAAACGTAGCTTCGTGTAAGTCAAGTCGTCGTCGTTTACGAGAATAAGCGCAGGCATTTTTTCGCCGCGAGCTTCCGCAACTTCCGTCACTTCGCCGTCAACGTCGAGTTCGATTCGCTTTGTGCGCTTAATTTCGCCAGTTGCTTCGTCCACATTGTAGAAGCCAACAGCCAAGCGATGCGCGCGAAGAACAGGATGCTCAACTGGTGCGCTCTGACGCAAACGCAAAGAAGCAATAGTGCCGTCGCCAGCCTCTTCAACTTCCGTAGAAATCGTATTAATTCCAGCTTTTTCAAGCCATTGCGCACTCCACGCCTTCAGATCGCGGCCGCTGGTAAGCTCTAACTCGTGCAACAAATCAGCCAAAGTAGCGTTGCTATACGCATGCTTGCTTAAATAATTGTGGATTCCTTCAAAGAACTTTTCGCGACCAACGTACGCCACAAGTTGCTTCAATACGGAAGCGCCCTTTGCGTAAGTGATGCCGTCGAAATTGACGGAAGTGTCGTTCAAATCGTTGATTGGAGCCACGATTGGGTGCGTTGTTGGAAGCTGATCTTGATTAAGCGCCCAGCTTTTTTCGCCAGAATTGAAAGTGCTCCAAGCGTCGTGCCATTCTGTTGCTTCTGCCGTTGCAAGCGTAGACGTAAACTCGGCAAAAGACTCGTTAAGCCACAAATCATTCCACCACTTCATGGTTACGTAGTCGCCGAACCACATGTGTGCAAGCTCGTGCAAAACGGTTACAACACGGCGCTCAGCATAAGCGTCCGTAACTTTGGATTCAAACACGTACTGGTCTCGAATGGTAACCATACCAATGTTTTCCATAGCGCCAGCGTTGTATTCTGGCACGTAAATCTGATCGTACTTTGCGTACGGATACGGCACTCCCCAAGTCTTAGCGTAGAAAGCAAAGCCTTTCTTCGTAATATCAAACAAGTAGTCAACATCTTTTGCAAAAGCGTCTTTAAGTGCTTGACGGCAGTACATTGCCATTGGCACTACGCGACCGTCTTCGTTTTGGTATTCCGTATGCCATCCAGCGTAAGGGCCTGCGCAAATTGCAGTTAAGTAAGAGCTCATCTTTGGCGTTGGCTCAAACACCCAGCGCTTCATGCCTTCTACAGCGCCATTTTCTAAAGTGCCTGCTTCAGTTTCGCGGCCTTCAATCGCAGTTTCGCTGGCTACTGGCATGTTTGAAGTCACAATCCAGCTTTCTGGAGCATCAACCGTAAAGTCAAAAACAGCCTTTAAATCTGGCTGATCAAACACAGCATAAACGCGGCGCGCATCCGGAACCTCAAATTGAGTATACAAGTAAACATTACCGTCGGAAGGATCAACGCTTCTGTGCAAACCTTCGCCTGTGTTGGAATACTGGCAGTTTGCTACCACTTCTACAGTATTGTGTTCAAGAAGATTTTCGAGCGTGATTCGGCTATCTGCAAAAACTTGAGAAACGTCAAGAGCAGTACCATTTAACACCACGGATTCCACGCTGTTTGCGATCAGATCAAGGAAGCTTGTGCTACCAGCTTTAGCGTCGAACTCAATTTTTGTGCGCGAAGTAAAATCGCGTCCACCTTTGCCTAAATCAAGCGCAACATCGTAATGAATTGGCATTTGAATCGCGTCAAAACGCTCTTGAGCTTCTACGCGAGTCAGATTTGCTCCTGGCATATTTTGTACCTTCCTTATATTTTTCTTATTTTTGGTTATATTTACGATTACTTTCAGCTATTTGCAAATATTTGCGAATATTTTTCTTTATTTTGATTATATTTTATATTTGATAATTGCCGATTATCGTTAATTATTGCCGATTATCGTTGATTATCGTTAATAATTGTTGATTATCGTTGATCGTTTTCTGCAATATCCGCAACTACCGGCACAAGCATTGGCTTCCTGCGCAAAGCGCGAGCAACCCAACTACCCAAAGTGCGTCGCATAATCTGCTGCAACTTATGAGTATCGTGCTCACCATGCATCATTGCGTCTTGTAGCTGTTCCACAATTTGGTGACGAACCTTCTCAAAATCAGCCTCGTCTTCAGCAACAGCATTCAAGAAGATCTTTGGCCCGGAAACTACGTCTGCATGCTCAGTATCGACTACTACAAAGCTTGAAACGAAACCTTCTGTGCCCAAAATTCTGCGCTTTTCAAGCTCTTCATCAGTAAGCTCACCCACAGAATCACCGTCAACATATACGTAACCACAGGGCACAGAGCCTACCACTGCAGCGTTCCCGTGATACAAATCAACCACATCGCCGTCTTCTGCCAAAACAACATTCTTCGGATCCACACCAGTTTTTACAGCAATCAAACCGTTTGCAACCAAGTGACGATGCTCGCCGTGAATTGGCATAGCGCACTTTGGTTTCACAATGTTATACAAGTACAACAGCTCACCCTCGTTGCAGTGACCAGACACGTGAATAGCAGCATTATCTTTATTGATTACACGCGCACCCAACTGCACAAGCTTATTAATAACCTTATAAACTTCGTGCTCATTTCCTGGAATAAGCGAACTTGCAAGAATAACAGTATCAAATTCGTTGATAGTAATATCGCGGTGACTGCCGTCAGCAATACGCCCAAGCGCTGCCATTGGCTCACCTTGCGAACCAGTGCACATGTACACGAGCTTGTCGTCTTGAATATCTTTTGCTTGTTTTAAGTCAACAACCGTATTTTCAGGAATATGCAAGTAGCCAAGATCCGCCGCAATCGACATATTTCGTACCATGGAACGCCCAACAAACACGACTTTACGCCCAAACTTATGCGCAGCGTCAACCACTTGTTGCACACGATGCACGTGACTTGAGAAGCTAGCAACAATAATTTTGCGCGTAGCTTCAGCAAAAGCGCGATCCAAAGCCGGACCAATCGAAGTTTCAGGCTTCACAAATCCCGGAACTTCAGCATTAGTGGAATCAGCCATCAGCAAATCAATACCCTGCTCGCCTAAGCGCCCAAATTCCACCAAATCGGTGATTCGATGGTCAAGAGGAAGCTGGTCAAGCTTAATATCGCCAGTATCAATCAAAGTTCCAGCAGGCGTTTTAACGCACACAGCGAGCGCATCTGGAATCGAGTGCGTTACAGTAATAAATTCAAGATTAAACGGACCGACTTTCATCTTATCGCGGCCTTCAACGCGAGTCAGTTTCGGTTCAATATGATGCTCCTGGCATTTCGCTTCCACGAAGGCAAGAGTAAGCTTAGAGCCAATCAGCGGAATATCCGGACGCATTTTAAGAAGATATGGCACACCACCAATATGATCTTCGTGACCGTGCGTCAAAACTAACGCTTCAACTTTATCAAGACGATCTTGAATATAGTGGAAATCAGGAAGAATCAAATCAACACCTGGTTGTTCTTCTTCCGGAAACAGCACGCCGCAATCAATAAGCAAAATATGACCGTTATACTCAATCACGTTCATATTGCGGCCAATTTCGCCCAAACCACCAAGAGGCACAATGCGCATTGAGCCTTTACGATACTTCGGCGGTGCAATAAGCGCACCTTCACGCTGATCGTTTACTACTGGCGGCAGAACATTACCAGTTTTATTGGTTTTATTGGTTTTAGTAGTTTTATTGGTTTTATTAGTTTTACGAGTTTGGCTAGTTGATGTATTCACTTTTGTAGACTTTTTTTCTTTTGTAGGTTTCACAAATTGAGTTTTTTGAGTTTTTTGAGTTGATTGAGCGGATTTTTTATTGTTTACGGATACTGATGCGATTGAAGCATCCGAAGATGTTATATCCACTTTTTTCTTCATTTTTTTCATTGGCTGCGAAATTTGTTGGGATGATTCCGACAATTCTTTACTACGAACAGCACTGGTAATATTTGCATCAGAACTAACACCTAATGCTTCGCGCACCACTTCAGCAAGAATTTCTTCAGTACGCTCATCATATTCTGTTGTCATATCCATCTCACTACACTTGCGCAACTGCACACACTTCTTTTTATTATACCGTTAGGACTCAACTCACGCTCGCGACGACCTGCTTTCGCGCTTAGAGCGTAGCGCGCGAAAGTAACTTGGAGCGTGAGCTTGCTCAAGGTTGAAAGCACAGTGTGCTTTCAACGCAAGCTCAGTAGCGAGCGCGTTACCCGCGCGAGCGTTAGCGTTGTTGCGGAACATTTGCCGCGAGATTCCAACATTCCCTTTACATGCTTGTAAAGAAACTATCGCTTCCCGAGCACCATCACAATAAACCAGCCAAACGCAGCTATAGGAATTGCAACCAACGTAGACATCCACGGTACCATCATGCCGCCGTGCGCATTCCATGCGTCGATAGCAGCACCTGCAGCCATCGAACCAAGCGATGCACCTACTGCAGAAGCAGTTGGCAGCCACGAAAGCCCTTCCGTAAGCGATTCTTCAGGCACAGTTGCTTTCACAATAAGATTTCCAGTTGCGAAAATTGGCGAAACGCAAAGCCCCGAAAGTACTTCAAAAACGCTCATAAGCATAAGCCTGTCGATATTCAAGCTCATAAGCACGTAACCAATAGTCAGCACAGTTAAGAACACAATAAGATGCGACCAGTTAGATCCGCGGAATTTGTGCGAGCCGAAAATGATGGCTCCCACAAGCGATCCGCACGCAAATAACGCCAACTGCATGCCAATAAAATGTTCAAGCCCTTGCGATTTCATGGCAGCCGTCACCGACACATCAAACGCACTAAAGCTCATATTAAACACAACGAACATAAGTACGAGTGGAATAATGCCACGATAAAGCAACACGTTTTTATTACGCTTTTTTGCACGATGATTATGTAATTGTTGAAGACTAAATTTGTCAATAAACTTGCGCTTAGCATTTTGTTGTTGCGATTCTGATTCAACTGCAGAGATTTCGTTTTCTTTTTGAGATGCAATCATAACGTCTACATCTTCAGATGCAGCCGTTGGCACTTCCACAATCTTCAGCACAGCAGGCTGGGTATTTTTAAGCGAGAAGAACCATGCTCCACCTAGTCCGCTAGCTAAAACCGGCACAAATAATTGCGAAACTGGATGTACGGAAGTAGCCAGCCACGCGGCCAAAATAGGGCCTAGAATAAACACAATCTCATCAATGCCAGATTCCAGCGCATACGCCACGTTGAGCAGCGAATCGTCCTCTTCCGCGCGCAGAGTGTAGGCCCAGCGCGTACGTACAAGCGCACCAAACGCAAACTGCGTCACACCCATCGCAATTGCTAGCACAAACAACAGTGCAAGCGGAACTCGCACCAACGCCGCTATAGCAAAAGAAAGCATTGCAATAACCTGCGCTGTGAGTGCAATAACACCAACTTTTCGTTGACCAAATCTGTCAAAAAGTTTTGCATACACTGGCGTTACTGCAGCTTGTGCAAGTACATAGGATGCAGCCATTGCTCCAGCTACAGTCCAATTGTTATACAAGTGGTTGAGCGCCAACACAATTCCCAAACCAATCATTGACATTGGCAAACGAGCGATTGCCCCCGAGATACAAAACGCTTTAGCACCACTTAATGAAAACAGTCTAGAATATTGCGACAACGCTGAAGGTTTTTTCACTGCCGTGCTAGACTTTGCTGCCGTTTGAGACGACATAAATATTATTACTCCTTTTTAAACTTTCCCCAACTGTTATTGTTACATTTGCCAATAAGCTCGCAAATAAATCCGCAAATAAACTTACGCATAAGTTTACAAATTAAACTTCTCGAAGTTACGTTTACGCTCTCGTTTGAGAGCGCGCATTCGCTACTTTTGCTCGCTTTGAACGAATCATTGGCTCACCTGAGTAAATATACAAGTCATCAACCAAAGATTTCATGTTTTTTGCTTCATATGAATGATCTTTGCGCAACCATGAAGCATCTTTTCTCAGCCCGTGATAATCGTAAAAACTCACATCGCAAGCTGAATCTGTGTGCAAATAGTAGCGATTTACACCATTATTTCTTAACAAATGCATGGTGCGCTTCCACAAGCCGCCGCCGACACCATGCCCACGAGCATCTGGAGATACGAGAAACAGCTCAAGTTCTGCTTGCGTAAGATTATTAATATGCGATGTTGCTTCAAGTTTTGTTTCCAAGGCGCGCATACCGTGAGCTTCTTCTAAGGCAAGCGCATAATTTTTGTCACCTTGAGCTTTCATAGCAGAATCTTGCTCATGAAGCATTTGACTTACTTCTGGGAACAAAACTGGAGCGTCGAAAACGCGCGCCAACAGCAATCCCATAAACTTTCCGTCGAGTTCAGCAATAGTACCATGCGTTGAAGGTTTCAAATAGTGCAACACACAGCGACGAGAAAGACTTAGTGACGCATCTTTTCCAACTTGTTGTGCAATACCCCAGGTACGTTCGTATTCTTTTACGATTGCATCAATATCGCTAAGTTTTACAGGACGGAACTCTACGTTCATAATTCTGATTCTTCCTTACTTCATACTCAAATCGATGTTGTGCGTATGCCCGCCCACACACACTGCACGAGAAAACTGCACGTTATCGAAGTGATGCACGATGCGTTTCAATCGCGGCGCAATATAGTTGCAGCAAATTGATTGCAATAGCAACGTTTATGCGTCATCATCTTCGAGGGAAATGAACGTGTCAGAATGTAGCTCGGCAAGGATTTCATCTTTTGTTTTTGCTTCGGCATGAACTTCACGTTGGTTTTCATCCGATATGTTCACATAATAAAGGGTGGCATCGATAGCCTCGAGCGGAGCATTCGTCATAAGACTGAGTAACAGACGATACCAGTCAAGCTGACCGAGTTTAAGAGCAATATCTTGTGGATCGCTTGGCTTACGCCCGGTTTTCCAGTCGACTACGGTATACAGTTTGGTAGAATCGTTCGGATCTAAACCACCTGCAAACACAGCATCGAGTTTTCCATTAATAATTTGCGCACCTAATTCTGGCACGTGTGCAACAATAGGCTGCTCTGCTGCAAGCGGGCGACGATACGCCCATCGTGAAGTAACGAGACGCTGCTTCCAAGTTAGTAACTTACGCTCAATTGATGGTTCAGCTTGCGTAGTTTTTTCGGTTTGAGCAAGTTTCTCAGAAATATTGTCGTTATTATTGAGTTTATTAGATAAATTATTCAGTTGATTAACTAAATTTTTCTGTGCAGACGTAAGATCTGAAAGTTTCACGCCTTGTTTCACAATAATCGGCCAATATTCACTCGACGCAACATCATTCGCAACGTCAGCAACATCAGCGACATCAGTTACGTCAGCAACGTTCAAAGACGCATATTGCACGCAGCCAGCATTGACAAACTGCTCAGCCCACGCGTGGAATCGTGTACCTAAATCTGAAGCAGGAGAAGCTGTACGCGGAATAGGACGAATAATTGCCATCCATTCACGTCGCAAACGCTTTGTTTCTTGAGATTCTGAAACGTTAGTATTGTCAGCATCAGTCGCATGGAACATTGCTCTGCGCTGTACAGCTGTAACATTCACATTTTCAATATTTGAAAGCTGATCTGCTTGATGTGCTAAAGCGTGAATATCACGATACCAGTCAACATGCGGCATTAAATCTGCATCTTGCAACAATGCTTCAGCGCGCGAACATAGTGAATTTTCGGCAGACTTGTCACTTTCTGCAGACTTGTCAGTTGCACCAATTTCACCAATCTCAGCAATTTCAGAATATTCAGCAGACTTATTAAGCGCATCTCGCACATATTCACTTGACGCACTCGGCCACGCTAATAGCTGCTTGTTATTTTCACTCGGAATTTCGCTAGGCTCGCTTAATAATTCAGCAAACTGAGAAGCAGAATCACCAACCACATAACCAACTTCATCTGAACCAGCTTTTACTGTAGCAACAGATTCGCTAGATTCTTGCATTGCTTGACACACTTCAGTCCAAAAAACAGAAGGCTTTTTTGAACGCGAAGATGAAGTATGAGAAGCAGAAGAAGCAAAACCTGCAGCAGCACTAGCAGCAACACTAGCAGCACCGTCTTTGCTATCTTCCCCCTTAGTATCCACTGTCATAGCACTTGACTGACTGCACGTAAGCAGAGCCGCAAATTTCGCTCGCGTCAAAGCCACATACATAAGATGCCTCTCATCAACGTGCAAAGCTCGACCGCGCTCCTCTACTTGTGAAAGAGGCAGCGTTCCAGTTTTCATCGCAGCATCGTACATTTGACGCACTTCCGCAGGAATTGCTCCTTCTGGAACATCTTCGCGCTCGTAGAATTTTTCGGCTACATCAAGCAATGCTTGCGCGCGAGAACCGTAGATTTCAGCATCGATTTTCTCAACAGTTTCCATATTTTTTAAGGATTCTTGCGGATTCATACTGACACTCAAATCTGCATTGTGAGGAAATCGCGGCAAAATATCCGCGTCAACTCGCATTGGTACAGGAACTTTTGAAGCAATTTCAAGAGTTGCGTACGCACTTTCACAATACACGCCATCCTGCTTGGTTTGCTTTACGCGCAAACCATCTCCCTGACTACTTGGGAAAGCACTTTCGTTAAGACCAACTATTGCAACGGCAGGCCATTCCAAACCCTTCGACTGATGAATTGTCATCAAAACCACATCTGCAGGTTCGTCGACCGACGCAGGCTGATCGTTCAACTTGTCAATATTTTGAATCCAAGCCATAAATCCGCGCAAGGTAGGCTGCGTAAAATCACTCATTTCTTGCAAATACGCGTCCACAAGTGAAAGCATTGCGTCAAGCGTGCTGTGCATATCGTTAAGAAGCGTAGAACTACTTGAATTTTCGTTCATAAGCGCGCGCGAAACAGCTACGTCAATATCAATATTAAGCGCTTCGATTGCTGTACGCACAATATCATGCAAACTTCCAGATTGTGCTCGTTCTACAGCATCAAGAACATTGCCTGCGCGAAGGATTGCGGCATAAGCCTTCTTGCTGAGCATATTTTTAAGATGATTCAGCGTTTCTTTCGTAGAATTTTTTGCAAATAACCTTGCACGAAACGCTTCAAGCAGCACATCCGCAATAAACACTCCGCCGTGAACACTATTCGTTTGAGCACCTTGAGACTGCTGATCACGCACAAGTTTCACCCAAGATGCGCGCGGAGCTTGAGCATCCACTAAACCAGCTTGAGCTAAAGCATGGAACACGTATTCAACGTTTTCATCAGTTGCAACACTTGCCAAAACCTTCAAATCGTCCGTACTCAGCGCAAATCGGGGCGTAGCAAGAAGTCGCATTAATGCAGAAGTATTCGTATGATCTGCAGCAACAGAAAGTAGTGCAAGAACGTCTTGCACTTCCGGCTTCTCAAGAAGAGCAGAATATCCAACAGTGAGAGTACGCAAACCTGCTTTTTGCAAGGCTTCTTCGTATAGCGCAATATTGGTTTTGCTGCGGAAAAGCACAGCAACGCGCGCTTGAGAGTTGGAAGCGCCAATATTGTCGTTTTGTGCTAAAGCATGTTGTTTTACATGTTTTACAAAGCGCACAACAGCTTCAATTTCTTGATATTGCGTAGGCATATTGAGCACACTAATACTGCCTCGTGGCGCATTTTCAAGATATTGAAGATTGCTGACTTCCACTTCCGAAGCTAACGAACTGCTTTTACGAAGAGGAGGCACGCGCAAAGGTTTTGTAATAGCGTTTGCTGCTTGCAAAATAAGCTGGGCATTTCTACGCGTTTGAGTAAGCGAAAACTCGCTTGATTGGTCAATATGAAGCGCTTGCTGAAGCTTTCTAAAAGCACCCGAGCTTGCTCCTCTGAATGAGTAAATTGCTTGGAACGGATCTCCGACTGCTGCAATATGCGTTTGCTGAGATTCATACGAGTTACTATTTGCACAGTTTTCATTATGATTGTTATTGTTCTCGTTACGCTCGCTACGTTCGTTATGAAAGAGCGTTGCAATCAGCATTGCTTGCGTTGTGGAAGTATCTTGATACTCGTCCAACAAAACTTGACTGTACTGCCTTCGATATTGCGCCGCAATCGAAGGAAAATGCGTTACCAAACGGTATGCAGCAATCGTAAAATCGCTGAATTGTGCCATATTTGTACTTTGCTTTGCTGCATCAAAAGCTAACACTAAATCGAGCAAAACTGCACGCTTTTTAGCAGCTTCAAATAATGTATTGCAAGAATCGTAACACGTATTTTTTAGCGCAATATTCAGGTATTCTACGTATTCTTTTCCGTAATTTTCACATTTTTTGAAATATTTTTCGTCTGATTCGGTTTTTCCGCGGCGCAATTTAATAGCGCTCGGCTTTTTGGGAATAATTTCTGTAGTTTCAGCTGAACTCAGCGCTTGTTGCAAATGCTCAATCCACGCATTATTCCACTTTTGAATTTCTCGAACAGCCAACGAAGTGCTGTCACAAGACTCGCCTTTACTATTCAACCCAATCATTGAGCAAGAAATATCTGCAGCGAGCGCAAGAACATCATCAACAAGCGCATCGAATTTATACCATTGCACAACTTCCGGATGCTTATCAACATACTCGTTGACTAGCGGCTTCATTAATTCGCGCGCGCCAGCATCGCTAAGAGGCTGCGTATTGTGATCGAAACCAACTAGCAAACCATATTGCCGCACAATTGACTGGAAGAATGCGTCGTATGTCATTACTTCTGGCTTCAAAAATGCGTTTGAATATGGCGCATTCACGCTGCTTTGTTTACCTACGTTTGCGTGTTGACTAACAGCTTGCGCAACTCTTGCCAACAATTCCGACGCAGCTTTATTCGTAAACGTAAGCCCTAGAATACTTTCTGGAGCAACACCGCGGTCAATAAGATCAATAACGCGACGCGTCATAGTATAGGTTTTTCCACTGCCGGCTCCAGCAACAATAATCATATTCTTATTTGCTGGTGCCGTAATTGCTGCAGACTGTTCTGCACTATCCGTATTGTTGCGAGGAGATTTTGCATGAACGGCATCTTTGCGAAAAGCTTTTTCGCGCAAAGCTTTGTTATTCATTTCATCAATCATGATTGACGCACCTCATATACGGTATCTATGCGACCTGCGCATGCTGGGCAGACTTGTTTTGCACGGCAATATTTCAAATGTTCCGAAGTTGGACGCGCAATAATTTGCTGAGAACAAACTGCGGCAGCAGCGTAGAAAACGCGAGAAATCATAGTAAGCGACCATTTTGCAGTTTCACTTAAGCAACGGAATGACTGCCACGCTTGCTCACTTACACCTTTCGGGCATGTTTTCATAATTTCTTCTAATTGTGGACAATCCAACAATCTCGACATTGTTTTGAATCCAGCACGAGTTTCAAGCGGCTGATTATTCAAAGCTTGAGCAATGCAAAGTGGAGGCTGATACAAGTTTTCTGCAACACTGTGGTCTTGCGCCGGGTAATCATTGTCAACGACATGAAATAGTACACTTCTTGCAATTGTTGGTGCGTTAGCAGCGGAAATAAGCGGATTTTCGTCTGCAAAAAGTAAAGCAAGCTGGTAGCAAACTAACTGCAAATCATTAAAAACTCCTGTTGCAGAGGGAACTTTTCCGGTTTTATAGTCAAGTAAGCGAATATTTTCGGAGCCGTCAGCATTTTTTCGCTTTTCAAGTCGATCAATTCTGCCGTGAATATGCAATTGCAAATCCTCGCACGCACCATCCGGCCAGCCTCCCACTAAAGCGCCCATAAGCCCAAAAGCATCATGCTTACTCACCGTCTGCAAATTTGCGGCTGTCAGCGTGTTATTAAGAACGCGCGTAATGTCATCAAAACCAAAATGAGCACTTGTTGGCATCTCACAATACGCCTGAGCAAGTTTCCCAATGCTACTTTCTAAAGATTTTTCGCTTGGCGTAAGCAATTCAAGAACACCATCATCCGACTTTTTTGCGTCAAGTCGGTAGGTTGACTGATCGAAAGATGTGACAAAATATTGCGCAATCGTATGAAGAGCACGACTTATATTCGACTGCCTAGAAAGTGCAGAATATCGCTCTTTTATATCTCGAATATCGGCAAGTTCGGGAGCAATACTTGCGTAATACTGTTCCATATGATTTGCGATTGAGTTGATA
Source organism: Gardnerella washingtoni (assembly GCF_049262705.1). Taxonomy (NCBI): domain Bacteria; kingdom Bacillati; phylum Actinomycetota; class Actinomycetes; order Bifidobacteriales; family Bifidobacteriaceae; genus Gardnerella; species Gardnerella washingtoni. Next base: position 164,164 of record NZ_CP058398.1, on the reverse strand, counting down.
CGAGAAACTTGAGATGCGTACGGAGAGGAATCTGCAGAGTGAGTTGTAGAAGCCGGTTTGGAAGAAGATGCTGAAGCAGCCTCATCAACCGCAGTATCATCAGCAGAAGTCTCGTCAACCACAGTCTCGTCAACAGCAGTCTCATCAACAGCAGTTTCCGGCATATCGTAATGCTGATCTTCACTCGCCCACCTTGCAGTTTCGTGAATTAACGTACCAAAATATGTTGCAGCACTTCCCGGCTGAGGGCCTGCAAGCTGGCGATTCAACAATCCACACACTGGGCAAGCCCATAAACTATCTACTGCGGAAGGCGACAGGCTCACTATAACGCTATTATTTTTCGTAACTGCATTTTCTACAGAAACATTTTCTGTAGAAACATTTTCTATAGAAGTATTTCCTGTAGAAGTATTTCCTGTAATTTCGCTCATAAAATCCCATTGCGCAGTATGAGCACAATCAACTCCAGATTCTCGCAATAATCGCAATGCTTGAACCGCGTCTAAAACTCCGCTACTTTCATTCGCAGTATCGCAAGTATTCTTGCCTACAGCTTCTCGCACAAGTTTTGCACGCGCAGCACAAACCAATCCGCGAACATCCATATCTAAGCCAGCAAAAGGAATTGTAAAATCAGTAAAAGGCGTGCGCGAATGTTCGTTGTTATAGTAACGCTCAGGCAAATAATAGTAAAGAAAATCGCTTGGAACAGCACTATCGCTGTACTGCGCACTCATATACAAACTTTCAGTCGCACGAGTAATAGCAAGCAAAAAACTACGCTGTTCACCAGCAAAAACTACAGATTTGTCATTAGCAGCAAGAAGTTGCAAAGATACAGGCAATAATAATTGCGATTGCTCTGCTTGATTACTGTCACCATGCTGCTGGTTCATAGTACGCTGTTTAGAATCCAACACAATACTTGTCAAACTTTCAGCACCAAACATTGTGCTACGCGAAGCAAGATTTGGCCACACACGCTGCTGCAAAGTCGGCATCCACACAAACCGCCAATGCTTTCCTGCAGCACCAGCAGGAGTAGTGAGTGTTACAGCATCTGGCACAGGAGCCACATGAGCCAGTGAATCTGCCTCAATTTCCATGCCGCGAACTTGAGCTATAAAATCGCTGATATCAGCAGAAACTACCACATCTGTTTCTGCGGAAGCTGAAGAGTCGCGATTATTACGCAAATCAGTTTCAAAACCGTTACTTAACTCATCACTATACGAAGCAACGTAATCAAACAGCCGCATTGCAGCATCTAGGCGATCGTTCGCACGGTAACCATCTCTATTATGTTGCAAAGCCGTACGCTGCCAGCGTTCCGCAACATTGCAAACATTCCAAGCCTCACCAAGAGCATATTGTGCATTGCGCAAATCTGGGTGAGCTGTAAATCGTAACGCCAGTGTTCGCACATTGTTCCAGATTGTAACAAAGGATGCAACATGCGGATTTCGAGGAGCCATATTTTGTAAAAGATGAAGCACAGTTGAATCAGACTGCTGGGAATCAGTATTGCAATGTGCCACATCTGCAACACAAAGAAGATAGCACGCATCTAGCGAAAGTGCGCGCATATCTTCGTTAGTATTGTTATCTAAATTGACAACTACAGTAACATTGGAATCGCCATGAGAGCTGTTATAAGAGGCGTTCTTGAGATTGCTTCTAAATTCATCCCACGAATCCATAAGCTTTCTCAAAGGAATATCGTGATTACGAAGCTCATTATTTTCGTCTTTTTGCTCATCTAAAACCACGGAAAGCGAAGCCAGCGACCGCATCAGCGACTCAACATTTTTAAGTTGCACTGGAGTTTCTAAATCGCAATTACCGTCAGCAGAATTGTTACGAACTATTGACGCAAGTGGACTATCCATAATGTGCTTAACGCAAGATTGCACCCAAGATGCTATATGCTGCAAACTGCTGCCGCGCTGAATTTGCTCTACAACGCAAGCAGTGAAATTCCCAGCAATACAACGTTGTACAAATTGAGCAAGCTCAATAAGAGCAAACAATCCTTGTACGAACGGCTCATCTTTTAACGGGCGAGTTACTGAAGAGTATCGCACTGGAACACCATCTTGGCGAAGCTGCTCGCCAAAAAGACGAACAGTAGCATTGTCGTGCGCAATTAACGCCATATCGCTCCACTTGCGATGATTTTTTACATGCGCGTGCTTCATTTGCCAAATAACAGCGTCTAATTCTTCACGTTGAGAGCGATAAAGTGCAGTATTTACGGTTCCATCCTCATCAAGCCGTAAATGTTCTTGCAAATTTTGAGGATGCTGAAGATTTTGAGGCTGATTTTCGAGTTGATTTTCGAGTTGATTCAGCGATTGCAACGGAAGTGCACCAACAAAAGCAGGCATTTTCCAAGGACGATTCGGCAACGCAACAGTCGTGTTGAATTGCGATATAAGTGAAAGCGAAACACGAGCGGCAAGTAAATCACGCATCGAAGGTGCTTGAGGCTGACGCGCGGAAGAACCAGCGAAACTAGCAGAACTAGCAGAACTAACAGAACTAGCAGAACTAACAGAAGAACTGGAATTATTGACTAAAGAATCAGCAGAAGAATCAGCAGAAGAATCAGCAGAAATCACGTATTGCAATGTTTGCTCAGACGCATGCAATTCATGCAAAGCTGCCGAAATCGCATAATCCGGGTACGCTCCCCTAAAGGTCTGCACGGACTCATCCGGATTAGCAATCAAAACTAAACGCGTACCAAGTTTCGACAATGTTTCTATAAAACTCAAACCAGCAAGCGTAATGTCTTGATAATCATCAATCACAAGCAACACTGGAATCGCCGAATTTGCAGCAACACTTATATCACTGAGCTTGCGTGCAGCTTTTGCACCTTCCACCAAAAGCTGAGAAGCGTCCAAACGGAAGGAACCTTGATACGTATCAGCAAGCATATTGCGATACTCTGAACGTAGTGCAAAAACAAGACGCCACTGAGTGCTACGGCGATCAATCAACACAGACGTTGGCAACATATTTTCAGCTTCTGCATGAGACTTCGCAACATCAAGTGAACGTAGAACAGTCTGCTCATCTGCAGAATCACTCATTCCAAGCTCATCCAAACGCGCAAGCATATCTCGCAATTGATGTATAAACGCGTTACTGACTTCACATTGCGAGCGAGAAGCTGAACTCAAGAATGAATCAGAAGAAGAACTTACAGAAGAACCTACAGCCGAACCCACAGAAGAGTTGGATGCAGCAGCAGAAACTACATCACTATCATTTCCAGCGCAAGTTAAGGGTGCAACCCAAAGCGGCGTACCAAAATAATCTTGGAAAAGCTGACATACTGCACAATCACCATTATCTCCCCTAGAAACATGTTCAATATGTGCGCGCACAACTTTACGAAGAAGGGCATCCTGCTCAGCACCATTAAGAAGCTTAGGATGAGGCTTATGCCGACTGTTGCAATATGCAGAAATAATACGAAAAGCCAGCGAAGCCAACGTGCCAACTGGGCGAGACTGCTCAATCACACCAATTTCGCGAATAATAATATTGTCAATATTCGCAGCCAAATTTCGGTTTTGCACAGCCATTGCGGTAACGCCATGCTGCCAATGATGATAACCGGCGATCATTGCGCGCACAGCAAACTGCGTTTTACCAGTATTCGGAGCACCATAGACGAGTAAGGTGTTAGTTATATTGCCGGAAGAATTGCGCAAAGTACCGTCGAACAACGACTGCAACGATAGTAGAGACTGCGAAAACTGCGAAAACTGCGGAGACTGTAGTGCAGTGCCTTCATGTAACGCAGTGCTGCCAGACGATTTTTGGTGCGCAATATCATCACTCATACGCTTAATTCTAGCAATGAAACAATAGCGATGCGCTACATAACACTTAATTTTGCAGCGTCACGCGAGCACGAGCATCTTTCAACGCAAGAAACATAGTTCCGACACCAATAAAAATAAGCGTAAACACAATAAGCAAATACGCAACACCAACGCCTAAAGTAGTGGCGTTAAAAGTCTGTGGAGCAAAACCAAACCAGCCAGCAGGAGCACCATAATTAAGGAAATTGTAAGGCGCGCGCATGGCATGAGTCCCCCAACGAACACCAACAAACTCGCTTAACATAACTGCATAAGCAACATATGCAAGAGGCGGAATCGTAGCAAAATAAATATGTGCACGAGTGGAACGGAAACGGTAGTCAAAAAGTATAAAATCTATGATTGCAAGAAGTGGGGCGATTGCGTGAACGCAAAGACTGCTGCAACCGTTGCTCATATAAGCACCAATAAAACCGAGCTTATTCGTAGGAGCTAAGAAGCAAAGATAAAGCGTAAATGTTACTGCAATGGCGATTGTCATCATGAACTTGAAAATGTACCAAGCGTTGGATTTTGAATCAAACCAAACTGTGGGCGTTGATTGAGAAACAGAGGAAGCGTCGGAAGCTGCGGAAGCTGCGGAAACTGCGGAAGCTGCGGAAGCGGAAGATTCTGCAGAGTTAGTAGCACAACTGCGAGCACGCATAAAGGCAGCAGTATCGAACACAAGTGAGCCAGCAAGAGCCACGCAAATCATAAGATTGGAAAGATTCGTAAAATATGTGAACGTCATGAAACCTTGCCATGAAGCTGCCATTCCGTAAAGCGAGGCGACGATTGCGATGGTGCGAATCGCAGTTCGTACAACATATTCATGCGTGTCGAGTGGATTTGCAGCGGATGTGGTTTCTGATGTGGTTTGTTGTGGCATGGAATTGTTTGCCATGTTTACTCGCTTTCGTGACTTCTATTTATCTACTTATTGTTTATCATGTTTATATTTACATAGTCGAAAGTAAAAATCTGTAGCAGAAGTTGCAAAAATGCGGCGCAATTTTTGTAGATTCCTGCAAGTGCTACAAAACGTTGTGAATTCTCCAGCAAATGTTCCTGAAGCTTTGCAGCATTGCTTCTGCGAACGGTGAGTATTTGCTGGTTAGTGAACTTTAGCGTTATTGCTCTGCAGACGCTGAGTATTTGTTGATGAGTGAACACTAGCATCCGTGCTGCTGCACGAAGGAACGCTCACGCGGATAACGCGCTCGCTACTGAGCTTGCGTTGAAAGCACACTGTGCTTTCAACCCTGAGCAAGCTCGGCGCTCCGAGTTGCTTTCGCGCGCTAAATCGCTGCGCGAAAGCAGGTCGTCGCGCAAACGCAGGAAAGGATGCGCGCAAATGGGGACTTACACACGCTCCAAGTCCACAAACACGGGAAGGTACGCGCTCAATCACAGCGATCAAGCAAGTCGTTACACTAGCACAGAAGGAAGTAAGTCACGAATAAAAGATATAGTCGAAGGATGGTTCGGAGTGCGCGATGCTGCGATAATTCGCAAACAAAACCGCTGAGATTACATCCGTAGAACCTGCTCTAGATAGTGCTAGCGAAGGGAAACATAATGACAACAAATAACATTGCAGAATCAAACAACAGCAACGAAGCAAACAAAGCAAACACAAGCACAGCCGCAAACGCAGCAGCAATAAACAATCAAAGCACAACGCAAGTTGACACCAGCTTTTCTGCACGCGCTCGCCGACGCATGTTCCTCAACGATGTGCGCCAATGCATCGAACGCGTGCGCGCACAGCAGCCACTCACCCACTGCATCACGAACGTCATCGTGCAAGACATCACCGCAAATGTACTCCTCGCCGCAGGAGCATCACCAATCATGGTAACCGACCCGGAAGAAGCGCACGCACTCGCGCAAATCGCCACCGGTGTACTCATCAACGTCGGCACCTTCCATCAACCGGAAACTTCCGAGTACATGCGTGCAGCCGTTGAAGGTTGTGAAAAAGCCGATACCCCATGGGTACTTGATCCTGTTGGCATTGGCGTGCCGGCTCTCGCTCCGCGCACGCGCTTTATACACGAGATTATTAAGCATCACCCTACCGTAATTCGCGCAAATGCTTCCGAAATCATGGCGCTTGCAGGCAAAGAAAGCAACGGCAAAGGCGTAGATTCGCACGATAATGTGAACGACGCGCTTCAGGCAGCACGCGAATTAGCCAAAAAGTACGGCTCAGTAGTGGCAATTTCCGGCGAGAAAGACGCAATTTATGGTCATGGCTGCTTAGCTCGCGTAACAGGCGGCCACAAAACTATGACTAAAGTTGTTGGCACGGGCTGTGCTTTAGGAGCGCTTGTTGCAGCGTACGTTGGCGCAAACCCAGAGCGACCGCTTGCTGCAACTGTTGCTGCGCACGTACATGCTGCAGCCGCTGGAACTTGGGCAGCTCGCCAAACCACAGCTCCCGGAACCTTCCGCACGCTGTGGATGGACGCACTTTCAACGCTAAGCGTAAACGACATGTTTGAGCTCACTAATATTGAGTTTACAGTGGAGCCTGTTGATTGGACGCTGTATTTGGTCACTGATCCACGCATGGGCAATCGACCGGAAGAGCGGGTGGCAGTAGAGTCAATTGAGGGTGGAGTTACGGTTGTGCAGTTGCGCGATAAGTATTCTGACGATACTGAGATTGCCGCTAAGGCGAAGAGATTGCGCCACGCGCTCATTGATTCTGGACATGGCGATGTGCCTGTGTTTATTGATGATCATGTTGATTGTGCAGCTCGGCTTGGTTTTAACCTGCATATTGGGCAAAAAGATATGCCGTTTGTTGAAGCGCGCAAGATGATGCCGGCTGAGTGGATGATTGGGCTTACTTGCGCGCGACCGGATTTGATGGAAAAAGCGTACCGTGAGTGCAAAGAAAATGATGTACCGCTGCCAGATGCGATTGGTATTGGCGCTGCTTTTGAAACACATACGAAGGCGCACGACGTGCCACCGCTTGGCGTTGATGGCGTGAATGAGGTTGCAAAAGTTGCGCACACGATGGGCGTGAAAACGTTGGCAATTGGCGGAATTCACGAGAATACGGTGTTCCCTATTCGCGGTCTTGAAATTGACGGCGTGTGCACAGTGTCGGCGCTGATGTGTGCTGAGGATGCAGCGAAAGTTGCGCGCGAGCTGAAGCGCGTGATTACTGAGTAAGCGCGCGCTTAGACCGTGCGAGCGTTTGTGGACTTACACACACTCTAAGTCCACAAACGCAGGGAAACTCATCTCACGTTTGGAGCGTGCCATGTGGTTATTTGCTCCAAACACGGGGAATTTCCCTCACATTTGGAGAGTTGCAGACTACATAGCACTCCAAACACAAGGAATCCCCCTCACATTTGGAGGGTTACGGACTACATAGCACTCCAAACACGAGGAAGTCCCACGGACTTCCAACTTAAGCGAGTTCCCGCTTTGACCGAGCTTGAAATCCCATTGATTTCAAGCTCGGTCAAAGCGCTCGGAGCGTTAACGCAGTGCGCGATGCGCTTGGTTGAAGAAATCGTATTCGTACACACACGACGTCATGTACGCTTGAGCAGCACGAACACGCTGTTCAGGTGAAGCTTTCTCAAAAGCATCTTCCACACACTCAATTGCCGTACGAACGCACGCGTCAAAGCCTTCCGAAGAATACATTTCAATCCAATCATAGTATGGGTTGCCAGGCTTCAACGCAGCAGCAAGCACATGACCAACTTCCTCATACAACCAATAGCAAGGAAGCACACTAGCCGCTGCCACTACATAATCCTCACCAAATGTCGAAGCAAGCAAGTGATTCACGTAAGCAAGCGTCACTGGCGAACAAACAGGTTGCATTGGTTGACCTGTTTTCTTAAACCAGCCACGATGCAGCTCAGACTCTGCCTCAATGCATCCTGCGGAACTTGACGACCAGTGCACACGCGCTTTATCATCATGTGCTTTAGCTCCGCAAGCCGCCAAAGCTCGCGAGTAGCGTTTCAAATATTCCGCATCCTGATTCAAATAGAAGTCAAACAAATCTTCATCCAAAGATCCGTCACCAAGCGCCTGAATAAACGGCATCCGCATAATATTATTATCGACATCAGCACTCGCGTTCCACAAAGCCGCAGTCCACTTACCAGCGGCAGCAATCCACGGTTTTCGCGCAACAGAATGAGCTGACACAACGCAAGTTTCAGGTTTCGTGCCGTCTAAATCTCGCTCATTAATTTTCATGTGTTCCCATGGTGTTGCCGAAGAATCAAGCTCCATCCTATACTGACGTGCCGCGTGGTTCACCGGCCCATGCCCCTTGCCAACATGCAAATCCGCTCCATGCGCAATCGCTTCATTAAGCCAATGCGTAGTCCAAGATAATGCTTCCGCAACGGTTTCATGATCCTCAAGCTTTTTTCCTTCTCGAAGCGCTAAACCAACGCGAGCCGCTAGAGACGACGAAAGCGAGCAGCCTGTGCCGTGCGTTGTAGAAGTGTCGACGCGTGGCGAAGGAACGTGAATCTCGGTACCGTCTGGGAAAACTGCCGTATTTCCAGCGTCCGTGCCGGTTAAGTGACCACCTTTCACGATTACCACGGTGTTGTTGTCGGCAGCCCAACGGCGAGCTTGTGCGCACGCTTCAGTAAAGCTGGTTGCAGGCTGTTGTTCACACAGCACAGCAAGTTCGGGAATATTTGGCGTAATAATATCCGCTTTTGCAGCAAATTGGCGTAATGCTTCTTCGGCTGATTGTTTCAGCAGACGATCACCAGAAGTAGCTACCATCACAGGGTCGAGTACGATTACTGGCACGGGATGCGATTCAAGCCAGTCGCGCACAAGTTCAATGTATGGTTTGTCTCCGAGCATGCCTAGTTTAACAGCATCAATGCGTACGTCGTCGAATACAGCTTCGAGTTGTGCGCGTAGGAACGAGGTTGGCGGAGTATAGACTTCGCGCACACCGCAAGTGTTTTGCGCAACTAGGTCGGTAGTTACGCACATGCCGAAGCCATGAGATGCCATGATTGATTTGAGGTCGGCTTGGATACCGGCACCACCCGTCGGATCTGTGCCAGCTATGGAGAGCACGCGCGGAATGATTGGATCGTCAAGTGACGGCAACGAGCTTTTTCGTGGAGTTGAGAAAGCTGTATTCGCGGTTGTATTCGCGGTTGTATTCGCGGTTGTATTCACATTAGTAGCGTTTACTACGGAAGTGATTTTACTATCGGCGTTTGTTTGTGCAGGTATTGTCATTATGTTTCCCTTCGCTAGCACTATCTAGATCAGGTTCTGCGGATGTAATCTCAGCGTTTTTGCTTGTGAATTATCGCAGCATCGCGCACTCCGAACCATCTTCGACTATATCGTTCACACACTACTAACGTGGAGAATTTATCTCACGTTTACGCGACGACCTGCTTGAGCGCAGCGATTGAGCGCGCGAAAGCAATTCGGAGCGGAAACTCGCTTAGGTTGGAAGTCCGGGGGACTTCCAACGCGAGTTTCGTAAGCGAGCGCGTTATCCGCGCGAGCGTTACTTGAGTGGGGTGTAAGTCCCCAAAAGCGCGCGCTTACGCATCACAACCTAAGCCACTTGAACTTGAAGAACATCCTACCGCTTCGAAGCGCTTCAGCCGAATCGCCGCAGTGCTTGCTGTCAGTAAGCGAGCCGAAGCCGTTTCCGCTAAGCACAGATGCCAACCATCCGCGCCTACCGAATGCGCCCGATGCTATGAAGAGCGCCATCAATATGCCGAATAAGAAGGTGTACGTAATAGCAGCGTTTCCACCAGTAAACGGCAGCGGAATTGGCGACACGTTAATGCCAGTAATCTTTATATAGCCAATGATTGCCTTCGTATCATCTTTGCCAGCATCATAGTGCTCACTCTTATTCTCTGACTTATCTTTTGTCTGCGCGTATACTGCGTAAACAGCCGTATTCTTATTAGTTATAAGCAACTTCTGCAATTCGTCAGCATCTACACTTGCGTTGCCGTTGGTATCGCGCTTCAAAATAGGCGTGCAAGTATCTTCAACAGGCTTACGATTGTTCAATTTTCGCACGCATACTTGAAGATTCTTCTCAACTGCATCTCGAGAATCAAAATCATCGCTAGCGTCTACTAACAGCTCTTTGCCGTTTACTTTGCCTTTAGCATCTGGATTACCAGTAAATGTAAACTTAATATCGTTAGCAGTAACTTTGTAAGGCTCATCCATAGACGAAGTCTCAAGCGAACCTTTCGCTTCAGCTTTAGGCTTTATTACATCAACCGGCACTACATATACTGGTAGAATTGACTGCGCTCCAGCAATATCACTAAAGTCAGATTTTGCTTCATAACCGTATGTACCTTGCAGACTTTCCCTAGCATAACGGTTTGAAAGCGAAAGCACATAGTGCGAAGAGTTTGAGGAATTATTAACGTATTTTATGCCTTCAAGACCACCAAGAACTTTATCTAGCGTGAATTGAGACGACTTTACATCACCCATTCCCCACTCTGGTATATCAGTTGATTTCGGCGTCATCTTGTTATATTGATCGTTTCCCAAAACACTAGCATTCATACCACTATTTGAATTACGAACTGAAACGCTATTACCGCCGCCATAATAACCATTTGCGGTAACCAAGTCAGGTGCGTTAGTAAACTCACCATTCAGCGTAAAGAAACCAGGACGATTGAAACCATTCTTACCCTGTTCAGCAGCAGCCTTATCTGTGCCATTAACAACACGCAAAGATGGTTGGCTCTTAGCAAAATCATCTTCAGCTTTCTTTAACTCGTTACCAGATTTGCCATTTGTTGCTTCTTTCAATTTTACTGGCATAAGCTTTAACGCATTCTGCAAGTCACCTAAACCTATTTGACCGCTGCTGCTCGCGTTATAGCGATACACAAGCGATTGATGACCAGGCGTGCCAACCAGCTCAAATCCTGGGTCGCTAGAACGTCCGTCAATATATGGCTTATCTTTATCCCACTCAATCGTGTAGTCAGCAGCATCATTACCAACACTTCGCAACCTAGCGAATCTTGTTACAACATTATATCTTGGTTCCGGCGTTACATTTCGCCTACGCCATCCACGCAAAAGAATAAACGAATCCTGCTCATTGCCTGCGTTAGAGTAATTGTTGCGTTTATCTTTCTGCTCAGTAGGCGCAACATACTCCCCACGCTTCCAAGCAACTTCTGACTGGTTTGCAGAAAGCGTATCATCATCATCCACGCTTATAAGACTGTCAGCATCTCCAAATCCAAGCCATTTGCCACCGGAATTGCCATTGCGTAGCACGTAATTTACAGCACGCTTTTCAGAGTCATTCAGCAGCAATGGATGCACTTGTACGACTTTCTTATTGACTACGACTGGGAAGAACACGCAATCTGAAGGCGAGTTCCAATCTTTTGGCGCTTCTGTTTCAGGCCTACACACGCTACTACGTTGCGCAACCATTGAGTCAGCAGATAGCACGTTGCGCATGTCTTCTTCTTTCTCTTCTTCTTTTTCTTTTAACGCATTTGACGCATTACCATTCGTCGAATTGCTATTTACAGCGCTACTTGCATGAGTTGGATTTTCACTGCCGTCTGATTGAGATGAGTTGTTGTTATTCGATAACTCATCCAAATTTTCAGATTTAACGCCAGGCATATTAGACCAAGGTCCGTAAGATTCTGCGCGATTCCTTGCACGCACTACGCTTCCAGGAGCTAAGACTTCAGGATTAAATATTATTGCAGAATTATTTTTCCCATAGTCATTAGAATTCAACGTAACGCCTTGAGGCAGCGTATAACCTTCGCAAACTTGCCACTTATCCGTTGACTTCGATCTACATAATGCTAATGCTTCACTCGTGTCAGTATCGCTTTGAGAATTAGCATTATTACTACTCAAGTTATCCCGTGCACCCAAGCTAGACATGAGATTATTGCTAGATCGTAAACTAGCGAGTTTTGCTTTTTGTGCGCGAGTGAAATACACTACGAGTCGAGTCGCATTCCCACCTGCAACAACTGACACAGCATTATAGTAATTATTCGCAACAGCACCTTCCCAATCATGAAGCCACACGCCAGAAGAAGATAAATCACCATAATGATGACCATCGTATGCGCGCACAATTGGAGCTTTAGCTACAGTCCAACTGAACTTGAATTTGCCTACTACTGCTTCGTCACTCTTATTTCCAGAGTCGTCAGTTACTTGAGCAATCATCTTGAAAGTTGGTGACTTTGTAGCATCATTCCCACGCCATTTTTCTATAAATCCGCGCAACAGTTCCTTGTTGATATTGCCATCTGTAACAAACCTTACGCGAGGAGCTTTTTTAGTTTTTGAATCTGTAACTCCTTCTGCTTCAATGTCTATGCTCAGCGTGTTCTTCAAAGCTTCGCTTACATGCGTATCAGGATTTGCAACATTGAAATCATCATCCATTGCAAGCAAATCTACTACGTTGAACAAGCCCGACTGCTTTGTAATATCAGTCTTATTCATATCAATAGTCGTAGCAGTTCCGCAAGAATCAGCCTTATCTTTAGTAGGATTGCACTCGCCAAGAAGTTTCTTACTAACATCTTTTACTGAAATCCACGGCTTGTTCTTGTCTACTGGCACGAACCACACGTTAATTACATTTGGCGTTTTATTATTATCACCTTCGCCTCTAGCTTCTAATTCTCTCCACGGATTACCGTTGAAAATATAGAGCTGAGTGCGCATTGGCGTTTTTTGACCATTCCTAAGAATTGCAGATCCTAAGTTTGCGCCTGAAGCTTGCTGATTGTAATCTTCTCCACCAGGAATAACGTAACCTTGCGGCTGCAAGAAACTATTTTTATCAGTAATACCATTAGTATTTATACCGAGTCCACCGCCAAGACTGTCTTGTCTTACTAAGTCAACAACGTTTACCCATTCTCCGCGCGAGCCATTCGCTAATTTACGAGCGTAGCCAATGCCATCACCACGCTTAGGCATACTGTTGTATCCACCCCACAGATTTTCTATAGCTGTTTTATTAGTAGCATCAGCATCATTAGTGTTCAACGGGTACAGTGATGGCTGTATTTGGCCTTTAAGCCATTTTTTCTTTGTGCCTTTGAATAAGCTCAAAGCATCATTTGTATTGAAGTTGCTACCTTGGTTAATGTTGAATTTGTACACTAAATATTGCGTACTATCTGCATCGCTACCATACCAATAAAAACCATCGTCACTATCTCTACCCGGTAACTTATCTCCGTTATGAATTAACCAATCATAATCTGCACGAATATCAACAAATCGCGTGATTTTCTTCTGCTTTGGATCAAGCACAGTTTCCTGCTTTTGATCATCTTGAGTGCCAGTGCCTGTTCCAGTTGCTTTTACTACATTAAAAGTCTTTTCTGAACCAGACTTATTTTGACCAGTATTTTTACCGTCAGGAGTTACAGAAAGGCAGATTTTATACTGCTTTGTGTTGTCTTTACAAGAATATTTATCGCTTGTGCCGCCAAGAGTTTTAGTTTCATCTTTCGACCAACCAATTTCATCTTTTCGGTAATCAAACAAACGCGGATTCTTTTGCTTAATTCTATCTATCAAACCCTGTTTTTCAGAAGGATTCAGCTCATACGGGTTCACTTGAACCATGCCATCGTCTGGCCAATTCATTTCAAGTGGAAGTGGCTGAGAAACAGCGTGGTCACTAGTATTAATACCACCGTCAGATCTTCCTATGCCAACATAAATTCTCGAACCGATTTCTGCTAAGTTTTCTGGAATAGTAATTTCACCAGTTTTTGGATTAAAAGTAATCTCTTTTTCATATGGCATAATTTTTGTGAAAAACGCATTAGGAGAATTTATCTGTGCCCAATCGTGGTGTTCGTCTTGGCGATTAAGGATTATTCCTTGGCAGCCATCAGCGCGAGCATTACATGTATTGTAAATATCTGTTGAAGTTCCATTTTTTTCTTCAAAAGGCTTAGTTTTTCCACGTCCCCAAATTCGCACTACTAGCATTTTCACTGATGTAGCGTTTTTAGAAAGCGTCACTTTACCAACATACTTACCATCATTCTGCTTTTGCCAACGCACATTAGGAACAATAAAATTGCCATCAATAATATTCAACTTCACAGTTTTTTGAACATTATTTCCAGCATCATCCCAAGCGTGGAATGTAAACTTTTTAGACGGAACATCACTAGCAGAAGCCGGAGAACCATTAGGATTATCTATAGTTACATAACCGGATTGATCTTTAAGAGTATTAGCACACGCTGTGCTACCGCAAGCTTTTGAACTCTGATCATATTTACTAAAACTGCCAGACCAATTTCTACTAGCTTCCAAAACATCTGTGCTACTAGTATGAGGCACATTCTCCTTCGTACCCATATGCACATGCATATCGTCATGACCTGTTACCAAGAATCTAACACGGCTACCAACGGATACGTTTAATCCACCTTCAGGAACTGACTGAGGCTCACCGCCATCAACGCTCACTTTCACGTCTATAGTTGGCTTCTCGCCGTCAACATGCGTGAATACGAGTGGCAAAACATCCTTAGACTCATCCCAGTATGTAATCTTCGCATACTTAGCTAATACGTATACTGGCTTTACTTCTGGATTCGCGCCAGATTGAAGCATAATGCGATTTTCGTTATTAGTATTAGTTGGAGTTGCGTATTCTTCTTTTACTGGCTTTGAGAAGTCTGCTTTCGCAAGGTTCGCATAATACGCTTTCTCAGAGTCAGTCAAAGCTTGGTCAACAGATTTACCTTTAGGCGCATCATAAAGTTTCCAAATATAACGCTTAGTATCGTTTAATGGCCTAAATTGACACTCTTGACCGTCTTCATTTTTTTCAGCAGCGTTATCTGAAGCTTTATCATCATCACCCTTGCAAGGATCTACTACGTTTACTACAGGAACTTTTACAGCAATCTTTGTTTCTGCATCTTGCAAAGTGTCTGACTTTTTATCATTACCTTTTTTATCAGTCCATTCAACGCTATAAATTGCGCGATCTTTAATAGCTTTGCTTGCTCCGGATCCGCCATCACCATAGCTATCATTGAGTGGATATTCTAAACCATGAGTATCACCAGGATTTTTGCCATCTTTAATAGAACCGTAGTAAACAGAGTCCACGCCATCTGCATATTTAGCATAGTTGTCAATATTCTTCGGAGTATGAGCATCAGGCATGTATATGCGCGGATTTAACGCAATAGCAAAATCATAAATTCCAAGTTTGCTATCAAGGTATTTCACATAGCTTTCTGCTTTACCTAAACTTGTTTTAGGAGAACGATACTTAGCTTTATCATTCCATTCTTCAGTCTGCAAAGGTCTAAACACATCCGCTTGACCAATAATATCGTACTTAAAAGGCATACTCGAGCCCATTTGAAGTTTATCGTTCCAATACTTTACTGTCATCTGGTGAGAGCCAAAAGAAGAATCCTGAGTATTAATATTAGTGTTTGGATCTAACGGCACTCTCCACCAACGGTTTCCTCTCGCATACTTATTATCTGCGGAATTGTATTTTGGAGAAAGAGAAATCTGACCCTTTGCCCACACTTGACCTGTGCACTGAGATTCATCAGCTTTATCGCACACTCTTTGCTGTGAAGGGTAGAAAAGTAAGCTTGTAACACCAATATTATTAGTATGAGCTAATAATTGACCATTATTGCTTGTTAAAGGTCCTAAATGAGTACCGCGAAGGAACTGGAAATGCGGGACTCGCATATCAACTAGATTTGGTATACCGTACCACTGTTGGTACAAAGTCGTGTATTCGTAATTAGTATGGCCCTTACCACCGCGCCACTGAAAGAGTGAATATGGTTCAGAACGACCATATGGATCAGAACGACCATATCGAGTTGCTGGACCATGCCAAGTATCACCATAATAAGTTCCTGCACCATAATACGATGTGCTCAAAGCTCCATATTTTCCATTATCTGAAGTCGTATAATGAATATGGTAACTATAAGGTGATGTTTTATCATCAATGCTATTAGTCAACGTAAATATTTTTGATTTTTCTGGACTATCTGGTCCGCGCAACTCAAGATACAAATGATCAATCAAATCAATATACGTTTGGTTGAATCGCTGTCTACCATCAGGAGGAAGACGAGTACCAGTAAGATGTTCCCCATCGCTTGGGAAACCATAGTTAGTACTGTGATAGCAATCAAAGCCATAACCAGTATGACATGAGCCAAGGCCTCTATTTTTATTTTCGTTATTTTTTTGAGTTCCGCCATTATAAACAGCTGCATCCCTAATAACACCCTCATTTTTAAGGCGATACCAAGCTTTATCAAGAGTTTCAGTATTATTAAGTGTAACTCTTTGAACACCGTTATCAAGGCAAAAACCGTTAGGATTAACCCAATCTTTTGAACAAGTGCGCTTAGTTGCATCAAAATGCAAGCGCTCTACATACTGATCGTACTGACCATTACTTGCATCGAGCTTCTGATCTTTAGGAACAACGAAATATGTTAAAGCATTAGCAGCACCATGAATACGCGCACCCATGTTGACGAGCACATCCCAGATATAGCCTTTGCCATCGCGTTTAGGAGTACGCTTCATAAAAATATAATCGTGCACATCATCAAGCTGATTAAACGCCAAAGGATCAACACCGTTTCTGCCTGCATCATACGGCAAATTACGAAGACGTTTTTGTAAATACGTTCCGCGCGGATACGGAGTAAAGTTTGGATCATTTTCATTGTAAATACCTTGAGGACTAGCAAAATTGCTATATACAGTACTCCAAGGATTTGGTTTGCGCTCCATATCAGCGCCACGTGATGCACGGTGACCCATTTGGTCGCCGTCATCAGTAATGCATTCGGAACGAGCGTATTGTCTATAGCAACCTGGGCGGAACTCCATTTTGCTATTGCGATTACTATCACGATTACTATTGCTTGAGCGATCAGTATTGCTAGCACGATCAGTATTGACAAAAGCACCGTCCGCTCCGCTTTGCGAAGCCATACCTTCAGCAGCGCTCATCATAGCACTGTCAATAAGGCTCTTAGTATCCCCATCACCCTTCGCATCACTGCTATTGATAACGCCATTCGCGCTACCGATATACCCACCATTTTGAAATCTTGCGAATACATCATCGTCACCGTTGACAAAAACTGGCGATGGTGCTGGTTGCATAAGCGAACCATTAGAAACAGGAGCGGGAGCAGTCTCAGAACGCTTTGTTGCTGATTGCTTTGCTGCTGCATGCTTTATTGCTGAGTGAATGGAACTTTTTGCGGTACTCGCCGCAACCGCAGTGTCAGCTGTCAAGCACATCGGCAGCCACATCGCTACTGCAAGAGCGCAAATAAGAATTGCTCGTAACGCGCGCATCACGATATTAGAAAGCGTACGAACAGTAGCAGAAAGCATACGAACAGCATCACGTCCCGCTCGAATTGCGCTCTGCGTTGCGTTACCAATACGCGCAAGAACATTTAGCACAATAGTCCACGTATTTCTCATTGTCCACTCATTTCACCGTTCGCTACAAATACTGCCATACCCTGCTACTTCTGCGCACTTGTTGCTCGCGCTTACTGCACGCTTACTGCACGCTTACTGCACGCTTACTGCACGCTTACTGCACACTTACTGCACGCTTACTGCACGCTTAAGTAGGTTTCCACAAACTTTCACACGCATTTGCACACTGTATTCGCAAAATTGTTTGACGTAATGCAGTTGTTGTTATGTATATATTTTCGGTTGTTCAGTTATTGGTTATTCAATTATTGGTTGTTCAATTATGAGCTGTTCAGTTATCGGTTATTCAGTTATTGGTTATTTAGTTATAAGTTTAATGTTTTCAGTTATGCCTAGCCAGCGCAACCGAAAACTGATTGCACACAAAGAACAGCCATCGAAAAAGCTCATAGCTAAAGACCGAGCACATTCATAATCCAATCGAGTATGCTTTCAGTTTTACGATTCGCTTTTTGCTGCTGCCGATTACGTTGCGTCGCACCCGTATATTGCTGATTCTTTGCGCGATGACTGCGTTTTCTGTGAACACCTGCAGAACGAACCTTCGGGCGCTTACGCAACCTATTGGCAACAGCTTGCGCTTCAGCTCGCTCAAGATCTGCAGTACTGGAGGCAGGCACAACGCTGGAGGCAGGCACAACGCTGGAGGCAGGCGCAACGCTGGAGGTAGACACAACGCTGGAGATAGGCGCAAATTCAGCTGTGTCATCTCCGAAAGGCATATCCCCGGCGGAAGTTGAGTTCTCGGCGGAAGTTGCATTTCCGGCGGAAGTTGCGTTTCCGGCGGAAGCTTTGACTAACGCAGCTAACTGCTCAGATGCCACAGCCGCAGAATCCAGAGCCGTAGAATCCAGAGCCGCAGAATCCAGAGCCGTAGAATCCACAGCCGTAGAATCCACGCGAGCATCATCAGTGTTCGCACTAGCCTCAACGTCCGCATCGGCAGCACCAGCATCAGCACCAGCAGCACCAGCAGCACCAGCACCAGCATCAGCACCAGCAGCACCAGCACCAGCATCGCTTTCGTCGTCTTTCTTTTTCTTCTTAACCGGCAAACCAGCCCACCAAATGTAACTACCAACTACCAGCAAGCTGCCAGCACACCCAACAACCCACCATGGGAAGCGTGGAATATCCGGCTTTTTACCACGAAGCGCCTTATCAGCCGCCGGCGTTGGTATCACGCGCTCACCCGTCACCAAAATGCGCTGCGTATTAATACCAAGCGGCGTGCACGTAATCAGCGTCACCAAATCCTTGCCAGGAACAGCAGCAATCTTCTTCGTCTCGTCCGGATTCACAACGATTTTGTCAACTACCTTGTAGGTAAGAATCTCGTCGAAAACCTCAATCGTAAACGTGTCACCCTTAATAATCTCGTCCAAACGCGTAAACATTTCCGCACTAGCAAGACCACGATGGCCCGTAATCACCGAACGCGTGCCCTTACCGCCAACCGGAAGCGACGTGCCGCGCAAATGACCAAGACCCTTAAGCAACGTGGCATCTTCTGTGCCGTGGTAAACCGGCAAATCAAGATCAATTTTCTTGATGCGAAGGCGAGCCATCAGCCCGTCATCGTTAGCTTTTAGCTGCTCCCAGTAGTCCTCGCTGGCGTCCGAAGTTTCACCATGCGAAGTTGGAATATTTGTGTTTGCTTCGTAAATAGCACCAGAAGAAAGTTTCTGGTTATATTCACGCGCACGACGCAACTGCTCGTGCGGAGCCGGGACCGCGTGCGTGATGAGCTTCGCATACTCAGCCGCAACTTCCGACATGTGGTACTGACTCAGCCACATAGCGGCGTGCGGGTAAATCAGCGATGCGAACGACGCAAGTAACAGCAACGATGGAATAATGCATGACTTAGAGAAGCGCCATTTTTGGGTGCTGGCTTTTTTGGTTGTTTGAGGTTTGGTGTCACCTGCGTTTGGATAAGCTTGATCATCGCGACGACCGTGTTCCTTACGATAATCGCGTCGATCTGGCTTAACCGCCACAATGTGACTCTCAAAAAACCTAAACATGTTAGTAAATCCTGTTGAAGGCGTTCGTGTGCAAGTGTTCCTTCGTCGCTTTATTCTTAAATGTTCTTAACGATACGCTCGCGTTTTATTACGCTCGCTTGCGAAACTCGCGTTGGAAGTCCACTGGACTTCCAACTTTAGCGAGTTTCCGCATTGAAGTACCTTCGCGCGCTACGCTTTAAGCGCTCAGGCAAGTCAATGCGCAGTCCTCTTTTATTGCTGAACACAATTTTTCCAGCCTCTCAACATACTAAACAACAACACAAAACTCATAGACTCGTACAGAAAGTTACGCAACTGCGTGGTTTACTCAGTGCAACTGAAGTTGCGCAACTAAGCTACGGATTGGTTTTTTGTTGGTAAATTATTTTTGGTGTGACGCGTGCAGTAGCGCGAATGCTAGTGTTCTTTAAGCAATAAATACTCAACGTCCGCAGAGCATTAATGTTAAAGCTCACTAAGCAACAAATAGCCGCTGTTTGCAAAGCGATGATGCAAAGCTTCAGGAACAACGTTCGCAAAGCACAACCGCAAAGCTACACAAGCAACGTTTGCAAAGCATTACTGCAAAGCTATAGAATCAACGGCTGCAGAAGCACAACCGCAAAGCTTCAAAATCGCTTTTCGCAGAAGCACAACCGCAAAGCTACACAAGCAACGTTCGCAAAGCATTACTGCAAAGCTTCAGGAACTTTGACGGAGATTTCTCTCCTTCAACTTTGCTTTGCGAAATTCTTGAGTTTCGTCTATGAGTTTTGGCTAATGTGTTTGGTGTTTAGTGTTGTGAGGTCAAGGAAATTTCAGCATCGTGCGTCCCGTCGCTGCGCTCCTCTTTTAGCACTCTGCCCGAAATTTTCTTGACCTCTATCTCACTAATCTTTAACACAAAACTCATAGACTCGTACAGAAAGTTGCGAAAGTGCGTGGTTGTGAACGGCAGTTATGAGATGCGGCTGTGAGAAATAGGAATTTATTATCTTTCACAGCTAATAAGGCCACTCAAAACGATTGCGCAGTTTGGTTCGGAACCAAGCTGCGCAACCGACAGAGTAAATCAGCTGAACAACCAAGCAAAGTCACTCAGCCAGCCGAGCGAGTTTTACTCCTGCTCTTGCTCCTTGCGACGCTTCATCACAATGTAGAAGAACGTGCCAGCGATGCCGACAATGCCGCAAAGCGTCAAAATCACCAAGCCGCGAGCACCGGTCATTGGCAAGGCGTTAACGATCTTGCTCATTGGAGTCGACTTCATATCCTTAACAACTGCAGAATTTGCTGTAGCAGCAGTCGTTGCACTATCTTCTACAAGGTCGTAGCAAACCGGCTTAGTGTATAGGTCGTAACCTGCTGGAGCTTCAGTTTCCACGATGCAATAAGTCTTGTTCGTGGTCTTTTTATCGCTATCTTTTCTTACAAACAACTTTACAGAGTCAGTACCGTGGGTCTTAGTCTCGCCTACGGTCTTTTCCTTTGTTTCCAAAGAACTTCCGACCTTTTTACTAGTAATAGCAGCGTCATTATTTTTGAAGGTGTAGCTACCGCTGGAATTTTCGACAGACGTTACATCAGCTTTCTTTTTACCAGTAATTTCGTACACATCAAACTTTGCACCGTCCAAAGGCTGTTGGTTATCATTGTCTTGCTTTGTGACATGCAATGTGCCGTAGTGGGCGGTATCTGATGGTGCAGTCTTGCAATCGTCACTTGGTTTTGTACTGTCAGGATCGCAAGGGTTCTTTTTATCACCGGTCTTGTTGTTATCAGCCCAAGTGTTGGCGATGTTCTTCACGTCTTTCACACCTGCACCAACCTTAGTTACCACCTCAGCCTCGAGCTTAGCAATCTGACCAGCGGTCTTAGCAGCAGAATAGAAAGCGTAAGCCGTGGTTAAGCCGTTTGTTGTACCAGTCTTAGTAAGGTCGAGTGTAACTAATTGATTATCATCAGCAGGCGGTGTGACTGTGTATTCAGTATTTTTAAGATCCTTTGAAGTATCAGTACCCTCAACCGCAGCTCCAGTTGTGGTGTACTTTACAAGCCTAACTTTCTGAACTTTATCGAAAGTCAAGCCCTTAGCTAACTTATCGCTAAAGCCGATAGCATCGTACGCTTGACCTGCAGCTGGTGATGGAAGTGGGATAGCGATCTTCCAAGTGATACGAGTATCGTCTGTCTTACCTGTGGAATCAGCAACTACATCCATACGAGTTGGGTCACTAGCTGTCTTTGTTGGCACCTGATTTGTTGTGTCGTTCTTTGGATACACGTGAACGTCGTAAATCCAGGTCTTAGTTTTTGAATTTGCTAATGGCAAAGTTACGAAGAACGGATCTACGCGACCAGTAACCGTAACATGCTTGCTATTAATCTTTGCGCCATCTGTGTTAGTTTCTTCAACAAGGTAAAGAGACTGCTTCAAGCCAACACTTACAACAGTTCCGTTACCTTCAGTACCAGTCTTAACAAACTTTACCAAGCCTTGAGCGTTGGTTGTGCCTTCAGCTAGCTCTGTCTTGGTAAACACGTGACCTGCAGTGGTATCAGTCTCACTCGTCTTAAGGTAATCAGAAGGGTTTGGATTATCTTTGTTAATTACGCTAATTTCTTTCCAACCATCTGGCTTGGATAAATCGATGTCTTTTCCGTCCTTTTGAACCTTGTAAAGCGTAAACTTAACGCCTTCAACAGGTTTCTTGTCTGTTCCCATCGTTTTTTCAGAGCCGTCAGAGCGATCTGTTGCGCTTGCAGGACCCTGATACTTGTGAATAGACAAAGAAACATCCTTAGTAGTAACAATGTTTGCAGTGCTTGCACCTTGTGGCTCACCAGCCCAGGCGATGGAGCCTGCAATGCAGCAGGTGCCAAGTGTGCATGCTGCAGCTAATACAGCTGCGGCGCGTTTCCATGGAATAGTTTTTAAACGCATATTCCCTCTCTTCCCTACGATACAGAATCGTTTATATTGTGATTGTTGTTGTAAAAAGCTAATAAAACGAGCGGTAATACTATGAGGAATCTTGTAGTGTGATACCGCGTACCCGTATTATTCAGCTATCTGTGAGTTGTGCTCGACACGCTCAACTCTGAGTACTCTCGATTCTAACTCTTAGCAAGACGAAAAAATAGACATAGTATAACACCAACAAATGTTTATGCTTTTAGACAGTCTACCCCCCCCCCGCTAAAAACCGCATAAAATCAACATTTTGACATGTGACGAGACGACAATATACTGCCCAAATTCGCTGATTTTATTTTTCCCAAACTTTTTTAACCAAATCATCGGCGTGTCGCATTGATTCGCTTTTCGCTTAAGCGTAGCGCGAAAAGCGACCCAATGCGATAGCGCTTGCTCAGAGTTGAAAGCACAGTGTGCTTTCAACGCAAGCGCGCACTCGATTGTGCTTTCTTTATTTTTTAAGAAAGCACAATCTGCCGAGCAAAAATCCAATAAGACATAAATACAATTGACTCGCTTTTCGCTTAAGCGTAGCGCGAAAAGCGACCCAATGCGGTAGCGCTTGCTTAGGGTTGAAAGCACGGTGTGCTTTCAACGCAAGCGCGCATACACGACCAAAGAAGCTTTGCAGTCGCGCTTTGCAAACATTGATTACTTATTGCTTAGTGAACTTTAACATTCATGCTCTGCAGACGCTGAGTATTTGTTGATGAGTGAACACTAGCATCATTGCTGCTGCACACACCACACCAGACTCTCCTACCACGCACCCATCCGAAGCTCGGTTTTTCGACTCTAGTTGCACTAAGCAAACCACGCACTTTCGCAACAGACTGCACGAGTCTATGAGTTTTGTGTTAAAGATTAGTGAGATAGAGGTCAAGAAAATTTCGGGCAGAGTGCTAAAAGAGGAGCGCAGCGACGGGACGCACGATGCTGAAATTTCCTTGACCTCACAACACCAAAAACCAAACACACTAGCCAAAACTCATAGACGAAACTCAAGCACAACGAAAACAAAAATCGCAACTCAAAAAACAACTATCTCCCACAGCCACATATATAAACCCGCCAGCCAAACACCACGCAAGCGCGCAAACGATTACGCTTAGCTCTGTCCGAATGTTTAGGAAGAAAAGTGGATCTTGTAAACAAAGATTACGTAACGAAACCACTTTGCGATGGCGGCGATCTGGAGATGCAAAGAAAAGCGTTCATTACGGCAATCAACAAACAGCCAATCTACAAAATCATTTAGTGCGAGATTTAGTGCAGGAGCTATCGCATAAGATTACAATGAGTTTTAGCTGACGTATTACCTTCGTAAACCGTTGCAATTCCGCCTTTCTTCCCAAAATCGATATTTTTTATTACTGTAATCTACCCCAAAATCGATATTTTTACTACATAAGCGCACCATAAGCAATCAGACACGCGCGCAAAAACCATACTGCGCCAGTAACGAAAAAACGTCAATATTCGTTACTCGCGCAGAACGCCAACTGCACCAGTAACGAAAAAACAGAATTATACGTTACTCGCGCAGAAAGCCAACTGCACCAGTAACGAAAAAACAGAATTATACGTTACTCGCGCAGAAAGCCAACTGCACCAGTAACGAAAGAACAGAAAAGCGTTCGCACGGATAACGTGCTCACTTACAAAACTCGCGTTGGAAGTCTCCCCCGGACTTCCAACTTAAGCGAGTTTCCGCTTTGAAGGAGCTCGAAATCCCAATGATTTCAAGCTCGGTCAAAGCGCTCACGCAGAACGCCAACTGCACCAGTAACGAAAAAACGGTGACGTTCGCACGGATAACGCGCTCAAGCAGGTCGTCGCGTATTCGGTACAAACTCAATCCTGCAAGTCACGTTCAAAGCATTCGCAATACGATTCAAAAGCGCAATAGTCGGATTCCTTGAACCATTTTCCAACCTGCTAATATCCGACTGACTTATACCCGTCTTTTCCGACAGCTCAGCCTGAGTCAAACCAGCCTTTTTCCTCGCCATCACAAGCGACATAGTCAAATCTCTTTCCGGCTGAAGCGCATCATACTCCTTCTTGAACTCGGGATCCTTCATAAGCTCGTCAGTAAGCTCCTGCAAATCATTCACTCGCGTTCCCTGCACTACGCGCGTTTCCTGCAACTCTTGATTTTCCTGCAACTCTTGATTTTTCATCACAAGTCTATCTTTCTATTAAAATATTTAGCCCTTCTCTGCATAGCTACCAATATTTCACTACGCGGAGTTTTCTGCTGCTCTTTAACAAATCCATTGGTGGCAACAATAATCTTATCCGCATCAAAAAAGTACAAAATACGCACTATGTTGCTACCTAAAATAGTGCGAAGCTCAAAAATATGGTTGCCAACATGCTTACTAAGCTGCTCCCTTGCATCACTTCCTAGCATCTCCAAGCGATGCAAATCCGAAACCACCTTCGCTCACAACTTGACATCCAAACTTTTAATAAACTCGCGTACTGGCTTATCACCATCCTCATCACTGTAAAAAATCACATCAAACAATTCCCCCCAACCCCCTATTTATGTTATATATAGCATAATCCGTATATGCACACCTTGTCAAAACAGGCAACCAGAGACCCGCGCGCAGAAAGCATACTGCGCCAGTGTCCGAAGATAAGCAAAATCAGACACGCACGCAGCGCGACGACTGCGCCAGTGTCCGATAATCGACCACCAGAGACCCTAACGCAGAACACAAACTGCGCCAGTGTCCCAAAACAAGCAAAATCAGACACTAACGCAGAAAACACGCGCTCTCTAATTTGCAGTAATTAAAAAGACGATAGATTTTTATTTCTACCGTCTTGCTTAAAGCTCATACAACTATCTACTTTGTTCTCTGTGTATTAAATTTTCAAATTCTTATTGTTTAACATTCCCTCAAACATTGCATGATACATATCCTTCGACAATTCTTCTATCCTGGTAATACTTGATATTTTATTTCCCGCATCCTTTGATGATGCTCCACAAAGATAAAAGGCCTCATTTTCTGACCCAAAATCTAGTGCAATATATCTATCGTGGTATTTTTTATCGGATACCTTCAGATTCAGGTCTATGTTAGGATAATCTTTTCTAAAATCATCTAAAATATTTTTCGTAAGCATATCTTTATTTCTTACATTATCACTAAAAACTACGATTTGTACGTTATCTCTTGCAGCCCTTAAAAGTTCCAATGTTTTAAGCCCTATATAATTATCTATAACATAAATGCTTTTCTTTGCTGACTTATATATTTTTGTATATGCAACATCTGCTTCTATCTTATCTCCATTCATCAAAAGAAAATGCTTGTAGGTGTCCGGATCTATAAAATTATCCATTACCTTTTTCAAATCTTCTTTTGTTGCCAAGGTGCTAATTTTATCGTTTATATTTGCTATTTCTTTTGAATGCTGCATTATGTCATTTGTATTTTGACTTGTTTGCAATAACAGTTGCGTCATTTCTTTTGAACTAAGAAAGTCTCTATTTTCAACAATGAAGTCTTTCATCTGCTTAAACATTCGTATTAAAGCCTTGCTCTGTTTAACTGCCAGCTCTCCCCTTAATACAGTCATAAGCATATAGATGCCCTGTTCCGTAAAGGCATAAGGCATATATCTTCTACCACCTGAACCTTCATCTGATTTTGAGGTCAAAATTTTTGACCTCAAAAATTCCCATTCATCTTTTGTAAGTTGAAATCTAAAATCTTCATCAAATTTTTCTATGTTATTCTTTACTTGCTGATTAAATGTTTTTGTTTCATATCCATATATTTCAGCAAGTTCAAAATCAAGCATAACCTTTTGATTTCTTATATAGTGAATCTTACTTTTCACTGTACTTTCATCTATCACTACAATTTCTCTGTTTTCTTCTGCCATGAAATAAACCTCCAACATTATCTAAATATCTTTCCCAATTCGCCAACCATACGTTACTAACGCAGCGCGCAATCTACACCAGCAACGAAAAAACGGTGACGTTCGCACGGATAACGTGCTCACTTACGAAACTCGCGTTGGAAGTCCCCCGGACTTCCAACTTAAGCGAGTTCCCGCTTTGAAAGAGCTTGAAATCCCAATGATTTCAAGCTCGGTCAAAGCGCTAACGCAGCGCGCAATCTACACCAGCAACGAAAAAACGGTGACGTTCGCACGGATAACGTGCTCACTTACGAAACTCGCGTTGGAAGTCCCCCGGACTTCCAACTTAAGCGAGTTCCCGCTTTGAAAGAGCTTGAAATCCCAATGATTTCAAGCTCGGTCAAAGCGCTAACGCAGCGCGCAATCTACACCAGCAACGAAAAACAACAACACCGCGCGCTCTAAGCGCTCGCTCTCATCCAACGCGCATAATACGCGGCACACCAGCCTCAACAAGCTTACGCTCAAGATTCTTAATGCCAACAACATCTGCAAAATTAAAACGGACAATCTTACTCACACCGCACTCCCTCATCAGCCTCGACTCACGCTCAGCCTGTCTATCAATATTGCGATTAATAGCGGCCTGATTGTAGGAATTACGCAACATTTGATTATCAGCCGAAGAATTGAAATCAATATTCACATGAGCCGCATTGCTCGAATCAACAAAATACTTCCCATACCCATCAAGCTCACCAACAATCAGCCCACCGCCCGGAAGCTGCCACAAAAAATCACACCGATACTTGTACCCCGTATTAGACACAACAAACTCATGCTGCAACTCCGGCACCATAAACCCAAGATCAATCATCGTTCCGCGCGCAAAAGACTCGCCACCATTCTCACTTAATCCGTTCGCAAAACAGCAAAGACGACGCAATCGAAAAAGCGAATCCGCATCACTACCAGCGCCAACCACACTGCTAACACAAAATCCACTGCCGCCAACACCGCCAACACCGCCAACACCGCCAACACCGCCAACACCGCCAACACCGCAGTTACCGCAACCGCAATATCTACTTTCACAAATCTCAATCACCTTATTAAAATTCACATTATCGCGCGCAGCAGAATCAAAAATCGGCAAAGCAGACCTAAAACTCAAACTGTTAGCAGAATCAAAAAGCAGCGTACTTTTGTCAACAACATGACTTCTAATCTCGTAACTTACCCTATCGCTAAAATGCGGAAGCGTAACAAGACGCCCACCATACTTGCGACTTGGTTGCTCAATGCGCACGTCGTCACTCGTAGCATCCTGCTCCCTACCGGTCGCGCGAATACGATGCAATTGCGGATTGTCGTGCGCAGACTTATTAGTTTTGGAGCGAATATAAATCTGCGTTGGCTGCGTTTGAAGATTACTATTCTGTGAATCATATTCGCCACCAGCAAACAGCACATCGTAATCTTCCACAACGTTATAGCCAAATAACACTGCCCCACTCGTAACCGTAAACTTCCAATCCGGGTAAAGCTCCATCAAAGAAAGCACTATATGACGTATACGTTCTGGAGTATACAGCTTTCCCCAATATTCAGTTTGCGCGTAAAGATTGCGAAAAGTGCGCACAAAAGTGCCGTTTTTCACGCGTCTGTATGCATATTGTTTTTGAGCTGCGTGAATAGGTATGATGCATCTATGCTCTATTTCAGCGTCTCTTATCATACGTATCATTTCGTTGTTAGTTTTAGGCATACTACTGAGGTTATTTGAGAATACGATACATAAACAATAAATTTACAGCATTGTGGTTAAAAGGTATTTAAGGATGATTCATGTGTTACTAACGCAGAACGCCAACTGCGCAAGTAACGAAAAATCTGCATTATACGTTGCTAATGCAGAACGCCAACTGCGCAAGTAACTAAAAATCTGCATTATACGTTGCTAATGCAGAACACCAACTGCGCAAGTAACGAAAAAACGCTGTTATACGTTGTTAATGCAGAACGCAATCTGCACCAGTAACGAAAAATCTGCATTATACGTTACTAATGCAGAACGCAATATGTCCAGCAACAAAAAAGGAGCTTCAAGCCCGAAAGCTTGAAGCCCCATTTATATCAGATTAGCGCAATCACTCAGCTTCGTCGCCATAATCGCCCTGACCACCTTGATCATCAAGGAAGTCATCTGGATTAAAGTCGTCGCCGAGCTTCATATCACCAAAATCAATGTTGGAGAAGTCAACATCACCCATATCGCTTTCACCGAAGTTCGATGGCGTGCTATCAGCACCGCCTAAACCAAAGTTCGGGTAAATGGAGTCGCGAATCTGAGGATCTGGCTCTACCTTAGCGTTACGGTAACGCGCCAAACCAGTACCAGCTGGGATGAGCTTACCGATAATCACGTTCTCCTTCAAGCCCTTAAGGTCATCTTCCTTCTGGCTTAAGGCGGCTTCAGTAAGCACGCGCGTAGTCTCCTGGAAGGATGCTGCGGAAAGCCAAGAGTCAGTAGCCAACGAAGCCTTGGTAATACCCATAAGCTCTGGTCGACCAGCAGCAGGCTTACCACCGTTCTTCACAGCAGCCAAGTTTGCCTCGCGGAACTTTGCCTGATCCACAAGTTCACCTGGAAGAAGATCCGTATCACCAGAATCAATCACCGTAATGCGGCGAAGCATCTGATGCACAATAACTTCAATGTGCTTATCGTGAATATCTACACCCTGAGAACGGTACACGTTGTGCACTTCTTCCACGATATTCACCTGAGCTGCACGTGGGCCAAGAATACGCAGAATCTTCTTAGGATCCACAGAACCCTCAATCAACTGCGTACCAACTTCAACGTGGTCGCCGTCCTTAACCAGCATTGGCGCACGACGCGTCACTGGGTAAACGATTGGCTCAACCGTAGTGTCGTCTGGAGTTAAAGTCACCTGACGGCCGTGGTCAGTATCCTCAACCTTCACAACGCCTGGGAACTCAGCAATTGGAGCCTCGCCCTTAGGAGTACGAGCCTCGAAAAGCTCCGTAACACGAGGAAGACCCTGCGTAATATCGGAAGCCGAAGCAACACCACCGGAGTGGAAGGAACGAAGCGTAAGCTGCGTACCAGGCTCACCAATGGACTGTGCTGCCACAATACCAACAGCTTCGCCAACATCCACGAGTCGGCTCGTAGCCAAGGACCAGCCGTAGCACTTTGCGCAAACACCGCGCTTGGATTCGCAAGTAAGCACAGAACGCGCCTTAACTTCCTCAACGCCATGCGCAACCAAATCACGCAACACGTCCATAGAAAGCGCATCTCCGCACTTTGCCAAAACTGTTGTACCGTCAGCAGGATCGAGAACATCTGCAGCAAGCAAGCGCGAGTATGGACCACCATCAGCAGCCTTAACAAGCGTCAAATTGCCATTTTCGTCGCGATCAGCGATCTTCATCATAAGACCGCGCTTCGTGCCGCAATCTTCTTCGCGAACAATAACTTCCTGCGAAACGTCCACGAGTCGACGAGTCAAGTAGCCAGATTCTGCCGTACGAAGTGCGGTATCTGCCAAGCCCTTACGAGCGCCGTGCTGGGAGATGAAGTACTCCAACACAGACAAGCCGTCGCGGTAGTTTGACTTAACAGGTCGAGGAATAATCTCACCCTTAGGGTTTGCCACAAGACCTCGCATACCTGCAATCTGGCGAATCTGCATCCAGTTACCACGTGCGCCTGACTGAACCATGATGTTCACGTTGTTGTCATCGTGGAAGTTTTCGCGCATTGCGTCTGCGACCTTGTCGGTGCATTCGGTCCACAAGTTGATTAACTCTTGACGACGCTCTTCGTCTGTAAGAAGACCCATATCGTATTGAGAGTTGATTTTTGCAGCCTGATCCTCGTAATCTTGCGCAATCTGCTCGCGATTTGGAGGAAGCACAATGTCGGAGAATGCCATTGTTACGCCAGACCAAGGTGCGCGCGTAAAGCCGAGATCCTTCAAAGCATCAAGGCTTGCCGCCACTTGCGCTGTAGAGTAGCGTGTTGCGATATCGTCGACAATCTTGGAGAGTACGCCCTTTGGTACCTGTTCGTTAACAAACGGATAGTCGACTGGCAAAGTTCCGTTGAACAAAATACGTCCGCAAGAAGTTGCAAACAGTACTGTTCCGTCCTTAAAGCGTTCTTCGCGTACAACGTCTGGGCTACCTGGCTCAGGGTCAACGACCTTAATTTCAGCAGGTTCCCAATTCTTTGGCAGCACGAAGTCTGCAGGAACGCGAATCAACACCTTAGCCTGCATGTCAATTTCGTGCTTGTCGAGCGCCATTTCAGCTTCGGCGAGCGAGGAGAAGATGCGGCCCTGACCCTTGGCTCCCTCGATTACGGTAGACAAGTAGTAAAGACCCAAAATCATATCCTGGGATGGCATGGTAACGGTGTGACCGTCTGCTGGCTTCAAGATATTGTCGGAAGCCATCATCAAAGTACGAGCTTCAGCTTGAGCTTCGGCAGAAAGCGGAAGATGCACTGCCATCTGGTCACCATCGAAGTCTGCGTTGAATGCTGCGCAGGCAAGTGGTGGCAGGTGGATTGCTTTACCTTCAACCAAGATTGGCTCAAATGCTTGAATACCCAAGCGGTGAAGTGTAGGTGCACGGTTCAGCAGCACAGGATGCTCGGAAATAACTTCTTCCAAAACGCCCCACACTTCAGAGTCACCGCGGTCAACCAAACGCTTGGCGCTCTTCATATTCTGTGCGAAGCCCTGATCTACCAAACGCTTAATTACGAACGGCTTGAACAGCTCCAACGCCATTGGCTTAGGCAAACCGCACTGATGCATGCGAAGGCTTGGGCCAACGACGATTACGGAACGGCCGGAATAATCAACACGCTTACCGAGCAAGTTCTGACGGAATCGACCCTGCTTACCCTTAAGCATATCGGAAAGTGACTTTAATGGTCGGTTGGATGCGCCGGTTACCGGACGACCGCGGCGACCGTTGTCAAAGAGCGAGTCAACTGCTTCCTGAAGCATGCGCTTTTCGTTATTAAGCATGATTTCAGGAGCACCAAGCTCAATAAGTCGCTTCAAACGGTTGTTACGGTTGATGACGCGACGATACAAATCGTTCAAATCGGAGGTTGCGAAACGACCACCGTCAAGCTGAACCATTGGTCGCAAATCCGGTGGGATTACTGGAATCACATCCAAAACCATTGCTTCTGGCTTGTTGCCAGTAGTTAGGAATGCGTTGACTACCTTCAATCGCTTCAAAGCGCGAGCCTTGCGCTGACCAGTGCCACTGTCAATTTCTGCGCGAAGTTCCTCTGCAGCAGACTTCAAATCGAAGTCCTGCAAACGCTTCTTAATGGCCTCAGCACCCATGCAGCCTTCAAAGTAGTCACCGTAGCGATCTTCCATCTCGCGCCACAAGTCAACGTCGCCTTCCATATCGCCGGCACGCAAACCTTTGAAACGATCAAACACAGCGTTCAAACGCTGAATTTGCTCATCATAACGGGTGCGAATAGCAGACATCTCGCGCTCAGCACTGGCGCGCAACTTAGCACGAGCAGCACCTTTGCCTTCGCCAGATTCTTCCAGTTCGTGCAAATCTTCTTCGACTTTCTTTGCGCGCGCTTCAATTTCGTTATCGCGGCGCTTGCGAAGGTTGCCGATTTCAGTATCGAATTCGTCTTGCAAATCTGGAAGATCTTGATGACGCTGTTCTTCGTCGACTTTCGTAACCATGTAGGCTGCGAAGTAGATTACCTTTTCAAGATCTTTTGGTGCAATGTCGAGCAAGTAACCCAAACGGCTTGGCACACCCTTGAAGAACCAAATGTGCGTCACTGGAGCTGCAAGCTCAATATGTCCCATGCGTTCGCGGCGAACACGGCTGCGGGTAACTTCCACGCCGCATCGCTCGCACACGATTCCCTTAAAGCGCACACGCTTGTATTTGCCGCATGCGCACTCCCAGTCGCGAGTTGGACCGAAAATCTGCTCACCGAACAGACCGTCTTTCTCCGGCTTCAAGGTACGGTAATTAATAGTTTCTGGCTTCTTTACTTCGCCGTGGCTCCAGCTACGGATGTCGTCGGCGGTTGCCAGTCCAATCCTCAGTTTGTCAAATGCGTTGACGTCCAGCACTCTTATCGTCCTGTCTGTGAAATTGTTTTATACGTTTTTTAAAAGGTGTTTCTAAGCAAGTGTTACCAGCAAGGGCGCTTCTAAGCAAATGTTGATTTGTTGAGAAGCGCCGTTACTCACTTCTTGCAGAATCACTGGTATTCAGGTTCAACAGCAATCTGGTCTTCCTTGGCGGACGAATCTGGTCGAGCGCCAATATTGAAGCCAAGATCGTCGGAGGATGAAACTGGATCGTCCTCTTCGTCCTTCATGTCAATCGCAACGCCTTCAGCGTTCAACACTTCAACATTAAGTGAAAGCGACTGCATTTCCTTAAGCAACACCTTGAAGGATTCAGGAATGCCAGCTGGTGGCAGGTTATCGCCCTTGACGATAGCACCGTATACACGCACGCGGCCGTCGACGTCATCGGACTTCGTAGTCATCATTTCGTGCAATGTGTAAGCAGCGCCGTAAGCCTCGAGCGCCCACACTTCCATTTCGCCGAAGCGCTGGCCGCCGAACTGAGCCTTACCACCCAACGGCTGCTGGGTAATCATGGAGTAAGGGCCAGTGGAACGCGCGTGAATCTTATCATCAACCAAGTGATGCAGCTTCAAAATGTACATGTAGCCCACGGAAATTGGCTTCGGGAATGGCTCACCAGTACGACCATCAAACAGCGTTGCCTTACCATCGGAACCAACAAGCTTGTCGCCATCGCGATTGGTGAGAGTTGTAGAAAGCAAGCCCTTCAACGTTTCTGGACGCACGCCGTCGAATACTGGCGTTGCAACTGGAGTACCAGGATCACCATGTTCAGCACCCTGCGGAACGTACTTCTTCCAAGCTGCTTCAAGATCTGGATCCAGGTTAATATCCCAACCAGCGTGAGCAATCCAACCCAAGTGAAGCTCGAGCACCTGACCCAAGTTCATTCGAGAAGGCACGCCCAACGGGTTAAGCATAATGTCAACTGGAGTACCGTCAGCCAAGAATGGCATATCTTCTTCTGGAAGAATGCGGGAAATAACACCCTTGTTGCCGTGACGACCGGAAAGCTTATCGCCTTGCGTAATCTTACGATGCTGAGCAATGTAAACGCGAATCATTTGGTTCACGCCATTTGGAAGCTCGTCACCGTCGTCCTCAGCGTCTTCGCGGGTGATTTCCTTCACTGCAATCACAGTACCAGTTTCGCCGTGCGGTACGCGCAACGAAGTATCGCGCACTTCGCGGCTCTTTTCGCCGAAGATTGCGCGGAGCAAACGCTCTTCTGGAGTAAGCTCGGTTTCACCCTTAGGAGTTACCTTACCAACCAAAATATCGCCAGCTTCAACCTCAGCACCGATGCGAATAATACCGCGCTCGTCGAGATTTGCAATTGCGTCTTCACCAACGTTTGGTAAGTCGCGCGTGATTTCTTCAGCACCCAACTTAGTTTCGCGAGCGTCGATTTCGTACTCTTCAATATGAATGGAAGAAAGCGTATCGTCTTGCACAAGACGCTGGGAAATAATCACAGCATCCTCGTAGTTGTAACCATTCCAAGGCATGAACGCAACGAGCAAATTCTTACCCAATGCAAGTTCACCCTTTTCGGTTGCAGGACCATCTGCAAGTACAGTACCAGCTTCTACGCGCTCACCGTCTTTAATAAGCGGCACTTGGTTGTAGCAGGTAGTTTGGTTGGAACGCTGGAACTTAGAAAGCTTGTAGCTGGACTGAGTTCCATCGTCGTTCATAACGCGAATAATATCTGCAGAAACATAGATTACTACACCAGGCTTTTCTGCCAAGATTACGTCGCCAGAATCAACTGCAGCACGCCATTCGGAACCGGTGCCAACAAGCGGACGCTCGGACTTAATCAGCGGCACAGCCTGACGCTGCATGTTCGTACCCATCAATGCACGGTGGCCTTCGTCGTGTTCCAAGAATGGAATCAAGGAAGCGCCGAGGGAAACCATCTGACGAGGGGAAACATCCATGTAATCTACAGTGCTTACAGGCACATCGACTGCTTCTTCTTCGTCCACACGAGCAAGTGCTTGAGTGCCTACGAAGTTGCCGTTTTCGTCGAGTTCCTGGTTTGCCTGAGCAATAACGTGTTCGGCTTCGCGGTCTGCAGTCATGTATTCAACTTCATTCGTTACATGACCATTCACAACCTTGCGGTATGGCGTTTCGATGAAGCCGAATGGGTTGATGCGTCCGAAGGTTGCCAAAGAACCGATAAGACCGATGTTTGGACCTTCTGGGGATTCGATTGGGCACATACGTCCGAAGTGGGATGGGTGCACGTCTCGAACTTCCATGGAAGCGCGATCGCGAGAAAGACCACCAGGACCAAGTGCGGAAAGACGACGCTTGTTCGTAACGCCTGCCAAAGGATTGTTCTGATCCATAAACTGGCTAAGCTGGGAAGTTCCGAAGAATTCCTTAATAGTTGCGTTTACTGGGCGAATGTTAATCAAGGACTGAGGAGTAATTGCTTCCGCATCCTGAGTTGTCATACGTTCGCGCACAACGCGCTCCATGCGGCTTAAGCCAGTACGAAGCTGATTCTGCACAAGCTCGCCAACCTGACGAATACGACGGTTGCCGAAATGATCAATATCGTCAACATCAACGCGCAACTGCACATCTTGACCATCGCGCTTACCTGGGAAGGTTTTCTCACCGGAGTGTAAGGTTACCAAATATTTGATAGTGGCGATAATATCTTCACGATTCAAGCTGCGATCAGCGTAGTCGGCTTCAATACCGAGCTTGCGGTTGATCTTGTAACGACCAACACGAGCCAAGTCATAACGCTTCGTATTGAAGTAGAAGGAATCGAGAAGATTGCGACCAGCTTCTGGAGTTGCAGTATCTGCTGGGCGAATCTTACGATATAAATCGGTAAGTGCATCGTCTTGCGTTTCGATTGGTTCCTTTGCGAGCGCATCCAAAACGAGTGGATAGCCTTGGAAAGCGTCGGCAATCTCATCTTTGGTCATACCGATAGCCATAAGGAATACGATTGCAGACTGCTTGCGCTTACGATCAACACGAACGCCTAAAACGTCGCGCTTATCAATCTCAAATTCCAACCATGCACCGCGGCTTGGGATAATCTTCGCGCCGAAAACATCCTTGTCGGAAGTGCGATCTTGCGTGCGATCGAAGTACACACCTGGAGAACGCACAAGCTGCGAAACGATTACTCGCTCGGTGCCGCCAATAATAAAGGTACCGTGTGGTGTTTGCAGTGGGAAATCACCCATGAAAACAGTCTGGCTTTTAATTTCGCCAGTTTCGCCGTTTTCAAACTCAGCGTTCACATACAGTGGAGCAGAATAGGTGTAATCCTTTTCCTTGCACTCAAGCACAGTGTGACGTGGTTCTTCAAAGTATGGGTCAGAGAATGTGAGGCTCATGGTCTCAGCGAAATTCTCAATTGGGGAAATCTCTTGGAAGACTTCGTCAAGACCGGAAACGTGAGGTACGGTATGAGTTCCGTTTGCCTCATCTTCAGCAACGCGCTTCTTCCAGCGTTCAGAACCAATCAACCAATCAAAGCTGTCGGTTTGCACGCCGAGGAGGTATGGCACATCAATAGGCTCACAAATAGAGCCAAAATTCACACGATCTGACGCTTTGTGCAACTTAATATCATGCTCGTCAGCACGTGCGATGACTTTCGTGGTGCTCGTCATAGCTTGTTCAGCAGCCAATGGACGTTCCTTTATCACTCGCTAGTTAACTATTTAATCTTGTAATCTTTGAAAACTAAAGAAATTCGCGGCAAATGAAGTGCTATTGAAGCAGATTGCAATTCGCGGGCGCCTTCTTCGGTTCCATGAGTATGCCCGCTATATGACACACCTTACACAGATTGTCTATTTTATCAAAAACTCCAGACTTTTCGCCGCTATCACCCTGACAACAAAAAACGACAACAAAAGCCGGAAAAGTTGCGCGCGTTTGCGCGACGACCTGCTTGAGCGCTGCGATTTAGTGCGCGAAAGTAACTCGGAGCGTGAGCTTGCTCAGGGTTGAAAGCACAGTGTGCTTTCAACGCAAGCTCAGTAGCAAGTACGCTTAGACCGCGCGAGCGTTACACTCCGCCCAAGTCCACAATCTCGGGATAAAGTGCGAGCAAATGTGGACTTGCACACGACCCAAGTACACAAACGCAGGGAATTCTCCGGCAAATGTTTCTGTAGCTTTGCAGTCATGCTTCTGCAAAAATTGATTCTGTAGCTTTGCAGTCATGCTCTGCTAACACTGCTTGTGTAGCTTTGCAGTCATGCTTTGCTAACGTTGATTACTTGTTGATTCATGAAACTTTAACATTCATGCTCTGCAGACGCTGAGTATTTGTTGATGAGTGAACACTAGCATCCGTGCTGCTGCACACACTACGCCAAACCCACTCAACCACCAACCCACCCGAAACTTAGTTACGTGACTTGAGTTGCACTGAGTAAGCCACGCACTTTCGCAACTTTCTGCACGAGTCTATGAGTTTTGTGTTAAAGAGTAACGAAGTAGAGGTCAAGAAAATTTCGAGCAGAGTGCTAAAAGAGGAGCGTAGCGACGGGACGCACGATGCTGAAATTTCCTTGACCTCACAACACTAAACACCAAACACATCAGACAAAACTCATAGACGATACGCAAGCATAACGAAAACAAAAATCGTAACTCAAGAGAAATCAACTATCTCCCACAGCCACTCCAGAAACCCGCCAGCCAAACACTACCCAAAACTCGCGCCACATTAAACGATACAAGTTGCGAGTAAACTAAATACGTTACGATTACGAAGTTACGTAAGGAATACTTAAAAAGCTAAGGAATAGCATGAATAACAGCGAAAAGACGCAAGAAGTAGCAGCCAAAATCGACGCACAAACCGAAGAACAAACCGACGCACACAAAGCCGCCGCAAGCCGCGTAGAGCAAATGTACGAGTACGGCTACCGCAAGTCAAACTACGGCCCAGACGAGCTTGTAACTGATGCTCACGGCAATCCGATTAGCGTTATGGACGCCATGCTCAGCGCCGACGACGCTGCGCGCACCGAAACGCACACGCCTCACCTTTGCTTCTACTCCCCTCGTATTCCAGGAAATACCGGTTCTGCGATTCGTCTTTGCGCTGTAACCGGCACGATTTTGCACTTGGTTGAGCCGCTTGGTTTTAATTTGCATGATACTAAGTTGCGTCGCGCAGGTTTGGATTATCACGATATGGCTCACGTTGTTTTGCATCCTAATTTTGAGAATTTAGTTGAGTCGATGCCAAATTCGCGAATTATTGCGTTTACTGCAAATGCCACAAAACTTTATACCGAAATTGAGTATAAGCCGAACGATATTCTGCTTTTTGGTCCAGAACCTGGAGATATTCCAGATCCGATGGATGTTATGGCTGGTCCACATGTTGCCGAACAGGTACGCTTGCCTATGCGCCCGTCACTTCGCAGTCTGAATCTTACGAATTGCGCTTCTATTGCAGTGTACGAAGCGTGGAGGCAGCTCGGTTTTGCAGGCGGAAAGTAGTCACGAATTACACGACGTTTACATCATTGAGCATGCAACACAATCCGCAATCTCTCCTGAAAGAATCTCTCCCGAAGGCACATCTCCCGAAAGCACATCTCACCGAGGACTCTCTTCAGGAAGAACATCTCCCCGAAAAATCTCCTCAATCATTGCGCGAATTGGCATCACTTACACGCAATAGCGTTGCACTTTTTTGGCACAATTGCGCACGCGATTTGCCTTGGAGATTTGGGCGCACTACCCCTTGGGGTGTTCTTGTGTGCGAAGTGATGAGCCAACAAACGCAAATGAGCCGCGTTGTACCATATTGGCTCACTTGGATGCAA
The DNA here is from genome assembly GCF_049262705.1 of Gardnerella washingtoni. Lineage (NCBI taxonomy): Bacteria > Bacillati > Actinomycetota > Actinomycetes > Bifidobacteriales > Bifidobacteriaceae > Gardnerella > Gardnerella washingtoni. Next base: position 125,791 of record NZ_CP058398.1, on the reverse strand, counting down.
ACTTGGCCAGATGCACAATCGCTAGCACACGCTACGAGTGCTGAAGTTATTACGGCTTGGGGTCGCCTCGGGTATCCTCGACGTGCATTGCGTTTACAATCTTGCGCCAAAGTTGTAGCAGAAACATATCACAATAAGCTGCCACGCACTTATGAGGAACTTACTGCCTTGCCAGGTGTAGGCGATTACACAGCCAGTGCGGTACTCAGTTTTGCTTATGGTAAGCACATTGCGGTGGTTGATACGAATATTCGCCGCGTGCTTGTGCGCGCTTTCACTGGGACTGAATCGCATGGCGGTAGCACAACGCAATCTGACCGCGAGCTTGCTGCAGCGGTATTGCCGGAAGATAATCACAGCGCTACCAACGCTACCAATGCTACTAACGCTTCCAGCGCTACCTGCACTTCCAGCGCTACCTGCACTTCATCTGTTTGGAATCAAGCAATTATGGAAATTGGCGCTACCATTTGCACAGCACAATCTCCGCAATGCACTGTATGCCCTTTGCAAACGTGGTGTCGTTTCAAAGCTGCTGGATTTCCAGGTCTTGGCGTACGTCGCACCCGTCCCCAGCAACATTTTGCCGGCACCAATCGGCAAGTGCGCGGCATTATTTTGCAAGCCTTACGTGAAGCACATAGAAAACAACAAGTATTGCAACATAGCGAAATCAGCAATTTATGGTCGAATCAAGCGCAACTTGGTGAATGTATTGCTTCACTCGATCATGACAGACTTATTACCATATTGCCAGATGGTACTTTAACACTACCTTAAGTAACTAAGTAAGTAAGTAAGTAATTACGCTGCTTTTATAACTCTTTAATGAACAATGTAATTACTTTTGTAAGTAAGTTTATCCTGTGCAGTTTGTAGTTGCATATAATTCGTCTCATCGACGTATGTATTACAATAGTAAGTATGTCAATGCCAACTACGTCACCACGCGATCCGCATAGCAAAGCGAGCACAATATTGCCGCGTAAGCAAAAGCGCAAGCCTGTACGTAAGATGAGTGCAGAACGACGCAGAATGTATCGTCGCCGCAGGATTGTGGTTGGCATTGCTTTGCTATTATTGTTGACATTGGCAGTATTTTGCATTATCAGTTTAGGAAAAGGTCTTGCTGCTATTGGCAATGCAATCGCTGGTCATGAAGTTACTGTAGCGCGCAAATCTGTTCCTGATCCGCGTCCAGTTGGTTTAACTCCTCGCTGCAGTGCTCGAGATATTCGTCTTGAACTTTCTACTAAATCTCAAACTGTCCCTATGAGCGGTAGCGTTGAATTAACTGAGAGATTTATATATGAGGGTAATACTTCATGTCTTATTGACGCTTCTAATATGAATGCTGTGCTAACTATCAACGCAAGTAACTCGGCAGCTCAAAATCAAAATGCGAAAGATAGTAAAACACATAAAAATAACGAAAATGCTGCTAACTTAAATAATACAGACTACTTATCTCATGCAATATGGCGATCTGACAGTTGTGACTCTGCATTAAAGCCGCTGCTTATGGCGAAGGGTGATCATTTCGAGAAGAAAATTACTTGGAATACCAATACTACCGTCGGAAAAGGCTGTAGTGCGGATGAAGATTTACCGAAGGTGGATCGCGGCACATACGTTGCGCGGCTTGAGCATAAGCGCGTACCGGGACTTCACAGCGAGCCAGTGCTCATTAACGTGCAGTAGGATTCACGCACGCAACGACCTGCTTGAGCGTAACACTCCAAACGCGAGAGAATCATCTCGCATTTGGAGAGTTTGAGGTTGCGCAGCACTCCAAACACGCGCTCAGGGTTGAAAGCACGGTGTGCTTAACGCTCGCGCAGCACTTTGACCGAGCTTGAAATCAACAGGATTTCAAGCTCCTTCAAAGCGTGATTTGGCTCAAATGTGAAGCACGGTGTGCTTCACATGCCAAATCAGCCGAACGGCTATCAATAGCCGTGAGGAACAAGCGCTCACTACTGAGCTTGCGTTGAAAGCACACTGTGCTTTCAACTTGAGCAAGCTCAGCGAATCGAAGTGACTTCTCGCGCATTATGCAGCTCGAAGTCGTCGATTCGCAAATCAGCCGAACGGCTATCAATAGCCGTGAGGAACAAGCGCTCAAGCAGGTCGGAGCGCTAGTTCTTAAAGCTGTGAACAGGCGCCGGAATCCGCCCACCGCGCGTCACAAACGCTTCACAACTGGTTTGGTTTACTGGAATAATCGGCGCATATCCCATCAATCCGCCGAAATTCGCCATCTCACCCACACCCTTGCCGATCACTGGAATAACGCGCACAGCAGTAGTCTTTTGATTAATCATGCCAATCGCAGATTCGTCAGCAATCATTCCTGAAATCGTTGCTGCGGAAGTATCTCCTGGAATAGCAATCATATCGAGGCCAACCGAGCATACGCACGTCATTGCTTCAAGCTTTTCAATCGTCAAGCAACCCGACTTCGCTGCGGCAATCATATTCGCATCTTCCGAAACAGGTATAAACGCTCCAGAAAGACCGCCAACATAGCTACTCGCCATAATGCCGCCCTTCTTAACCTGATCGTTCAGCATTGCGAGCGCAGCAGTTGTTCCAGGAGCTCCAACCTGCTCCAAGCCAATCTTCTCAAGCACTTCGCCAACGGAATCTCCAACTGCAGGAGTTGGAGCAAGCGACAAGTCTATAATTCCAAACGGAATACCAAGTCTGCGAGAAGCCTCTTGCGCAACCAATTGCCCAACTCGCGTAATCTTAAATGCTGTGCGCTTAATTGTTTCGCACAGGAACGCAAAATCTTTGCCGCGAGCCGCATCTAGTGCGCGCGAAACAACGCCTGGTCCAGAAACGCCTACGTTAATCACAGCATCGCCTTCAGTTACGCCATGGAATCCGCCTGCCATAAAAGGATTGTCGTCTGGAGCATTGCAAAAAGCCACAAATTTAACGCAGCCGTAAGAATCTTTGCTAGCCGTAGCTTCGGCGATTTGCTTAATTGTGTGACCTAAAAGCTCCACGCAATCCATATCTATACCGGTTCGTGTGGAACCAACGTTTACTGACGAACACACAATTTCTGTTTCACTTAAGGCTTGCGGAAGTGATTCAATAAGCATGCGGTCAGCTGCGGTCATCGATTTTGCAGGAAGCGCGGAATATCCGCCGATTAAATCAACGCCAACTTTGTGCGCTGCACTATCGAGAGCGCGCGCAATTTCAACGAAATCTTCAGGTTTTTTACAGGCGGATGCACCAACAAGCGAAATCGGCGTAACTGTAATGCGCTTATTTACAATTGGAATACCGTAGTCGCGCGAAATGTTGTTGCCAGTTTTTACTAAATTTTTAGCAAGACGCGTAATTTTTGCTTCAACATTGCGGCACACGTCCTGCAAATTTTCTGAAGCACAATCGAGCAGGTTGATTCCCATGGTGATTGTGCGAACATCGAGCTGTTCTTGCTCAATCATCGAATTAGTTTCGCTTACTTCCATCAGGTTGAGCATGGCGTACTTCCTTACGTTTCCTTAGATTGCTACGATATTGCTACGATATTGCTAGGAATTTTAGATTCTGTGCATTGCAGTAAAAATATTGCTACGCTGGCAGCGAATACGCACGCCAATTTCAGTACCGAGTGTTTCTAATCCTGCAGCAAACTCACCGAACTCGCAATCCACAGTTGACACGTCAACAATCATCATCATATTGAAAAAGCCATCAACAATAGTCTGAGAAATATTCAAAATATTGACGTTATGCCCGGCAGCATGCGAAGTAACTTTTGCAATAATACCAACGGTATCGCAGCCAACAACGGTAATAATCGCTTTAGAAGCATCGGATTGCAGTACTTCTTGCGATTCATCATGCTCTGCAACTGTAGTATTGGCGACCATATTTGCCTCCTGCTGTTACGAACCGCAGTATGCGGATTTATTTTATTGTATATTTTATGCGTAAATTTTATTTGCGCACTCAGCTTTATTTGCGCACTCAGCTTTATTTGTAAAGCTTAACTTTATTCGTAAGGCTTATTCTTATTTATAAAATTACGCGTAAATATTATGCTGCTTCATATCTTCCGGAAGTGCATTGCGCAGTGACACAAGCGATCCAGACCGGAATACGGAACGAATACCGGCAGCAAGAAGAGGCGCAATCGAAAGAACTGTCATATTACTAAGTCGCTTTTCTTCTGGCACAGGAACGGTATCCGTCACAATGATTTCGCGCACACCCGCATCTTTCAAACGCTCAACAGCAGGACCGGAAAGCAAAGCATGCGTTGCAACCAACGTCACAGACTTAGCGCCTGCCTCACGCAAAGTGCGCACAGCTTCACAAATGGTGCCAGCAGTATCAATCATATCGTCAACAACAATGCAGTCGCGACCTTGAATTTCACCAATAATTCCGTGAGCTTCAGCGTGATTTGGACGCGTAATATCGCGCGTTTTGTGAATAAAAGCAAGAGGCAAATTGCCAAGTTTTGCAGCCCACTGTTCAGAAACTTTAATTCGCCCTGCGTCAGGAGAAACAATGGTTGCGTTGTCGAGCTTCATAGAATTACGCACATAATCAATAAGCACAGGCATAGCAGTTAAATGGTCAACCGGGCCGTCAAAGAAGCCCTGCTCCTGAGTTGCGTGCATGTCAACTGTCAAAATTCTAGTAGCACCTGCAGCACGGAATAAATCAAACATAAGGCGCGCAGTAATAGGTTCGCGGCCTTGATGCTTTTTATCTTGACGCGAATACCCAAAGAACGGCGCAACCACGTTAATGCTGCGAGCAGACGCGCGGCGCAAGGAATCAACCATAAGAAGCTGTTCCATAATCCAATTGTTAATAGGATTCGTATGCGCTTGAAGCACAAAAACATCCGCTCCACGAACCGGCTGCGTAAAGCGCACGTACATTTCGCCATTCGCAAAATCGTAGGCAGTTGTCTCAAGCACGTCAATACCAAGATATTGCGCAGTTTCTTTGGCAAGTTCCGGATACGCACGACCCGTAACCAGCATCATCTGCTTTTTTGAATCGCCTTCAAGAATTATTGACATAATTGCCTTCCCGTTTGCAAATTGCATGTACAGTGACAGAGTCGATTTCCATTTTAGCAGTTGCCGCGCCGGAAGAGACACAGCGAGTGATTCAGGCGCAGCAAAGCGTGTACTAGCGCGTAGTAACGCGTATTATTTTGCAGATTTGCTTAGTAAATCTTCCTAGAATATTGCCTAGCAGATTTGCCTTGCAGATTTGCCTAAAATATCACTTAGCAAAATATGCGCGAATTTCGTCAGCACTTCCGTAAGAAGCTTGCGCACCAAAGCGAGTTGCAGCATAAGCAGAAACGTAAGAAGCAAGAGCTGCAGCGTCCGGCAGCGACATCGAAGCAGCCAAACCAGCCAAAACTGTGCCCATAAAAGCATCACCGCAACCAGTAGTATCTACAGCGTGAACTCGCTGTGCTGCAATACGGCACACCGGATCTTCCTCAGCATACTGCAAAACAACAGAACCATCGCCGCCCAAAGTCACAACAGCCTCATCAAAACCAAAGTTGTGCATCACTTCAGCAGCATGCTGCCAATCAAAACCATCCCAATTGCCATCTTCTGGCTCGTCAATATGAAGCAGTTGCGCCATTTCATGCTCATTTACCAACAAAATGTCGGCAGCATCAATCAACTCTTTCGGCAATGTATCAACAAAAGGAGAATTATTCAATAAAACTTTTACACCAGCAGCATGAGCAATTTTCGCAGCAGCCGTAACTGTTTCCATCGGGCTTTCTAAGCAAAGCCCAAGCACACACGCGCTCGTCAAAGCGCTTTTAACAGATTCAATATAAGGAACCGTAACGTGCGCATTGGAACCAGGCGCGTAAACAATCGTATTTTCGCCGCCTTGAGCATCAACTGTAATAACTGTGGCACCGCTTGGAACGTTGTCAACATGCAGAATTTGTGTAGTGTCAACACCAGCATTACTCAAAGAATGAAGCAAGAAGTCGGCGTTTTGATCGCTGCCAACAGCACCAAACATGCGTACATGCGCGCCAATTTTAGCGGCAGAAACAGCCTGATTTCCAGACTTTCCTCCCGGAAGAACCTTAAGCTCGCTTCCATTAACCGTTTCGCCCGGCTTCGGGAGACGATCGGCAACAATCGTGTAGTCGGCATTCATTGAGCCAACAACTGCAATCGCAGACTTAGCACAATCGGCAGTCTTCACATTTTCTAATACATCCAGCGAGTTTAAAGTATCATGGTAACGCATTAAAATTCCTTTCTTTGTTTGGTTTTTATTTTATAACCTAAGTCAGTCAGCACGCTTGCACAACAAAATCATCATAATGAAAATAAGCCCGAAGCCCACGAAATCTGCCCACGAAAAAACAGCTCCCGTAAACAGCACTGCTGTGATCGCAGCAGTAACCGGTTCACTCGCTCCAAGAAGCGTACCTCGCACAGAACCTACGCGCATAATACCTTCAAGAAACAGCCAGTAAGCTCCAAAAGTGCCAGCAACAACCGTAAAGGTGAACAGTGCAAGCGCCCGCCAATCAAGCTGCGGCATCGTTGCCCACGGACGCACAAACGGCAGCATAATCAGACCTGAAATAATAAACGTAATGCCGTTTACTGTAAGATTTCCCCATTTTGCAATCAGCTTCACCGGCATAATTGCGAGCGCCGCCGTTGAAGCCGCATCCGCCAATCCCCAAAGCAAGCCCATAATCGGCAATGATAGCGAAGAAAGATTGCCGCCGGTTGCCATTAAAGCAGTTCCTGCGAAAGCTAGCACAACGCCAATCGTTTCGCGCATAGTCGGCACGCGACGCGTATGCAAGCACGCATAAACCAGCACGAATAGAAGATTAAGGCTTTGAAGCACAGTTGCAGTGCCGGAATTAGTCCAATCAATAGTGCACAAGTACGAAACTTGCGTAAGAAGCACGCAAACCACGCCAGTTACTGCCATTGAAACCCACGTACGCCCAGATTTCATTGCTCCAGTAAGCTTACGCGGGGTGCAAGCTGCTGCAGTGATGCTAAACAATATGCCTGCCGCGATTTGACGCACGCACGCAATTTGCAGCGGAGTTACGTGATATGTTGACATCAGGATTTTCGACACGGTTGCGTTTGCGCCCCAAAATGCGCCGCCTAAAAGAGTGAGCAGAATGCCAATAAGTATGGCGTTCGTTGAGTGGTTAAACGCTGGATTAGGGCGATCCGGAGTGCTCGCTATTGCCTGTGCGGCAGATTTAGAGGCGTCGAAAGTTTGAGAGCCAGTTTGTTGCTCCGCGCGAGATTCCGCGCGAGATTCCGCGTTAATAGACGCATTCTCAGCAGACGCATTCTCAGCAGACACATTCTCAGCAGACACATTCTCAGCAGACACATTCTCAGACGTAGGTAAATCTACAGCACGCCCATCACTACCCAACGTAAGCTTAACCATTACCAGATTCACCTCGCATCCCCAAAACAAGCAAACATGCAGCAATTATTGCACGCTGACTCAACTAATGCTCATACAAGCAAAACCAACTACTATGAATATAAGTAAAATCAACAGCAAAATGTACTGCTTAAATATTTTTCATGCAATCAATAACAACCAATCACAACCAATAAAGAAAATATGGTAAACGCATAAATACATGCACATGCAACAAATACATATATACAATGAATATATGAGTACGGAACGCAATGCATTTACGCCTTTTCACATACTGGTAACAGGCGGTGCAGGGTTTATTGGATCGAATTTTGTGCATTACATAGCGAAATATCATCCGGAAGTTGCAATTACAGTGCTGGATTCACTTACATATGCCGGTAATATTGCGAATTTGTATGGATTGCCACAAAATTTTGCGAATAATCAGTACGCTTTTATTCACGGAGATATTCGCGACACAAATTTAGTTAATCAACTACTCAATCCCCGTACTCAGCACACAACTGCTGCAGGAATATCAATGCCAGCAATCGACGCAATTGTGCATTTTGCTGCTGAATCACACAACGACAACGCAATCGAGTATTCGGATCCATTTTTAAGTACCAATATTTTAGGTACGCAGGTTCTTCTTGATGCTGCACGAAAATACAATATTCGCTTCCATCATGTGAGTACTGATGAAGTGTTCGGAGATTTGCCATTAGATAGTCCATTGAGTTGTAATGAAGAAAGCCCGTACCGACCTTCAAGCCCATATGCAGCATCCAAAGCCGCAAGCGATCACCTTGTGCGCGCTTGGAGTAGGACTTACGGTTTGCGCGCAACTATTTCTTGCAGTGGCAATAATTACGGTCCGCGTCAACATATTGAGAAGTTTATTCCGCGGCAAATTACCAATATTATGTGCAATATGCCGGCAAAGTTATATGGCAATGGCGATTCGGTGCGCGATTGGATACATGTTGAAGATCATTGCGATGCAATTTGGCGCATTTTAACGCGTGGAACAATCTGTGAAACATATCTTGTCGGAGCGCAGTGCGAGATGAGCAATCGCGACGTATTGCGGATGTTGCTACCTATAATGGGCGTTTCGGAAACGAATGTAGTGCACGTACAGCCACGACCAGGAGAAGATCGCAAGTACTCGCTCAATAGTACGAAAATTCGTACGCAGCTTGAATGGGAGCCGCAACATACTCATTTTCAACAGGGTTTGCAAGAAACTATTGCGTGGTACGCGTCTCACGCTGATTTGTGGAAGCCTATTAAAGCGCAAGTTGAACAGCATTATGCAGCGTTGGGACATTAAGCGTTACGCACGCGCGAGCGTTACACTCCACCCAAATCCACAAACTCGGGATAAAGTGCGAGCAAATGTGGACTTACACACGACCCAAGTCCAGGGTTATAGGCCAAAAAGTGTGTAAGAAATCATGTCTCACGCATTGTAATACAAGTGTTTTGCGGTAATCGAATCTGTTTGCTGCACATTCGCCACCCGGACAAAAAGTGTGTAAAAAATAAGCTCATAACCCTTATAGCAGTAAGGCTCAATGTATATCGAATGTGGGTTATTTCTTATGCTAATCGGCGTTCAAAGTAGGTATTAGCTGAATATTTAACAATAAATCGTCAAACTTTGTTACTAATGCAGATTACGTACTGCGCGAAGAACGTATAACCCCGCTTATTCGTTATTAACGCAGATTACGTACTGCGCGAATAACGCTAAATCGCAATTATTCGTTACTAATGCAGATTACGTACTGCGCGAAGAACGTATAACCCCGCTTATTCGTTATTAACGCAGATTACGTACTGCACCAGTAACATACAACCGTTACTTTCTCAGATACTTGACTGAGTTTTTAACAGTGTTTGAGTGATTACCGTTGTTTTCTCAGCTAGATAACTGAGCTAATAACAGTGTTCGGGTGATTACCGTTGTTTTCTCAGCTAGATAACTGAGTTTTTAACAGTGCTGAGGCTATGGTTTATGCCACAGAATATTCATCAGCTTAGCTTTACACCCTTTTTGGGAAATAACCCGATATTCACCCCTTTATACACCCTGCTTATAATCAAAAATAATGGCACTTAATGATACAAAATGCAAAACAGAAAAACACTGAAAACAAGCCAAAAACGTTGATATTTCAAGGGTTTTCGGCATGAAAAAAGGGCTTCTAGCGATTGGCTAGAAACCCTAGGCGCGGAGAATACGAGATTCGAACTCGTGAGGCTGTTACACCAACACGCTTTCCAAGCGTGCGCCATAGACCACTAGGCGAATTCTCCAAACTGTTTGCCCAGCAACTAAATGCTTGCTAAGCAGACAACTTAAATAGAGTACCACAAATCACGGATATTGCAAACTCGCGCGCGCCGAACCACCTTTTTTGGAGACACTCGCGCAGTACGCTTTCTGCATCCGTGTCCCATTCTGCCAGTTTTCAGACACTCGCGCAGTGCGCTTTCTGCATCCGCGTCCCAAAACAGGCAAAATGAGACCCTAACGCAGTACGCAATCTGCGTGAGTGTCCGAAGAATGGTCAAAGCGCACGCGGCGGCCAGAACCAAAATTCCAATGGGCTACTACACTAACCTGCCCTGCCTTCGTCAATCGAGACGAAGGCAGACCTCACTTGCGTTGAAAGCACCCCGTGCTTTCAACTTGAGCAAGCTCACGCTCCGAGTTGCTTTCGCGCGCACAATGCTGCGCTCAAGCAGGTCGTCGCGCATGCGAGGAAAGAAATCCCCCAAAACTCGCGCCACATAAAGCAAGAACCACGTTAAATGTTTGCGGCGGTGAAAGTTGAGATTACTTAAGCAAAGGCACTACTTGCGTTTCGTAAGCACGCAAAGCCATGTCGATTACGTTGTGCATGTCGTAATAGCTGTAAGTTCCAAGCCTGCCACCGAAAACAGTGTTAGGCTCTGCTGCAGCAAGCTCCGCATAGCGCGCGTACAATGCTTTATCTGCCTCAGTATTCACAGGATAGTAAGGCTCGTCGTCGCGGCTGGCTGCGCGCGAATACTCTTGCCACACAACAGTCTCCCCGGCTTTCACGCTTTTGCCCGGCACAAAATCAGCCTCGCCATTAGACTCCGCAGAAACTTCCTCTCGCTCCGGATTAAAGTTCTTAAACTCAATCGCGCGCGTAAACGGCACGTCAGCATCCGAATAATTCATCACCGGGCAACCAAAGTGGTCGCTCTCCTCATAACGCACTTCCTTAAAGTCCACAGTCCTCCACTTCAACTCGCCAAGAGCGTAGTCAAAATACCTATCAACCGGACCGGTATAAACCACTGGTACTCCAGCCTCCGCCAACGCGCGCTTGTTAAACGGCTGCGACTCGTCGAAGAAGTCTACGCCAAGTGAAACGTGAATACGCGGATCGTCAATCATGCGCTGCATCCAAGCTGTGTAGCCGTCCGTTGGCAAACCTTCCCAAGTGTCTTTAAAGTAGCGATTATTGTAGTTAAATCGCACAGGCAAACGCTTAATAATTCCAGCAGGCAACTCGGAAGGATCCGTTTGCCACTGCTTTGCCGTGTAGTTTTTAATAAACGCCTCGTAAAGCGGACGCCCAATTAAGCTAATGCCCTTATCATTCAAATTTTGCGGATCTTTGCCAGCCAACTCCCCCGCTTGACTTGCTATCAAAGCCTTCGCTTCTTCCGGCGTGTAGTGTGCATGGAAGAATTGGTTCATCGTACCCAAGTTGATTGGCAACGGGTAAACTTCGCCGTCGTGCGTTGCGTACACGCGATGTACGTAGTGAGTAAACGACGTAAAACGGTTCACATAATCCCATACGCGCTTGTTGCTTGTGTGGAAAAGATGCGCTCCGTACTTGTGAATTTCAATTCCCGTGCGCTCGTCAAAATACGAGTAAGCATTGCCACCAATGTGATTACGAACGTCAATAATTTCGACGCGAGCGCCAGCGCGTTCTGCCGCTTGCTGAGCTACAGTTAAGCCGAATAATCCGGCGCCAACCACTACTAAATCCGGGTAATTTGTTGATTTGTTGTCGCTCATGTTCTGCCCCTATCGGTTACCTTTTACAGTTACGTTTTACAGTTACGTTTTACAGTTACAAATTATGTTTCACTATTTGCACATTGCATGACGCATGACGCACATTGCACATTGCATGATGCACATTGCATGATGCACATCGCACATCGCATAGCGCATGCGTTTTATTATTTTTGCGGAAAATCTACTTTTGGATTAAATCGTATAGCTTTCAGCATTTGGCTAATCATACTGCGACGTAACTTGCGTGCCACATGCCCGCGTCGCATCTGACGAATCACATTTGCACAGAACAGTAAGTACTTTGCTTTACCTTCGTGATGCAGTCGGTACGATGCTTGATTGCGCACGCCGTACGCAAATTTCCACGCATTTTTTTCGTCTATCATCGTAAAGTTCACGCCTTTATTAGCACCCATATCGTGCACAATAACACTATCGAGCACTTGTACACCTGGGCATACGCGTGTAATGCGCAACGTATATTCCGCGTCGTCGAACCAAATAAAGTATTCTTTAAACGGCAAACCATGCTTTTCCATAACCCAACGAGGAATAAGCACTGACACAAACGAACAGCTTGTAACCATAACGAGATTGCTAAATCCTTTAGCAATAAGTCTTCCCCAATCCCATGTTGGTACAGGATTGTTCATTTCGCAAATTGATCCGTCAATGAACTTCACCATTGAGCAAGCGTATGGCACATCTGGACCAAGCTCACCTACAGCAGCATTAAATCCATCTAGCAACTTTTCCAATGCTTGAGGCTGAGGGTAGCCGTCGTCGTCGAAAATCCATACGAAGTCAGCTCCCAATTCGTAGCCTTTTCGCATGCCAGCACTAAATCCGCCAGCACCACCAACATTTTCTGGAAGAGTTACTACAGTAAGTTTCACACTGCCATCCGCATAAGAATTGGCAAAATCATGCGCATATGCTTCTAGATACTTATCTGTGCCGTCTGTTGAAGCATTGTTTACAATAATCAGCTGATTTGGGATTCGCGTTTGCGCGCGTAGCGATGCCAGCACCTTTTTTAGTTTTTCGAGGCGATTAAAGGTGACGACTACAGCCGCTACGTTCGTTTGGCTACCAGCTACGTTCACTTGGCTACCAGCTACGTCGCGTTGTTGCGTTTCGTTCGCGTCGACCATCATTTGCTCCATTCTTTAAATAATCTAGTAAATAATGCGTCTGCTGATTCAAGTTGCGCAAAATTATTAAGTTGACGAGTTTCTTCTTCCCAAAGTTGAGAGCGAAGATTTTCGTTTTCACGTAATGTTACTAACGCTTTTACAGATGCTCGCACAAACTGCGAAGTCATGCGCGGCAATAACGCGCTCTTTGGTATAACAGTGCGCTGCGAACCAACATCAGTGGATAGCACAGGCACACCATTTGCTAACGCTTCAATAGTAGTTAATGTTATGCCCTCATTGACTGAGCTAATCAGCAACACATCAGCATCGTCGTATGTTTGTTGCGCAGGTACGTTCATAGAACGGCGTTCAATAACATTTTGCAAACCGTACCGTGTAATAAGTTCAGTCACAAAAGTATCTAATTCGCCATCACCGTGCAAAATGAAGTGGAAGCAACCGGGGTATCGTTTGTTAAGCGCTCGCGCTGCAAGTACGAACGCTTCTGGCCGCTTTTGGCGAGCCATACGCCCCACAAAAGCTACAGTAAGCACTTTGTTATCACATCGTGTAGCCACCGTATTGCATTGTGTATGCGTTGTTAAACCAATAAGCGGAGCATCAACGATTTTCGCCTCATCAATTTCATGCACATCATGCAACCAATGTACTAATTGCGGCGAAATAACGTGGTGCAAATCAATCCATTGATCGTGCGTCACAGCCTCATGCGGATACCCTCCGCGATTCACATACTCAACAATATGCAGCGAATCAACAATATGCATGTTCGGGAAATACTGTTTCACCCACCAAATATGATCATACAACCACTGGCAGTGATGTATAGCAATACCTCGAATATCAAACTGTTCAAATAGCGAGCGCAACAACGGCACGTCTTTCCAACATTCTTGCACTGGTGGAGTAAGAGGCAATACGAGAGCATTCTCACAAAAATCTTTTGCTATCCACGGTTGATGACCATCGCGATCAGTGATAATAATTGGCAACAATCCAGCTTGTTGAGCTATGCGGATAGTTTCTACAGCCCAACGCTCAGCACCGCCAGCTTGTAACCAGTGTAAACCAATAATTACAGCTTTCGGAGCATTTGCTACGCGCTTGCCCGGCACAGCTTGTTGTACTGGTGCTGCTACACCTTGGGCTTGTTCTTGCTTGTTGGCAACATTTTCAAACAGCTTTTGGTTGAAAGGATTGTAAGCAGTAGTGCGTTTACGTGACGCAATTTCGCGACGCTTTCGCATAGCTTCGCGCACAATATCAAACATTGACGGCGCATGCAATTCGCACTCTTTATAAATACGCTGCTTCAACGTATCAGTTGCCCAGTGAGACATTACGTCGTCGTCAGTAGCATCATCTGGCGTAAGCATTAAGTAGCGCGTGCCATCGTCCGGAACAACAATATCTTCATTCCAATATTCTGTTGGATACTCACTACTTGCTTGTACTGTTGATTGTGCGCTAAAGGTTGCGCATGGCTGCAAACCTGCACCTTTTGTACAAACTCCGTTAAATACTGAAAAATCAGCCAATCGCGGATACTGCCAACGCGCACCCATGTAAACTTGGTAGCGTAACGTACGCCCCGGCTGCATGAGCGAATGGTAATTGATAGCTCCTGTAATAAGCCTACGTTGGCGTTCACTTATTGAAGCTATATATTGTTCACCATCAGCATCAATCTTAAAAAACGTTATCATCAATATGCCTTTATGTAACTTTATGGTGTTTGTGCATAAAGCTCGTATTCTTAACTTCTTATCAACTTCTTATTAACTTATCAAGCCTATTAACATTGCGAATGTTACACAATTAACATTGCGAATGTTTGACGCAATGCATAGTCATAGCATTGTCGTTTAAGAGCGCATATTCACGATTTCGACTATCTCTTACAGCAAACATGCAAGAATTGTTGTCGTTTGTGAACGCAATCATGTCAGTATCATCAGGATCAGTAGCACTTCTCGTACGTAAGGAAGCGACAAGCTTAAATTCGCCATTATTGAGGATTGTAAGTGGCATTTCAAATTCAGCGCGCTGACGACCTTCACCTTCTAACTCAATGGCGTCTCCACCAGTGTCGTACGCAATTCCGCCACGCTTAATGTCGTGCATTGCCACAGCTATAAAGTACTTTCCAGGCTCGTTGAATTCGTATTCTACAGCAAAACGGAATGTTTCATCACAGTTGAGCAACTGCTTACTCATTGGCACAATGCGCATAAACGGTACGCGTTCGTTTAAACCGATAGGATATCCGTCAGCACTATCGTTATTCTTTTTGTTGGAAAGATTTTCGAGCGTGTAGCGGTTTGCAACGTCGTCTTTGTCTCCGTTTACTATCACTTCGCCGTCTTTAATAAGTACCGCTTTATTACAGTAGCGTTTCACAGCGTTCATGTCGTGCGTAACAAGAATAACAGTTTTGTGAGCATCTTTTTTCACTTTTGCAAAGTATGCGTCGCACTTTCGCTGGAACGCTTCGTCACCTACTGCGAGCACTTCGTCAAGCACGAGAATATCTCCTTGTGCTTGGATTGCTACAGAAAATGCTAAACGCACCTGCATGCCTGAAGAATAATTTTTCAGTTTTTGATCCATAAATTCTTCAAGTTCTGCAAATTGCACAATATCGTCATACATGTTTTCGATTTGTGCGCGAGTAAATCCTAGCAGCGCTCCGTTAAGGAATACGTTTTCGCGACCAGTTAATTCTGGGTTAAAACCCACGCCTAACTCAATAAATGGTACTAGCTTCCCATTGACGCGTATGCTGCCGGAATCAGGCACGTAGATTCCAGAAATAAGTTTTAGCAAGGTTGATTTTCCGCTGCCGTTTCGTCCTACGATACCGAAAAAGTCACCTTGATGTACTTCAAAATTAATATCACGCAGAACATGCTGTTCTTTGTAGCCTTTAATACCACGAGTCCAATTAATAAACGCCTGCTTTAAGCCACTTGCCTGCTCGGTTGGTAGTTTAAAATATTTTCCAACATGCTCAACAGAAAGTACAACTGGACGAGAATCTTCTACTTGAGCAGGTTGCTTTGTGGCAGTATTTGCTAACTCAATTTCGCTCATTACATCACCTCAGCAAACTTGCGATTGCACTTACGAAACACAACAACGCCAAGCACACACAGCACGATAGTGAGCACTATTGGCACTGCTACAGATAGTGGTGAAGTACATAAATTCCAGACAGTAGGTTGTGTAAGTGGCGCTACAAGATTATGTCGTAAATCTTGAATGCATTGTGCAATAGGATTCAGTAACTGTATTTTTGCAATAAGCATGCCCCATTTGCCGAGAGAACGATTACACATTACCATGCTCAGTGGGTAAATAATTGGCATAGCGTAGAACAATACTTGTTGAGCAACATCCCAAAGGTGCGCAATATCGCGAAAATACACGTACATAGTTGCCAGTAGCAGCGTTACGCCTAATGCCAATGCGTACAACTGTATGCAATTCAAAGGAACTAAGAGAACCCACCACGTAAATTGCACGCCCGAGCATATTGCAAAAATAATAACGACAACAAGATTTATTGCAAAACTGATTAACGCTCCAACAGTTGCCGACACTACCACAATGTAGTTAGGAAAATGGATTTTACGAAGTAAGTCACCGCGGTCTACTACTGCACGCAAACCGATTGATGTTGCTTCACCAAAAAACTGCCAAGCACTAATACCAAGCAGCAGCACCACTGGATATGTTGGAGTACCATCAGACATCCTCAAAAACTTTGCAAACACTGCGTACATAACGCAAAACAGCATGAGTGGGCGCAAAACTGACCACGCAACACCTAAGAAAGAACCTTGATAGCGTAGTTTGAAATCAGTTTTTACTAGCTCTTTCAGCACTACCCACGAATAGTGGTAGCGCGCACGTAACGTATCTACAATGTTTTTCACAAGATATATATTTTATCAGTTAGATACTATTTGTTTAACTATGCTTTTCTGCGCGCAGAACTAAGAATTATGAGGATGATGATGAACCAGCAAGAAACAGTTGCAACTACACCAATGCGTGATTGGCGTTTTGAATGGCTTCGTATTATTGCAATGCTACTTATTGTTGCTACACATTTTTTTGCTGCAGACAATAAGAGCGTTACGCTTCCTCATATTTCGCTCCGTTTTGCAGCACACGAGTCACTCATGATGAGTGGACAGGTTGGAGTCACTCTTTTTGTGCTTATTTCTGCATACTTTTTAAGCAAGCACGATATTTCAAGACTGCTTCCTCAACAGACTCAACGATTAGTAAAATTGTGGACGCAAGTTTTCTTCTACTCGGTTTTAGGAGTAGCTGTTTACGCACTATTGACACATTTTCTGCGCAGGTTGCTACCTCAAGAATTATGTAGTTATCTTTCTACTCGTAATATAGTAAGCTCACTCTTCCCAATTATTTTTAATAATTATTGGTTTATTACTGCTTTCTTCGTTCTTATGCTCATCGCACCTTACGTAAATATTGTTTTTCATGCGTTAAGTCAGAGGCAAGCAATTGTGTTTCTTACGATTGTGGTTGGCATAACACTGCTGTGGAAGTTTGCTAATCCTCAAATTCAATACTTTACTGATGTAGCTTATCTGCTGTCGATATACATGACTGGTGCGTTTATTCGCAAATATGAACATCAGCTTCCTCATATCAACGCAGTAACGGCTTGTATGGTAACGTTGCTGTGCTATGCGTTATGTGTTATTGGCACGTGCGCTGTGCAACGTGGATTTATTCTTACGAGAGTGCTGAATTATCCTGGCAATCTTTTTATTGCAGGTCCTGGCGCTTCCCCTGTGCTTTCTGTCATCGTGGGAACGATATGGTTTTTGTATTGCGTGCAACGTTTTAGCAAAACTACAGTTACCCATTCTCAATTCGGCATCATAGTAGCTAAAGTATCTCCTGCTACGTTTGGCGTGTATTTAATTCATGAGAATTTTTTGATAAAACCATTGTTGTGGAACATGGTTTTCCGCACGCCTTTAGCGAATCATGCTATGCCTTATGAAATAGCTTGTAATGCGCTACTTATTGTGGGCACATATGTTGTGTTATTGGCAATAAGCTTTGTGCTTTATAAGATTGCTGTTACACCATTATGCAAATTAAGTAGCGCTATAGTGCGCAAGTTTAGTGCGAAAGCTACAGCATAATACTCTTATTTCATTATTGCTTCATTATTGCTTCATTATGTACATGGTGAGCAATTCATGGTGAGCAATTTATTGATTGCAATCAGCTGTAATCTTATACAGTCGCATAGTACCCTCAGTGAGTATAGGTTTAAAACCTGGTGTTGTGTCACGAACTCTGTCGATGCCTTTCCACTGAGCAATCTCATAGCTTGCATACATTGATTTCATATAGTTTGGGTTAGACTCATCAACTTGATAATCGCTGCGGTTCAATAGCAGTAGATATTTTGCCTTCGTATGAGCGACAGCAGCACAAACCTGCGGATCTTCATATATGCGGTTAAGGCGCGTAGCGATAAGCGTATTATCTTCTGTAGGAGCACCCATCCAGTTGCCCTCCCACGCTTTGTAATACACGTTTAAGCCGTCAACACCCCAAGCGTACACACTACCGTCATACGGCTGATTCAGTACCAAAGAACCTTGAGGAACAATCTTAAGAACTTTTTGCACAAAAGCAGATTCTTGAGCATCGTAGCTTTTTGGCTTTCCAGGACGATTCCAAAAACGAACGTCACGTACTACAGCGCCAAATGCCGTGACTACCGATCCGTTACTTCCAGAAAGATAGTGAGATGGGAAGTAATTTATGAGCAATAGTACGCATGAAAGTACTGCAACGAGTAACTTACGATTATGAACTTGTGAATAGTCAGCGAGCGCAATATTACTCATATTGCATATAATGTCGAAACACACGCACATGCCAAGTGCTGCCAATGCTGCGCCAAAGAATACTGCTGAAGCTCCAAGTCGATACGAATCGTGATACCAGAAACCAGTGAGCACTGCTTTTGCGCGACCGTCACTAGCAGCAGCAAGCATGTATAAAATGCACATAATTCCGTAAGCACAGCTCATCCACAGATACTCACGGTGGAATAGCGTATATATAATGCCGATAATCACCAGTATTCCTAAGCAAATTTGCGGTTCAGCATTATGGAAACCAACAAAGAGCACGTCAATACCTGCCTGAATTTTGCGCTCAATTGCTGGCCACTGCCATGTAACGGTACGCTGCATAAATGACGCTTTATATAAGCCAAACCATACTGCAACGATTGCTACCAACAGCAACACCATAACCATACACGAATACTGAGTACGCTTCTTAGTATCTTTCACGATTTGAGAAACGTATTGCGGAACACAATAGAACAGGTATGGGGCTACTAGTACGCCCATGGTGAATACTGAATTAGGCTGCGTAACTGCTATACCCACTAGGGCTATTAGTAGCATTGCAAATGTTGCTAAACGACTACGAAGCGTGCTTACTGGATGCAACAATTTTATGCATAATGCAATCGCTAACGGCAAAATGGCGAATGATAGAAGATTGGAATAAAGCGACCCGAACACTAAGAACCGCCATGGGAAAATGGCAAAGAGCAGTGGCGTTAACGACATTGCCATTACAAAACGTTGTTGCTTTTGGAAAAGCATGCGTGCAAGCACAAACATAGAAGTCGGGTACACTACCGTAAGTATGAGTACAATACCTGCGTTAATGACGACCGGAATTGAGGCACCAGTGGCAGAAGCTGTTAATGCCATTAAGGAGTGCCAGCCTGTTGGGTAGAATTTTGAACCAACTGTTGCAATGATATCGCCAGAGTGAAGAGTGGAATAGTCGCCTGTAGTGAGGAATTTGCGAATAATACTCATATGCCAAGCATTGTCATACAGTTGCGAATATGTAGATAATCCGCCAATTTCTACGAAGAAAATAATAAGAACAATTACTGCGCTGATTACTACGTATAATCCTGCGATTGACCATGGCGAGCGCATTGCACGATCAAGAAAGTTACGTGTAGTATCAGTAGCAGATTTATTCGCAAGTATAACTGCTTGATCTGCAGCATCAAGTTGAGTATCGGCTTGTTTTTCAGTTTTTTTCATTACATTGTTATGTAAGATGAGCGATGTTGCGTATGCTACTATGCACACTAACGTAATTGGTAGCACGATGGTGAGCCAGGAGCCACGAATATTGATGCTGCTTAATATAATTTCGTATACTCCGTAGCAAGCAAGCGTCATAGCAGGAGCAAAGAATAAGCTCGTCATTCTTGTTTGACGAGTGCTGCGTAATAGTAAAAATCCTGGCAGGTAAAGGAATACAGCCATCATCATGAATGATGTTAAGAACATGGCTAATGTTACGACCGAGAAACCTACCATGGCTAAGAGGCCCTTTCTTTGATGCTAATGCTGTGCTTACAATCTACCACTTCACTGTAACGCAATCACTCTTCGTTAGCAAAGCAATGCGCTGCAAAGTTGCACACAGCATATTCTGGCTGTTCAATTCAGCAGCCGCACACCTCACACCAAACTCAATCCCATCAATCCCCTCAACTACCACCGCCCCAATCAAAACTCATAGCCGATAGTTACACAAGTAACGAATAAACCGAGCAACCAAATAAAGCAGCGCAACAAAATAAACCGAGCAACAAAATTAAGCTCGCGTCGTCAAACTGTCAACTTCACTGTTGAATATCTTGTTCGATGGTATCTATTATGTGCTGGTTTTGTAGGATTTTACGATCAATATGTTGGAAGTGCGTAATAATGTCGGCTGGCAGTTGATAAATATTGCCATAAGCACGTTCCAAGATTTTTTCTGCATATTGCGGCACATTTACAGAAAAGTTTTCAAATGTTGTTGTTTTTGTTGGAAAAACTTCATGGTATTGCAGCGTGTATAGGTTTTCTGCTTCAACATTATCGAGACCGTATACCATGCTTGCGGCATCGGATTTGTTGACAATAAGTCCTTGCTGCACAGCTTGTTGCTGGTAGCGTTGGAATACTTGCTCAATATCTTGCGTATACTCATTGCCGTTTTCTATATAACCGCGTTGTTTCCAATCTTGGAAATACGGTTGAGCTTGTAATGTTTGCTGCAAATTATTGCGAAGTTGCACGAAAGATTCTTGCTGCTCAGCAGTGTATTGTGGCGCGTAATCGTAGAAGAAAATATCTAAGAAACAAGGATTTTCAGTGTTCTTGTAGCGAAATCTCAATTGACGGCAACAAACGTACGGATCGTATACAAGTACCGCACGGTAGCGCGCACGTAAAGTAGCGTCTTCGCGCAAGAGGACAAGCAGTTTATCAATGTCTTGTCGCATCATACCTAAGTCAACATCATCATCCCAAGGTATAAAACCGTGGTGTCGTATGCAACCAAGCAGTGTGCCAAAATCAGCCCAATATTGAAGATGATGTTGGTTTGCAATTTGCGTAAATTCATTGAGTAATGCTGCGCAACCACGCTGTATGAGTCGCACAGAGCCAGTAGCTTTTGGCAGATTGAGAAAGAATCGTTTACGCGCGCTTAATGCATCTTCATTTTCTTGTTGATAATTCGCCCAGAACATCATTGATGAGTGTTCACGATTAGTGCGGATTTCATCGCGTAATGATTGCAGCATCGTATGTTGATTATCTTGTAACGTTACGTACTGTTGATGTGCGCACTGCTGTAATTGATCCAACTGATTTTGCATGGCAGTAACTTGCATGCGAAGATCTGCAACAGCACGCTTTGAGGCTGGAAGTCTGCTTATAAGCCAACGCAGTGGTGAAATCATATCTTCTGCTCCTCGTGATCACAACGTAAGTTACGATGTAATAACACAGCATACTCTCTCTTGCTGTTACCGCAAACTTTCCGCGTATATTGCTCAAAGCAAGTTGTGCGAATGACTACTATGCGAATAAATTTCGCTTATACAAAATTCATATTTTTCATACATATGTAGTACATAAGTTGTTCAACGTTCAGAAGAAACAACTACAGTACCAACGATGATTACTACACAACAAGCCCATGCAATAAGCGGTGGAATTGTTTGGGAAAGTAACGCTGCAGCAATCATGCTCCACACAGCATAGGTAATATTTCCAGCCATTGCTCGAGTTGCTCCAACTTTTGCAATACCGCGATAGTAGCATAAGTACGATGCTGTGCCTAAGAGTGAGATAACAATCGCCAACACAAGCAAATACACTGAATCTATACGCACGCGGAAAACTGGTAGCAAGGTGCATAAAGGCATAATTACTATAGCGTAGGATATTGCGGAAACTGTTTCGCGAATATGCAGCATTACTTCGTCGTCAACACTGTGTTTTCGCGTAGCCCAAGCACAGGCGACTGCTTCACTACCCCAACCTATAACACTAAGGAATGCAGCAATAAGACCTAATAGTACACTGCCTGAAGATGTGGCGTGTGCAGCTGAGGGTTCTGAGCAAGAACAGTATCCGAGTATGCCTACTGCCATAAGCGTTATGCCGAACGCTCCGTAGCGTAACGCACTCAGTCGTTCTCGCAACAAGATTGATGAGAGTAGCACGCCGAATGCTGGATATAGCGCTGATATTGCGGCAGCATAGCCAGCGCCAATATTGTTGGCAGCAAGCACGTAGCCAGTCATGCCAATTGGTCCGCCAAGAAGTGAACTCAGCACAATAGGTATGAGCAGTCGTGACTGTCGATACACTGCTAGCATGTTGCGCCATTTGCCACGAAAAGTCATATATACGCATAGCACTATTGCGCATAACACGTCGTGTATGCATGCTCCGACTACACCAACATAGCATGCTGAATTTGGTACACATCCGCTTACTGTTATTGCAACCAGTAATGCTAGTAACGCAGTGTCTAAACCCCAGAATAATCCGCTTAATAAGGAATACTTCATGTCACTAAGCTTTCTTCTTCTGAACTCTTTTTCTTATTTTTCTTATTCTTTATTCATTATTCGCTGACTATTACTTATTCGTTTATATGTATAGGATGGGAAGTTGCATAAGCCATAAGCGCACGCTGGGCGTAATGTTTTGCATATCGGTAGTACAAGTATCGGCAATCGCCAACCGGTTCACCTTCAGCTTCTTTGAGTAGTGCCCACAAGTACCAGCACCAGCCTGCAAAACTCACGTATGCTAAACAGTGAGCGCGCTCATCGTCTGTAGGAGTATGGTCGAAATACTCTACTAAAGCTGCGTCAAATTCTTGCTCAGTAAGGGCATCCGAAACACACATGGTTGCTACGTCTTGTGCATAATCAGACATTCCAGCATATTCCCAATCAATAAGATGGTAGCGACCTTGCGAATCAACTAATACGTTAGAGCCAAGTAAGTCGTTATGCGATAAGCATGGTTCCTGATACGCACTGTAATCTAACATTTGTTGATGCAGTATATCAATTTTACAACTTAACGCTACAATACCCACCGGGAGTATTGCGTTGCGAATTTGCAGCTCATTCATATAGCGTTGAGATTCTTCATAAAAATCAAACTTACGATTTACTGTAGCGTTACTGTTATGAAGTTTTCTTATAAGCTGCATACCTTCATGCAAATCGTGTTTCGTATGAAAATCAGCAATACGACAGCCTTTCAAAAAATGTGAAATCTTCCAACCACACTGCGGATCATCCGCAACAAACGTACCATCTAAACCAAGCTTTTGAGCCACACGCAAAGCTTCATCTTCTGCTTGCCTATTGATGAGCACATTCGTACCAACACCAGGATGCCGATACACATATTCACGATCAGCAACAGCAAAATGACAAGAAAGATTCGTTAAACCATTTTTGAGAGGGTACACATCATGAATGTCTGATTTTTTGCAACCAAGTACTCGAACAATGCGATCAAAAACCTCACTATCAACATTCTCTAAAAACAGCGGATCAAACTCGCGAAGCTCATCCAACGAATCAAACTCATGAATAATCGGCGGATCATAGCGACGCATACGCATATCAAGCTCATCTACATGATCAATAAAAATATTTTCCCACAGCTTGTCAGCAGTTTGCGGTAAATCGTACTCCGCGCGTAAAATCCGCACAAATTTAGCTGAAAATTCACTATCAAAATACACGTGACCAATCATGTACCAAGCATCACTTCCGCCAATACTTACTGAAGTAATACGATCATGCGCACCAACACTCATGCACCACTCTTTGGTGTTACCCTGCTGGTATTGCGCAGCATAGTACGCTTTCCACACATACAATTCAAAAGGATTCTCATCGAAATAATTATCGGAAGAACAAATATATGTGTTACTTAAACGATCAGCGACTGCCATGATCGAACTGTTATTATTGCGCTCGAGATATTCCTTATTAGGCACAATCTTCACATGAAACGCATCTTCCAAATAGAAGAATCGTTCCTGTTTGTAGCCAACTACTACGCTAATATCGTTAATTCCTGCCTCTTGCAATTGACGAATTTGTCGCTCAATAAGCACTTCGCCACGCACAGTGAGTAAACCTTTTGGCAATTCGTAAGAAATCGGAGAAAAACGTGACGAAAGCCCTGCTGCCATAATAACGGCATTGTGCACACGATACGGTTCAAGTGCTGTAAGACCTTTTGCTGTAACTTCACCATTGACAACAAACCCATGCTGAATAGCATCGCGCAACGCACTATTAACTGTGCCTAATGAAAGCTTCGTATGCTCAGCTAGAGTACGTTGATTGCTTCCTGGCAAACGTTGCAATGCTGATATTACCGCAAATTCGTTGTGAGTTAATGCTGAATATGCTTCCATAACACTGTCTCCATGCACTAGCTGAGGTGCATGCTACTAGCTCGATACATTGTGTTGCATCGGTAGAGTATGCACCAGGCGTTCAAAAATAATTATTATTAGTTTATTTTGAACATTCGACACTATTGGCAGCATCCGCAACAGAAGCATCCGCAACAGAAGTATCTTCAATAAATGGGACTGCTACCAACAGTAAAGCACAGAATAAGAAATTGATAGAATATCGCACAGAATGCATCGGCGCGAGCATAAGATTGGCCCACGATAACGCCACTGGAGCAAGATACAGCAAATTCCACCATTTTTTGCGCAATATACATCCCGCAATAGCAAAAACAGGAATCCACAGCACATACAAACCTTCCGCGCCCAAGAAAGACACAACAGGAAGTTTATTCATAAGCTTATGAAACGAAACTGTTATATGTTTACGGAAAGGCGACAACGTGCAATCCTGCACTTGAGGAAGAATGGCATATCCGCCACTCGGACCCCAACCACACTTCATAGTCCCATACGTAAAGTAGGTATCATCAATCACAAAAAAGTAGCGAATAAATGACACAGCTTTCACATAATCAACTGGATAGCGGAAGAACAATCGAATCCACAAACGTACAAACGCAGCAATATCCTCGCTTTTAGCATTACGGTACATATTCTGCTTAGCAGCATCCACACAATGCTTGTCAAAATGCTTTTTAGCACGATGAACATTAAACACGCGATGAGCAATCTCAATGTCTTCCTTCGCAAGCTCACGCTCATGCTTCATCAACACTGCTGTTACCTGCTGAATTGGTGTACCCAGCACTTCCTGCTTACCACCTTGCGCAATATGCAATACAGGGAATAAAAACATAGGTATACATATAAGCGCTACTACAAAAGGAATAATTGCAGCAATAAGAGTTTTTACACGCTGCTTAAGTAGCACAGCAACAACAAGTAAACAAGGCATAGTTATGTACAATGACGTTTTACGCATAAGTCCTGCAAGAAAAGCAATAACCACAAAACCAAGAAGCCATCGCCAAGAAATATGTATACGATGCATTACACGATACACATATTCAAAGAACATGACGCACCACAGAGTAAAGAACGGCACCCACGTAGTGTCCTTCATAATAATCGTCATATAAGAAGACCATGCAGGTAGCAGTGCAAACAGCATAAACGATGCAACAATAATTCGCTTGTGCAATTTTGTGCGACAAGCAACCCAAGCTATTGTTACTACCAGCGACAATGCGCCAACAAATGATTGCAATGCCATCAAAAGCACAAACCCCAGCTTTTCACAGCCGAGCCACAAACCCAACTGATCAAAAGCACCATATATAAGTGAATCAAAAAATGGGTTATGATCTGTCATCCAATAACCAGGCAAAGGAACCATCATCATAGGGTCCCAAGCTGGAAAACCACGCACTTGAATGAGCTGAACCATCGTATCTAGTGGAATCGAAAATGTTCCATTGATTATCATCATAGGAATCCACAATATAAACAGCACAGCGGTGAGCAGTAGCACACTGTTACACTTAAACTCAATACGAGCAATAGCGTTATACAGCCAACGCAATGCCCTCATAATACAATCGACACAACGATGATACTGATTGCTTATTATTGCGCCGGAAGAGGTTGCGCCGGAAGAGGTTGTGCTGGAAGATACTTCACTATCAGATTGCGTAACACTTATTGTCGCAATATCATTACCTACGCATTCGTCAGACTTCATACGTTGCACCCACAGCAACACAACTGAATAAGCAAGGAATAGTGCTATTGCAACGCAAACACAACGAAATATCGTAAACAATACGAGCAGAACCCGAAAATGCAACGACCCTGTAAGAACAAACGATGGCAACAATGCGTGAATGCGAGAAGCTGGATCACCAACAGACATCAGCGATAATGCAAAAATGAAACTTACACTCATGCCAACCACTCGCTGACGGCATGTTACATAAGATAATGTTGGTAAAGCAACATACACTCCACAACTGGCAGCAACGTACAAACATAATGCAGTAAAAGAACCAAATGTTGAAGCCGAAGGAAGCATAAGAGCTGCAGTAATAACAAAACCGAGCAAAGCAGCTACAATCAATCGAGTACGCATCCCCATTTTGTGTTGCGCAGTTTCTTCAACTAATCGAACTCCATCTGACTGATCATTGAACACTGTAAATCCCCCATACGCTACATGTGTTATACGTATTGCGTGCCACCATAACTGTTCTTAATATTCGCATTCATCATATAGCTTGCAAAAGATTACACAACACTTGCCACACAGTATCGCAGACTATACTCACGCAGTATTGCAGACTCCATGCGCAAGTACGACGCACAACACCGCACACTGCCACATAAACGCAAACAGATTGTTGCGCTACAATCCACAACAATAGGTAAGATAACAGTGATACGCGCAGAGTGTGCGAAGATTACTGCTCACTCCATGCGCACTATTCGCCATTATGAAGGGATATTACTATGACTTCCGTCGCAGTGTTGCTGCCTTGCTACAACGAAGCAATTACTATTGGAAAAGTTGTGCGAGATTTCAAAGCTGCTCTTCCGGAAGCCACAGTATATGTGTACGACAATAATTCAACCGACAACACTGCCAGCATTGCTACAGAAGCCGGCGCAATAGTTCGCAAGGAACCACGTCAAGGCAAAGGCAATGTAATTCGCGCCATGTTCCAAGACATTGACGCAGACGTTTACATTATGGCGGACGGCGACGATACCTACCCTGCTGATGCAGCACCAAACATGGTCGCCAAAGTTATTGAAGGCTACGACATGGTTATTGGCGACCGTCTAAGTTCCACGTATTTCCAAGAGAATAAGCGACCATTCCACAATTTCGGTAACCGCTTAGTTCGCGGAGCAATTAACACACTCTTTCATGCAAAAGTAACCGATATTATGACCGGATACCGAGCATTTTCTTTCGCTTTTGTAAAAACATACCCAGTACTTTCACGCGGCTTTGAAGTTGAAACAGAAATGACTATTCATTCACTCAACAACAACGTGAAATTGTATGAAATGCCAATTCAGTATCGCGACCGTCCAGAAGGTTCTGTTAGCAAACTTGACACCGTTGGCGACGGCATTCGAGTGCTTTCCACCATTTTCCGCATGATTAGAGAATATAAGCCAATGCCGTTCTTCGGCACTCTCGGCGTACTGATTACTTTGTGCGGGCTTGGTGCATGTTTAACACCATTTATTGAATTTTGGCGCACGCATTTAGTAACACATTTCCCAACCCTTATTGGCGCGGTCATGCTTATTATTGCCGGCTTACTGTTCTTTATTTCGGGGATTATTCTTGAAATTCTAGCTAAAAACGAACGCAAACGTTTTATTGAACAAGTCAACCTATTCGACTACCTACGTCGACACTAAAAGAATTTTTATAGGTACGTTCATAGTTTCATAGGTGCGTTAATAGTTTTGCATACTATTTGCATACTATTTGCATACTATTTGCATATTATTTGCGCATTATTTGCGCATGTAACCTATTTTAGGATGCAAGAAAAGGTGCAAAAAGGTATAAGAATAGGCGAAGAACGTTGATATATCAACGTTTCACAAGTGGAGCGGACGACGGGAATCGGACCCGCGTAATCAGTTTGGAAGACTGAGACTCTACCATTGAGCTACGTCCGCAATTACGCACCGCATTCGCACGAAATATTTACGCACAAACAGCGACTTGTTCAAGTATACAGATAGTTGCGACATTGCCATTACCATTACTGCTA
Organism: Gardnerella washingtoni; assembly: GCF_049262705.1. NCBI lineage: Bacteria > Bacillati > Actinomycetota > Actinomycetes > Bifidobacteriales > Bifidobacteriaceae > Gardnerella > Gardnerella washingtoni. Next base: position 97,454 of record NZ_CP058398.1, on the reverse strand, counting down.
AAATCAATAGTAAAATCAACTTTTTGCTAAATTCTTACCCTTTATTAAGGTATTTTTGCTAATGTAGAACTGAAAAAGCACGTAAAAACATGTCTGGAGGATTTGTGGGACAGATTATCGTACGTGTATTAGCGAGTTTAGTATCAATTGCAACCGCTTTTACTATGAATGCTGTGGCACCTCAGCAATCTTCTGCACCTGTACATACTCGCAGTAATGCTGTTACTACAACTGCTAAGTCAAGTACTACAGCTGTTAAACCAATTATTCAACCAACGCCGTCTGGCGTAGTACGTCAAACTGCGCTTCAGGAAAACGAGTACGGTGCGCATTGGAGTGAAGCTGACGGTCTTGCCGCATTCCTTGATGGCAATGACAACGTGTTTGTGAAGAATGCTCAAGGCGTTATTGATGTTTCTGAACATCAGCATGAAATTGATTGGGATGCTGTAAAAAATTCCGGCGTAGATGGTGCGATTATTCGTATTAGCTATGGCTGGGATAACGGCTACGATAAGCAAGCGTTACGTAATATTCGCGAGTGCAAGCGTCTTGGTATTCCATTTGGTATTTACATGTATTCCTACGCTGAAAAAGCCGCAGATGGTGCTGCCGAAGGTGCGGATGTTGTAAATCTTTTGAAAGGTGCTGGAGTAAGCCCTAGTGACTTAACGTATCCGGTGTATTATGACTTGGAAAAGTGGAGTTGGAGTGGTCACCATCCACCGACTTCTCCATATGTATATCAGGACATTGTGGCTTCATGGTGGAATCAGCTCGTTTCTGCTGGTTACACTAAACTCGGTGTTTACTCATACACGAACTATTTGAGAGGACCACTCAATTCTCAGTATATTCATGAGCGCACTAGTTGGGTTGCAAGTTATGGTTCACGCGTTGGCTTCCCTATTACTACAGCATTGCGTGGCTGGCAGTATACGTCAAGCGGCAGTGTGAACGGCATTGCTGGTCGTGTAGATTTGAACGCATTCGGCATGGCTGATGGCGGCGAAATTAACGGCACTTCTGAATTTGGCACCACAACCTCATCTTCATCTCATGCCACTAACAATACAGAATATGCCGGCTTTGATGTTCAACAGTTGCCACTGATGGATCTTCCTAGTGGAGATTACTTCATCAATACTATGCTGAAAAGCACTTCAAGTATTGACATACCTGGTGCAAGTAAGTCAGATGGTACAACTATCCAATTGTATTCATGGAATAATTCCAACGCTCAAAAGTTTGCATTTGAGCGTCAAAATGACGGCACTTACGTGATTCGTAATAAGAATTCAGGTAAAGTTTTAGACGTCCGTTATGCTGAACCAGCCAATGGTGCTGTTGTGTGGCAGTATGCCGCAAATGGTTCTCAAGCTCAGCGTTGGCTGATTCGTAATGCTGGCAATGGTTACTTTATTCAGTCTGCACTCGGCAACTGGGTGCTTGATATTGCTGGCGCAAATCGTGCTAATGGCACTCGCATTAGCTTGTATCGTCCAAACGGCACTAAAGCTCAACTCTTTGTTCCATCTTCTACTGATTTTGCTGCTAAGAACGGATTGCTTGTGAAGTCAGCAGTCAACAACAAAGTTGGTATGGATATTCGCTGGGGTTCGCTGAGTAATTCTGCACCGTTGCAAATCTATCAAAGCAACGGTTCTCAAGCTCAACGTTTTAGCTTTAAGCAAGTTGGTAATGGACTTTACACTGTTTTGAACGACAATTCTCACAAAGCAATCGATGTTCCTGGAGCTGCTACTGACAACGGTGTGAAGTTACAGCAGTATACTGCCAACGGCACAGATGCTCAAACTTGGGCTTTGTGGAAGTATGCTGATGGCACATATGCACTGATTAGCATGTGCTCTGGTAAGGCTATCGATATTCCTAGCGCGAATGCTCATAATGGTCAGCGAGTTCAAATGTATACTCCAAACCATACTGCTGCACAGCGTTGGAAGATTGAGTAATAGCGACTTGTCTGCGTTACAAGTAACAAGAGTTTAGTTACTTAAGCGCATGTGAGTTTTGCTTGCACGACGACCTGTTTGAACGTTACAAAACATAGCGCTCAAGCAGGTCGTCAGTGTATATTAACACAACTTATTTCTAGTGTAGTAATGCATGTAGTAGTGGGGTTATTCCCCCAAAAGTGTGTAAAGCTAAGCTGATGAATATTCTGTGGCATAAGCCACAGACGCAACACTGTTAAAAACTCAGCTAACAAACTGAGAAAGTAACGGTTATTAGCAAAACACTGTTAAAAACTCAGTCAACAAACTGAGAAAATAACGGTAATCACCCAAACACTGTTAAAAACTCAGGCAAGTATCTGAGAAAGTAACAGCCATATGTTACTCGCGCAGTACGTAATCTGCATTAATAACGAATAATTGCGATTTATCGTTACTCGCGCAGTACGTAATCTGCATTAATAACGAATAATTGTGATTTAGCGTTCTTCACGCAGTACGTAAACTGCGCCAGTAACAGCGTTTGACGATGTGTGTTATATATACTTGGAACGCCGCTTAGCATAAGAAATAACCCACATTCGATATACCACGAGCCCTACTGCCGTAAAGGTTATGAGCTTATTTTTTACACAGTTTTGTCCAGGTGGTGGCGAATATGCAGCAAACAGATTCGATTACCGCAAAACGCTTGTATTGCAAGGCCTAAGACATGATTTCTTACACACTTTTGGCCTATAACCCTAGTAGTGCGTGTATTAGTGCATGTATTACTAGTTGCGTGTATTAGTGCAAATTCTGTTCTTGCTTTCGTCAATCAGAACGAAAGTACGTTTATTACGCTCGCACAATCTCAGTGCACTTACTCACAAAATTTGCATTGAAAGCACATTCGCAACATACTTTTTATTACGTTATGTAGATTTGTTTTATTCCGTTATGTAGATTTGCAATCGTGCTTCCGATATATTGTGAAGTGGATTGTAAACAGTGGATTGTGAAGTGGATTGCGAACCATAAACTATGAGAACCGATCAGTATGCAACAATAGGTTCTTACGCTATGAGGGAAGGCAGTGATCATGATTGCAGGGATAGGTCACGATGTGGTGAATGTTGCACAATTTGCTGAGCAGATGCGCGAAAGTAACGGTTGGCGAACACTGTTTTCTACGCGTGAACTTCGACAATGCAGCCTACGTGCAGAAGCTAAGCATGATGATGAATCTTTGCATATTGCTGCGCGTTGGGCTGGCAAAGAAGCAGTGGTTAAAGCATGGTCTGAAGCATTATCAATCAGTAATGGCACTTATCCGTATACGCTTGACAATACACCTTGGTCAAATATTGAGATTCTTGACAATGCTCACGGTTGCCCGCGCGTGCAGCTCTCACAAGAAGTACAAAGTAAGCTTTATCAATCATGTCATCATATATTTTCTGACAGTAGTAGCAGCGACGATGGCGGCAATAACAGTAATAGCAGCGTGATCCGCTGGCATATTTCACTTACTCACGACGGATCTACACAAGATAATACAGCAATCGCTTCCGCTGTAGTTCTGCTCGAAATCTTGTAGTTTTCGGTAGTTTATTGAGTAGTTTATTGAGTAGTTTATTGAGTAGTTTACTTGATAGTTCGATGCGGGTGGTTGCTGTGGCGTGCGCCCGAGCTGCCATACAAACTACACCAAACTCACCTGCCATACCCAACTCACCTGATACACCCAATTCACCTGATACACCCAATTCACCTGATACACCCAATTCACCTGATACACCAGAAAAAACAAAAACCTCGCAACCGAAATTCATAGACGAAATTTAACAACTACGCAAACAAAGCCAACACAAAACCAACGAAAAACCGACGAAAAACCGACGAAAAACTAAGCAAACACACCTACATCGCGTCACTTTAGCAGAAATCTCTCTCTGAAGAAATTACGGTAGAAATAATAAAAATTCTCATAATATTGGAAGATATGTCGTTATAACAAAATTTCTTATATAGAGCACCCCCCCCCGGAAGGAAATTTTACACTTTTCATTCGTATATTATGAAAAAAATTACAGGTAAATCTTGAAAACGCGATATAATATTAAGAAATATGCGCATACGTGTGTATAGCTACAGTTAAATTTGTTATATAAACAAACAACGAGTATCTGCCACAAAAATAAACATAAGTTTAGATTGATATGCGTAAGCAAACGTACGAAAGTAACAAGAACACAGTAAAGAAAAAATAAAAAGGATTATTACTATGACAAAAGATATGCGCAACAAGGACGCGGAATCTCAAAAATCACATTCGTTAAACATAAATGCAACATATGCTGCCATGCGCAAGGTGTCATTGAGCACACTTGCCACAGTTCTGACTGCAGCCACCTGCTTGGGCGGTCAGCCAATCCTCGCATCTTCTAATATTCTTCTTCCTCCAACTACAGCGGCTTTTGCGGAAGAAGTGCGTAAGAACGACCCTACTCCTTGGCTACATACACCAAACATTCTTGAGTTCCAAAGGTATCGCTTTGCTAACAGCAATGGAACAATCGGTAAAATAGGACCCGACGGTTTGGGTGATTACGATAACACCACCAAGAAATCGGATATGTATGCACATATTGAGGAACATAACGGTGCTAAGTATTTAGTCTTCGATGTATTCTTTAACAACGACGGCAAGTCCATGCTTAAAGCATCAAAACAACAACAGTATGTTTGGCAAATTCCTTTTGCAGTTGCTGACTTAAATAATGGTTTTTACAAGTCAGACACATTAAGTGATTTAAGCTTTGATTTTTATAAACGAAATGGCAATAGTGCACAAGCAACAAACGCTGTTCTTTCACGCGATTTTTCATTATTCAATAAAGAAGATAGCCAGTCAAAAAATCTTAATGACCCCTTGAAAGATGACCAGCACCTTGGAAACTCTATTTACAAACCAACCTTCGGCATAAGAGGAGGAAATAGCAACAAGCAAGATTTGAGTAATACTTTCCACAATAATGCAGGCGACGGCGTCATTGGCAATGCTACAACATTAAAAGGCGTATATAGCGGCAAGAGCTACGGCATTGGCTTAAGAACTACAAACGCCGACTATGCAGTGCACATGCATTGCAAAGTAAAGTTACGTCCAGGAGTCACTCTTGACGAGATTCAAGATGCTTATACATGGGCAAATACAAGTACTTATGGTAAAAATACTAACTCAGCCTATACCTTTATTTCTGGTCGCGAGCGCTGGACTGAACCAGATCTTAAGCGCACAAAAAGCGATAATTTGCCTCCAAAGCTGTATTTGAACGGCAAGGAGATTAGCGATTCCAACAACAGCATTGACGTATATCAGGGTGAGTCGCCAAAGATCACTTTCGGCACTTCCGACAATAGCGAAAAGGTGACGAAGTTCTCTGTAAGCGGATTCCCAGATTTTGCTAAGGCTGGCAATGCTGACGAGAAAAACGATAATGGCATTAACGCTAGCGAAAGCAATCCTCATACAAAGGTTGTTGAGAACGTTAAGTTTGAGTACAAGAATGGCAAGACGCCAGTAAACTCCAATTACACGATTACTGTTTCTGCAACCGATGCTTCCGGCAATAAAGCAGAAAAGACGATTACAGTACATCTTAAGAACCAAAATCTTAAGCATAAGGCTCCAACCACCACACCAATTACTGTTGATTGGGGTCATAAGCCAACTGCAGATGAGCTCAATAAGCATGTTTCTGGAGCCGATGGCGGCACTCTTACTTTTGACTCTATTCCAGAAACTAAGCTTCCTGACATTGCCTTTAATGGCAAAGACACTGCTCCTGCATACGCTTCTGGAAAAATGACGTATAGCGATGGCTCGTATCACAATGTGACTGTTCAGGTGAATGTTAAGAAGCCGCTCGCATTGCAACATAAGAGCGAGCTTAAGGATCACACTGTTGAAGTGAGCGTTAACGATAAGCTCACAAAGACCAACGATGGCAAAAAGGTTGACGCTAAGGAATATCTTGGCAAGCTTGACGACGCTACTAAGAAGAACATCAAGAGCGCAGAGTGGGTGAACGGCGAACCTTCCACAGCTGTTGCAGGAAAGAAAACTTACACTGCTAAAGTCACGTTTAAAGATGGCAGCACAGCGGAAGAAAAGGTCACTTTCACTGTGCGCCCTCAAAAGCCTACAATTGAAACTGATTTGACTGGCGTTGCAGGCGTAGCAGGCAAGGAAGTTGTAGTTAATGCAGGCCCTGGCACCGAAGGAAGCACTGTAACTCTTAAAAGTAAAGACAATAATAAAGTTATCGGCACTGGAAAAGTTGGAGCTGATGGCAAAGTTACAATTAAGGTTGCTGACGGCATTCCTGCTGGAAATGTAACTGCCGTAACGTCTACAAATCCTGCAGATCCAACTAAGGAGCAGTCGGTCCAGTCGCCAGTAAGCGACCCTAAGAATGCTACTAAAGACGACAAAGCACCAACATTAACTGCTAATAAAGATAATGTTGAAGTCGAAGTTGGCAAAGATTTAACTATCACGCTTACAGCAACAGACAATTTGAAAGTTGATAGCGTTGACACAGCAACAGCAACTATGACATTGTCTGGAAACGACATGAACAAAATGCTTGAGAATAGTACTCGCGCTGGAGTCAAGTATGATTCTAAGAACACAGACACACATAAGAAACTTACTTACACATTCTCTGGTTTCAAACCGGAAGAAATAGGCAAATACAAATTAACATTTAAGGCCGTCGATTCTGCAGGAAACGAGTCGAAGCCTGTAACTGTAGCCGTAACAGTTAAGAAAAAAGAAAACATTAAGCCAAGAAATATTACTGTTGACTTAGGCCACCCGCTAGACAACACAGACGCAAAGAAAGCTATTGCTCATGCGAATAAATTACCAAAAGGAACTACGTTTACTTGGAGCACTGAAACTGACGGAAAGCCGGACACTTCAAAGCTTGGCAAAGAAAAGTCTGGAAAAGTTATTGTAACTATTCCTACTAACGACCCAAGGAATCCACGCGTTGAAACTGTTAACGTTAAGGTAACTGTTAGGGATAACAAAAGTCCTGAAGTTAAGATTCAGCAAAATGATGGCAGTGACTATAAAGATATTGCTATTAAAACTGAAACTGAATCTGGAGGAAAAATATCTACTCAAGTAGCAACTATTACTACGTATTGCGGCGATAAGAACGATATTAAGATTACTGCAACCGACAACAGTGGCCAAGTTACAACTCTTACTTTAACGCCTAAAACTCCAGGCGAAAAAGATAAAGCGCTTACTGGAACTGGCACAACCGCAGATCCTAAGACTTTAACGCTTGATGGCACTACTCCGCTCAACACTGAGCCTGGCGACTATAAGCGTACTATCACGGCGGTGGATCCTTCGGGCAACACTACAGAAGTGACTGTGAAGTTTGTTGTTAAGACGCAGGCAGACAAATATGTTGACGTTAAAAACAATCCTGTGACGTACAACATGAGCGAAGGAACAACGCATCCAGATCCTAAGAGCGGCATTGATCCAGAAGCAGTGAAGAAGCTACCTAGCAATGCCACATATTCTTGGTCTACGGAACCAGATTGGAATAAGCCTGGCAAACAGATAAACCCTGAAGTCCTCATAACGTTCCCAGATGGTTCCATTAAGAAAGTAAAGACAACTGTTACCGTTAAGGACGATATTGCGCCTGTTATTGAGAACCCTGCTACAAATAAAGCAAAGAAAACTACTAGCGCAACTGAAACGCCTGAGTACTACCAGTTCAAGGTGCACAACGGCGAACATTTCAGCATTGATATCAACGCTTACGATAACAGTGGAAAGGTTAAGAGTGCGGAATTTGATTCGCCTTTGCCTAAGGAAATAACTGGCAGCAATATTAGTATCACTAATAACACTAATAATTCTGCAAAAAAGCCTGCAAAAATTACTATTACAGGTACTGCACAGCGAGATCCGAAGATAACTAATTCGTCCGGTAACAAGTGGTCTCGCGATCTTGTTGTTAAAGACGAAGCTGGCAACAGGTCTACGCTGAAGATTCAGATTTCCGTGTACACGGATGCTGAAGAACATACTGCTACTGCCAAGCAAGTCGATAAAAATTATGACGATCCTATAACTGAGCAAGATATAACTAATGCTATTACTATAACTAATAAAGATTCTAAAGATCCAAAGATTAAACCAACATTCACAGTAACTAAGCCACTTCCAGAAAGCACTGCTACTGGCATGCATACTGTTCCTGTAACTGTTAAATATCCAGATGGATCTACTACAGTCGTAGACGTACCAGTAAAGATTGGTTCTGCTGCAAAAACATACAACCCACAAGGCAATACGGTTACTGTTCCTTGGCACTACTCCAAGGAGGATCTTGAAAATAAGATTCAATCCTTCGGCGATGGCAAGGGATTGAGGTGGAACGGCACACCTGGAAATGATAAACTCCAGTCAGTCAAAATCGTCAACGCGAAAGACGTTCCAAGCACCGATAAGCCTGGCAAAAGCCAAGTGCAAGTCGAGGTTACGTATAAGGATGGCTCTAGTGATGTTGCAACAGTAACTGTTATAGTGCAGAAGCCACAAAGTGAAACTTATACGCCAGAAGGTCAAACGATTAACATTGACTACAATAAGAAGCCGAATACTGACATATCCAGCAAGATTACTGGTATTGGTACTGGCAATGGCATTAAATTAAAGAAGAACGGCGAAACAGCAGAGCTTACAAAGCTTCCAGACGACGTCGTAAGCATTGCTATTGACAGCAATAAGACTGTTCCAGATGGCACTCAGCCTGGCGATTTCAATATTCCTGTAACCATTACATATAAGGATGGTTCTAAGGATCATGCAACGGTAAAGGTTACCGTAGGAAAGCCTCAGAGTGAAACTCACACGCCAAAGGTTGACGGAGTAATCACTAAAAAGTATGGAGAAAGCGGTCCTTCTGACAGTGCCATCATTGCTAAAGTCACCGTTCCAAACCAACCAACTGATACAAAAATTACAGTTGACGATGGTCAAACACCTATCGACACTAAGACCCCTGGAACCGTAAACGTTAAGGTTACTGTGAAGTATCCTGACGGTTCTGAGGATCACGTGGAAGTTCCTGTAACAGTTGGCGATCCAGATAACGTTACTCATAAGGCTTCTGCAACTCCTATAGAGTTGAAGCGCGATAAAAACAATACAAATAAGCCAAGTGAAGACGAAATCAAGAAACATGTTAGTACTGGCGTCAGCGGCAGCGATAAGAAGCCTGGCTTAAAGGTTGATGCCGATAAGATTCCAAATACGAACGAGACTGGCACAACTAACGTACCTGTAACTATTGAGTATGAAGACGGCACTACCACAACCGTACAGGTTCCTGTTGTTGTAACGGATACAAACGCAGACGAATACACTCCGAACGTTGAGCCTGTGGAAGAGCCGTATGGCACTGGTAAAGAAAAGACCAAGGAAGCTGTTACAGCTGCTGTAACTGTTCCTGATTGGCCAAAAGATTCAGAGAAACAGCCAAAAGTCACTATCACAAGCAAAGATGATGATATTCCAGACGGCAATACACCTGGCACCTATCATGTAAATGTAGATGTTGAGTATCCTGACAAAACTGTTGATAATGTTATTGTTGATGTGACTATTAAGAATAAGCAGTCGGATACTTTCGAGCCAACAGCAAAGCCTGTTGTTAAGCCGTTTGACACGAAGGTTACATCTGATGATGTAACAAGCAATGTAACTGTTCCTAATTGGCCAGAAGCAGACAAGAGTAAGCTAAAGATTGAGTTGAACATTCCTGACAAAGATTTGCCAGACGGCAAGACTCCTGGAAACTACCCTGTTGAGGTTAAAGTCACCTACCCAGATGGCACGACTGATATTGTTGAAGTTCCAGTAACTATTAGCAACAAGCAGTCTGAACTTTACCCACCTAAGGCAGATAGCATTACCAAGAAGAATGGTGAAAAGCCTTCAGAAGAAGAAATTATCGGCAAAGTAAGCGTTCCTACTTTGCCAGCAAGCGAAAAAAATAAGCTAACTTACTCTATTGCTGATGGCGATAAGTCTAAGATTCCTACTGGAGATAAGGCTGGCAAGTTTGAAGTGCCTGTAACGGTTAAGTATCCGGATGGATCAACAACCGTGATTAACGTACCTGTAACTATTAAGGCTCCAACTGCTACGACTAAAGTTGTGACTGTGCCAAAGGGCGTGGATCCTAAGCCAGAAGACAGCATTGCCAATAAGGATAAGTTCCCTGAGGGAACCACCTTCGAGTGGAAGAAAGACAGCAAGCCAGACACGTCTGAGGAAGGCAACAACAAGCCAGGAATTGTTGTTGTAACAGTTCCAGGTCAAAATCCTGTGGACGTGCCAGTAAAGGTGACCGTTGTTGATCCAGGTGCTCCACAAATTAACGTGCCACAAGGCACGGATTTGCCTAACGCAAAGGATGTTATTAATAACACAAGTGGAGACGGAAACAAGTACCCAGAAGGCACTAAGTTCGAGTGGAAGCCTGAAGATACACCGGATACCAAGAATCCTGGCACGCAGAATGGCGTGATTATTGTTACTATTCCAGGTCAAAAGCCTGTGGAAGTGCCTGTAACAGTGAACGTTACGCCAAATCCAGAAACGAATGTTGTTAACGTGAAGGTTGGCGACAACCTTCCAGACGCATCGAAGGGTATTGCTAATAAGGATAAGTTCCCTAAGGGAACCACCTTCGAGTGGAAGGATGGCGGGCCAAAGACCGACAAGACTGGTTCTACTACTGGCACTGTGCTCGTTCATATCCCAGGTGTGAAAAATCCAGTGGAAGCCACAGTTACTGTGAACGTAACTCCTGCGCCTATAGCGAAGGAAACCACCGTCGCACAGAATAGCGATCCAGATCCTAAGAACAGCATTGATAATAGCAAAGATCTCCCGAAGGGAACCACCTTCGAGTGGAAGAAAGGTGCTGCTCCAAAGACCGACAAACCAGGCAATACTACTGGCACGGTGATTGTAAAGATTCCAGGGCAAGATCCTCAAGAAGTGCCTGTAAAAATTACTGTTACAGCATCTCCTGAAGGAAAAGACGTAACCGTGTTGCAAAAGACTGGCAGCAAGGATACCACTCCTCAGCCAAAGGATGTTATTAAGAATAACGGAGATTTGCCTGAGAATGCCAAGACTTCTTGGAAGAAGAAGCCTGATACGTCAAAGACTGGCAACCAGCCAGGCGTTGTGACTGTTACAGTGCCAGGCGAGCCAGCTGTTGACATTCCAGTCAACGTGCTCGTTGTGCCAAATCCAAAAGGCAAGACAGTAAGCGTGCCAGTAAACGCCAAGCCAAAGCCAGAAGACAGCATTGCTAATAATGGTGATTTACCTAAGGGAACCACCTTCGAGTGGAAGAAGGATGCTGCTCCAAAGACAGACAAGCCAGGCACCACTAACGGCACTGTGCTCGTTAAGATTCCAGGCGTAAAAGACCCAGTAGAAGTGCAAGTAACAGTAAACGTGACCAACAAGCCATTTATCAACGATGGCAATGCTGAAAACACGCCAACTAAGCCTGATAAGACCACTATTACTGGTAAAACTCAGCCAGGAAACACCGTAACTGTCAAAGACAAAGACGGTAAGACTGTTGGTACTGGAACTGCTAACAAAGACGGAAACTTCACTATCGAAATCGATAAGAAGGAGCCTGGTACAGATCTTAAGCTCGTTCCAAGCAAGGGTGGCGAAAATGGCAATCCAGTGGACACAACTGTCACTGCTAAACCACAAAAACCAACGATTACGGTACCAACCGACGATCACAAGAACGGCGGAAACGTAACTGTAACACCGCCACACGGCGATGAAAACGTTGTCAAGATTGTGATTAACGACAAGCCAAATCCGCTTAACGGTCCAGAAAAGCCAGAACAGACAATTATTGTCAAGAAGGGTGATGGCGGCAAGTGGAAGATTGACGGAGACACTCCAGAAGGTGTAACTGTTGATCCGCAAACTGGCGTTGTTACGATTCCGGCAAAGGATTTGGAGGATGGCAGCACTATTACTGCAGTAGCTAAGAACAAGAAGGATAAACCATCTGATCCTGCTACTGCTGTAACCGGCTTTAAGACTCCGCAGATTACTCAGCAAACACTGAAAGATAATCCAGATGATTCTACTAAGCAAATCATCACTGGAAAGACGCTTCCAGGCGCGAAGGTAACTGTCACCGACGAAAAGGGCAAAGAAATAGGAAGTGGCGTTGCAGATAAGAATGGCAACTTCACTATTACTATCAACAAGCAAAAGCCTGGTGCCATCGTCACCCTCACGCCAACCAATGGTAAGGGTGATTCTGCAAAGACGGGCGATAGCGTAAATATTACTATCGGCGGAAATATTGCTAAGCCAAAGATTGACACTCCAACCGAGGGTGGCGCTAGCGTGACGCCGGATCTCACGGATACTCGCGTGGACAAGGTTGTAATTACTTACACTCCAGAAGGCAGTGAAACAACCGCAACGATTACTGTTGTTGCTGAAGGCGATAAGCATGAGTGGAAGATTGACGGCTCTGCACCTAACGGCGTGACTGTTGATCCGCAAACTGGCGTTGTTACGATTCCAGCAAACAAGATTAAGCGCGGTAGCACTATTACTGCGCAATCAGAAGACAGTAGCGATAAGACTGGCAAGAGCAAGTCCGAAGTGGTAACTGCTAAAGTTGGCGAAAAGGAGAAGCCAACGCCAACGCCTGCGGGTGAGCCGACTATACTCACGCCACAAGATGGTGGTGAGCAAGGTTCCGCAACTGTTACCCCACCAGCAGATGCTGATACTCTCGAAATCACGTATGTTCCAGAAGGCGATACAACGACTCCTGTAACAATTACCGTGAAGAAAGATAAGAATGGTAACTGGACTGTTGACGGTAACACTCCAACCGGCGTGACTGTTGATCCTAAGACTGGTAAAGTCACCATCCCTGCAACTCAAATCAAGGATGGTAGTACGATTACCGCGCAAGCCAAGAAGAATGGTCAACCATCCAACAAGGTAAACGGTAAAGTAGGAAACAACCCAACCAAGACACCAGAACCAACGCCAACGCCTGCGGGTGAGCCGACTATACTCACGCCACAAGATGGTGGTGAGCAAGGTTCCGCAACTGTTACCCCACCAGCAGATGCTGATACTCTCGAAATCACGTATGTTCCAGAAGGCGATACAACGACTCCTGTAACAATTACCGTGAAGAAAGATAAGAATGGTAACTGGACTGTTGACGGTAACACTCCAACCGGCGTGACTGTTGATCCTAAGACTGGTAAAGTCACCATCCCTGCAACTCAAATCAAGGATGGTAGTACGATTACCGCGCAAGCCAAGAAGAATGGTCAACCATCCAACAAGGTAAACGGTAAAGTCGGAAACAACCCAACCAAGACACCAGAACCAACGCCAACGCCTGCGGGTGAGCCGACTATACTCACGCCACAAGATGGTGGTGAGCAAGGTTCCGCAACTGTTACCCCACCAGCAGATGCTGATACTCTCGAAATCACGTATGTTCCAGAAGGCGATACAACGACTCCTGTAACAATTACCGTGAAGAAAGATAAGAATGGTAACTGGACTGTTGACGGTAACACTCCAACCGGCGTGACTGTTGATCCTAAGACTGGTAAAGTCACCATCCCTGCAACTCAAATCAAGGATGGTAGTACGATTACCGCGCAAGCCAAGAAGAATGGTCAACCATCCAACAAGGTAAACGGTAAAGTCGGAAACAACCCAACCAAGACACCAGAACCAACGCCAACGCCTGCGGGTGAGCCGACTATACTCACGCCACAAGATGGTGGTGAGCAAGGTTCCGCAACTGTTACCCCACCAGCAGATGCTGATACTCTCGAAATCACGTATGTTCCAGAAGGCGATACAACGACTCCTGTAACAATTACCGTGAAGAAAGATAAGAATGGTAACTGGACTGTTGACGGTAACACTCCAACCGGCGTGACTGTTGATCCTAAGACTGGTAAAGTCACCATCCCTGCAACTCAAATCAAGGATGGTAGTACGATTACCGCACAAGCCAAGAAGAATGGTCAACCATCCAACAAGGTAAACGGTAAAGTCGGAAACAACCCAACCAAGACACCAGAACCAACACCGGAACCGACACCAACACCGGAACCAACACCAGAACCGGAACCGGAACCGACACCAACACCGGAACCAACACCGGAACCAACGCCAGAACCTGCGCCGACCCCTGCGCCGACCCCTGCGCCGACCCCAGAACATGAATCTGGTTCTCATGATTCTGATGAACACACTGGCAACAGTGAAAACAACAGGAATAAGAGCAATAACACTCAGTTACAAGCTCCTAAGTCTCCTGCACGTCACTCCTCCGGTCAGGTTGCGCAATCAAAGTTAACCAATACAGGCTCTGCAATTGCTGCAGCAGGCGCTGTTGCTGCACTCGCAGCCGCAATAGGTACTGCACTCGCAGTCATTATTCGCAGGAAGAAGCGCGACTAAACGTTGGTGGTGCAACAAATATTAAAATTGAATAAATAATATACATATGCTCCGTGATAAAAGGGTTCGCGAAATTTACGACAACTCTTCAACCACGGAGCATTGTTATATCTGTAAATCTATAGAACTGTAGGCTACAGAGGTATAGGATACTGAGGTATAGGTGCGACAAATAGATGCCGTTAAATAATCTGGGTACTGGTAGTGGGTACTGGTTAGCGGCATACCACTGCGATAATGACAGCGTACTACTGGCATTAGGTAATATCAGGCAACATACGCAATGCTACACGTACTAAATATGGCATACTGAACTACAGAGCTACTTACGTGATTTTTAACGCAACTCCAATCGCCTTACATTTTCCGGCAAATGTTCCAACAGCTTTGCACCAGTGCTTCTGCGAAAAGCGATTTTGAAGCTTTGCAGTCATGCTCCGCTGACGTTGCTTGTGTAGCTTTGCAGTTGTGCTTTGCTAACGGTGATTACTTGTTGATGAGTGAACTTTAGCAATAATGCTCTACAGACGTTGATTTCTGTTGATTAGCGAACACTAGCATTCGTGCTGCAGCACATGCCACACCAAACGCACCTACCACGCACTCAACCGAAGCTTAGTTGCGCGAATTTAGTTGCACTGAGTAAGCCACGCACTTTCGCAACGAACTTCACGAGTCTATGAGTTTTGTGTTGTGTTTAGTGTGTTGAGAGGCTGGAAAAATTGTGTTCAGCACTAAAAGAGGACTGAGCGAACGCAACATAATGTAGACAAGGTTTTAATACAGTAAAAATGTTTTACATGAGTGCGGAGCGAAGGACGGGACGTGCGCAAACACAAATTTTCCAGCCTCGTCAAAACCGAAAAACTAAATCAGTTGCAAAACTCATAGACGATACGCAAGTATCTCGCAAATAAAGTCACACAAGAAAGGAATCCAAAACTCGCGCCACATCAAGCAAGAACTTTCGCTCGCAATGATGCACGAAAGCAGGTTAGAACGCAAACGCCGGAGAAAATTCCCCGGCGTTTGTTGTCAAAACAAGCTAAAGCAGCAGATCAGCAGTAGTAGCCGTTCGCGTTAAGGCGCGCATCAGGATTAAGCAGCATCGCCTTTTCTGCCTCGTGGCCGTCATAGCGAGTGCCATCCGGCAGGCGCGTACCATCCTTCAGCAAGTGGCGATTTTCCACTGGCTCAAACAGTGGAGCGTGGCCCATCATGCCTTCCTCAAGCCTTCTCTGACCCGCCGCCAAGCGAGCGTTTGCGCGCTTGCGCCACTCCTCCAGAGCCTCAGCACCAGCGCTAGCAGCCACAGCCGCCTCAAAAGCACCCGGGTGAACCAGCCCAACAAATCCGCTCACATGGCCGAAACCGAGTGAAGTTGCAAGCGCAGCCTTCACTGTTCCGCCGCTAATACGCATCGGCTCGCGCAACCAAACCATGTGGTCATCTCGCGAAAGCTTAGGATCCACGCAATCAAGCGACACATTCGCTGGAATTACGCCAGTTCTAAACAGTTGCGTCAAACCGTTGATTTGGAAGATGCACGCGCCACCCTTTGCGTGTCCGGTTAGCGTCTTTTGGCTGATTACGAACAGTGGGTTGCCGTCCGTGCGTCCGATTGCGTGCGCAAGAGTATTGTGCAGCTCAGATTCGTTCGGATCGTTGGCATTCGTAGACGTATCATGCTTAGAAACCACAGCAATATCGTCCGGAGTTACGCCAAGCGCCGCCAAATCGCGCACGAGCTTAGACTTAGCACCGCCCATGCCTGCAGCCAACGCACCCAAACCCGGGGCAGGTATGGAAGTGTGAATGCCATCAGCATAGGAGTGAATGAAACCAACCACTCCCGCAACAGGCAAACCGAGCTTCAGCGCAATATCGCCGCGCGTAACCAAAATCGTACCGCCGCCTTGAGCCTCAAGGAAGCCGCCGCGTCTGCGATCGTTCGCACGAGAGAAGAATCGAGGATTTATGCCCTTAGCATACATTTCCTCACTATTGGCAGTTGCGTTCATATTGCCGAAGCCGACCACAGATTCCACGCCAATATCGTCGATTGCGCCAGTTACTACGAAGTCAGCTTTGCCGAGAGCAATCTTATCAACGCCTTCTTCGAGCGAAACCGCTGCAGTTGCGCAAGCCGATACCGGCTGAACCATGTTTCCGTAGCCGCCGATATAGGTTTGCATTACGTGAGCTGCCACAACATTTGGAAGTGCCTCTTGCAGCACGTCGGTTGGGATTTCGTGGTTCAGGAAGCGATCTAAGTACAGTTTTCGCATTGAGCTCATACCACCAAAACCAGTGCCTTGCGTAGAAGCAACCAGCGACGGATGCACGGATTGCAAAATCTCCGAAGGCGTGAAACCGGCGGAAATGTAAGCGTCCACGGTTGTGACGATATTCCACAACGCAATCGTGTCAACGCTTCCAACCATCGAAGCCGGAATACCCCACTTCAGCGGGTCGAAGCCCTTAGGGAATTGTCCGCCGACGGTTCTGGTCATTGCAGCCCTGCGTGGCACGCGAATCATAGAACCTGCCTTGCGAGTAACCGTCCACTCTCCCGATTCTGTATCGCGAGCAATCTCAGTGTGTGCTTCGTCAAGAGCCACGTATTCGCGCGCAATCGTTTCTGTTGGAACGCTGAAGCTCACATCGTGATCGAGGAAGATTTCTGCTTCTTCTTCGTTCGCTCCGTCCTTGTAGTCGCCGCCCATGCCGGTTTCAAATGGTCGAATACCGGAACGCGCCACTACTTCATCACGATATTTCTCTGCAATGTCTTCTTCCGGAACAAGCGTGCCTTCCGCATCATACCAGCCCGGCTTTGGTGAATCCTGCCAAGTAAGCAAGCCCATATTCCAAGCCAATTCCAGTACTGCTCCTGCAGAAAGATCTACTGAACCGTCTTCCTTAATTCCAAGCTCCGCCTCAAAACGAGTACGTCCGGAACCCCATGGTCCAAGCTCACCGACGGAGACGATTACGATTTCGTCTTCTGGTCGCGCTGTTACATTCTTCCAATCAGACAAGTTGACTTGCGGCTGAGTTGGCACGTAAGGAGTTGGAAGCGCTTTGTTGGTTGATTTAGCAGTTGATGTAGCAGAAGATTCGGCAGACTCGTCCGCAGCTTCCGCACGCTTTTGATCTTCCAACGCTTCTGCACGAAGCGCGTTCAAATCAAGAGGCTCCTTGCCTAATCCGCCCGTAAAATCAACATCCAAAGGCGCGATTGCAGCCTGTTCGCGCGCCTCGCGAGTGCACAAATCAAGCAAACGGTCTGCCATTTCTTGTGTAGAGTAGGTAGTTAATCCGTGACGCTCAACTACAGCCACAAGCGGATCATTTCCGCCCATTAAGCCGGTTCCACGCACCCAGCCAATCTTTGGATGAGCGAATGTAACGCGATCCGACCACACACTTTCCGCATGCGCACGGCTTACAATCGCATCAAACGCGCTCTTGACTTCGCCGTAAGCGCCGTCGCCGCCAAACATACCGCGGTTTGGAGAACCAGGTAACACAACGTGCATACGATGTTGCACATCCGTATCTGCTCCAATCTGCGCAAATCCAGCAATTGCACGCTCTACACCCCAAAGCATTAAGCGCGATTGCGATTCAAAAAGCGAACCGGAATCAGCCAACGTGCCGTGAACTGGAGGTGCTGCGAACGGGAAGAACATGCTCGGCTCGTAAGCTGGCTTCAAAATAGTAGTGGTTGCGCCGCTAACTTTCTTTGAAACTGTGCCAACCCACTTCACAAGCGCATCAACATCGCGGTAGCTAGACAAGTTTGCTGGCACAAGCCAAAGCTTCGCGCCCATTGAAGCATATTCGCGATACGCTTTCTTTGCCCAAGACTTTACGCTCGGCTTAAAGCTGTGCGAAGTTGCAATAACAGTCGCGCCACCTGCGAGCAAGCCTGTTACTACGCGAGCTGCGATTGAGTTTGGAGCAACACCTGTAACAACTGCTACTTCTCCTGCAAAACGAGTTGCGTAAGCAGTGTCTTCAGAAGCGTTACTTTGCGAAAGTTTCGTGCGAGAATCGTGAGCAATACCATTCAATATTGTTGCAAGATTGTTTAATTCGCGAGATTGAGAAAGACTTGCAAACCACTCAGCTTCCGAAGCTACAGCCTCACCGGCGCTCAAGAAACTACCGAATCGGCTTGCAATTGCCGAAACTTCATCTGCTTGAGCATCCTCATTCTTTACAGCATGCTCATAGTACAAGCGCGCAACGTCCTCGCGAGCAGAAGCCCAACGGTCGTCGAAAAGAATCGCCTTTCGCTCATCAAATCGAGGCTCCACTTGCTTTGGCCAATCCGCACCAAGCTCAGCTTCAACAGCAGCTACAACAGCCGCGTTTTCGTCGGCTTCAGTTTCTGCTTGAGGAGCCTCAACACCAAGCTTTGCAAGCACAAACTTAGCGGTTGCAGCAAGCACGCCGTCAGCACCAACAACCTGCTGAGCGAAAGCGTCAAGAGCTGCAGAATCAACCACAGCACCGCCTGCACCGCCAGCAGCACCCGGCTGAGAAACGCTAACGCCGTGAGCTTGAGCAACCTGCTGAATTGCTGCGTCGATTAAAGCGTCAGCTGCAGCAGTATTCTTTGCAGGATCCGTAGAAAGTTGCGCAAGATTTTCGCCGCGCACGCTTGCACCTTCGCGAGTTTGCAAAACCAAAGCTGCAAGCACATGAGCACGCCAACCCTCACCTAACTGCCAGACTTCAGAAATTCGCTTGTCGATTTGCGCAGGTTTCACGCCGGCAGCGCCGAACAGCGCGCGCAAACGTTCGCGAACAATATCGGAAAGTACTGCACCAAAAGCCTTGTAGCGTGGAGCAACCGAATCCACAAGCTTTCGCAATGCACTCATTGGAGCTTCAGCAGCACCGTCCACGCTAGCTACGCCAAGCTCGGAACTAATATCCATAAGCAGCTGGTTTCTGCGGGAAGATACGCCGTTTGTGAGCGTGTCGGTTGTGTCCGCATCGCCAATTTGGTCGAGGCGAATTTTTGCACTATAGGCGATGAGCATTGAGATTGCGTCAGATGCTTTAAATGACAAGTCTGCTACAGGACCGCTTGCTGCTGCGTTAGTAGCAGCAGGAGCTGCAGGAGCAGAAGCAGGTGCAGAAGTTGCTGCAGAAGAAGTAGCAGCTGCAGAAGCTGCTGCCGAAGCTGCAGGCGCAGCTTCAATCGTACTATCTTCCTCATCAAACACTTCCGGAACAAGCGAATCCGTATCCGTCATATAAACGCGACCCTCGTCTCGGCCAACGTTGTAAACAGTTACCTTTTCGCCACTAAATTCCGGCAAAGCAAGCGTTTTCGCGCCAAGATTTGCCAAAGTTGGAGCGTTTCCTAAACCAACTTCCACGTATTCTTCAACGCCAAGACCGCCGCGAGCGCGATCAGCAAACAGAAGAGCCTGCGTTTCAATCCAGCGAACTGGAGAAGCAAACTGCCACGAAAGCAACTCTGTAAGAAGCAGTCTACCAAGCTTTTGCTCGTCGTCTGCGTAAGACTTCCAAGTTGCTTCATCTTCCAAAGCTGCTTCAATACGCTCGGATGGCACAACGTCCAAAATCTTCTGCGCAAACTCGCGAGTAAGCTCAAACGGGCAAGCCACGAGGTTTGGAATGTAGCGATCTACAAGCACAGAGTAATCAATATGCTTTGGCAGCAGCGAGTCGAGCTTATCGCGGAATTCCGGCACGCCTTTACGAAGAATGCGAGAATGGAATGGCACGTCAATTCCAGGCACGAGCATGAATGGCGGCTTTCCGCCGTATTCTTTCGCGCGCTGAGAAGCGTCGGCTTGCAAAGCCTTCAAGCCCTTAATTGTTCCAGCAATTGCGTACTGCTGACCTGCCAAATTGTAGTTTACAATCTGCAAGAATTCGCCTGTAGCTTTGGAAATTCCTTCGACGTAAGCGTTTACACCTTCGTCGCCAACTCCGAACTGGTTTGGTCGAAGTGCGCCCATGCGGTAGTTCGAGCGTCCTTGAGCGTCGCGCTCAATCAAATGATGCATGGTAGATCCACGGTGGAACACCAATTCCAGCACAGTTTCGAGCGGAATAATCTGCGCGAAGGAGCTTAATGCGTTGTATTCGCCAAGCGAGTGACCGGCAAAGTAGGCTGGCCAAATATCGCATCCAGCTTCACGCAAACGCGCGGTTTGTGCAAACGCTACTGTTGCGAGCGCAACTTGCGTAAATTGCGTCAAATTCAACAGTCCTTCAGGATGACGATATGTTACGCCGCGAGCTGTAAGTTCCTTTGGATTATCGCGCACGACGGCAAGGATTGAGAACCCAAGCTTTTCGCGAGTAAGCTTATCTGCTCTCTCCCAAGTATCGCGCACAGCAGGCGACTTTGCTCGCTCATCAAGCGACATTCCTTGCTTTTGGATACCCTGACCCGGGTATACGAATGCTGCGCGTGGAGCGCGAGTAAGTGCACTTGCTTTAGACACGATTTGTCCATTAACTCGGCACGTAACTTCCAAAGCGAGTCCGCCGCGGCGAACTTTTCCAACGCGTTCAACGGTGATTTCTACTTCGTCGTCCAGTTGAACCATGCCGTACATGTTGTAAGACCAGCCAATAAGCTCGTAGCGAGCACCCTTTGCGTCAACTGCTTGAGCCACGTGCTGAGCGGTGGCAGACAGCCACATTCCGTGTACGAGTGGTGCGGAAAGTCCGGAAATTGCAGCTCCCCTAGCGGAAGTGTGAATTGGGTTGAAATCTCCAGAAGTACGCGCAAAAGCGGTCATATCGTGAGGCGCGCGAACTACTACTCTGCGCAAAGCTCGGCGAGGAGTGTCCTCAATTTCGTATCCGTGCAATCCTGCTGCGTCGCCGTATTCGGCAGCAGGCTCCGGAAGAGCGTTGCTAAAGCTGCGGCCACGAATAGCAAAACGCTCGGTTTCGTGCGCAAGTCGCGTACCGTCAGCGGCAGTATGCACGATGTGAATGGTGACCACGCGTCCGGAAGCAGATTCTGCGTACGGTTCCGCCCAGCCGAGCAGGTTGATTCGCTTGTCAACATACTTGCGGAATTCTTCAGCGTCAACGTCAAGCTCAACCAAATGATCCAAATGAACTGCGTTCAGCAAGCCCTCAATAATCGGGTATCCGTCAACCATTACGGAACCCAAAGCCGAGTAAATTGTTGGCCAAGCAGGACCAACTAACGCGTCCGGCACAATGCGAGAGGCCAGTAAACCGTCTGGGAGTCGACCAGCCGTTGCTGACTCGTGATCTATTCCAAGATTGCGAGAGAAAGTATAAGACGAATGGACTAATCCGAATGGGAAATCTTTATAACCTTCGTTAAGCAAATCTTCCGGCAATTTCGCCAAACTGCCATCTTCTTTTACTCTTTCAACCTTAGGCATAGCGTCGAGCACATCACCCGTAATCGCAGTATTTCCAATACCTGCGGTTGCTGCCAGCATTTCGTACACATGCTTTGGAAGGCGCTCGCGATCAACTACCGGAATGCTTCCAGCTTTACTTGCATCAACTGTAAGCGGAATTATAATATCTCGAACTGCATGCTTGCGTTTTGCTGAATTTGCAGCGTTTTTAGCAGCATTTTTAGCAGCATTCTGCGCTTCCTGATTTTCTTGATTATCCCAGAAAGTATCGAGCTTAATATCCAAATCAAGCGAAATTACGTCGTCATTTGTAGCAGTTACAGTAATTACGTAATTTTCGTCACCTAATTTTGTACCGTACGCAGGATTTGCAGTGACGTGACCAACCCAGGAAATATTCGGGCATGCGCGCACATATGCTTCAACGTTTGCAGCTGCTGCAATTTGGCTGAATGCAGACTGATTTGCGCGATTTTCTGCGCGATTTTCCGCACTTTCCGCACGATTTTCTTTTGTTCGATTTAGCATTGCTGCTTCAAAACGTCCAAGAATATCCGCAATCGGCTCATCCATAGTTGTGATTCCAGCCACGGAAATAGGTCCTGGAATTACGCGCACAGCGTCTGCTGAGTAGCGCGAATCTTCCGACTGCCAAAGCTGATCTTGACCCCACCAGCGCAGCAAATCGTTGTCAATAACTGGCACGAATGGCATTGGCTTCGGGTATTCGCGCACCAAAGTTGGGAACCAAGCGGCATCCATTGGCACCACATTAAGCTCACGAGCTTGAGGCAACGCTTCAACTAAAGCATTCAAGGCAGCTTGAGGATGCTCTCCAACTTGCGTGCGAGTTGGCAAAATCGACGTAAATTCGCCGGAATCTTGGCTCACCAAACGAGCTTCAATTCGCTGCAATAAGTGCATGTAGCGATCCGCATATGTAGGATCTACCCACGGGTATGCCAAATCGAGGAAACGCTGAGCAAACTGAGCATACGTCATGCTTTCCAAGTCGCCAAAATACGGTTTTGCAGTTGAGTTCAGCGCTGCAATTACTTCGTCGCGGCGAGTTTCAAGCTCTTCCGGATGCTTCATCATGTGAACAAGCAAGCGTCCGCAACGTGCAGAAGCGTTTTCAAGCTCATAAATATCCGCGTGCAAATGGCTTAAACCACTAGTCACGCCGCCAACAACTTTTCCGGAAGGCACCCAGCGCTCACCCATTGGAGCAAACGGATCCTCGTCAAAGCCTTCAACGCTTGAAGCTTTCGGCATCACAATTCCCGGAGTTTCAACCAGCATACGCTTTACTTCAGGGCTTGTGTGCGCCTCTTTTGCTGTCATTGCAGCCGTGCCAATCATTACGGCATCAACTGGCATATTTGGCAAACCGTATTCGCGCGCCCATTCGCCGGAAATGTAGTCTGCAGCACGCTCAGGAGTACCAATACCGCCGCCGGCCACAAGTACCAAATTATCGCATTCGCGCACTTGTGCGTACGTTGTCATAAGCAAATCGTCCAAAGATTCCCACGAATGGTGGCCGCCTGCAGCACCGCCCTCAACTTGCACAATAATCGTGGCTGGAGCAACCGCTTTCGCAATTCGCACAACTTGACGAATTTGATCAACTGTTCCCGGCTTAAACGTTACGTAAGGGAATCCGTCTTTTTGCAAAGACGCTACTAATTCCTTAGCTTCGTCAAGTTCTGGAATGCCAGCAGAAATAACTACGCCGTCAATTGGAGCGCCCGACTGCCTCTTTTTTGGTACGATTCGCTTCGAACCAAACTGCAAATTCCACAGGTAGCGGTCCATAAACATGGCGTTAAATTCAACAGTTGCACCTTCTCGAAGCTGCTTTTCAAGCGACTTCATATGACGATCGAAAACTTCTGCAGTTACCTGACCGCCGCCAGCAAGCTCAGCCCAGTAGCCTGCATTCGCTGCAGCCGCAACGATTTCCGGTTCTACTGTTGTTGGTGTCATACCTGCAAGAAGCACAGGCGCTTTGCCGGTAAGCTTGCTGAATTTCGTAAGAACTTTATACCCGGCAGGGGTATTGATAGCGCGAGGTGCAAAATCAGCCCAGCAGCCGGTGCGAGTAGGTTCCGAAGCCGAGTCAGCTGTTGAAAGCTGCGCACGAGCGCGCATGGTAGCAGCTTCCACAACTCCAGCGCCAGTCCCCTGCACAAGCACACCCGTAAGTTTGCCAAGCACTTCGCTAGGACCCATATCTAATATCCACAGCGAGCGCGCATCATGTTGATCCAAAACTTCGCCAATTTGCGCAGCCCAATCAACAGGCTGCACAAGCACAGCATCCGCCAACTCTCGCGCAACTGCAGTGTTCAAACCAGCCTCACGCGCCCAATCCTCTACCCGATCAACCGCAGGCTGAAGCATTGGCGAATGGAACGGCACTGTCACATCCAAATATTCAGCAACCGGCGCAAACACAGCACCACCGCGCACCTTCATTTCGCGCAATTTTTGCGAACGTTTCGCTTCTTTTTGCGCTTCGTTCGCCACAGCTTCCATATCTTCCGGATATCCTGCAATAACCACGTGATTATAAGCATTTTTAACTGCGATTGAGATTTCTCCTCGCGTGCGCTCTACGCGAGAAATAAGCGCTTCTGCTTGCTTTTTCGTAACTCCTTTAAGCGACAGCATTGGCGTGTGCTCGCCGTCACCCGTAATTTCAAGCATGCGCGATTCGCGATCCCCTGCAGCTCCAATTAAGTAGGCAATTGCAAGCAGTTCTTCGATTTGTGCACGAGCCTTCTGCCAAGACTTTGCTTTCAGCCTTGCTTTTACCATTTCTGCTGCAATGACGCCCTGAGAATGCCCCAACACAGCGCAAGGCTTGTTTACTTCAAAGTTATAGCCAAGATTTGTTAAGTCACGCACAGCACCCAGCTGCGCTAAGGTAATTCCAGGCACACTAAGAAGCGCGTTTGCGGCGTTAATATGCTTATTTTCCAGCGCGTCGAAAACATTTATGTCTCCGCCGGCGTTTGCTAAAAGTTCAGCGTACATTGGTGCGAGCAAAGCTTTTGCGCTAGCCTCATACTCGTGAAGCTCAGTATTTAACTCCTCGTCTTTGCCAAGTTCTCTTAAAGCGTCAACCCATGGAGTTGATTGACCTGCGAAAATGAGCGCGTGAGGATTATGAGCGAGTTGGTCAAAAAAGTAGGTTGTCATAGTAGTTCCTTCTCGTCGATTTGCATAAGTTTTATAAATTTTTATAAGTTTTGCGATTTCTGTAATTTATGTAGATTTTTGTAGATTTCTTTAGATTTCTTTAGATTTCTACATTGGTTGATTTCCGTGATGCTTTCCAGTCCTAGAAACCCGCTTTTTACTGCGCAAAAGCCTCAGCGAACCAGCAATCATATCGCGCGTCTGCTCCGGGTCAATCATTGCGTCAATCTGACCCGTTTCCAGCGAAAGATTTGCGTTCACGGTAGTCGCCTCATATTCGTCAACCAGCTGCTTTCTCAGAGCCGCAACGTCCTGACCTCGCTCCTTTGCTTTTTGCAAATCCTTGCGATGAATAATATTCACAGCACCTTGCGCACCCAAAACCGCAATCTGGCTGGTTGGCCACGCGTAATTTACGTCCGCACCCATCGACTTCGAGCCCATCACAATATAAGCTCCGCCGAAAGCCTTACGCAAAATCACTGTAACCAGCGGCACTTGCGCGTTTGCGTACGCATAAATCACCTTCGCACCCCTGCGAATAATGCCAGCATGCTCTTGATCCGAGCCCGGCTTATAACCAGGGGTATCAACCAAAGTCACCACAGGCAAATTAAACGCATCACACAATCGCACAAATCGCGCTACTTTTTCGGAAGAATTTACGTCCAAAATACCAGCGTTCACCTTAGGCTGATTTGCCACGATTCCAACCGGATGCCCCTCAATGCAAGCAAAACCAACCACTGCCGAAGCAGCATACAATTCCTGCACTTGCACAAACTCACCGTAGTCAACGATTCTGCGAATCACGTCCAGCACATCGTAAGGCTGACGGTCGTTATCTGGTACAATACTTGCCAACTCTCGCGCAGTTTCGCGGTCAGCTCGCGTTGCAGCGTAAGCAAAAGTAGGAGGCTCCACTTCGCAACTAGACGGCAAATAAGCCAAAACCGTGCGCGCGTAGTCGATTGCGTCCGCTTCATCTTCACCCAAATAGTGAGCGACTCCAGAAGTTGCGTTATGCACAAGACCGCCGCCCAAATCGTCCATGCTAATAGCCTCGCCGGTTGCCGCTTTAACAACATCCGGGCCAGTGACGAACATGTTGGAATGTTCACGCGTCATAATAATAAAATCAGTCAACGCAGGGCAATACACAGCGCCACCAGCGCAAGGTCCAAGAATAATGGAGATTTGCGGAATTAAGCCACTCGCTTCGCAAGTTTTTTTGAAGATGCGTCCGTATTGCATCAGCGCGTTCACACCTTCCTGAATGCGAGCGCCACCGGAATCAATTACTGCAACAACTGGCACGCGAAGCTGTAAAGCCATATCCAAAAGATGGCAGATTTTCTCACCTTCCGCTTTGCCGAGCGTTCCGCCTCGCACAGAAAAGTCCTGCGCATATACGGCAACTTTTCTGCCATAAACTTCGCCAAAGCCGGTGATTACAGCGCATCCGGCAACGTCGTTGTTTATGTCACCGCCGTTAAAACGTCCGATTTCCACGAATGAGCCGGTGTCAAAAAGCAGGTCAAGTCGTTCGCGAGCAGTGCTTTTGCCTTTTGCGTGCTGACGTTCGCATGCTTTTTGTTCTGCGTCGCGAGCTAATTTTGCTGCGTGCTGAACGGCTGCTTTTCCGCGGCGCGGCTGCAAGTTGGCGGCGTCAGTTGCGTTGCTTAGAGCATCACTGGAAGCAGTTTTTGCTGAAATTTTTGTTTGTTCTTGCAATAACGCGCTCATTATTTTTGCTCTCCTTGCGAACTTTCAGAAGATTTTTCTGTGCCCTTTTCTGTGCCCTTTTCTGTGCCCTTACCTTCGCTCTTATCTTCAGCAAGATCAATCGTCACAAGCTTTGCGCCCGATTCCACGCCGTCGCCAGGCCCAACAAAAATTCCAGTAACAGTACCAGCCGCCGGAGCATACACGTAATTTTCCATCTTCATGGACTCAAGCACCACAAGCAAATCACCCTTAGCAACCTGCTGTCCTTCAGCCACATTCACACGAGTAATAACAGCTTGCATAGGGGCTGCAATTACGCCTGGAATCTGCTTTTGCTCTTCAGATTTGTGGGTACTGCCGCGAAGAGAACGCCCACGCAACGGCTGGGAAGCTCTAGAAACGCTACGAACTCGCGCAGAGCCGGTCAAATTATCAACAATATCTTGCGGAATTGTAAGCTTTACGCGCTTATTATCAACCTCAATAATGAAGGATTCCATTGCAGGCTGCTTATTTTCGGATTCATCAGCAGACTTTCCAGAAACAAGCGAAGCCGGCTGACCACCCAAGGAAGCTGCAGGAACGCGGTTCAAATACTTGCGTTCCATCCACTTAGTAGACACGTCAAAACTGTGATTTTCAGCCGTAAACTCAGGGTCGTTAAAAATCTGCTCAAAAAGTTTCGCCGGAGTTGGCACGCCCTCAATGCAAAGTTCCTTCAAAGCACGACGCACGCGAGCCACAGCAGTTTCGCGACTTTGCGCAGTAATAATAAGCTTGCCCATCATGGAATCGAATTTTGGCGAAATATTATCGCCAACTTCAACACCAAAATCGACGCGAATACCAGGGCCGGAAGGCCACTTAATCTTCGTCAAAGTGCCGGAACTTGGAGTCAAATTCGTAGCAGGATCTTCCGAAGTAATGCGAAGCTCAAAGCTGTGTCCGCGCGGCTCCGGATCCTTAATCAACTCACCGCCGTCAGCAATATTGAGCTGCTCTCGCACCAAATCAAGTCCACTCACTTCCTCACTCACCGTGTGCTCAACTTGCAATCGCGGATTAACTTCCAAGAAGTAGACTTTATGCTGAGAAGTCACCATATATTCGCACGTGCCAAGACCAACATAATCAACAGCTTCAAATAGGTTACGAGAATATCGGTAAAGCTGATCTTTTTCATCGTCGGTCAAGAACGGTGCAGGAGCTTCCTCAACCAGCTTTTGGTTTCGGCGCTGCACCGAACAATCGCGCGTGGAATATACGGTGAAATTTCCGTGAGCGTCGCGGCCGCACTGCGTTTCTACGTGGCGAGCCTTGTCAATAAAACGCTCAATAAAATATTCGTCTAAGTCGCCGCCCTGCAAAGCGTCGTGATTCATGTAAAAGCCGCGCAACTCATCGTCGTTATGAACGACTGTAATACCGCGTCCGCCGCCGCCATCCGTGCGCTTCATCATCACCGGATAGCCGTGCGTTTGCGCAAAAGTCAACAGTTCTCGAATATCTTTTACCGGCTCCGAAATGCCTGGAACTGGCGGCACTTTCGCTCGCACAGCCACGCGGCGAGCTGTAATTTTATCACCCAAATCAATAAGCGCTTCTGGACGAGGGCCAATCCAAATAACCCCAGCATCGTTGACTTTCTTCGCAAAAGACGCAACTTCTGAAAGGAATCCGTAACCCGGGTGCACAGCATCCGTGCCACTTCTTTTAATAATGTCAAGAATCGCATCTTCGTTTAAATAAGTGTCGCGATACGTGTCTCCGGAAAGTGCGTACGCTTCGTCTGCCATTTCTACAAACTGCGCATTGCGATCAGTCGGTGCGTAAATAGCAACGGTAGCAATGCCCATTTCGTGAGCCGTGCGAATAACTCGCAAGGCGATTTCACCGCGGTTTGCGATGAGAATTTTTTTGATATTCGTAACCATACGTTACAAGATATTAGAAAAGTCGCGTTTGCGTATGAGCCGACATACACAAAAGCTAGAGCAAAATTTTGTACACTTCTCCAATGCACATGATTTTTATGGCACGTATTGTGATTAGCGAAACGGAAAACAACCGGTAAAAGCTTAAGTCTTGAGTAGCAAATTACTTAAGTTGCAATCTACTCAAGCAGCAAACCGGCAATAACCGGCAATAACCGGCAATAACCAAAAGAAGGTTTGTATGACTAGCATGAATCAAAATAATGCAGCAACAACTGCAACCGCAACATCTACTGCAGCTGTTAATAAAGTGAAGGCAGTTGCAACTTGGCTCGCAAAACCAGTTCTCCTCACTGTGCTGTTGGCTCTTTCTACTATGGCAGGCGCAATTTATCTTCCTATTACTCCTGTGCCAATTACGTTGCAGACTCTTGTTCTGTGCATTATTGGTTTGACTTTGAGCTGGCGCAAGGGCGTTGCTTCCGTTGTAATGTATCTAGCTTTGGGTGCTGCAGGTTTGCCTGTGTTCGCTGGCTTTAAGGGAGGCTGGGCTGTATTCGTTGGTCCTACTGCAGGCTTCCTTGTTGGTTTTATTTTTGGTGTTGCTGCAACTGCTGCTTTAAAGCACGTATTCGACGTTGCTCTTGACGCAATGATGCCAGAGCGTTCATTGAAGAAGACTTTCGTTCGTTTCTGCACTTACGCTGTTGCTTCCATAATTGGCACGATTGTGATTTACGCATTCGGCATTTTCGGTCAGAGCTTACTTACCGGCATGCCGCTTTCGACTGCTGCCGCAACCTTGATTATCTTCATGATTGGCGATTTAATTAAGGCTTTCGTTGCGAGCGCGGCTTGCTCCGGCTTGTACAACGCACTGAACAAAAAGCGTGCGTAGCGAATAAATCTAAATGCTCTCAACGGGAACATTTGTCGGAAAATCTCCGGCAAATGTTCCATAAAACTGTCATGCTCGCGCGCTATGCGCTCGCTACAAAACTCGCGTTGGAAGTCCACTGGACTTCCAACCTAAGCGAGTTTCCGCTCCGAGTTGCTTTCGCGCGCGCAATGCTACGCTCAAGCAGGTCGTCAGCGCACACTAGTCACAACCTAGTTTCTAAAGCACAACTACACTAACCTGCCCTGCCTTCGTCAATCGAGACGAAGGCAGACCTCGCTTGCGTTGAAAGCACACCGTGCTTTCAACTCTAAGCAAGCTCGGCGCTCCGAATTGCTTTCGCGCGCTAAATCGCAGCGCTCAAGCAGGTCGTCAGCGCACACTAGTCACAACCTAGTTTCTAAAGCACAACTACACTAACCTGCCCTGCCTGCGTCTTTATTGACGCAGACAGACCTCGCTTGCGTTGAAAGCACACCGTGCTTTCAACCCTGAGCAAGCTCGGCGCTCCGAGTTGCTTTCGCGCGCGCAATGCTGCGCTCAAGCAGGTCGTCACGCTTCGTACGCAACGGCTTGCACGTCGCCGCTTTTAACTACAATCTCCTCGCCGGAATCTTTGCGAATCGTAAGCGACGCATCTTCCCCAATCCGCTCTGCTGTTCCGGTTACCACTTTCCCGTCAACCGGATGTACGTTTACTTCGCGCCCAAGCGTCCAACATACTCCGCTTACTTCTTTCTGCAAATCGGCAGCATTACTTGGATAATCGCGCATAAAATCGTATAGCCGCGAGCGCAATCCCGTAACAATGTTCGCTGCAATCTCATCGCGCAATGCTTGAGCTTCTGGCAGCGCAGTCATGTGCATTTGTAGTGAAGTTGCCATTTTAATCGGCAGCACTTCTTGCGGCACGCACAAATTCAATCCGATTCCAAAAACCACTCCAACAACGTCGTCACGCCCCGGCACCGCCACAATTTCGGTTAAGATTCCGCCTTCTTTGCAGTCGTGTAAAAACACGTCATTCGGCCATTTGAGTTTAAGCGCGCATGCTTCACCATGCATCGGCGAACTGTTGTGCTCGCGGAAAGCTGCTAGTAGCGCGTCGCGTGCAGCAAGACCTGCAATTATTGGCAACCAGCCATTATGATCCTCATCCATCACCATTGCTTTTGGCAGCAACGTGACGAATGAAACCAAAAAGCTTTCTCCCGGTCTGCTTACCCACGCTCGCCCGAGTCTACCGCGACCAGCCGTTTGCTCGTCTGCAACAATCGCAAATATTGTTGGTTTTCCATCATCTCGTGCGATTATTTCGCCTTTTTGTATCATATCTCGCGCAATATTTTGCGTAGAATCCGTAATAGCGAAATATTTTACTGAGTCTGCCACAATTGAAGTACGAGGCATCAATGCCACGCTTTGCGAAGAAAAAGTAGTCATAGGTATAATTTACATCAGATTATATGGTTATTGCATGTGCGTGCGTCGAATATAAGTAACTTGCGTTATTGTATGCGATTTTGCATATTTGCGATTTTGCATATTTGCGTATCAGCGCCGCTTCGCACAAACGAAATAAACATATGTATAGTTTTATTAAATTATTAAGCAGGTGTTGATATATGAAGCGTACTCATTGCAAAACACAATCACAACAAGCGCGCGCTCATACTAGTCAACAGCACTCTCTTACTCAATCAGCTTCCCACACTCAATCAATCCACCAAACTACACTAACCCGTTTTTTCACCTACACACTCTCCGCTCTGCTCTGTTTCTTACTCGCAGCCTGCACAAGTTTAGGACCAATTTTTCGCAATCAAGACCCACAACTGCATTTAGGAACGCTCGCTGACTGTTCTTGGATTAATGCGCTAATTTTTATTGCCGCGTTCGCAATATACGCGATTATTTTGTGGACGATTATTTATTACGGCAAACATGCGGCTTTTCCTAAGCAATACAGCCGTTTGGGAGCGTGGATTAAGTCAATTTTTAGAAAAAAGCACAAGACTAACGCAGAGAAAACAAACAAGAAAACTGTCGAGAAAACAGACAAGAAAACTGTCGAGAAAATTATCGAAAGCAAAAGCAAAAGCACACCCAATCGCAAAGTCAAAAAGCACCGCATATCCGCAATCTGCCGCCTCATTCGCAATATTTCAAAACGTTTCTATAGCGCAGCACGTTGGTTTATTAAGCATTCCACACGAAACCGCCGCAATCTTTTCCTCACTTTCTTCCTAGGCTGGCTGTGGATACCCGCTACTCTACTTGCCGCGTACGGCGCTGACGTTTGTTCGCAAATTCGTGAATATAGCTGGGCCTGGAATCAGCTTACTGGTCTTAAGCAGCCATACATTGGTTTCTTTAGTTTTGTGCCCATGGATATTTACCCTACTGCGCACTACTTGTGGCCAACGCAACCCACGTATTTGACCGATCAGCATAACATAGTTCTTACTGTTATTTATGGCGCAGTTGCGGCAGTTTCACGCTACTTTACTCATTCAAATGATGCTGGCATTGTGCTTCTTGCATTCACTCAATTTGTTTTTGCAGCTTGGTGTATTGCCGCTACTACGCATCGTTTTTTGAATAAACCTTGGCTTACGTCGAATGCACCACAACCTACCCTCTCATCTCGCACGTCTTGCACATCTCGCACGTCTTGCACATCTCGCACGTCTTGCACGTCCCTCTCGTCCCGCACGTCTTGCACATCTCGCACGTCTTGCACATCTCGCACATCTCGCACGTCTTGCACGTCTTGCACGTCCCTCTCGTCCCGCACGCCACTTTTCGCAAGATTCGCCGTCCTGCTCATGTTTTTGCTTCATCCACTTGTGCTGTGTTCTACTATTGCACTCACTAAATCACCGCTTTTTGCGTTCGCTTTTGTGTGGTGGTTTGGCATAAATTATGAGTTAACTTGTAGTTATCATGCTGATGACACGCACGCTGGCATTGCGAAGATTCACTACGGCACGTTTATAGAATTGCTGATTTCAGTATGCGTTATGCTGATTGCAGCAAAATATGCGTGGTACATTTTGCTTATTCAGTGCCTTCTACTGCTTGTGTTTGAGCGTAAACGTTGGCGTGTGTGGGTTGGTGGCGTTTTATTACCAACGCTTGTTGTTCACACTGCTTTGGTGCTGCTTATTTCAAGCGGTGCTGTTATTACTGGAGACCCTATTGAAAGTCGTGGTATTCAGTTGCAGCAGATTGCGCGCATTGCGAAGTTGGACCCACATAGTATTCCGCATAGTGCTAAACGCATGATTGCCCCAATTTTTAATCTTGACCAAACTGCGGAAGCATATAAACCGTATGACGCTGATCCTGTAAAATCTTCTGGTTTGCAATCAAAAAAGGTAAGTTATCGTTGGCGCTACGTTACACGAGATAATATTCGTAATTTAAATCGCGCTTGGTGGCAAATGGTTACGCATAGTCCTCTTGTGGCTGCAGACGCGTTTATTGCGAAAATGTATGGTTATTTCGATATCTTTGACCGACCGTATGTTGGTCCGGAATATTACATCAATACTGATAATATTCGTAATTCTGATTGGATTAAGTATTGGAATAGTAGTTGGCGTACTGAGTTTGCTGATGTAATTAGTTCATGGAGTGATGTTCCTGTTATAAGTTGGCTGATTCATGGTAATACTTTTGTGATTGCAACATTGCTTATTGGCATGGCGGAGATTGCGCTTCGTCGTTGGCGTACGGTTTTGTGGCATATACCACTTGCTTTGCTAGTTGGTGTGATGATATTAGCTCCGGCGAATAATTTTGAGCGTCATATGCTGCCGTTGGTTTTTGTGTTCTGTTTTGTGTTGCTTACTTTTTGGAGAGATAGTAAGCAAAGTGCCAGTAGCGAAAGCGCAGACGCAAGTGACACAACTAACGCAAGTGATACAAGTAACGCAAGTGATACAAGTAACGCAAGCAGCGCAAGCAACGTTCACGCAATTCAAGCGTGAACGCAAGGTGATGTGCCCGCATTTGTGGACTTGCACACAGGCTAAGTCCACATTCTCGGATTATTGATGAAAAGAGAATGAACTCGTAAATCAGCACGCGCTATAATAGTAGAGTGTGTTGCTACATAAGCAATACTCTAGCAATATGGTTGCAATCAAAGGCGTAATATGGACGAGAAGCATACACAGCAGTTTGCGCAAACTACCGGCGCTTATACTTCCGTCGTATCTTATGATGATTGCGCGAATAATGTGAATTATGTAGAAGCAAATCAAGCGATCACAAGTGCGAATAGTGATTTTCTTTCGCTGTTAGCTAGCGTGCAATTTCCTTCGCAATCTTCCGCGCAATCTTCCGCGCAATCTTCCGCGCAATCTTCCGCGCAATCTTCCCAAATTGACAATACTAGCGCTGCGATTACTGCCACTTCGGCTATGTCTGCTGCTACTTCGACTACATCTTCTACTACAACTCCTGCAGCGTCAGCAACAACTGCAGCGTCAGCAACTCCTGCAACGTCAGCAACAACTGCAGAGCTCACTACAAAAGAACCAAGCGAAGAAAAGCATCGTCACCATTTATGGCATCGACTTTCTTCTAGCCAGCGTCGCGAAAGTAAATCTGCAACACGTAAGCAATCTTCTAACGACGCGCCGCACTTTACACCACTGCCTAACGTCCCTCAATCTTCTAGCCCAACAGCTGGCATTTTTGATGTTCGCGATGGTCAAGTTTTTGATGCTGCAACGCGTTTGCGTTTACACACGCTGATTGCCACGTGTTTCATGAATGGTATTGCGGACGCTCGCGTACATGCTTTTATGCATTTGCTCCAATGGCAAGATGTGCCAAAAGCGGTGGTGATTGCTGGAAGTTTTGGCACTACAATCACGCCAGATACTGGTCCAAATCGAGAGCCTGCTCCTACTGTGCCCCCTGATAATACGGACGCTTTACGTCGCAATATTTGGCCTCAACTCAGTACCTGCGCTGCGTACGATGCTATTGTTGAACGTGTGCAAACTAGCGCTTTACAGCATATTGCTGCTTCTTGGCGCAACGCGCAAATGTTTTCGCAACATCATGCTAGCAACACTGCCGTTACTCATATTGCTGCTCCTTCACACATCATACTGTTGGCTGTTCGCGACAATCCTAGTGAGCAAGCTCTTGAAAAGTTATGCCAAGTTTTTGCGCCATCACATAAGCCGATTTGTGTTAGCAATGTAGCTGAAGGCGTTGAGCAGATTGCTTCAACGCTTACTTCCACGCTTGCTGCTATTGCGGTTGCTCCTGCTGTGCAACATTTGCCACAGATTATTCACACGGATGATGTGCTTCCTGAGCGTGCGCTCATTGGCGATGCCACAGCGTTTGACACCTTGTATAACAGGGTGTATCAAAGTTTGGCGCCGTATAGTAATGATGATCCAACGTTATCCACTATTGATATGTTTTTGCGTTTTGGTGGAGCGTTGGATCAAACAGCACATGAGTTAAACGTGCACCCGAATACTGTACGCTATCGTTTGCGTAAAGTAGCTCAGACTACTGGCTGGGATGCCACAGATCCGCGTGCAGCATACGTGTTACAAACAGCTATCACTATTGGTCGTATTCGCGATTCACACTAAGATTTTTCATAGCGCTCCGGCAGGTCGTCGCACTGCATTAGTGCCTCATGACCGTTACTTCCTCAGTCGGCTTACTGAGTTAATAACAGTGTTTGGGTGATTACCGTTATTTTCTCAGTCGGTTAACTGAGTTAGTAACAGTGTTTGGGTGATTACCGTTATTTTCTCAGTCGGTTAACTGAGTTAGTAACAGTGTTTGGATTGTGACTATGCCACAGAATATTCATCAGCTTAGCTTTACACACTTTCGGGGCTATAACCCCCTATAACCCTGTTGTTGGGTAGTACATTGTGTTGGTTGTTAACATAATAAAAAGGCTTACGATGTTACTCGTAAGCCTTTACACTAGCATTATTTCCCAGCCCCTAAGAAGGAAAACAACGTTAGTAACGCACTCAGAAATTAGTTAGCACCACGCTCTCCGCGTCAACGGGAAGAAAAGGAAACTGCAAACCATATCCGCAAAAGAACACAGTAACTAACCAACCACAGCACATTTGGCAACGAAGCCCTACTGCACACTGAGCACAAAATTTAAAGAAGATGCTGCTCAACTTAGCTGTTTTATGGCAGTAAGCTAAGCAGCATCATAAACGTGTTATTCAGTTTTTACACTGAATAAGCAGATCTTAGTGACGGATCTTGCGAAGAGCAGCACCCATGCCAGCAAGCACGGAAGCAGCAACAGCAGCCAAAGCTACAGCAGCACCAGTCTTAGCCAATGGAGCAGCAGCAGCCGCAGCATGCTTCTTAGCAGGAGCCTTAGCAGCAGCCTTGCCAGGGAAGTTACCAGCCTTCTTCATAGCATCCAAAACTTCCTGAGCACCAGTATCGCAGCTCAAATCCTTAGCATGATCATTAGCAGAATCCAAGATAGCTGCAGCACGAGTAAGGTTATGATGCGCAACCTCAGCAAGCTTAGAAGCAGTAGCGAGCTTAGTCTTAATAACCTTAGCTGCATCCCAATCCTCAGCCTTCTGAGCATCCTTATAATCAGCATTCAGCTCAGCGAGGATATCCTTCACAGCAGCCTCAACATGACCATAATGAGCAACAGCCTTCTTCAACTGGTTACGAAGCTTACCCAAGTAAGCGCAGTTATCGCCACCGAAGTTCTTCAAAATGTTAGCCCAACCAGTCTGCTTCAAACCAAACTCGAGCTTATCAAGAAGAGCATCATAAGCAGCAACATTCGTCAAACCATGCTTAGCAAGAAGAACAGTCAAACCATCATAGTTCGTGAACAAATTCTCGCTACCATCAGGAGACACAAACGTTGGTTCCTTAGCATCCTTACCACCAAGAAGATCAACCAAATCAAGCTTATGCTCAATCTTAGGCTCTGGCGTTGGAACTGGAGCTGGTGGAACTGGAGTTGGGGTCGGTGTTGGGGTTGGCTTTGGAGCTGGTGGAACCGGCGTTGGGGTCGGCGTTGGGGTTGGCTTTGGAGCTGGTGGAACCGGCGTTGGGGTCGGCGTTGGGGTTGGCTTTGGAGTTGGAGGAACTGGAGTTGGGGTCGGCTTCTTGCCCTTCTCAGCTTCAGCAAGCAAAGCACGAGCACCTTCAACAGTCTTAGCCTTACGAATCAGCTTAGCAACGAAAGTGAAGCCTTCCTTCTCAGCCTTCTTAGCTAAATCTTCGATAGCAGACTTCTCAGCTTCAGCAAGCAAAGCACGAGCACCCTCAACAGTCTTAGCCTTACGAATATACTTAGCAGCGAAAGTCAAGCCTTCAGACTCAGCCTTCTTAGCCAAAGCCTCAATAGCAGGATCAACAGCAGGAGTTGGAACAACTGGCGTCTGTCCCTTACCACCAACAAGCTCACTCACGTCAGCTGGGTGCAACTTATAGTCAGCAACCGTGTCACCATTAACCTGGCTCAAAGCATGCTCAATATCAAACTTAGTTTCTGGAGTTGGTGGAACTGGCTTTGGCTCTGGCGTCTTCTTAGAAGCACGAGCAGCATCTAACAAAGCCTGAGCACCCTCAACAGTCTTAGCCTTACGAATCTGCTTAGCAGCAAAGTTGAAGCCTTCCTTCTCAGCCTGCTTAGCAATCTTCTCAATCGCATCCTGCTTGAGAATACGCTTAACCATAACGTCAGGATCCTCAGTCTTATAGAAGGAAGGATTAGACTCAAGCTCCAAGCGCTCTGCTAACTCATCAGGATCCTCAGTCACAAACATCGGATTAGTAGGCTCTTCCTCCTTCTCAGGAGCAACAGTCACGTCATCAACAGGCTTATCAACTACTGGAGCAGGAATATTCTTTAATGTGTTTTCAGCCTTAGTAAGAATAGTGCGGGCTTGCTCAACAGTCTTAGCAGCACGAATCTGCTGAGCAGCTTCATGAAGCAGTTCCTTCTCAGCCTTCTTAGCCAAAGCCTTAATAGCAGCCTTCTCAGCCTTCACGAGCAAATCCTGAGCAGCCTTAACAGTCTTAGCAGCGCGAATCTTCTTAGCTGTAAGAATGAAGCCCTCAGACTCAGCCTTCTTAGCCAAAGCCTCAATATCAGCCTTAACTGCTTCAGCAGTAGTAAGCAGCTCATTAGCCTCTTCAACAGTCTTAGCAGCGCGAATCTTCACTGCAGCATCTTTAAGACCTTCCTGCTCAGCCTTCTTAGCCAAATCTTCGAGCACATGAGTCAGATTGCCCTTCTCATCAATCTCGTGAATTTTAGCGTCATGATCCTTCTGTTCTTTGGAAGGCTCGGCTGGAACTTTCTTAGCCTCAGCCTTAGCAATAGCATTAAACGCATCCTGAGCAGCCTTAAGCTTAGCAGCATCAGCAGCAGAAACCTTGCCATCCGCAGAAGTCATCTTAGTAGCATTGACTTCATTAGCAATCTTTTCATACAAAGCCTTAGCTTGCTCATATGTCAAGCCCTTAAAAGCAGCAGTAATCCCATCAGCAGTAATATTCTCAAGACTGGTGGCTGTTTCAAGCTGATGCTCAGCTTGTTTCTGCAAAGCTTCTGGAGTTTGCTCTTCCTTGTTAGAAGCAGCATTATCAGACACCTGTACTTCATTCACACCAGCATGGATAGTTGTTGGGAAAGCAATACCTTTTACATTAGCAAACTTGTTATTATTAACTTTCGCTTCACTAAACACGGAATAAACAATAGAAGCAGCATCATAGCTAATAGCAGCCTTGTCAAAACCGTACTTTCCATCCTTGCAATAAACAGTCTTAAAAGTACGAGAAGTAACAGAATCACCACCATTTACAAACTTGAAACTAACTTCACCAAGTTCCTTAACAGAATTATCAACCTGAGTAGAATCACCAGCTGGCTGTTGATTATTATCTGCCAAAGCTGGCACGGTCAAAGCTAAGCCTGAAACAAGCGTAGCGCCGGCAGCAAATGCGGCAATCGCCTTTTTACTTAACATAATTTTCCTTTCTTCTTCCTTCTCACGCGTTAACGTGCGAAGAATATGCCTACCGAAATCGCATATCAATCGCAATTTCGGTACAACTCGAGACCGGCTATAAGCCAGCTCATCAATATCAACATACCCCCCCCCGTAGGCAAAAATCAAGAGCAACGGCAATATTTTTTAAAAATTATTAACCGAAATTATTGACCAAAATTATTAACCAAAATTATTAACCAAAATTATTGACCAAAATTATTGACCGAAGCCGCTCAGCTGAATTGCTTACTTATTCTTCGCTGCCGAGCGCTATTTTATTAGCCGTACACTGTTTTGTTAGCCGTACGTTACATTAAAGCCGTACGCTGTTTTGCTAGCCGTACGTTACGTTAAAGCTGTACGTTATTTTGCTAGCCGTAGTTTACCGCACGCGACGACCTGTTTTCGCGCTTATTCCTCACGGCATAGCCGTTCGGCTGATTTGCGAATCGACGACTTCGAGCTGCATAATGCGCGAGAAGTCACTTCGATTCGCTGAGCTTGCTCAGGGTTGAAAGCACGGGGTGCTTTCAACGCAAGCTCAGTAGCGAGCGCGTTACCCGCGCGAGCGTTAAGCACACCGTGCTTCACAATTGAGCCAAATCACGCTTTGAAGGAGCTTGAAATCCTGTTGATTTCAAGCTCGGTCAAAGCGCACGCGAAAGCAACTCGGAGCGCCGAGCTTGCTCAGGGTTGAAAGCACAGTGTGCTTTCAACGCAAGCGAGGTCTGCCTTCGTCTCGATTGACGAAGGCAGGGCAGGTTAGTGTGGTTGTGCTTTAGGAACTGGGTTGTGGTTGGTGTGCGCTGACGACCTGTTTTCGCGCTTATTCCTCACGGCATAGCCGTTCGACTGATTTGCGAATCGACGACTTCGAGCTGCATAATGCGCGAGAAGTCACTTCGATTCGCTGAGCTTGCTCAAATTGAAAGCACGGTGTGCTTTCAACGCAAGCTCAGTAGCGAGCGCGTTACCCGCGCGAGCGTTAAGCACACCGTGCTTCACAATTGAGCCAAATCACGCTTTGAAGGAGCTTGAAATCCTGTTGATTTCAAGCTCGGTCAAAGCGCACGCGAAAGCAACTCGGAGCGGAAACTCGCTCAAGTTGGAAGTCCAGTGGACTTCCAACGCGAGTTTCGTAAGCGAGCGCTTATAGCGCGAGCGTGCTCCCACGTTTGGAGCACCCATCCTTGCACACAATACAAAATAAAAAAACGCTGAGAACACACTCACAAAGGAGCATATTCTCAGCGTTTATAAGCCTTAATACTTGATTTTACTTTGCGAATTTCGCGCTTTCGCGCAAACTCGCTAGTAACAAATCAGGCAGCGATGCTGGCAATGTCAACTGGAACACCAGGAGCCATCGTGGAGGTCACAGTTACCTTCGTAATGTAACGACCCTTGATGGTGCTTGGCTTCAAGCGGCGAACTTCGTCTGCAACAGCCCTGAAGTTCTCTTCAAGAGCTTTAGCATCGAAGGAGAGCTTGCCGAAGAGGAAGGACAGGTTGCCCTGACGATCCACGCGGAACTCAATCTTACCGCCCTTAATATCAGCAACAGCCTTGGCCACATCCATGGTCACGGTGCCAGTCTTTGGGTTTGGCATCAAGCTACGAGGACCGAGCACACGACCCAAGCGGCCAACCTTACCCATCATGTCTGGGGTTGCAACGACTGCATCGAAGTCAAGGAAGCCACCGGCAACCTTTTCGATCAATTCGTCATCACCAACGATGTCAGCGCCAGCTTCCTGAGCCTCAGTAGCCTTTGGACCACGAGCGAACACCAAAACCTTAGCGGTTTTACCGGTGCCGTTTGGCAAATTCACAACGCCACGAACCAACTGATCAGCCTTGCGAGGATCCACGTTAAGGCGCATAACAGCCTCAACGGACTCGTCGAAAGCGTGCTTTGGCATGCTCTGCAACAAAGCGATAGCTTCAGCTGGGGTGTACAGGTTATTGCGGTCGATCTTCTCAGCCGCTTCACGATACTTCTTAGAACGCTTAGCCATTTCTACACTCCCTTTCAGTCGGTAACGGTAATACCCATCGAGCGAGCGGTGCCCGCGATGATCTTCATACCGGCCTCGACGTCACGTGCGGAGAGGTCAGGCATCTTAATTTCGGCGATTTCGCGCACCTGAGCCTTGGTCACAGAACCAACCTTGTGAGTCAATGGATTCTCGGTGCCCTTCTGAATGCCAGCAGCCTTAAGCAACAAAGCAGCAGCTGGTGGGGTCTTCAAAATGAAGGTGAAGGAACGATCTTCGTAAACGGTGATCTCTACTGGGACGATCTGACCCATCTTGTCCTTCGTCTGGTCGTTATACGCCTTGCAGAAGTCCATGATGTTCACGCCGTGGGAGCCTAATGCTGGACCCAGTGGTGGAGCTGGATTTGCCTTACCAGCCTGAATCTCGAGCTTAATAAGCGCGGAGACTTTCTTTTTCGGAGCCATAATATGGTTCTTCTTTCTTGTACAAGCGGTTCAAACGGTTGCTGCGAACGCTAATATAGTCGCTTCTAGTCGCCTATAGTCGCTTCTTAATAGAACGTGCAAAACGTTACGAAACGCATAAACACTTACAAAACGTTGCTATAAAGCCGTTTTGCAGCTTCCTCCCGCATCTTGTATTGCTGTGCTGTGCTAGCGGATTCCTCCTCCAGTCACAAGCCTTCCTATTATGCCACATCTTCGCGACACGCATCATTACGAAAGCTACAACTATCTTTGCGCATTTATGCGCAAAGATTTTCCCACTCGTCAAGCCTTTTCAATCAACCAATCAACTACATACTTCACGCGAACCCCATCTATTAAATCAACACCAGCATATCTGCCAGTGATAAGGAATTTCGCGTAATTATCACGCAATTTAAGCAAATTATCAGTTTCATGCGTATTCTCCGGCAACTGCTGTGTAACCTGATAATATTCAACCGAATCGCCCTTGCGCGCAATAAAATCTACTTCACTTCCCTCAACCCTAGCAACATCAACGTCATATCCTCTTCTTAACAACTCCAAAAACACAATATTTTCTAAGCGATTACCCATATTCCCAAGCCGATGGCTAACAGCCTGATTTCTCAAACCACTGTCAACAATAAAATACTTTGCATTCTGCCTTAAGTATGCTTTACCTCGAATATCGTAGGGCCGAACTTCAAAGAACAGATAAGCATTTTGCAAAAGCTCTAAATACCTGGAAACAGTATGATTTGAAACTTCAATTCGCTCGTTTTTTAAAAGACTCGTAATTTTGGAAGCGTTAACCAGCTGACCAACGTTATCAGCCAAAAATGCGACTATTCTTTTAAGCGTAAAACTATCTTTTATTTGCGCACGAGCAGCAATATCGTTAAGAATGATGGAATCGTATATGCCAGAAAGAATGGTGTATCGAAGCGATTCATCCGCAAGCGCAACACTAGGAAATCCACCATATTGTTCATATTCTTTATATGCCGGATCGACTTCCCTAGAATTAATGTCGATTTGCTTTGCTCCTAAGAATTCCTTGAAAGAGAACGGGTACACTGGTATTTCAACGTACCTTCCGCTTAAGTTAGTGGCAAGCTCGCCAGAAAGAAGTTTTGCGTTAGCTCCCGTTATAACAATGTCGCAATTAAAACTAACCCTAAGCGCGTTAATGGCTTTTTGCCAACCATCTACAAACTGTATTTCATCTATTAAAATGTATGTTTTGGGTTGATTTACATTTGTTTGCTGGCTTTCATTACCTTGCGGATTTTCTCCACTTTGTGTGTCTTCGTCACTTTGTGTGTCTTCGTCACTTTGTGAATCATCCTCACTTTGTATTTTTGAATAAATAACATCTATAAGATTGGAATCTGTAAGAACGTCGCGATATTCAAAACTTTCAAGATTTATGTAGATTATATGCGATTCAGGCACTCCAAGCTCGCGCAAAGAATTCATGTATTGCTGAAGAATTACCGATTTTCCGCAGCGGCGCACGCCTGTTATTACTTTTACAAAATCTGTGTCTTTAAAAGCAAGAAGCTTATTAAGATACTCAGTTCTTGAATACATACGTTTGCCTTTCGCAAGTTGGAAGTCTACTTCCAAGTTTAGTGCAAAATGGCAAAAGTTGGAAGTCTACTTCCAAGTTGGGTACAAACTTAAGAAAGTTGGAAGTCTGCTTCCAAGTTGAGCGCAAAACGCTAGAACATTATAAAAACG
This sequence comes from Gardnerella washingtoni, assembly GCF_049262705.1. NCBI lineage: Bacteria > Bacillati > Actinomycetota > Actinomycetes > Bifidobacteriales > Bifidobacteriaceae > Gardnerella > Gardnerella washingtoni. The sequence goes on along the minus strand of NZ_CP058398.1, from coordinate 54,444 downwards.
CTAGAACTCTAACTCAGGATTCTTTAACAGCTCATCAAACACCGTCATGAGCATATAAATACCCTGCTCAGTAAAAGCATAAGGAAGTGACCTGCTTTTAGAACTAAAATTTGCGGTCAAAAAATTTGATTGCAAATATTCCAACTCAGATTTGTTTAGCTGAAACATAAAGTCATCATCAAACGCTGTTACTGGCGCAGATTAGCTACTGCACCAGTAACATATAACCCCGCTTATTTGTTGTTAACGCAGATTACGTACTGCGCGAGTAACAATAAATCGCAATTATTCGTTATTAACGCAGATTACGTACTGCGCGAGTAACAATAAATCGCAATTATTCGTTATTAACGCAGATTACGTACTGCGCGAGTAACAATAAATCGCAATTATTCGTTATTAACGCAGATTACGTACTGCGCGAGTAACAATAAATCGCAATTATTCGTTATTAACGCAGATTACGTACTGCGAGCGTCTGAAAACGAGGTAGGTACCAGCACTAAGCACAGAATTGAAAAGGATCAAACTCAATTTTTTAGCACGGCATCCAAACTCTTTAATCCAGGATTATTCAAATTCTCAAGAGATAAAATCTGCGTTCGCGCCAAATTTCTAAGTTCAACCATTCGATCAGCCTGTGGCAAACCCTTAGAAATCAAAACAGCGTTATAGCTTTCCATATTCGCCAATACCAAGAGCTCATTAATACTCGCCTCGTCTCGAATATTGCCTTTTGACTTAGGATTTGCATCCCTCCACTGCTTAGCTGTCTTATTAAACAGTGCAACATTTAACAAATCTGCTTCATTTGCATACTTATACATCAACTGCTCAGGAGTCAAATCCTTCAACAAATACTCTTTAATAGCATCCGTACGAATCTTGTAATTAATCTTTGAAATCTCACGGTTTAAATTCCAGTTCAGCGAAAGCCTTGAGTTCTCATCAGATTTAAGCCTTTGATAATCTTTGATAATATATAATTCAAATTCTGCTGAAATCCAAGCTGCAAACTTAAATGCTATATCTTTATGCGCGTAAGTTCCACCACACTTACCAGATTTGGAAACTATGCCAATAGCATTTGTTGATTCTACCCATCTTTTAGGAGATAGAGTAAAAGCATTAGAACCAGCCTCGTTCTTAAAGGCATCGAATTCGACCCCTTTAAAATTCGGATTGTTAATACTCTCCCACAATCCCAGGAACTCAATAGTATTCTTCACTCTCAGCCAGTTTTTAACAACATCTTTAGGCTCTTCTTTATTTTTATATCTCGCAATATCGGTTAAACTAACGTAATCATTCTTAAAATCTTCCGTATAAACCTGAATTGTAAAGCCTTTTGCTTCAATAGTTTCTTTTTTAATTTTCGACATATTAGACATGATATTCCCCTAATTTTTGCGCAAGTTTTTTACGTAATTATTTTATTTACTTGCTTAGTTTGCTTTATTTTTATGCGCTCAACACAAAATCCATAAATCACAAGCAACACTACAAAATCAAGCACAAGCCACAAAACTTCTCAAAACTAGCAGAAAACTAGCATGCATCAGCGCATAAATACAATTCTATAAGATTTCACAGATAAGAAGCAACAAATGCCGGAGAAATTGCCGGCAAATGTAGTCAAAAACAGCAATGCTCACGCTCTATGCGCTCAAGCAGGTCGTCAGCGCACACCAACCACAACACAGTTTCTAAAGCACAACCACACTAGCCTGCCCTGCCTTCGTCTTTATTGACGAAGGCAGACCTCGCTTGCGTTGAAAGCACACCGCGCTTTCAACCCTGAGCAAGCTCGGCGCTCCGAATTGCTTTCGCGCGCTAAATCGCAGCGCTCAAGCAGGTCGTAGCGCTACAACAATCCACACATATACAGTGGCAATATTACGCAATTTAAATCTTTTTTAACGCCAAGCTGCTTAGGAGCAAATACATAACTCGTTCCAATTCTTTTTGAAAACTTAGCCTTAAATTTATCAAGAGAAACTGTTTTAAACGCATTCCCAGATTTAACTTCAATAGGAGATATACGCATTTTGCCAGCAGAATCCTGAAAAGCTTTAGAAATCAAAAAATCGATTTCCATGGTATTTTCCGAATTTTCTTTATCTCTATTTGAATAGAAAAATAGGCGATGTCCAGATGCTATTAGCTGTTGCGCAACAACGTTTTCAACTAGCATTCCTTCATTAATTGAGATTTTTCCAAATAAAATTTCTTTATATAAATCATTAGACGCAATGCTACCATCTGAAAGTATCATAGAAGTCAACAAACCAGTATCAGCCATATAACATTTTACTAACGCATCATCTGCATTAAGATTCAAGCCAACATTTGGATCTGTAGATTTGTAGCAATTATTTGTAATACTCGCATCCGAAAGCCAAAAAAACGCATCCTTGTAATCACGCATACGAGCATTCTTACCCAAGGAAGTAATCCTATATCTTTTTTCATGCCTGGAAAGCTGTGCTGGTATTCCATCAAACACAGCCATAACTTTCATTTCATACCCTTTCGCAAACTTTGCAGCATCCTGCCTATAGAGTGAAAGAATACGACGCTTAACCCTATCTACTCGAGTAAAATCTCTCGAATCAACATATTCATTTACAGATTGCGGCATGCCACCAACTAGCATATATTCTCTAAAAAGTCGCATCGCTTTTTTATGTAAAGCATCCGGCAAAGGACTTAACTCATTAAATGAATTTTTAATAACTTTCGATAGATTTTCTTCTCCAAAAGCCCACAAAAATTCTTCAAAATCAAGAGGATACATGCGTTCTTCTTGTTCTTCAGATGGAATCAATATTGTTTCAACATTGTGTTTAATAGACAATAACGAGCCAGTCTCTATATAGTCGTATCTGCCATCTGCAACTAATTGTTTTATAAACTCTCTAGCCTGTGGGAAAAATTGCACTTCGTCAAAAACCATTACCGATTCACGGTTATAAAGTTTCACACCATACAATGCAGATAGGTACGTAAAGAAAGTGCTTAAATCTGAACGATAATCTTCAAATAGCCTAAGCGCATCTTTGATGCTTGCGAAAAATCAATAAGAATATAAGACTTGTACTCGTTTTTTGCAAACTCTTCAACTAAAGTGCTTTTCCCAACTCTTCTAGCACCTGTTACTAAAAGTGCTGTTGAACCGCGATCAGCATTCTTCCAATCGAGCATTTTTTGATAGAATTTTCGCCTTAACATATAACACCACTTTTAATTAACACAAAACAGTTGAAAATACTATTGTTTTATAGTATATATTTCACGAAAATCAATGTCAATTTAGGCTGGATTTTCACGAAATTGAAGGTAAATATATGCCGATTTTTCACGAAATTAAGGGTAAACATATGCTGAATTTTCACGAAATTGAAGGTAAATATATGCAGAATTTTCACGAAATTGAGGATATTGTCACGGTTTCAACGGCTGAGTTTCATTTTCCCAAGCTCTTCCAGCAAACTCTGTAATAGTGGCACCAGGAAAATTATCTTCTGCCTCCTCAGCCCACTTATCAACAATATCGTCAGTAATAACGAATCCATTTTCCGCAGTATACGTATTCTTACTCATCTCGCATCCCTTATCTCTTGTAAGAATCCTTTTGTAAGCCGATTCGCATGAATTATAAGTATTGCGTTGCTTTCAAGATACCATATCATTCTTTATTTCTATGCTCTTAACACAAACTCAACAAATCTCAAGCAACGCTACAACTAACTCAAAGCAAATAAAAGCGCAAAAGAGTATCACATTTACTTAAGCAAATTATGAACCGAATAGTACTCTTTCAAAGAATCCTTAGTAATTTTTTGAACGCATATCGCCGAACTATTAGTACCATCATAAGCATCCTTCCATGAATCCTCACGATGTGTCATAGCACTCAAATCACTATCAGAACACTCAGCAAACTTTTTGCATATCTTTTCCACAAGAATCTTTTGACCATCTGTTAAAGAATTATCATTCAACTTATCAGTGCTAGGAAGCACAAGCTCCCCCTTACGAATCAAAAACTTCCCGCGATGCGATGCGAATAATTCTGGGCAAACAGAACCATTCCTCCATGCCTGAAAATCCTCGTTAAATAATGGATATCCAGTAGTAGCCAAAGAATACGCTTGCGAATAGTAAGCTAACTTCTGAAGCTTCATAGTGGTAATAGTTCCAGTAATATTAAGGATGTACGCTGCCACGTTAAATATTGTTGTCATACGCACCTCACTTTTATAGAACATACATAAAGAATCAATATTAAAAAAATTATTCCGCAGCAATGGAAATTTTAAGCTTGGCGCAATAGATGACATTGCAGGATGCAGGGTGATTGTAAATTCTGTAAACGAAATTTACAAAATCTATGACGAAATTATCAATCTTGAAAAGGTAGGAGAATTAATTAATTAAGCTCTGGATAATAATCATAAATTCTTCTTCATCTGGGCGTCATCTTCGCAGTCAAATATATTTTTTATGCATGTTGAGATGGCATTCTGCTTACTTTCAAAAAAATTACATACAATAATGAAAATAACAGCTAAAATAATAAACCTGTAAAATCCTAACCACATATGTTCTGTAATAATTTCATTATTTAACAATCTCGAACTACCACTAATATTAGTGCAATCATAAATCCAATTTAATAATTCTGATAAATACTCAGAAAGTTTCAAAGATAAATACAACATTGCTTCAAAAACTACTGCCATAATATTGATAATAATTAATTTATATTTATTACTATCTGAATCTTCTATTTTTATATCAAATATCCCTTTACATAGAATCTGTAAATTTTCCAATTTAAGCAAAAATACAATGCACGTTATTATCAAAGCAACTATCGTCCAATTAGACTCGTTTAAAAACCCTAAAAGTGTAAACAATACTGACAAAACAGAAATCAAGAACTTTGAACTTTTCAAGAAAGCTTTAACGCTTCTGCGCACTAAAAAGCAGAACGGTATAAACCATAGAATGAACATTACTAGCGATTTATAACATTCTGGCAACCCCTTAGTTGTATCATAATAAATATATGCCGAAATGCAAAAGGATAAATACAACTGAATAAAAGGTATTAAAAATAGAATTTCATTGTTCTTAAACTTTAAATAAATAAGGAACAATAAAAATAGTATTAAGTACACTACACAAGCATTAACAATAGAATATATTCGCTTTGAGTATTCAATATTACCGTAAAAAATTATGGCTATGGTAAAATACAGTAAAAGCACAGAGAATATTACTAAAAGCGTACATGCCACCAGTATGCAATTCCTACGACTGTTAAAAAATGAATATAATTTATCTTTTAAATTAAGCATTTCAAACCCGCTTTTAGTAAGTACGATATCTGCGTGCTCCAATGACAATGCAATTAAGTTTGTCATAATTGATTATATTTATTACTGGAAATTTCGTTATTAATTCCCATACTCATGAACTTAGGCGAGCCGTAAGTCTGCAAAAATCCACGAAAGCCGCTGTCATTAAAGACACAGTCGAGGAACCAAGCTGCACCAATTTCCCAATCGTAAAGCCTTTTCAATCAGCCAATCAACTACACAATTCACGCGAATACGGTTTATTCAATCAATTTGCCTTTCGCAACTTGGAAGCCTGCTTCCAAGTTGAGTGCCAAACGCTAGAACATTATAACATGTTAAAACTCTAACTCAGGATTCTTTAACAACTCATCAAACATCGCATGATACAAGCGCAAATTCAAAAACTCTATCCGCGTAATAGTTGATATTTTGCCGCCAGCATCTTTCGACGAAGCGCCACAAAGATAAACAGCCTCATCATCAGTCCCATAATCTATAACCACATACCTATCATGATACTTTCTGCCAGCAGTCTTAAACTTCAAATCAACACCTGGATAATCGCTTACAAAATCACTCAACATGCTTTCCGTAAGCATATTCTTGTTCCTAGCGTTATCACTAAAAACTACGATTTCAACCCCTTCTCTAGCAAACCGCAAGAGTTCCAACGTTTTAAGACCAATATAATTATCTACAACGTAAATGCTTTTCTTAGCCGACTTATATATTTTAGAATACGCAAGATCCGCTTCTATTTTATTGCCATCCATAAGAAGAAAATGTTTATACGTATCTGGATTAATAAAATTATCCATTACCTTATTAAAATCTTCCTTAGTTGCCATTCGAGATTTTATTTCCGCTATATCTTTAGTATTCTGATTCGTTTGAATCGCCAGCTGCGCTAACTCGTTCGCGCCAATAAAATCCTTATTTTCAACAATATAATCCTTCATTTGCTTAAAGGTTCTAATAAGCGCTTTCGACTGCATTGTGGCAAGTTCGCCTCTTAACACCGTCATGAGCATATAAATACCCTGCTCAGTAAAAGCATAAGGCAGTGACCTACTTTTAGAACTAATATTTGCGGTCAAAAAATTTGATTGCAAATATTTCAACTCGGATTTGTTTAATTGAAACATAAAGTCGTTATCAAACTTTTCTATGTTATTTTTTACTTGTTGATTGAACGCTCTTGTACTGTACCCATATATTTCAGCTAAATCCACATCAAGCATGACTTTTTGATTGCGAATGTTATAAATTTTTTCTTTTATCGTTTTAGCGTCTATAAGCGTTTTAACAGACTCGCTTTTAGCGTCCACAATAACTAAATTTTTATTCCGTTCTACCATAAAATCCCTTCCTCAAAATATAAGTAAAACCTATAGTTTTGCAATAAAACCGTAAACTTCTGACACAACCCCATAAATCGCAAGCACAATACAAAATCAATCACAAGCCACAAAACTTCTAAAACTAGCAGAAAACTAGCACGTGTCAGCGCATAAATACAATTCTATAAGATTTCACAGATAAGAAGCAACGAACTCGGATTATTCTCCAAAACTCAAGCAAAGTAAAGAGTTAATTTCTAAAACAAGCTCTCAATAAAACTATGCAACTTGGAAGTCTGCTTCCAAGTTGGGTACAAACTTACGAAAGTTGGAAGACAGCCAGCGGAAGTTTGTAAGCATAATTAATGATATTTACGTTACATTGTATAGAATTATTGTATACTTATATGAGAGATATAAGAAAAAGTACAAAATTCACCATAGACATAGGAGTCAAAATGACTACAGCAACAACAGACATGGTAAACGTAAACTTTCGCGCAAAGAAAGAAGACAAACTCAACGCAGAACGAGTTTGCAAAGAACTCGGAATCTCTATGAGCGCCGCGCTGAACGTGTTTATTAAAACGATTGGTCGCGAAAAGAGAATACCGTTAGATTTTTCGCTAGACCCATTTTACTCGCCGTCAAATCAGGCATATTTGAAATCGCAGATTGACGGCGTTAAAAATGGCACTATCAAGCTCGAAGAGCACAATCTAAGCAACCGCCACGACGATAAATAGAAAATCAGCCAATCAACTCAACTTGCTTGCTGCGAAAGAAGCAGTTTGCAAGCTTCGCGCACAACATCCCCGATCTTCACACCCTGCTTATCAGCAGAAGCTTTTAGAGCATCAGCATCTTCAGCAGATATACGAAAAGTTATAGGCAACATAGCTTCTTTGTAAAGAGGCGGTCTACCAAGCGGCTTTTTAATACGCAAATTACCAGCTTTGCCATGATAGATACCTTTTTCAGCATCACTTTCCCATTTATCAAGCATTTCATCAGTGACATCAACGCCACCTTCACCACGAAAATTAGCCATAATCACTCTTACTCTCAATACTTTCGTATACGAAATGCTGTCACATATTATTTAGACTTATCAACTATTTACTAACAACATATTTTTTACCCACATGCTTAGCGCTGTCGAGGTTTGCCTCACGACGACGACGGCGAACCGCAGCCAAAATCATGGTGGCAAGAATCATCGCACAGCCAATAAGCGCGAGCACGAACATCGTCATCCAAAGCGACCACTGCAACTTGTCTCCTGGCGACGAAACCGGATCCGGTAGCACGCGATACCCAGTAACCAGCAGCCTCTGCGTATTCACACCATACGGCGTGCACGTGAGCAGCGTCGCCAAATCGCGCCCCTTCTCACGCTGAAGCAACCTAATATCATGCGGATCGACCACGCTAATGCGGAACACCTTGTAACGCAGCGTCTCCCCTTGCACGTCAAAGTAGAAGTAATCGCCTTTCTTCAGTTCCACTAAATCATCAAACATAGTCGCATTTGGCAAACCCGTATGCGCTGTCACAACAGCGTGACGAGTTTTGCCCCCAACCGGCAAATCCGTGCCATACAAGTGACCAGCTCCATACGCCAAAACCTCCTGCGAACTACCGTGATAAATCGGCAACTTAACACCAATCTTCGGGATCTTTACAATGCCCATAATGCCCATCGGCCCATCCAACTGCTTCGCGTAATCCTTATACTCCGGCGTTTTCATATAATCCGTTGTGCCATCATAAGGATCAGACGTAATAATCGACTTGTGGCGCGCATTATAACGACGAGCCGCACGCAAAATCTTCTCGCGAGCGCTCGCAGTCTGCTTACGACTCAGGCGATCGTAGGCTACAGAAACTTCCTTCGATACCTTGTTATTCCACAACGTTGACGCAACCGGGTACGTGAAGCACAAAATTGCGGCAAGTGCGAGGGCGATTGGCTCGAGAGTGCGGCGAAGTTTGGATTTTGGTTTTTTCGTTGGTTTTGGTGCGGATTTTGGTGCGGTTGCTGAGTCTTGGGTTGATGAGGCTTGGGTTGATTCGGTTGCGGGTTTTGCTGCTGATTTTGCTTTGTTCTGCTTGAAGAAAGCATATACTTTTGTAACAGCTTCGTTTAATTTCATGCTTCCTCCTTGTGGGATAATTAGGCTTAGATTGCTTTTACTTTTTTGTTTTAGTTTATTCGCGATTTTGTTTTGCGAGATTCTTGCGTATCGTCTATGAGTTTTGTAACTGATTTAGTTTTTGGTTTTTACGAGGCTGGAAAATTTGTGTTTGCGCACGTCCCGTCCTTCACTCCGCACTCATATGAAGCATTTTTACTGTAGTAAAACCTTGTTTATGTTGTGTTGCGTTCGCTCAGTCCTCTTTTAGTGCTGAACACAATTTTTCCAGCCTCTCAACACACTAAACACAACACAAAACTCATAGACTCGTGCAGAAAGTTACGAAAGTGCGTGGTTTACTCAGTGCAACTAAGCTTCGGGTGAGTTAGTGGTTGAGAGTAGGTTTGGCGTGGTGTGTGCGGCAGCATGAATGCTAGTGTTCTCTAAGCAATAAATACTCAACGTCAGCAGAGCAATAATGCTAAAGCTCACTCATCAACAAGTACTCAACGTTAGCAAAGCACGACTGCAAAGCTACAAAACCAGCGTTAGCAAAGCACTGGTACAAAGCTTCCGAATGTTTTGGGAGATTACGATTATAAAAGCAAGTGAGTCTAGGATTTAGTTCAGTAAACCCTAGACTCACACTTTGCTATTAGACTACAAGACCAGCTTCAGAAAGCGAATCAAGCGTTCTGCTGCTGTTCTTCTTCCTTGCGATTGCGCACGTACAGAATCACGCTCGCAACAATAAGAACCATGCCCACGACAGCGAAAATCAGCACGCCATAAGCACCGGTTGCAGGAAGATTGAACCAGAAGCTCTTACCATCTTCGCCACCCTTAAGTGGGAAGTCCTCAAACGGCTCAGTCGTAGTCTTATCTTTCTCAACAGTCACAGCATGAACTACAGGAGAAAGCGCATAACCCGTAGGAGCTTTAACCTCAACAAGATAAACCGGCTCACCAGCGCGAGTCTTGTACGGAGTTGTAAACTTACCTTCAGCGTTTGTTGTAGCAGTATGTACGTCAGTAGCAGCAGCGCCAGCTGGTTGGGAAGCACCAGCATTTGCAGTAGCATCACTAATAGTTGACGCAGCCCTGCAAGCTTTAATCTGGTTTACTTTCTTGGTAAGATCCGCAAGTCCTTTAGCGCAAGCATTTGCCTTTTTCTCATCAGCAAAAATCCTGAACTCAGCACCCGAAAGATTTTCTTGCTTGCCGTCCTTCATGTAGTACTTATGGACATCAAGGAAACCGAAGTCAATAGTCGCTTTAGAATGCTCATTATCAGGAATGATTGGCGGCAAGTCACTCTCATTACTCTCATGAGCCTGGAAGAAGCCGGACTTGTTTACAATCTCATCCTTCTTCTTATCATCCTCAGACATTGGCTTAGATTCGGTTGGAGCAGTGCCAGTCTGGTAATCAGGATTAATCTCAAACTCGAGATCAACCGTAACCTTAGGTGCTTCTTGACCTTCAGTAACGTTATTCAAGGCAGTAGCAATCTTATCTAAGCCAGCATCAGTAAACGTCACAAGAATACGAGTGTGACCAGTAGCAAGATCCTTACCTTCAGGTTTAGAACTATCAGTCACTAAAGTGACGTTGTAATCCTTAGCGTCAGTAGCAGAAGTACCCTTTTCAAGAGTCGTTGTACCAATCTTCACAGTCTTCACAGCATCAGCAAGAGTTGGATCAGTTGTTTCGCCAGCAGCCTTTTTCACTGTCAAGGCAGCAGTTGGAGCATCATCGAAGACCTTATAACCCTGAAGATTAGCAGCAGTCAACTTACCCTCTTTAGGCTTAGCTTTGTTCACTTCCGCAGTGATCGTAAAAGGCACTTTATCCTTAACGCTAGCGAACTTAGTCTTATCGTAAACCTTCTGAATAGTAGCCGAGAGATCCTTATTCTTCGGCTTCACAGTAGGATTATAGTTGTAAGACACAGTCGTCTTGGCATCCTTGCCCGTGGTAGTAGTGTACTCTGGCAAAGGAAGCGTCATATAGAAGGATTGCAAATCAGAAACACCATAGCCCTTAGGCGCGCTAGTTTCCTCAACTTTGTACAAGCCAAGAGCAAGAGGAGAACTCTTAGTACCAAACTTGGCTATACCCTTATCGCTAGTGGTCTTCGGATCAATGGTGTTAGTAGTATCAAACTTGACTTCTGCATCATCACCACTGTCTTTAATAGTGTGATCATTCAACTTAGTAACAAGTTTCGCAATCTTCTGCCAAGACTCAAACTTGTTAAGATCCAAAGTAACGTCTTTATCGCCTTCCTTAGCAGAAACGACCTTAGTCAATTTGAAAGTAGCATTTTCAAGCGGCTTAAAACCAGTAGGGCAAGAAACCGATTGTACCTGAGGAACATGCTTCCCACCACCTCTAGTAGAAGTAGCAGAAGTAGTAGAAGAAGGAGTAGAAGGAGTTTTAGCGTCCTTATCCTTCACGCACTTGAGAATGGTTATAGTGCCATTCTGTGGAGCACCAGTCTCCCACGGAGCCGGAGCAGGTCTATCCGGTGGTCCCTGTAACTGATTAGGACTACCCCACGCAACGCCAGCCATTGTTACAGCGCCGGCGACGCACAGCGTGCCAGCCATCGCAAGCGACGCCACCGCCGCCACGAATTTATTAGTGAACTTTTTCATGTTCACTCCTTTCATTGCTTTTTACAGCAAGTAGAAAATTGATTTGCATTTATCATGCTCATACGAGTAAAGTTTCAAAATTTTTGGCATTTACCTTGTGTTATCACGCTCCCAAATCCCGAAAGATTGCGCAATAAAACAATACGCAATAAAACAATGCGCGAAACAGGAAGGCTTTATGCGCAAATGCGTACGCAGTCGCCTTATGCGCAGCACCGCAAGTAAATGCATATACAACTGCTTTATACGTGATTGCATAAGCCTCGCCACCTTCCCAAAATTAATTTGCGACCGCGCTCACTTTGACTTACCACGAAGCCAGCCGCCAACAGATTCACCAATAGCGCTGCAAGAATACCCAGCTGCAAATTCCAACTCTGACCACCCGTGTGCGGCAAAGTGAAATTACTCGCCAATTGAATATTGAGCGTAAAAGCAGCAAAATCCTTATGTTCCTTAAAAGCCGTAGGAGTAGCAGAAGTTAGCGCAGAGCTTATCAACGTAGGCGTTAAGCTGCCAGATTGAGCGGCTTTGCTTATTGCATCATCAAACTTAGTAAGCGCTTCAGGCTTCAACGCATACACAACGCACTGGTAATCGCCAACCTCAGTCGGCTTTATGCTCGGCTTTATGCTCGGCTTTATGCTCACTTCCTTATCAGTTCGCGCAGCCACATTCGTCTTAGGATCAGCCGACGCGCAAGTCTTATCGCCTTCTTTATTAGAGTGGCACGTATTTTGATTATTATCCGCAGGCACACTCAGCCCAAGTTCGGCAAGATTACTACTCCAAGTCTTGTATTCAAGATTCTCCGCAGCTTGCGACGAACCAGAAGGCTGCTCACTTTGCGAGCCAGATTGCGCACTGCTAGACGAACCATCGACAGCAGTAGCGCCATTTGAGTCACCGACAGCAGAGCCGCCACCTCCGGCATCAGCAGCAGCCTTCTTCTCGCCCTTCGAGCACAGCACGCGCAACGTAATCTTCTTCGTGCTATCCGCCGCAGAAGTAGCATCAATAAACGGCTTAAGCTCCATACCGAGCATCGCAGAAATATCGTTATTCTTGTCAGACAACGCAGTCGGCAACGAACCATCGCCGTTTTTAAACGGATACACTTTCAGCGTAAGATCATTATCACCAATTTTTGGCGGCTCCGGCTCTGGAGGCTTATTCGACTTCACCTCAATCGTAACTGACTTATAATCCCAGTCAACGCCTTGCTTAATAGACGCTTTATTAGCCCACTTATCTTCAACAATGTTTCCCTCAAACAGGGATTGCTTACCTGCCGGAGTTGCTGCTCTAGCATCAAACTCTTTTACTAGCTTAGAAGATTTCGGCTCTTTACCGCCGTCTGATTTTCCCTCTAATTCAACATCTTTTTTAATAGCAAACACTTTGCACTCAAAAGTTCCAGCCTTTGTAGGCGTACCAGTAATCCAACTTTGAGAGCGTTCAGTATAATCATCATTCTCATACAAAGCAGAATCCTCTGCACCAAAATCAGGGCGCTTTTCATTTACCATATGCTTGAACTGAGTCTGATTATCTGCAGAAGGATCATCTTTTTTATCTTTAAGACTCAACCCATTAAAACTATCTACCGTGTAATTATTGGCACCATCATTGCAAATCATGTGATGGTAAAGCTCACCTCGCTTATCTTTCGATTGCGAGTCAATAAAAAGCTTATTAATAGAATCGTAAACGTCTTTTTTATCATTACTGTCAGTAGTACTTCCGCCAGCACCTTGACTATCAGAATTTGGTTTTATAGTAATTTTATTACCACTTACCGCAACATCATCCTGCTTATTCACAAAATCGTATAAACTCAGCGATAAATCACCAGATTGAGGATTAGGCAAATCCTTTGTAGCAAGTTTTACTTTAATTATCTTAAATTGTGTTTTAGAAACACCTTTATAATGTATTACAACTTTAAACTTATAGTATGCAGCTTTCAGCCATTTGCTTGGGAAAAAGCGTATAGAACCATCGCTATTAGATACATTTCTCGTAGATTTAGCAGTGTAGTTATCATTCTTATCATTCTCGCCCTTGAAAAAAGCATACTTTACATAATCAGTACTACCGTACGCCTTCAACTCAAGCCACACGTCCTTAGGTAATGTCGTCTGATTATTACCAGCAACTTCTATTGTTGGGTTAAAAATCTGAGGAACCTTAGTATAAGGCCTGTCATTATCGCCTTTAATGTCTACTATATTTTTATTACCATACGTAATACTGTAGCATTTTTCAGGAGTATTATACTTTTTATTACCCTTGCACTCGTCCGGAAGCTGAGGATCTTCATTCGCATCTCTGTCAGTGCCTTTAACAGCATCCGCAGAAGCAGCTTTCTTTTGGGCATCTTTAGCGTTTTTCTTTACATCAGAATCAGCCTTAGCCTTATCAACACCATTGTTACCAGCAGTCTTCGGCTGCTTTTCAACAGGCTTCAATTCCTTATTATTATTCTTCTTTAAAGCATCAGAAGAGCCAGTATTTTTCTTATCAGATTCAGCATTATTAGATTCACTCTGCTCGGACTGCTGCTTCTGCTCACCCTCAGTCTTAGTAGAACCAGACTTAGCACCCTCAGCCTTCTCAGCAGGAACAGTAGTATTAGCAGCAGCGCTTACACCAGCATTCTCGCCAGCGCTCAACGCATAAGCAGGAGCAATCACAAAAGTAGCAAGCAACGTTGCAGATGCTACAAATAACGAAAGTAACGCTCGACTCGTGCACGAACCGCACGCTTTTTGAGACGAATTTTTAGATGATTTTACGAACGAGCTTTTGGATACATTTTTAGACGCGTTTTTGGACGCGTTTAAGCGTAAAGCGGCGCAAGAAGCCTCTTTAGATGCTCTTGCAACGCTAGAGTCACGGCGGTGAGCAGCGAAATCGAAAATCGCGCGCACACGCCTTAAAAATATATTAGATTCCGGAGCAGTCATAACATACTCTCCTTATATCGTCATAATCAATCTTAATATTTCAAGGCCTCAGAATTAACGAAACCCAACGGCTCCAATTAACAACCAGGCGGAATCTGACCCCTTTCGTAATGTACAGCTGAGAGTATACCCCCCCCCATGGCTCAATTCAAGTCAAAGTAATTATTTTGAAAATATTTATTATGCATATTGATAAAAGCCGTAAGATTGCAAGAAAATCTATCATTTTACGGCGTGTCGCGGTAAATAACCCTCAACAAAACTGCCAAAACTGAAGTACGAATAACGCAGATTACAAACACAGCAATTTCAATCAAATAAACAAAAACCGGAGTGCGAATCACGCACCCCGGTTTATAAAAGCTATAAAAGTTATAAAAGCTACAAAGCTTAGGCTTTCAGCTCAAACAATCGGCTCCACTTGGTTGAATCCAAGCTCCACAGGAGTTTCACGACCAAAGATGGAAACCAACACAGTAAGCTTTTGAGTTGTAGGCTCCACATCGGAAACCACAGCAGCCATCGTAGAGAATGGTCCATCGGTAACTGTTACCTGATCGCCAACCTTGTAAGCAACTTCAACAGTGCGCTTACGTGCAGCAGCAGGCTTATCACCAGCATTCCTCAAAGCTTCAGAAGCAATCATAGGAGCCATCATTGCCACAACTTCTTTGCGAGTCAATGGTGCCGGTTCCCTAGAAGGACCAACAAAACCAGTCACACCCTCAGTTTCGCGAACAATGCGGCGAGCATTCTCGTCAGGCCACATGCGAATCAGCACATAGCCAGGCACACGAACGCGGGTAATAATCTTCTTACCCTTCTCCGTATGCTTTTCGACTTCTTCCATAGGAACTTCAATCTGGAAAATTTTATCTTCCAAACCAAAGCTCTGCACGCGAGATTCAACGTTAGTTTTTACGCGCTTTTCGTAGCCGGAATATGTGTGAAGCACATACCACTTGCCTTCCAACGTGCGCAGTTTCTTAGAAAATTCAGCTACAGCAATTGCACCAGCATCAGTTGGATCAGCCTCTTGAGATGTTGCATCATCAGCATCTTGAGCACCGGCATCTTGAGCACCGGCTTCGTCGGCTACAGCATCGGCAGTTGTCACACCAGTTGCAGCATCAGCAACACCAGCGACCGCTGCATCAGCATCTGAATCATCTTCAGCTGCAGGAGTTGCAACAGCTTCAGCATCCACCGTGGTGGCATCAAGCGCATCGATGGCAGCGTAAGCAGCAGCATCACTAGCGTCAGCATCAACGTCTGCAGCCACAGCAGCGGCTTGATTTACAGACGCTTCATCTGCTTCTTCGAGATTGAACTCATCAGTCATACTGTAAACACCTTCAAAATTTCAACTCAGCCGAACAACCACATAACGAACTTGCCTAAACCAAAGTCCATGCAGGTAACGAAAGCCATTAAAAATACAACAAATACGAACACTGCAAATGACCAGGCAAACAACTCTTTACCGTGAGGTGCAATAACCTTACGCGTCTCATCAATAGTTTGGTTGATGAACATGCCAATACGCATGAACAAATTCGGCGTTACTGCTTTCTTACTGCTGTGTGCCTGTGCCATGCCTAATCCTTCGTGTAAAAAATATGAACTAAAAAAAAACTGGCAGGGACGGCGGGACTCGAACCCACAACCTACGGTTTTGGAGACCGTTGCGCTACCAATTGCGCCACATCCCTAAGGGGAACTTGCCTATCATACCCCAGATGGGGCGACATAGCAAAACCGCCAGATAGATATGTTATCTCATGGGCATGATTTCGCTACATCTCCACGCATTAGCGAGTGTCGCGCAGTTACGCTTCAACCCACTGCTTCATGCGACGCATGCCCTCAGCAAGCTGGTCGTCACCTAACGCACAAGAGAAACGCAAATATCCAGGAGCGCCAAAAGCCTCACCAGGAACCGCAGCAACATGCGCTTCATCGAGCAGCATTTCAGCAAATCGTGCAGAAGTATGCGGCACCTCGCGATGCTCGCCAAGCGGACGCTCAAGCAACGCTTCAACGTGAGCAAACGCATAAAAAGCGCCGTGAGGAAGCGGGCAGGTAACGCCGTCAATATTGTTCAACGCCGCCACAATGGCTTTGCGTCGAGCGTCAAACGCCTCACGCATAGTGGCAACCACGTCCAGAGATCCGCCAACTGCAGCAATCGCAGCACGTTGCGAAATATTAGAAACGTTAGAAGTCATGTGACTCTGCAGCTTTACAGCAGCCTTAGCAACGTCAGCAGGCGCCACCATCCAGCCAACGCGCCAGCCAGGCATAGCGTAAGTCTTGGCAACGCCGTTCAAAATCAATAGCTGATTGCGCACCTCCGGAACTTCGACGCCAATATACGAAGTCGAAATACCGTCGTAATGCAAATGCTCGTAAATTTCGTCAGAAAGCACCCAAATATGGTGTTTTACAGCCCACTCGCCGATTGCGCGAATAGTTTGTGCGCTCCAAATAGCTCCGGTAGGATTCGACGGCGAAGTTACAATGATTGCGCGCGTGCGTGGAGTGCGAGCGGCCTCAATCGCCTCAATATCTGGCTCAAAACCGCAGTCTGCACCTGCCAAGACCGGCACAGGCACGCCGCCTGCAAGCTTTACAGCCTCCGGATAGCTTGTCCAATAAGGCGCTGGAATAATAACTTCATCGCCATCATGTAAAAGAATTTGGCAAGCTTCGTACACAGCTTGCTTTCCGCCGTTTGTTACTACGACTTGATTTGGGGAAACTTCGTAACCGGAATCGCGCTTTACCTTGCGCGCAATAGCTTCTCTAAGTTCCGGAAGACCGGCAGTTGCGGTATAGCGGTAGTTGCGTGGGTCTTTGCAAGCGGCAGCTGCAGCTTCGACAATATAAGAAGGAGTAGGAAAATCTGGCTCTCCTGCGCCGAAACTTACTACGTCAATGCCGGCAGCTTTCATAGCTTTTGCCTTGCCATCTACTGCCAAAGTTGCGCTCGGAGCGACTCGGTTAATACGCTCACTTAATACGCGCCAATTTTCTTGTGCGGAAGTATCTACCATATTCTCTGCCATGATTTCTAGTGTAACCTTAAGCCGCGAAACGACAAATCTGCCGGAAAATTCCCCACGTTTGGAGCGCTAAACCAGACCAAACCCTCCAAACACGAGAAAAGTTCCCCACGTTTGGAGCGAAAATCACGACACAACCCTCCAAACACGAGAAAAGTTGCGCACGTTTGGAGCTGCAGCTAACTACACAAGCACAAGATTGTCGCGGTGCACCACCGGATGCGCATACTGACGACCGAGTGATTCTTCAAGCTCATCGCTCGTACGCCCCATAATCTCAGGAATTTCTTCCGCGTCGAAAGCAACCAAACCCTTAGCCAAGTGGTTACCTTGCTCATCGTCAATCCACACAGGATCCGTCGCCGAAAACTCGCCGCTAACACGCACAATACCGGCCGCAAGCAAACTCGCGCGACCTCCGCGAACCGCCTTTGCAGCACCATCATCAACCACCAAAGCACCGTGCGGATGCGAAGCAAAACCAATCCACAGTCGCCTTGAAGAATCGCGCGTATGCACCGGCGCAAACACAGTGCCAACAGCATCTCCAGCCAGTGCCGGGCCAGCACTTCCAGCGCAAGTTAGCACAGTTGGAATTCCAGAAACTGCAGCAACATGCGCAGCTTCCATCTTCGTCACCATACCCCCAGTACCTATGCCAGAAACACTTGCCCCAACTTTCACTTCTTCTAGCGCACGCGTCACATCCGGCACAAAACTCACACGCTTAGCACCCGGCTCGCTCGGCGGCGCAGTATAAAGGGAATCCACATCCGTAAGCAGCACAAGCGCTTCCGCGCGCACAATATTCGCCACAAGAGCTGCAAGACGATCGTTGTCACCAAATCGAATTTCGTTGCTAGAAAGCGCGTCGTTTTCGTTTACGATTGGAATTACGCCAAGTTCCAGCAATCGCAGCATCGTGCGTTGCGCGTTTCGGTAGCGTGACGGCGAAATAGTAACGTCCGCCGTAAGAAGCATTTGCCCTACGCGGAAGCCAAATTGTGCAAAAGCTGCCTCGTATTGAGCCATAAGCAATCCTTGACCAACTGAAGCCGTTGCCTGCTGAGTTGGCACATCTTTAGGACGTTCGCCGAAGCCGAGCAAACCAAATCCAGCTGCAATTGCACCAGAAGACACAAGCACAATGCGAGCACCTTGCATTTGCGCATGACTTATTGCAGTCACAAGAGCGCGCAACTTTTGCACATCCAGCTGCCCGGACGAATTCGTAAGCGAACTTGAACCTACTTTCACTACGATTGTGCGCGCTTCACGAATTGAACGCCGAACCCCTTCTTCGGTAAGCTCAATTGCTGGATTATTCATATATGGTTCCTTTTTATTATCGATATTTTTGACGCGACTTTTAGGCGTAATTTGCGGACACAACTTGCGGACACAACTTGCAGTCAAAACTTACGGACGTAATGTTGAGTGCAATATAGCTAGTTTTTCTGCTCTTCGCCTCGCCCGAACAAGCTATTTTCGTCATGACGATCGTCATCTACGGAAGGATCCGCCCAGTGGCCAGACTTTCGTTCAGCCATCATTGCGTCTCGAACTGCGCTCTTTGCATCCATCATGCTGTGATAATCTCGTCTACGCTCAGCATTCGTGCGCCTTGCTCCGCGAGGATCGTTCGCTTCGAGTCGCAAATCCTTGCCACGAGCACCCAAGTTAGCGCCGTCCAATCCTTCTGCGCCGGCAGCAATACTTGGATCCCAGTCGAAGCAAACCATATGATTCCCAGTGCCAATACGAATTTCGTCTCCTGGACGCGCACCCTTCTTGCGCAACTCATCTTCAACGCCAAGCTTTGCCAAGCGATCCGCCAAATAGCCGACGGCTTCGTCATTGTCGAAATTCGTTTGCACAACCCAGCGCTCAGGTTTCGTGCCAGTAACAGTGAACCAAAAATCACCATTCCTGTCTTCTTCGCGCTTAATCTCAAAATCGGCACTACTACCGCGACCATCATCGCGACGACGACGCAAAGCTGAAGTCTGCTGCTCAAGCGGCTGAATAACAACACGCTCTTCCTCACGCGCTGCTTCCTCAGCAGCGAGCTTCTCACGCATTTTTTCAACCAATCGCCCAAGAGCAAAACCAAGCTCTTTCAATCCTTCGTGAGACGCGGTAGAAATTTCAAATACAGTCAATCCCATCGCCTCAAATTCGCCGCGCACGAAATCAGCCAATTCTTTAGCTTCTGGCACGTCGATTTTATTCAGCACAATAATGCGCGGACGCTCCGGAATTGGAATTGCACCCAGCGGAAGCTCAAGTTTATCTGCGTATTGCGCAAGTTCGTGCTCTAGAGCGTGGTAGTCACTCACAGGGTCGCGGTTTGGCTCCAGCGTTGCGCAATCGATTACGTGCGCAATAATTTCCGTACGCTCAATATGACGCAAAAACTCAAGACCTAAGCCTTTTCCTTCGGAAGCTCCCGGAATCAAACCTGGCACGTCCGCAATTGTGTAGCGATAGTTTCCAAAACTTACTACGCCAAGATTTGGTACCAAAGTAGTAAAAGGATAGTCTGCAATCTTTGGTTTAGCTGCGCTCATTGAGGCGACTAAGCTTGATTTTCCTGCCGATGGGAAGCCAACTAGAGCTACGTCTGCAATAGATTTAAGTTCCAAAATTACGTCGCGCTCTTCGCCAGGCTCGCCTAAAAGCGCGAATCCTGGCGCGCGTCGAGTTTTGTTGGCAAGCGCTGCGTTACCAAGACCGCCGGCACCGCCTTGAGCTACAACGAACTTGTCTCCAACGTGCTGCAAATCCGCCAAAACTTCGCCCGGCCGCTTTTGAGAGCCTGCAGCACCGCGCGCTGTAAAAACAACAGTTCCAACGGGCACAGGAAGCACTAAATCCGCACCTTTTGAGCCGTCTTTAGTGTCACCTAAGCCCATCGTACCGCTTTCTGCAGTGCGGTGAGGCATGAAGCGGTAATCCAGTAAGCTGTTGGCGTTACGGTCAGCTACAAAAATAACGGAGCCACCGTCGCCGCCGTTGCCACCGTTAGGACCTGCCAACGGCTTGTATTTTTCGCGACGCACGCCGGCAGAACCGTTGCCGCCGTCGCCGCCCTTCACGTGCACTGTTACGCGATCTACAAAATCACTCATACTGCTACCTTACTCGAAGCTAAACACTTAAATTCGCGGGATCATGCGCGCATTTGCGCGACGACCTGCTTGAGCGCAGCATAGCGCGCGCTAAAGCAATTCGGAGCGGAAACTCGCTCAGGTTGGAAGTCCAGTGGACTTCCAACGCGAGTTTCGTAAGCGAGCGCGTTACCCGCGCGAGCGTCACACCACACAGACACGCTCCAAACTCGCGGAAACAAATCAAGAACAAAAAAGCCGCACCGAATTGGGTGCGGCTTAAACGCTTTACCGTCAACTTACTGCTGACGCGTCGTCAACTTACTGTCGACTTATTACCGAAGCGGCTCAGGTTTAACTTATGACTCAGGCAGTCACCACGTCAACAACCTTGCGGTCGCGACGAATGCCGAACTTCACATTGCCATCCACCAAAGCGTACAGCGTGTGATCCTTGCCCAAAGCCACGTTCTGACCTGCGTGGAACTTAGTACCGCGCTGACGAACGATAATGTTGCCAGCTACTACAGCTTCACCGCCGAACTTCTTCACACCAAGATATTGCGCTTGCGAGTCGCGACCGTTGCGCGAGCTAGACGCACCCTTCTTATGTGCCATCTCACTGTCCTTTCAGGTTTATAACACCGTCAATCAGGCGATGGCCGTGATCTTGACGAGAGTCAACTTCTGACGGTGACCCTTGCGACGAGCCACGCCAGTCTTGTTCTTAAACTTCATAATGCTAATCTTTGGACCCTTGGCTTCGTCGTTTAAAACTTCTGCCTTCACCGTAATCTTAGCAAGATCCTTGGCGCTTAAGGTCACCTTAGCACCGTCAACAACGAGCGCGACCGGGAATTCCACGGTATCGCCCTTCTTTGCATCGAGACGGTTCACGAGAATGGCGTCGCCAACCTCAACCTTCTCTTGATGGCCACCGGCCTTCACAATCGCGTACATAATTCGTTCCTTAGCTCAATTGAAAGCTTACTTTTGCCTTGCACGCAGCGAAACGCACGCGGCAAGACACCGACTATCAAAATTACACCCACCCATGTACTAACGTCAAGCGCTAGCCACATAAGGCGATGCAGACAATATTCACTATTGTACTCAAGCCATATACTTCATTACTTATAAAGCAGTTTCAGTATTGTTTTCTGCTGAAGTTTCCATGCGATTTTCTACAGCTTCTTCAGTAGATTCTTCAGTAGTAGTTTCTTCTTCAGTAGATTCAGCAGTAGATTCTTCACTAGATTCTATTACTTCCGAAGATTCTTCCGCAGTAGCAGTCACTTCAGTAGATTCAACAACCTTAGCCTCAGTACCCTCAGCCTCCACAGCAGCCTCCACAGCAGCTCCAGCAGTTTCAGTAACCTCAGCAAATTCAGTAGACTCCGCAACAGCCTTAACCTCAGTAGACTCTGCAGATGTCTCCTCAGCCTCCGCAGCAGTTCCGTCAGTTTCCACTACATTAAGATTCTCAAGTCCAGTATCGCTCACTTCTTCATCAGCACGATGAGCAGCATCAGTAATCACAGATGCGGCAGCAATACGTGCCAACTTAGCGCGCACGTCGGCACTTGAAGTTTGCTGCTTCACAGGCGCAGGCTGTTCCGTTGCGCTTCCATGACCATATTTATTGGTTTTAACGAACGGATCGCCGCCCTTCAGTGCGTAAGGATCAGCATACTCAGAAGAAACAGTCGGCTCATCATGCAAAATAAAGCCTCGCCCCTTGCAAGTAGGACATTCCTCAGAGAACGCCTCCACCAAGCCTTGACCAACACGCTTACGCGTCATCTGCACAAGACCCAAAGAAGTAACCTCGGCAACTTGATGTTTCGTACGATCGCGCGACAAACACTCCAAAAGCCTACGAAGTACTAAATCACGATTAGCTGGCATAACCATGTCAACATAATCAATCATGACCATGCCGCCAATATCACGCAAGCGCAGCTGTCGCGCAATCTCCTCAGAAGCTTCCAAGTTACAACGCGTTACCGTCTCTTCCAAAGACTTACCGCGTCCAATAAACCTACCAGTATTCACATCGATTGTTGTCATAGCTTCCGTACGATCAATCACAATCGAACCACCTGCAGGCAAATACACTTGTCGCTCCATGCCCTTACGCAGCTGACTATCAATCTGCCACTTATCGAACACATCCTTGCCTTCATGATCAGCAGGATCCCAATATTCAACCTTGCTACGCAAATCTGGAGCCATCATCTCAAGATATTCATCGATGCGATGATGCACACCTTCACCCTCAACAATAAGCTTCTGGAAGTCATCGTTGAAGATATCGCGAACCACACGAATTGCCACATCAGGCTCACCTTGTAGCAATTTCGGACGCTTACCATGCAAATATTCTTGGCGCTTTGCTTCAATACGATTCCACTGTTTAATCAGTGACTCAAGATCCTTCTGTATTGCCTCTTCGCTTGCGCCTTCAGCAGCAGTACGAATAATAATACCCATGTCGTTTGGCGCAATTTTGGCAACAATAGCGCGCAAACGCGAGCGCTCTCGATCTGACAGCTTACGACTTACGCCTGTCATACCCCCGGATGGTACCAATACGAGGAAACGACCAGCAAGCGTTACTTGAGAAGTTAAACGCGCACCTTTATGGCCAATAGGATCCTTCGTAACTTGCACCAGTACAGGATCACCAGACTTAAATGCCAACTCAATTCTGCGAGGCTGACCTTCCAAACGTGTCATATCCCAGTTAACTTCACCAGCATATAGCACGCCGTTACGAGCCTGACCAATATCAACAAACGCGGCTTCCATACTTGGGAGCACATTCTGAATGCGACCAAGATAAATATTGCCAACAGTTGCGACTTCCTGAATATCGGAAACGTAATGCTCCACAAGAACATTGTCCTCAATAACTGAAATCTGTGTATGGCGATCACGCTCACGCACTACCATAAGCCGATCAACGTTTTCACGACGCGCAAGGAAATCTTGTTCCATTAACAAGTTTTGACGACTGCGCTCACGACGGTTATCTCGGCGGCGCTGACGCTTCGCTTCAAGTCGCGTCGATCCTTCAATATCCGTAATTTCGTCAATATACTGTTGCTTGCGGGAGCGACGGGGAGCATCTTCGTCAACGCTATTGCGTGAATCGTCTGATAAAGACGAGGAAGACGACGCAGAAGACGATGCAGAAGACGAGTCATCGGAAGATTTCGAGCGACGACGACGGCGACGACGCGTATACAACGTTTCTTCTTCATCCTGCGCACGAAGTTCATCTGGATCAGGAATTAAATCACGATCTTCTTGAGAAACTGCTTCAAAATCTTCGCGGTTTATTCGAGAATCGATATCTTCATCAATATCGCGAGAATTGTAGCGAGAATCGCGATCTGTGTTGCGATCTGTATCACTATCTGCATTGCGATCCGCGCTACGATCGGCACCACGATCTGTATTACGATCCGCATTGCGATTGGCGCGAGAAGATCGACGGCGACGGCGACGGCGAGATATTATTCCTTCATCATCACCATTATGGTAATTGTCGCTGTTGTCATCATTATTGTCACCATTAACGCCACTATCGCCATCACTCTTGTTGTCACTATCAGGAACGTTACGCGACGCAGTGATATTTCTTGAACGAGTTCGCAATTCATAATCTCGCGAATCATCACGCGAATCATCAGCCACATCATCATCCAAAGTGTCACGATCAAAATCATCACGAGATGCAAAGTTACGGCGATGCACACGACGATTACCGCCTGCGTCTACGATATCGCTAACATCAAGCGTTTCATCAATACGCGTATCGATTGGAGCGTACACAATATCGTCATAAGCAAGATCTTCTTCAATTTGCTCAACTTCAGCAGCCGCACGCCGCTCAACTGCATTTAGACGACGAGAACGGCGAGAACGCTGACTTTTACGAGGCTGCTCATCGCGATTTTGATACCAGTCAATATCGTGAGTAGTATTCCCAGCGTTACGAGCATTACGAGCATTCCCAGCGTTTACATCATTTGTAGCATTACCCGCATTTTCAGTATTTTCAGTATTTTCAGCATAAGTAATTTCCTTATTACCGCCATTACCGCCATTACTATTGGCACTGCGATTATTACTGTTCTTTTTGCTGTTAGTGTTAGTGTTACTGTCACTATTGCCGTTATTGCCGTTACTATTATTTTTTTCATTTGCTAAGCGACGATTTGGGCGCTCAAATACATCATCCTCACGATTCCTGCCATTGCGGCGACGGCGAGATTCGCGAATATTTTGGCGCGCATCGTCACGCGCATCGTCACGGGAATCATAACGTGCATCGTCGCGAATATTTCGCTCATCAAACTCATCATCGAAAACAGAATTACGCTTATCTTTTCGATTCAGATTCTTCTGTTGCATACGTGATACAGCACGGTTAGTTTCACGCGTTGTTTCACGGCTTGCATCGTACTTATCGTCGTACTTATCAGAATACTTATCAGCGTACTTATCAGAATACTTCTCAGCGTACTTATCAGCGTACTTACCCCTGTAATTGTCAGTGTACGCATCTTCGTACTCATCCCCATAAGTATCGCCGCGATAATTATCGGCATAACGATCGTCACGAAAATCGCCGCGTCTTTCAACACGCAACCTACGATTACTGCGCTCATTGCGATCATTACGATCATTACGATTACTGCGATCATTACGATCATTGCGGCTAGTAGCGCGATCCTCATTACGACCATCACTATAATTACGAGATTTGTTGCGAGAATCACCACTTGATTCGTCACTTATATTGTTGCGAGAATCTTCCCCATTTTCATCATGCTTTTCGGCGCGTACAGGAAGTACCGGTTCCTGAAACAACACAGGAGCAATTGAGCGAACTTGAACCGTATGAGGCTCAGCATTCTTTAATCCAGTATCTTCTACTTTCAATTCCATTGCCTCTCCAGCAGCTCCCGCACCACGTGTTACGCGACGACCACGACGACGAACTACACTAGAAGATGATTGTGCAGTATTCACAGATTGTGCAGTGTTCACAACACTGTTGGTTGCAGAAACAGTAGTTTGATCAGTTGCAGTTTTATCAGTAGATGCTACGTCACTTACACTCGTAATACTATTTATAGATTTTGATGCATTTTTAGACATAGTTGTACTATCTTCAGCTTCAGATTCGTTGAAGCTTTTCTTCATTATTCTGGGCACTATGCTCCTCACAAGACGCTGCATCGCCTCGTATTCCTTGGCTTTAAGATGAACACGCACGTACGCGAGCCACCCCAAGGCTCTCCGTAAAGTCTAGCTGCACAATGGCGGACACCAGCCTCGGAATACACTCACGAGGGGATCGACGCCATCAATCGCCTGGCGGCTTGCAGTGCCACCGTCCTCTAGTATGCCATATTGCCGGGTCAAATATCGAATGTAGTAAATATTCAGTTTCAAACGTACTGTTCCTTGCAGTCAAGTAAGCAAATGCTTGCAGTCAAGTAAGCAAAAGCAAAAACATACAGCACAACACACAAAGCGTACCGATAAAGCCCTCAAAACGAGCATTAGCACACCACAGGCACGTCACCACATCATCTCAACATATCTATTACATAACTCACTTGTTACATAACTCACTCTTGTGCAAAAAGTTGCATAGCACTCCTATAGTTGCAACATAGGTTAGCAAGTAATTTGTGCGTTACCAGTTACCGAGTAAGTTACCAGTTAGTGAGTAGATTATCGGTTACGAAGTGAATCACCAATTACGAAAGTTATGAAGCTATTTACCAAGTTAGTGAGTAGTCGCCTAATAAGGAGGCACGAAATGGGCTTAATCAGCGCTATGCAAGGCTTTTGCGTAATCGGCATTGTGATTCTTGCCGGCTACATTACCGCGCGCCTTCGCATTGGCGGCTCTCAGGCTCAAATGGTGCTCAATCGTGTAAGTTTCTTCGTTTCCAGCCCGTGCTTAATGTTCGCAATTCTTTCTAAAGAGCCTATTTTTGAGATTTTTCATTCTTCAATTTTTGTTGCGTTCTTTTCTGCGATGATTGTCGGACTTGCGTTCGTATTGTTGAACCGCCTGTTTTTCCATCTTCCTGCAGCCGACTGCACAATTGGCGCGCTCAATTCGCTTTATTTAAATTCAAATAATATTGGCTTGCCGGTTGCCACTTATATTTTGGGAAATCCTGCGCTTGTAGCTCCGATTTTGGTTATGCAACAGGCTGTTTTTACGCCTGTTGGTTTGACGGTTCTTGACATTACAACCACCGGCAAATGTTCACTAAAACGTATTGCTCAGCAACCTTTAAAGCAACCGCTTTTAATTGGATCTCTCGGCGGAATTGTGATTTCTGCAATTTCAGCTAAAGTTGGATATTCTCCTGTGCCGAATTTTTTGTACGATCCTATTAAAATGATTGGCGATTCCGCGGTTCCTATGATTTTGATGGCTTTCGGCATGTCACTTTACGGAAGTAGACCACTGCAAAAAGATTCTAATCGCGCTGCCATTGCCACGGTTGCTGTGCTAAAAAATCTGATTATGCCAATTATTGCGTTTGTGCTAGCTTACTTTATGATGGGCTTTCGTGGGGCGACTTTATACGCTTGCGTTGTGCTTGCTGCGCTCCCGACGGGTCAGAACGTTTACAATTATGCTGCTAGATACAACGTTGGCTTAAGTTTCGCTCGCGATGGCATACTGTTTTCTACCGTAACTAGCCCAATCTGCATAGCCGTAATCGCTGCTATTTTAGGGTAATTGCGCGCTTGCTTTGACCGCGCTTGGAGCGCCGCACAACCCCAAACCCTCCAAATGCGAGATAAGTTCCCCGTAAATGGAGCGCTACACGGCCTCAAACCCTCCAAATGCGAGATGATTCTCTCAAGTTTGGAGCGCTACGCTCAAGCAGGTCGTCGCGTAGCAAGCCCATCAAGGCGCGCTCGGAAAGACGGCCAATCCGTTCGCATTGCCGTAAGCAGCTTTAGCTTCGGCACGTCGTCAATCGGCACCCACTTAATTTCCATACTCTCGTCGTCGTGCGCGCAAGGCTCAACCCTATGCCCCGGCTTTTCAAACGCAAAAACCGTTGTGTAGCGCCAGTTTCCGTGATCTTCACGGTAAGCCCCAACAACCTCAATATCTTCCGAAGTAATATTCGCTTCTTCAAAAGACTCGCGCAATGCTCCCTCAATTGCGCTTTCGCCGTCGGAAATCGCGCCGCCCGGAATACCCCAAGTACCACCTTCCGCACTCCAAAGCGCGCGATGCTGCATCACAACGTGCGTCACGCGACCAGTTTCGGCATCTCGTCTAGCAAGCAGCACGCCAGCAGCACCGTTATGACCCCAGTGTCTGCGACCACAATTGCAATGTACCCAGCCGTCTCCCGGCTGATGCACATTTTCTTTAGGCACTTCAGTGGAAGTCGGATCGTTCTTCGCACCAACTTCTTCCAAAGTATTCTTATTCCACAAATCCGGCCACGCGTACCCAAGCTCGGCAACCATATTGCGAAGCAGCGGCAAGCTGATTCCAAGAACGCCGTGAGGATCTCCCTGAATTCCCTCAATAAAAGCTCCGCCAAAACCTTCTAGCGTAAAGGATCCCGCAACTTCCAGCGGTTCGCCAGTTTCTACGTACGCGCGAATTTCAGCGTCGCTCATTTGCGCAAAAGTTACGCTTGCGTGACTTGTTTTGCACACGAATTTGCCGGTTTTTGCGTCGATTAAGCAGTGACCAGTCCACAATTGCCCTGTTTTCCCACTCATATTCTTGATTCGTTCAAAAGCAATTTCAGGCGTATGCGGCTTTCCGTAGCACTCACCATCAAGCAGGAACATGGAATCGCAGCCAACAATCAGCACACTGTTGCAATCGTTAGAAGATTTATTGAGATGCGCAAAATCGTGAATATCGAAAGTCTTGGTAGGCACAGTTACGCCTGAAAAGTCGCGGGTTTGCGCCGTATCTACATTATGCGTTACGTCTGCTTGAGAGTCGCTTGCTAAAGCGTTACTAGCAGATTCAGAAGATTCAGAAGATTCAGGCTCAGCTTCCAGCGGATACCCCACAACCAAATCGCCACTAGCTGAAGCAGCCGCATCTGCCACACGCTTCCATGACTCATATACAGCCTTAGCCTTCGCGCACGCCAAAATCGAAACGCGTTGCTCAGCGCTCAACTCTTCAACGTTTGTTCCGCGCTCACTAGCCGCATAGCGCAAAGCCGCCGGCTCATCCACTTCACTTACATGAATTACCGGAATCACACCAGCCGCCGCCAAAACCGCTCTACGCGAAGGAGACTGCGAGGCCAAAATCAACGAAACTGTCATACCTTACTCTTCCTTTTTACAACTTCACACAGCCTATTTTCTGGTTACTGTAATACCGCCTGTAGCTGGCATTGCTCATTATGCATCTGAGCGTCTCTCAAAATCAAAGATTGTAAATACTTGCTTTTATTTGGCATGCCATCTCTTTTAGCAGCGCGAGAAATATATTCACTCCAAGATTTAGGTACACGAAAACGCTCTTGAACACTACTTTCGCGCCTTTCTTTCGAATTTGGTCTTCCTGGTCCAGATAAGGATGCAAATATTTCAGTTGCATCAGAATCTTCAGAAAGTAAAGTTTGCATAATTACCGAAGCATCCTTGCCTGAAAATTGAGCTACAGGAGGATTATTTGGAGCAGACACATTTTCATCAGCTAAATTCTCATAAATATCCATGCAAATCACCTCATTTGCCCCATCTTTTCCAATATTTAAACCATTTATCAGTCAGATGCTCTACGTGAAACACCAAAAAATCTTTACCTTGAGGTCTTGCAAGCACTTCAATTAAATCATCCTTCCACGCACCTGGATGCCTTAAACATATGACTAGTGCAACGAATGTTCCGTTTGAACTAGGCGGATTTGACACATCATTAGGATTAACTAAAGCAAACCATATAGGTTCAGCCATAGCTTTTCGTATCTCTTCCTCATTTAGATGATCTTCATCAAAATGTTTGTATGCAGATTTGGGATCAAATCTAATAACCATTAACTAATTGTACCACAATTTATTGACTTGCTACTTCATTACAACTTCGCACAGCCTATTCGCGAGTTATTGCCACGCCTGCAGAATCAACCGACACGTGAAGCACCCGCCAGCCATCGCGCGAAAGCCACGGCTCTGCAATTTTGTCGATTTGTGCGTTTGCGAGCGCACTGTTTCCTGCATAAAATACAGCAACGCACGATCCTGCTCCCGAAATCGCGGCCGCAAAACCATGCTCGCGCAACGTTTCCACTAGCTTCCACGAATCTTTCATAAGACTTGCGCGATACGTTTGATGAAGCGCATCTTGAGTTGCAGCAAAAAGTAGCGCATTCCGCGAAATATCAGATTTTACTGTCTCTGATTTATCTTCAGAATCGCCATTTAACTCACCAAACGCAACCGGAAGCATTGCAGCTCGCGATACGTTAAATATTGCGTCACCATACGGCACTTTTGCTGGAAGTGCGCGCCTAGCAAGCTCCGTAGAAAGCTCAAAATCAGGAACGAATACCGACACAGAAATATCTCGCGAAACTTTGTATCGCACAGTATGAAAACCGGTAGAAAGTGGAACTTCGCAATCTCCAGCCACGCGCACGGAACCTTTGCCTTCCCCAGCATCAAGCTTCCAGCTCATCGTCAAACCACCAAAAACTGCAGGAGCAACATTGTCTGGATGACCTTCAATTGCAGCAGCAATTTCAAAGATTGCTTCGTGATTAAGCTCACCTTCATGCGCAAAAGCCCAAGCAGCCGCCACTCCTGCGACAATTGCCTCCGCAGACGATCCCATACCGCGAGCTTGCGGAATCCGATTATGCGCTTCTAACGTAAATCGTAAGTTTGGCAGACCAAATATTTTGCAGGCTTTACGAAATGTTGATACAACTAAATGCGTTTCATCTTTTGGAAGCGTATCCTCGCCTTCGCCGTGAATAATTACGCGCACGTTTCCCGCATAATCAAGCGAATCAAGCGAATCAAGCGAATCAAGCGAATTTTTAGAATGATTATCATCCAAAGTAAAAACTAAAGAATCCGCATAATCAAGTGCTATGCCAGCAGTATCGAAGCCAGAACCAAGATTTGCGCTAGTTGCCGGCACGCGCACAGAAACACTATTACATACTGGTTTCATACAATCACCTTCTCGCTTAATTATCTGATTATTACGCTGATTATTACGCTACTCGATTCCCCGCCAGTTTTTCTACTTGATAACGCGCAAAACCAGCGGCTTTCCACACACTACATCCAGCTTTTGTAAATCAGCAATAACCTCATGCAAATCCGCTTCAGAAGAGGCTTTTGCTAGCATGCGCATATCTCCCTGCCCACCAATTCCACATGCTGGACAATCACCATCACCTTCATATTGTGCTTCGCACGATGAAGATAAACGCTCAACCTGAACGCCGTGAGATGCAAACACATCCATTACTTCTTCACACAATGCTAACGAAGTATCTTCCATGTTGCATCGCACCACAAAATCTGCACGAGCCTGTTCGTCAGAAGCTGGCACATACTTGTTGTACATTGGCACGCCAAAACCTGCACATCCGCGCACAAGATTTCGCGCCGCACTCACAACATCTCCCACAACAGCGCTGGCTGTTGGAGCACCGCCAGCACCACGACCATAGAACATTAAGTCGTCTGCAGCCTGCGCTTTCACAAACACAGCATTAAAACTGCCATGTACAGACGCCAAAGGATGCTCCGCTCCAACAAGCGCCGGATACACGCTAACACTTACGCCGTTTTCGTCATGTCGTTCAACAGCTGCAAGTAGCTTAATTACACGCTTTTCCGCGCTCGCCGCCGCAATATCCGCAGCAGTAATAGCAGTAATTCCTTCAACTGAAACGTCGTCAATACTTACCGGCATTTGAAATGCGAGCGTCGCAAGAATAGCAGCTTTATTTGCAGCGTCGAAACCTTCAACGTCTCCAGTTGGATCCGCCTCAGCATAACCTTTTTCTTGAGCTGCACGCAAAGCAGTATCAAAATCAAGTCCGCGCACCGTCATTTCGTCAAGAATATAGTTAGTAGTGCCGTTTACTATGCCAAAAATTTGCGTAATTTCGTCACCAATAAGCGACTCTCGAAGCGGACGCAAAATAGGGATTGCACCGGCTACAGCAGCCTCAAAATACAGGTCAACACCGTGACTTTCTGCGCACTTATACAATTCTGGACCAAATTTTGCAAGCAACGCTTTATTGGCAGTCACAACAGATTTGCCGTGCTCAAGTGCAGTTTTTACGAAAGTATGAGCCGGTTCAAGCCCACCAATAAGCTCAATTACAATATCCACATCCTCACGAGCACACAACGCTGCCGTATCTGTAGTAAGCAAATCGCGAGCAATCCAAGGAGCGTCAACTTCTTCCGGGCGTAAGCATGCAACTCCCACAAGCTCAACAACAGCACCTGTTCGAGCAGCAAGCTCATCGCGCTGTTCGACTATGAGTCGCGCTGTTTGTGAACCAACAGTTCCAGCACCCAACAGTCCCACACGAATAGTCTTATGAGTTAACTGATCGCTTTGCATAGCTTTCGCCTCCCTACGTTGATTTACATTTTATATTTTATTGTTATGCGATTATTGTTACTTGCTTTTACGCAAATAGCATAAGCACATTCAGCAGTATTGAAATTATCAAAAATGCGATTACTCCAACAGTTCCATATAAAGCTTTGTTGCCTGCTTTCTTTGGAAGCTCTTGCGGCGCATCAAAGAACACAAGATACTTGCGACGACGAACCAACAACACTACGCCAATTACAAGCACTATAAACATAAATATTCCATAGATGCCAGCTAACATAAAACCTGCTGGAAGCCTTGACAGTTCCTGATTTGACAGCTTATCTACCTCAATCATATTGCCGCTTGCATCTGTTAATTGCTTTTCCAGCCATAATGCGACTATACTTCCTTGGAAATTCACAATCATGTGAAGCAGTATGTTGTATCGCAAGGTAGATGTGCGAACATACATATATCCAAATACAAGTCCTAACCCAAATGCGTAGAAAAATTGGAACACATTCATATGGAAAAGCGCGAAAGCAAGTGCGGAAAATACAATTGCTCGTTTTTCACCGTATGCTCGTAATCTTCCCAATATTTGTTTTCTAAAAAGCCATTCCTCTACGATTGGTGCAAGAATTACTACAAATATAAACGTTTCCCACATGTTTCCCGATGCAATGGTGTCAGAAACACGATTTTCTGCTTTCCCACCACTAAGAAACGCAGCGAGCGCAGTACCGATTAAATTTCCGATATACATAATCGGTATGCTTACTGCAAAGAATCCGCCAAATTGACGTAATTTCATAGGAAATTGGCGAGTTGTTTCCACTGGAACAGTTCGCATAAGTAGCATAGCGATTGGAAGCGCAATTACATATTGTGCAATATCCGATACCAGTATTGTGCTAAAAGAGTCACTCAGCATGCCTTTAGGCACGTATTGCTGAAAAAGTATACCGAGAGCATACGCAACACCAATCCAAACTACAAGGAACAGGCATAAAGACATGCCAACAGTCCCCTGGCGTTTACGTGCCAACACATATGTATCGTCATGTTGAGGTTCTTGCAAATTTTGCATACCTGTTCCTTTTTGCTATTTTGCAACCACTTACGTAATTACTTTTTATTGATAGGTAATTACTTTTTTGTTGATCATTCAATTATTTTTTTGCGATTTACTCAGTAATTATTTTTGTAGTTCATGAAGTTATTTCAGAACACCTTCAATAAGTTTCGTAATTAAATCACTGTAGCTTATTCCGGTTGCTTCCCAAGCTTTTGGATACATGGAAATTGGCGTAAATCCAGGCATTGTGTTGATTTCGTTAAGAATTACGCGCCCGTCTTTAGTCACGAAAGAGTCTACTCGACTAAGCCCACGCCCGTCTGCCGCTTTGAATGCTGCGAGCGCCGTTTTGCGAACGAGTTCCAAAGTTTCTTCCGGCAGATCTGCTGGAACTTCAACGTGCGAAGCTGCAGAATCCATGTATTTGCTGTCAAAATCGTAGAACTGATCTTCACCTGCCTGACGCTTGTCGAGCACCACTTCTCCAGGCAAACTTGCTTGAGGCTCTTCGCCGTCACGAGCTGCAAGCACCGCACACTCGATTTCACGCGCGTCAATTCCTTGCTCTACCAATACTCGCCAATCGTGTTTTGAAGCCTCAAAAACAGCTTGTGCTAAAGCCTGGGCATCGTGCGATTCCACTTTTGTTACACCAAAACTAGATCCTGCGCGACTTGGTTTTACGAAAAGCGGGTATTCGAGTTTTGCAGCCTCAACTTGCTCAAGAATTTCGTTTGCGTATGCAACAAAATTATTCGCCGAATCGCTTGCAAACTTGCGTGCATCCAGTGCAATTCCAGAAGCCACAGCAATTCCGGCTGCTTTAAATAGTTGCTTTGCATAGTATTTATCCATGCACGCAGCTGATGCCAACACTCCGCAACCAACGTATGGAACTTGCATCATCTCAAGCAAACCTTGCAAAGTGCCGTCTTCACCGTTTGGACCGTGAAGCACAGGGAAAACAGCATCAATATGACCTAAACTTGTCAGCGTACCGTCAGCTTCGCGCACCAAAAATCCGTCTGCACCCTTTGCAGGGTCAAGCACAACATCGCGCGTTTTTGCGGTTTTTGTGATTACTGGAAGCTCCCCCTCGTCCATACGGAAGTTGCGTGGATCTTCACCACCAACAATCCACTCTCCTTGCTTCGTGATTGCAATGCGTACGATTTCAAAACGATTTTCATCTACAGCACTGAGCACTCCAGCAGCAGATATGCAAGAAATCGAATGTTCGTCCGCTTTACCGCCATACAAAAACACTACGCGTTTTTTCGTCATTTTTTCCTTCATTATTTTAGTTTTGATTATTTTAATTATTTACGATTATTTACGATTATTTACGATTATTTACGCGCGCTACTTTTCGCGCTACTTTTCGCGCTACTTTTCGCAAAAGCTACCTACTCTTCGCAAACATCTTCGTCAAAAAGCATTGCGAGCATTTCTTGACAGGAGATTCCTTCTTCCAGCACGCGAGCCATTGCACTTGCGAGCGGAGTTGCGACGCCCAAACGTTTGCCCATTGCAACTACTGCGCTTGTGGTTGGCACACCTTCAGCCACGCCATTACTCACAGCTGTTGCTTCTTCAACACTCATGCCTTTACCAAGATTGGCACCGAAAGTGTAATTGCGACTTAATGGGGATCCGCAAGTTGCAACCAAATCGCCAAAGCCTGCAAGACCTGCGAAAGTGCGTGAATCTGCGCCTTCTGCAACGCCCAATGCTGTCAATTCTGCCAAACCGCGCGTTTCAATCATGGCTGCAGTATTTTCGCCGTATCCTGCGCCTCGAGCCATGCCAACTGCGAGCGCAACCACGTTTTTCAGCGAGCCGCACATTTCTACGCCGATTACGTCGGTTGACACAAACGCCTTAAAGTAGCTGTTTGAGCAAGCTTTTGCGACTACTTCTGCTTGAGATTTTTCTGCGCACGCAACTACTGCTGCAGCCGGATGACGAGAAGCAACTTCCTTGCTTAAGTTTGGTCCGGAAAGTGCGGCAAAACGGTTACGCGGTAAGTTCAAAGCTTCACACACAACTTCGTCCATACGTTTGCCTGTTGTGCGCTCAATGCCTTTCATAAGCGAAACTACAATCGCGTTTTGTGGAATCAAACCCACGAATTCTGCTAAGGCAACGCGAGCAAATTGTGCCGCAATAGCCACAACTACAATATCCGCGTTCGCAACAGCTTCCGCTCTATCCCCAGTTGCGGTCATATTTTCTGGCAGTTTTTCCACGCTTGGCAAGCGCACACCGTTATGATGATGGTCGCGAATTCCTTCAACGATTTCCGGCTCTATTGCCCACATCGTCACTTGATTTCCTGCGTCCGCAAGCACTTGACCAAATGCAGTTCCCCAAGCACCAGCACCCAACACCGTAACGTTCATGTTTACGTCCTGCCTTTCGGTTTGAAGTTTCGTGGGCTGCGTTATAGTTTCGCGTATTGCGCAGGCTAATTTGCAGCTCAATTTTGACTTATAATCACACTATTACTTAATACTACACACGCCGCTTTACGGGATTTTAAAAAGCTACTTTATTGTATTCTTCCTTGTATCTTTCCGTATATTGTTATTCTTCCGTGACGCGTTTCATCTGCCTGTAATCAAAGTATCCAGCAGGCGCTTTTTCGCCGCGAATCTCTTCCATGATGTGCGTCATGCGCACTCGCACGCGACGAGCTAATTCTTCAGCTGCTTCCATTGGGGGTAATTCTCCCCAAGTTTCACTTCCCTGCAGCAAGTCGGCATAATCAAGCTGAGTATCGTAGCACATTACCACATTTTTCTTTGGCCAAGGCCACCAGTGGTTAATGCTTGCAGCACCCCAAACAACCGCGCAAAATAGCGGAATCTGATGCCCTAGTCTGCGAGAAGCTTCGAGCGCAATAATTCCAACGCCTGGTTTCATGCTCATCGGCCATTTGTGAGGGTCACGCGTTAAAGTGCCTTCCGGCCAAATGCTCAGCGGTCTGCCGTTGGTGAGGATTTTAATAGATTCTTCCTCAATTTCGCGCGCTTTTCCGCTTCTGCGCGGAACCGACTGCATACCTACTAGCTGGAACCATTTGCCTAAGATTGGCCAGTGCGCTAGTTCTGCTTTTGCCATGTAGCGAGGTCTACGTCCTTGGTGGAATAGCGCTGTCATTGGTACAAAAACGTCGAACATTGTTACGTGCGTGCAAGCGGTTATAAACACGCCTTCTTCTGGCACGTTTTCTAATCCCCACGCCTTTACTTTGCAGCGCGAACGCAATACGCGCGACGTTCCTTCGAGCAATCTTTCGGTTGCTTTTGGATTTTGCGCGTTGATTTCAGCTTCGTTTGGTTTGCGCGCTCCCGTTGGATAGTAATACGTTGGGTCAACTAAGTTGTGTACGCGTGCTAAACGCTCTACTTGCTCATCACTGAGCGGTTTGACAGCACTTCTTGGCGAAGGTTTTCCTTTTGATACCATACGTCTATTGTGCCGCACGCTATAAACCTGCGCTAAACCTGCGCCAAACCCGATTTCTTAACCTTTTGTATTTACTAACGCCTTTGCAATTAAACCATGCTTGGGCGAGCAAGCCCAAGCCAACACAAAAAGCACTGTAGCAACAAGCACAATCGTGCCGCCTGTTGCCGTATCAAAACTCCACGAAATATACATGCCCACAATCGACGAAACGCAACCAATAACCGGTGCCAAAATCATCATTCTCGACAACCTATCCGTAAGCAGCCTTGCTGTTGCAGCAGGTGTCACCAGCAGTGCAAGCACAAGCACATTACCAATAATTTGCACAGAAACAACTACCGCAATCGCCACCAGCACGTACAACATTCCATCAAGCCAAGCCACTGGCAATCCCATTGCGCGCGAAGTTTCTCGATCCATCGACACACACACAAGTTCTTTGTGGAACATACTCAGCAACGCCACAATAATCAGCCCTGTAACAGCTACCACAGCAATATCCGAGTCCGGAATGCCTGTAATTGAGCCAAATAAGAAGGATTCTAAGGATCCTGCGTAACCTGAAGCTTTTGAGATGATTACGATTCCAAGTGCGAAAGCAGATACGAAGAATACTCCAATAAACGAGTCTTCGCGAAGCCTGCGGTTTTGGCTAAAAATAGATACGATGAGCGCGGTTGCAACTCCTGCGAGCGCACCTCCAAATAATAAATTGCCTTGTAATACGAAAGCTATAGCCAATCCTGGAAAAACTGAGTGTGCTACAGCGTCACCAATAAATGCCATGCCGCGAAGCACCACATAGCAGCCAACTACTCCACAAATTACACTAGAAAAGCAGGCTACAATAAGCGCTTTGAGCAGGAACCAAAGATCGGGGTTGGTTAAGTCCTGTATAAATTCGATTGGCGATAACATTTACTTTTCCACCCCACTATGCAGTTTATTATTTTCGTCAGTTTTCACATTTTTGCACATATTTTCCTGAGCATTTTCTTGCCCAACAACACGCTCAATAGCTTTAATAAGCGGATTTTCAGGTGCTACATGGAAGGTTTGCACCCACTGTTCAGTTTGCAAATGTTGCGGCTTGTCGTCACCAACAATAGTGCCATCAAACAGCATAATTCTTGAACATGAGTTCATTGAGCCGATGATGTCGTGAGAGCTCATAAGAATTGCTTCGCCAGAAGCAGCTAAAGTAAGGAATAAGTCAGTAAGCAATTCCTGAGTCGGCATATCGAGTCCGGTAAAAGGTTCATCAAGCAGCAACAGTCGCGGCTCTCCAGCCAGTGCGCGAGCAACCAGCACGCGTTGACGCTGACCGCCAGAAAGCTCTCCAATCGTACGATCTCGAAAATCAGCCATTCCGGTACGCTCAAGCGAAGCAAGCGCTATTTCATAATCCTCTTTCTTCGCGCGACGAACATAACCAATATGCCGAATCCTACCCATCATCACAACATCAAGCACAGAAAGCGGAAAATCCCAAGCAATATCATGTCTTTGCGGCACGTAGCCAACGTACGATACGCGCGGATTTACACTACCGCCTTCTGCGCTAGGAGCTTTAACTTCTAGCTTTCCGGAGTGTGGAATCAAACCCATAATCGCGCGAAACAGTGTAGTTTTACCAGCACCATTCGCACCCAGCAATCCCACAAACTCGCCACTTTGGATACCAAACGAAACGTTTTTTACAATAACGCGATTCCCATAACTTACACTCAAGTTTTGCGCATTAATAACAGTATTTGCATCCATATGTAATCCTCACCAAATCCTCATAACTTCAAACTCACTTCAAACTCACTTCAAACATTTCGCCAATGAGTCAGCGTTCGCACGCATCATATCCGCATAAGTTCTCACCTTTGCGTCGAAAGCGTCACCATAAATTGGACAGACTTTTACATGCGCTTCAGCAGCCAATTCCTTAAGCACCGAAGAGCGCGAAATCAAATTTGGTTCCAAAAATACCGCTGGAATTTCCAAATCGCGCAAAATTTGCGAAAGTCTACGTCTATCCTGTACGCTTGGTTCACTCGAAGGGTTGATTGTTACAAATCCTGCAATGTTTACACCGTAAGTTTTACCTAAGTAAGCAAAAGCATCGTGCGTTGTAACCAAGTTGCGACGTTCTTTGGGAATTGCCGCAACTTTCTTGCGCATATACGCGTCCACATCCAGCAGTTTGTTAATATATCGGTCAGCATTAGCGCGATATTTGCGAGCATTTTGAGGGTCGACTTCGCACAAGCGGTCAGCAATAGTGCGCACATACGCAATACCGTTTTTTACCGACTGCCACAAATGCGGATCAATATCGCCGTGAACATGCTTTCCTAAAACAGCCTGCGGAAGCTGATACAACTTCTCGCGCGCTGCACCCAAGAAACGATACCCTTGCTCTGCTGGAATTTCTTTTAACGCATTCGTCGGCACTTCTACTACTACGTCATGCGGCGCATAATATACGCGTTTTGGCGTAGTAGAGCGCTTTTCTTGCAGCGTATCTACTCGGTACATAAATCCGTGTGCTGCTAAATTGTATGCTAAATCAGCATGACCTTGATTCAGAACTACGCGAGCGCCACGCTTGTTCGCTACTTTCTGCGCATTTATGCCAACAGCAAAACGCATTCTAGTATTTCCCAAACTTGCTACTCGCGCTCCTTGCGCATCTAAAATATCCGCATGCCAATCAAGCGTATACTCTCCTGGCTTGCTAAAAGCCCAACTTAAATGCGTGTGTGCATCCGCTGGCAAATCCACGTGATCTTCGTCGTTAATTCCGTTCGCTGAATTTACGTAAGTTTCCACGCTACCAAAAGTGCCAGTTAGATAAGCAAATAATGCTCCCGGTCCACTCACTTTCGTTGCAGTTAAGCGGATTCTGTCGGAACGCTTCATATTGTATGCGTTTGGCTTTATTACAGTTGCGCGACCTTCTTTTGTGGTAGTAGATGGCGCATTTGACTGCGAAGATTGGCCAGATTTTTCTAGTTGGTGAGTTTGTGTTGAATTTGTTTTTGTTTTATTGAGATTGTTGAGCGATGCTAGTCCACTAGCAGTAGATGGTGATTCTTCCGCAGGATGTTGCGTATTGGTAGAACCTTGCTCTCTTTGCACTTCATCTCCTGGTTGCGCAGCTACACGCTCCGTAGCAAGCCCGAGCCAAATAGTATCTAACGACACATCCTCAACCATTGGAATAATATCTGCAGCATGTTTCACGCTTTCTTCAGCAAGCTGCACATTCGGCACACCCTTACGCAAATTCGCGTCTAAAGCAGTGATAACACCATGTTCCTCGAGCATCATGTAGTTGCTGAAAGCTACATCTGCGTACACAACATCTCGAATAGAACGCAAGCGCGGCTCATAGGAGTGCGGATCTGCATTATCTGGCACAATAGAACTTACGTCTGCTGCATCTCCTGCCACGTTAGCAACCATATCTCGCAAAACCCCGGTTGTAGTAACAACGTTTATACGTCCATTACGATGCCCTGCACGATTATCGCTAGAAATTGTTCCGCAAGCAGCGAGTGGTAGCACAAGAACCGTAGTCGCAATAATGCTCACTGCAGCAAGCATAGTTCGTTTTATTGTTCTGGGCTGAACAATCACCCTTTCACGCTCCTACTACTTCTACTTAATAACGCAATAGCCAATTCAAATTAATAAAACCACGCTTATAGAGGTACCATATTCCAGCACCCAAAACACCAAACACTGCTAAAAGACCACCAATAAGCAGCGAATAAGCAAGAACAGGATTATGTTGGAATAAACCAGCAATACCTGTTGGCTCATTATCTACAAGTTCAACATCATCACCGAGTTTTTGACGATATAAACTCTTAGCAAGTCTTTTATTGCTAATTTTTGATACGAGTCCTTTATGCTTCTTTTTTGCAACACGCGGCAAACTTTTACCAGAATTGAAACTGCTTCCGCCGAAGCTGCCATTATGCATTCCAGCAAAAGCAGCGCTACCACCATGCCCGGAAAGCATACTACTGCCAGACCCACTACCAGCGCCCTTTCCAGCGCCTTTTCCAGCAGTAGGAGACGAAGCTTGGATAGGATTTGTAGGTTTACTTGGAGCAGAATCGCCGTCCACAGATGTCATTGGTGTTTCCATTGGGTCTACGCCAACTGCAACATGAATACTGCGGCTGACAGTGGAAGTTCCATCAGAAGCTTGGAAGTGTAGAGTGTAGTATCCAGGCTTATCAAAGTCCCAATTTGCATGCGCATGCGTATTAGCAGGTATTGTGTAATTGCTTGCCCCTTGTGTCGAGAAAATCTCTTGGTCACCACCGCCTAAACCACCGAACATCCATACGCGCACGTTTCCAGGACCATCAACACCAGTCAAAGTTAATTGTGTTGGCTTATGCGGATTCATGGATTGATTATTCCATCCCATCCATGGAACTCCATTAATTTGCGTTTGTGGAATACGGTAAACGCCTTGAGTTTTTCCAGCATCACTTACAGCAAATACAACAGTATCTGGGTTGCGGAAAACGTGGCTTCCTGTCACATCTTCTTGTACAGCCATATCAACTTTATTGGATTCGCCAGTGTATACTGCAATAT
Source organism: Gardnerella washingtoni (assembly GCF_049262705.1). Classification (NCBI taxonomy): domain Bacteria; kingdom Bacillati; phylum Actinomycetota; class Actinomycetes; order Bifidobacteriales; family Bifidobacteriaceae; genus Gardnerella; species Gardnerella washingtoni. The sequence goes on along the minus strand of NZ_CP058398.1, from coordinate 13,013 downwards.
CTACATGCCCATGATCGATAACGAGCTTGTCTCCTTGAAGATCCTTAAATTTCGTGACTTTTGCACTATTGCTAGCATCTTGCGATGAATTTTGATTTTGCTGTGAGGAATGAGTACCGGCATGATTTTGAATAAACGATCCGCTGTTCTGCGTCGTTTGTGAATGCTGTGTGTTACCGGAATTCGACGGCACTGCTAAACCTTGCTCCGGTTTAGCGCCAGGCCACGGCGTCACATACACTGTATTGTTATTCCCGTTGATGAAGAACGCTCCATTACTTTGCTGCACATTAATGCTATTATCTTCGCCATCAGCATCTGCATCGTCTTCATCTTCGTCAGCATTATTCTCATCATCTGCACTATTCTCATCATTTTCATCATCTTCATCAAATGATGGACCATCATAGTCAGCAAAATCACCTGCAGTCACATCGTGATTGGTTACGTGGAAGGTATATACCTGCTCAGCAGACTGTTCTTTACCATGAATCGTTGCAACAGCTTTCATCGCCAGTTTGTATGTACCTGGTCGCGTAAATGACCAATACATGTGTTCATGCTTACCTTGAGTATCACTAACATCAAATGATTTAGGCCACCCATCTGCTGAACCAAGCATTTTTTCGTAACTTTCACCACTACGTGTATACAAAAATACTTCGCCATCATGAGGAGCTTCTATTGAAGTCAATGACATTGTTACTGTCGGGTTTATCGCCGCTTTACCGGCATTCTGATACATAGGGCGAGTATCAAGCCCTGGCCACAAAGCACCAGTATTCCCAGCACCTGACTGGTCAAAGAACCAAACTACACCTTCACGCGTTTTTGCGTAAATCTCCTTTATTGCAGGACTATCTTCATCTTGAGAAAGTTGCATGATGTTTTTAGAACCAACTTCAAAAATAAGCCGATTCGTATCATAACGAGCACCGTCATTATCATCACTTTCAAATGAATCACCCAAAGTTCCTAATACCATACGCTGGCTTGCAGTATCAAAAAAGGTAGCAAAAGTATCGGTATGCCCCTTATACGCATGGCACATTGCCGCTTTAGTATCAACTTCAGGCTGCGGTGCTGTATGCGCTAAGCGAGCAGCTTTACAAGCTTCAAAATTAGCTTTTTTTATCGCAGCAAAATCTTTTGACGACTGTTGCTTACCATTTGCTGCAACAACAGAATCATTATCAGCCGCGAATGCTGACGGGGTTCCCGCAACCATGCCGCACAAGCACATGCCAACCAATAAAGCGCGAGATAATTTCTTTATAGTATTACGCATCATCATCACCACAATTTCTTATTTCCATTGAGAAGAATCAAAGCTGGAAGAATCAAAGCTGGAAGAATCAAACTGAGAAGCGCCAGATTCAGTAGTATGAGTATCAATTGGCGCCATTACAGTAGTTTCTTGCTCACGCACTAAATTCGACAAACTATTTTCATGCTTGACTGTTTGCTGAGCATGCTGCAATGAATCTCGTTGCGCAAGCGCCTCCTCACGAGCTTTTTTGCTTTTCATCACAGCAATGCACACAAAAATCACAATAATTACTGCAATAACAGCCACAAACACACCAATAAGCTGAAGCGCTAAAGTCGTATCATCATTCTTTGTTACATTCTTACCTTTATGATTCAAAGCACTATGAGCATGATGGCGTGAATTACCTTCTGCTGCATTATCACCTTGAGTATTGTCGGCATCTTGAGCACCATCATCTGATTGCTCATCATCATCTGCACTAGAATCTGCACTTGCACTTAAAGCAGCATTCGGATCCGTATTATCTCCAACTGCAAAGTTAAGAACACGAGTATCACTAACTGAGCGACCGTTCTTCAGTTTGCCAGAAAAAGTAAGTTTTACATGATATATTCCAGGCTTAGAAAATACCCAATTGACGTGAGTATGAGCATTAGCTTCAATCCAACTATTTTGCGGATACCCCTTAGTACTATCCCAAAGTTGCTGCGGATTATTATTACCATTTTCTAAGTAAACGTGCAGTTTACCAGGACCACTCACTCCTTCAAGTGAAAGATTAGCACCTCTATCAAGCTCGTTTAAAACGCCGCCTTCCTGAGTATTCCAACCAAGCCACGGCACGTCCGGATTCTGAGTTTGTGGAATCACATATAGTTTTGTTCCAGGCTTCTCACCAATAAAACTGTATGCAGCATCGTCAGGCATAGCAATAATCGAGTTGCTCCCTAATTTAAATACCACATTTTCTGGGTCTCGCCACACTGGTTCATCACCAGTATCATCACGAATTTTCAGTTTCCATTTGTTATCAATGAGCGTAGGCCCAAAATCAGCATGACCAGCTTGAATCATCACTGGCTGATTGCCTTCCGCAGCTTGAGCAGCACTATCTATTGGAGATGGTACGCATAGAAAAGCAATCGAAATAATAAGAGAAAATACCATAGCAAGTAGCGCAGTTGAATACACATACTGTCGCCTTGCATGCTTTGCTTGAGTTGAGTTGCTATTCATGAATATAAGCTTTCTTTTGTAGATTACGAATTGTAAATCTTGTTGTTTCACAGCAATTTCATACGAGGCCGCATCAATACGCTACATGCACCGGTTATAGTGCATAAACCAACGCTGGCAGTACCAGCAGCAGCTGCAACCCATTGCGTCGACGAGTGATTTTCTTCCGCATCATCAGCATCATCAGAATCATCCTCATCATCCGCATATGCGCCGTCATGGCCCTCACCCTCATGCGCACTACGATCCTGCTTATTGTTGTTTGCTGCCGATTTTGCTGCCGATTTACTGCTAGCATCAGCAAAATTGCGGACAGTTTGCCCAAGTTTCTTAGCATGCTTATTACGTTGCATACTCATTGAATGATGTAAGTTGTTAGCACCTCGACGATTCATAGTACGCAAAGATTTTCCACTTGTATTTTCTGTTCTTGTAAAGGAACCAGATTGTACAGCAGAGCCTTGTTGAGTGCTATGTTGAGCATTATTGTTGTGCTGGTTACGCTGATTACGCTGATTACGCTGATTTTTCGTACGCTTCAATTTTTTATGAGATCTCTTAAAGAAATCAGGCGTAAACTGGAATGCTCCATGAGTATTGAAACCATTATTCAAACCGCCGTTAAAACCACCGGCTGAACTGTTACCAAAACCATTACCAAAACCATTGTGTGCAATGCTAGCAAAAATACCATTCACAAAATTACTGGCACCATTCACACGCTTATGATGTTTTTTGCGTTTTTTATGACGCTGCTTCGTACCAGGATTACCATCGATTTCTGATTCGGATTCTTGCGAACTTCCACCATGTTGTGCATCATGTTTGTTATGAGCACCGTCGTCCATTTCAATAATGTAATCACAGAACTCATCAAATTTACTATTACGATATAGCTCTCCATTTTTTAGGACTAACGATGGACGAATCGTTGCACCTTGCATAGACGCATCAAGTTTCAGCTCCAACTTGCTACTTACAGCACCAGGAATGCGCTTAAATTCACGCTCCCCTTCCTTCTTTATAAGCCACACATAATCCTTAACTATAGAAGTTACAGGATCTGTTGGGTCGTCAACAGGTTCACCAGTTGTACCATCTGTGGCGACGTGAGGATTAAGCAGGATTGTCCTTGCGCGCAAAGTGTCGCCAGGCTTATATCTTTTATATGGTGCGATTGCTTTTACTACAGGATGACCGTCAGCACCATGATCTTCAACTGCAATAGTTGCAGATGCAGTATCTTTCCCGATTTGCGTAGCACCTTCAGTAGCATGCGCATAAACCTTCATCTTATTCATTGCAGGTTCTGCCGGTAGCTGCAATCGATCCGCAAAAAGCGTAGTTCCATACGCATCTGGACCTTCATCTGCACGCACATAGCGCCATTCAATGCGAGCGCCCTTTGGCCTATTTACTACCTTTAAATCTAAACCGCCGAAACCTTCGTACGAATGATAATGTGGGTGCGGACCAGAATCACGAATATTCCCGATGCGCATATCGCCGCCATCATCTTCGTCTGTATCTTTGTGTTTTTCAGATGCTTCATGCGACACTGTATCATCATTTGGATTAATAAAATCTTCGCGTCGATGTAAGTCAAGTGTTTCAGTAAGAGTTGTTGAAGGTACTTCTCCAGAATACGTATCTTCAACTTCAAATGTATATTCTGCAGGTTCAGTTGTAATTTTTTGTTTTGTTTCTTTATTGGTGATAGTAGCAGTTACTTTTAATTTGTATACGCCTGGCTGCGTAAAACCCCAGTTCGCATGCACATGACCGGCAGTATGCTGATGAATAACACCAGGAAGCATAAATCGACTACCATCAACATCTGGTTCATCATCTAAGTCGTTCTCTTCAAACGATACTTTCTTTGAGTTTTTGCCCACACCTTCGGTTGACCACAATAAAACTCGTCCGTTCATAGGGCCAGTGATTTGTTGAATCGCAATATCTGCTGTAGCATCATCAGCATGAGCTGCACCAACTAATGATGCGGCATAACCAGTATCCCAGCCTGGATATAAAGGATTGCCTTTCTGCTTTCCTGCAATGTCAAGATAGTAGTAACTTGTAGCAAGATCTGGCAGTTGCGATTTTTCTGTATAAGTGTTTTTTAATACACGAAATGTTGTATTTTCAGGCTTAAGGAAAGTAGCACCGTCTTTTTCAACTGCCATGATGAATTTACCCTTATGCTGGATTGGGTAAAAGACATCAGTATGACCATGTTCAATTACTTGTTTAGCAGTTGCATTGTACTTACTTTCAGGATTTCCTCCTTCAGAGGCATATGCTGGCAATGCTGCACTTAATCCCGATGCCAATACTGCGAAAGCAAGCATCATTACGCCTACTACTGCAAACGCACGCTTCGCAACATTTTTTACAACCTGAGTCATGCTGTGTTTCCGCTCTCTACACTTCATCTTCTTAACGTTTATCTGCACTCTTCTTTTTCGCAGATATTTATTGAAGATATTATTACAACGTTTATTAATAATAATAATGATTCTCATTAATAGTCAAGTCAACACTCCGAATAAACCAATTGCAGATCAAAAGTATGTAAAAACTAAGCTCATACGTCTTGTGACAGTCGCACTAACAACCCATCGAACGTGGGTTATTCCTTGAGCTACGAACGTTACTACCGCAGATTGTTAGCTGAAGATAGTAACAATATTCAGGTTGTGGCTTATAACGCAGGATATTCACCAACATAGCTTTACACACTTTCGACCCGCAAACCTACTTTGTAACTATCAACCGAATAAAGAACACCACAAATAAGAACACCACAAATAAACAAAAACGCTGGCAGCTTAAAGCAACCAGCGCAATCATTGAGTAATTTTTAATATTTATCTAATATTTTTAAAAGCAACTTTAGCCTTCTACAATATCCGCATTAAGGCAAGTCTTAAAGTGACGCAAAGCCCATTCGTGACCTGCAGGATCAAAACTTGCCACGGCATCCTTATGAACTACAATCTTGAACCCAAGATTATATGCGTCAACAGCAGTGTGAAGCACGCAAATATCCGTGCAAACTCCCACCAAATGCAACTCCTCAATGTGACGCTCGCGAAGCTTAATCAGCAAATCCGTGCCATTAAACGACGAGTAGCGAGTCTTGTGAATGTAATACACGTTACTTTTGTTTTTATTCGCCTCATAAAAATCACCAAGCGTGCCATACAGCTTCTGACCGTGAGTTCCGGCGATATTGTGCGGTGGGAACAGCTTAGTTTCAGGATGATACGGGTCGTTCAAATGATGCGTATCAATCGCAAAAACCACGAACTCACCAGCGTCAAGAAATTCCTGCGAAATCTCCGTAATACGCTTCTCGAGCTTTTGGGCAGGCTCGCCCACAGTAAGAGAGCCATCGCTTGCCACAAAATCATTCGTATAATCAATGTTAATAAGGGCTTTATTCACACCTACTCCTTGTATGAAAATCGCAGAATAATTGCAAATAGCATTACTGCTAACAGCATTATCGCAAATAGCTCTACTGCAATAGCATAATCGCTTTAGTTACAATATTCCGCATTCTTAATTGCTTAATGTTATTTCAATTGATAGCCCAATTATCAACTCAATTGCTGGCCCAATTGCAATCGGCGCAATACTTTAATACCAAAAGCTTCTGGAAGCTTATCGGTAGCTTACGTAAAACTTTCTTAAAAGCTTACCAGCAGCATACCGAAAGCTCATGCTTCTGCGTCGACTACCATTATTTAATCACTACCTTGCGGCAAGTGTAATCATAAAACATTTGCGCTGACGACGTGCTTGAGCGCTTATTCCTCACGGCATAGCCGTTCGGCTGATTTGCGAATCGATGACTTCGAGCTGCATAATGCGCGAGAAGTCACTTCGATTCGCTGAGCTTGCTTAAGTTGAAAGCACGGTGTGCTTTCAACGCAAGCGAGGTCTGCTTTCGTCTCGATTGACGAAGGCAGGGCAGGCTCGCGTGGTAGTTCATTGGTAATTCGGTTGTGTTCTGTGTGCGCTGACGACCTGCTTTCGCGTTGCGATTTAAAGCGCGAGTGGTACTGCTTATTTGTTACTGGCGCAGATTACATACTGCGCGAGTAACGCTAAATAGCAATTATTCGTTATTAACGCAGATTACGTACTGCACCAGTAACATATGACCGTTACTTTCTTAAAATACTTGACTGAGTTTTAACAATGTTTGAGTGATTACCATTACTAACTCAGTGCATTGACTGAGTTTTTAACAGTACTGGGGCTAGTTTATGCCACAGAATATTCATCAGCATAGTTTTACACACTTTTCAGCCTATAACCCCGAAAAACGGTATGCGGATAATAAAAAAGCGGGGAACAATCAAGTTCCCCGCTAGAAGAATAATGCGGCAGCGTGCTAGTCTCCCACACCCTATCGAGTGCAGTACCCTCGCCGTGTCAGGCCTTAGCTTCCGGGTTCGGAATGGGACCGGGCGTCTCACCTGAGCCATGACCACCGCAAAACTAAATTATACACTCACAAACCGTGAGTGGCAACACGTGGCGGTTAGGGAACCGGACATGAACGCGAATAAAAACTCTTTTACCAACCGATCGTTAAGCAAAACATTCAGTACTCATTAACGCTAGAAGAAAAATACTCACAAGAACCCACCCTCCCCACCAATAAAAGTGAGGAAGAATGTCACCATCGCCCGTTAGTACTAGTCAGCTCCACCCCTTACAGGGCTTCCACGTCTAGCCTATCAACCACGTGTTCTACATGGGGGCTCACACACTCAAGTGCAAGGAATGCTTATCTTGGAGCAGGCTTCCCGCTTAGATGCTTTCAGCGGTTATCCCTTCCGAACGTAGCTAACCGGCAGCGCCACTGGCGTGACGACCGGCATACCAGAGGTTCGTCCACCCAGGTCCTCTCGTACTATGGGCAGGTCTCCTCAACATTCCAACGAGCGCAGAGGATAGAGACCAAACTGTCTCACGACGTTCTGAACCCAGCTCGCGTGCCGCTTTAATCGGCGAACAGCCGAACCCTTGGGACCTGCTCCAGCCCCAGGATGCGACGAGCCGACATCGAGGTGCCAAACCATCCCGTCGATATGGACTCTTGGGAATGATCAGCCTGTTATCCCCGGGGTACCTTTTATCCGTTGAGCGATGCCACGTCCGTACGCCGGCACCGGATCACTATCTCCGACTTTCGTCCCTGCTCGACCCGTCAGTCTCACAGTCAAGCCCGCTTGTGCGATTACACTCAACACCCGATTGCCAACCGGGCTGAGCGGACCATTGAGCGCCTCCGTTACTCTTTAGGAGGCAACCGCCCCAGTTAAACTACCCGCCAGGCACTGTCCCTAACACGGATAACGTGTCGAGGTTAGACGCCAGATATGGAAAGAGCGGTATTTCACCTGTCGACTCCACGCAAGCTAGCGCCCACGCTTCACAGCCTCCCGCCTATGCTACACGATCCACACCTAACGACAATACCAAGGTATAGTAAAGGTCCCGGGGTCTTTTCGTCCTTCTGCGCTTAACGAGCATCTTTACTCGTACTGCAATTTCGCCGGGCTCCTGGCCGAGACAGTGGGGAAGTCGTTACGCCATTCGTGCAGGTCGGAACTTACCCGACAAGGAATTTCGCTACCTTAGGATGGTTATAGTTACCACCGCCGTTTACCGGGGCTTAAATTCACCGCTTCACCGAAGCTAACGGATCCTCTTAACCTTCCGGCACCGGGCAGGCGTCAGAGCGTATACAGCGGCTTACGCCTTCGCACGCTCCTGTGTTTTTGGTAAACAGTCGCTACCCCCTAGCTTGTGCCACCCCCAACAGCTCAACAGCGTAAAACCATATCACCATCAAGGGTCTCCCTTATGCCGAAGGCACGGGAGTAATTTGCCGAGTTCCTTGGCCAGGATTCGCCCGATCGCTTCGGTATACTCTACCAGACCACCAGTGTCGGTTTAGGGTACGAGCGGAATCACACCTCACGTTGAAGCTTTTCTCGGCAAGCAGGATCACCGGAATCAGCCTTACAGCCTACCCATCACGCCTCAGCTTAAACATCCCCCGGATTTACCTAGGAGACAGCCCACACGCTTAGCCACGGAAAACCACCTCCGCAGCCGGCTACCTACCCGCGTCACTCCCACGCTAACCTACTACCGATACAGTCCCAACACAAACCAGCCAACAACCCCGAAAGGAAATCAACCAGCAAATGAAGGTTAGTACTCTCAGATTCAGTTCGAACGGTGTAACACCGGTACGGGAATATCAACCCGTTCATCCATTCGACTACGCCTGTCGGCCTCGCCTTAGGACTCGACTCACCCGGGGACGACGAACGTGGCCCCGGAACCCTTAGTCATTCAGCGGACAGGATTCACACCTGTCTCTCGCTACTCATGTCTGCATTCTCACTCCTGTAAAGTCCACGACAAGTTCACACTGCCGCTTCACCCCATACAGGACGCTCTCCTACCCCACATGAACAAAATTCATGCAGCCGCGTCTTCGGTGGCGTGCTTAAGCCCCGCTACATTGTCGGCGCGGAACCACTAGACCAGTGAGCTGTTACGCACTCTTTCAAGGATGGCTGCTTCTGAGCCAACCTCCTGGCTGTCTATGCGACTCCACATCCTTTCCCACTTAGCACGCGCTTCGGGACCTTAGACGACGATCAGGGCTGTTTCCCTTTTGACGACGGAGCTTATCCCCCGCCGACTCACTGCCGTGATAAACCTAACAGGTATTCGGAGTTTGGCTGCTATTGGTACCCGGTATGGGCCCGCAAGCATCCAGTAGCTCTACCCCCTGTAAGCAATAACACGACGCTGCACCTAAATGCATTTCGGAGAGAACCAGCTATCACGGAATTTGATTGGCCTTTCACCCCTAACCCCAAGTCATCCCCCCAGTTTTCAACCTAGGTGGGTTCGGTCCTCCACACGGTCTTACCCGCGCTTCAACCTGCTCAGGGCTAGATCATCCCGCTTCGGGTCCAGGACATGCGACTCAAACGCCTTTTAAAACTCGCTTTCGCTACGGCTCCCCCACCCGGGTTAGCCTCGCCACATACCACTGACTCGCAGACTCATTTTTCGATAGGCACGCCGTCACCCCACAAAGAAGGCTCCGACGGATTGTAAGCGCACGGTTTCAGGAACTATTTCACTCCCCTCCCGGGGTGCTTTTCACCTTTCCCTCACGGTACTAGTACACTATCGGTCAGACAGGAATACTTAGGCTTACCCAACGGTCTGGGCAGATTCACGCGGGATTCCACGAGTCCCGCGCTACTTGGGAATAAACATAAAGAGACATCGCACGACAAGCTACGGGGCCATCACCCTCTACGGCTGGGAATTCAATCCCATTCACCTAGCACGACATTTTATCACTCTCCTCAACCCCGTCAGAGGCTGAACAGTCCATCCCACGACCCCGAATGCGCAACACCTGACGGCTATCACACGCACCCGGTTTAGCCTGATCCGCTTTCGCTCGCCACTACTCACGGAGTATCCTTTCCTGCAGGTACTGAGATGTTTCACTTCCCTGCGTACCCCCCACAAAACTGTGGTGACCACTCATAACAGTGGCCGGGTCTCCCCATTCGGAAATCCTCGGATCAAAGCCCACTCGGCAGCTCCCCGAGGCATATCGCAGCCCGTCACGTCCTTCATCGGTCCTGTCTACCAAGGCATCCACCATACGCCCTTACCAGTGACAAACACTAAAGCAAGAACCCATCAGCAAAATTCTCTAGACAAAAAATCATCACACTAAACGATCACAAAACGATCAAGCGACTCCAACAAAAGGAGCCGGTTGAAATTGATAAAAGCAAAAAAATCGAAACCAAAAAAAAGTCTCGCATTTTACTCGCGTCCACTATCCAGTTCTCAAACCACCACAACACCACAAAACCAGCATCAACACTCAAAAGCATCAACACTAAATCCCATGAGTCAAGGACCGCAACCCCCAAAAAACAGGAGGGGTGGCAATCCGGGAACCCAAAAGCATGCCCAACAAACTCATCTAAAACGTTAACCACTGTTTTCCACACCAGTAACCACACTCAACCGAGCGCGCACAAAAACTCCGTAGAAAGGAGGTGATCCAGCCGCACCTTCCGGTACGGCTACCTTGTTACGACTTAGTCCCAATCACGAGCCTCACCTTAGACGGCTCCATCCCAAAAGGGTTAGGCCACCGGCTTCGGGTGCTGCCCACTTTCATGACTTGACGGGCGGTGTGTACAAGGCCCGGGAACGCATTCACCGCGACGTTGCTGATTCGCGATTACTAGCGACTCCGCCTTCACGTAGTCGAGTTGCAGACTACGATCCGAACTGAGACCGGTTTTAAGGGATCCGCTCCATGTCACCATGTCGCATCCCGTTGTACCGGCCATTGTAGCATGCGTGAAGCCCTGGACGTAAGGGGCATGATGATCTGACGTCATCCCCACCTTCCTCCGAGTTAACCCCGGCGGTCCCCCGTGAGTTCCCGGCATAACCCGCTGGCAACACAGGGCGAGGGTTGCGCTCGTTGCGGGACTTAACCCAACATCTCACGACACGAGCTGACGACGACCATGCACCACCTGTGAACCTGCCCCGAAGGGAAACCACATCTCTGCAGTCGACAGGCACATGTCAAGCCCAGGTAAGGTTCTTCGCGTTGCATCGAATTAATCCGCATGCTCCGCCGCTTGTGCGGGCCCCCGTCAATTTCTTTGAGTTTTAGCCTTGCGGCCGTACTCCCCAGGCGGGACGCTTAACGCGTTAGCTCCGACACGGAACCCGTGGAATGGGCCCCACATCCAGCGTCCACCGTTTACGGCGTGGACTACCAGGGTATCTAATCCTGTTCGCTCCCCACGCTTTCGCTTCTCAGCGTCAGTAACAGCCCAGAGACCTGCCTTCGCCATTGGTGTTCTTCCCGATATCTACACATTCCACCGTTACACCGGGAATTCCAGTCTCCCCTACTGCACTCTAGCCCGCCCGTACCCGGCGCAAACCCACCGTTAAGCGATGGGCTTTCACACCAGACGCGACGAACCGCCTACAAGCTCTTTACGCCCAATAATTCCGGATAACGCTTGCGCCCTACGTATTACCGCGGCTGCTGGCACGTAGTTAGCCGGCGCTTATTCGAAAGGTACACTCACCCGAAAGCTTGCTCCCAATCAAAAGCGGTTTACAACCCGAAGGCCTTCATCCCGCACGCGGCGTCGCTGCGTCAGGGTTCCCCCCATTGCGCAATATTCCCCACTGCTGCCTCCCGTAGGAGTCTGGGCCGTATCTCAGTCCCAATGTGGCCGTCCGCCCTCTCAGGCCGGCTACCCGTCGAAGCCTAGGTGGGCCATTACCCCGCCTACAAGCTGATAGGACGCGACCCCATCCCATGCCACTAAACACTTTCCCAACAAGACATGCGTCAAGTTGGAGCATCCAGCATTACCACCCGTTTCCAAGAGCTATTCTGGAGCATGGGGCAGGTTGGTCACGCATTACTCACCCGTTCGCCACTCTCACCAGTCAGCAAGCTGACCAGATCCCGTTCGACTTGCATGTGTTAAGCACGCCGCCAGCGTTCATCCTGAGCCAGAATCGAACCCTCCACGAAAAACTTCAATGAAGAGCCAACAAAAGGCTCCAATATAAAAAGAAAAAGACGAGACATTCTTTAAGGAAAGAACATCCCAACAAAAACCTCACCACCATTTAACCATCTCTCAGGCACCCTGCAACATGCAAGGCAGGCAATGAACTGGCAATAATTAACTAATAAGTAGTACAGACACGCTCTTGAGTTCTCAAACCACCACCACACCAGCCGGCTCATCAACCTCAACCGAGGAGAACCAGCCGCGCTGAGCAGCAAGAGATAAACTTACACCAACCCACGCTAAAACGCAAACCCAACAAAAACAAACACACCAAAACCCTTGAAAACACTAGCATCCACCGGCGTGTCGAAAACAACGAAAAAACACTCAAAAACCAACCCAAAACCAAAAACCATAACCAAAAACAACAAAAAATAACCAAAAAACAACCCCAAAACCACCAAACCCGGGCGTGTCGCATCGACTTGCTTTTCGCTTAAAGCGTAGCGCGAAAAGCAACCCGATGCGGTAGCGCTTGCTTATACAGAAAGCACAGTGCGCTTTCCGCGCAAGCGCGCAAACAATTACGCTTTCTTTAAACTAATGAAGAAAGCGTAATCTGACGACCAAAGAAGATTAACTTAAAGTGAGCTTAATGCGGTAGCGCTTGCTTTACAACGCTCGCGCAAACTCAGCAGCAGTACAAGCAAAGTGTATGAGCGTAATACACGATGCTAAAAACTTACGAAACTCATCAAAGTAACTTCATTAAACATCAATCAAAACGAATAAACGATACTCGAGTAACAAAGTAATTAACAACGCACAATCAACACAAAATCAACGCAAAAAAGACACAAATATAC